>NZ_LIKT01000011.1 GCF_001294455.1 Phaeobacter sp. 11ANDIMAR09
AAGGCGATGTGCTGACCGGGTCAAACGGAAAAATGCGCCAAGGCGGGATTTTTTTCTGCACGGCAGTACAGTGGATTGTTCTTGCCAGGCTCCGTTATTTTTCAAAGCCTTAAATTGCCTATCTCAGGAAAAACCAGACCAAAAACCAGCTCCAGAATTTCCCCCAATTTGATCCTGCGCAAAGCGATACCCCGCGATAAGGGACAAATGGGAGTCATGAAACAGATTGATCGCCTCGCAGCGCTTGGGCTTTTTGACAGCCGCGTGCCCCGCTACACTTCTTACCCGACAGCCCCGGTATTCAGCCCATCTGTTGGGCTGGCCTCACAGGGGCGACAATTGGCAGATCTGGACCCGCAGGTCCCGGTCTCGGTCTATATTCACATCCCCTTTTGTGAACGCCTGTGCTGGTTCTGCGCCTGCCGCACCCAGGGCACCCAATCGCTAAGCCCAGTTGAAAGCTATATCGGCACCCTGGAGGCCGAGCTGGCCCTGCTGGCCAAAACCTTGCCTCAGGGGCTGCAAATGGGACGCCTGCATTGGGGCGGCGGCACGCCAACGATTCTGCCGCCTGCCCTGATCCACAGATTGGCCCACGCGGTCAAACGGGTCTTCCCGCAGACACCGGACTGGGAATTTTCTGTGGAAATCGATCCAACGCTGGTGGACCGGGACAAGATCGCCGCCCTGGCTGCGGAAGGCATGAACCGGGCCAGTATCGGGATTCAGGATTTTGACCCTCTGGTGCAGGAGGCCATCGGCCGCATGCAGCCCTATGAGGCAACTCTGGCCTGTGTCGAAGACCTCCGCGCCGCTGGCATCACCTCTCTCAACGCTGATCTGGTCTATGGGCTGCCGCATCAGACCCCGGCGCGTATGGCCGATACTCTGGAGAAGGTTCTGAGCCTCAAGCCTGACCGCATAGCCCTATTTGGCTATGCCCATGTGCCCTGGGTCGCCAAACGCCAACAACTGATTAACGAGGCCACTCTGCCGGATGATCCGGCGCGCTATGCGCTGGCCGTACAATCCGCCACGGCCTTTGCGGAGGCCGGATTTGACGCCATTGGCATCGACCATTTTGCCCTGCCTCAGGATCGCCTGTCGCAGGCCGCCCGCACCGGCCATCTACGGCGCAATTTCCAGGGCTATACCGATGACACCTACCCTGCCCTGATCGGCATTGGCGCCTCGTCGATCTCGCGCTTTCCTGGTGGCTATGTTCAAAACGCCGCCGCCACTCCTGCCTATGTCAAACAGATCGAGTCCGGGCAACTGGCGGGCTCCCGCGGCCACGAGATGACCGATGAAGATCTGATGCGCGCCCGCGCCATCGAGATGATCATGTGTGATTTCACTTTGGACCGAACCGCCTTGCGCCAGCAATTCGGAGAGCTGACAGCAGGTCTGGACGCCGATCTGGACCGAGTCATGGCACGTTTTGGCGAATTGGTCAGCCTGAGCGTCGACAGGTTGGAGATCCCGCGCGAGGCTCGCCCGCTGACCCGGATCATTGCCAGCCTGTTCGATGCCCATATGCCTGCGGATGCCAAGTTCAGCCGGGCCTCCTAAGGCACAAGACCGCTTCTTAAAACAGGTAAGGCCCGGGTCTACGCCCGGGCCTTTTGCACTGCGTCAGTCGCCTGCGAAGAAAAGCAGGTTAGGAGGTCGCATCATCCACGACAGGCTGCCAGACGAAGTCATTCATGCTCATCCATTCCTTGACCACTTCCTCCACAGGGCGGCCCTCGACGTCGATTGAGCCCATCATGGGTTGCTGATCTTCGATGTGCAGCGTGTAGGTGAACAGGATTTCAAAAGCCGCTGGCCATTTCTCGGCCAACTGCCCCCAGCCAGCCTTCATCACCCGCGCGCTTTCAAAACCGCAGTCATTGACTGCATTGGGGTTGGGCCCCCAGGAGGGATCAGTGAAACAGGCGGGCTCGGCGGCGGGCAGTTGCACAAATTTCAGATCATATTCCATCATCGCCCAATGTGGCTGCCAGAAGGTGGCCAGGATCGGGCTGTTGCTTTCAACCGCCTCGCGCAGGGCGTCCGTCAAAGCGGCTTCATCTGCAGCTGGCGTAGTGGCAAAGGGCAGCCCCAAGCCTTCAACGCGATCCGCGCCAGGGCTGCTCCAGACCTCGGGGTAGCCCAGCAGACGGCCCTGGTCGCCAGTCTCAGCTGTCGCAAAGACCCCGGCACAGTCGCGCAGGGCTTCCCAGTTGGGCAGGCCTGGGCAAAGATCAGCAACATGGGCCGGGTAGACCAGCCCTTCCTGCGCATAGAGCTCCAGATCACCCAAATCGGTGGTGCTGCCGCTGGCCATGTATTCGGCCACTTCTTCGGTCTGGCTGGTGGACCAGATTTCAACATTGGCATGAATTTCGCCTGCCGCCATCGCAGCCCAGACGTCCTGGTTTGTGGCGCCAACATATTCCACCTGATAGCCGGCGGCCTTCAACATTTCCCCGGCCACATAGGTGCTGACCTGATGCCCTGTCCAGTCATTCAACGCGAGGCGGATGGGCGTATCCACATCCCCCAATTCGGCGGCCCCGGCCATACCGGCAACAAAAGTAGAGGCGCCAAGGGCCGTCAGAAAAGTCGATTTCAACACTGTAGTTTCCTTCATTTACTGCCAGGGGCCATACTGAAAGGAAACCAAGCCCGCTTCGCCATCAACCGACGGTGAAACGCCTCCCTCCTAGCCCTGACTGGCTGAGTTACCTGAAAACTATGAGCAGTCAGCGGTTAATCAAATCCAAACTCAAAGGGGGCTTGAGCCGGGCTACAGAGGAAAGTTGGGATGAGTTTTATGTGCTTCTTACGAACTTGTCGCAAAAGTCAAAAAAAGGGACGGATCTTTCAATCCGCCCCTTCATCGAGACAAATGCCCTGGGACAGAGGCAATAATCAGAAACCGCGTGTGGTTCCATGCGGCGCATAGATTGCGGCCACTTTTTTGACCGCTTCTTCCGGGCTCAGTTCTTCGCTGTCGCCAGTGCGGCGGCAGGTCAGCTCGACCACGCCGTTTTTCAAGCCGCGCGGGCCAACGGTGATGCGCCAGGGCAGACCAATCAGATCCATAGTCGCAAACTTGCCGCCCGCGCGCTCTTTGCGGTCATCATAAAGCGGCTCCAGGCCCAGCGCGGTCAGCGCAGCATAAAGCTGGTTGCAAGCCGCATCGGCCTCGTCATCGCCCTGCTTGAGGTTGACGATCCCACAATGGAAGGGGGTGACGCCCTCGGGCCAGATGATGCCCTTGTCGTCGTGGCTGGCCTCGATGATGGCGCCCAACAGACGCGAGACACCAATGCCGTGCGAGCCCATATGGACTGGCGTTGGTTTGCCATCCGGCCCCTGCACGGTTGCGTTCAATGCGTCGGAATATTTGGTGCCAAAATAGAAGATCTGGCCTACCTCGATGCCGCGTGCAACCCGGCGGCGCACTTCGGGCACTTCATTGAACAATGCCTCATCATGGGTCTCATCGGTGCGGGCATATTTCGAGGTGAACTCCTCCAGCACGCCCTGGCACTGTTCGACGCTGTCATAATCGATCTCGCGGTCGCCAAAGGTGAGATCGGTCACCGCGCTATCATAGAAAACCTCGGATTCACCGGTCTCGGCCAGCACCAGGAACTCATGCGTGTAGTCACCACCAATGGGACCACCATCGGCCCGCATTGGAATGGCCTGCAACCCCATGCGCTCGTAGGTGCGCAGATAGGTCACCAGATGGCGGTTATAGGCGTGCAGCGCGTCCTCTTTGGTGAGGTCGAAGTTATAGCCGTCCTTCATGTAGAATTCACGCCCCCGCATCACGCCAAAGCGCGGGCGGATCTCGTCACGGAATTTCCACTGGATCTGATACATGGTCAGCGGCAGATCCTTATAGCTGCTGACATGGGCGCGGAAAATATCGGTGATCAGCTCTTCGGCCGTAGGGGTGAAAAGCATATCGCGGCCGTGGCGGTCCTCGACCCGGAGCATCTCCTGGCCATAGTCGTCATAACGACCGGACTCACGCCACAGATCGGCCGACTGGATGGTAGGCATCAGCATAGGCATATGACCCGCGCGCTGCTGCTCCTCATGCACGATGCCTTCCAGCTTCTTCAACACTTTGAAGCCGAGCGGCAACCAGGAGTAAATCCCAGCGGAGGATTGCTTGATCATGCCGGCGCGCAGCATGTAGCGGTGGCTGACGATCTGGGCCTCAGAGGGGTTCTCTTTCAGAACAGGCAGGAAGTAACGGGACAGGCGCATCGGAGATCCTAGGCTGAAGGGTTCGGGTAGGTCGAATTCCTGCCCGGTTTAGTGGCTGCAAGAGAGCTGAGCAAGGGGAGAGATCCCACCCCCTCTCCAACAAAGGCTGACATTTGCCCTGCGCGCCGCATCATCGGCACTGGCAGAATATGCCAAGACCGCTAAGTGCCTGACAACCCCGATCAGGGATTGTGGCAAGCACAGTGCTTCAGGAACAGTCCTTTGATCAATGGATCAAGAAAGCGAAGCGCCTGATGTCTTCAAACAACAGCCAGCCCCCCGCGCCCAGCGCCACACTCAGGCCCGCAACTGAGAGAGCAGATCAGCTTTTCGGAACGGCTTGGTCAAAAAACCGTTCATGCCAGCGGCAAAGCATTTCTTGGCATCACTGGGTTGAGCATTGGCGGTCAAGGCCACAATCCTGCATTCCGGGTTCTGGCTTTTCTTCTCGTACTCCCGGATCAATCGGGTGGCCTCTAACCCTCCGAGCACCGGCATCGCCAGATCCATGAGGATCAGATCCCAGCCCCCCTGTTTGTAGGTCTCAAGAGCCTGTTGGCCATCGGAGGCAAAATGCAGGGCTGCTCCAGTAGATCCCAGCATCTTTTTCACCACCAGCTGATTGGTTTTATTGTCTTCAGCCACCAGGATCCTCATCCGCTTCAGTGTCTCATAATCCTGTTGTGGTGCGGGCTTTGCCGGTGATGCCGCCTTTGCTTGACCATCTGACCTTGCCCCCCTGCGCAGAGGAACAACCTCGGAAGCCGTTGACCTGGGCAGGTTCAGATGCACCGTGAATGTTGAGCCCACATCAATCTGAGAGGAGACCTCCACCTGTCCCCCCATGCGCTCAACCAGTGCCTGGGTAATCGCCAACCCCAGCCCCGTGCCCTCGACCTCGCGGGTTGCGGTGCTGTCCACCTTAACGAAGGCAGAAAAAACAGACTCCAAACGGCTTTCGTCGATACCCGCTCCGGAATCGGCTACCGCCAGACGAATAGGAAAACCCGGATCATCTGGGTGATACGACAGGCTCAGCTCCACCTGCCCCCGTTCCGTGAACTTGATCGCATTGCCAACAAGGTTGAGCAATATCTGGCGCAGCTTGCCTGCGTCGCCCACAAAGCTATCCGGCACATCCTCCGGGATCTGCGTGTGCAACTCCACGCCTTTGAAAGCGGCATTCGCCCATAAGAGATCCCCAACCCCCTGCACCAGCCCGTGCAAAGAAAACGGGGCCAGGTGCAGATCTATCTTTTCAGCCTGGATGGTCGAGAAATCCAAAATGTCATTGATGATTTTCAACAGGTCTTCTGCCGAGCTGTGAACGGTTGCTGCAAACTGCTGCTGCTGTTCGTCCAGCTCGGTCTCTAGCATCAGTTCACACATTCCCAGAATCCCGTTCATCGGCGTTCTGATCTCGTGGCTCATATTGGCTAGAAACCGCTCCTTGGCACGGTTTGCCTCTTCTGCCTTGTCCCGCGCAATCTTGGCAAGTTCCAGAGCCATATCCAGCTCACGCGCCGAGGTAATATCCGCAATTGTTCCGACAAGATGGGTCAGCGTTCCCGCTGCATCAAAAACAGGCTTCATCGTTGTCCGCAGGTAGCGCGTGTTCTGCACTCTGGGGATGGTGATTTCATATGAGGTTTCTTCTGCGGCTTCGATCACGCCCAATTGCAGCGCCAAGGCCCGATCTCCAATCACCCCACCAAATAGCTCTTTTGGGGTTTTGCCAAGATAGGCTTCTCGCGACAGTCCCGAAATCTCCCGCGCAGCGGAATTGGTCATCACGTAACGCGGCAGGCCGTCTTTGCCGACCTCCATCACTATGATCGCCACATCTATGGCCTCATAGATCTCAAACTGGCTGTGCGTTCCGTCTAGAACCACTGGCTATTCCCATAAAACCTGAGCCACCAAACAACGGTAAACTTGCATTTCCCCATTGTGCATATTGTTTGGCACTTCACAAATCCTAGTTCCGTTTCCCGCTTCCCTGTCCAAAACCGCCAACCCTGTCGCAAAATAACTTGAATGATCATACAAGAATCTGCTTGTTAGCGGAAACGCTCCTGGTACAGGGGGCAAAAATCGTCTTTGGGGAGAAAGACATGACCAAGACCATTCAGGAACCCGCCCGCGACATTCCGGTCATCCATGAAACCGAAGTGCTGGTTGTGGGCTCTGGCCCCGGCGGGCTGGCGGCGGCTCTGGCGGCAGCCCGCGCGGGCGTTGCGGTGACGCTGCTGGATCGCTTTGGCTGTTTTGGCGGCAATATCACCACAGTGGGTGTCGAGGGCTTTGCTTGGTATCGCCACGAGAAAACCGTTGAGGCCGGTGGGATCGGCTGGGAGTTTGAAGAGCGCGCCAAGGCTATGGGTGCTGCGGTGCCGGAAAGCCAGTCCCTGTCCTATGAGCTGGACAGCGAGGGTTTCAAGCTGGTGGCAGACCGATTGGTCGAAGAGGCGGGCATCCATCCGATGCTGCACCGGGTTTTTGTGGCCCCAATCCGCGAGGGCAACCGGATCACTGGTATCATCGTCGAGAGTAAGGCCGGGCGCGAAGCCATTCTGGCCAAACGGGTGATTGACGCCACAGGGGACGCCGATATTGCGCAGATGATGGGGGCCCCAACGATCAAAACACCGGTGGAGGAGATGCAGGCCGCCAGCGTCATGTTCCACATCGCAGGCGTCGACAAACAGAAGTTCATGGAGGGGATCAAGGCAGACCCACAGACCTATGCGGACTGGTCGACTGGCGAATGGCAGGTTGAAACCTCTGGCAAGGAAGACGCGATGTATTCGCCCTTTCTGGCCAAACCCTTTGGCCAGGCGATCCGCGACGGGGTGATCCCGGCACATCTCAACACCATCGGCGGCACCTGGGGCGCTGTGCATGACAGTGGCGAGATGACCTACATGAACCTGGTGCATCTGGCCGGCATCGACGGCACCGACCCCGACAGCATGACGCGCGGTGAAATCGAGGGGCGTGCTCAGGCGATGCAGGCGATCAAGGCGCTGAACGCCTATACGCCCGGCTGCGAGGCGGCGCGGCTGCGCAATTTTGGCATGACCATCGGCATCCGCGACACCCGCAAGATCGACGCCTTTCACAACATCACCGAGGATGAGACCCGCAATCAGGGCCGCTTTGAGGATAGCATCGGCATCTATCCCGAATTCATCGACGGCTATGGCATCCTGATCCTGCCCACCACCGGGCGCTACATGCAGATCCCCTATCGCTGCATGTTGCCCAAGGGCGTCGAAGGCCTGCTGGTCACCGGCCGTGCGATCGGCGGCGACAAGGTCGCCCATGCCGCCACCCGCAACATGGCCTGTTGCGCCGTCGCCGGACAGGGCGCAGGCATCGCGGCGGCGCTCTCGATCAAATCTGCCTGCGCGTTGGATGCGGTCGACATTTCTGCAGTGCAAAGCGAGCTGAAACGCCAGGGCGTGAGGATCCACTGATGCAGAGCATTCCCACCATTGACCTCTCGCCCCTGCGCGACCCGGAGCATGCCGATCACGCCAGCACCATTGCGGCCATTCTGGATGCCTGCACCGATATCGGTTTTCTGTCGATCACCGGCACCGGAATCGCGCCGCAAACCGTTGATCAAGTGCGCCAAACCTGCCGCGAGATTTTTTCCATTGAGGAAAGCTCCAAATGGCAACAGGCCATCACGCGCGACAATTATCGCGGCTATATCCCGATGGGCTTTTTCACCCCCAATGACGGCTCCGGCACAGCTGACAAATACGAAGGCTACAAACTGCATCACGAAGTCACCAGCGAAGATCCGATCCGCCAGGACTGTGCACTCTATGGTCCCAACCTTTGGCCGGTCGAAGTCCCCCAGGCAGGAAAGGTCATTTTGCGGTACTGGCAAGAGCTGGACGGCGTGGCGGATCTCTTGCTTGCCGCCCTGGAACGCGGGCTGGGCCTCACCCCCGACAGCCTGCGCCAGGCGTTTCGCAAGCCGCTGACCAATATGTCTTTGCTGCACTACCCACCGCAGGCCCCGGACGAGCCGGGCTTTGGCATTCATCCGCACAAAGACACCGATGCGCTGACCATCATCGCCCCAGATCCGGTTGGCGGGCTGGAGGTGCAGACTCGCGATGGCAACTGGATCACCCCGAACTGCCCGCCCGGCGGCTTTGTGGTCAACATTGGTGATATGCTCGAGCTCTGGTCCGGTGGGCGCCTGGTGTCCACCCCGCACCGGGTGGTGAACAAAAGCGGCAAGGAGCGCTACTCCTTCCCTTATTTTGCCGTGCCCCGCCATGACGTGGTGGTACAGCCGCTGCTGCCCGCCCTGCCCGGTTTTGAGCGCCCCTCGGTGCATTGTGGCCATTGGTCCGCAGAGATCTGGCGCACCAATTGGCCAGATGAAGAGGCCCGCGACGAGACCCCAGAATTGGGCACCCTACACCCGAGCTAAACCACCACGCCCCCCCAGCGCCAAGCGGGATCAGTGCCCGAATTTCTGTGCAAAAAACGGCTGAGATCCCGAACAGGGGTCGCAGAGCTCTTGCATGGCGCGGAACCTTGGGCGATGACTGAGCCAAGATCGCAGGGATTGATCCTCAGAAAAGGCAGCGCAGTCATGGCCCTTCCGGCAAAAAAGCAGTTCAAGTACTGGGGCATAGCAGCCCTGGTCTTTTCCGTTGTGATGTGGTCGCTGGGGGATGTCTTGCTGCCCTTTGTCTTGGGGGCCGCCATTGCCTATCTGATTGATCCCATCGCTGACCGGCTGGAGACCATGGGGCTAAGCCGCACCGCCGCAACCGGGCTGATTGTGGTGCTTGCTGTTCTGGTGTTCCTGCTGGGGCTGTTGATTGTGCTTCCAACCCTGATCAACCAGTTGATAGATCTCACAGAAACCCTGCCCAAAGCCTTTCGCGATCTGCGGGCCTTTGCGCAGACCCATTTCCCCTCGATCTTTACCGAAGGCAGCCGGGCGCAACAAACCATTGCCTCGATCGCCGGCACCCTTCAGGGCAAAGGGATCGAACTGATCGAAGGCATTGCGGGATCTGCAGCTTCTCTCCTCAATGTTCTGGTATTGCTCGTTATTGTTCCCGTGGTGTCTGTCTATTTCCTGCTGGATTGGGATCGGATGATCGCCCGCGTAGATGAGCTGTTGCCGCGGGACCATGCGCCGGTCATCCGCCGCCTGATGGCACAGATTGATGCGGTTCTGGCCTCGTTTATCCGCGGCATGGGAACCGTCTGCCTGATCTTGGGCAGCTACTATGCGGTCTCTTTGATGATTGTCGGCCTCAACTTTGGCCTGGCCGTGGGCTTTATCGCCGGCTTGGTCACCTTTATCCCCTACCTTGGCGCACTGATCGGCGGCGCTCTGGCCATTGGCCTGGCGCTGTTTCAATTCTGGGGCGACTGGTGGTCCATCGGCATGGTTGGCGCCATCTTTGCCATCGGCCAGATGATCGAGGGCAACTATCTAACGCCCAAGCTGGTGGGCAACTCCGTCGGATTGCACCCCGTTTGGCTGCTGCTGGCGCTGTCGATCTTTGGGGCCCTGTTTGGCTTTGTCGGCATGTTGATTGCGGTTCCCCTTGCGGCCGCCCTCGGAGTGGTTGCGCGTTTCCTCGTAGAACAGTATCTCGACAGCCGATTGTACCGGGGGTTTGAACACCCGGCATCGCAGCAACAAGACGAGCACTAAATGGCCCAGCAACTTAGCTTTGATCTGCCCGCCAAAACGGCCCTGGGGCGGGATGATTTCTTTGTCGCCCCTTCCAATGCCATGGCAGTGGCTCTGCTGGATCCAGCCTTCCACTGGCCCAGCGGCAAGTTGGTGCTGACAGGTCCGGCTGGAGCCGGCAAAACCCATTTGGCCCATGTCTGGGCCAGCCAGTCCGGTGCCCGGATCATCCAGGCCAGCAGCCTTACAGAGGATATGGTTCCAGACCTGGCACAGGGCCCTATCGTGGTCGAAGATGTACCCGCAATCGCGGGCAATGCTGAGGGCCAGAACGCCCTGTTTCATTTGCACAATCTGGTGCTCTCCAATGGTCACGCGCTGATGCTGACAGGGCGGGCAGCCCCCAATCTCTGGCAGCTTTCACTGCCGGATCTGCAAAGCCGGGTGCAGGCCGCAACCCACGCCGAGCTCCAAGCGCCAGATGATGCCCTGCTCGCCGTGGTGCTGGCAAAACTTTTTAACGACCGGCAGGTCACCCCCAAACCTGATGTGATCCCCTATCTTGTGGCGCATATGGACCGCTCCTTTGCGGCTGCGGCCTGCATCGTTGATCAGCTCGACAATCTGGCCCTATCCGAGGGGCGCACCCTGTCGCGCCCTCTGGCGGTCAGACTAATGTCACAAGATCTCCCAACTGATCTGCCAGAAGAAACCAAAAATGTCGCAACTGCTGGCGATTGACCCAGCCGCAGGCATGACCCATCGTGACCCCAGAAACACCGAACGCATGAGGCGCCCATGACCGCAGCCAAAGACAGCCCGGCCCCGGATTGGGGGCCCTTTGGTCGCCCCGTGTTTGACGACCCCAGCGCGCGCGCCCTGTCGCGGGTGGGTGTTGTAGATGTCGGGTCGAACTCGGTTCGGATGGTGATCTTTGACGGCGCGGCGCGCAGCCCAGCCTATTTCTACAACGAAAAGATCATGTGCGCCCTGGGCGCGGGTCTGTCCGAAACCGGCACCCTCAACCCCAAAGGCCGGGAACGGGCACTGTCAGCCCTGCGCCGGTTCCAGCACCTGGCCGAGGGCATGGGCCTGCCGGGCCTGTCGGTGGTGGCCACGGCTGCGGTGCGCGACGCTTCTGATGGGGCAGATTTCTGCGCAGAGGTCCTGCGTGAAACCGGATTGAAGATCTGGGTCATTGATGGGCGCGAAGAAGCACGGCTGTCGGCGCAGGGCGTCCTGCTGGGCTGGCCCGGCTCCTATGGTCTGGTCTGCGATATTGGCGGCTCCTCGATGGAGCTGGCCGAAATCCACGAGGGCGAAGTTGGCAAACGCGTGACCTCCTCGCTTGGTCCCTTAAAGCTGCGCGATATCAAAGGCGGGCGCCGCGGACGCAAGGCACATATTACATCGGTGATGAAAGACCTAAGCGCCAAGATGGGGCAACAGACGGACCGTCTGTTTCTGGTCGGCGGCAGCTGGCGGGCCATTGCTCGGGTGGACATGATGCGCCGGGGCTATCCGCTACGGGTTCTGCATGAATACCGCATGACCGCCAAAGATGTTCGCGAGACGCTGAAATACATCGATGCCACCGATATCGAAGAGCTAAGGCTGGCCTGCGGCATCTCCAGTGCCCGGATGTCACTTGTGCCCTATGCCATCGATGTGTTGTCGCGCCTGGTCAAAACCTTCAAGCCCAAAGACATCGCCGTCTCCAGTTATGGCATTCGCGAAGGCCTGCTCTATGAGCAGATGCCGCAGCGGCTGCGTGATCGGGATCCGCTGATCGAATCCTGCCGCTTTGCTGAAGCCAAAGACGCCCGCCTGCCCGGCTTTGGCAAGACGCTTTATGATTTTGTCATTCCCCTGTTCAAATCCGGCCCTGAGACCAAAAAACGCCTGATCAAGGCCGCCTGCCTGCTGCATGACGTCAGCTGGCGTGCTCATCCTGACTACCGTGCCGAGGTCTGTTTTGACAACGCAACCCGCGCCAATCTGGGCGGGCTCAAACATTCGGAGCGCATTTTCCTGGGCCTTGCCCTGCTGCATCGCTACCGCAACAAGCGGCAAGGCACCGCCTTTGAGTATCTCTATGACCTCTTGGATGAAAAGGGCCAGAAAGAAGCCGAAATCCTGGGCAAGGCCATGCGTTTTGGCGCCATGCTGATGGTCAGCGAACAGGGCGACATCGGGCGGCTGAAATGGCAGCCGCGCAAACGTCACCTCTGCCTGGAATTGCCCCACGCCTCTGAAGATCTGTTTGGCGAAGTGGCCGAGGGGCGGCTGAACTCCCTCGCCGATGCGCTAGAGGCCGAAGTCAGCGTAAAAATCCGCAAATAGCCAGGATGAGGTCCGCATGCCAGGCATCACTGCCCCGATCAGAGATCAGTTGATCCGTCCTCTGTTTCTGGCGCAGTCTCGCTCTCGGGCGCATCAGGTTTTCGGCGGATGATGATATCACCATTGGGCAGGATCTCAGGCGCCTCATAGCGGCTCCAGTCCTCGACCTTCTCGGCGATATCAGCCAGCGCTGGCCCCATCTCGGCAAGGAAGCTCTGCATTGAGGGACCGATCTTCTCCATCAGCCCTTCCAGCTCTTGCAACGACGGCGCCATCTCTTCGCGCAGCCCCTTCCAAAACAGCTCGGCCCCGCGCTCCATCAGACTGGAGCCCCCCTCCTCGCTGTCCTGGGCGGCAAGAGGGGCAGCAATCAATGTACAGGCAACAAGGGCGGGCGCAAAAATATGTTTCATGAGGGTCATATACTCTTTCTGCGTAAGGATTTTAAGTCAGCTGGAGATCCAGCGAGACAGGAAAATGATCCGAAGCCGCAAGCAACGCCTCTCTAAGGGGGATGTCATCATAGCATTCGGCATCTTCGAACGGGTGCCAGATCCGCCAGGACGGCGCATGGGCCTCTAGCCCCTGCGAGATCATGATATAGTCGAGAAGGGCCCGAAAATAGCGTTTGGTTTCCGGATTGTAAAAGCGGGAAGTCGAGGGCAGCACCGGCTCTCGCGGCTTCAGCAAGTTCTGCGCGTGAGGGTCTCGCAGCTCGGTGCCCATGACGATCTCGACCGAGGATTTGCCAAACAGGCGCTCATATTCGTCCAGCCCCGGGCCATCGTTAAGATCACCCATGACAATGATATTGTCGCCGCTCTCCACATGCTCCTTGATCCGCCGATGCAGCCAGATCGCCTGGGCCAGTTGCTTACGTCGGTTAGCGATGGAGACCTGAGCCACTTCCTCGGCCGTTTTCGCCCCATGCGGCGCCTTGGATTTCAGATGTGCCCCGATCAAACGCAGCACGGTTCCCCCCTTAGTGGTTGCATGCAGCTCGAGCGGTGGTTTGGAAAAGCGCACGAGGTCCATACGGTCGTCAACATCCAGATCAATTTGAAAGCTGTCGTCAAACCGTGGGGCGCGTTGGCTGGACTTTGGATCCGCTTCGACGTTCATCACCGCAGGATCATAGAGCAGTGCAATCTCCTGATGGGTGTCCGTGGCAAATCCGGAAACAGCGGTATCTGTGCGCAGGCCAGCCTCGGCGGCGAACCGTTCCAGGGCTCGGGTGCAGCGCTGCTTGCGCCCGGTATTTGGCGCCTCGACCACCATCACCGCATCCGCATCCAGCCGCTGCAGCACTTGAGCAATGGCCTGGCCTTGGGTGTATCGGTCGATGCCATAGCGCCCCGAGGGCTTGTCATCGAGCATCAGATTATCCGCATCATCAAACAGATGCGCGAACCATTCGATATTATAGGTGACCAGGCGCATGCTTTGTACATCCGTTGATCTGATCCCAGGCGCGGTTGATATCAATCATGCGTTTTTCCGCCAGCCGCACCGCCTCTTCCGGCACGCCGCGCCCGATCATGGCATCCGGATGGGTGTCCCGCACCAGCTGGCGCCAATGTTTGCGAATTTTCTCATGTGGCATATCGGGCGACACGCCCAGCACCGTATAGGGGTCTTTGGGCGCATCCGGGACAAACCGCGCCCTTAGCGCCTGAAACTGCTCTGGGGTTTGACCAAAGATCCGGCTCACATCTTCCAGAAACTCGTTTTCGCCGGGATGATAAAACCCATCCGCCATGGCAATATGAAACAGCCCCTCCATCAAATCGCAAAGCGTGGTGGAATCTGTGGCAAACATGCGTTGGATCCGCGCCGCATAGTCCTGATAGCCGGCAATATCTGTTCGAGCCATGTCAAAGACCCGCGCCGCGCCGGCCTCATCGTTCTGGGCAATCTGAAACACCTCGCGAAAGGCGGTGACTTCATCGCGGGTCACCTGCCCGTCGGCCTTGGCCATTTTGGCCCCCAGGGCAATCACCGCAATGGCAAAGGCAACCGAGCGCTCAGGTGGGGCGCGCAGGCGATCAAAGACATCTGAAAGGCTTTCCCCCTGCCCCAGGGCAGCGAGCGCATCGGATATTCTGGACCAAAGAGACATCTCAAAATCCTAGCCGTTAAAACTTCACGTGTCATGGTCCCGCCGATCAGCGGGCCCAGATGATTGCGGCAAGCGGCAGATCCCTGCCGATCATGCCTTTGACCTAGCCTAGGCTGCGGCGCCCGTGCGGCGTGTCAAATTCAGCGGCAAACCCAGCTGGCCCCTGTTCGAAAAGCAGTCGCGCATCGCTCATTGGCACCAGCTGCTGCAGCGCCTCTGCCTGCGGGTGCGAAATCACCAATTGACGCAGCGCGCAGCCCTGTTGCAGCAGCCGGGGCGCGGGATGGGGCGAATGCCATTCAATCAACGCTGGAAACAGATTGTCGTAAGGCAGGATGCCATCTGCAGGCACCGCCATATCCCATTTCAGATCCCCCCGGGTCAGCGGCACCAGCCCGCCTGCCTGAACGGGCAGCCGGGCCAAATGCCCCGGCAGATCCGTACACCGGCAAATCCAATTGCTGATCCGCGGCCCACCGGAAAAGCGGTCCAGATCAAACCAGCGGGGCTGGCGCTGCGGCTCCGCTGCGGGGTCAATGGCAATGGCCTCAAGGTAAAGCCCATCTGCCAAAGCCAAAAGACGGTTATGTGTCGCAAAGACCGCGTGCTGCCCCCCCGGCTGCATAGGCACCCCCAAGGCCTCTTCGACGTGAGCACAGGCCTCTTCCAGCGTCTCTCCCGCCACAGCCAGATGATCCAGTTCCATCGCTTTCTCCCGTTTGCGGCCACCCTAGAGGGTACTTGGCGACATTCAAGGCAAAAGCCCAAGCAGCTGTACCCAGCCACTCAGCCAATCCCATCTTCATCTTTGGGAAACCATGACGGCCGAAACCTGGCGAAATCAGGCGGATTTCATGGGCAATATCAGCAGCATTTTAACCACCCAGACAAACGCTAGGAAGTTGTTAACGACCCTCGAATTTAACGGTTCCCGAAACAAAAACCGCCGATTGCAGCCAACCCCAGGAGGCCGATCTGATGCTGATCCAAGGCGCCATAGCCCAAGGACTGACGTCGAACCTGTACAAACAGTCGACAAAACTAAACGAGGAACAGACCGCAAAGGTTGCCGAATTGTTGTCACATGTTGGCACCGGAAACCTCAAAGACAGCACAGCGCAAACCGTTGTGGCCGAGGCCAAAGAGCTCAGGCTCATTTCCAACTCGGATCTTGCCTCCGCTCTAGCAGATGCCGGTTTCGACACCTCGGAACTCACCAAGCAAACAGGCCAAGGCCTGATGGGGCGTCCCGAAGGTCCGCCCCCACCGCCGCCTCCACCGCAGGAAAGCAAGGGCATCGCCACCGTCGACGACGCGATTGTCGAACTCATCGCCCAGGCGGTTGAAGAGTATGATGTGAGCCAGGAAGAGCAAACCACTTTGGGAGAGGCAGTTTTGGCCACTCTGGAGGAGGCCGGCTATGACAGCTCGCAGCCGTTGATCGATTTTTACTCCTGAGCGAGGAAGATCGCAAATTGGGTGATCCTAACAAAAGGGGGCGCAGAAATCTCTGCGCCCCCTTTGTTGATTGACTTGCATGCCGCTTAACTGCGGGCTTCGCGGATCAGTTTCAGGATATCCTGCGCTGCCTCGGGAATATTGGTGCCAGGACCAAAGATCGCCTTGACGCCATTGTCATAGAGGAACTGATAGTCCTGCTGCGGGATCACCCCGCCGCAAATCACCAGGATATCCTCGGCCCCCTGCTCCTTCAGCTCTTTGACCAGTTGTGGCGCGAGGGTCTTGTGACCCGCCGCCTGGGATGAGATGCCGATGACATGCACATCATTATCAATGGCGTCCTGAGCGGCCTCGGCCGGTGTCTGGAACAGCGGGCCCACGTCTACATCAAAGCCGATATCAGCAAAGGCCGTTGCAATCACCTTGGCGCCACGATCGTGACCGTCCTGGCCCATCTTGACCACTAGTATACGCGGACGACGCCCCTCGGCCTCGGCAAAGTCATCAATCGATTTCTGGATCGCGGCAAAGCCTTCGTCGCCTTCATAGGCCGCGCCATAGACGCCCGCCAGGGTTTTCACTTCGGCGCGGTGACGTCCGAATTCCTTTTCCATTGCCATGCTGATCTCTCCAACAGACGCCCGCATACGGGCCGCTTCGACAGCTGCCTCCAGCAGGTTTCCACCCTCCTTGGCACGCTTGGTCAATTCATCCAAAGCCGCTTGACAGGCCGCCTCATCGCGCTCTGCGCGCATTTTCTCTAGCCGGGCAATCTGGCTTTCGCGCACCGCAACATTGTCCACATCGAGAATATCGATCGGGTCTTCTTTTTCCTTGCGGTACTTGTTGACGCCAACGATCACTTCTTCGCCACGGTCGATCATCGCCTGGCGACGGGCCGCGCTTTCCTCAATGCGCAGCTTCGGCATGCCGGAGGCCACAGCCTTGGTCATGCCGCCCATCTCCTCGACTTCCGCCATCAGCTCCCAGGCCTTGTCGATCAGCTCGTTTGTCAGGCTTTCAACGTAATAGGAGCCCGCCAGAGGATCGACCACCTTGGTCACGCCGGTTTCTTCCTGCAGCACCAACTGAGTATTGCGGGCAATCCGGGCGGAGAAATCGGTAGGCAAAGCAATGGCCTCGTCCAGCGCATTGGTATGCAGCGACTGCGTGCCGCCCAAAACCGCTGACATCGCCTCATAGGCGGTGCGGATCACGTTGTTATAGGGGTCTTGCTCTTGCAGCGACACGCCCGAAGTCTGGCAGTGGGTCCGCAGCATCTTGGACCGGTCGGATTTGGCATCAAACTCGGTCATCACCCGGTGCCACAGGGTGCGCGCGGCGCGCAGTTTGGCGATCTCCATGAAGAAATTGGTGCCGATGGCAAAGAAGAAGCTGAGACGGCCGGCGAATTTATCGACGTCCATGCCCGCATCCAGTGCTGCGCGTACATATTCGCGCCCATCCGCGATGGTATAGGCCAGTTCCTGCACCAGGTTCGCGCCAGCTTCCTGCATGTGGTAGCCGGAAATCGAGATCGAGTTGAACTTGGGCATCTCGTTTGATGTGTATTCAATGATATCCGAGATGATCTTCATTGAGGGTTCTGGCGGATAGACATAGGTGTTGCGCACCATGAATTCCTTCAGAATGTCGTTCTGAATGGTCCCTGCCAGCAGGGACTTGTCATGGCCCTGCTCTTCGCCTGCGACGATGAAATTCGCCAGAATCGGGATCACCGCGCCATTCATGGTCATCGAGACCGAAACCTTGTCGAGCGGGATGCCGTCAAACAACACCTTCATATCCTCTACAGAGTCGATGGCCACGCCAGCCTTGCCGACATCGCCAACCACACGCTCGTGGTCACTGTCATAGCCGCGGTGGGTAGCGAGATCGAAAGCAACGGATACCCCCTGCTGACCAGCAGCCAGGTTGCGACGGTAAAAGGCGTTGCTCTCTTCGGCGGTGGAGAAACCGGCATACTGACGGATGGTCCAGGGACGGCCCGCATACATGGTGGCTTTGACCCCACGGGTAAAGGGACCAAAGCCCGGCAGCGTACCCATATGCGGCAGCTCTGCGGTGTCTTCCGCAGTGTAAAGTGGCTTGACATCAATGCCTTCGAGGGTGTTCCAGGTCAGGTCCTCGAGCGGGCGGCCACGGAGCTCTTTTTCAGCCAGAGCCCGCCAATCGTCTGTCTTGCTTGTCATCGGGTCTTCCTCTTGTCAGTTCTGTTTGGGGCAGGTTCAGTCCCGCCGCCGGGTGTTCTGGATCCTGTACCAGCTGCGCCTGCCCATCGGCACCGGCAGCCAGCCACATCAGATCATCAGCATAGTTTTCGCGCAGCATGGCGCATTGGGCCTCATCAAAGGGACGCCAGCGCCCCTCTCCCTCAGGCAGATCCTGGGCTGCGTTTTCCAGCAAATGAGCCCGCAAATCTTCCAGCCGCAAGGAGGCGTTCAGACGCACCCGCGCATGGGTTCGCGGCGCCTCGCAGTCGCATAGCTGTTCCAGCTGCGCTTCAGGGCGCCCGCCGAAGGTTTCAAAGGGCAGCACCTTGACTTCGACCCCCGGCATGGCACAGGCGATGTCAGAAATCACGTCGCGCCAGCTGCGGCTACTCTCTGCCAAGTTTTGCAATTGCAGATACGGTGGCACGCGATGACCACGGACAACTGCATAGGTCAGCGCCGAGGTCCAATAGGTCTCGAGGCTGCGAATATTCAGCGCCACGGTTGTTACCTGGCCATCAAAGGCCTCGGCGTAGCGCGCCATCCGTTCGCCCACACCGCTGTACAGCGCCCCCAGACGCAGGTTGGTACGGGTGCTGCCAATGAGGTTTTCGTCGCTGACGATGAGCTGCTTGATGCCCCGTTCGCGGCTTTGGGTCAGGTTCATCCTGATCCGCCCCTGCGCGCGTTTTGCCAGAGCACGGGAATTACCGACGGCCGGGGTCGGCAGCACGCCATGCAGCAACCCCTTGCGGGTTCGGCGCGGTCCCCAAAATCCGACCCCTTTGGTTTCCAGCTCTGCCGCATTCTGGCGCAGATATTCCTGAAAAGAGGTGGTGGCACAGCGGTGTGCCCCGAGATGAAGACAGGTTTGCATCGCATTTCCAATTCTTTGGACAGGAGGCACGTTTCGCACCTCTGAAAAGGGAGTCGGCCAGATCATTGCCCACAGACCCTCTCAAAGCGATTAACAGGAGTGTATTTATTTCGGCGCATCGGGCGATTGCCCATCGCATTTACGCGCCATGCGCATATATTGAGGCCAACAGGAGTGATCATGAAACCATCCCTAGCCGTTGTTTTGTCGAGTTTTCTTTCGCTTGCCCTTGTGCTTCCAACCCAGGCGGCAGAGCCCGAAGCCTCTGCGCTGTTCCAATCGGGAGAAGAGGCGGATCTGGCCAGCTTTCTATGGCACAAGCGCCCGATCGTGGTCTTTGCCGACAGCCCGGAAGATCCCAGATTCAAAGAGCAGATGGCGCGATTGACCAGCGAGGCCGACGCGCTGCTGGAACGTGATGTCGTGGTGTTGACCGACACCAGGCCCAAACCAGCCTCGGCACTGCGCAAAGAACTGCGTCCGCGGGGCTTCATGCTGGTTTTACTGGGCAAGGACGGCGGGGTTAAGCTACGTAAACCCCACCCCTGGACGGTGCGCGAACTGTCCCGCAGCATCGACAAATTCCAGGACCGCTTGCAAGAGGTCGAAGACCGGCGCGGAGACTGACGCCTTAGCCGTTGCTGCGCACGTAGATCACCGCCTTGGCCTGCGCGTCCACAATCATGACACCGTGGCCTTCGGGAATAAAGGCCATGCGCGAGGTCGGGTTCATGATGGCCTGGTGGTAGATGGATTTGACCAACTCGCTCATGCAGTTGACCCCGGCCAGACCAGAGTTGAGCACGCTGATCCCATGCGGCAGATCCCGCGACATGATCGACTCGACCAATGCATTGGGGGATTTGTCGCCCACTTTGAAGACCACCGGCTGCCCCTCGGCCAGCATTTTTAGACCCGTGTCTACCGAGCGTGCAGGCGGCAGCAGCGAAGAAATCCGCGGGTTTTCGGTGTGAAACACCGCCGCGGTGCAGGTGCCGTTGCTTTCGAAGAAATAGGTGTCGCCCAGCATCACCCATTCGGACAGCTGAACGCGCAGCTCCTCTTCCTTGTCCAGCGCACAGCCGGACAGGAGAAACAGGGTCGAGATCAAAGTGAGTGCCAGTCGAAACATGAGCTATCCTGCGCGAAACCAATGGGGTTGGTCTCGCACAGAGATCTGAAGATTTGGTGCACGCGGCATGACTGCGCAGCACAGAGGCAGGCTCAGAGCACCCCAAGGGGCGCAACTGACAACCCGGTGTCCCGGTCAGAGCCCTGCGCCCTGTCCGAGACAACCGGCTTATGCCTGCCGCAGTGATCACCCCTCAAATTCCATGATCACTTCGTCAACCGCCAGGCTATCGCCAGCGCTTGCGTTGATCTTGGCAATCACGCCTTTCTTTTCGGCGCGCAGGATGTTTTCCATCTTCATCGCTTCAACGGAACACAGCGCCTGACCTTCCTGCACCTCGTCGCCGACCTCGACATCGATCTTCACGATCAGGCCCGGCATAGGGCACAGCAGCAGTTTGGAGGTATCCGGCGCCACTTTCTCGGGCATCAGCTCAGCCAGCTCGGCCTGTCGCGGCGTGCGCACATGGACCTTGAGGTCTGCACCGCGGGAGCGAATGCGGAAGCCACCCGAGATCTTGCCAACTTTCAGCACCAGCGGGGTGCCATCTACATCCAAAGTGGCCAGCTGGTTGCCAGGGGTCCAATCGCTGGCGATCCGCATCTGCGCTCCGTCATCAAAGGTGATGGTCGAGCCCAATTGATCGGCATCAATCGAAACCGCGAAGCTCTGACCCTGCAGCGAAACAACCCAATCGGTGCCAACGCGGCGCTCGTGATTGTCCATACGGCCCGACACCCGGGTGCGGCGGATTTCGGCAACCCGGTGCATCGCAGCCGCCGAGGCCGCAACACGGCGCAGCGCCGCTTCGGGAAGATCAACACCGACAAATCCCTCAGGGTATTGCTCTTCGATAAAGGCCGTGGTCATGGCCCCTTCGATAAAGATCGGATGATCCATCACCGCCGACAGGAAGGGCAGGTTGTGGCCGATACCTTCGACCTCAAAACCGTCCAGCGCGTTGCGCATCGCTTCAATCGCCTGATCACGGGTTGGCGCCCAGGTGCAGAGCTTGGCAATCATCGGGTCATAATACATCGAGATTTCGCCGCCCTCATAGACGCCGGTATCATTGCGTACCGCGATCCCCTCGCCCGCGGGAGCCTCGCCTTGCCATTTGCCGTTGTCCAGCAGTGGACCACCCGACAACTCGGCTGGGGGGCGATAGCGGGTCAGACGGCCAATCGACGGCAAGAAGCCCCGATAGGGATCTTCGGCATAGAGACGGTTTTCAATCGCCCAGCCGTTCAGCTGAATATCGTCTTGCGAGATGGTCAGCGGCTCACCGTTTGCCACCCGGATCATTTGCTCGACCAGATCGACGCCCGTGATCAGCTCGGTAACGGGGTGTTCCACCTGCAGCCGGGTGTTCATTTCCAGGAAGTAGAAATTCTTGTCACCATCAACGATGAATTCCACGGTGCCAGCCGAAGCATAATCCACCGCCTGCGCCAGAGCGACAGCCTGTTCACCCATCGCTTTACGGGTGGCCTCATCCAGGAAAGGACTCGGCGCCTCTTCGACAACTTTCTGCTGACGACGCTGGATCGAGCATTCGCGCTCGCCCAGGTAAATGCCATTGCCGTGGGCGTCGCAAAGCACCTGAATTTCAATGTGACGTGGCTGGGTCACAAATTTCTCGATAAAGATCCGGTCATCGCCAAAGGAATTCGCCGCTTCGTTTTTGGAAGATTGGAAGCCCTCGCGCGCCTCTTCGTCATTCCAAGCAATCCGCATACCCTTGCCGCCGCCGCCAGCAGAGGCTTTCAGCATGACCGGATAGCCGATCTCCTGCGAGATCTTCACCGCTTCATCTGCGTCCTCGATCAGCCCCATGTGGCCAGGCACAGTAGAAACACCGGCTTCCTTGGCGATCTTTTTAGAGGTAATCTTGTCGCCCATCTTTTCAATGGCGCCCACTGGGGGGCCAACAAAGGCAACGCCTTCAGCCGCGAGGGCCTCGGCAAATTTCGAGTTTTCCGACAGGAAACCATAGCCGGGATGAACCGCCTGAGCACCAGTGGCCCGGATCGCGTCCATCACCTTGTCGATCACAATATAGGACTGGTTCGCCGGGGGCGGGCCGATATGAACCGCCTCATCGGCCATTTGCACGTGCAGGGCCTGTTTATCTGCGTCCGAATAGATGGCGACAGTCTTGATGCCCATCTTGCGGGCGGTCTTGATAACACGGCAGGCGATTTCGCCCCGGTTCGCGATCAGGATCTTTTCAAACATTGGCAGTCCCTTGTTCTTTGGTATGTCGAAACGCAAAACGCCACAGCTGAGCTCTCGACTCAGCTGTGGCGCCAGCATGGATATCTGTTGTCGCCCGGCGGGGCAGACAGATCAGTGAAACGGGTGCAGTCGTCGCCCTAGCAGCTGCCTGGGTTTTCCTTGCAATAGATGAGATTGGCTGCAGTGCCGACCGCAGCACCGGTGAGCAGATGCCCCCCGAGCAGGGCTGAACCAACCGCCCCGGCGCCGGCGCCAAAGGCGACCTGCTCCCCGGTGGTGTCGCCACAGGCTGACAGGGCTGTGCACAGCGCCAATGCTGATGAAAAGAAAATGGCCCGCATGATGTTACTCCTTCTCGTGGGGAGAGCTGCTCTCCCCTCCAGGAAGCAGTTGGCCCGCATCCAGACAACAGGCAAGTCTTGGCGCCAAGAGAATGAGCAGCCGCACGCCCAAAGCTGCGCCGGTTTCGGCGGGGTTTCGCCTTGAACTCAGGACAATCAGCGTCACGCGCCTGTTTGAGCGGATTTTGGCCCACGCCCGTCTGCGCCCTCACGGGGGGCGCCGTCATAGTCTGTGCTGCGCTCGGGGCAAGGTCAGCCAGATGACCAGCGGCAACAGGGGCAAGAGCCCCTTTCCCCCAGTCAGCTGCAGATTGCCTTGCCCCGACCCTCACAGAACCTTCCCCTCAAATGCATCCGGGAAGGAGCGCTGTGCCAGCTCAACATCAAGAACCAAAAGCGCCTCGTATGAGGCCGGATCAAAGGGATCTTCTGCAGGCAAAACCTCGCGACCAAACAACCAGCTCAATCGGCCAGCGTCCAGATTGCCACGTTCAAAGGGTTGATCGCCAAAGTGCTGCAACAGGGCCTGCATAAAAGCGGCATCCGCACGGCGGTCCGCCGGTTTGCGGTCGCGAAACCGCTCACGTCTGGTCAGTGCAGTCACCCCTTTGGGGTTGGGGCGGCGAACGATAAATTGGAAATCGGTTCCCGGCAGACGGCCAGGGAAGCCTCGGTGCTTTAGCATGATGGTGCCTCCGATCCGGCACCCCGAGGGACGGCTGGGGCCGGCCACAGGGCCGGACCCCATGTGTCGTTACTTGTATTTGCCGGTGTAGACAGGCTCGGCCGAGATGGGCTCGGGCTCGACCACAACGAACTCTTCTTCGCGGTTGCCACAGGCGGCAACCAGCGCCAGCAGACCTGCCAGCGTGACAAACTTGATGCTCTTGGACATTTCTGTCTCCTGAATGTGTTTCTGAGACCGCCAGAACATTCTGCCCCGTCCAGCCTCAACCTCAATTTACGAATGATTTTGCAATCATTCGCGCCAAGGATAGCCCGGTTGCGGGCTGAATCACATCGAAAACGACCCCAGGTGGAGCGCTGTGGCTGCAAAGCCGCAAAACACTGCCGATGAGAAGAACCTGCCGCAAGATATTGTAGAGGCATCAAAAAGCCTCCCAAATACAGCGGCCACCCTCTGGGCGATAGGCCTCAAAGAACTGGGTTGCCTCTGGGTCCGGGGTGCCAAATTCCACCGGACGGTCGGAAAAAGAGATCACAACCATGCGCGGCGCTAACTCATGCTGGCGCAGATAATCCAAGGCCAGCGAGTCACACAGGTGCTCCATATCCGCAGCACTGCGGGCAAAATCCATGCCCTCCGAACCACCGTCTGCCCCCGTTCCCGGACGCGAGATGCCCGGCGCAACAAAGCGAAAACGCGCCCATAGCGCTCCGGGGCTGTCATCCATCAACACCTCAGACAGCAGCACCTGCTGCCCCGAGGGCACCGTCACCGGAACAAAGGCTCCCGCCAAATCCGCTCCGTCAGCCCAGACGGCTTCGCCCACCAGAAACCCGCAAGCCGCGGCGGCATATAACGCGCTCTTCACTCCAGGGGAAAACCAATCAACCAATCCGCAACCCCGCCCCCCAATGACTTGGGCTCCTCCGGGCGGGGTTGCTGGCGCTGCGCAAGTGGCGCGCGCTGTCTGGTGTTGGTTGGAGCGGATCATTGTCCAGTCTCAGCCTCTTTGTCAAACCCTGATACAGAATTGTGCGAAATTACTTCTGATTGCATTCTCAGAGATCCCTTCGCGCTCAGGCGGGCGTGGCGCAGCCAACGCCTGCGCTTTTCCCCATCCTCCAGCACGGCCCGGATTTCGCTGGCCAGATTTCCCGGCACCCGCCCGGCAACACGCCCCCCTGCAGTGACTCGCAACGCTTCGCCATGCACTTCGACTGTCACCACCGGTGAAAAGCCACGCACCCGTTGCACCGCGCGCCAGATATCCTGCCGGACCTGCTGCGCCAGCCGCAACGGATCCGCCAGCGGCAGGGCACTACTGACAGCCACATCAAAACGCGGCGGCAGCTGACGTGCGACAGTTAAAGCCCCCCTGCCCTGCAGGATATGCCAATTGCCCCGCTTCATACCGCACCATTCTGCGTCTGCCTGGCCCACGGAGCCGAGAAGCCCGTGAAAACCAGACCCTTCCAGAGCTCAGTCATGACCCAGCGCCTTCCTTTTCATCTTTCCACAAATATTCTCGGGGGTGCGGGGGCAGACAGCCCCCGCCGCAACAGTGGCTTACAGCGGTATGTTGTCGTGTTTTTTCCAAGGGTTCTTCAGCGACTTACCACGCAATGAGGCAAAGGCACGGCTGACCCGGCGGCGAGTGGATTTGGGCTGGATGACCTCATCAATAAAGCCGCGCTCTGCCGCCACAAAGGGATTGGCAAAACGGTCTTCATAGTCGGCCGTGTGGGCCGCGATCTTGTCGGCATCCCCCAGATCGGCGCGGTGGATGATCTCTGTCGCGCCCTTGGCGCCCATCACCGCGATTTCCGCTGTGGGCCAGGCATAGTTGAAATCACCGCGCAGGTGTTTGGAGGCCATCACGTCATAGGCGCCACCATAGGCTTTACGGGTGATCACGGTCACCTTTGGCACCGTGGCTTCGCCATAGGCAAAGAGCAGCTTGGCCCCGTGCTTGATCACGCCGCCATATTCCTGAGATGTCCCTGGCAGGAAACCGGGCACATCGACCAGGGTCAGGATCGGGATTTCAAAACAGTCGCAGAACCGCACAAAGCGCGCCGCCTTGCGTGAACTATCGATGTCCAAACAGCCCGCCAGAACCATCGGCTGGTTGGCCACAACACCCACGGTCTGCCCCTCAAGTCGGATAAAGCCGGTGATGATGTTCTTGGCGTAGTCTTCCTGGATCTCGTAGAAATCACCCTCATCCGCCACTTTGGTGATCAGCTCTTTCATATCGTAGGGCGAGTTGGGGTTCGCCGGGATCAAGGTGTCCAGACTGTCCTCAATGCGGCCAGGCTCATCAAAGAAGGGGCGCACGGGTGGCTTTTCGCGGTTATTGAGCGGCAGGAAGTCCACCAGACGGCGCACTTCTGCCAAGGCCTCAACATCGTTTTCAAAGGCAGCATCAGCCACCGAGGATTTCTTGGTATGGGTGGAGGCGCCGCCCAGCTCCTCGGCGGTGACCACCTCATTGGTGACGGTCTTGACCACATCGGGACCTGTCACAAACATGTAGGAGGTGTCTTTTACCATAAAGATGAAATCGGTCATTGCGGGCGAATAAACCGCGCCACCGGCGCAGGGCCCCATGATCACCGAGATCTGCGGCACGACGCCGCTGGCCATGATATTGCGCTGAAACACCTCGGCATAGCCCGCCAGTGAGTCGACACCCTCTTGAATACGCGCCCCGCCAGAATCGTTCAGACCGATGATTGGCGCGCCGTTCTGAATGGCCATATCCTGGATCTTGCAGATCTTTTGCGCATGGGTTGCCGAGAGCGAGCCACCAAAGACAGTAAAATCCTGGCTGAACAGATAGACCATACGGCCATTGATCGTGCCCCAGCCGGTGATCACACCGTCGCCCGCAGGCTTTTGTTCTTCCATGCCAAAATCGGTACAGCGATGCGACACGAACATGTCGAACTCTTCAAAACTGCCCTCATCCAGCAGCAACTCGATGCGCTCGCGTGCGGTCAGCTTGCCCCGCTTGTGTTGCGCATCGATGCGACGCTGACCGCCGCCCAGTCGCGCGGCATTGCGACGGTCTTCCAGTTCGGACAGAATATCTTTCATGGCTCGGATCCCCATATAGAATTTGCGACAGACTATAGCCCAAACAAGCCAGACCAAAGGTAAAATTGGCAAATTTGCAAACCTTTTGCATACGACTGGTGAAAACTTGAATAATTGCTAACTTTTCTCATTGTTTCCAGAATAGATCCAATCCAACATATTTTCGCCGCAATGCGTTCACTCTCTGTTCAGAGCGCGGATACCAATATCGGCCCGAGTCAATCAAATTCGGGCAGTGCAATGTTAAGTCGTGATGACATCCTCAAGACCATGCAGTACGAGCGTTTCCATATCAGTGAACCGCTGAACACCACCGGGAAGACCCCGCTCAAGATCACCTATCAATATGCCGGAGGCAGCGCGCCAGGAGATCTGCCGTCCTCGGCGGAATATGACGGGTGGCGGCGCATGAAGGAGGCCGAAAAGGCCCGTTTCGAAGAGGCTTTGGCCCATTTTGAAAGCTATCTCAATGTAGACTTCGTGCAGGTCAAACGCGCCAGCGATCCCGATCTGAACGTAGGCGCCATTTCCTTGCCTGGGGCCACCATCGGCAGCGGCGGCTACAGCATTCACTACCAGGGAGATCGGATTACGGAATGGGACGGATTTGTTGCTTTTGACGCGACACTGGACCTGTCACAGGACCGCTACACCGATCTGTTGCTGCATGAGCTGGGCCATGCCATGGGCTTGCAACATCCCTTCGAAGCCGACACCCCGATCCCGGACCAATATGAAAACAATCTCTATTCCCTGATGTCCTATAGCGCCAACCCCCATAATGGGTCACATAGTGATGCGCTCATGTTGTTTGACGTGCTTGCCTTACAGGACATCTGGGGGGCCGCCGTTAGCACTCCAGACGACAGCCGCTACACAGGTTGCCGCACCAAGACCGTCGATACAATCTGGGACAGTGGTGGCATCGACGCGCTGGATGCAACCGGACGCACAAACGCTGTGACGCTAGACCTGCGCCAGGGTGCTTTTTCCTCTTTTGATGCGGAAAAGGATGTGGTTGTGACCTTTGGCACCCAGATCGAAAACGCCTATGGGGCCAAGGCCAATGATCGGGTGATCGGCAATGATCTGGACAACCTGCTGCGTGGCCATGGCGGCCGGGATCTTTTGGCGGGCAAAGCCGGAGACGACCGCCTGGAAGGGGGATCTGGCGGCGACACCCTCTGGGGGGATCATGGCGACGATCTGATGCTGGGCGGTCGCGGCGGCGATCGCATGCGCGGCGGCGCGGGCGATGACCGGCTGAGCGGCAACCGTGGCCAGGACAGGCTGGACGGTCAGAGCGGCGATGACTTCCTGATCGGCGGCCGCGGCAAAGATGTATTCATCTTCAAAAACCAAGGCGGCGCAGATACGGTCGGCGACTTCAAACCCGGCAAAGATATGCTCAACATCATTGGCCACGGCGATAGAGAAGATCTGCTCAGCAGGGCGCATGACACCGACAAGGGCCTGCTGTTCGACTTTGGCGCTGACGACAGCCTGCTCCTAGTGAATGTG
The DNA here is from genome assembly GCF_001294455.1 of Phaeobacter sp. 11ANDIMAR09. Lineage (GTDB taxonomy): Bacteria > Pseudomonadota > Alphaproteobacteria > Rhodobacterales > Rhodobacteraceae > Pseudophaeobacter. The sequence goes on from NZ_LIKT01000011.1 coordinate 28,009, forward strand.
ACGTTGAGTGGTCTTGGCGATGACTTTCTTGTGTAGGTGGCGCAGCCAATAGACATTCTCACTGCGCTGAACTAAGCCCAAGAGATGCAAAACTCCCAAAACGCGGCTCAGCGCGGATTGAGCAAACCCCATATCACCACCCTGATCCTGCTGGCAGGCCTGTCTGCGTTGGGGATGAACCTGCATTTGCCAGCCCTGCCCAGCATGTCGGAGTATTTCCAGGTCGACTACCGGGTGATGCAACTCTCCGTTGCACTGTATCTGGGCGGCAATGCGGTGGTGCAGATTTTTGTCGGGCCAATATCTGACCAGATGGGGCGCCGCCCGGTGCTGCTGGTTAGCATGGTGCTGTTCTTGCTGGCCACACTGGGCTGCATCTTTTCCCCAACAGCCGAAGTGTTTTTGTTTTTCCGCGTGGCGCAGACCGTCGTCGCAGCCACCATGGTACTGAGCCGCGCCGCCGTGCGGGATATGTATGACACCAATGATGCCGCCAGCATGATCGGCTATGTCACCATGGGCATGGCCGTGGTGCCGATGATCGGCCCGGCCATCGGGGGATTTCTGGATCAATGGTTTGGTTGGACGGCCGTATTCTGGCTGCTGTTTGCTATGGGGGCTATGACCCTTGCCATCACCTATTTCGACTTTGGCGAAACCGCCCACAAAAGCGGCAAGACACTGCGCGCTCAGTTTGGGGAGTATCCCGAGCTGTTGCGCTCGCCACGGTTTTGGGGCTATTCGCTCGCCTCTGGTCTGGCCTCTGGCTCCTTCTTTGCCTATCTGGGCGGAGCGCCCTTTCTCGGCACCGAGATCTACGGCCTGACCAGTGCGGAACTGGGGGTCTACTTCTCGGCGCCTGCCATTGGCTATTTTGCCGGCAATTTCCTTTCTGGCCGCTACTCCACTCGGGTCGGGATCAACCGGATGGTGCTCTGGGGGTGTATGATCAACGGTATGGGCGTGCTGGTCTCGCTTCTCATTGCCCTGGCCGGGGCGGATACTGTTTTCACCTTCTTTGGGCTGATGTGTTTTGTTGGCCTTGGCAATGGCATGGCCATTCCCAATGCCACCACAGGCGCGATCTCTGTGCGCCCGCATCTGGCCGGCACCGCATCGGGCCTCAGCGGGGCCATCATGATTGGTGCTGGCGCCCTGCTCAGCGCCTATGCCGGGTCCCTGCTGAAACCGGATTCAACCGCTGTGCCCCTTTTGTTGCTGATGTTTATCACTGCCGTCGCAGGGCTTTTGTCGATCTTCTATGTGATCCGTCGCGAAAGGCAATTGGGAAGCTGACTTGCTGTCAGTGCAACTTTGCAATTATACTTCTTTAGGATGGTAGATTTGCAAAGGTGCCGCCAATGGCCACACAGAAACTCTATGCAGGCGCCAAACTGCGCGAGATGCGCACCCGGCTTGAGCTGACGCAAAAAGATTTTGCGTCCAAGCTGGGGGTTTCCCTGCCCTATCTGAACCAGATGGAAAACAACAACCGACCGGTATCCACCACGGTTGTATTGGCCCTGGCGCAGGAGTTCGGCCTGGATGTGACCGAGCTGTCGACCGGCGATAGTGAGCGTCTGGTCAGTGACATGCGCGAAGCCATGGCCGATCCGGTCTTTGCTGACGAGGCCCCGCCACTGGCGGATCTGCGCCTCACCGCCTCCAATGCCCCTGCCCTGGCGCGCGCCTTTCTCAGCCTGCATCGCGCCTACCGCCAAACCCACGAGCGGCTTGCCTCGCTGGATGAGGCCCTGGGGCGCGAAGATTCCCGCATCCAGGCCAGCCCCTGGGAAGAGGTGCGCGATTTCTTCCACTATTGCGACAATTACATCGACGCGATGGATCGGGCTGCCGAGCGTTTTGCAGGCTCCGCGGATGTGCGACTAGCCGCAACCAATGCGCTGGAGAATGCCGGCATCACCATCTCCGTGACTGATATGGACGGGCTGCGCGGCTATGATCCCGAGAGCCGCAGCCTGCGGCTCTCCAACCGGTCCAGCCCGCCGACACAGGTGTTTCAACTGCTCTTGCAGGTGGCCCTGCTCAGCCAGGAGAGCCTGTTGGAGGCAACGCTGGATTTTGCCCGCTTCCAAAGCGACGAGGCCCGCGCCATCGCCAAGATCGGTCTCGCCAATTACTTTGCCGGCGCGGCGCTGATGCCCTATGGCCGCTTTCTGGCTGCCGCCCAGGAAGACCGCCACGATCTGGAACGCCTTGCTACCCGGTTCGGTGCCTCGATCGAGCAGGTCGCACATCGCCTGTCGACCCTGCAACGCCCCGGCGCCAAGGGCATTCCCTTTTTCTTTGTTCGGGTTGACCAGGCCGGGACTATCACCAAACGACACTCGGCCACACGGTTGCAATTCGCCCGCTTTGGCGGCGCCTGCCCGCTGTGGAACGTACATCGCGCCTTTGAAACGCCGGGACGTTTCCTGCGGCAGCTGGCCGAAACCCCGGACGGGGTGCGCTATATCTCGCTGGCGCGGGACGTTTCAAAATCCGGCGGCTCCTTTGGCTCACCTGTACGGCGCTACGCCATTGCCCTGGGCTGCGAGGTCCGCCACGCCCCGGCTCTGGTCTATGCGGACAATCTGGAGTTGAGCAATACTTCAGCCTATGAGCCCATCGGCATCTCCTGCCGCATCTGTGAACGCAAGACCTGCCACCAGCGCTCAGTTCCACCGCTGGAGCGCCGCCTCAGCATCAATAATGACCAGCGCGGCGTGCTGCCCTATGAAGTCAGCTAGGCTCCGTTCCAACGCTAGAACGTCAGGCCGGATAGGCTCAGACAAAAAAGGGAGCGCCTCGCGCTCCCGGTTACTCGTGACCATACATGCTAAACCGCCCTGCTAGCATGTGCTAACAGGGCAGCTTTATCGTCGAAGCCTCAGGCCTTGGCCAGAATGCTCCAGATCTCATCCTTCAGTGCACCGCGTTTTTTGCGCAGCTCAACCTCGGTCAGCTCTTCCAGAGGCTCCACATTGGTTTCGGCGCGATGTACCGCGCGGTTCACCTCGTGATACTCATCCGCCAATTTGGCAAAATGCGCGTCTGACTGTTTCAACTGGCTCATGGCATCCACTTTGTCGGGGAATTCTTGGGCCAGCTCATGGGGGGTATTGGACATCTGTTCGCTCCTTATATTTGGGTCAGGAGCAGGCTATTGCGCGCGCAATAGCTCCACCTTGACGCGGATCAAACAAACATCTGAAAAAGGTGTGTCAGTCCGGATTTTTAGGGGAAATCGGATTTCCCCCTCCGGGCTTCTAGCGCGGCACAAAAAAGGTCGCCGCTCCCGAATGGCAGGAGCGGCGACCTTGCAATTAACACAGGTGAGCAGCCGTTTATCGCTGGCTCTCCTGCCAGTTCTTGTTGAACCATGGCTCAGCATTTGACGCCGCAAGACGGCGACCCAGAATATGGTCTGAAGCCTTTTCCCCTGTCATGATCGAGGGGCCGTTGAGATTGCCATTGGTAATGCGCGGGAAGATCGAACTGTCGGCAACCCGCAGGCCATCCACGCCAATGACCCGGCACTCAGGATCGACAACTGCCATCGGATCATCTGCTGCACCCATCTTGCAGGTGCCGCAGGGGTGGTAGGCGCTTTCCGCGTGCTCCCGGATAAAACCGTCCAGCTCCTCATCGCTCTGCAGCGCATCGCCAGGCTGGATCTCATGTTTGACAAAGGGCTTCATTGCCTCCTGGCCAAAGACCTCCCGCGTCAGGCGGATACATTTGCGGAAATCAATCCAGTCCTGTTCCGTCGACATGTAGTTGAAAAAGATCTTGGGCGCGTCCTTGGGATCGGCACTGGCCAGGGTGATCTCGCCGCGCGACTCCGACCGCATCGGCCCAACATGCGCCTGAAAGCCATGGCCTTCGGCTGCGGCCTGACCATCGTAGCGCACGGCAATGGGCAGGAAGTGGTACTGGATATCCGGATAATCAATGCCCTTGTCAGAGCGGATGAAAGCGGCACTTTCAAACTGGTTCGACGCTCCAAGCCCTGTCTTGCGAAACAACCACTGCGCCCCAACCCAGGCCTTGCCAAAGAGGTTCCAGTATTTGAACAGGGTGATGGGCTGCTTGCAGGCGTATTGAAAATAGAATTCCAGATGATCCTGCAGATTCTGACCCACGCCAGGACGATCCGCGACAACCTCAATGCCGTGTTCCGCCAGATGTTCAGCCGGGCCGACGCCAGACAGCATCAGCAATTTCGGCGAGTTGATCGAGCTGGCTGCCAGGATTACCTCAACCTCTGCGTCAATCACCTCAATCTTGCCACCACGCTCAACCTCGACACCGGTTGCGCGACCATCCTGGATCACCACTTTGCGGGCCAGGGCGCGGATCATATCGCAATTGTCGCGTTTCAATGCCGGACGCAGATAGGCATTGGCCGCCGACCAGCGCCGCCCCTTGTAGACGGTCATCTCCATCGGGCCAAAGCCCTCTTGCTGCTCGCCGTTGTAGTCTTCGGTCACCGGATAGCCCGCCTGTTCGCCCGCGGATACAAAGGCGTCATGCAACGGGTTATCGCGCGGGCCTCGGGTGACATGCAGGGGACCATCTTTGCCGCGCCAATCGGCGTCGCCCCCCTGACCGCGATTGTCCCAGGTCTCCATGCGTTTGAAATAGGGCAGCACATCGGCATAGGACCAGCCTGCAGCGCCGCTTTCGGCCCAGTGGTTGTAGTCGCCGGCATGACCACGCACATAGACCATTCCGTTGATCGAAGACGAGCCTCCAATGACCTTGCCGCGTGGGGTCACCAGCTCGCGATTGTCCAGATGCGGCTCGGGCTGGGATTTATACCCCCAGTCATACAGCGACATATTCATCGGATAAGACAGCGCGCCGGGCATCTGGATAAGCGGCCCCACATCGGTGCCGCCATGCTCGATGATCAGCACCGACTTGCCTGCCTCTGACAGACGATAGGCTATGGCACAGCCCGCCGAGCCGGCCCCTACGATCACATAATCCGCTTTCATATTTCGTCTCCGAATACGGCCCGGGCCGCGTCTTTCCCCCATGGGGGTCTTTCTTCAAAGACCCCATTGCCCTTTGGGGCAACGGGGCGGGTGGGTGGGCGTTGGCCCAAAGGGCAATCAGAAGGCCGCTTCAACATCACCCATACGCACATAGACAGATTTCACCTGGCTGAAGTGCTTGATCGCCTCTTTCGAGTTCTCACGCCCCACCCCCGAGGCCTTGACCCCACCAAAGGGCGCTTCAACCGGGGCATCATTGTATGAATTAATAAAGCAGCTGCCTGCTTCCAGATTGCCAATCACCCGATGCGCACGGGTGAAGTCCTTGGTGAAAACCCCGGCAGACAGACCAAACTCGGTATCATTGGCGCGCGCTACCACCTCTTCTTCGGTGTCAAAATCCAGCACTGACATAACAGGGCCAAAGATCTCTTCGCGCGCAATCGTCATATCATCCGTCACATCGGCAAAGACAGTCGGCTCAATAAAGAACCCATCCATATCTGCACGCTTGCCGCCACAGATCAGCCGCGCGCCTTCCGCTTTGCCCTTTTCCACATAGCCCATGACGATATCCATCTGGTTTTGCGTGACCATGGGGCCAAAGCTGGTGGCCTCATCCATCGGATCACCCAACACAGCATTGCCTACCCGCTCGGCCAGACGTGCCAGGAATTTCTCCTTGATGCCTTTTTGCACAAAAACGCGGGTGCCGTTGGAACAGACCTGCCCCGAGGAATAGAAGTTGCCATTGATGGCACCGCCGACCGCATTGTCGATATCCGCGTCATCAAAGACGATCATGGGCGATTTGCCACCCAGCTCCATGGTGACATGTTTCATGTCGGCCGCTGCCGCAGCATAGACCTTCTTGCCGGTGGGAACCGATCCAGTCAGCGAGACCTTGTCGACGCGCGGATCAGTGACCAAAGCGCCGCCCACTTCGCCCATGCCCTGCACCACATTGTAAACACCTGCAGGCAGACCGGCCTCAAACAGGATCTCCGCCACTTTCAACGCGCACAAAGGCGTGGTTTCAGAGGGTTTGAACACCATCGAGTTGCCACAAGCCAGGGCGGGCGCACCTTTCCAGCAGGCGATCTGGGTGGGGTAGTTCCAGGCACCGATACCGACACAGACCCCCAGGGCCTCGCGGATGGTATAGACCCAATCTTCGCCCATGGGGATATGCTCACCGGTCAGGCTACCGGCCAGGCCACCAAAATACTCCAGCGCATCGGCACCTGATGTGGCATCCGCCACCAGGGTTTCCTGCATTGGTTTGCCGGTGTCATAGGTCTCCAGCACCGACAGATCATAGTTGCGCTCACGCATGATATCAGCGGCGCGGCGCAACACGCGTCCACGCTCGGTGCCGCTCATCTTGGCCCAGATTTTCTGGCCGGCCTTGGCGCTTTCCAAAGCGGCATCAACAATTGCCGGGGTCGCCGCATAGACGGTGGCAATCTGTTCGCCACTATAGGCGTAGATCACCGGGATCGGGGTGCCACCCGTGTCTTCTACATATTCACCATTGATGAAATGGCTGGCTTTGGGCTGCGCGGGATGGGTCATTGGATGTTCTTTCAAGTTCAGAAATTAGGTTACTCGCCACGGGGAAAACGTTTGTTTTCCTCCAGATTGTCGAGGTTCATGTGATTGCGCATGTAGCGCTCGGAGGCCTTTTGCAATGGCTGGTAGTCCCAGGGGTAGTAGCCGCCCTGACGCAGCGCCTCGTAGACCACCCAACGACGCGCCTGACTGGCCCGCACATCGGCGTCAAAGCGCGCCAGATCCCAGCGTGCCTCGGACTTGGCCTTGAGCGTCTGAAGCGTGCCCGCATGAGCCGGATCCTCTGCCAGATTGGTCAGCTCCAACGGATCCGCCTCCAGATCAAACAGCTGGTCAGGATCAAGGCTGCAGCGGTTGTATTTCCATTTGCCGTAGCGCAGCGAGACCAGTGGCGCATAAGAGGCCTCGGCGGCATATTCCATCGCCACCGGGCTGGTGCGTTCCACGCCCTTGGCCAACGGCACCAGGTTTTCACCGTCGGTCCAGGGAGCGATTTCTTCCATCGGCAAGCCCGCCAACGCACCCAGGGTCGGGTTCACATCCAGGGTGGAAACCGGAGTTTCGATCAGACCCGCAGGCAAATCCGGGGCAGAGATCATCAGCGGCACACGGGCAGAGCCGTCATAAAAGCTCATCTTGAACCAGAGGCCGCGCTCGCCCAGCATGTCACCGTGGTCAGAGACAAAGAGAATAATCGCCTCCTGCCTTGTGTCTTCCAGCACCTGCAGGATCTCGCCGATCTTGTCATCCAGATAGGAGATATTGGCAAAATAGGCGCGGCGCGAACGCTTGATGTTGTCCTCAGTGATGTCAAAGCTGCGCCAGTCATTGGCGTCGAAAATCCGCTGCACGTGTGGATCGTGGTCCTCATAGGCCAGTGCTGAGGTTTCGGGCAGCAGGTGATCGCAATCCTCGTAGAGATCCCAATATTTCTTGCGCGCCACATAGGGGTCATGCGGATGGGTGAAGCTGACGGTCAGCGCCCAGGGGCGCGCGTCCAGCCCGCGCGACAGTTCATAGAGCTTGGCGGTGGCGTTATAGGCCACCTCATCGTCGTATTCCATCTGGTTGGAAGTTTCGGCCACCCCTGCCCCGGTGACGGAGCCCATATTGTGATACCACCAATCGATGCGCTCGCCTGGTTTGCGATAATCCGGCGTCCAGCCAAAATCGGCCGGGTAGATATCGGTGGTCAAGCGGTCCTCAAACCCGTGCAATTGATCGGGGCCGACAAAATGCATCTTGCCCGACAGGCAGGTGTAATAGCCCGCGCGACGCAGATGATGCGCATAGGTCGGAATGTCACTGCTGAACTCAGCCGCGTTGTCATAGACGCCGGTGCGCGAGGGCAACTGTCCGGACATGAACGCGGCACGCCCCGGCGCGCAGAGCGGCGAGGCGGTATAGGCATTGGCAAAGCGGGTCGAGCGCTCTGCCAGTTTCTTAAGGTTGGGGGCGTGCAACCAATCCGCCGGACCATCCGGAAACAGCGTACCGTTCAACTGATCAACCATCAGGATCAGGATATTCGGCTTGGTCATTGGTGGGGCTCCCCTAGAATTTCGAGCCTCTCGGCCCACTTGAATGTGCTGCCAGCCTACTGGCCTTTTGGGTCTTTTGCAGGTCGGCCTGCGACCTCCTTTTGCTGCAATTCCGCCCCCATCAAACGGTCGATGGGGGCGGATCTGTTTGATTTAGTGGACCGCTTTGATCCGCTCGAAGTCGAGGGTGTTTTCCTCAGGCGAGGCGGTGATGCTCATCACCTCTTTGCGCTTGGCCACAACGATATAGGCCAGGCAAGCAATATAGATGCCTATCACCACGGTGCCGATCCATTGGATCTGCAGCCACTGGCTCTGGAAGGCCAAGGTCAGACCAAAGAGCACCACAGCATTGCCCAAAACATAGGGAATGGTGCCAAAACGCTGCGCCGAGAGGTTCAGGTTATCAGTGTACAGGCGGATCAGTGAGTCAAAGGAGTTGATCACAAAGATGATCCCGACAACCACCATCGACACATTGATCAGCAGTGTCAGCTCGATGCTATTCAGGTGATAGTAGTAAAGAACCGAGAACCAGATCCCCAGCGGAATCGAGGGGAAGATCAGCAGCGAGGCCAGAACCTGCCAGGTCTTGAGCCCACCAACAAAGCGCGAGGTGAACTGACCAATCATGATCGACCAGGCGAACCACCAGAAGAGGTAGAATTCGTGATAGTCGGTCAAGGGCAGCACAAATTTGTGGATATTGGCAAAATATCCACCAATGTTGGAGGCGGTATCAGCAAAGGCGCCCAGCCCCATACCTGCATAGGCCCACATGCCTAGGATCAGTGCCAGAAAAAGCGCGGTAGACCCAATCGACAAAACACGCACGTATTTGATGTCAGTCGAGGAGAAGGCCGCAACCAGGATCACCAGGAAGGTGATGACATAGAAGGCCGGGATCACGGTCTCGCCGTCGCCCATGAAGGTGGCATAGTAAGGCAGATAGACCAGGAACAGCGCGCCAGTGAAGGCACAGGTGCCAATGATAACGATATTGTTGATCAGCTTAACAATGCCAATTTCAAAGAACTTCACCTTCGGCTCAATCACACAGAAATAGAAGGTGGTGAGGAAGTAGAAGCCCCAGATCAGAAAGCCCCAAAAGCCGAACTCCAACGCCAGCGGGTTGGTAAAGCCATACGCAGGCTCGGTTGCGACATCCGCATAAAGCGGGAAGTCCCAGGCCAGCGGGAACATGATCAGGCCCACATCGAGGCCCGAAGTGAACAGAATTGCGATGAAGGTGAACAGATGTACCGGCGTCACGCCGACATTGCTCACGTTCCACCATTTGATGGTGCAGAAGATGACCAATGCAAAGGCCATCAAAATTCCTGCCGAGATGATGAGTGTCATATGTCCCTCCCATGACGGGCTTTTGTCGCCCTAGAACATGGAAGCGGTTTTTAACACGGAAAACCAAATCCCCAAACATATTTTTAAATCTCTATACAAGTTTTCATTTGAAGATAACAGCAGTTGAAACCTGAGCCCAAGTAACGCAAAACTTTGGCATGGGAAGAAAACGTATTAGAGACATTCGCAACGAAGAGCTCATTGAGGCCACCATTGTCGCCGTGCACAAACGCGGTTACTCTGTTGTTACAATGGCAGAAATCGCGCAGGAAGCCGGAGCCTCAGCAGCCTCGATCAACTATTACTTCGGCTCCAAGGAAGGCCTGATGGAGGCCACGATGCGGCACCTGCTGCGGAAGTTACGCACCGCGATGATCGACGGCTACAGCGCCGCCCAGACGCCTAAAGAACGGCTTTATGCGGTAATGGATGCCAATTTTTCAGACACTTTGTTCACCATTCCGCAGTGTAGTATCTGGATGCAGTTCTGGGCAAACGCCCCCTACTCGCCCCGTTTGGCGCGTTTGCATAGAATCAACCGCACCCGGGTGCGCAGCCATGTGAGGGCCGAATTGGCCAATCTCTTGCCCGCTGAGCGGGTTGAGACGGCGCGCAGTGCCCTGCAATGCTATATGGATGGAGTATGGCTGGAGGCCGCGCAGTCCGAACACTGTGTCGACGCCAAGGCAGCCCGTCGCGCAGCACATCGGGTTGTGGATCTGACCCTCTCTTAGGGCAGCTTGGCAAGACAGACCGTTCCTCTATGCCTGCGGTCAGCATCCGGCAATTGGGCGGCAGGCGGACAACACCGGGCAAACCGCCTGGCTCACTCCTGCCTGATGTAGCGCAGCTCTGTTCTTCTGGGCAGGTAGACCAGCTGCAGCTGGCTCTCGGTCACCTCCCTGATTTCATAGCACATCCCGGTCCCACCCTCACGGTCCCAAGCATAAAGATAAAGCTGAGCGCCCTCAAACTCGCCACAATAGGGCATCACCGACAAATACTCTTGCGAGGTGGGCGCGCCGCCATATCTGTTTTGCCGCTCAGCACCGCGAATGGTAAACTGATCCTTGCTGTCGTTTTCGGCGGACCAGCTCCCCTGCAGCCGTCCCAGCACCGCATCCGCTTCGCTCGGCGCCTTGGGAGCAGCCGAACGCAGAACCAACTCGACCGATAGCTCAAACTGACCAGCCCAGTCCCCTTCCAGCTGCACCGGTGTCCCCTGCCTCATCCGTCGCAGGGCGGCCAGGACATCGGGTGGCGTTCTGTTGTCTTCGATCACGGTAAACACCCGCCCGCCGCCGACAAGCCTACAGAACTGAACACCCCCCCGGAACATTTGACTGCATTCCTGAAACACTGCGGCACCGGAGAAAGGCCTGCCCCAGGTTCCCGGCGCCGAGCCGCTCTTGGCATCCCCTTTAGGGTCAACAGGCGTAGAGTGAACACTCAGGTTCTGACGAAAGTGCAGGCTGCCCTGCCCCGTGTCGATCTTTGCAAAATAGGTTTTGTTATAGCGGCGCAATTCGCAATCATGGTCGCCGCCGATCGTGAAGATGCCCGGCTGGGTGCAAAAGGACAGCCGGTCATGCTGAAAGCCGCGCCCCGAACTCCGGGCATGATAGTAGTAAAACCGGTACTGTAGATCGCCCTGGATGGCCTCGACACAGGCCGTAGGCGCCAGGGCCCACCAGCCCTCGGAGACCCAACGGCCATCCTGTTTGTAGCCAACAGCAACATCATGCGGCACCTCTGTATCATTGCAGATCTCCAGCCCCGCCCAAACCGGGCTGGCACCTCCGCAAAGCAGCACCAACGCAATGGGATAGACTAGCATTCGCCTCGCCATGGGGAGAGAGTTCCTGAAATGCAAATAAAAGTCCTTAGTAGCTTGGCTTTGTAACCATTTTGCGACCCCTAGACCTTTGTTGCTGCATCTGGCGGGGTGATGGCCCGCCTTTTCAGCATCGCTTCACGCCAGGTGATAAAACTGATTGCGGCCAGGATCAGGCCACCGCCCAGAACGACCCAGATGTCCACAGGCTCGGAAAACACCAAGGCGCCTAATAGCGTCGCCCAAATCAGTTGAAGAAAGGTAACCGGCTGCGTCACTGTCACCGGGGCAGCGGCAAAGGCCAATGTCATGGTGAAATGCCCCGCAGTGGCAAAGCAGGCCACCGCAAAGAGAATAGCCAGTTCCTGCAAAGTCGGCGTGACCCAGACCGCCAGTGCAAAAGGCGCGAGCCCCAGGGTCACCCAGATCGACAGCATCGCCACAACAATCACCGGGCTGGTGCCATCGACAGTAAATTTGGCCAACAAGTAAGAGGCGCCAAAAGCAAGAGCTGTAAACAGCATCGCTATATGCCCTGGCGAAATCTCGCGAAATCCAGGACGTAGGATGATCACCGCGCCGATCAACGCCACCAACACCGCAGCAATTCGCCGGACTGCCAGTTTTTCACCCAGAAACAAGGCCGCCCCCAGGGTCACATAGACCGGCGACAGATAGTTCATTGCGGTCACCTCGGCCAATGGGATTTGCGTCATGGCAAAGAACCATAGGATAACCCCACCGGAATGCACCACTCCCCGGCCCGCAAACAGCATCCAAAGCTTTGGTGTCAATCTTGCCCGACGCAGGGCGCCAAACATTGGGATGAGAAACACAAGCCCCAGCAGATAGCGCAAAAAAGCTGATTCCGCCGGCGGAATGCGATGGCCGAGGTATTTCACCAAAGCGGTCACCGCGACAAAGCAGAGCCCCGTTGCAAACATCCAGAAAACACCAACCATGGGGTGCTTGCTGCTCTCTTCAAGTTCAACCTGTGTGTTCATTGGGGAACAGAACACCCATTCGACGCCCCACACAACCCTACACAAGTAAATCACCTCATTTGAGACAGTGCACCTGCGGTGTTCCGTTGCGGCCATCCCGCAGGCCTGCCTTCAGAGCGCAACTCACATCAAGATGAGTTTGAGTGCGATGGCCCACATCGTCAGACCAATGATGACATCCAGCACCTGCCAGGCACGTGGCCGTGCAAAGATGGGGGCCAATAGGCTGGCCCCATAGCCCAGGGAAAAGAAAAAGGTGAAGCTGGCGAGGATCGCGCCCAGACCAAAAACCAGAGGATCGGCATATTGCGCTGAAATCGACCCCAGCAAAACCACGGTATCCAAATAGACATGCGGGTTCAGCCAGGTGAGCGCCAGAACCGTTGTCAGCACTGGTAGCAGCGGTCTTTCACCGCCGTCCTGCCCTGCCTGAAGCGTCTCGCCACCGCGCCAGGCAGCCATCAGGCTGCGCGCGCCATACCACAGCAGAAATGCCGCCCCGCCAAAGCGCATCACTGACTCGAACCAGGGAAAGACCTGCGCCAACGAGCCAAAGCCAAGCACCCCTGCTGCAATCAACAAGGCATCCGAAACCGCACAGCACAGGCAGACCCAGAACAGATGCTGACGGCGCAGCCCCTGACGCAGCACAAAGGCATTCTGCGCTCCAATCGCAAGGATCAGGCTAAAGCCAAGGCCAAACCCGGCAAACAGGCTGGGGGGAAGGGATGTGAGGATGGGCATCTATTGGGCGCCTTCTGCAGTTCGGCCCGGTGGGCCTTGGGGATCAGGGGGATCAAATGCTTGGTCCCGGCTTTGACTAGACCGGAGCAATGCCGTAGACAAATTAAAGATCATAACTCGAAGTAAGAATTTCTAATGAGGTTCGACCCAAATCATCTCTCGGCTTTGGCCTCCGTTCTGCGCCTGGGCTCCTTTGAGGCTGCCGCCCACAGTCTTTTTGTCACCCCTTCGGCGGTGTCACAGCGGATCAAGGCGCTGGAGGAGCGGGTTGGCACCGTTCTGGTCAAACGCGGCCTGCCCTGCACCGGGACCGAGGCGGGGTTGCGCCTGGCAAAACATGCCGAAGATGTGGCTGTGCTCGAGGGGCTGGTCTCTCAGGAATTGGCGCTGGACCACAACAGTCAGGACGCGCCGCCGCATTTGCGCATTGCGGTCAATGCCGACAGCCTAGCGACCTGGTTCATCACCGCCATGGCGGCAACGCCGGGCTTTTTGTTTGATCTGGTCATCGACGACCAGGATCACAGCGCCGAATGGCTAAAACGCGGCGAGGTCTCCGCCGCGATCACCAGCCACAGCGCCCCGGTTGCAGGCTGCAACGCCCAGCCTTTGGGGGCGATGTGTTACGAGGCCAGCGCCAGTCCCACCTTCATGACAAGATGGTTTCGTGAGGGGCTCAATCCCACGCGGCTTGCCCAGGCCCCCTGCCTGGTCTTTAATGCCAAGGATGGGCTCCAACAGCGCTGGATCAGGCAGCATTTTGATCAGGACATCACGCCACCGGCCCATTTCATCCCTTCGACCCAGGGCTTTGCCGATGCCGCCAAGGCGGGGTTGGGATGGGGGATGAATCCAGTCAATCTGATTGAACCAGCCCTGCGGTCCGGAGCCCTGGTGCCCCTATTGCCCAACAGTGCTCTCCAGGTGAACCTCACCTGGCAGGTCAGCCGGGTCATGGCTTCGGCGCTGGCGCCTTTGACGAAGGCGGTGCTAAGCTCGGCCAAACAACATCTGATCCAAGCCCCCCGCACCGGGGAATAGATCGGGGAATAGATCCTTTTTTGCTTCAGGAGCACCCGCAATGTTTGCCAAATCCGCCCTCGCCTATGCGCCACAGCCGCTGCCTGATCGCAGCGACTATAGCGACACGGAAATGCAAACCAGAGCGGCTGACTATCTGGAACATATGCAGCGGCGCCACACGGTGCGCGACTTTACCGACCAGCCGGTCCCGCGCGAGGTGATCGAGCTCTGCATCAAAACGGCCGGTTCTGCCCCTTCTGGGGCCAATCACCAACCCTGGCATTATGTCGCCATCAAAAACCCTGCCCTAAAGCAACAAATCCGCGATGAGGCCGAAGAGGAAGAGCGCAGGTTCTATGCAGGGGGAGCCGGGGATGAATGGATCAAGGCGCTGGAACCCATCGGAACAGATGCGGACAAGCCGCATCTGACCACCGCACCCTGGCTCATCGTGGTCTTTGCCCAGCGCTGGGGCACTTTTGAGGACGGCAGCCGCTATAAAAACTACTATGTGCCCGAAAGCGTAAACATCGCCACCGGCTTTCTATTGGCCGCCTTACACAATGCCGGGCTGTGCAGCCTGACCCATACCCCCAACCCTATGAAATTCCTCAATGAGGCCCTTGGGCGTCCGACCTCTGAAAAGCCGACAATGATTATCGCCGTGGGACATCCCAGCCCGGCAGCGACGGTACCGGCTGTGGCCAAGTTGAAAAAACCTCTGGCAGAGATTTCCACGGTGTTTGAATGACCCCTGCCCCCGCCGCCTTTGGGGTCGCAGTCGATGTCGGCTGAGCCGCGCAGCTTTGGCGCCAGCCTGCTCTGGCACATCCTGCTGCCACGCGGGCTGGTGCTCCTTCTGTGGTGGAGCGCCAATCAGCAGATCCAGATGCCGCCCCCCCTGGTCTGGGGAGCAATCGCAGTGGATCTGCTCCTGATGATCTGGACCAGCCGCGCCCATTTGCGCGCCGCCGATGCGCATGTGCGCAGCTCCGGGGCGATGGCGCCGATCTGGGGCGGCTATCTGCTCTTGCTGCTTGCGATCCTGGCCTCGCTGTCGCTTTGGTGGCAGGCCCTGTTGATCGCCAACCGCCCGCCCGAGGGGCTCAGCTACGCGGAACAACGCGCCCAGGAACATGCGGGTCGCTACAGCCTGACCCTGGCTGAGGAAGGTCGCGTGCTGATCTTTGAGGGTGAGGTCACGCTGGGGCTGACCAAGGCGCTGAGGGCAACACTGCAGCGCCACACCGAGATAGAGAACATTCACCTGACCAGCCCTGGAGGTCATATCTACGAGGCGCGCGGTGCCGCCAAGCTCATCCGGGAGCAGGGGCTGTCCACCCTGGCCCCCGGCCTCTGTGCCTCTGCCTGCACTTTGATGTTTATCGCGGGTTCTGCACGCAGCCTGGGGCCCAAAGGGCAACTTGGCTTTCATAGCTACTCGCTTGAAACCTTTGGTGGTCTACCTCAGATCAACCTGAAAGCGGAGCAGGACAAGGATAGGAAGTTCCTTATCTCTCAAGGCATCAGCCCTGACTTTGCCCGTCAGATACACACCACCCCGGCAAATGACCTTTGGCGGCCTATCCCGGAACGGTTAAAGGCAGCAGGTGTGTTGCGCATTGCGCCCTGACGCAGAACGAAAAAAGCCCCCGAAAGAACGGAGGCTTTTACAGCAGTCCAGACGATGCGCTGCTTAATCAATAGGGCAGATCAAAGCTGCTCCATCACCTCATCCGAGGCCTCAAAGTTGGTGGTAACGCGCTGCACATCATCGTCATCTTCCAAAGCATCCACCAGCTTCATCAGCTTTTGCATGCCCTCCAGGTCCAGCTCAGTGGTCGTGGTCGGCTTCCAGACCAGCTTGGTGCTTTCAGATTCGCCCAGCTCTGCTTCCAGCGCGTTTGATACCTCGTTAAGGTCGCTGTCTTCGCAATAGATGGTATGGCCATCCTCGGAAGATTCCACATCCTCAGCGCCCGCCTCAATCGCGGCCATCATCACGGTATCGGCGTCGCCGACTTCAGCCTTATAGGTCACTTCGCCCTTGCGATCGAACATAAAGCCAACCGAGCCGGTTTCGCCCAGGTTGCCGCCGTTCTTGGAGAAGGTCGAACGCACGGTAGAAGCGGTGCGATTCTTGTTGTCCGTCATGGTCTCGACGATCACCGCGACACCACTGGGGCCATAGCCCTCATAGCGGATTTCATCATAGTTTTCAGCGTCGCCACCGATTGCCTTTTTGATGGCACGCTCAATAACGTCCTTGGGCACTGATTGGCTTTTGGCCTCTTTTACGGCCAGGCGCAGACGCGGGTTCTTGTCGACGTCAGGGTCGCCCATTTTGGCGGCCACGGTGATCTCCTTGGCCAGCTTGGAAAACAGTTTTGACCGCACAGCGTCCTGACGGCCTTTGCGATGCTGGATGTTTGCCCATTTTGAGTGGCCTGCCATGGTAGATCCTTTGTCTCGTGCGTGCTTGAGTTGGCGCTCATATAGCCTGTGGCGGGGAGGGCTTTCAAGCACTGCTGACATGCAAGCGCCTCTGAAAGCGCCAACAGGACTTAAACCCCTGCCACCTTGCCCCTCTCGCCACATGGGATAGAGTGGCGCCATGACATTTGAACAGACCGCATTGTTTGCGCTTTTTGCCGCCGTTTTTGCCCTGATGCTTTGGGGGCGGTTTCGCTATGATATCGTTGCCTTCTCGGCCCTTATGATTGCCGTGGTACTGGGCTTAGTTCCCACCAAAGAGGCCTTCTCTGGCTTTGGCCATCCCGCCACGCTGGTGGTGGCACTGGTGCTGATTGTCTCTGCCGGGTTGGTGCGCTCTGGCGCAGTCTTTTTGATCACCCGCACCCTAGTGGACAGCAGCCGGTCACTGGGCAGCCATATCGGTTTGATGGGCGGCATCGGTGCGTTGCTTTCGGCCTTTATGAACAATGTCGCAGCCCTGGCGCTGTTGATGCCGGTGGATATCCAGACCGCCCGCAAGGCCGGTCGCGCCCCGGGTCTAAGCCTGATGCCTCTGTCCTTTGCCACCATCCTAGGCGGCATGGCGACCCTGATCGGCACCCCGCCAAATATCATTATTGCCTCGATCCGGCAGGAGACCCTGGGGGAACCCTTTGCCATGTTTGACTTTGCCCCCGTGGGCGGCATTGCTGCCCTGGCGGGTCTCATCTTTGTGGCCCTGATCGGCTGGCGATTGATCCCAAAACGCGCCCAGGAAACAGGCGGCTCCGAGGCGCAGCTTGCTGATTACATTGCGGAACTCACGGTTCCCGAAGGGTCCAAACTGATCGGTGAGCGGCTGGGCACCCTGGATAAAGAAGCCGAACAGGCCGACATCGCCATTCTGGGGCTGATCCGTGAGGGAAAGCGCCGCTATGGACGCTCTGCCGGAGCGGTTCTGCAAGCAGGCGATACCCTGGTGATCGAGGCGACCCCCGAGGCGCTGGATGAATTTCGCGCCTCCTTGTCGCTGAATTTCTCAGACGCGGCGCGCCAGGAGAAGCTCACCGCCGCCGGTGAAGGCCTGGAAGTGATCGAGGTGGTGGTGCCAGAGACAGCCCGCATCAATGGCCGTTCGGCCCAATCTCTGGGGCTGGCCTGGCGTCAAAGCACCGTGCTTCTGGGCCTGTCGCGCCAGGGGCGGCGCCTGACCAACCACATCCGCCAGACCGAGATCGAGGCCGGCGACATCCTGCTGCTGCTCTGCCCGCGCGAACGCGGTGCAGATGTCACTGACTGGCTGGGCTGTCTGCCCCTGGCAGAGCGCGGCCTCGCCGTCACCGCCAATGACAAGACCTGGGCCGCCATCGGCATGTTCGGACTTGCAGTGCTCGCCGCTTCTCTTGGCCTGGTCTACCTGCCGGTTGCGCTAGGGCTGGTGGTGATTGGCTATGTATTGATCAAGGTGCTGCCGGTGGCAGAACTCTATGATCACGTGGAATGGCCAGTGGTGGTGCTCTTGGGGTCGATGATCCCGCTCGGAGCCGCTCTGGATGCCTCGGGGGGCACCGCCTTGATCGCCAATGGGCTGATCGACCTCACGGAGGGGATGCCCTCTTGGATGGTGCTGACCGTTTTAATGGTGGTCACCATGACTCTGTCGGATGTGTTGAACAATACCGCCACGGCCATTGTTGCCGCCCCTGTTGGTATTCAAATGGCCAATTCGCTGGGCGTGTCCCCTGACCCGTTCCTGATGGCTGTTGCGGTGGCGGCATCGGCGGCCTTCCTCACGCCCATCGGGCACAAGAACAACACCCTGGTTCTGGGGCCTGGAGGCTACCGCTTTGGCGACTATTGGCGCATGGGCCTGCCACTGGAAATCCTGGTGATCGCCGTCTCGATCCCCTCTATTTTGCTGTTCTGGCCGCTGTAATTCCGGTTCGCCCTATCCGAGCAATTCAGCCCCTGTTCACCCCGAGCGCGCAACCACGAGAGATACCTCAAAGACAATCGCTCTGCCCAACCGTTACAACAAATCAAACCTGCCGTTTTCACTTGGCTTGAAATATCCCGGGGGTGAGCGCCTCAGGCGCGAGGGGGCAGCGCCCCCCCTTTAACCATCCCGTCTGCCCAGGGGACACTCCAGCAAACACCAGGGCCAAAACCCAGGCTTGCGGCCCGACTCTAGGTCAAGGCCTGCGACAACAGAGCAATCCCCGAAGCTGCCGCAAACAAGAACACCAAAAATCCACGTCTAAAACTCATAAATTTACCCTCGCCTAAAAATACCTCTGTGAAGGATATAGGGCGAAGATTACAAATTTCACTGCAAGTGGCTGATCATCGGCAAAAATTTGCGCGCCTTCATCCCTGTCTCGCGCGGCCATCACAATAGGCAGCTGGCTTCACAGCGGCCAGAAAAAGGGGATGAGTGCCGAGGCCAAAAGCCCGATGCTGAGGTTCAGTGGGATGCCAACACGTAAGAAATCGGTGAACTTATAGCCGCCCGGACCATAGACCAGCATATTGGTCTGATAGCCAATCGGGGTGGCAAAGGAGGCAGAAGCCGCCACCATCACCGCCACCACCAGGGGGCGCGGATCAACTCCAATGGCCTGCGCCAGCCCCACGGCGATCGGAGTCACCACCACGGCCACGGCGTTGTTTGACACCAGCTCGGTCAACACCGAGGTCAGCAAATAGATCGCCCAGACCAAAACAAAGGGCGGCAGGCCGCTCAAGGATGGCGCAATGGCTTTGGCGATGAGACTGACGGCGCCAGAGCTTTCCAAAGCGGCCCCGATTGCCAGCATAGAAAAGATCAGGGCCAACAGACGCCCATCCACAAAGGAAAAGGCCTCATCTGCGTCGATACAGCGGGTGACCAATACCAACGCCACCACCACGATTGACAGCAACAAGATGGGAGCCACCCCAAAGGCCGCCAGTCCAACAATAGCCAGCAGCCCGACGATGGCCAGCGGCGCATGGCTGCGCCGATAGGCTCGCTGGGTCGGCTGAGAAACATCCGCCATTTCCATATCTGCTGCCAACCGCTGGATATCCCCCGGAGCGCCCTCCAGCAACAGGGTGTCCCCGACGCGCACCACCAGATCATCCAGCTGCACCCCGATATTCTGGTTGCGCCGGTGCACCGCCAGAACATAGACACCATAGCGCCGCCGCAATCGCATAGCCCCCAGCGAGCGGCCGACCAGGCGACAGCCCGGCGTCACCAGAACCTCTACGGTCTTGGTCTCCACCGCCGACACCTGGTCGACCCGTTTCAGCTCCTTGTTGGCCTGCAGACTCAGCAATTCAGTCATTTCGGTGCGCAGAACCACCCGGTCCCCCACCTGCAGCTCAACCCCTTTGAGGTTGCGCCGCAGCGAGAGATCGCCGCGTACCAAGTCAATCAGGCGGACCCCGGGGCGTTTGAACAATTGCACCCCGGTGACTTCCCGTCCAATCAGGTTGCTGTCAGGCGGGATCACCGCTTCGGTAAAGAATTTCATCTTGGAGCGATCACTGAGCAGCATCGCCATGCTGTCGCGATCCGGCAGCAGGCGCGGCGAGACATAGCGCAGATAGATCATTCCCCAGATCACCAGAATGATCCCCAGCGGAGTCACCTCAAAAATGGAAAACGGCTCAAGCCCCTGCGCCCGGGCGACCCCGTCCACCAGCAGGTTGGTGGAGGTACCAATCAAGGTCAGTGTGCCCCCAAGAATGGCGGCATAGCTGAGTGGGATCAGCATCTTGGAGGCTGAGACCCCGAGGGTTCGGCTGATCTGGACAAAGACCGGAATCATCACCACCACGACTGGTGTATTGGAGACCACCGCAGAGGCCGCAATGACAAAGAGCATCAACAGCGCAATGGCGCGTTTGGGGCTTACCTCGGCCTGTTTGCGCGCCCTGGCAGTAAAGGCATCCAGAGCCCCGGTACGCACCAGGGCGCCCATAATGATAAACATCGCTGCAATCGTCCAGGGCGCCGGGTTGGACAGCACCGCAATGGCGCGGTCATAGGGCAAAACCCCGGTGACCAGCATCAAAGACACGCCGGCCATGGCCACCACCTCGGTCGGGTAGATCTCGCGCAGGAAAGCGATGAACATCACCCCCACGATGGCCAAAGACAGAAAGGCGCTGCCATTCTGGGAAAAACTGCTTAGATCCATTCTGTCGACTGTCTCCAATTTTCCAGGCCAAACAGGCCCCCTCGGACCTGCGCGTGCCAGAGACAAGTTTCCCTCATCGTAAATGACGGAGCAATGTTTTCCTGCCGCGACAGAAGTGCCGCCACGACAAAAAGGAATTTATGCAACAACCTTTGGTGTTTGCGTAAAGAACGTCCTGCAAAACAGGCTGTTAAAAGATCAGGTTTCGGGACCGGATTGCTGCAACAACCCGCCATTGCGCACCATATGGATCTCTTTGGCCTCTCCAGTCCGGTCATCCGTTACCACCAAAGCGCCCGACAGGGTGGCTTCGCCCTCCGCTGGAGTAAAGCGGCTTTTGGGCATGCCGGTCAGAAACCGGCGCAGCGGTTCGGATTTTTCCATACCGATCACCGAGTTGTAATCGCCGCACATGCCCGCATCGGTGAGATAGCCGGTGCCATTTGAGAGGATCTGCGCATCCCCCGTTGGCACATGGGTATGGGTGCCCACCACCAGGGAGGCACGGCCATTGCAGAAATGTCCCATGGCCATTTTCTCAGAGGTAGCCTCGCAGTGCATGTCTACAATAACGGCCTGGGCCAGCCCGCCACGAGGGTGCGATTTCAACACCGCTTCAACAGCGCCAAAAGGATCATCAAAGGCGCGTTTCATAAAGACCTGGCCCAGGGCCTGGGTCACCAACACTTTGCGGCCATTGGTGGCATCAAACAGGCGATACCCCCGCCCCGGTGCGCCTTTGGCAAAGTTCAAAGGCCGGATGATCCGTGGCTCTTTTTCGATGAACTGCAACATGTCCTTTTGATCAAAGGCATGATCTCCCAGAGTCAGGCAATCCGCCCCTGCATCCAGCAGGAGCTTGGCATGCGCGCCGCTGAGCCCCATGCCATTGGATGCGTTTTCCCCATTGACCACGACAAAGTCGAGTCGCCATTCCTGACGCAGCCGCGGCAGGTTTTCGGTGATAGCGCGGCGCCCGGCGCGGCCCATCACATCGCCTAGAAACAAAATTCGCATTCCGCTGTCCTAGGCTGGACAGCCACTCAGGACAAGAGCCGCGCGCCCTTCTTGCTGCAATTTTTGGCGGTCACGCTGCATTGAGCGGCCCAGGCCCCTGCCTTTTGCCCTGTCGCAACAACACTTGGCATGAAACAGACGGCGTCAGATTTGCAAAACCCGGCTTTCCGTCACGATCATATCCAGGGGTTGATCGGTCGCCTCCAGCGGCAGGTCCTCGGCGCATTGCGCCTCGAAGGCAAATCCGATGGCCAAGGTCGGACGTTTGGCGCGCAGCAGCTCGAGCGTGCGATCATAGAAACCGCCACCGTAGCCCAGTCGCCCCCCCTGAATGTCAAAGGCCACCAGAGGTACAATCAGGATTTCGGGATCAAAATAGTCATCCACTTCAGGTACCGCCGCGCCAAATGGGCCTTCGCGCATGGGGCCATCCGGTTGCCAGCGGCTGAACTTCAGCGGCATATCCCTGCCCTGAATGACCGGCACCCCCACCGGCCCATGGGCAGCGGCCTCTGCCATGGCAGGTAGCGGGTCGATCTCGGTGCGAATGGGGACAAAACCTGACATCGGCACCCCCCGGTAGCCTGCCAGAACTTCAGAGAGATGTCCGGCAACACCTGGGATTTTGCGATCAAAAGCAGCTTTGCGCCGGGCAAAAGCAGCCTTGCGGGCTGCGGCTTTTATCTCGGTCAGATCGCTCATCATTTTCTCCTACGGCAAAATCAGGCTTACAAAAGCGCCCAGGCGGCCAGGCCCAGGAAAGCAAAAAACCCAACCACATCGGTGACCGTCGTCACAAAGGCACCAGAGGCCAGGGCCGGGTCTACGCCTATCTTCTCGAGTAGAACAGGGATCACCGTTCCGGCGAGCCCAGCGACGACAAGATTGATCACCATTGCGGCAGCGATCACCGCCCCCAAGCTCGGCGAGCCAAACCAGATCACCCCCACAATGCCCATCACAATGGCAAAGATCACCCCGTTGACCAATCCCACCAGTACCTCGCGCCGGATCACCCGCCAGACGTTGGACCCGGTCAAATCGCGGGTCGCCATGGCCCGCACGGCCACCGTCAACGACTGGGTTCCCGCATTGCCCCCCATTGAGGCCACGATCGGCATCAAAACAGCCAGGGCCACAAACTGGGCGATGGTGGCCTCAAACTGGGCAATCACCAAGGAGGCCAGAACCGCGGTCACCAGGTTTACTGCCAGCCAGGGAAAGCGCCGTTTGGTGGTTTCTATCACCCGGTCCGCAAGCGAGCTTTCTTCGCCAACCCCTGCCAGACGAAGGATATCTTCTTCGTGTTCTTCATCCAAAACCACCATAGCATCGTCAATGGTGATCACCCCGGCTAGTCGGCCGTCACCATCCACCACCGGCGCGGAAATCAAATGATACTGATTAAAGGCATAGGCCACGTCTTCTTCATCCTGATCGGCAGGAATAACCTGAAAACTCTCCTCCATCAGATCCACCAGCGGCACCTCGCGTTTGGTGCCCATGATCCTGCCCAGAGTGACATTCCCGATGGGGCGAAAACGCGGATCCACCAAAACCATGTGGTAAAACTGCTCCGGCAGGTCCTCGGATTCGCGCATATAGTCGATGGCCTGGCCCACGTTCCAATGCTCCGGTGCCATCACCACCTCGCGCTGCATCAGACGGCCAGCGGAGTTCTCGGGATAGCTCAGCGATTGCTCGACCGCGACCCGGTCGGAATCCTCCAGCGCATCCAGAATCGCTTCCTGCTGAGGCTCTTCCAGATCCTCTACCAGATCCACCACATCATCGGTTTCCAGCTCGCGCACCGCATCGGCCAGAACCGATGGGTTCAGCGTGGCGATCACCTCTTCCCGGATGCTTTCATCCAGTTCCGACAGGATTTCGCCGTCAAACTCACGCCCATACAGGCGGATCAGCCGGGTCCGGTCGTAGCTGTTGATCTGCTCTAGAAGATCCGCAATATCCGCCGCGTGGAGCTTTTCCAGCAGATTGCCCAGGATTTGCTGTTCCCCGCGGTCCACCGCAAACAGGATACGGGCAACAAGCCGTCTGTCGAGATCATAGCCTTCATCCTGGGCCTGATCATCTTGGAAGCTGTCGTTGCCTGTATTCATGTGCTGCCCTTTGCGAAGATTGGTTGCAAATTACTAGAAGCAGTTACCAGAAAACAATGACAATGGGATAATTTACCGGCACTGTCAGCGCGCGTATCCTGCGCGCTGCGATTTGGCAAGAAAAGGACGGCCCAATAATGCAGAGCGACTTCATCCTGCGCGGACATGTGCTGTCCTATTCCGCTTCTCCCTTTGTGACAGGGACCCCCGAGGAGGCGGTAACGGTTTCCGCCGCTGTGGCTTTGACCCAAGGGCGCATTCTCGACTGCGGCACATTTGAGGCGATGCAGGCCCTATTGCCCCAGGCCGAGATCATCGACCACGGCGCCAAGCTGATCCTAGCGGGCTTTGTCGATGCCCATGTGCATTACCCGCAGACCGCCATCATTGCCAGCTGGGGCAAGCGGCTGATCGACTGGCTGAACAGCTATACCTTCCCCGAAGAAATGCGCTTTGGCGACGCCGCCTATGCCCAGGAGATTTCCGAACGTTACCTGGACCTGACCCTGGCCAATGGCACCACCACGGTCTGCAGCTTTGCCACCATCCATCCCGAAAGCGTCGATGCCTTTTTCACCGCCGCCCAGACCCGTGGGCAACGCGTGATTACCGGCAAGACCTGCATGGATCGCAATGCCCCCGACGGGCTACGCGACACCGCGCAGTCCGCTTATGACGACAGCAAAGCGCTTATTGAACGCTGGCACGGGGTCGATCGACTGGAATATGCCATCACCCCCCGGTTTTCCCCCACCTCCACCCCGGAGCAGCTCGCGGCCATGGGCGCACTCTGGAGCGAACATCCCGAGTGCCTGATGCAGACCCACCTCAGCGAACAGCTGGATGAGATAGACTGGGTCAAATCGCTTTTCCCGCAGGCGCGCGACTATCTGGACACCTATGAAGAGTTTGGCCTGCTTGGTGCCCGTGGCCTCTATGGCCATGCGATCCATCTGGAAGAGCGCGAGCGCCACCGTCTGCGCGAATATGGTGCCGCCCTGGTACATTGCCCGACCTCCAACACCTTTATCGGCTCTGGGCTCTTTGACATGGCCGGGCTGATGGCAGAGGGACAGCGCATTGGTCTGGCCACCGACACCGGCGGCGGTTCCAGCTTCTCCATGCTACGCACCATGGCTGCCGCCTATGAGATCGGCCAGCTGCGCGGCCGTCCACTGCATGCGGCTGAGCTGATCTGGCTGGCCACCCAAGGCTCAGCCACGGCCCTGCGCATGGAGGATAAAATCGGCAATATCGCCCCTGGCATGGAGGCCGACCTGGTGGTTCTGGACCTGTCCTCGACCCCCGCAATCGCCCAGCGCAGCGCCCGCGCATCGGATCTGTGGGAGGCTGTCTTCTCAACCCTGATGATGGGGGATGATCGCGCCATTGCCGAGGTCTGGATCAACGGCGCGCGCCAGTAACGGCGCGCCGGTTCTGCGAACCGATCCTGCCTGCGCTCAGCAGCCAGGGCGCGCCAAGACCATCACCCAAATATTGCCCTGCGCGCGCACCAAAGCAAACTCTCTGACCTCCCGGTGCAGCATATTCTTGCGATGTCCCGGAGATTGCCTCCAACTGTTCATCACAGTGGGCAGGCTCGGCTGCCCCTTGGCGATGTTTTCAGAGACCACGCACCAGGAATACCCCTGCTTGCGGACCCGGTCGCCGACACGGCTGCCATTGCTGCCTTGATGTGAGAAGAACCCCCGACGCAGCATGTCTTTTGCATGCGCCCACGCCGCCTTTTCCAGCCTGGGTGACCAGCCAAGCGGTGGTAGGCCATGCTGCGCCCGCAGGCCATTCAGGCCCATCACTGCCTCCTGACGATTAACATCCTTTGCAAGCGCGCCCCCCGAGCAGAGGCTCACGCAGAGCGCCAAGCAGATCACAGATTGAAGACCCAATTTCATATCAGCCCGCCAAAATTAAAGCCTGAGCCATCCGGTGGTGCTGCTCCAGCAGGCCTGGCAAATCCAGCGTTGTCACCTCACCACTGCGCACCACCTGACGGCCCTCAACAAACAGATGTTTCACCTTGGAAGGGCCGGCCAAAAGTAGCGCCGCCGGATCCCAACTGCCGCTCGAGGAAACACCAGACACATCCCAGATTGCAATATCCGCCCGCTTACCCAGCGCCAACCGCCCACAATCCGGCCGTCCCAACACATCTGCGCCGCCCCGGGTGGCAATCTGCAAAGCCTCATAGGGACTCATGGCGTCTGCCCCCTGCGACACCCGCTGCAACAGCATGGTTTGACGGGCCTCCCCCATCAGATCGGCCATATCGTTGCTGGCAGAGCCATCCACCCCCAGACCAACCGAAACCCCGGCATCGCGCATCTGGCGCACCGGTGCAATGCCCGATCCCAGGCGACAATTGGAACAGGGGCAATGGGCCACCCCGGTGCGACTGCGCGCAAACAGATCGATCTCGACCGGGTTCAGCTTTACACAATGGGCATGCCAAACATCCGGTCCGGTCCAGCCCAGCTCCTCGGCATATTGACCAGGGCGACAGCCAAAATGAGCCTCAGAATAGGCAATATCCTCTTCATTTTCCGCCAGATGCGTATGCAACATCACCCCCTTGTCTCGGGCCAGAATTGCCGTATCTCGCATCAATTCCCGGCTCACCGAAAAGGGCGAACAGGGCGCCAGCCCAACCCGACACATCGACCCCTCGGCGGCATCATGAAAACCATCAACCACCCGTATCATATCCTCCAGGATGGCCTCTTCCGCCTCTACCAGATGATCCGGGGGCAATCCCCCCTGGCTCTCCCCAATGCTCATGGCACCCCGGGTCGGGTGAAACCGCAGCCCCACCTGCGCCGCTGCATGGATCGTATCCTCCAACCGGGCGCCATTGGGATAAAGATACAGATGGTCGGAGCTCAACGTGCAGCCTGACAGAGCCAGTTCCACCAGCCCCAGTTGTGCCGAAACAAACATCTCCTCCGGGCCAAAGCGGCTCCAGATCGGGTAAAGCCGCTGCAACCAGCCAAACAGCAGCGCATCCTGCGCCCCCGGCACCGCCCGCGTTAGGTTTTGATACAGGTGATGATGGGTGTTGACCAATCCCGGCGTCACCACGCAGCCCTCGCCGCTTAGGATCTCACCACTGCTCACCAATCCCTGCCCCACAGCAGCGATTTCGCCTTCACGGATCAATACATCCGCATTGTGAAACACCTGATCTTGGTCATCCATCGTCAGGATGGTATTGGCATTTTGAATGAGGGTTTCGCCCATCATGCACACTCCATTTAGGCCCGACTCGGTTCATGGAGGTGCAAACAGGCCGACAGAGAACGGGCAAAGGACTCGGCCTGACCTGCAGCCTATCTCAGAGCGAACACCTCTCTCAAGCCTGAATCTGCCCGCCATTCAACGCCCTGTTTTCACTTTTCAATAAATATTCCGGGGGCACGGGGGCAGAGCCCCCGTCTGGCGCCGCCAGCCAGTCCTGCCTCTCCCTCTTGCCGGTCTGGCTCGCAGCCCCCTATCCCATTTGCCAATTCAGCCGTTGCAAGGCTGCAGCGTGCAGCTCCGGCGTTGCCGCCGCCAGCGCCCGCCCCCCCTCATGGACAGGGCCCCCCTGCCAATCGGTCACCAGGCCGCCGGCCGCCTCAATCACTGCAATGGGCGCCTGAATATCATAGGCATTGAGCCCGGCCTCGATCACCAAATCAATCTGTCCAGCGGCCAGGAGTGCATAGGCATAGCAGTCCATCCCGTAGCGGGTCAGCTTGACCTCTTCAGCCACCCGGCCAAAGGCCGCGCCCTCGTCCGGGGTCCCGACTTCAGGGAAGGTCGTGAACAAAATGGCCTCCTCCAGCCCCCGCCCAGCGCGCGTCTTCAGCTGCTGCGGCCCCAGGGGACCGGTCATTTCTGCCCGTTCAGCATCGCCGGAAAAGCGTTCGCCAATATAGGGCTGGTCGATCACCCCCAGGATTGGCCCGTCAGCTTCTGACAAAGCGATCAAAACGCCCCAGGTCGGGGTGCCACTGATAAAGCCACGGGTTCCGTCAATCGGATCCAGCACCCAGGTGCGCCCCGAGGTGCCAGGCTGTGGCGGGAATTCTTCCCCCAGGATAGCATCCTCAGGCCGCAGCTCCGCCAACAGGGCACGCATCGCGTCTTCTGCGGCGCGATCCGCGACGGTGACCGGGTCAAACCCCTCACTGAGCTTGTTTTCTGCGCCCAGGTCTTGACTGCGAAAATACGGCAGGATCACCTTGCCCGCCGCATCTGCCAATTGATGCGCGACCTGCATGTCGCTCAATACTCTCTGTGTCATCTGTCCATCCAAAGTCCAAACACCTGCAACAGCGCCTGCATTTGTCAGCAAAAGGAAACAACTGTACAAAAGCCGGTCACAGAAAAACCGGTGCCACTCTCGCGGCGCCGGTTCAAGCAAAATGTAAGGTGGATGAGATCAATGCCTCAAAAGCGGCAATGTCTCAAAACCAATATCTTAGCGTCCCCAGCCTCTGCCTCTGCCCAACAGGTGGTTGGGGACAGGCAGAGACTGGATCTTAGGTTTTAGGCGACGTCGCTGAGAACACGAGCCAGTTCAAACAGGCGCCGACGCTGGTTTTCCGGAATAGCGTAGTAGGAGCGCACCAGATCCAGGGCCTCTTTGTCGCCCATCAGATCATCCGGCACAGCGGATTTTTCGCCAGATTTGGCATCCTCATCCAGACCTTCAAAGAAAAAGCTGACCGGCACGTCCATCGCGTCGGAAATATCCCAGAGCCGTGAGGCGCTGACCCGGTTTGCACCGGTCTCGTATTTCTGAATCTGCTGGAATTTGATACCAACCTGTTCAGCCAGCTGCTGCTGGGTCTTTCCAATCAGCCACCGACGGTGCCGAATACGCTTGCCGACATGAACATCTACAGGATGAGCCATTCGCTATCTCCTAGTTAATCAATAAATCCCTGCCCGGACACAGCTTCACATCTCTGTTCGCGCAGCACTATAGTTCGTTACCACTGCGACCAATGAGATACTCAACCATCACGATCAGAGCTCAACCTCGTCCCCAACAGTAAGACCTTCGCAGTTGAATTCAAGCCTGACACCTCGCTCTGGCGCCCGCAATGAGGCAAATGTATGATTTTACCTATCATTTTGATGGTGTCATATATGCTTTAGGATACCTATTTTTGCCTCCCCATAAATAGCGAGGTGAAAAAACTGGCAGTTATTCATTCGCTCAGGCGCGAATCACCTGCACATCGGAAGAAAGACGGACAAAAAATGCTGGCCTATCGTATCAAGAGTTTTGACACCCCCGCTGTTCTCGAGAACATCGACAGTCCCGCCCCGGCAGCCCATGAGGTCAAGGTCAGGATCCGGGCCTGTGGGCTCAACTTTGCAGATTTGCTTTTGCAGAAAGGGACATACCAAGACACTCCCACCCTGCCTTTCACCCCCGGACTAGAGGTCTCTGGCGAGGTGATCGCATGTGGATCATCCGTCCAAGGGGTGGCCCCGGGAGACCGTGTTGCGGTGTTCAGCGGCCAGGGTGGTTTGGCCGAGGAGGGGGTCTTTGACGCCAGCCGTGTTGTGCCCATACCCGACAGTATGAGTTTTGAAGATGCCGCCGCCTTGCAGATCGCCTATGGCACCAGCCATGTCGCCCTGGATCACTGTGCGCGCCTGCAGCCGGGAGAGACGCTATTGGTCACCGGCGCGGCGGGGGGCGTCGGGTTGACGGCGGTGGAAATAGGCAAGCTGATGGGAGCTCGGGTGATTGCCCATGCACGCGGAGCGGGAAAGTTGGAGGTAGCGCGGGAAGCGGGTGCCGACCACCTGATTGATGCAGAGGCGGACCTGCGTCGCGAAGTGAAAGCCCTGGGCGGTGCCGATGTGGTTTATGATGCTGTGGGCGGCGACGTCTGGACGGCCGCGTTTCGCTCCACCAACCCCGGAGGGCGCCTGCTGCCCATCGGGTTTGCCAGCGGAGAGGTGCCTCAGATCCCGGCCAATCACCTGCTGGTCAAGAACCTGACAGTGATCGGCTTCTATATCGGTGGCTATATGAAGTCCCATCCCGAGGTCATCCAGCGCTCGCTGAAAACCCTGATGGAGTGGCATGGCAGCGGCCGCATCACGCCCCATATCAGCCATTGCTTACCCTTAAAGCAGGTGGCAGAGGGCATGGAGCTGCTGCGCAGTCGGGCCTCAACAGGCAAGGTGGTGATCACGCCCTGATCTCCCTCGCCCCCCCGGGTTACCTTTATCCAACCCAAACCAAACCTGCGCAGAACGTCAAAGGGGCAGCACCATGCTGCCCCTTTTGATTTCGCTCTACCACTAACCTTCACCGCCTGCTGCCATAGCAATGAGAGCCGCCGTCAGAACAGATTAGCCGGCGACGCGCAGTGGCGCGGGACGCAGAGCCGCATAACCCTGTCGAATGATCCGGGCCAGGTCTTCGACAAAACTGGCCCGCACGCTGTCCGCCCCATAGAGATTGATGTGCTGTTTCGGCAGATCGGGCAGCAGGCCGCCATGGTCGATGGCCTCCTGATGATCGGGAATTGTTCCCTCCAGCAGGACACCAACCGCCAGATCGGCGCTGATGGTGGCCTCAACTGTGCGATCAGATTCGCTGTCCACTGCCATATCCCACTCGCGCCCTGCCTGATCCAGCTTGGCGGTGGCGACAGGGCGAAAGATGCAGGCCCGGCAGAACCCCAGGCGCAGCGGGCTTTGCCGCCAAGCCGAGCCATTGGGCGCGCCGACCCAACGCAGAGGCATCTCGTGGATGGTCTCGCCGCCTTCGCCCGCGCCGCTTTCAGTGGTGAGGATCAGATCATAGGTGCCCTTGGCAAACCCTGCTTTGAGATCGCGGGTATTGGAGGTCACCAGATTGACATTCACCCGCGGGAAACTGGCATTGAAACGCTGCAACACCTGCGGGATGACCGGGTAGACCACATCATGGGGCACCCCCAGAACCACCTCGCCTTCAAAGGCCTGATCCGTCAGGCGCCCGATCACCTCGTCATTCAGGGCAACCATACGCCGAGCATAGCCCAGCAACTGCTCGCCCGAGGGCGTCAGTGCGATGGTGCGCCCCGAACGATCCAGCAAAGCCAGCCCTAATAGCTCCTCCAGCCGCTTGAGCTGCATCGAGACCGCAGACTGGGTCAGATGCAAAAAACCGGCAGCCCGCGTGACGCCGCCATAGTCCGCCACAGCCACAAAAGACCGCAGTGTGGTGATATCCAGATTACGTGCCATCACGACTCCTGATGTGTTTCATCAATAACATTCGTTTTCAAAATAGATCATAAGACTGCATATACATCAACAGAAATGATGAAGACCCGAAGAAGTATCAAAATTTAATGAAAGGAAAAGACCGTGTCCTATACCTCCAACACCTGCCACGCGCCTCGCGCCATCTCCTGCACCGCGCCTCGCACTCGTTTCAGCCTGTTGTCTTTTGTGACCCAGCGGCTGGAGCTACTGCGCCAACGTCGCCAGCTGAAGACCCTTGATACCCGCACGCTGGAAGACATCGGCATCAGCCGCCGCGATGCCCTGCACGAGGCACATCGCTCGATCTGGGATGCCCCCGAGAGCTGGAAAGACTAACAGATTGCAGCGTAAGTCCGCGCCGGAAAGCGCCCAAGGACTGGCCTGCTCTCAGGTCAATAAATACCGCTTTGCTCGGCTTCAATGTGAGCAACCCGCGAGACCTCCTGAAAGACCTGCCCCGAATTGAGGCAGGTCTTTTTACGTTTTTAACGGCTTTCTACGCATCAAGACTTGAACGACTGGCCAAGAAAACCGATATTTAGCGAGAATGCCGCCAAGATCGACATGATGATCCGGTGTGGCAAGGGAGTTTTTGGAACGGAGACCATGATATATGGCACAGTTTGATACAATGAGATCCGCTGCAGGCGCGCGCGCCGCAGAGATCGACGCAGGGCTGCGCGCCCATATGAACAAAGTCTACGGCACCATGTCCGTCGGCCTGCTAATCACAGCCCTGGCCGCCTGGGCCATCGCCAACCTGTCGATCACCTCTTCCCCCACCGAGTATCAGATCGGCACAGACCGTTTTCTGACCGACCTGGGCTATACGCTCTATGTGTCGCCGGTAAAATATGTGCTGATGTTCGCACCTCTGGCCTTTATCTTCTTTGGCTGGGGCGCTTTGATGAGCCGCGGCAGCGCCGCAGCAGTCCAGCTGGGCTTCCTGGTGTTTGCAGCCGTGATGGGCGTGTCCATGGGCACGGTCTTCATGATCTACACCCCCTATTCGATCACCCAGACCTTCCTGGTGACCGCGATTGCCTTTGCCGGCCTGTCGCTCTGGGGCTACACCACCAAGCGTGATCTGAGCGGCATGGGCACCTTCTTGATGATGGGCGTGATCGGTCTGCTGGTTGCCATGGTCGTCAACATGTTCCTGCAATCCGGCGTCATGATGATGGCGATCTCTGCCATTGGTGTGCTGATCTTTGCCGGCCTCACAGCCTTCTATACCCAGGACATCAAGGCCACCTATGTTGCCATGGCCACCCAGGGCAATCAGGAATGGCTCGACAAGGCCGCTTTTGACGGCGCTCTCAGCCTCTACATCAGCTTCCTGAATATGTTCCAGTTCCTCCTTATGTTCATGGGTCAGCAAGAATAAGCAACAGCTGACAAACCAAGACATTAAGCGAGGGGCGGATCACACAGATCCGCCCCTCTTTGTTTGTTCCGATCATTTCTTCACAGTATTGAGACACAGGACGTCACATGAAAATTCTGGACCTTCCGCCAAGCGAGGCCGCCCGCCTTATCCCGCTGCTGCAGGATCTGCAGGATCTGCATGCTCTGCATGTGGAACACCAGCCCGCCCGCTACCCTGCTGCCCCCACAGAGGCTGAACTGGAGCGCTGGCTGCAGGGCTGGCTTCAACAGGAGACTGTGACCGCTCTTGTTGCTGAAAGCCCGAAAGGGGCGCTTCTGGGCTATGTGATCTTTGAGATCGAACACCGGCCACCGCTCCCAGTCCGCTTTGAGGAAAGCCGGGTGATGGTGCACCATATTGCCACCGTTTCGGCTTTTCGCCGTATGGGCGTTGGCCTAGCCCTTCTGCATGCCGTCAAGCAGCGCGCCGAGGCAGCCGGCATCAAGGTCATTGCCACCACCTATGCGCCCTTCAACAGCGCCTCCAAGGCCCTGTTCCAGAGCATCGGGCTGGAACCAGTCACGATTTTTGCGGAATGGCGGGCATAGAGCACAAACAAACACTGGCCCAGCACCTGCTGGGCCCGAACCTCCGCCCCGCAGCATCTGGCTAGTTGCAGGACAATCCCGTCGCCAGCGCCAGGGTCGAACCATTCCTGCTGCCAACCACCTGGACCTGTCCAACAGGCCGACAGCCTGACTCCTCGGCGACCAGGCCGCGAAAGGCATTGGGCTCCAGTTCAGGCAGGCTGGCAACGACGCTCCGCTTTGGCACGCTCAGCACCGCCAACCCCATGCGATCCGCCCGCATCAGGGACAGAGACAAGGACCGCCCCAGAACCTGCACCACCCGTGTCTGGCTTCCGGGCGCAACCACATCAAAACCCTGCGGCGCGGGCGCGGCAATCGTCAGGACCCCAGGCTGGGACATCCCCCCCTCAAGCGCCGACGCCAGAACGGGTTGGGGCAGTTGCACAATAGGCTCCGCTATCGGCGCCGGTCCCGGGCCTGCCGCGACAACAAGGGCGGCACCAAAAATCAAACTCTTCACCATCACAACACCTGCTTCTCACCAATCCACATTGGAAAGATAAAGGCAGATTGGGGCAGAATGAGGTCTTATGAATTTGATAATATTGCGCTTTTTTTGATCATTCCTATCAAATTGTTCCGATCATCGCAAAATCGAGGTTTGCACTCACCGAGTGCTGCGCCAGAATGGCACAGCCCAGTGGCGGCCCTGCTGCCGGGTCGCGCTGACAGATCTCAGCCAAGCCGCAGAAACGCAAAAGGGCCACGCAATGCGTGACCCTTGAAACCTTGTCAGAACAAGGAAGGCTTACTTGATTTTGCCTTCTTTGTACTCGACGTGCTTACGCACAACCGGGTCATACTTACGGATAACCATTTTTTCGGTCATGGTGCGTGCGTTCTTTTTGGTCACGTAGAAGTGGCCGGTGCCCGCGGTCGAGTTCAGGCGGATCTTGATTGTGGTAGGCTTCGCCATGGTGCTTCTCCTGCGTCCGAAAAGGCAGGGGCCTCTCGGTAAATTCCTATACGAGCGTGGCTTGTACCCTGCCCAGCTCCCGAGTCAATAGGATTCCCACCGCTTTACCCCGGAATTCGTCCACCAAATCGGCTTTCACTCGCCGCATGGGGTGATTCCTATGATTCAGGTCCCAACAGGCTGCAAGAGCAACCGGTCAGGAAAATGCGCAGAAGGCCTGTAAGCCGGATTTTGTCCCAGAGCTTGCGCTCCTTGGACGACCATTCCTCTGCGGCACATATTGCTATGTGCCTCTAGCTGCCAACCCGGTCCCTCTCGGCTAAAGCAAGCCTAGCAGCGGTTTCGGCTGTCGCCGACCTGCCTGCGCGGGGACCCTATTTGGCATTGCTCCCGGTGGGGCTTGCCTTGCCACCCCTGTTGCCAGCGGCGCGGTGGGCTCTTACCCCACCGTTTCACCCTTACCATGTCACACTAGGTGCCCTGGGGCGCCCGCGACATGGCGGTTTGTTTCTGTGGCGCTATCCGTCGGGTCACCCCGCCCGGGCGTTACCCGGCACCGTTGCTTTAGGGAGTCCGGACTTTCCTCGCAAAGAGCCTGAGCCCCCGCGCGGCCGTCCAGCCTTCTGCGCCCTGCCCGACTATGCCTCCTTGCAACGCGCGTCAAGGCGCTAGCCGCCTAGGGGTTCTGCCCCTCTTGGCCCCTGGCCAATTCACCCTGGGATATTTGGGGCCAAATGAAATAGGGAGCGGCTTTCATTTGGCCAAAAATATCCCGGAGCGCGAGGCAGAGCCTCGCTTAAAGCCAGATATCAGACTGCGCCAAGGGCGCCAGATCCTCAGCCGTCAGAGGTCCTTTTGCCCAGGGTCGATACCTGAGACGCAGAACTGACAAGAGCGTCGCATCATCTACAGAAGCAGTATAGCCTAGATCGCGCGCATACCGGCGAAACAGTTCCTCAAGCGCACTCCCCGGATCAACAAGGTTTGCAGCAGGTCCTGTCGGTCCGGCGCGCGCCAAGCCAAGACATGCAAGCCTTGCCCAGTCAAAACGGGCGCCAGGATCACTCTTGCGCCCTGGCGCCATATCTGAATGCGCGATAACACCCTCGGGTGGAATGGACCAACGTTTCAAAATCTGGCCCAGCAATACTTCCAGCACTGCCATTTGCGCCTCGGAAAACGGGTGCCCCCCGGTATTGTCCAGCTCGATCCCAATTGAGCGCGAGTTGATATCCTCCAACCCAGCCCATTCTCCGGCCCCCGCGTGCCAGGCCCGCTGGCTTTCGGCCACCATCTGCCAAAGCCGCCCATCGCGGCCAATCAAATAATGCGCGGAGACCTCCGCCTCGGCGTCGCAAAGGCGGGTGAGTGCCGCTTCAGCGTTTGCCATAGCAGTATAATGCAGAACAACCAGACTAGGGCGCAGGCCGTCGCGCCGCGCGCCCTGATTGGGGCTCGGATGCCAGATAGGCTCGAAAGCCGCCAGTGGCTCAGCTGCAGGCCCTCGCTGGGTCATTAGGAGTTGCCGCGCAGCGCCAATCGATAGGGACTGGGATCCCAGCCGCAGGCATAGCCATCCCCATCAGGATCAAGCGCCTGCCGGTCCCGCTTGGGCCCACCGGCCTGGAGAAAGGCAATCTGCGCCTGGTCCGAGGAGTGAAAACCGGCACAGTTGCGGGCCGAACGGGACCGCAGATTGATACCCGCCCGGCTGTAGAGCTTGGTGCCCACCGGATGCGAGGTGCTGAGCGCATATTTGACGATATTGGGATCCCGGCTGCCTGTCTGACTTGGCAAGGCGGTGGGAGCAACCTGCTGATACTGCGAGCGCTGCCTCGCCAGACGCTCTGCATCGCTCTCAATGGTTTGGCGCGCACTCACCGCATCAAAACTGTTTTCATCCGAGATGCCGGGGTTGCCAATCAGATTGGGGGCCGGGTTTGATGGGCTGGCCTCAAGTGGGGCCTGTCCGGAATTGCTGCTTGCGGCCCTTAGGGCTGCCTGGGTTTCAGCCGCAATATCAGCAGCAGAACTGCCCGTTCCATAGCTTGAGGCTGAACTGCTGCTGCCCGGGCTGCGCGGAGCCCGCGGCAAGGGCTCATCGCTCACGGGCAGGCTTTCGCTGGAGATCCGTACCGGCGGCACCAGAGGATCGCCATTGATCGTCGTGCCGACGGCGGGTGGCGGGGCAAAGGGGTCGCCATCCAGGCCAACCCCTGCCGCGCTATCCGGCACCGGAGGGCTGCATGCTGCGAGAGAAAAGACACTGCCCAGGGCAGCAAGTGTAGCAACGACACGCATGAGATCTACCTGTTTATCTGCTCTTCTTTGAGGAGATCCTTACCACCATTTCCCTGGCTTTGCCACAAATCCCGTGGATTGCTCCAGGGCATAGGCGGTGTTCAGCAGATCACCCTCTTCCCAGGGACGACCAATCAGCTGCAAGCCAAGCGGCAGGCCTTGGCTATCAAGTCCAGCAGGCAGGGCGATCCCGGGCAGTCCAGCCAAGTTTACGGTGACAGTAAAGACATCCAGCAGATACATTGCAACAGGATCTGCATCCGACATCTCGCCCAGGCCAAAGGCTGCCGAAGGCGTTGCCGGTGTCAGGATGGCATCAACGCCTGCGGCAAAGACGTTTTCAAAGTCTTTCTTGATCAGGCTGCGCACCCGGCGGGCACGGTTGTAGTAGGCGTCGTAGAAGCCCGCGGAGAGCACATAGGTGCCGACCATCACCCGACGCTTGACCTCGTCACCAAAGCCCTGGGCCCGGGTTTTTTCATACATTTCGGTGATGCCATCGCCCGCTTCCAGCGTGGCGCGGTTGCCGTAGCGCACACCGTCATAGCGCGCCAGGTTCGACGAGGCCTCAGCCGGAGCAATCACGTAGTAGGCCGGCAAAGCATATTTTGTATGGGGCAGCGAGATATCGACGATCTCGGCACCCGCAGCTTTCAGCATCGCGGTCCCTTCGGCCCAGAGCTTTTCGATCTCGGCGGGCATGCCCTCCATGTGGTATTCCTTGGGGATACCGATCTTCTTGCCGCGAATATCGCCCGTCAGCATGGCCTCAAAATTTGGCACCGCCAGATCGGCGCTGGTGCTGTCCTTGGGATCATGGCCCGACATGGCCTCCAGCATGATGGCGGCATCGCGCACCGATTTGG
This sequence comes from Phaeobacter sp. 11ANDIMAR09, assembly GCF_001294455.1. Taxonomy (GTDB): domain Bacteria; phylum Pseudomonadota; class Alphaproteobacteria; order Rhodobacterales; family Rhodobacteraceae; genus Pseudophaeobacter. The sequence continues at coordinate 65,253 of NZ_LIKT01000011.1, forward strand.
TCATCGGACCGGCCTGATCCAGCGAGGAGGCAAAGGCAACAACGCCCCAGCGCGAGCAGCGCCCATAGGTGGGCTTGATGCCAACCGTGCCGGTAAAGGCGGCAGGCTGGCGGATCGAGCCACCAGTATCGGTGCCGGTGGCCGCCAGACAGAGATCTGCCGCCACAGCCGCAGCCGAACCACCGGAGGAGCCGCCCGGGGTCAGCGGGGTGGCTTCGGTGCTGCGCCGCCAGGGGCTGACGGCATTGCCATAGGTCGAGGTCTCGTTCGAGGAGCCCATGGCAAATTCATCCATGTTCAGCTTGCCCAGCATCACCGCGCCATTGTCGGCCAGCTGCTGTGAAACGGTGGATTCATACTCCGGCACAAAACCGTCCAGGATCTTGGAGGCGGCCTGGCTGGCCACGCCTTTGGTACAGAAAAGATCCTTGATCCCCACGGGAAGACCGCACATCGCGGGCGCCTCCCCATGCTTCAGGCGCGCATCCGCAGCTGCGGCGCGCTCCAGCGCAATTTCGGGTGTCTTGTGGACAAAGGCGTTCAGGGCATCGGCCTTGTCGATGGCTGTCAGGCAGGCCTGGGTCAGTTCCACCGAGGTGGTTTCGCCTTTGCGCAGCGCGTCGCGGGCCTCAGACAGGCCAAGTTTGTTCAGATCGCTCATGTCTTATTCCACCACTTTGGGGACAGCAAAGAAGCCCTCGCGGGCGTCCGGTGCATTGGCCAGGACCTTGTCCTGCTGGCCGCCATCATTGACCTCATCGACCCGGCGCTTGAGCCGCTGCGGTGTCACGGAAGTCATTGGCTCAACCCCTTCGACATCCACTTCATTCAGCTGCTCGATGAAGTCCAGGATCGTGTTGAATTCGGCGGCCAGGGCTGGCAGCGCATCGTCTTCAACCTTGATCCGGGCCAGTTTGGCCACTTTGGCGGCGGTGTTTTGGTCAATCGACATGGAAACCCTCATCTCGTGTTCAATCTGGCATTTACCGGGGTGGCGGCTCAGCTGCAAGCCTGTGCTGGCGGACTGCGGCAGGTTTCTCTGGTTCAGTCGGCAATTTCTGCTGGATTTTGGGCGGTTTCCTCGGCGTCATCGTTTCCCTGCCTGCCACCGCGCTGAACACTGGCAAAATGAACAGACGCTGATAGTCTGCGTTCAGGACCGTGACATTTCGACAGGGAGATTATGTGATGAAGATCATTTGGCTGGGCCATGGCAGCTTTCGTATAGAAACTGCAGGACAGGTGCTGCTGATCGATCCCTGGCTCAGCGGCAACCCCGCGCTGGCCGAAAGCCAGTACGAAGCGGCGCTGGCCGGGGCGACGCATATTATTCTCACCCATACCCATTTTGACCATGTGGTGGATGTCCTGCCCCTGGCCAAAACGCGCAAGCTGCCCGTTGTGGGGCAATATGATCTGATGGGCTATTGGGGCGAGAGCGAAGGCATCACCACCATCGGGTTCAACAAGGGCGGCACGGTGGATCTGGGCGGGCCAAAACTGGCCATGGTTCCGGCCTCGCATAGCTCAACCTTCACCACCGAAGAGGGGCTGCGCGCCAGCGGATCCGAGGTCGGCTATATGCTGATGAGCGAAGGCAAGACGCTCTATATTTCAGGCGATACCGGGGTGATGGCGGATATGGAGTGGATGGGCGACTATTATCAGCCTGAGATCGGCATCCTGAGCGCTGGCGGCCATTTCACCATGGACATGAAGCAGACCGCCTATGCCGCCAAACGCTACTTCAATTTCAAGACCCTGATCCCCTGCCATTACGCCACCTTCCCGATCCTGGAGCAAAGCGCCGCCCATCTGGTACAAGCCCTGCCAGATGTCGAAGTAATCGAGCCACAGGTCATGACCGCAATTGAGGTTTGAGGCCGGGAGAATTGAAGCCAGATCCTCCCGCCCATCTCGCTTGCTTTTTCAAAGCACCATCGCCGGTTGGGCCCAGCGCGCTTTGTGCCTGAAAGGCACAAAGCGCGCGAGTCGCTTCGGGCAAAGCCCGAAGCGAAACCGCTCTGGCCAGGGCCCTCGCTAGAGAATGAGTGGCGATGCCTTTAGGCAGATGTTGGCACCACAAAATGCCGCCGACGTTCAGCGGCCTTTCCCCGACAGCAACACCCAACCGCATGATCATTGATCAACCCCATGGCCTGCATGAAGGCAAAAGCCGTGGTGGGGCCGACAAATTTCCACCCCCGTTTCTTCAAGGCCTTAGACAGCGCAATGGATTCGGCGCTGGTGGTCTGCGTCTGAGGTTCAGGCTGCCCCTCGGGGTCCGGCTCAAAGCTCCAGAAAAACGCAGCCAGCGAGCCAAACTCCACCACCAATTCCTGAGCCCGACGAGCATTGTTTATGGTGGCTTCGATCTTGCCCCGATGGCGGATGATACCGGCGTCTTGCAACAATCGCTGCACGTCCCCTTCGTCAAAGGTCGCCAGCCTATTCCAGTCAAAGCCGCAAAAGGCGGCCCGAAAATTCTCGCGTTTGGCCAGAATGGTGCGCCAGCTCAACCCCGATTGGAAACTCTCCAGGCAAAGCTTTTCAAACAGGCGAATATCCTCGCCAACGGGATAGCCCCATTCCTCGTCATGATAGGCATCAAACTCCGGCGCCGAAGCACTCCAGGCACAGCGTGCCTTCCCATCCGCCCCGGCCAAGATCTTAGACATCGCGCCCTCCAAAACCACAATTCAACCGGATCCGCCTATTGCTAGCCCGGACCAGAATTCGGAACATTAAGTGAACAATTGCAATCGTGCAACCGAGCATCATTCTCCTCACCTCATCCCCTCTGCCACTGCAGCAATAGGTGCAGCAGCTCTTGATCCTGTTCCACATCCTTCCAGACCCGCGACAGGGCTGTCTTGATCGCCGCCCATTGGCACAGCTGCATCGGCGAACACCCCAAGGCGCCGGACCATTGTTCAAGCCTCCGGTTGATCACCTCCGCTGTCAAAATCTCAGCCCTGCAGCCACGGGGATGGCGAAACGCATTGGCCAACTCAAAACCCGGTGGACCCAATACCCCCTTTGCATCAATAACTTGCCAACCGTCCTTTGCCTGCAGCACATTGTCAAAATGCAGGTCCCCATGCAGCGCGACCTGGTGCGAGACCTGCCCAAGCAAGCTCCGAGCCAAAAGCTGCGCCTCTTGGAGATCAGGATCCTCAAACTTCGGCTGCACAAGTGCGGAGAACAGCGCAGTCAACGGTGCCAGCCCCTCACATTTCATCTCGCGGGCCAAGAGTTTTTGCGCGATATCGGCTAAGGCCTGATCTGCCAAGCAAAGATGCCCTGCGCGCGCAAAATTCCCCAATGAACTGCCATCGCACCAGGCCATGAGAATGGCATCCCTGCTGCGGTCGAGAATCGGAACCGCCAGATCACCGGCACGTTGCAAATAGGTGCCTCCTGAGGTTTCGTTCCCCATATGACCGCTGGAGTAGTGCTTTAAGGCGGCCTCCTGTCCGGAGCCCAATCTGACCCGCCAAACCGTGGCGATGACGCTTTGGGCCACACAGCCCCCCTCAACAACATCAAAGCGATGGCGCAATCGATGGGGTAACCCGAGAGGATCTAGCGACGCGATGCAAAGAACTCCTGCAGGATCTGGGCACAGGCGCTTTCGTTGATGCCCTCATAAACCTCGGGCGCATGATGGGCCTGGGGGTGTGAAAAAACACAGGCGCCATGGGCCACCCCGCCGGATTTGGGATCAGAGGCTCCATAATAAACCCGCCGGATACGGGCCGCCGCGATCGCAGCGGCACACATGGCGCAGGGTTCCAGCGTCACATAGAGATCAAAGCCTTGCAATCGCTCTGTCTTACCAGCCGCGCAGGCCTGGCGCAGCACCAACACCTCGGCATGGGCAGTGGGATCGGACAGCTCGCGGGTGCGGTTGCCCGCGCGGGCAACGATCCCCCCCTTGGGATCCACCAATACCGCCCCCACTGGCACCTCGCCCCGCGCCGCCGCGGCTTGCGCCTCCGCCAGAGCGGCATCCATATGCGATTTGAACATGGCGGCTTTGTCCTCCTCCCCCCTACCTGCCTCGGAATGGGAGCTTTCGCAAGCCACAGGAATGCTCTATGTCCCGAGACCATGAGCAAAGCACCCGGATCCCCCAAAGGCAAAGCCCCCGCACGGGCCAAAGCCTCCGCCAAATCAGCCGCCAAACCGGCTCCCGTCGCGCAAAACAAAGGTGACAGCGCCCCCACCGGGGACCGCATCGCCAAGGTGTTGTCGCGGGCTGGCGTTGCTTCGCGCCGCGAAGCCGAGCGCATGATCGCCGAAGGCCGCGTCAAGGTGAATGGCACCCTGATCGACAGCCCGGCGCTGAATGTAACCAGTGCAGATCGCATCATCGTTGATGGCAAGCCCCTGCCCCAGGCCGAGGCCCCCCGGCTGTGGCTTTACAACAAACCAACGGGCCTGGTGACATCCAACAGCGATGAAAAGGGACGTCGTACCATCTTTGACGAACTGCCCGAAGATCTGCCCCGGGTGATGACTGTTGGCCGGCTTGACCTGAACTCCGAAGGCCTGCTGCTGCTGACCAATGATGGCGGCATCAAAAGACGTCTCGAGCTGCCTTCGACCGGCTGGTTGCGCCGCTACCGTGTGCGCATCAATGGCCGCCCCAGGGACGAAGACTTTGAACCGCTGCGCAAAGGTATGGTGATTGACGGTGAACGCTTTCAACCCATGACCGTGGCGCTGGATCGTCAGCAGGGCGCCAATGCCTGGCTGACCATAGGGCTGCGCGAAGGCAAGAACCGCGAAATCCGCCGGGCTCTGGAAGACATTGGCTTTAACGTCAATCGCCTGCTGCGCCTCTCCTATGGGCCTTTCCAGCTGGGCTCGCTAAAGCTTGGTGAAGTGGAAGAGCTGCGCCCGAAAGTGGTACGGGATCAATTGGGACTTGAACCTGAAGATATGGAAGAGGCGCCAGCTGCCCGCCCCACACGCGGCCGCCCCGGCGCCAAGCCGGGTCAAAAGCCTGGTGCCAGGCCCGGATCCCAAACAGGTGGCAAGACCTTTGGCAAGCCTGCGGGAAAACCGACAGGCAGACCAACGGAGAATCCAACTGGCAGACCAACTGGCAAGCCCGGGGGCAGGCCAAGTGGCAAGCCCGGGGCTCGATCTGGCGGCTATGGTGACAAACCCAGCGGCCCAGGTAGCAACACCCGCAGGGACAAACCCGCATCCCGCGGCGATAGCTCAAAATCGCGCCCTGGCGGCAAAAATCCCCGCCGCTGAGGCGGTTCTGCCAGACTTCCCCCTAGCAAGTGCCCTTCGCATCCCTTAGTTTCTTGGTAACTTAAGAGAACTTTCCTTTGCGAGGGGACCCCGCGTGCAGAAAATTGCCTTTGTCGCTTTGTTACTCCTGATGTTCGGTCTCAGCACCGGCTTGATCCTGGGAGGCTAAAGACATGGCAAAACAGTTTGGTGGCAAATTCAGCCCGCGCAGCAAATCCGGCCCAACAGCATCAAACCTGGGCTCAGATGGCGCCGCCGATGCCTCGGCCTCCCGCCGCGCCCATCCGGCCAGCCGAAATGCCAAGGTCGACCCTGTCGGGGTGCGCTCAAACCTGATGTTTGTGCCCGGCGGGCTGTTGCTTTTGCTCTCCGTCACGGATGAACCAGGCAGCATGGCACTGGGAATGATCGCCGCCGGAATATGGACAGCAGGTGCCTATATGTTGCGCGAGGGCCTGCGGGCCACCGTTGCCTTTGAAGAACGCCGCGTGGCGCGCAAACCCGCACTGCCCCGCAAGATCCTTGCGGCTCTGTTGGTTGGCATTGGCGCCTCGCTTGCGGCCCTCAAGGGAGAGCCCAACATTCTGACGGCCCTGCTCTACGGGGCCGCGACCTGTGGTCTGCATCTAGCGGCCTTTGGGCTTGACCCTCTCAAGGACAAGGGCACCGAAGGCATTGACGACTTCCAGCAAAACCGGGTGGCCCGCGCTGTAGAGGAAGCTGAATTTAGCCTGGATGCTATGACCGATGCCGCGATGCGGGCCCGCGATCGTATCGTCGAAGAGCGGGTCGAACAGTTTCAGGCCGTGGCCCGCGAACTGTTTCGAACCGTCGAAGAAGACCCCCGCGACCTGACAGCCGCCCGCAAATACCTGACGGTCTATTTGCAGGGAGCCAAGGATGCGACAGTGAAATTTGCCGATATCTACAGCCGCAGCGGAGATGCCGCTGCAAAGGCAGATTATCTCTCCTTACTGACTGATCTGGAAGACAATTTTGCGGCCCGGACCCGCAAGCTTCTGCTTGAAGATCGCAGCGACCTCACGGTTGAAATTGATGTGCTGCGCGACCGGCTGCAGCGTGAAGGCGTCCATCTGGATCGCAGCTAACCCATTTGCCTCATTTGCAAGGAACTTTACATGTCTGAGACCATCCAAAAACAAGCCGCTGAAGCCGAGGCCCAGGTCATGGCAGTCGCTGCAAATACCCTGCCCGAACCCGTTGCAGAAGTGCAGCCGCTGGAGACCGCCACGCCGGAGGTCAGTGCCGCCATCACCAGCCGCATTGGTGAGATCGACATGGGTGACAGCAATTCGATCATCCGCTTTGGCTCTGGTGCGCAGGCCGAACTGCAGACCATCAGCCAAGCGATGCTGACAGATGTGCGCAACAAGGATGTCGGTCCAGCCGGTGACAGCCTGCGCGGCATCGTCACCACCATTCGCGGCTTTTCCGTCTCGGAACTTGACGTTCGGCGCAAACCCACCTTCTGGGAGCGCCTGCTGGGCCGGGCCGCGCCTTTTGCCAAATTCACCGCCCGGTTTGAAACCATCCAGAGCCAGATCGACAAGATCACTGATGATCTGCTGGGCCATGAGCACACCCTGCTGAAAGACATCAAATCGCTGGATTTGCTCTATGAAAAGACCCTGAACTTCTATGATGAGTTGGCGCTGTATATCGCCGCCGGCGAGGCCAAACTGGCCCATCTGGACGCCAATGACATCCCGGCGCTGGACGCCGCCGTTGCCGCCGCCCCTGAGGCGGATCAGGTGATCAAAGCACAGGAGCTGCGGGACCTGCGCGCTGCGCGCGACGATCTGGAGCGCCGGGTGCATGATCTCAAGCTTACCCGCCAGGTGACCATGCAGTCCCTGCCCTCGATCCGTTTGGTGCAGGAAAACGACAAGAGCCTGGTGACCAAGATTAACTCGACCCTGGTCAATACCGTGCCGCTCTGGGAGACGCAGCTGGCCCAGGCCGTAACCATCCAGCGCTCGGCCGAGGCCGCAAAGGCGGTGAGTGCTGCCAATGATCTCACCAATGAGCTGTTGACTTCGAATGCCGCCAATCTGCGTCAGAGCAACAAGATGATCCGGGAAGAAATGGAGCGCGGCGTCTTTGATATCGAGGCGGTAAAACAGGCCAATGCCGATTTGATCGGCACCATTCAGGAAAGCCTGCAGATCGCCGATGAAGGCAAGGCCCGCCGCGCCGCTGCCGAGGAAGAGCTGAAAAAGATGGAAGGCGAGCTGCGCGACACCCTGGCCTCGGCCAAGGCCCGCAAAGACGGGGTTGGCGACAATGCCGGCACCGCCGTTCCCGGCTGAATGATGCGCCGGGGTGTAGGGGCAGTATTGCGAGCCGCAAGGCTCCTGGTGGTGGCCTCCCTTGCCGGGAGCGCCCTGACCGCTTGCCTGCCCAGCAGCCCCGGCACCTCTTTGATGCCCGAACAGCGGCCGCAGATCCTGCCGGCCGCCTATCATCCGCCATCGGCTGAGAGCGCCGAGCTGCGCAATTATTACCGGGTATTGCAACAGGATTTGCTCACCCGCGGCCTGCTGCGCACCGATGGTGGCGGGCCGGAAACCCCCTATGATGCCAAAGATCTGGCCGAAAACTTTGAAGCCATCGCCTTTTACAATGAATATGCCGGGCGCAGTGGATCTGGGGCAACGGGCGGTTTGAGTCGCTGGTCTGGTCCGGTAAAACTGGTCGCGGATTTTGGCCCCTCGGTGCCGGAAAGCCAGCGGCTGCGTGACCAGGGTGTGCTGAACGCCTATGCGGCACGCCTGTCACGCCTCACTGGCCACACAATTGCCACGGCGCCCAAGCGGGGCAATTTTCACGTCATTTTTGCAAGCGCAGATGACCGCGCCTATGTGGCCGAAAAAGTGCGTGATCTTTTGCCCAACCTCAGCGCCAATGATCTACAGCTTTTTGTTAACCCGCCCCGTACGCATTATTGTTTTGTGCTGGCGGGCGGCCCACAGAATGCGCCCTTTGATTATATTCGCGGCGTAGCCCTGATCCGGGCCGAGCATCCGGACCTGGTGCGCGACAGCTGCGTCCATGAAGAGGTGGCTCAGGGGTTGGGTCTGTTGAACGACACCCCGCGCGCGCGGCCATCAATCTTTAACGACGATGACGAATTTGCCTATCTGACCAGCCATGACGAATTGCTGCTCAAGATGCTCTACGATCCGAGGTTGCGCACCGGTATGAGCGCTGAAGAAGCCCGCCCCCTCATCCATATCCTCGCCCGCGAGGCAATGGGGCAGCCGCTGTAGCCGCGCCAGCCCTCAATCAACTGATTCAGACGAGAAGAAAAAGGACCAGAAACATGGGAATATTTGACTTTCTCAAAGGCGAATTCATCGATGTCATTCACTGGACCGATGACACCCGCGACACCATGGTCTGGCGGTTCGAACGCGAAGCCCATGAGATCAAATACGGTGCCAAACTGACTGTGCGCGAAGGTCAGGCGGCGGTCTTTGTGCACGAAGGGCAGCTGGCGGATGTCTTTACGCCCGGGCTGTACATGCTCGAAACCAACAACATGCCGGTAATGACAACGCTGCAACATTGGGACCACGGCTTTCAATCGCCCTTTAAAAGCGAGATCTATTTTGTAAACACCACCCGGTTCAACAATCTGAAATGGGGCACCAAGAACCCCATCATCTGCCGGGATCCGGAATTCGGGCCAGTGCGTTTGCGCGCCTTTGGCAGCTATACAATCCGGGTCGTGGATGCAGCGCGCTTTCTGACCGAAATCGTCGGCACTGATGGTGAATTCACCATGGATGAGATTTCCTTCCAGATCCGCAATATCATTGTGCAGGAGTTTTCCCGCGCGGTGGCGGGATCCGGCATCCCGGTGCTGGATATGGCGGCCAATACCTCCGATCTGGGCAAGTTGATTGCCACTGAAATCGCCCCGACCCTGGCCGAATACGGGCTGGCTATCCCCGAGCTCTACATCGAGAATATCTCGCTGCCCCCGGCCGTTGAGCAGGCTATGGACAAGCGCACCCAGATGGGCATCGTGGGGGATCTGGGACGTTACACCCAGTTTGCCGCTGCCGAGGCCATGGGCGCTGCGGCGCAGACCCCCAACAGTGGTATGGGGGCCGGTATCGGAATGGGCATGGGCATGGCCATGGCCCAGCAGATGGGACAGCACCTGCAGCCCCAGGCAGCGGGGCAGGCCTCTGGTCCATGGGGTGCCCGCCCCGCTGCAGGCGCAGCCGCACCGCAGGCGGCACCGGCGCAGGCCGCCCCCGTCGCCCCCCCACCGCCACCGGTGGAACATGTCTGGCACACTGCCGAAAACGGCACCACCTCTGGCCCCTATTCCAAAGCCCGCATGGGGCGAATGGCACAGGAGGGCAGCCTGACCCGCGACACCCATGTCTGGACCCCCGGTCAGGACGGCTGGATGCGCGCAGGCGATGTCGCCGAGCTGGCGCAGCTGTTCACTATTTTGCCGCCACCACCGCCGCCACCAGCCCCCTAGAAACACATATTAGCCAAGGGCGGGCACAGATTTCCTGCTCCCCCTTGGCTTTATGCGCTTATTGAAAAACGAAGGGAAATCAGACCTGTGCTTGCCAATCTGCAAGGGCTGCTTCTAGTTCCCGGCTCGAGGTCGTGTAGGCGCTGCCCTCCAGAGCAGCGATCGCCATCGTCGGATTGCCATCGGCAATCTGCTGGGCCACTAGCCCCGCCGCTGTGTGAAAATCGCTGTGCAGCGTTTTGACTGAATTGAGAAAACTGCGGTTTCGCTCGTTCGGAATGACTCCCGCCAGCCACTTGCCAAAACGACATCGATCGTCGCGACATATGTCCTGCACTGGCAAGTCGGTTTCATTGTTCAACGCAGCAGTCTGCAGCCGGTGCTTCCAAGCCGCATGGGCGCGGATTGCTTCTGAGATTTCGTCGCGGAAAGCATCGTCGGACATTGGGGTCACTCCAGGTGTCGTGGCGTCAAGCAGAATGCACTGAGAAACATAACAGATCGTTCTCTCCCTGTCGAAACACCGACACGCATGCTCAAAACACCGCAAAAACTGGCGCAGCTATCCGCTTGCGGGGTTTCTCGTTTAAAGCCGACGAAACACTGAGGACATCCGCAAAAGCGGCTGTTATAAGCCTTTTAAACGTCTCAGCTAGATTTTGGAGCTCCTGTGACTGACACGCCTCCTCCTCTCGGACCCCTGTCTCAAACACCGCCTGATGCCCCGCAGGAGACCAAGCGGTTTCCCTGCGAGCAATGTGGCGCAGATTATCGCTTTGATCCCAAAGCAGGGACATTGACCTGCAGCCACTGCGGCCACATCCAGGTGTTGCAGGAGGAGGTGGATCTGGGCAGCCCTCTGCGCGAGCTGGACTTCAAGGCCGCACTCGCACAGCAGTTGCCTGAGGCCGAGATGGAAATCACCCGGGTCACAAGCTGCCCCAATTGTGCCGCTCAGGTCGAATTCTCTCCTGAAGTCCACGCCTTGGAATGCCCCTTTTGCGCGACACCGGTGGTGGCGGACACCGGAGAGAGCCGCCATATCAAACCCAAGGGTGTGATCCCCTTTCAACTGGAAGAACGGGCCGCACATGAGGCAATGAGTGACTGGCTTGGCGCATTGTGGTTTGCCCCAAATGGCCTGCAGGCCTATGCTCGCAAAGGCCGTGCGATGGAGGGGATCTATGTTCCCTTCTGGACCTATGACGCCGATAGCAAAAGCCGCTACTCCGGGCAGCGCGGCACCACCTATTATGTCACGGAAACGGTGATGGTGGACGGCAAGACCGAACAGCGACAGGTTGCCAAAATCCGCTGGACTCCTGTGTCCGGGCGGGTGCGCCGCTTCTTTGATGATGTTTTGGTTTTGGCCTCCAAAAGCCTGCCCAAGCGCTATACTGATGCGCTGGAACCCTGGGACCTGTCAGCACTGGCGCCCTATCAGCCGCAGTTTCTTGCCGGGTTTCGGGCCGAAGCCTATGCCGTCGATCTGGAAGAGGGCTTTCGCGAGGCACAGGTGCATATGGACCGAGTGATTGAACGGGATGTACGGTTTGACATCGGCGGTGACCGCCAGCGTATTGCTCAGATCGACACGCAGCTGTCTGACATCACCTTTAAACATGTGCTGCTGCCGGTCTGGCTTGCCGCCTATAAGTATCGTGGCAAGACTTATCGTTTCGTGGTCAATGGCCAGAGCGGCCGCGTGCAGGGTGAGCGTCCCTATTCCGCATGGAAGATCGCCGCTGCGGTGGCGCTGGGGCTCGCGGCCGTCGGGCTGGCAGCTTATTTCGGAAGCCAAGGCTAGGGGCCAATCAAAGGCCCGTGGCATCTGCGCCGACTTGTGGGGCCTGGCCGCTGACCAGCTCTTGACCTTTTCCTCTGCCACTCTGCGCAGACCTACATTGTAAAAACTGGGCGCTATTCATCCAAGCCCAGGACCGTACAGGATCCTTTAGACATGACTGTTCCACATCCCCCCTCTCTGGCTGATCTGCAGGCCCTGTTCACCTCCCGCCACAGCTGCCGCGCCTTTCTACCTGAGCAGCTGCCCCGGAAGGTCATCGAGGACATTCTGACCTGTGCGCAACGTGTCCCGTCCTGGTGCAATGCCCAGCCCTGGAAGCTGACCATCACCAGCGGCGCCGAGACAGAGCGCCTGCGCCAGGCGCTAAGGCAGGCCGCCCAAGCCGGGGGCCATAGCCCCGACCTCGCTTTTCCAAGCCGCTATGAAAACGAATACCAAACACGGCGCCGCAAATGCGGCTGGGCGCTGTATCAGGCCGTTGGGGTGCAAAAGGGCGACCGCGCTGCCTCTCAGGCTCAGATGATGGAGAACTTTTCGCTGTTTGGAGCCCCCCATTGTGCGATCCTATCCACACCGGCAACACTTGGGGGATATGGGGCAATGGATTGCGGCGGCTTTGTTGCAGGCTTTACATTGGCCGCCCAGGCCGCCGGGGTAGCAACAATTCCGCAGGCTGCGGTGGCCTCCTATGCGCCTTTGCTGCACGAGCTGCTGGAGATCCCCGAGGATCGGACCATCCTCTGCGCCCTCTCCTTTGGGTATGGCGACCCTGATCATGCCGCCAATCAGTTTCGAACCAGCCGGGCTACCTTGCCCGAATTCACCGAGTGGCGCGACTAGGCCCACGACCATCCCGCGCAGCCCAAACTGCGTCGACACAATAAAAAGTCATCCCCATGCGCGCCGTCATTCAACGTGTATCCGAAGCCTCCGTGACCGTGGACCAACAGATCATCGGCCAGATCCAGGCCGGGCTGCTGGTGTTGGTCTGCGCCATGCGCGGCGACGACAAGGATCAGGCGGATTACCTGGTCAAAAAGATCGCCAAGCTGCGCATCTTTCAAGATGAGACGGGCAAGATGAACCGGTCTGTCCACGATATTGCAGGATCGGTTCTGGTGATCAGCCAATTCACCCTGGCTGCCGAAACCCATCGTGGCAACCGGCCTGGATTTTCAACTGCTGCGCCACCGGCCGAGGGGGAGGCCCTCTACACCTATTTCGCCGATCAGCTTGCGGCTCAGGGGGTTCCGGTTGCACGCGGCAGCTTTGGCGCCGACATGAAGGTCAGATTGCTCAACGATGGTCCTGTCACCATATGGATGGACAGCACCGAGCGCTGACTCTCTGCTTTTCCCGGGTCGTTTGCCCGCAACACTGGCCCATTTTCCCTCTGTTTTGCGCGCGGCGTTTCCCCCGGTTTTTCGCCGGGCAAATCGCTATGTCGCAAACGGACCATAGCGCGCTGCTCGATCGAATAACGACCAGAGATTCTTTTCATTTTTGTGACAAATCCCGCTCACCGTGGGCTTTCAGAAGCAAAAAACACCTGCGTAACGTCACAAGTCACAAAAACTTATCCGATAGGAAAAATAGGGGCAAAATGGCGGTTTACCTCACAAATGCGGCATGACACCTTGAGAAGGCGACACCAATTAGATTTCGAGGCTTTGCAGAAGTTTCGTCAAACGAGGCGTGTCGTTATTAAAGCTTGCGAGGTCGCAACAAATGCGCAAATCTTGGTGCATCATACAAGAATAAGCCGCAGAAATCGCAGGTCGCGATTGCAAGCTGCAGGAACTAAAACTGGGAGACATCGATGAACGATCACCTTCATTATCTGGCGCGCCATGCCGTTGCCGGCAAATTGAGCCGCCGCGATTTCATGGCGAAAGCCGCTGCACTGGGCTTTTCTGCCGCAGCCGCCGGCACCCTGCTGACCACTGAAGCCCGCGCGGCTGGCCCGCAAAAAGGCGGCACCATGCGCATTGGCCTGCAAGGCGGTAGCACCACCGATAGCCTCGATCCGGCGCTGTCCACCAATCAGGTCACTCTGATGCTGGTTCGCCTGTGGGGCGAACCTCTGGTTGAGCTGAACGACGAAGGCGGCCTGGACGGCAAAGTTGCTGAAAGCTACGAAGCCTCGGCAGACGCCAAAATCTGGACCTTCAAGGTTCGCAAGGGCATCACCTTCTCCAACGGTCAATCCGTGACCGCAGAAGACGTGGCCAAGACGCTTGAGCGTCACTCGGGTGAAGACACCAAATCCGGTGCTCTGGGCATCATGCGTGGCATCAAGAACATTTCCACCGAGGGTGACAATGTCATCGTCGAGCTGGACACGCCAAACGCTGACCTTCCCTATCTGATGGCGGACTACCACCTGGTGATCCAGCCAGGCGGTGGCATGGATGACCCCTCTGCTGCAATTGGTACCGGCCCCTATATCCTGAAGGATGTGGACATGGGTGTGCGCATTGTCGCTGAAAAGAACCCCAACTACTGGGGCGACATCGGCCATGCCGAAACCATCGAAATGATCGTGATCAACGATAACACTGCCCGCGTTGCCGCGCTGCAGTCGGGCCAGGTAGACATGATCGACCGGGTGCCCCCACGCACCGCCAAATTGGTTGCCCGTGCGCCCAACATCAACGTGCATTCCACATCCGGACCTGGTCACTATGTGTTCATCATGCACTGCGACACCGCCCCCTTTAACAACAAGGACCTGCGTCTGGCGCTGAAATACGGCATCAATCGTCAGGAAATGGTCGACAAGGTTCTGAACGGCTTTGGGTCGGTCGGCAACGACAGCCCGATCAACTCGTCCTATCCGATGTTCACCGCGGTCGAGCAGCGTGAGTTTGATCCAGAGAAGGCAATGCATCATCTGAAGGCCTCTGGCCATGAAGGTGAAGTCCTGCTGCGCACCTCGGATAACTCCTTCCCAGGCGCACCAGATGCTGCAGCTTTGTTCCAGCAGTCCTGTGCCACTGCCGGTATCAACCTGAACGTTAAGCGTGAGCCAAATGATGGCTACTGGTCCGAAGTCTGGAACACCCAGCCCTTCTGCACCAGCTACTGGGGTGGTCGTCCAACCCAGGACCAGATGTTCACCACGGCCTATCTCTCCTCGGCTGACTGGAACGACACCCGGTTCAAAAACGAGCAGTTCGACCAGTTGCTGCTGGCAGCCCGTGCCGAGCTGGACACAGCCAAGCGGACCCAGATGTATGCAGACATGGGTGAGATCCAGCGCGACGAAGGCGGCTTGATCTGCCCAATGTTCAACGACTTTGTTGATGCAACATCTGACCGTCTGGATGGCTGGGTCGAGAATGCAAAAGGCTTTGCACTCATGAACAGCTACTCACCTCTCAAGATGTGGGTGAAGGCATAAGATGCCTCTCATTATCAAACTGTTGGCCCAGCGCATTGCGCTGGGCCTCATCCTGCTTCTCCTCGTCTCCGGGCTGATCTTTGCCGGAACGATGATCCTGCCGGGTGATGTCGCGCAGTCGATTCTGGGCCAATCGGCCACTCCTGAAGCGTTGGAAAACCTACGCGCCGAACTGGGGCTGAACGATCCTCCGCTGCAGCGCTATATTCAATGGCTCGGCGGTGCGATGACCGGCGATCTGGGTACCGCTTTGACAAGTGGCGCCGATATCACAGCAAGCATAGCCAAACGTCTGTCCAACACCCTTTTCCTGGCCTTCTGGGCTGCGATCATTGCGGTGCCACTGGCGATCTTCCTCGGCCTTTTGGCCGTGCGGTTCAAAGACCGCTGGCCGGATAAGGCGATCTCGGCTGTGACTCTGGCTTCTATCTCTATTCCCGAATTCCTCATTGGCTATGTGCTGATGTATCTCATCGCAGTCAAACTGCGCTGGTTCCCCTCGGTGGCGATGATCAATGACAGCATGTCCTTGGGCGACAAGTTGAGCGCCATTGCTCTGCCCGTCACTGTGCTGACCCTGGTGGTTCTGGCGCATATGATGCGCATGACCCGTGCGGCGATCTTGAACGTGATGCAATCGGCCTATATCGAGACGGCCGAACTGAAAGGCCTCAATGGCTTTCAGGTGATCTTTCGTCACGCCTTCCCCAATGCCATTGCCCCCATCGTCAACGTGGTGATGCTGAACCTCGCCTATCTGGTGGTTGGCGTTGTCGTGATCGAAGTGGTCTTTGTTTACCCTGGCATGGGGCAGTATCTGGTCGACCACGTGTCCAAACGTGATGTGCCGGTGGTGCAGGCCTGTGGTCTGATCTTTGCCGCAGTCTATATCGGTCTCAACATGGTGGCTGATGTTGTCGCCATCCTGTCGAACCCCCGTCTGAGGCATCCAAAATGAAGAATATCCCTATCTCCGCTATGATCGGGTTGTTCTTCACGGCCCTCTATTTTATCGCAGCCATCTTTGCGCCGCTGCTTGCCCCCTATGGCATGGCCGAAGTGGTTGGTGATGTCTGGGAACCCTCCTCTGCAGAATTCCTGCTGGGCACCGACAATATCGGTCGTGATCTGCTCAGCCGGATGATCTACGGCGGACGGACCACGATTTTCATCGCCACGGCGGCGACCATCCTGTCTTTCACCCTCGGCTCGGTGCTCGGCTTTTTTGCCGCCGTGGCCGGTGGCTGGGTGGATCAGATGCTGTCGCGTTTTGTCGATCTGGTGATGTCGATCCCAACCCTGATCTTTGCCCTGGTTGTGTTGTCGGTCATGCCTGTCACCGTGCCGGTGCTGATCCTGGTCATGGGTTTGCTGGATTCAACCCGTGTCTACCGCCTGGCCCGTGCCGTCGCGGTGGATATCGAAGTCATGGACTATGTCGAAGCGGCACGTCTGCGCGGCGAAAAAACCGCCTGGATCATCTTTCGTGAGATCCTGCCAAACGCCCTGTCGCCTTTGGTGGCAGAAATGGGCCTGCGGTTCATCTTTATGGTTCTCTTTGTCTCCACCCTGTCCTTCCTCGGCCTTGGCATCCAGCCACCGGAAGCGGACTGGGGCGGTATCGTGAAAGAAAACAAAGACGGTATCGTCTACGGCATTCCCGCCGCACTGGCCCCTGCCTTTGCAATTGCCACGCTGGCCATCTCGGTCAACCTGGTGGCGGACTGGGTGTTGAACCGGACCACATCGCTGAAAGGAGGCCGCGGATGAGCGAACCTTTGCTAAAAGTACGCGGCCTAAAAATCGGTGCAACCGTCTATCCCCCGGGTGAAAAGCCCCATGACATTGACATCGTGCACGGGGTGGATTTCGACGTCCAAAAGGGCAAGGTGCTGGGCCTCATCGGGGAATCCGGTGCTGGCAAATCGACCATTGGCCTCGCCTCCATGGCCTATGGCCGGGGCGGCGTCAAAATCACTGGCGGTGAAGTTTGGGTCAATGGCCGAGACATCATGCAGTCCGGTATCGGCGATATCCGCAAGCTGCGCGGCGGTGAGGTGACCTATGTGTCGCAATCGGCTGCCGCCTCTTTCAACCCTGCCAAAAAGATCATTGATCAGGTGGTAGAGGCCGCGGTTGAACAGAAAAAGTTCAGCCGCAAAGAGGCCGAAGAGCGCGCGCGCGTCTTGTTTGACAAGCTGGGCCTGCCTGATCCGCAGAACATCGGCGATCGCTTTCCGCACCAGGTTTCAGGCGGTCAGCTGCAGCGTTGCATGACAGCGCTGGCGCTCTGCCCTGAGCCCGATCTTGTGGTCTTTGACGAGCCCACAACGGCGCTGGATGTGACCACCCAGATTGACGTTCTGATGGCAATAAAGGAAGCCATCCGGGAAACCGGCGTTGCTGCGCTTTATATCACCCATGATCTGGCCGTTGTGGCCCAGGTCAGCGACGATATCATGGTGCTGCGTCACGGTAACATGGTGGAATATGGCTCGGTTGATCAGATCATCAACAGCCCGCAGGAAGAGTACACCCAGGCGCTTGTCTCCGTGCGCTCGATTGAGCACGAAGAAAAGCAACCCAATGGCGATCCGGTGCTGAGTGTGCGCAATATCACTGCGCGCTACAAAGGCACCCAGTTCGACGTCTTGCACAATGTGAATGTCGATCTCTACCCCGGTCAAACCCTGGCCGTGGTGGGGGAATCTGGCTCGGGGAAATCCACCCTTGCTCGTGTCATCACCGGCCTTTTGCCACCGCGCGAAGGTGAGATCGAATTTGCCGGACGCACCCTCTCGTCCGATTTGGCGGGGCGCTCACGTGAAGATCTGCGTGAGCTGCAGATGATCTACCAGATGGCGGATGTGGCGATGAACCCACGTCAGACCGTGGGCACCATCATTGGTCGCCCGTTGGAGTTCTATTTCGACATGAAGGGCGAAGAGAAGCGCAAGCGGATCATCGAGCTGCTGGACGAGATCGAACTGGGCGAAGAGTTCATCGATCGCTACCCGGCGGAACTGTCGGGGGGGCAAAAACAGCGTGTCTGTATCGCCCGTGCCCTGGCCGCCAAGCCCAAGATGATCATCTGCGACGAGGTCACCTCGGCGCTGGATCCACTGGTGGCTGACGGCATCCTCAAACTGCTGCTGGAGCTGCAAAAGATCGAGGATGTGGCCTATCTCTTCATCACCCATGATCTGGCGACCGTAAAAGCCATCTCTGACAACATCGCCGTGATGTATCAGGGCAAGGTTCAGCGTTATGGCGGCAAGTCACAGGTACTGTCACCGCCCTTTGATGATTACACCGACCTTTTGCTCAGCTCGGTGCCCGAGATGCGCCTAGGCTGGCTGGAAGACGTGATTGCCAACCGAAAAATGGAGAGTGCCGGGAACTGATTTCCCGCCTTTCGACAGAAACGACCCTCCAGGCCCGTGCATTTCGCGCGGGCCTGCGTCGTTTTGGGGCTATACATTCCGTTTTTGGCATGTTTTAATATTCCGCAATTGGAATGTTACATCATCTAGGGAATCCGCCGATGTCGAAATCCACCGTTTCCGCTGCAGACCAGAGCTATTCTCCGCTCTACTTCTTGGCCTCCCTCGGGGCCGGAGGTCTGGCTGTCACTTTCTTTATGTATCTGATGTTCTGGGTCCCCCACCCCGGTCGTCCTGTGCCCGTTTTTGAGGACCTGATGGCAGTGCTGGCCAGTGGCAGCACCCCATTGAAAGCGGCCGTGGTGATCGCCATGGTTGGGATCGCGATCTTTGTCTTTCTGAACGTAAAGATGCTGATCTGGAATTTTGCCGCCCTGTCGCGCTTCAAGACCACTCCAGCCTATGAGAAGCTGCGCCAGACCAATGGAGAAACCACCCTGCTCGCCGCACCTCTGGCCACGGCCATGACCATCAATGGTGGTTTTATCGTCGGCCTGGTCTTTGTGCCCCAGCTCTGGAGCGTGGTTGAATATCTCTTCCCCGCCGCCATGGTCGCCTTTGTGCTGGTGGGCATCTGGGCCTTCCGCCTGATTGGTCACTTCCTGGGGCGAGTGCTGGCCGAGGGGGGCGCCTTTGATATGACCGCGCATAACTCCTTTGCCCAGCTTCTGCCCGCCTTTGCCCTGTCAATGGTCGCCGTAGGCCTGTCGGCCCCGGCCGCAATGAGCGGCAATACCATTGTCGTTGGCATTGGGCTGGTTTTGTCGACCTTCTTTGGTGTGACCGCCATGCTCTATGCGGCCTATGCCTCTGTCACAGCCTTCTCTTCCATGTTGATGCATGGCACAGCGCGTGAGGCAGGCCCGACCCTGTTGGTCATGGTGCCGCTGCTGACCGTGCTGGGCATCATGATGTTGCGACAGGATCACGGGCTTCACACCGCCTTTGAGGTACATGGCGCCCCCGCCGAAACCCTGATCCTGCTGGCGCGGATCCTAACAATCCAGATTGTCTTTTTGCTGCTGGGTCTTTTGGTCATGGCACGTCAGAAGTACTTCTCTGACTTCGTTTTTGGCAGCCAGCTGTCCCCCGGTTCCTATGCGCTGGTCTGCCCCGGTGTGGCCCTGTCGGTGATGCTGCATTTCTTCATCAACAAAGGCCTGGTTGGTGCGCAGATCGTTGACAAGTTCAGCCTCGCCTTCTGGGTGCTCACCGCCCTGGCATTGATGTTCCAAGCAGCCATGATCGCGCTCGTGCTACGCCTCAACCGCCAGCATTTCAAAGCATCGGTCCCAAGAACCACTGCTGTTCCTGCCGAATGATCCCGGCGCTGACCTAAAGGAAACTGCAAAAAATGACGGATGGCGACATCGCCATCCGTTTTTTGAATGGCAATTCAAGTTTTTGTCGCAATGATGGTCCAAACAGCCCCGTAGAATAAAGGATTCGGGTCATGGACAAGAAACTGCTTCTCATCATTCTGGATGGGGTTCCCTATCGGAATTTTCGCCGGTTGTTCGGCAATCTTGAAGGCTGGGTCGACAGCGGCGATGCCCGCGTCTGGAAGCTGCGCGCAGTGCTGCCCTCGATTTCGGCCAGCTGCTATGCCTCTATCCACACCGGCGTCGCGCCTGCGGAGCATGGCTGCACCGGCAATGGCAATGTCTTTAAGCTGAGCCACAAGGATGTGTTTTCCCAGGTGCGCGAAGGCGGGGGTACAACCGGGGCTGTGGCCCATAGCTTCTGGTCGCAGTTCTTCAATCGCCACCCTTTCGACTATGTGCGCGACGTTGAATATGACGAGCCCGAGAGCAAAACCATCAACCACGGCCGGTTCCATTCGATGACCGGCTATGGCCAGGCCAATCAGATGACCCCCTCGGATGTGGATCTCTTTGGCACCTTGACCAACCTTTGCCTGCGCTTTGGGCTGGACTACGGGATGCTGCATACCTGCACGCTCGACAGCATGGGGCATCGTTTCTTCCATGACTGCCAGGAGATGGATCACGCCTGTTTTGTTATGGACGAGATGCTGGCCCCCTTCATCCCGCGCTGGCGGCAGCTGGGCTATGAGGTGATCGTCACCGCCGACCATGGTCAGGATGAGCGTGGCCATCACGGTGGGCGTGGCGCTTTGCAGCAAGAGACCGCTCTCTACTATTTTGGCGATGCCGAGGGGCCAGCCCAGGACGACGTGATTGACCAGTTGCAGCTGGCACCCACCATTCTGACCCGTTTGGGGGCTCCCATCGCTGAAACCATGAAAGCGAAATCTTTCCTAAAGTAAGGTGCAAAAACTCCCGGCATCTGAGCGTCCTCGCATGATAGAATGCCGGGGACGCTATTCATTTGATACGGGAGTTTTTATGCGCTTCAGCCCAATTGCCCTCGCCCTTGTTGCCCTGCCGCTCATGTCCGTAGCAGTCCAGGCCGACGAACGCTGCAATGACCTTTGGTTCACCCGCAACGCCATCATTGACCAGGCCGGCTATTGCTTTGGCTCCAACCTGGGAAAGGCGCTGTTTGACAATAGCGATTGTCAGGGCAAATCGGTGACGCTCAACCCCGAAGCCCAGCAACAGGTGGCGCAGATCCAGGAGATGGAAAAGCAAGCCCAGTGTCGCGTAAATAGCGCGGCGACCACGCTTGATCTGCAAGATCTGGCCCAGCGCAGGCAGCTGTGGCATTTTCCGATCTGGGATGACTATGAGAGCGCCTGCATTGGCTGGCTCAGCGCTCCGGCAGCGCTGCGCGCCGGGCATAGCCCGGAGGCACCCGTGATCGGTCAGATCCAAGTCGGCGACACCGTGCGCTACGGCCATATGGTCTGGGGAGACTGGAGCTATGCCATGATCTTTGATGGCAGCTGGACTTTCAAAACTGCAGGCTGGCTCAATTTCAACGAAGCCGATGAGGCCTGCGAGAAATTTGCCGGTTAAGCCCGCCACCGGTCGCAGAGATCCAAACGGGGCTGCCAGACATATCTGCCCCTAG
Organism: Phaeobacter sp. 11ANDIMAR09; assembly: GCF_001294455.1. Classification (GTDB taxonomy): domain Bacteria; phylum Pseudomonadota; class Alphaproteobacteria; order Rhodobacterales; family Rhodobacteraceae; genus Pseudophaeobacter. The sequence goes on from NZ_LIKT01000011.1 coordinate 86,696, forward strand.
TCGTAGGGCCAGACCCCCTGCCCCAGCGCTTCGACCGCAGCTGAAATACGTTCAAAACTGTCAGCGGCACGCCTGACCGAGTGTCGGGCGCGCAGATACCCATGCACCAAACCCGGCTCGTTGATCCAATGGGCCTTACCGCCTGCCTGCAGGATTTGATCCCGGTAGTCCCGGCTGTCATCGCGCACCGGGTCGCAGTCCGCCGAGACCAGAACCGTGGGGGGCAATCCGGTGAAATCCCCGTCCTGCAGGGGGGCATAGGTCGCATCCGGTCCGACATCTCCTGCAGGCCGGCGCACGTCCATATAGAACAGGATTTCATCGCGGGTCAGCATCGGGGCCTGAGCATGTTCCAGATACGAGCCCGCATTCACATCGCCCCCAAAGGCCCCATAGATCAGCACCTGGCCCAAAAGGCAGGCGGAGAGGTCTGTATCGCCGCGCGCAGCATGAGACAGCGCTGCACAGAGATTGGCTCCGGCGCTGTCGCCCATCAGAACAATACCTTCGCCATAGGTCGCCTGCACCCAGTGCAGCGCCGTCCAGGCATCTTCGAACATGGCTGGATGTTGATGTTCGGGGGCCAGGCGGTAGTCAACGGCAACCACCCGGTAACCGGTTTGGGCACAGATCTCGGCGCAGACATCGTCATGACTGTCGAGACCGCCGACGACAAAGCCGCCACCATGACAAAACAGGACCGTACGGCTGGGATCTCCGGCCGTATAGATGCGTATCGGAATCTGCTCCAGCAGGCGGTCTTCGCTCATTACAATGTCAGGACGCGGGGCCAGGAACTCCCGCGCCATTTCATTATAGACCGCGCGCTGCTCTTCGATGCTCAGCTCAACCGCGTCTTCCGGGTAGCATTCCCCTGTTTTGCGAATGAAGGCCCAGGTTTCCTCGTCGATCAGGCGCTCATAATCCATAGCTGGTCTTTCATTGTTTTTGTTCTGTGCGACAGGTTAGGCCAGAGACCCCGGGCAAGGGAATGGCCAAAGTACAAAAAAGGGCACGCCCTGCTGGGCGCGCCCCTGTTCTCAGGCAATCCAGGTCATGAGCTCCCTGTCGCGCTTTGTCAGGCGGCGGCTTCCGCGTCTGCATGATGTTCCCAAGGGCGGATAAAGCCCCCCAGAACTGCAGAGATATCACTGTCGCTGGCGCCATTGGCCTCCAGCTGAGCAATCAATCCACGCTTCTTGTCGTCCAGTACGGCAACCACCCGTGCCGGTGAGCCAGCCTTGAGCAGGGCTTCGTTATACACCCGGGTGATGGCGTTTTTGCGCAGATCAGGTTTGAAGACCTTGCCCACTGCGGTTTTGGGAAGCTCATCCAATACCGTCAGATGTTTGGGAATGGCGGCGCGCTCATGCACGTGGATCTTACAGTATTCCAGCAGCTCATCCGCTGTGGCTGTGGCTCCTTCAACCAGTTCGACAAAGGCACAGGGCAGCTCGCCCGAATGGGCATCGGGCTGGCCAATCGCCCCGGCAAAAGCCACGGCCTCGTGGCCCAGAAGGGCTTCTTCGATTTCGGCCGGGTCAATGTTGTGACCACCGCGAATGATCAGATCTTTGGCCCGCCCCGTGATCCAGAGATAGCTGTCGCTGTCAAAGCGCCCCAGATCGCCGGTCCGCAGATATTTATCCTTGTAGTAGAGATCGACGTTCTTGTCGGTCTCGGTATAGGTATTGCCCGCATAGACGCCTGGATTGGAGATGCAGATTTCGCCAATTTCATCAGTGCCGCATTCCACCAGCCCCTCGGGGGTGCCCTTGACGATCTTTACGTCCGTATAGGGGAAGGTGAGCCCGATCGAGCCGATTTTCTTTTCCCCGTCCACCGGATTGCAGGAGACCAGGCAGGTCGCCTCGGTCAGGCCGTAGCCTTCGATGATCTTGATGCCTGTCGCCTTTTCAAAGCGGTGGAACAGTTCTACCGGCAGCGGAGCCGACCCGGAAAAGGCCGTTTTCACAGATGAGATATCGGCATCCACTGGGCGCTGCATCTTGGCCGAGATCGCCGTAGGAACGGTGATGATAAAAGAGATCTTCCAGCGCTCGATCAGCTTCCAGAAATTGTCAAAGACGCCGTCACCACGATACCCCTGTGGCGTTGGGAAGACCACATGCGCCCCCGAAGACAGCGAGGCCATCATGATCACATGACAGGCAAAGACGTGGAACAGGGGCAACGGGCACATGATGTTGTCGTCTTCGGTGAACAGCAGGGTGTTGCCAATCCAGCCATTGTAGATCAGCCCCGAATATTTGTGCTGCGCCACCTTGGGCATGCCGGTGGTGCCACCGGTATGGAAGTAGCAGGCCACCCGGTCTTCGGTGCTGTCAGCAAACTGCAACGTGGTTGGTTGTTTGCGCATCTCCTTGCGGAAGGATTTGTAATCCGCATGGGTGACCTTTTCCTTGTTCTCGATCTTGGGTCGGATCAGCGGCACAATCCAGGACTTTGGCGGTGTCAGGTAGCGGTTCAGATCCACTTCCAGAACCGTGTTCACGCCGGGTGCATGGCGCACGGCCTCAGCCACCTTTTGCGCCACATCCGTCTTTGGGAAGGGCTTGAGCGTTACCACAACTTTGGCTTTGGTTTCACGCAGGATGGAGGCGATCTGTTCCGGTTCCAACAGCGGGTTGATCGGGTTGACGATCCCCGCAACCGCACCAGCCAACATGGTCACCAGCGTCTCATTACAATTGGGCAGCACATAGGCCACCACATCCTTTTCACCGATGCCCATCTCACGAAACATATTGGCGGCCTGAGAGACCTGATCCTTGAGCTGGCTCCAGGTCAGTGTTTCCGCCTTATCCGTCGGCCCGGAAAAGATCTGATAGCTGACCGCATTATTGTTGGGAAACTTGCCGGTTGTGCGCGACAATAACTGGTACAGGGTCACCGGGTTGTCCCGTTCCTCCCAGCTGGCTTCTTGCTCCATTGCGTTACGGTCATCAATCGTGGCAAATGCCATTGTAATCCTCCCCTGACCCCAGCTTTTGCCAGGATTTTCCTCTTCCGCCTTAATCTGAGGCCAAAAACCGGATCGTGCAAGCGCATGGGGCGGATCACGTCAAGGCAACGCCGCATTTTGACGTTGCGAAACAAGCAGCCCGACAGACGGGCCACTTGAAATTCCCTTATTCTGCAGCCAGCCCGTCGGTGAACTGAAGACGCGCCAGACGGGCATAAAGCCCGCCTTCGGCCACCAGACCATCATGGGTGCCGGTGGCAACCATCTGCCCGCCCTCCATGACCACGATCCGGTCGGCCTTCTTCACCGTTGCAAGGCGATGCGCCACGATCAGTGTGGTGCGGCTTTGGCTCAGCTCATCCACAGCAGCCTGAACCAGCCGTTCGCTTTCGGCATCCAGCGCTGAGGTCGCCTCGTCCAGCAACAGCACTGGTGCGTCGCGCAGGATGGCGCGGGCAATGGCGATCCGTTGTTTCTGCCCGCCCGACAGCATCACGCCCCGTTCCCCTACAAAACTGTCATAGCCTTCGGGCAGCGCCGAGATAAACTCATGCGCGGCAGCAGCGGCGGCTGCGGCTTCGACCTCGGCATCTGTTGCCTCAGGCCGGCCAAAGCGAATGTTTTCGCGCGCTGATGCGGCAAAGATGACTGGATCCTGTGGCACCATGGCCAGGTGCTGGCGAAAATCATCCCGCTGCAGGTCCGGCAAAGCGACCCCATCCAACAAAATGGCGCCCTGATCCGGGTCGTAAAACCGTTGGATCATCTGGATGATGGTTGTCTTACCCGCGCCTGAAGGCCCGACAAAGGCAACCGTTTCCCCAGGCTTCACCGTCAGGTTCACCTCATTCAGAGCCTGAACGCCAGGCCGGGCGGGATAGGCAAAAGAGACATCTTCAAAGGTGATCTCGCCCCGGACAGGCTGCGCCAGAGTCTGGGCCGCCTTGGGATCCTTGACGGTATCGGTGGCGTTCAACAGCTCGATCAATCGCTCGGTGGCGCCTGCTGCACGTTGCAGCTCGCTCCAGATTTCCGACAGCGCCGCCACCGATCCCGCAACCAACACCGCGTAGATCACAAACTGGATCAATGTGCCTTCGCTCATCAGTCCGGCGCGCACATCATTGGCCCCCATCCAGAGCACACCGACAATGCCGGAGAACACCAGAAAAATCACAATGACGGTCAAATAGGCGCGGGTTCTGATCCGGTTTACCGAGACATCAAAGGCTGTTTCGGTCATTTTGGAGAACTGCGCACGGCTGGCGTTTTCATGGGTAAAGGCCTGCACCGTCTGCACGGCGCCAAGCGCTTCGCCCGCATTGCCCGAAGAGGCTGCAATCCAATCCTGGTTTTCACGGCTGATGCCCCGCAGCCGCCGCCCCAGCACCATGATTGGCACGATTACGGCAGGGACAATTAGCAGCACGAGCCCGGTGAGCTTGGCCGAGGTCAACAGCATCAGCACCATGCCACCGATAAAGATCAGCAGATTACGCAGCGCAATCGAGACCGAAGAGCCCAGCACCGATTGAATCAGCGTGGTGTCCGTGGTGATCCGGCTCAGGACTTCACCCGTCATGATCTTTTCAAAAAAGGCCGGGCTCATGCCGATTACGCGGTCAAAAACCGCTTTGCGGATATCCGAAACCACGCGTTCCCCCAGCCGGGTCACCAAGGCATAGCGCAGGCCCGTGCCCAGGGCCAGCATGGCAGCAATACCAAGTGCGGCCACAAAATACTGGTTCAACAGCGCGCTTTCGGAGACGCGAAAATTATCCACCACGCGCCGCACCGCCAGCGGCAGCGTCAAAGACAGGCCTGCGGTCAAAACCAGGGCGCAGGTGGCCGCAAACATCAACAGTCGATAGGGACGCATAAAGGGCCACAGGGCCCCGATTACCCCTATGTCACGCGAGGTTTCACGTTCATCTTCTGTTGTGGGAGCAGGCTGATTGCGCGCCATATCGGGTCCTTTTAACAGTTTGTCCTGCGCGGGCCTGGTGCCCTCGTGGTCCAGAAAGGTTCATGGCGTCCTGAGCCCATCAGGTCAAGCAACTCTGGCGCCATTCCCCGGAACAAACCGGGGCCATGCCCTGCCAAACCCCTGTTTTGGTCAAAAGGACGCAACAGGATTGCCCCAGGCCTGGATCTAGTCACACAGGGATTGGGCCGCGCAAACCCTCGCAGACCTTTGCCGTTTCAGGACTCTCTTCATGAGGCTCTGCCTGCATCAGGCCGCTACCCTTTAACCGGTCCTATAACCATGCCGGACCCGGTAACGCGCCCGCCCCTATGGTTAGCAATCACGTCGGGTTGACCTGCCAGGCTCAGATTCCGTTGCGTCGTCCGCAGTTTTCCGAAAACAAGGCCGCGAATCGAATCCTATCTCTCAAAAAGGGAAGCCCCTGCACCTCAAGATATGCACTCTTAAAGAACACGAGACAGTCAAACTCTCCCTATGCGAATGCCTAAAGCCTCATTTTGAGGCTTAATGCCACCGAGGGTGCAAGTCACTGCTCTTGCAAAACTACCGGGGATTGTTCTTTGCGCTTCCTTAACGATTGGACTGCCATCCGTAAGTCGTGCCTGGTAAATCTGTGGAGCGATAAATGTTAAATCTCATTTCGGTGAAACTCTCGAAGAAGCTCCCGCTCTTCATTGTTGGCTTTAGCGCCCTAATAGGCGCGATCCTTATTGCGTTCAGCCTGGTAAACTTTCAACGCCAGGCCTTTCAGAATGTGCAACAGCAGATGTCTTCGATGGTCGCGGACCGCAAGGCGGCTGTGCGACAGCTGATGAATAGCGTTCATTCCGATCTATTGACCCTCGGAGCATCCCCCGCAACCAGCGGAGCGTTGGCTGCCTTTGACCAGGCCTGGAACGAGTTGGGCGATCCCGCAAGAACTCTCAACCATGCCTACATCAAAGACAACCCAAACAAGACGGGCGAAAAGCATCTGCTTGATCGCGCCCCTGGGGATCAGACCTATCATGAGACCCATGGCATCTATCACCCCGGCCTGAGGACGATCATTGATACCAAAGGCTATTATGATGCCTTTCTGATCAACCCCGCCGGCGAGATTGTCTATTCAGTGTTCAAGGAAATGGACTACGCCACCAGCCTGACCACAGGCGCCTATAAGGACTCCGGTCTGGGTGTGGTGTTCCGCGAAGCGGCAAAGGGCCGCGCTGGCAAGGTCTATTTTGCCGATATGGAACCCTATGCGCCCAGTTTTGGAGCCGCCGCCGCCTTTGTTGCCACCCCAGTTTTTGATGCCAATGGCACGCTGCAAGGCGTTGCAGCCCTGCAGATCCCGGTCGCCCTGCTGGGAGAGATCGTCAACAATTCAGATGGCTTAGGCGCTACTACCGAGATCTATATTATCGGTCAGGACGGTCTTGCGCGGACGACCTCGCGGTTTGAAGACGGCTACCAAGTGCTGCAGCCCCTGCCCGCAAGCGACCATGTGGTTGCGGCTCAGCAAGGGGAAGACACCTATAGCTCCGACGCAGTAGGCCTCGGCGAGAAACAGGTTGTTGCCTATGCCAGACCTCTGGAGCTGAGCTTTGCTGATTGGGTGATTGTCGCCGAACAGGATGTCGCCGAAATCATGGGACCCGTTGCTAAAAAGCGCAATGTTCTTATGATGATTGGACTTGGCGTCACCCTGATCATGTCGCTCTTGGGCTGGTTGTTTGCACGCTCCATCACCAAGCCGATCAACCGGATCTGTCACAGCATGGAAGCCGTTTCTTCCGGAGATCTGGATACCGAAGTCACCGAGGCGATCCGAGGCGACGAGATTGGTCAGATCGGCAAGACCTTGGTGTCCATGCAGGGCGACCTGAAACAGGCACGGAGCGCCGAAGAGGAGCGCGCCGAGCAGCAACGCCAGCAGCAGCATGTGGTGGAAACCCTCAGCGCTGGCCTGTTGCGCCTGTCAGAGGGAGACTTCTCCAAAAACATCGAAGAGCCTTTCACGGGAGAGCATGAAAAGCTGCGGGCCGATTTCAACACAACGGTTCAGACGCTGAATGATACCCTTTCTAAGGTGGTTGATTCCGCTGCAAGTATCAGAAACGGAGCAAATGAAATCAGCCAATCCTCGGATGATCTGTCGACCCGGACCGAAAGCCAGGCAGCAACCCTGGAAGAAACAGCCGCAGCACTGGAAGAAATGACTGCGAGTGTAAAATCAGCCGCCGAAGGGGCGCGCAGCGTTGAAAAGATCGTTGGCGAGGCCAAAGCCGAAGCCGAAGTCAGCGGCACCGTGGTGAAAAATGCGGTTTCTGCCATGACCGAAATTGAGCAGTCTTCGACCCATATTTCCCAGATTATCAGCGTGATTGATGATATCGCGTTCCAGACCAACCTTCTGGCGCTCAATGCAGGCGTAGAAGCCGCCCGGGCAGGGGAAGCCGGGCGCGGGTTTGCGGTGGTTGCCTCCGAGGTGCGCGCTTTGGCACAGCGGTCCTCCGACGCGGCCATGGAGATCAAAACCTTGATCGGCGACAGCTCCAAACAGGTTGAACAGGGGGTAGATCTGGTCGGACAGGCCGGCACCGCTTTGCAAAGCATCGTAGATCGTGTCGGCCATATCTCGACGCTGGTGACCGATATTGCCAGAGGCGCGGTTGAACAATCCACTGGGTTGGGGGAAATCAACACCGGCGTTGTCCAGCTGGACCAGGTCACCCAGCAAAATGCTGCCATGGTCGAAGAAGCAACAGCCGCAGGTCATCTGCTCAAGAGCGATGCAACCGAATTGACCACCCTGGTGGGGAGATTTCAAATCTCAGGGCAACCCGCCCACAAGTCCCCCGCTGTTGAGACGGCCCTCCCTGCCCCATCAGCCCATGGTGCGGAGGACTGGGATATGGACATCCCAGACACCGCGCCCTCCGCAACTGGGACAGATGGCGCGAACACCTGGCAGGATTTCTAGTTCCTGACATATATGGCCTGCGGCACAGACCAAATTGGCGCTGTGCTGCAGTCTGCAACGAGCCCAGCCCCGTTTCCCTAGGGTAGCCACATTGGCCGGGGATCAAGGCTGGGCTTCTGCGGTCGGTGCTAGCGCATACCAACAGATGTGACGAGCCAGGCACTTAATCGTCGATGCCTCTCCCGAGCAAGGTTCTAAGCTGGAAGATCGGAGTATAGCTAAACCCAAGCCGAAACTCACCACGCAGACCATCTTTCGATGCAATCACATTTACGGCCTCTTTGGGGCCATCAAGAGTACCCCCCAGCAACCTCACCACCTACACGGGGCCCCGCTATACCGAATGTGGAGGCCGGGAGTGAGCTCTACAAATGCATGTGATTGGTCCACGAAAAAGCCCGCCGGGCCTTCGTCGAAGTGGAATTCGCAGACCTATTTCCGGAAATGTTCAATCACAGCCTTGAACAATCGACAATGTGCAGGCTGCGCAAGCCACTGACAAAGCGAGCGCATGAGTAGCATAGGGCCACAGTCAATTGCAATTTCAAGAGATCCATGGAGCGGGCGGCGGGAATCGAACCCGCGTCATTAGCTTGGAAGGCTAAGGTCTTACCACTACACAACGCCCGCTCATTGAGGCACTACCTATTTCATTGATTTTTGGGCGTCAAGCCAAGATGCGTAGACTTTTGCAAAGCTTGCGAAATTGATTTCTGAAACCAAACTCTGCCCGTCAAACTCTGGGCCAAGCCCTTCAGAATGATGGCATGCCTGTGGCCCAATCCATCCCTATGTGCCTCCGGTCAGCCCTTTGCTGCGGAACTGGTTAGGGATCAACTGATTGGCGATTGCTGCTGGAGGGTTGCGCGATGGATTCACAGGCAAAAAACCTTTCACGCGGAAATTCCGCACGGTTTCGAACATGAAGCAATATTGTCCGCATTTTTTACGCCAACGCTCCATTTTTTGCGCAATCCGCGCACGGGTTTTCACGTATCACCTAGGGAATCGCGACAGGAGTAAGCCCCGATGACCAAAAACATGCATGTCTATCAAGCTATTGCCCAAGCAACTGCCGACCATGGGGTCGATACGATGTTTGGATTGATGGGCGACGCCAATCTTTTCATGGTGGATAGTTTTGTACGCGATTGCGACGGACGGTTTGTCCCGGCCGCCCATGAGGGCAGCTCTGTACTGATGGCTCTGGCCTATGCCCATGTCGCAGGGAAGGTTGCTGTTGCGACCGTGACCCATGGCCCGGCATTGACCAATTGTGTCACTGCCCTGACCGAGGGCGCGCGCGGGCATATCCCGATGGTGCTGCTTGCCGGGGACACCCCGGTGGCTAATCCGCGTCACCTGCAGGGAATTGACCAGCGCGAAGTGGTCAAGGCCACCGGCGCCGGCTTTGTACAGCTGCGCGCGCCGGAAACCGTGGCCATGGATGTGGCGCAGGCCTTTTACCGGGCGCAGGTCGAACGCCGCCCAATCGTCCTGAACATGCCGGCTGATTTCATGTGGCAAGAGGCCGAGCACAAAGCCCAGGTCCTGGAAGTCTTCACCGCACCCGGCGGTGTCGCCCCTGGTGATATTCTGGACGAGGCCATTGGCATGATCGCCTCGGCGCGGCGCCCGCTGATCCTGGCCGGAGGTGGTGCCGTGGCAGCCCGCGACCAGCTGATCAAACTGGCCGACCGTCTAGAGGCGCCTTTGGCCACCACGCTCAAGGCCAAAGGCCTGTTCAACGGCCACCCCTATAACATCGACATCTTTGGCACCCTATCTACGCCCGCCGCCTATGATCTCATTGCCCAGTCCGATTGCATCATTTGCTTTGGCACCGCCCTGCATGATTTCACCACCGACCGCGGCAAGCTGATGACAGACAAACGCATCATTCAGGTCGATATCGAGCCGACCGCCATTGGCGGCGGGCTGCACCCTGATGCCGCGCTGGTGGCCGATTCCGGGCTGACGGCAGACACAATCCTCTATTGGCTGGACGAGGCAGAGATCGCCGCCAGCGGCTTCACTCGCGAATTGGACATTGAAACGCTCACCGCACATCCCCTGGGATCAAACAAAACCGCAGAGGGCTATGTGAACTACGTTCAGGCCTTGGAACGTCTGGAAGAGGCGCTGCCAAAGGATCGGGCCCTGGTCACCGATGGCGGCCGTTTTATGACCGAGGTCTGGTGCCGCATCTCTGCCCCCAACCCGCAAAGCTTTGTTGTAACGGCCAATTTCGGCTCCATCGGTCTGGGCCTGCAAGAGGCCATCGGCGCAGGCCTGGCGGCCCCTGATCAGCCTGTCGTGATGTTCAGCGGCGATGGTGGTTTCATGATGGGGGGGATCAACGAATTCAACACAGCCGTGCGCCTCGGCCTGGATCTCATCGTCATTGTTGCCAACGACTCCGCCTATGGCGCCGAGCACATCCAGTTTCTGGATCGCAAGATGGACCCCAGCCTGACAGAGTTCCACTGGCCCTCCTTTGCCGGGATTGCCAAATCTCTGGGAGGCGAGGGCATCGAGGTGCGTAACAGCACAGATCTGGAAGAGGCCATTGCGGGGTTGAAAACCCGCAAAGGACCAACCCTGATCGAGCTTCACCTTGATCCACATGACGTGCCGCGCATGCGGATCTGACGCCCGCTCAGCTTTCGGCCCTCAGATGTCGGCTGCAAGGATAGCGAAGCAACGCCCCCCTCTTCCGATATCGGGACTGGGGGGACATCGCAAAAAGAGGAGCAGTCCGAATTGAAACTGCCCCCCTAGAGTTCGGCTTTCCAATTGGCGGGGGTGACATAGACAACGCTGTCATCCGCGCTGAGCATCACCTCTCCATCCTGGATATTCACCTGCAGCCGCATTGAGCGATTGGCCAGCTGTGCCAAGGCCTGGGTTTCCGTCTCCGGGAAGTTGACAACCCTGAGATTGTCAAACCGGGTGGTGCTGTTTCGGGTCTTGTCCCACCAGATCTCCGCCGGTTTGCCGCCATAGCTATAGACGATCACCTCTTTGGCCTTACCACAGGATTGGCGCAGGATCTTTTCACTCGGAAGCCCCAGGGCAACCCAGAGTTCAAGCTCGCCGCTCAAGCTCTTTTGCCAGATGTCCGGCTCGTCATCGCTCGACAGCCCCTTGGTCATTTCCAGGTGCTCGTGAGCGTTCAGAGCAAAAGCCAACAGACGCACCATCAATCGCTCGTCCGTTTCTGAAGGGTGTTTAGCGACTGTCAGCCTGTGGGTCTCGTAGTAGTGGCGATCCATATCGGAAACGGACAGCTCAACTTTATAGATGGTCGCTTTTTGCGCCATGGTTTTTCCAAATCTCCAAGATCGCTTGTCTTCAGCTGCCCCAGCCCTGCCAGTAAAACTCTTTCATATGCAACCCCGTCGTCACGTTTAACCGCTCAAAGTTTCAGTCGCATCAAAGTCAACCCGTACTCAGGCGAGTGATCAGAAGCCAACTAGACCCAGGCAACACACTAGAAAATTGAAATTGAGGTTAAGAACTGTCCGTCGGCAGAGTTTTTGGTTTTAAAGGTCACCTGAACTAAGAGAGTGTCTCGCTCATCTGGTTGGTTTGATTGTGCGGCGCGTCGCCTGTGATGCAAGCGGCGCGCTACGAGCGTCTTTCGTTTGGTCCTTTCTCGGTGTTGTAGAATGGCTTTCTCCCGTCCGAAATAGAGGTCGGCCGGTGTGACGTTGTTCCGGCTTTCGTGGTGGCGATGATGATTGTAGTTATCGACGAAGGCTTCGTTTTGGGCTTCGAGATCACCTCGCAAGAAGTAGTTTTCCAACAAGATGCGGTTCTTCAAGGTTTGATGCCAACGTTCGGTTTTACCTTGTGCCTGAGGGTGATAGGGCGCGCCGCGAGACTGGACGCAGTGCGGTGAGCATCCACGTACCGTGATCTGGTGAACAGTATCACGTCTAAAATCGTCACTGAAATCTGGCTTCCCCAAAAAGGACTCCTTGCCTCAAAACTAGGGTCAGGACTCATAACCAGAATATGACTGTTGCGGCGAGAGCGATTGCTGACAGGAAGACCTTTGGGCAGCGGTCATAACGGGTTGAGACACGTCGCCAGTCTTTGAGCCTGCCGAACATCCTTTCGATGCGGTTGCGACGTTTGTATCGGCGCTTGTCGTACTTGATGGTCGTCTTGCGCGATTTGCGTCCGGGGATGCAGGGCTTTGTGCCCTTATCTATAAGGGTTTCGCGGAACCAATCGGCGTCATACCCTCGATCAGCGAGAAGCCATTCGGCTTTTGGCAGCCCGTTCATCAAGGCCGCAGCGCCAGTATAATCGCTCACTTGGCCTGCGGTAATGAACAGGCGGACTGGACGGCCGATGGTATCTGTAATGGCGTGCAATTTGGTGTTCATCCCCCCTTTGGTCAAGCCGATCAGGCGTCCGCGCCCCCCTTTTTCAATCGCAGGCTGGAGGCCGTGCGATGCGCTTTGAGGTATGTTGCATCAATTGAGATGGTTGTGTTGTCAGGGTCCTGTTCAGACAATCCCATCATGATCCGGGCAAACACGCCCATATCACTCCAACGCTTCCAGCGATTATACAATGTCTTTGGTGGGCCATACTCGGCAGGTGCATCGCGCCACCTTAAACCATTGCGATTGATGAATATAATGCCACTTAGAACGCGGCGATCGTCAACGCGAGCACGACCTCGACTCTTTGGAAAGAATGGCCGGAGACGCGCCATCTGCGCCTCCGTAAGCCAGTACAAGTTGCTCATAACATCCCCCCGAAACTCGGGATCGTGAACCATAACAACGCGACAAGCTCAATCGGATAATGCGTCCTGACCCTAGGGAACAAAATGTCTAAAATAGTAGCGGCTATTCAGATCAATGGCTACGAAGAGGTAAAACTTGCCCTCAAACAGGGTTTGGCAGATGCAACCAGCCTCAACTATCACCTATTATTTTTGCGTCCAGCTGCGCTGAGTAATAGTAGGCGATTGCTTGGGCCCGGTTTCTGACAGAGAGCTTCTCGTAGATATTGGACAGGTGAAACTTGACCGTGTTTGTCGAAATCAGCAACTCCTTTGAAAGCTCACGATTTGACAACCCCTTTGACAGCGCCTCAAGGATGACCCGCTCTTTGCGGGACAGGCTATTAATTGGATCCTGCTGCATCTTACGCACGTCGATGAAGGGAAACACCATCTTGCCCGCGGCCACGTCTGCGCAGGTTTCCAGCAACCCCTCGACCTCACCCGACCGGGAGGCAAACCCCGCAGCTCCTGCCTGCATTGCAAGACGTGGGATATCGCCAACCTCGTCACCGTAAACGACAAACCGAGGCTTGTTTTCCTGTTCCCGCAGAACTTCAATCAGCTTGGCGGCTCCAAGAACAGGCAGGTTCCAAGAGATCACGCAAACCTGCACCGGAACGCGCATCACCGCCCCCAGGAAGCCTTCGGCCGTTGAAGAGGTGGCCACCAGAGAGAATCGTGGATCCCGTTCAAAAATTTCTGACATCGCCGACAAGACCAAGGGGTTGTTATCGGCAAGCATGACATCAATCGATTGCGGCGAAGGTCCTGACATTGATTTTACACCCGAATTTCAAAAATACTACCCATTTGGGTGGCGATATACTCGGTATACTGCGGTATTCTAGCCCAAACAGGTAGGTATTTTGCTACCATATTAGAAGCCCCAAAGCAGTATTAAGTTACGTTGTGCAATGCTGCAAGCGGCGCTTTTGTGATCCTCAACACGATAAATGGGCGTGGTGAACCACCCCGACGACCAAGGAGGATCAAATGACGTTCCAAATTTACCCCACCCTCGAAATTCCCGAGACGCTGGCGGCCGGGCCGGGGCCGGGCAATACTGATGCCCGTGTTCTGCAGGCGTTTTCCAGCGCAGGTGTGGCGGATCACATGCAGGGTGACGTTCTACGCGGCATGGTCGAATGTAAGCTCATGCTGCGCGAAATCTGGGGCACCTCGAACACATATACCTTTGCGGTTGCCGGCACCGGCTGGAGCGCGCTGGACACCATGTTCTCTGCTGTCATGCCGGGTGACAAGGTCGTTGCTTTCAACAATGGCACCTTTTCCGGCATCGACACGCTCACCCTCAGGATCAAGGCCGCAACTCCAGAAGAGCACGCCACCGCCCCCCTGAACCCGCAGGCCGCCAGCGTCATCGTGATTGATGTCCCACATGGACAATCCGTAACCGGCGACATGGTCGAGGCCGCTCTGGCGGAACATAAGCCCAAATGGGCCTTCATGGCGCATTGGGAAACGGGATCAGGACGCATCAACGATCTGCGGGGCTTCTCCGATGCCTGTGAACGTCATGGCGCAATGGGGCTGACCGATGCAGTCTCCTCGCTGGGTGTCGAAGATTTCCGCATCGACGACTACCCCGGTATCGCTGGCTGGGCATCCTGTCCGCAAAAAGGCCTGTGTTGTCTGCCTCTGACCTATGCGCCCGTCAGTTTTACCGACGCTTACATGAACAGCCTGAAGGCAACAGGCGCCTACAGCTATGTCCACAACCCAATCTTCGAGGCTCGCCACTGGGGCATTGTGGATGGTGCGGATGTTGAACGCGGCACCTATCACCGGACCCATTCCGGCTATGCCGTTGCCGCTTTCCACGAGTCTCTTCGTCTCACGCTGGCAGAAGGGCTGGCAAAGCGGTCCGCCGCCTATCGCACCCACGAAAAGATCCTGCGTGACGCCGTAACTGCGATGGGCTGCGAGGTGACCTCGGACATGCCTAGTCTGCTGGTGCTCAATCTGCCAGCAGATCTGGCAGGCCGCGAGATGGAGCTGGTGCAGAACTGCCGCGCCCGTGAGTTTGGCATCTGGCCGACACTTAGCGCCCCGGTTCAGGTCCGCATTGGCATCCTCAACCAGCTGAACCGCCATGCCATCAGCCAGATCATCCGACTGTTTTCCGAAGCCATCAGCGAACTGGGGGGCACGGTCGATATGGAAGAGATCGAGGCCCTGCTCGAAAGCCGCTACGGCACATCGATCGCGGCTTGAACGCACTGCAAAAACGAAAGGATTGCAGATGGATATTCATGAGTATCAGGCAAAAGAGGTTCTTTCGAATTTCGGCGTTGCCATACCATCTGGGGCGCTTGCCTACAGCCCGGAACAGGCCGCCTATCGTGCGCGAGAGCTGGGCGGTGATCGGTGGATTGTCAAAGCTCAGGTTCATGCAGGCGGCCGCGGCAAAGCCGGTGGCGTAAAGCTGTGCAACAGTGAGAATGAGATTCATGAGGCCTGCGACAACCTGTTCGGACGCAAGCTGGTGACCCATCAGACCGGCCCGGAAGGCAAAGGCATCTATCGCGTCTATGTCGAATCCGCCGTGCCGATTGACCGCGAGATTTATCTGGGCTTCGTGCTGGATCGCTCCAGCCAGCGTGTGATGATTGTAGCCTCCTCTGAGGGGGGTATGGAGATCGAAGAGATTTCCGCAGAACGCCCCGACAGTATCGTACGTTCCATCGTGGAACCTGCGGTTGGCCTGCAGGAGTTTCAGGCCCGTGAAATCGCCTTTGATCTGGGGCTGGAACCCCGGCTGGTGCAGCAGATGGTGCGGACGCTGCAGGGCTGTTACGCAGCCTTCAGCGAACTGGATGCAACCATGGTTGAAATCAACCCGCTGGTCATCACCGGGGACGACCGAGTTCTGGCGCTGGATGCCAAGATGAGCTTTGACGACAACGCTCTGTTCCGTCACCCGCAGATCGCAGAGTTGCGTGACAAAAGCCAGGAAGACCCACGCGAAAGCCGTGCTGCCGACCGGGGGTTGTCCTATGTGGGGCTAGATGGAAACATCGGCTGTATCGTCAACGGTGCCGGTCTGGCAATGGCCACAATGGACACCATCAAACTGGCTGGTGGCGAACCTGCGAATTTCCTTGATATTGGCGGCGGAGCCTCACCGGAACGCGTGGCAAAGGCCTTTCGTCTGGTGTTGTCGGACAAGAATGTGCAGGCCGTACTGGTCAACATCTTCGCTGGCATCAACCGCTGTGACTGGGTTGCCGAAGGCGTTGTCCAGGCCCTGCGCGAACTGGAAATCGACATTCCGGTCATTGTGCGTCTGGCCGGGACCAATGTTGAGGAAGGCCAGAAAATTCTGGCCAAATCAGGTCTGCCGATCATTCGCGCCACAACTCTAATGGAAGCCGCAGAACGCGCTGTGGGCGCCTGGCAGCGCGACCTGACCCAAAATACCAAAGTGAGGGCTGTACAGTGAGCATTCTTCTTGACCGCGACTCCCGCGTTATCGTTCAGGGCATCACCGGACGCATGGCCCGGTTCCACACCAAGGACATGCTGGCATATGGCACCAATGTCGTCGGCGGCGTAGTCCCTGGAAAGGGTGGCGAAACCGTAGAGGGCGTGCCTGTTTTTGATACCGTCAAGCAGGCTGTCGAAGCCACCGGGGCCGATGCCAGCCTTGTTTTTGTGCCGCCGCCCTTTGCCGCAGATTCAATCATGGAGGCCGCAGATGCCGGTATCAGGTATTGTGTCTGCATCACGGATGGTATCCCCGCGCAGGACATGATCCGCGTCAAACGCTACATGTACCGCTACCCCAAGGACAAGCGTATGGTGCTGACCGGGCCGAACTGTGCCGGAACTATCAGCCCCGGCAAGGCCTTGCTGGGGATCATGCCCGGCCATATCTACCTGCCTGGCAATGTCGGCATCATTGGTCGGTCAGGCACGCTGGGCTATGAGGCCGCAGCACAGCTGAAAGAGCGCGGCATTGGTGTTTCCACCAGTGTCGGCATCGGAGGGGATCCGATCAACGGCTCATCCTTCCGTGATGTTCTCGAACGTTTCGAGAATGATGACGACACCGAAGTGATCGCCATGATTGGCGAAATTGGGGGTCCTCAGGAAGCTGAGGCGGCAGAGTTCATCCGCGATCACATCACCAAACCGGTGATTGCCTATGTGGCTGGTCTGACCGCCCCCAAGGGCCGGACCATGGGCCATGCCGGCGCAATCATTTCAGCATTTGGTGAAAGCGCCTCCGAAAAAGTTGAAATCCTGTCAGCCGCCGGTGTGACCGTGGCCGAAAATCCCGCAGTCATCGGTGAAACGATTGCACGGGTTATGGGAAAGGCTGCGTGATGGTCAAACCTTCCGTTTTTGTCACCCGTCGCTGGCCTGCTGCAGTCGAAGCTCAGCTGGCTGAAACCTACAATACCGTGCTCAATACCGGGGACAAACCGATGTCCCCGGCCGAGATACGCGAAGCGCTGAAACGCTATGACGCGGTGCTGCCCACGGTCACGGACAGCCTCAGCTCCGAGGCGCTGGATGTACCCGCAGCTCAGACCAAGATCCTTGCCAATTATGGTGTGGGATATAGCCATATTTGCGAGCCATCCGCTCGCAATCTTGGCATGACCGTGACCAACACACCCGACGTCCTGTCCGAATGCACAGCGGATCTGGCCATGACACTGCTCTTGATGGCAGCCCGCCGTGCTGGCGAAGGGGAGCGTGAGCTGCGCGCGGGAGACTGGTCTGGCTGGCGTCCGACCCATCTAGTGGGCACAAAGGTCAGCTGTAAAACGCTAGGTATCATCGGCTTTGGCCGCATCGGTCAGGAAATGGCACGGCGCGCGCATCACGGCTTTGGCATGAAGATTCTGGTCCAAAACCGCAGCCGGATTTCGCCGGATGTTCTGCATCAATACAATGCAACGCAGGTGGAAACGGTTGATGACCTGTTGCCGCACTGTGATTTTGTTTCGCTGCACTGTCCAGGCGGTGCCGCCAACCGGCATCTGATCAATTCTCGCCGCTTCGATCTGATGAAACCGGACGCCTTTCTGATCAATACCGCACGTGGTGAGATTGTGGATGAGCACGCCCTAATTCAGGCGCTAATGTTTGATGTCATCGGTGGAGCCGCTCTGGACGTCTTTGATGGCGAACCCCGGATCAGCCCGGATCTGATGCACAGCGACAACCTTGTGATGTTGCCACATCTAGGCAGCGCCACCCGTGAATCCCGTGAGGCGATGGGGTTTCGTGTTCTGGATAACCTGAGTGACTTTTTTGCAGGCCGCGCCCCGCGGGATCAGGTGATCTGATGCAAGCGCTGGCCCGGTCCCTTCAGTCCCCTTCCGACCCATCAGGCTATGCCGAAGGGTTGCGTGCAGAACTGCGCGCCCTATGGCGGAATATCCTGCTGAAGCGGGCGCCTCATGTGGAGACATGGGCTGAGGCCAGGCCATTGCCGCCGATCCCGACGGGGCCCGAGGCAACCCCCTATCTGCAGGCCCTGTCGATCTGGTTCCAGCTGCTGCGCATCGTTGACGAAAACGCCGAGGTGCGGAACCGCCGCCTGAGTGAAACCCAAAACGGTGCCGAAGCCGTCGAAGGTGGGTTTGCCAAGGTTCTGTCTGATCTGTCCCTATCGGTCACTCAGACAGAAGACCTGACCGCACCGCTATGCGTTGGCCCGACTCTGACCGCACATCCGACCGAGGCCAAGCGGGTGACCGTGCTAGAAATTCACCGCCGGATTTATCGCAATCTGGTTGGTCTTGAATCCCAGCGCTGGACTCCGACCGAACGCGTAGAACTGTTAAATGCTCTGGAAGGTGAAATCGATCTGTTGTGGCTGACGGGGGAGCTGCGCCTGTCACGCCCCAGCCTGAAGGACGAGATCGAATGGGGACTGCAGTTCTTTCGCGATGCGATCTTTGACGCTGTTCCTCAGGTCATGGAACGTTTTGATCAGGCTTGTCTGCATGTGCTTGGGCAGGTTTTGACCAAAACTCCCGACATTCGTTTTCACAGCTGGATCGGGGGCGACCGGGACGGCAATCCGAATGTTACCACCGAAATGACTGCGCAGGCCTTGAAGCGCGGGCGCGAAACAGTGTTGGATCTGTATCAACAGGCGCTTGTTCAGGCTGCCGGCAGGTTGAGCATCAGTGCCCTCATACTGCCGCTGCCTGAAACAGACCGGGCGCGCCTGCATGGCATCATTGACGCGGCACCTGATGCGTGTCGGAACCAGAATGAACCCTTCCGGCAGGCTTTGAATGCCATAGGTCATAGGCTGAGCAATGACGGTTATGATCACATTGCGCAATTCCTGGGTGATCTGGACAGCCTTGATGCCGCTTTATGTGCGGTCAACGCAGATCTTCTGGCCCGTCGACATATCCGCCCCCTCCGCCGAGCCGCTGCGGTCTTTGGCTTTCGCTGCACGACACTGGACATTCGCCAGAACTCGACCGTCACAACCGTGGTCTTGGCCGAGATCTGGTCGCAATCCGGCCAGGCGCCGGAATATGGCACCCCGGAATGGTCCGGGCGTTTGCGTCGGGAATTGGTGGATCAGAACCTGCCCTATCAAGAGCGTGAGACGCTCAGCGATCAGGCCCAGGAATTGCTTGACCTTTTGACCCTGGTTCATAGCGTTCGATCTGGGCCAGATCCACGCGCTGTCGGGCCATTTATCCTGTCGATGACGCGCTCAGCCGATGATATTCTTGGTGTCTACCTCTTGGCCCGCTACGCCGGGCTTGGGGCTGAGACACTTGATTTCTCTGTGGTTCCCCTCTTTGAGACAATTGCCGATCTGCGCAATGCCCCCGCGATCCTGCTGGCTGTACTAGATGTTCCCCTGGCCCGTCGCAGCCTGAAGACCGAGGGCAATGTGATCGAGGTGATGCTGGGTTATTCAGACAGCGGCAAGGATGGGGGCTATTTCTGCTCGACTTGGGAGTTGGAGCGCGCGCAACGGCGGATCATGACCGCGCTGGCTTCGCAGGGTTTCAAGCCCCGGTTTTTCCATGGCAGCGGGGGCTCGGTCAGCCGGGGCGGTGCCCCCACCGGGCGCGCCATCGCCGCCCAACCCAGTGGCACAATTGCCGGGCAGCTGCGGGTTACGGAACAGGGCGAGGTTGTGTCGGCCAAATATGCCAATCGTGGCACCGCCGCCGCGCATCTGGAACTGCTCCTCTCTAGCACTCTGCGCCATACTGCCAGCCCGTGCAAAACCCCTGCCTGTCCCGAGTTTGATGATGCGCTGGATGCCCTGTCAGAGCTGTCGCAGACGGCCTATGTCTCCCTTTTGCAGAGGCCTGAATTTCTCGAATACTTCCAGCAGGCCAGCCCAGTGGAAGAGCTGGCTCGGCTGAAAATCGGCTCTCGCCCGACCCGCCGTTTTGGCGCCGCCAGTCTGGAGGATCTGCGGGCTATCCCTTGGGTCTTTGCCTGGTCACAGAACCGCCACCTGATCACCGGCTGGTATGGGTTTGGCGCTGCGATGGCCAGCTTTCGCAAGTTCCGAGGCACGCATGGTGATGATGTCTTGCAGGGGATGTTTCAGCATTCGCACCTGTTCCGCCTGGCTGTCGATGAGATGGAAAAGTCGCTGTATCAGGCCGATATGGGCATCGCAGCGCAATACAGTGAACTGGTGGATGACAGTGAAATCTGCCGCAGCGTGTCGCTGAATATTCAGGCGGAATACGACAGCGCATGCAAGGCGGTGCAGTTTCTGACCGGCGGTCAACCCATAGGGCATCGCTTCCCCCGCCTGTGCGAGCGTTTTGATCGCAAACGCGATGAACTGGCCCGCATTCATGCCCTGCAGATCGACCTGCTACGACAGGCAAGACAGGATCCGCAGGTCGCAACTGTGCCCGTTCCCCTGCTGCAATCCATGAACGCCATTTCCGCTGGCCTTGGCTGGACCGGTTAACCCTTTTTCAGCCTTGTGAACTTTTCCCTCTTTTCCCGAACCTGTAAGACGAAGGAGCCAACCCCATGAGTTTTCACCCCATTGACCAAGCCCCAGCCCGGCTGAACCGCAGCGAATTGGCGGTGCCCGGCAGCCAGCCCGGAATGTTTGAAAAGGCCGCGCAATCGGATGTGGATGTCATTTTCCTTGATCTCGAAGATGCGGTCGCGCCTGATGAAAAGGAACAGGCGCGCAAGAACATCATCGAAGCCCTGAATGACATCGACTGGGGCAGCAAAACCATGTCGGTGCGGATCAACGGGCTGGACACTCATTACATGTATCGTGACGTGGTGGATGTGGTCGAACAGGCTGGCAAACGGCTGGACTTGATCATGATCCCCAAGGTTGGCACGGCTGCGGATGTCTATGCCGTCGACATGATGGTGACCCAGATCGAAGATGCCAAAGGCTATGACAAACGTATCGGCTTTGAGCATATCGTTGAAACCGCACTTGGCATGCAGAATGTCAGTGAAATCGCAGCGGCCTCAAAGCGCAATGAAAGCCTGCATTTTGGTGTGGCCGACTATGCCGCCTCTACGCGTGCGCGCACGACCATCATTGGCGGGGTAAATCCGGACTATTCGGTGCTGACGGACGCTGACGCAGAGGGTGGGCGGATGACCCATTGGGGCGATATGTGGCACTATGCCCTTGCCCGGATGGTGGTCGCAGCACGCGCCAACGGGCTACGTCCCATTGATGGGCCCTTTGGTGATTTTCAGGATCCCGAAGGTTACAAAGCTGCCACAAAACGGGCTGCGGTTCTGGGGTGCGAAGGAAAATGGGCGATCCATCCCAGCCAGATTGCACTGGCAAACGAAGTCATGTCGCCGGGGGATGCAGAAGTCACCAAGGCTCAACGCATTCTTGAGGCAATGGCCGAGGCCGAAGCGGCAGGAAAAGGCGCGGTTTCGCTGGACGGACGCCTGATCGATTATGCTTCGATCCGACAAGCCGAAGTCATGGTCGAAAAAGCGCGTCAGATCGCAGCGGCCTGAATCCGGTGACGGAGCAAGCGCTGGACATAAAACGCACCGATGCAAAGGCCATCTTTGCGGAAGCCGTTGCAGCTGCAGATCCTGCGCTTGCTCTGCGTAATAAACTGATCACTTGCCCCTTCTCCCCCCCCGCAAAAAAGCAGGGCGCAGTATTGTGATTGCGGTTGGGAAAGCTGCCCCCGCGATGTTGCGAGAAGCCTTGCGGCACATCCGTGGGGGCCACACAGCCATAGCCGTTACCCAATCCGACATCCGATCCCGAACGAAGACGGGCTGCAGGCGGGGCGCCAGATTATAGAGCTGTTGTCTGAAGCAAGAGAACAGGATCAGGTCATTGCTCTGTTCGCTCCGGGGATCGGGACAGTCGTTTCGTTGCCAAGCCATCAATCAAGATGGCTGGCAATCCTCAAATTCTACACGGAAACTGTCTTGCGCTTTTCGTTCGTCTCTTGGTGTCGCGCCAAAGGCTTCACGGTAATGTCGGCGGAATGTGCCAGACGAAGAATACCCGACCATGATTGCCACTTGTGCAATAGAATCATTGGTAAAAAGAACAAGTTGGCGAGCCTGTTTCATGCGCATCTTGCGATAATACTGCAAAGGGCTTTGGCCAGTTGCCTCTTTGAAGCTGCGTTCAAGATTTCTGGTGGAAATGCCAATCGCTCGGGCGACTTTGGTCATTGATACCGGGTTTTCGATGTTCTCGGCAAAGTAGCGGATCGCGTGATCAACCTGTTTTGGCAAAAGGTCCTGGCTTTTGGCCGTGGCCAATGCGGGCTGTTTTTGTGGAAAGGTGGGGCTACGCACAAATGGATGTTGAAACCAACAAGCAGCTTCCGCCATAACTTCTGGGCCCAGATGCTCTCCAACTAAGGAAAGCATATGATCGAAGGCTGCCAACGCGCCAGAAATGCTTGTAAAATCATCAGATTGACAGATGACGCTGCTTTCTACTGGCACATATGGAAATTCTGCCTGAAAGGCCGCTGTGTAACACCAGTGAACGGACATAGGCTGCGCCTTTTGCAGGCCAGTCCGCACCAAAGGAAATACACCTCCACTGATCGCACCTAGGCGCGTTCCCTGTCGCAGAATCCGCTGAAGGGCCGCATGAGACCGAGCCGGTTTTAGAAACCGAGCCTTGGGGCCAGAAGCGAAAAAAAGGTGATCCAAAGCGCCCACGTCTGACAGAGATGCGTCCGGCATGATCGGAACACCAGCAGAAGAAGTCACCGGCTCGTCCTTTTCAGAGACAATAAGCCACCGAAATGCCTCTCTTCCGGTGATTTCATTTGCCGCGCGTAAGGGTTCTACAAAGGAGGACAGTGCAGCCATGGGAAAGCCAGGAAAGATCAAGAGGCCCAATGACATAGGGGGTTTTTCTTCTCTCATCTCTGTCTCCTTCTCGCTATCCTCTGCTCGGTCTTCTCAAGGGTTTCTTGGGATTTGCTACTCGTAATTGCCTTTCACCCGCTCTTTTCGTGGATCAAAATGCGGAAAGGGCACGATCTTTGCACGCAGCCGCTTTTGCTGCCCGTCGAGCTGGCCGATTTCAAGTTCCGTTCCGATCTCCGCATGCGTAGTAGCGACCCGGCCCAGAGCGATGACCTTCCCCAGGATGGGGGATTTCATCGCACTGGTGATTTCGCCCACCTGCGCGCGCCCAATGCGGATGCAATCGCCAGGCGCCGGAATTGTGCCGCCTTCGACCTCAAAGCCCACGAGTTTGCGGTGCGGATGCGCCTTGCGCTCTTCAATGGCAGCACGGCCGATAAAGTCATCTTCCTTGGACTTCAGCGGCACCGTGAAGCCGATGCCCGCTTCAAAGGGGTCGGTCTGGTCGTCAAACTCTGAGCCGGAAAAGATCAGCCCGCCTTCGATACGCAGCATATCCAGCGCTTCCAGCCCCAGCGGGGTGATGCCGAACTCCTGACCCTCTTCCCAGACCCTGTCAAAGATCTCCACCGCGTCCTTGGGATGGCAAAAGATCTCATAGCCTAGCTCACCAGAGTAGCCGGTGCGCGAGATCACCACCGAGGTGCCGGAAACGCCCCCCACTCGCGCCACGGCCAGCCGGAACCAGGGCAGTTCACCAATGGTGGGCTGCTGAGGTGGGGTCCATAAGATACGGCTGAGGATCTCGCGGCTATGGCGACCCTGCACCGCGATATTATGCAGCTGATCCGTCGAGTTGCGCACCCAGACATTGAGGCCGAGTTTGCGCGCCTGCTCCTGCAGCCAAAGACCACTGGTGTCATTGCCGCCGATCCAGCGGAAATTGGTCTCACCCAGCCGGTAGACGGTACCATCGTCAATCATGCCGCCGTGTTCATAGCACATGGCGGTATAGACCAC
This sequence comes from Phaeobacter sp. 11ANDIMAR09, assembly GCF_001294455.1. Lineage (GTDB taxonomy): Bacteria > Pseudomonadota > Alphaproteobacteria > Rhodobacterales > Rhodobacteraceae > Pseudophaeobacter. Next base: position 110,790 of record NZ_LIKT01000011.1, read on the forward strand.
CTGTCCCACACTCAGCTTTTTCATGTTGCGGGTCACACAGAGCTGCATCAGCTCTTCGGCATCGGGGCCTGTCACCTCATATTTGCGCAGCGGGCTCAGATCCATCACCGCCACCTTGTCGCGGCAGGCCCAGTATTCGGCGATGGCACCGTGGTTGGTCATTGTATTGGGCAGCCAATAGCCATTGTATTCGATGAAATCGCGGGTATGGCGCGCAAAACACTCATGAAACGCGGTTTTCTTAGTTTCTTCCACATCCGCCTCCGCAGATTTTCTGTAGCCAATGGAGCGGGAGAAATCTTCCCCCGCCTTGTAGGTGCGGACTTGTATGTCCGTTGGGTTCCAGCCATTGGCCGGGTCGATGTCGCAGGGACAGGCGGTGCTGACGCAGACCAGATCAGTGAGCGCGCGCAACAGCACATAGTCGCCGGGACGGGACCAGGGATCGTCCATGCCGATCGAATTGGTCTCGTCCAGCAGGGTGTTGAAAAAGAAGTTGATGGCCGGCCAGCCGCCGCGCGGCTTGATGTCGTATTGTGCCAGATCTTGGTTGATATTGTCCGAGCAGTTGATGTGGCCGGGATAGCCGAGGTCCTCATAGTAGCGGGCGGTACAGGCAAGCCCGAAGGTATCGTGCCGCCCGCAGGTATCCTGCACGATCTCGACCAGGGGCTCCTGATCCACCGACCAGTATTTGGAAAATACCCCCGGCGTCGGATAGAGGTTGCCCATCAGACTGCGGGTCGTGGTCGGATCGATTTCCCGCTCCACCCCTTTGTCCAGGGCGCGCAGGCTGAAGGCCTGAAAATCCGAGCATTCGCGGCCCTTAACGTCTAGAATCTGGATGTACTCGCCCGCCTTAACCTCATAGCTTTGGGCATTGCCCGGCAAAATATTGTAGTCCTGCAAGGGGTCCGACAGCGGCTCCGGGGCAATGATATCCGGCTTCTCCCGCCCGCGTGCGGCGCGTTTCACATAGAGAATGATGTCTGTTGGCGGGTTCTGCTCTTCGGGACGCATCGGCGCGCCCGGGGCCGCCACAATCAAAAGGCCATCGACCTCAGCGGAGAAGGTCACCATGTCGCCGGCCTGTGAGCCTTCTTCAAAGGCACGGATGGCATCCCCTTGACCGATGTCGAACCCAGCCTGTTCCAGCGCCCGCAATACCTTGCGGCCAGAGCGGGAGCCATTGGCCAGGGTGGCGATGATCCCATCAGGCCGCCCCTGCCCTGCAGCGCCCAGATATCCGGCGCGCGAGCTGCGGTCCGGGGCAAAACAGACCACCTCTGCCTTCTGCATGCCGTCGCGGTCCAAAAGGGTGATCTGATCCCCCTTTGCAATGGCGATAGCGCGGGAGCCTGCGCCCGGAACCGGGTGGCGCTCTACCCCGTGGGGCAGGATGGGCAGGCCAGGGGCCAGCACGCCGCGCCGCTCAAAGGGAGCTTCAAAGATCGGTTGCACGTTCATTTTCTGATCTTCCCTGCTCTGTCAGTCCAGGCCCAGGGCCTGTTTGCGGCGCTCCGCCCAAGCGGTGATTGCCATGTCAAAGGTGAGCGCCATCAAAGAGACGTTGAGCCCCAGCACAAAGTTCTTGCCCAGCTCGGTTCCCGCCAGTGTTCGTTGCAACTCTTGGCCCAGATCCTGGGTGCCGATGAAGGCGGCGATGATGACCATGAAAAAGGCAAACATGATGGCCTGGTTGAAGCCGACAGCCATGGTGGGAAGCGCCAGAGGCAGCTGCACCGACAGAAGCTTCTGCCGCCGGGTCGAGCCGGACATATCCGCCGCTTCGGTCAGTTCGGCAGGCACAGTGCGCAGCCCCTCGACCGTGTAGCGGGTCAGCGGCACCGTGGCGAAGATCAGGATCGAGAAAATCACCGCCACATCGTTGACGCCAAAGAGCATGATCGCCGGGATCAGATAGATGAAGCTGGGGAAGGTCTGCGCCGTATCGCAGGCCAGGAGCACCCTTCTCGACCAGGCCTCGGAACGCGAGGCCAGAATGCCCAGCGGAATGCCTATCATCAGTGCCAGCACCACCGCCGAGATCACCGCATAAAGCGTGATGATTGAGCGGTCCCACCAGCCGGAAAAGGCCACGATGGTGAAAAAGATCGCCGCAAACACCGCCGGACGGCGTCCCCCCAGCCAGTAAGAGAAGCTGACCACCATGAGGATGAAGGCGGGTGTCGGAATCGACAGCAGGGTATCGCGGAAGGGGATCAGCACTTTGACATTGAGGAACCAACGCAGCCACTCGGTCACCGCACGGATACCGTCCATGGCCAGAAAGCCTTTGATCAGAAAGTCGATTTCCTTGCCTTGGCTAAAGTGCTGCTTGCGCCCGATGCTGCCCAGGATCGGGAAAAGCTGCGCCAGAAGGAGAAAACCGACAAAGACTCCCAGCGCCAGAAGGGGCATCCGGTGACGGATCCACCAGGGCGTGCCCTTGTCAAAATGCGCCGGCTGCTTGACTACCCAGGCCTTGGACATCCGGTCCAGAGTCACCGCAAGCAGCACGATCGTAATCCCGATTTCAAACGAGCGGCCCAGCTTGAAGCTGCCCATCATCGCCAGGAGTTTTGCCCCCAGCCCCGGCATGCCAATAAAGGCGGTGAGAACCACCATGGCAAGGCAAAGCATGATCACCTGGTTCACGCCCACCAGGATCTCGGTCCGGGCGGCGGGCACATAGACATGGCGCAGCATCTGCCAGCGCGAACAGCCCGACATCTTGCCGGCCTCGATCACTTCGGGGCTGACCTTTTTCAAACCCAGGGTTGTCATCAGGATCATCGGCGGGATGGCAAAGATCACCGTTGCCACAGCGCCTGCAGTTGGACCGACCTTGAAAAAGATCACTGCCGGCAGAAGATAGGTGAAGAAGGGCAGGGTCTGTAGCACGCTGAGCATGGGTTTCAGTAGCCGCTCAACCCAGGCGTATTTCCAGGCGGCGATGCCCAGACCCAGACCGATGGCAAAGGCCAGCGGAGCCGCAACGGTCAACACTGACATGGTCTGCATTGCCATTTTCCATTGGCCGATCAAGGCAGTCCAAATAAAGGTCCCGGCGCCAAGTGCCGCCAGCCGCCAACCACCAAGCGCATAGCCAACCACCGCAGCCACCCCAGCCACTGCTGTCCAGGGCACCGGCCCCAGATAGGGCCAACGGCGCTTGCCCTCCAGCAAGTTGGCTGAGGTATCCAAGAGGAACTCCAGTGGTCCTTCGGCAATGAAGCGCGTCACATGGATGAGACCCAGGTCATTCTGAACAAAGGCAAAAGCAGCGTCCAAGACCTGCGCAGTGGGGGGGATCATCTCTTTGGGTAACCGGTGCAGCCATGCGGGCAGCAGGCTCAAGTATTGCGCTAGGGTCAAAAGGAGTGCCGTGCCAAGCAACAGACACAAAACCTGGCTCCTGGTACTGGCTCCCTGCGCCTTTTGTGGCAAATCGGTTGAAAGCGTCGCCATCAGGCGTCTCCCAGCAGAAGATCAAGCGCCTTTTGCCGCTGCAGCACGCCGGTCACGGCGCCTTTGGCATCAGCGACGGGAAGATGGGCTCGGGTGTCATTGATCAAGAGACGTGCCAGATTATGGATCGTGGCGCCGCCATCGATTGCCGTGCCCTCCACGGCGGTGCCATTCAGCGGTGAGGCCAGCCCACGAGCATGGACGACGCGGGCCTTGTCGATCTCTTCGGTGAATTTGGCGACATATTCGGTGGCTGGATTCATCACGATCTGGTCTGGGGTGTCGCATTGCTCCACCGCGCCATTACGCATGATGGCAATGCGGTCAGCCAGGCGCAGGGCTTCGTCAAAGTCATGGGTGATAAAGACAATGGTCTTACCCAGCATCTCTTGCAGGCGCAGGAATTCATCCTGCATCTCGCGGCGGATAAGTGGGTCCAGCGCCGAGAACGGTTCATCCAGGAACCAGATGTCCGGCTCAATCGCCAATGAACGCGCGATGCCCACGCGCTGCTGCTGACCCCCGGAAAGTTCGCGCGGGAAGTACTCTTCCCGCCCCTCAAGCCCGACCAGTTGGATCACCTCCAGCGCCCGCGCACGGCGTTCGTGGCGGTCCTGGCCCCGCATCTCCAGGGGGAAGGCAACGTTGTCCAGAACTGTGCGATGCGGCAGCAGTCCGAAAGATTGAAACACCATTCCCATCTTGTTGCGGCGCAGCTCGATCAGCTCGCGTTCATCCATGGCCATGATATCCTGGCCTTCGACCTCAATTGTCCCGCCGGTGATGTCGTGCAACCGGGAGAAACAGCGCACCAAGGTGGATTTTCCGGAACCGGACAGCCCCATGATCACCAGCATCTCGCCGCGCCCGACCTCGATCGAGACATCCTTGACCCCGGCGATATAGCCGTCGGCGCGGATGTCATCATAGGAGCGGCCCGGAGTCATATTGGTTAGGTATCTTTGGGGGGAAGCTCCAAAGAGCTTCCAGACGTTTTTGGCTGAGATCACAGGGGATGTGCTGGGCATGAGATAGTCCGCGTATTTGGGCACACGCGGCCTGACGGTTCGCACCGCAGGCCACGCAATGGCTGGTTTAAAGAATTAGCTTTGGCAGGCGCTAATCCAGGGTTCTACGACCGCGTGGTTTGCTGCCAGCCATTCTTCGGCTGCCTCTTCCGGCTCCATCTCGTCGGTATCGACCAGTTTTGCCATTTCCGCGATTTGCGGGTTGGTGAAGGAGATTTTGGTCAATGCGCAATAGGCATTGGGCCATTTCTCTTGCATGCCATCCCAGGCCGCCTTCTTCAGATAGCCGCTGGTTGGATTGCCACAGTCATAAAGTGCATCCGGGTTGGGGCCTTTGGAAGGGTCCGTATCGCAGCCATCTTCCCAGGCGGGGAAATTGACAAATTCACCCGGCCAGACGGCCTCGGCAAAATTCGGGGTCCAGTTGAAGACCAATACCGGGCGCTTGTCAGCTTCGGCCGCTCCGATTTCAGCCCAGAGTGCCGCAGCAGAGCCTGCATTGATGACGGTGAAGTTCAGCCCCAGGGCTTCTGCGCGTTCCTTACCGTGCTTCAGCCAGTCAACAGGACCGTCCAGATAGCGCCCCTTTTCACCGGTTTCCGCAGTTGCAAAAAGATGGGCGCAATCATTCAAGGCCTGCCAATCCGGCAACCCCGGACAGGCTTCTTTGGTCCAAAGCGGATACCACCAATCCTCTCGGGTTACGGCATCATGGTCGCCAGCATCATGAAGCCCTCCCTTTCCTAGCGCTGCGCGATAGGAGGCCCCAAACGCGCCCTCCCAGACTTCCATCTCCAGGGAGACATCGCCGAGCCGAACGGATTCATAAACGGCCTGGCTGTCAGTGGTCACATATTCAACGTTGTTGCCCATCTCTTCAAAAATCAGCCCCACGACATTGGACATCACGATCTGGCTGGACCAGTTGTGAACCGGAATGACAATCGGATCGCTGCTGTCGGCGGCAAAGCCTGATGATCCGAAAGTGACGGACAGTGTAGCTGCAGACAAAATGGTTGTTAGTTTCATGTTCGCTCCCTGGTGTTTCTGGTGTTGTCACCGCGGGATTCTCATGATCCCGGCTAGATGCATTCTGCATGTATCAAGCCTGTTTTCAGCCAAGAGATTTGATTGCTCGTGCCCAAAGAAATTAGAGGCAAATCTGAATTTTCGTGGTTTAATCAGCCCGTTGGCGATTCGGGGCACTCTCTGTCAGGAAAATAAATTCCCCGAAAATAAACATTCAAGCCGTAAGACCCCAACCTGGAGTGCCTGTTCACATGCTGAGCAAGAAGAAAATTCTGCCGCCCCTGGACTATCTTTTAGCCTTTGAAGCGGCGGCCAAGACGGGCAGTTTTGCTCGCGCCAGCGATGAGCTGAACATCTCGGAGACCGCAATCAGTCGCAAAGTGCGCCTTTTGGAGCAGCACTACAATGTCCCACTTTTTGTGCGCGGCAACCGTTCGATCACTCTCACGCAGCAGGGCGGGACGCTGCTTACCTCGGTTGAGCGCTCGATGGATATCCTGCGCGAGGCCAGTCGGGATATGTTTGCCAACCACCAGGCCAATTCGATCAATCTGGCAGCAACTAACTCAGTCGCCGCGCTCTGGTTGATGCCACGCCTGCACAAGTTCAACCGCTCGAACGCGCGGGTGAAGATCACCCTGGTGTCCTCTGACAGCGATGCAGAGTGCCTCTCCAATGAAATGGACCTCTCGATCCTGCGCGGAGAAGGCGATTGGCCCGGCTATGAGGCGCATATGCTGTTTGGCGAAACGGTGTTTCCTGTTTGTAGTCCGCGGTTTTTGGCACGCGACTCAAATGTGACAAATTTAAAGTCTCTGCCGGATCTAGATCTGATCGAGGTGACCAGCAGTCATGTGGAGTGGATGACCTGGAAGACCTGGCTGGGCCACAATGGTATCAGCGACGCGCCGTTAGAGCGCGCGGTGGCCTTTAACACTTACCCTCTGGCAATCCAGGCAGCACTGGATGGGCTGGGTGTGGTCCTTGGCTGGGGTCATCTGGTGGATCACCTGCTGGAGTCCGGAGAACTGGTCCGCCCCCTTGGTGACCAGGCCGTTCGGACGGAGTCCGGCTACTACCTGCTGAAAAATGCCAGCCACAAGGGTTTTCCGGAAAAGCAGATTGTCGAGAACTGGCTGATCGAGCAAAGCGCGCAGCGCAAACGTTATGTCGGCCGGGTTGCGGGAGCCTGAACGTCTGCCTTTCCTGACCGGTCCTCTCAGTAAGCCAGCACGGCGATACCGGCAAAGGCTGCAACACAGCCCAGCCACTGCTGCAGGCGCATCGTCTCGCGCAGGAAGGCCCAGGCCAGAACAACCGTCAGCATACCAAAGATCGAAGAGACAACAGAGGCAAATTCAGCCTGTGGCATGCTTCCTGCTGCCAGCACCGATTGCAGCGCCACCCCATCCAAAAGCCCCATCACAATAAGGATTGGTAAGGGTTTCAGCCCTGGCCAGAAAGACTGCCGGGTTATCATCATCAGCACCAGTAAGAGGGTTAGCGCAGTGAAGCGAGTGAGCAGATTTGCGGCCCCCGGATCTGCCTGCGCAGCAGTCTGTCCAAGCGCAAAGGTGCTGGCAAAACCAGCCGCTGCAATCAGAGACAAAGTCACGGCAACGGCCCCTCCGCCTGTTTCATCGCTTTCAGTCGCAGGCTCGGTCTCGCCGCCGGCTGCAAAGCCAACCCCGGCCACGATGAGCACAACCGCCAGCCATTGCCACAGGGGGATCTCTGCTCCCTGCCAGAGCGCAAAAAGCACCGAGAGGATAGGGTAGCTTGCGATCAATGGCGCCACCAGGGCAACCGGCCCGCGCCGGAAAGCCGCATAAAGCGCCAGGCCAGCGATCAGATAGCACAGCCCCGCAGCCATGGCATAGGAGGCAGCACCGAGCGACGACAACAGCCCCTCACCCGCGGCTGCCATACCACCGGCCTCGTAGAGCAGCCCCACTGTGAGGACCACCATAAGCGAGCCCATCAGCGGCACCTGATCCTTCAGAAACCGCACTGAGAAATCATGCAGGCCCCAACACAAGGCTGCAATCAAGCCTAAACCGAGTGCACTCATGAGCCCTCCAGAAACTCTGCGCAGGCAACAAAGAACCCGCATGAAACCCTATCCAAAGACTTGCCCAAAGACTCGGCAGAGGCAATACTCTTGTTAAATTATCTTTCACAACAGGAATACCCTGGAGACCGAAGGTGAAAAGCGCAGTAGATCAGATCGGCGGGGAAATCCAACTGCGAAACCTGGTGGAGCGGTTCTACGACCGGATGGAAACCGATCCTGCGGTGCATGCCCTGCACCGGTTGCACTTCCGCGGCCATGGTCTCAACCATACCCGCCAGGCGCAGTTCGAATTCCTCTGCGGTTTCCTGGGCGGGCGTGCTTACTACAAAGAGCGGTTTGGCCATATGAACATGCGGGAAATCCACGCCCATGTGCCGATCCGCGAGGCGGATGCAGAATTGTGGCTTGAGACCTTTGATGCAGCCCTTCACGACTGCGCCATGGAGGGCCCGGCGGTCGAGCGTCTGCGCGCCAGCCTGCGGCGGGCAGCACTCTCGTTGGTGAACGATGTGCCGGACTGGCGGTTGGAGGCCCCGGCGCACCAGGCCCCTGCATCCAACTGATGACCTGAAACAAAAAAGCCCCGGCCGCAAAGCCGGGGTTTGGACAGGGAGGAAACCTGGGGATCTTGGCCCTGTCAAAGCTCTGGATTTAGATATCCAGCGTGTTCTCACGCTCCCAACGGCTGAAGTGGCTCACAAAGGAATTCCATTCCTGCTGCTTCATCTTCAGATAGGCGTTGGAGAACTCCATGCCCATCATTGCCTTCAGCTCTTCGTCCTTGTCGTATTCGCGCAGGGCGTCGAGCATGTTGAGCGGCAGTTTGGGCGCATCGGTGATGGTATGGCCTTCGGCATACATATCGATGTCATGGCGCTGCCCCGGGTCTGCCTGTGAACGGATACCAGACAGGCCCGCGGCGATGATCACCGCCTGCAACAGATAGGGGTTTGTGGCTCCATCCGGCAGTCGTAGCTCAAACCGGCCAGGCCCAGGTACGCGCACCATATGGGTTCGGTTATTGCCGGTCCAGGTCACGGTATTGGGCGCCCAGGTAGCACCGGACATGGTGCGCGGCGCGTTGATCCGCTTGTAGCTGTTTACCGTCGGGTTGGTGATCGCGGCCAGGGCAGAGGCATGCCTCATGATGCCGCCCAGGAAGTGTTTGCCGCGTTCGCCGAGGCCCACTTCGCCGGTCGGCCCCTCGCCCTCGCCTGCAAAGACATTCACACTGGCATCCGAGCCCGCTGCATCCCAGACCGAAATATGTGCGTGGCAGCCGTTGCCCGTCAGACCCTCGATCGGCTTGGGCATGAAGGTGGCGCGGAAGCCATGCTTTTCGGCGACGGATTTCGCCATGAACTTGAAGAAACTGTGCTTGTCCGCAGTTTTCAGCGCATCGTCAAAATCCCAGTTCATCTCCCACTGGCCATTGGCATCTTCGTGGTCGTTCTGGTAGGCACCCCAACCCAGTTCAAGCATATAGTCGCTGATTTCCTGAATCACATCCAATCGGCGCATCATTGCCTGCTGATCATAGCAGGGTTTTTCGGCGCTATCGAAGGGGTCCGAGATCTGCTCACCGTCCGGGGTCAGCAGGAAGAATTCAGCCTCAATTCCGGTCTTGACGTGCAGGCCTTGGTCCGCAGCTTCTTTGATTAGACGGCGCAGCACATTGCGAGGCGCCTGCGCGACGTCTTCGCCTTCCATTACGCAATTGCCGGGCACCCAAGCGATCTCGGAGTTCCATGGCAACTGAATCACTGCCTCTGGATCCGGCACTGCCAGCATGTCCGGATGCGCCGGAGTGAGGTCAAGCCAGGTGGCAAAACCAGCAAAACCCGCGCCATCCTCTTGCATATCAGCGATTGCCCGCGCCGGAACCAGCTTGGCCCGCTGCCCACCGAACAGATCGGTGAAGGATATCATGAAATACTTGACGCCTTTTTCTTTGGCGAAAGCAGCCAGATCTATCGTCATGGTCTGTCTCCCCTTTCCCTGTTGTCTTGTTTTCATCTGAAAAAGGCGCGGCAATCGGTCTGCCGCGCCCCTGTATTCGCTGTTTAGAAACCGGGTTTGCCCGGATACCAGTCCGTCCCCGCCAAGGGCACTTTGGCCATGGCTGCCGCTTCCATCGTCAAAGCGCAGAGGTCCTCTGGCTCAAGATTGTGGAGGTGATTATGGCCACAGGCGCGCGCAATGGTTTGCGCCTCCAGCGTCATCACGCTGAGGTAATTGCGCAACCGGCGACCGGCTTCGACTGGGTCCAGACGGGACGCGAGTTTCGCTTCCTGGGTGGTGATGCCCGCCGGATCCTGGCCTTCGTGCCAGTCATCATAGGCGCCAGTGGTGGAGCCAAGCTTTTGGTATTCCTCTTCCCACTTGGGATCATTGTCGCCGATGGCAACCATGGCAGCGGTGCCGATAGAGACCGCATCAGCCCCCAGGGCCATGGCCTTGGCCACATCGGCACCGGTACGGATGCCGCCGGAAACCACCAGCTGCACCTCACGGTGCACGCCCAGATCCTGCAGCGCCTGCACGGCAGGGCGGATACAGGCCAGGGTTGGCAGGCCCACATGTTCGATGAAGACATCCTGGGTAGCAGCGGTGCCGCCCTGCATGCCGTCCAGAACTACCACATCGGCGCCGGCCTTCACCGCCAGCGCGGTGTCATAATATGGCCGGGTACCGCCAACTTTGATGTAGATCGGTTTTTCCCAATTGGTGATTTCGCGCAGCTCCAGGATCTTGATCTCCAGATCATCGGGGCCGGTCCAATCCGGGTGGCGGCAGGCAGAGCGCTGGTCGATACCCTTTGGCAAAGTGCGCATTTCCGCCACCCGGTCAGAGATTTTCTGACCAAGCAGCATGCCACCGCCGCCGGGCTTGGCGCCCTGACCCACCACGATTTCAATCGCGTCAGCCTTGCGCAGGTCATTGGGGTTCATGCCGTAGCGCGAGGGCAGGTACTGATAGACCAACTGAGTGGAATGGCCGCGTTCCTCAGGCGTCATGCCGCCGTCGCCGGTGGTGGTCGAGGTGCCCGCCATCGAGGCACCGCGCCCCAGGGCTTCTTTCGCTGGTCCGGACAATGCGCCAAAACTCATCCCGGCGATGGTGATCGGGATCTCCAGCTCGATCGGCTTTTTGGCAAAGCGGGTGCCCAGGGTAACCTTGGTCTCGCATTTCTCCCGGTAGCCTTCCAGCGGGTAGCGCGAGATCGAGGCGCCCAGGAACAGGAGATCATCGAAATGCGGAACCCGGCGTTTGGCGCCACCGCCGCGGATGTCATAGATCCCAGTGGCCGCAGCACGGCGGATTTCGGCGTTGATCGGATTGCTGAAGGTTGCCGACTGGATCGGAACCGTGCGGGGAATGCCGTGATTGTCGTCTTTCATCTCCATCCCCTCAGTAAGCGTTGTCGATGTTGAAGTTGTAAAGCTTGCGGGCCGAGCCATAGCGTTTGAACTCGTCCGGTTTGGCGTCGCAGCCACCGCGCTCCAAGAGCTCCGCCAAGAGTTCCAGATGCTCAGGCCGCATCTCTTTTTCGATGCAGTCCGCACCCAGCGATTTGACCGAGCCGCGCACAAAGAGGCGGGCCTCGTAAAGGCTGTCGCCCAGAGCGTCGCCGGCATCGCCGCAGACCACCAGATTGCCAGATTGCGCCATGAAGGCGGACATATGGCCGATATTGCCATGCACGATGATGTCGATACCCTTCATGGAGATACCACAACGTGAGGAGGCATTGCCTTTGATCACCAGGGTGCCGCCATGACCGGTGGCGCCAGCATATTGTGAGGCATCGCCTTCAACAATCACTGTACCACTCATCATGTTCTCGGCCACGCCCGGCCCGGCGGAGCCATGCACATGCACTGTAGCCTGCTGGTTCATGCCGGCACAGTAATAGCCGGTGGAGCCCTTCACATTGACCTCAATCGGGGCATCGAGACCTACCGCGATGGCATGGCTGCCGCGCGGGTTCATCACTTCCCATTGGGTTTGGTTGCTGATGCCCGCCTGCTCATGCAGGGTCGCGTTGAGGGCGCGCAGCCCCTGTGCTTCCAGATCAAATAGCTGCATATCAGGCCGCCTTGTCCTGAGAGGTTGGAGCATCATTGTGGCTCCAGAAATAGACCGTTGCGGGCTCTGGCTCCCAAACCCGGGCTTCTTCGATGCCGGGCAGGTTGACCAGGGCGCGGTATTCCGAGCCGAAGGCTACATATTGGTCTGTTTCAGCCATCACCGCGGGCTTGCAGGCAATCGGGTCACGCACCACGCCAAAGCCATCTTTGGTGCCAACCACAAAGGTGAAGAACCCGTCAAGATCGTCGAGGCTGGATTCCAGAGCTTCGCCCAATGAGGCCCCCTCGCGCATTTTCCAGGTCAAATAAGCGGCACCCACTTCTGTGTCGTTCTCGGTCTGGATATGCACCCCTTCGCGGCGCAGTTTGCGGCGCAGAGAGTTGTGATTGGAGAGCGAGCCATTGTGCACCAGGCACTGGTCCAGGCCAGTGTTGAACGGGTGCGCACCCATGGTGGTGACAGCGGATTCCGTGGCCATGCGAGTATGGCCGATACCATGGGTGCCGCTCATGCCGCTGAGATCAAAACGCTCCGCCACATCCTTGGGCAGGCCCACTTCTTTGTAGATCTCTAAGCTCTCACCTTCGCTCATCACCCGCACGCTGTCATGGTGCGCCACCAGATTCTCTCGTGCAGCAGCGAGCTTCTCCGAGGCCAGATCCAAAACCGCATGGGTGTCTGTTCGGTGGATTAAAACCTGATCCTGCAGCGCTTCGCTGAGGTCTGCAGCCAGGGTTTCAAAATCGGCATCTGGACTATGCGACTGCACAGTGAGCTTGGCCCGGCCCGTTTCGCTACCGCCATAGATTGCGATGCCGGCACTATCCGGTCCGCGGTCGGTCATGGTGATCAGCATGTCTGTCAGCATGGCGCCAAGCTGGGGCGCCAGCGATTGGTCTTTGAGGAATAATCCTACAATCCCGCACATGGAATTCAGTCCTCCGTCAGGGTGTTTCGTTGATTCGACGCTATCACCAACGCCAAGCTCAATCAATAATCTAGGGAATATTTATTTCCTGTAAGAAAAAGAGCGGCCGGATAACCAACCGCTCTCTCTGTTCTTCACAATGGGGATACGGTCAGTATTTTTCCAATATTTCCCGAACCTTATCCGGATCGCCAGCGCGGCGGGCCTCCTCCAGGTGTTTGCCTTCCCGGACAAACTGGATGCGATGCCAGCCGACCCAGAAGATCACCCCAAATATGGTCATCAGCACTTCAGAGCCCTGGAAGGGGTAGACAGCACCGACCTCGGCCAGATCCACGGCCCAGCTTTCATATCCAATGGTAGACATAACGCTCTTTCCTTATTCTGCGGGGGTTGCACTTGCGGCCAGATGGGCCTTGTCAGCTTCGATGATCGCCGCCTTGGCATCCTCGTAGGCGTGGTGTTCGGCGTAATCGAGACCCTGGAGTTCAACCTCCTCTGGGATCCGCAGAACACCAGCGGCGGCCTGCATCTTGGCAACGCACCAGGCGGGGACAAAGCCGAGACCAAAGAACATGATCAGGGCGCCAAGGGTCTGACCCAGCGGATTGATCGATGCATAACCCTCGAAAGGAGAGGCAGGCACACCCCAGAGCATAAAGCCAGAGATGATCAAGCCAACAACCCCGGCATAGCCATGCACCGCAACCGCTCCAACCGCATCGTCCAGCTTGAAGCGGCGCTCGACCCAGTAGTGCAGGTTATAGACGATGACAACGCCAACGGCTGCCACCAGCATCGCCTGGATCGGGTGGTAGAGGTCATTGCCTGCCGAAGCGGTGATGACCCCTGCCAAGCCACCGGAGAAGGTCCAGAAGGCATCCCCGCGCGAGACCACATAGGCCGCCATCAACCCACCAGACAGGGACATCAGGAAGTTAAAGGTGATCGCCGACAGTGACGTGGGCGCCAGATAGATATTGGTTGCGGTCCAGGTGGTACCGGTGATCTGTCCGCCGATCGCTTCGGGTGAAATCGCGGGCACGTTGCAAGCCGCATAGAAGCCCCAAAAGCCGGTGTAGATCAGGAAGATCCCGATGGTCAGCATCCAGGGGTTATGAGGCGGGATATCGCGCGGCGTGCCATCCTTGGCGAATTTGCCGATGCGGGGTCCCAGCACCATGATCACACCCAGGGCATAACCGCCGGCAATGGCGTGAATCACACCAGAGGCATAGGCATCGTGATAGCCAAGGTATTTGACCATCCAGCCGGCATAGTGCCAGCCCCAGGCGGCATCGATGATCCACCAGACGGAACCGATGAGAACCGCATGCACCCAGAGAGCCGAAGAGCGAATCCGTTCGATAACCGCCCCGGAGACGATGGAGGCCGCAGTCCAGGAGAACAGCAAGAAGGCCGCCCAAAACACACCGGTGATTCGGTCGCTCAGGTTGGTGCCCATGGTCTCGGACCAGGGGAGATTCGCATTGCCTGCCTCATGGTTGAGGCCGCCGAAGAAGGGGAAATCCGGGAAGGCCCAGTAGATCCACCATCCGAAGAAGAAGAAGGTGACGGTCACCAAAGGGATGACCATAACGTTTTTCATCAGCGTATGCATATGGTTGCGGTGGCGACTGGCGCCCACCTCATACATGCAGAAGCCGACATGAATTAAGAACATAAAGACGACGGTCACCCAGTAATAAAACTCGGTAAAAACTGTCGTCAGCGCGTTGAGATTTCCGTCCACGGTTTCCTCTCCCTGTTCGCTTTTGGTCGTTGGAACTTGTCGTCTTACTTTCCTCATGGGAAATTGTTTATCCTAAGAGGATATAGTGCGCCCGGAGCTGTCAACTGTTTTGTGAGGGCGTTCATCTTGCCGCATTGCCGCACTGAGATGCCGTATTTGAGCTCAGATCCCTGTGAAATAGGGGCGATCGGTCATTCTGCGCTGCAATAAACGCCCTGGGTTTGCCCAAATATTTTATGGGCTGAGCCACGAATTATTCCTGCCAGGAAAAAATTATGCGCTTGAGTATTGATTTTAATTCCAATCTCAGCCTGAATATTGGCAGCGAACACGAGAAGAGATCTTAGGGAGAATGCAGATGGCCATTATGTGGAGAAGGTCTGCCTTGGCGCAGCGCCATGCGGAGATTGGCGGAGAGCTGGAGGACTGGAACGGCATGGGAACCGCCTGGTTCTATGACCACAGTCCGGAGCGGGCCAAGGCTGACTATGAGGCCATTCGCACCAAGGCGGGGCTGATGGATGTTTCCGGCCTGAAAAAGGTGCATGTGATGGGCGAGCACGCTGCCCAGGTCATCGACCGGGTCACCACCCGCAATGTCGAAAAGATCATGCCCGGCCGCTCCACCTATGCCTCGATCCTGAATGATCAGGGCAAATTCGTGGATGACTGCATCATCTACCGCCTGTCGGTAAATTCCTGGATGGTGGTGCATGGCACCGGCACCGGAATGGAGCAACTCTCGACCGTAGCCGCCTCCAAAAACTGCGCGGTGATCTTTGACGATGACCTGCACGATATGTCGCTGCAGGGGCCCGTTGCGGTGGACTTCCTGGCCCAGCACATTCCCGGCATCCGAGATCTGGCCTATTTCGGCATCATCCAGACCAAGCTTTTTGGCTGCCCTGTGATGATCTCGCGCACCGGCTATACCGGTGAACGCGGCTATGAGATTTTCTGCCAGGCCAAGGATGCGATGCACCTCTGGGACAGCATCCTGGAAGGCGGCAAGGACATGGGCATCCGCCCGGTACAGTTCTCCACCCTCGATCTGTTGCGCACCGAAAGCTACCTGCTGTTTTATCCTGGCGACAATTCAGAGACTTACCCCTTTGAGGGCGAGACCTGCGGTGACACGCTCTGGGAGCTGGGGCTTGAGTTTACCGTCTCCCCCGGCAAAACTGGTTTTATCGGTGCCGAGAACCACTATGCCGCGGAAGGTAAAGAGCGTTTCAAGATCTACGGCGTCATTCTGGAGGGCAAGACCCCGGCGGATGAGGGCGCGGATCTGCTACAGAACGGCGAGAAAGTCGGTGTGGTCACCTTCGGCATGCATTCCGAGGTCAACAACCACAATGTCGGCATCGCCCGGATGCCGGTGGATTGCGCCAAACCCGGAACCGAACTCACCGTGCGCAATGGTGACGGGACAGAAATTGCCGCCCGCGCGGCAGAGATGCCCTTCTACGATCAGGACAAATCGATCCGCACCGCCAAGGGCTGACCCAGCAGTCCTGCGGGCAGGTAGCCAAGCCGCATGTCCGCAGGGCGCAAGGACTCACATGAGGACATAATGTCAAAATTTGATTTTCCACCCTCGATCAGAAGCCGCCCCATCTGGAGCAGCCTGGAAGCACGGAAAGGCACAGCGCATCTGATGATCGCCGATGCGGAAGGCGCCGAGGCGATCCTGGATATCGCCACGCCTGAACTGATGGCAAATAGCCACATCATTCATATCCCCAAAGGCAAGAGCTACAGCGAACACCTCAGCGCGCTCAATCCGGCGCAGCTTTATGAGGGGCCATCCTATGAAGCCGCCCTGCCCCGCATCCGCCGGGTGCTCACGGATGGGCATATGGGGCTGCAGGTCTATCTGGCCGGCACCGAGGGGCTGATGGGCCAGGCGATGCAGGAGATGATGAGCGCCGGCATTCCCCATAGCGCCATCCAGACCGAGCACCACGGCTCCACTGCCCGCCGGATGCAATGCGTCCATTGCAAGGGGATCACCGAGGATATCGAGACCGACCCCTATCAGTGTTCTCACTGCGGGCTGCATCTCTTTGTGCGGGATCACTATTCGCGCCGCCTTGCCGCCTATCAGGGCGTGCGGGTCGATGCCGAGGATCACGGAAATATTCCAGAACCCAAGGGGATCTACGAATGAGCGGCGCAGAGAAAATCCAAGTCAAGGTCACTGAGGTTACCCCTTTGAACGCGTTGGTCACCCGCTTCCGTTTTGAGGCCGTCGATGGCAGCCTCCTGCCGACTTTCTCCGGCGGTGCCCATACGGTGGTGGAGATGCAGGACGGCGGCATCACCCGGCTCAATCCCTATTCACTGATGTCGGATCCCTATGACCAAAGCGCCTATACCATCTCCGTCCGGCGCGATGACGCGGGGCGCGGCGGCTCACTGTTCATGCATAACCAGGTCAAAACCGGCGATGAGATGGTGATCAGCTATCCGGTGAACCTGTTTTCGCTGGATCTGCGGGCGCGCAAACATTTGTTTATTGCCGGCGGCATCGGCATCACGCCTTTCCTGGCGCAGATCCACCAGCTGGAACATTTCAACGGCCACTGGGAGCTGCATTATTCCTGCCGCAGCGAGGCTCTGGGTTCTTATGCGGATGAGCTGTCTCACAGCCACCCGAATAAGACCCATATCTACTACGACGATCAGGACCAAAGAATCGGCCTGCAGCATCTTCTGGAGGGGCAGCCACTGGGCACCCATGTCTATGTCTGCGGCCCCAAGGGCATGATCGACTGGGTGAAATCTACTGCTGAGGCGGAGAGCTGGCCCGCCGACAACATCCATTATGAGGAATTTCTGGCGCCGCAACCCGGCAAGCCTTTCCAGGTGAAGCTGGCAATTTCCAACAAGACCATTGAGGTCGGCGAGCACGAAAGCCTGCTGGAAGCAATGGAACGCGAAGGTGTCGATGCGCCTTACCTCTGCCGCGGAGGCGCCTGCGGCCAATGCGAAACCCGGGTGATCGACTACCAGGGGAACTTCATTCACCGCGATCACTGGTTGGATGACAACGAACACGCCAGCGGCGAAAAAATCATGCCCTGCGTCTCTCGCTTCGAGGGCAAGACCCTCGTGCTGGACCACTGACAGGAGGCACCGAAATGACTATCCAATTCAACGACGAGAGCTTTCGCGGCGATTACACCTTCCGCAATTCGGACTGGGCAATACAGCGCTTTCCCTTCCCCTTCCACGAAGACAGCTACATGTACTCGGTCAACATGGAGCAGCACCGGGGCGGGCCCAAGGGCTCGGTCTATGAACAGCGCTTTGACGTCGATGAGCATTATGTCTCGGAGATGAAGGACCGGGCGCTGGTGCTGGATCAGGACCCGCTGCGCTGCCAATCGCTGCCGCATATGACCCTGGCAGGCTGGGACCTGCTGGAACTGATCATGGTCAGCAAATCTGAAGACTACCCGGATCTGTTTGAGCTAAACCGCGACGGCAACCGCTGGCGCTGGGTGAACAAGCCCCTCCGGATCGACCATACTTTCACCTTCCTTGATGAAACCACCCTGCCCTATGGGCCGATGGAGTATATCACCCGGCAAGCGCAGGGAGATTTTGCTATCCTTGATCAGCGCGATGACATGCTGTGGATGGACGCCGGCATGGTCACCACCCAGGCCGACTGGAGCCTCGACTTCGACATCGGCATGAACTTTTTCGAGTGGCACGCCCCGGTGCCAAAGGCCCATGAGATGGGGATTTTTGTGCGAGCGCTGAAGTTCCTGTTGAACATCCAGCAGGGCGCACCAGCGCGGCGTCTCAACTGGACCATGACGGTGAACCCGCTGTTGGACACCAGCCCGGAGAACTACCACAAATGGGGCATTCAAAAGACGGAGCTGACGCCAGAGAATATCGGCCGGAAACAGCATTTGCGGGTGGAGCTGCAGACCTTCTTCCGGCTGCCCCGTTCAAACGCGCTGGTCTTCCCGATCCGTTGCTATCTCTGCGCCTTTGAGGATCTGATGACGGTGCCGAAATGGGGCCGTCGGCTGCATCGAGTAATCCGCGACCTGCCGGATGAACTGGCCACATATAAAGGCTTCATCGACAATCGTCCCCTGATGCTGGACTACCTCAGCAAGTTTGACGACGGGCTGCCGACATCACTCGGCATTTGGCCGGACCGCGAGACAGAGCCGCCGCTGCAGAAGTGAACTCCGATCAGCCAGAACCGGCTATTGCACCATAGAAAGGGCAGCACCCTCACGTGGAGAGGGTGCTGCCCGGCCTTGCAGCAGGGCCAGATGGTCAATAAACTGAACTGTCTCTGCTCAGATCGGCCAGCCGCCAAGCCGCTTACCGCCTGGAATCAGGCATTCTGCGGGTAGCTGATGATCGAGAGGTAGCGTGCGGGCAGCTCAACCAGTTTTTCCGGCCCATGCGGCGCATCGGCGTCAAAAAACAGGGTATCGCCCACCTCCAACAGATAGGCCTCATCGCCGTGTCGATATTCCACCTGCCCCTCCAGCATATAGATCGTCTCGATGCCGCCGTGTTGGAAGGTCGGAAAGACATCCGACTCCTCGCTCAGGGTGATCAGATAGGGCTCGACAATGACGCCGGAGCCATTGGCGCCGATATGCCCCAAAAGGTTGTATTGGTGATTGGCGCGGGTGCCCTCGCGCTCCAGCTCCACCCCTTCTCCGGATTTGGTATGGACCGCCTCGCGGCGCTCTTCAAAGCGGCGAAAAAAACTGGTCAGAGGAACCGACAGCGCATTGGCCAGGATCTGCAGCGTGGTCAGCGAGGGTGAGGTATTCCCGTTCTCGATCTTCGACAACATACCAATAGATAGACCAGTGATCTGCGCCAGCTCTGCAACGGTGATCTCCTTTTGCCGCCGGAAGGCCCGAACCTCGCGGCCGATAGCAACCTCCAAGACTTTCTCCCGATCGCTGCTGCGTAGGCTATGCGGATCTTGCGTCAGCTTGGCAGCCTTCTCCTTACCTCTCATCTCCAAACCGGGCCCCTTTTTTCTAATTTCTCGAAAGCATCTTAGTACTTTTCTCGGTAAAGAAAATGCCATCACTCTGGTAAATTTCACATTGTTAAAACTCTTAGAATGCAAGGAACATTCCT
>NZ_LIKT01000012.1 GCF_001294455.1 Phaeobacter sp. 11ANDIMAR09
CCGCACTGCGGACACTGGACTTGACAGTTACGAATGACTGCAACGCGGGGTGGTTTCAACGGATCGACGCAACACATGCGTTAAACCGTTCTGCTGGAGTTTCGTATCCCAGCGTTTTTCGAGGTCGTTCGTTCAGTTGTCTTGCGACTGCGCTGAGCTTTGCCTGACTATGTATCGACAAATCGGTGCCTTTTGGGAAGTACTGTCTCAACAAACGATTTGTGTTCTCGTTTGTGCCGCGCTGCCAAGGTGAGTGTGGTTCGCACAAGAAGACGTCGATGTCAGTGGCTAAGGTGAAGGTCTTGTGACCTGCCATTTCTGACCCCCGGTCCCATGTTAGAGAACGATACAGCTCCTTGGGCAGTTTACGGGATTGTTTGATGAGCGCTTGAATGACGCTGTGGCTGTCTTTGTTGCTAACCTTTGCCAACATCACAAATCGGGTGTTGCGCTCGACCAGTGTGGCAATGAAACTGTTGCTTGATCCTGCGATCAAATCACCTTCCCAGTGCCCTGGCACAGTCCGATCTTCTACCTCTGCGGGTCGCTCTCGGATCGAAACAGCGTTGTTGAACTTCCCCAAGCCGCTCCGCTTCAACGTGGCATGGCGTGACCGCCTGATGGACCGTGTGGCACGTAAATGCGCCTGTAGTTCCTTCTTTAAGACGCCCCGCGTCTGAATGAACAGGCTCCGGTAGATCGTCTCATGCGAGATACGTTTGTCTTCCTCATCAGGATGTTCGCGCATCAGCCAGCCTGCGATTTGTTGAGGGGACCACTTACGATGCAGCTTGGTCGAGATCACCCGGCAAAGATAGTCGTTGCCGATCAGCTTACAGGGCTTTGGACGGTGGGCTCGATCCCAGGCCTTCGCGTCGGACCTGGCTGCACGGTAATCTTTTGTGCTGCCATTGCGAAGAACTTCACGGCAGATGGTTGAAGGCGCCCGATGGAGGCTGCGCGCAATGGACCTCAGCGACTGCTTGGCGACAAGGCCCCGCGATATCTCTTCCCGCTCACCGAGTGTCAGCGCCAATCGAGACCGCTTCCAGGCTGTTGGTCTGATGCCACCAGTGCGCTCAAGTAGCGGGTAAATTGAAGACGATGCGCGATCAAACACACGCCCAATCGAGCTCATCGACTCCCCGCGCTGCCATCGATCCCATATCTCCGCCTTCTGCTTCTCTGAGAAAAATATCCGCTTCCGATAGGCCATGACTTACACTCCATCTTTCCAAAAAGACTAAAGTGTTGCGTCGATCCGTTGAAACCACCGGACATAGCTGACCTCTAGATTAATCGAGTAAACGTCCGCTATCAGGGTTTTTGGCCTCGAACACTTATATGTCCCGCTTTCCAGACGCTATCAGCCACCACGCGAGCAGCGGAAAACCAATCAGCTCAAATGCCAGTGATGGAGCAATCGCAGCGCTAAGTATTACCTCAGTGTTCATGCCACTCAGTCGAAACAGACCCGCGATCGCGATCACGGCCGACAGAGCAATCAGGATTGAGCGAAAACTGCGCATTGCAAAGCCGCCAATCATGAATAAAGCACCGACGCCAAACCAGATCCCACCAATGAACCGTATATGGCTGTCTTGGGCATTGAATGTTGCAACATCCGTGATCGAAACGAAATCACGCGTCGATTGCCATCCCAGTGTCTTTATCCCGCCTAGGCCAATATTCAATCCCAGAAAAACGATTGCGGTGCCAACGATCACAACAACCGAGTTCAGCAGGTTTACCTTATTCATCTCACTTCTCCGGAATGCTAGCCTTGTAGTGCTTATTAATCGGTACGCGTTCTATAATAATGTGATCTTGACAGGGCAAGGATTATTTGGGACGCGTACTAAAATAAGTTTGAAAGGGCCTAACCATGGCTAGAACCGCTGGCAGGCCACCCCGCAGTAAGGCTGAAACTCTGGAGTTCCGTTCAAAGATCGGGAAGCACGCGCTTGATATCTACCGGACGGAAGGCTACGGAGCGGTTTCCATGCGCCGTCTGGCCAAGGAGGTCGGATGCGCGCCGATGACAATCTACGCTCATTTTGAGGGCAAGACCGATATTCTACGATACCTATGGGCAGACGTCCTTGCGGACATGTCCAATGACATCGAGACAACGCTGAATTCGGTCGTTGGTGCGCGAGAACGGCTGCAATCAGCTGCACAAACCTTCCTCGCCTATTGGATTGACCACCCCGATCATTTTCGACTTGTATTTATGTCCAACGACGTGACGCGGGCGGATGTCAGTAAGTTCGTTATGGACGAAGACACCTTGGCCCACTTCCGGGTGTTTTCGGGTTTGATCAGAGAGGTTCATCCGGAAAGACATGACGTCAAAGTGAGTTCTGACACGCTCATATCTGGATTGATCGGCATTGCTCTGTGTATGAACACCGTTGCTGATTACCCATGGTCCAACGCGACCTCGATGACCAACCAGTTACTATCGAGCATCACTGCGTAAACCGTTTCGCAATTTGAGGAAAAGCTGACGTTCGTGCATCTTGCAGCATCGGTGAGTGTGGGCTCATTCCGGCCGTTAGCTGCGTTTTGCACCAAGGTCCGCACTGAATATCGTTAATGCTTGAAACAATTCTCTCTGTGCCAGGTTACAAACTCGGTCCTTGGCCGGTTGGCGAGGCGGTCCGGCACCAAGATTTTGCCGGACGAGTTGATCATCGATGTCACAGCTTCGATATCGTTGCTTTGTCGGGAAACCAGAATTGTCAGGTCGTCTGCCAACCCTACGAGGCCGCGATCAAACATCCAATGCGCGGTTCCGGACAGGGCGAGTCCGTTGCTGACAATGTCGGGGCCGTCATGCTCTACAGGTCTGATATGAGCGGCTTCTACTTCAGCGCGGCCACCGCCATTGATCAGACGTAAACCAGTGATGGCGCAGCGCTCGCCGTAGGCGCGCAGGACGTTCTTTCTGAAATTGCGATCGCGAACCGCGCGATTGGTCAGCTGGTTGACGCGTTCCCGTGCGGGCATGTGTTGGAAAGGTGTTTGCGCGTCCTGAAAACCTGGCAACTGCGTCGTGTCGCCCACGCGAGGCAGGATGTCCTCATCTCGCCCAAGTCCACGTTCGACTATTCGGGCAAAGTCTTCAGTTGAAAGGGTTCTTACCGCGGCTTGCGCGCGTCCAGATATCTTGCCTTGATCGTTCAGCAATCCTCTTTCGACGATTGAGTTTTCGTCTCGAAATGAAACAGGGTCGCCGAAATCAAGATACGTTCCTGGCTCGATGACCACCAAGAAAATGTCCTGCTTCCTAGGATCCGGAATGATTTCCTGCACTTTGGCGACAGCAAAACACCCTTTGGTCTCTTTGACCTTGCTTGGCTCTAGGTAGACGATCCAATCCCCTTCGCACTGTTGGGCACGCGAGAGGTATTGCTTGGGAAACTGATACCGCTCCGAGGGAATGTCGTCGTAGATCGAGTCGCTGCGGTGGATGAAGATACCGAAGGCCATCGGATCACCCGCGTTGGAGACGTTCCAGTTTTCGATCGGCCGCGCGTAGGGTCAGCACCGCACCTGTCAAAAATGGAAGTGCCAAGCCAGCCGCAGCAATTGCAAAAATCATGATGGTGGCCAAAACTGAGTATTCAGCAGTCTGTTGTGCCAATGATAGTCTGCCCAAGCCAATCAGGTAGAACACGCTGGTTCCCAGAAAGATCAAGTAAAGCGGGCCAAAGGGTTCGATCACCTCACGGCGGGTGCGCTCCAAGACCGAATGTCGCAACATATTCCAGCGTTTGCTTGCCTTGTTCACCAGACTACTCCCTTACCAGCTCGATCCATGTGTGCACGTCATCATCCGTCACTTCACGGCCTTCGACATGCGATTGATACCAGCGGGCGATTATGGCCCCGCGCTTTTCGCTTTTGATTTTTATGCCCTCATCGGTGAGGTGCTTATCCAGCGAGCTTTCGATGTGTTTGAGCGCTTCGAAATCATGCCCAGCCCGAATGGATTTGGTGCCGAGTAGCAGCCAGGGCACGTCAACCTCGAACCGCTCACCCATCGCGACCAAGGCTTCTACAGGTATTCCGCGCTGGCCCTTTTCGTAGCTGTGATACGCGCGGGGTGAGACGCCGATAGCTTCCGCCATAGCCGCTTGTGAGAAGCCGATTTCATTGCGAGCAATGGTGAGACGAGCACCCATTGCAGCAAAAAGATCAGCATGTTTCTGCGGCATCTGAATTTTCCAATTGACTACTTCGCCGAAGTTCGCGAACTTTGCAAAAAATGACGAACATTTACAGTTAATCCCATCTGACCACGTCAGAAGGTGCAGAACAAGCGATTCCATGCGTATCGCCGATTCAACTTAAGCGGACAAGGACAACTGAAATGGCAGAGACCAACTATTCAGACAGCTCTCAGATCCTGGGGCTTGGTAAAACGCCTGCGCAGTGGGTCGAAGTCATGGCCGGGATGGGGATCGACATTTCAGAACGCACATTGCGAGAGCGCGCCAATGAGACCGGCGCTTTTTACCGCCTTGGGCGGACCATGCTCATCACGCCCGCGCAGATTGATACGATTTTTGAAGGAGGCCAGTCATGCCGCTCCAAATTTACAAGAGGGGCCGTGTCTACTGGGCCAAGGGGTGGATTGAATACAACGGCAGGCCAATCGCCGGCCCATACCGGCGAAGCACTAAGGCATCTACAGAAGAAGGCGCACGGGACTGGATAAACCATGAGACCGAACGGCAAATCCGTCGCTATGTCGTGGGCGACGAACCGAGCAATACGTTCTCCGATGCCATTATGCTCTACAACGCTTCGCCTAAGGCAGCGAAGCAGTTGATCCCGATTGTCGAAGCAATCGGCGACCTGTCGCTAGGCGCGATATCTGGTGCGCTATTGAAGAGCCTTGGACCAAAGCTGAAACCTAAAGCTTCGACCGATACTTGGTGGCGCGAAATCGTGACGCCCGCGAGTGCGGTGATCAACAACGCACACGAGCTGGAAGGCACGCCTCTGATCCGCGTGAAGCCCTACGACAAGTTCGAGCGGATCGCTCAGGACAAGCGGCGAGGGAAGCTCAGCCGCGTGGAGCGCACGCCAGCTGACAAGGAATGGATCGAGGCTTTTTGCCGTGCCGCGGATCCATACAATGCCGCGCTGGTCCGATTTATGTTTGAAACGGCTGCACGGATTGATCAAGCCGTATCATTGGAGCCTGATGACCTTCGACCGCATGAAAACAAAGCCCGTGTAAAAGCGCAGAAGGGCCATTCGGAAAGTTGGATCACCGTCTCCCCTCAGATGATGGACGAGCTGCTCGCGTTGCCGCCTAAGCGCCCAAAGAACCGGAAGACCGGCAAGCTGATGAAGGCGCGCATCTTCGGCTATGGCAGCTCGACAGGTTACAACACGCGCTGGAAGACGATCTGCAAGCGCGCGGGCATCCCGTACCTCTCGGCGCACCCGGCAGGACGGCACGGGTTCTTCACCGAACTGGTCGTGCGCCAAGGGGTCGATCCGGTCACAGCGGCTAAAGCTGGGCGATGGTCAGACCCCAATTTACCCATGCGCATCTATGCCCACGCAGAGACCGATGAAGCCGACATCAGGGCCCGTTTTCGTACAAACCACGTACAGAATGACGCTGTACAAACACCCAACTCTAAGAAATCACAAAAGGAATAGCGTTATGAACGCATCCCTCCTAAGGGGCAGGTTGCAGGTTCGAATCCTGCCGGGGTCGCCATTTCGCCAAGTGCCGTTTCGTTCTTTCCAGTCGGGCCTTGGCATAACCTAGTGCAGATGGCTGAGCGCAGACCAGACTTCGGTGATCTGCCCCTCCAACAGCACCAAAACCTCGCCGAATTCAGGGATGACCGCTTCGCTTTGGCTGGGGTGCAGAAAAGCAAAGTGATCCACCGGCGAGGTCGCGAGCTGTGGTCCCGTCCAAACCTCCTGATTGGAAGAACGCCCAAAAATGCCAGAATACCCATAGCCCTGAGGATGCACCGGCCACCCTTTCCAATAGCCACCATAGATGGCCAGATTGGCCCGGCGGTGCCACTTCAATAGAGCGCTCAGCCGCTCCAGCCCCGGCATTGGGTTATTGGTGCGGTATTTCAGGATCGGCGTGGCGATGAACAGGGCCGGTTGAAAGCCCTGCGTGGCTGGCAGAACAAAATCCTGCGGCTTGACCAGCACCGAGCCCAGCGAGACCTCACTCACCCCCTGGCCGCCCCCGTAATTGGCAAAACTCAGACTGCCACCGGTATTGACCAGCGGGGCGGCCCCATTTGCCCCCTCAATGCCCCGCTGTTTCAACAGATCCGCCGCCGCACACAGGGCGCGTTCAACTGCAGCTTTGGCGCTTTTGCCTAGGGGGGCAGGCAGTTTGGCCAGATGCGGCTCATAGCCCATCACACCCTCGATATGCAGGCCCGGCATCTGCTGCATCTCGGTGATCATGGCGGCAAGATCCGCCGGTTCCACCCCGCCACGGTGCAGACCGACATCCAATTCGATGGCCACCCGCAGGTCAATCCCGAATGCTGCGGCCAGCTCCGCATATTGCCGCGCCCGGCACGGGGTATCGATCAGCCATATCACCTGATCCTGCGCGGTTTCGCGCTGTGCCAGCACCTGAGCCGCCGCGCCCACGGGCAGGGGTTTTCCCATCAGATGTTCGAGCCCCGGACGTTCCAACAACAGGTCTTGCACCATCGCTGCGGAAAAGGTCATCACCCCCAAAGCGCCAAGCTGTTGCACCGCCAGATCCAGCATCGGCAGGCAGGCCAAAGATTTTGCCACCACCCGCAGCCCCGTGCCGGGCTTTGCGCGGCTGCGGGCCAGGGCCAGATTCGCAAGAAACCTGTCCTGGTCGAGCACCAGGCAAGGCAAGCTCTGGTCGTGTTGCTGCAAGGCCCGGTCCCAAAGCGCAAAATCCGGCAGGTTCGCTGAGGCGATCATGGGCGAAACAGCCCCGCCAGAGCCGGTGACAAAAACAGATCCTTTGGGTCCAACCGGGCGCGCAGTTCATCAAACTTGCCCAGGTCAGGATAGAGCGCTTCCAGGTCCTGCCGTTTCAGGCCGTGCAGCTTGCCCCAATGCGGTCGCCCACCTGCAGCGCGAAAGATCGACTCGCAATCGCGAAAGAACCCGGCATAGTTCTGTCCGCCATGCATGTGCACCGCGACCGAGACCCGAGGCCCGCCCTGAAAAGGCGAAAGCCAGGCGCTGTCTCCGGCGGTCTGGCGTACCTCAATCGGGAACCAAACCTCTGGGTGGCGGGTCTCGACCAAGCTGTTGATCTCGCGCAGAACAGCTTCGGCGGCCTCTGGCGGCAGGTGATATTCCATCTCGTTAAAGCGCATTTCGCGGCTGGAGCTGAGCACCCGCCAGCTTTCACCCACATAATCCTCCTCTCCCTGCAGCACCATCATCAAAGCCAGAACCTGGCGCTGCAGCGCCGGGTGTACGCGGCGCAGGGCACTGGCGATCTTCATCACCTGCAGGCCAACGGCATCCAGATCTAGGGGGGATTTACCAGGCGCGGCCTCTGTCACATCATGAGAAATCTGCACACCCTTGCCGCTGTGGGGCAGCAGGAAGAATTCATAGCAGCGGTGCTCTGTCCAGTTGTTATGCATCTGGCCCAAGAGCTGCTCAAAGCTGCGCACCCCAACCCGGCGGCGCAGGTTAAACGCGGGCACAGTGTTCAATTCAATCTCGAGCAGGATACCCAATAGACCCAGGCTGACCTGAACACCCGGCAGATCCTCGCCCCTGATCTCGATGACATCGCCACTGCCCGTCAGCAGCTGGGCTGAGGTCATTTCTGCGGCGATACAGGGCATCTCTCGCCCGGTGCCATGGGTCGCGGTAGACATGGCCCCCGCAAGCGTCTGTACGTTGATGTCCCCAAGATTGCGAAAGGCCTGACCCTTGTTTCCCAGCGCAGCGGACAGCTCGTGCAGCCGGGCATTGGCATTGACCCGCGCCCGCCCCGGTCGACTGCTGATCACTGCCGGGCGCTCCAGTCGATCCAACCGGAGGATCTGTGAGCTCCCTGTCACCAGCGGTGTAAAAGAATGTCCGGCGCCAACAGGTCGCAGCACACCACCGGCGCCGCGCACAAGCGATTGTAGTTGCGCCACGGTGCCTGGGTTTGCCATGGCTGCTGCTGACGTCTGACTTCCTGACCAGTTCTTCCACATACCCTATGCCCTCCGCTGTTGCAGGCAATCTAGACGCAGACCCCCAGGGGCAAACAATACTAACCCCGCGTAAGGCTCCGCACCTTGGGGGAGACTTGACTCTAGCAATGCGCCAGTCACGATTGGGTCGCCAGGAAGACAAGGAAAACGAATGCTGGAACTCAGACCAAACTGCGAGCTCTGTGACCGAGACCTGCCACCGCAGTCTGCCGACGCCCGTATCTGCAGCTATGAATGCACCTATTGCGCCGATTGTGTGGAGCAGCTTTGCAATGTCTGCCCGACCTGTGGCGGCGGCTTTGCGCCGCGCCCGATCCGGCCGCAACAGGCCTATCGAGCGGAGCTAAAGCTGGGTCTGGGTAATCACCCTGCGGGCAGCCAACGCCATCACTCCAGATTCACCTCCGAAGACATCGCCGCCCATGTGGAGCGGATCAAGCATATCCCACCCGAGCAGCGTTAGCGCTTCAGAGATCCTTGATCTTGGCGGCATCCAAGGGGCAGGACAGGTAGACACCAAACTCCTGACCAATGTCCGCACTGACGCGGGCATGTACGGCTCCCTGACGGTCGAGAAAACGCTGGTTGTCTTCCACCGGGAAGATGCCTTCGTGCCAGATGTTGGGGTGAATATAGAATCCCCTGGAACCATCACACCAAAAGGCCACCACCTTTTCCGGGCTCAGATTGTCACCGGGTAGGGCCAGCGGCACGATAAAGGGTTTGTTATCCAGCGGAAAGAACAGCTGCCCCCCGTCGGGGTGGTAATTCATATGCCAGAGCAGCACCTGATCGCGCGGTGCCGTTTGGGCCTCGGTCTGGGCCTGCTGCGGATCTGCGGACCAGCCCAGCACATAGTTACCATTGACGGCTTCGTTCTCGCCATAAAGCACATCGCCACGCCAGTCGCATTTAAACGTGCCCTCGACCCAGCCGCCCTCATCCCCGGTGCCCTCATCAATCGGGCGCCAGCCCTGCTGCGGCCAGCGACTGATTTCGATCTCAAAACCCTCAGCGCTGTCCACCAGCTGCCCATAGCCTTTGACGCGGGCCTCGGTCGCCCGGATCAGCGGCACCTCATGCCAGGGCAGCGAGGGTTTGGAACTGGCTTCAAAGATGTACTCGGGATTGTTCATGTGCGGGAGTCCTGTGGCATCTGTTTGGGGCAATCAAACAGTCCAGCAGACGCAAGCGCAAGCTCATCTGCGACAGCTTCGTTTAGCTGCTACGGAAAAGAGGCAGAGACCTATCACAGCCCCTGCCTCTTTTCACTTTTGCTTGCGTGATCAGACCTTCACACGCTCTGATTTGGGATCATACATCGGCTTCAGGGAGGCCTCAGCACGCACCCGCGTGCCCATGACCTCAATCTCATAAGCAGAGGCCAGCACATCCGCCGCTTTCTCGCCTTCGCAGGGCACATAGCCCATGCCGATGGCCGCCCCCAGCGTGTGACCGTAGTTGCCCGAGCTGATATAACCGACGATCTCACCATCACGGATCAGCGGCTCGTTGTGATAGAGCAACGGCTCGGGATCGGTGAGCTTGAACTGCATCATCCGCATTTTCGGCCCGCTTTCCTTGCGCGCCAGCACAGCATCGCGACCGATGAAATCAGGCTTGTCGGTCTTGACCGCGAAGCCAAGCCCAGCGTCGATCACATGGTCCTCGCAGGTGATGTCATGGCCAAAGTGTCGGAAACCCTTCTCGATCCGGCAGCTGTCCATCATATGCATACCGCAGAGCTTTAGCCCCATGTCCTGCCCCGCCTCATGCAGGGTCTCAAAGGCATGACCGGCCATATCCGCACCGACATAGATCTCCCAGCCGAGTTCCCCCACGTAGGTCACCCGGTGAACCCGTGCCAGCCCCATGCCCAGCTCAATCTCCTGGGCGGTTCCAAAGGGGTTCACCGCGTTGGAAAAGTCATTGGGCGAGACCTTCTCCAGCAGTTTGCGCGCATTGGGGCCCATGACGGCCAGCACGCCTTCGCCTGCGGTCACATCGGTGATCACGACGTTGAAATCACCCTTGTTGCGCATCATCCAGGTCTGGTCCGCCAGACGGGTTATCGCCGGCGTCACCACCAGATAGGCGGTCTCAGTCAGGCGAGTGACGGTCACATCCGCCTCGATGCCGCCGCGCGGGTTCAGGAACTGGGTATAGACGATCTTACCCACCGGCACGGAGAGGTTGGCGCCGCAAACATAGTTGAGGAAACTTTCAGCATCTGGCCCTTCGACCCGCAGCTTACCGAAGGACGACATATCATACATGCCGACGTTTTCACGTACGGCGCGGTGCTCAGCTGCCGAGTTTTCAAACCAGTTCTGGCGTTTCCAGCTGTATTTGTATTCCCGCTCCTGGCCTTCATTGGCAAACCAGTTGGCGCGTTCCCAGCCACCGAGCTCGCCCATCACCGCGCCCTGTTCCAGCAGGTGGTGGTGGAAGGGCGTGCGGCGCACACCGCGGGCGGTGGCCTTTTGACGATAGGGGAAGTGATCGGCATAAAGCAGCCCCAGCGTCTCTTTGGAGCGCTCAAACAGGTAGTGTTTGTTGCCCTGGAAAGGCTGCATGCGGCTGATGTCCACATCGCCGAGATCAAAGGGCTTCTGTCCTTCGTCCATCCATTGCGCCAGCGCCATGCCGGCGCCACCCGCCGACTGAATGCCAATAGAGTTGAACCCGGCGGCCACCCAGAAATTATCCATCTCGGGCGCCAGACCCAGGTGATAGGCGTCATCCGGGGTAAAACTCTCGGGCCCGTTAAAGAAGGTATGGATGCCCGCCTCGGCCAGCATCGGCATTCGGTTGCAGGCGTTTTCCAGAATGGGCTCGAAGTGATCGAAATCTTCCGGCAGCTGGTCAAACTCAAAACTGTCAGGAATGCCCTTCATCGCCCAGGGCTTAGCATTGGGTTCAAATGCGCCCAGCAGCATCTTGCCTGCGTCTTCTTTGTAGTAGGCGCATTCATCCGGCACCCGCAGCACCGGCATCTGCGTCAGGCCCTCGATCGCCTCGGTCACAATGTAGAAATGCTCACAGGCATGCAGCGGCACGTTGACGCCCGCCATACGGCCGACCTCGTGGCCCCACATACCGGCGCAGTTCACCACCATATCGGCCGCAATATGGCCCTGAGCCGCACCATCGTCGCTGACCCAATCAACTCCCGTCACCCGGCGGCCATCCTTTGACAGACCTGTGACCTTGATCCGCTCCTTGACCAGCGCCCCGCGCTGACGTGCGCCCTTGGCCAAAGCCAGTGCGATATTGGCCGGATCGCCCTGCCCATCCTTGGGCAACCAGACGCCGCCGGTGACATCGCCGATGTTCAGATGCTCATAGCGCGCTTTGACCTCTTCGGGAGAGATCTCTTCGACATCCACCCCAAAGGCCCGTGCCATGCTTGCCTGGCGAAAGATCTCTTCGCGGCGCTCTTCGGACAGGGCCACAGTGATCGAACCACAGCGTTTAAAGCCCGTAGCAACACCGGTTTCCGCTTCCAGCGCACCGTATAGCTCCTGGCTGTATTTTGCCAGCTTGGTCATATTGGCAGTGGCGCGCAGTTGCGCGATCAGACCCGCAGCATGCCAAGTGGTGCCAGAGGTGAGCTGCTTGCGCTCCAGCAGGACCACATCCTTCCAGCCCAGCTTGGTCAGATGATAGGCAACCGAGCAGCCAATAACGCCGCCACCGATGATGACCACACGGGCCTGTGTAGGAAGTTCGCTCATGTCAGCACTCCAAAAGAACCTGAGTTTTGCCCTGATTATCACGGTCAGGCGTCACAAAATGTGTCAAAAACGTCAGAGACCTTTGGCTATTCACCGGCTTTCAAGAAATCTGTCGGCATGTCCTCGCCCAGACGGCGGCGTTTGCGCAGGGCAAAAGGCGTGATTCCAAAGACCGATTTATAGAGGGTCGAAAACCCGTTCTGAAAGCCACAGGCGAGGCCGATCTCGCGCACGCTCATGGTGGTGTTCAAGAGCAGATTATTGGCCTTGTTGAGCCGCATTTCGCGGTAGAACCCATTTGGCGTGGTGGCCAGGAAGGTCTTGAACTTGCGCTCTAGTGAGCGCGTGGAAATCCCCAGATCCGCAACAATATCGCCAATTGGCATCGGCTCTTCGATATTGGCCTGCATCAGCCGGATCGCATGGTCCAGATCCCGGTCACCTGTGATCGTGGGCTTGGCCCCGGCAAAGGGCTGAAGCGAGGAATAGTCCCGCACCTGTTCATGCAGCATGATATTGGCGACCGTCATCTGTGCCGCAGCCGAAGTCAACCGACCAATCAAGGCCAGCACAATATCGATGGTAGAGCCCATGCCGGCGCAGGTTATAACGGGTCCGTCTTCACTGGCCAGGGCATGGCTTGCCTCAAACAGCACCTGGCGCTCCCGCAGCAGGGCGGCATTTTCCCAATGGGTTGCGCCAGCAGTGCCCTGATCCTTGAGATAGCGCGCGGCCGCCTCGGCCAGCAGATAGACCCGCGCGCCCCGGTTGGTATAGGTTTTGATCACCCGCCCCATAGAGAGCTCTGGGTGATCCGGATCGGAATTTCCCAGAGCAAAAGCAAAATCCGCTTCCGGGCGGTCGACAAAGGGCTCTGTATTGACCAAGAGCCCCGCTCGGCAGGACATCTGCCCGCCCTTTGCGGATCGGATGCAGATCCGAAAGGGCGGTTGGGCAAGCACCCGATTGGCGATCCGCAGGGTTTCCACCACGGCGGACATTTCCGTCAGCACAAAGCCTTCGGACACCAGAACATCCACCGTCCAGACAGGAGGTGACGAAACGTCCAGCCCAGCAGAGGTCTTTTCACCGCCCATAGCACGCTTCCCCGCTTAGCTGGACCGGGATCAGCCCCACTGCCCCCCCTAAAAGGGAAGCAGGACAACCGGAGTTTTCTTTTTGCATCTGCGGGCCATGTCGGCCCGTGAGGAGAACAGGCTGCAAACTGATTGTTACCATTTCTCTCTCCTCACAGGTCTGAACCACCGCCTGCCTCGACTAGGCGCGCAGGCGCTCATTGGCGGGATCCCACAGGGGCTGGTCTTCTTGTACCAGGGCACGACATTTCTCGCCGTAGATTTCGACCTCAACTTCCGTCCCCGGCACCGCCAGGTCGCTGCGCAGGGTGCCCAGCGCGATGGAGGCATCAACCCGATAGCCATAATCGCCAGAGGTGGTTTCGCCAACGATCTCGCCATCTTTCCAAATGCAGGACATATAGGGCGCATCCGCATCACCGGCCTCGACGATCAGGGTCACAAAGGTCTTCTTTGGCCCCTGCTGTTTTTCGCTCAGGATCGCGGCCTTGCCGGGAAAATCCTGTGGCTTGTCGAGTTTGATGAACCGGCCAAGACCGCCTTCGAGCATGGTGAAATCGGTCGAAAGGTCACCCTTCCAGGTGCGATAGCCCTTTTCAATCCGCAAAGAGTTCAGCGCATACATGCCAAAGGGTTTCGCGCCACCGGCCAGCAGAGCGGCGTAGATTTCAGCCTGATGCGCGTTGGCACAATGCACTTCCCAGCCCAGTTCACCGGCATAGGAAACCCGCGCCAGGAAGGCGGGCTTGCCCGCAACCGTGGCTTCCTGATGGGTCAGCCAGCCCAAGCTCAGATCGGCATCCGAAATGCTCGCGAACAGCTCTCGAGATTTTGGACCGGTCACGATCATGGTGGCAAATTCGGTGGTGTGATCAGTCAGGCTGAGCCCAGCGGGCAGTGCCTTTTTCAGCACCTCAAAGTCATGCCACTGGGCCGAACCCGCGGTGATCATGGTGAAATGATCTTCGCCGTGACGCACACAGGACATCTCGGTCAGGATGCGGCCACGTGTGTCGGAGAAATAGACCAGGTTCATCCGGCCTACCTTAGGCAAACCACCGGTGACCATCCCGCGCAGGAACTCAGCCGCGCCCTCGCCACTCAGGTTGAAACGCGAGAAACCGGGCAGATCGAGCACACCAACACTGTCCCGTACCGCTTCGCATTCTTCCTTGATGCGGCTCTGCCATGGGCCGGAGCGGCTCCAGGTATGGGTGGCTTCTTCAGATGTGTCATCACCAGGTTGCGCAAACCAGTTGGCGCGTTCCCAACCGTTATAGGCGCCCATTTGGCCGCCCAGCGCTTTGATTTGAGCATGCACCTGGCTGACTTTTTTGTCGCGCGCGGCCGGCCATTCGTGATGTGGGAAATGCATGGCATACTCGTTGCCATAAACCTCCATACCCTTCTGGTCGCAATAATCCTGGTCTGTGTAATCGGTATAGCGGCGCGGATCGACCGACCACATGTCCCATTCGGTCTGACCATCGACGATCCATTCCGCCAGCACCTTGCCGGCGCCGCCCCCCTGGGCAATACCAAAGGTAAAGACGCAGGCCTCAAAGGCATTGTCGACGCCGGGCATCGGACCAATCAGCGGCAGACCATCGGGGGCATAGGGGATCGGACCATTGATAACGCTGGAGACGCCAGATGTCGCCATCAGCGGCACCCGCTCCATCGCATCGGTGACGATATCCTCGATCCGGTCCAGATCATCCTGCCACAGCTGGAAAGAGAAATCCTCCGGCATCTGGTCGTCCTCGGTCATCCAGTGGCCACGGCAATTGGGCTCATAGGGGCCAAGGTTATATCCGTTCTTTTCCTGGCGCAGATAGTAGGACACATCCACATCACGGATCAGCGGCAGTTTCTTACCGGTCTCTTTGACATGGGCCTCAATCTCACCGATCTGCTCGGTCAGCAGATATTGGTGCGACATCACCATCATCGGAACGGTGCGCCCGCCATAGGGTTTGAACATCTCGCCAACACGCTGGGCATAATAGCCCGCGGCATTGACCACGTAGTCACATTCGATATCGCCCTTCTCGGTATGCACGACCCAGGTCTTGTCTTCTTTCTGGGTCACCCCTGTGGCCGGGGTAAAGCGCAGGATCTTGGCCCCCATGTCGCGCGCGCCCTTGGCCAATGCCTGGGTCACCTGCGCCGGGTCAATGTCCCCGTCAGTCGGATCCCAGAGCACCCCTTCCAGATCGTGTGTTTCTAGGAAAGGATAATGCGCCTTGGCCTGCTCTGGCGTCCAGATCTCCATCTCGATGCCCTGATAACGGCCCATGGAACAGGCGCGCTCAAATTCCTGCATCCGCTCCTTGCTATGCGCCAGACGGATCGAACCCGTCTGGTGATAGTTCATCGGATAGTCCACCTCTTCACCCAGACGGGCATAGAGCTCGGTCGAATAGCGCTGCATATTCATGATCGACCAGGAGGTGGAAAAGGTCGGCACATTGCCCGCCGCATGCCAGGTGGACCCGGCGGTCAGCTCGTTCTTCTCCAGAAGCACACAATCGGTCCAGCCCTTCTTGGCCAGATGATAGAGGCTAGAGGCGCCAATCACGCCGCCGCCGATGATGACCACACGGGCCTTGGTTGGAAAATCAGACATGTTTGCTCCCTAGTCTTAGTCTTTTTGCAAAACGCCATCGGCGATCTCGTAGAAATCGCCTTTGTCGCGCACAAAAATATGTTTCTCGATGCTCAGCCCCGTGGGCGCTTCCACAGCGCCAAGGGCAAAGCTGGTGGTGTCCTCGTCATGGGCCTTCCAGAACAGGTAGGAGCCGCAGCGCGCACAAAAGCCGCGTTTGGCTGTGTCACTGGCCTCATACCAGCTGACCGGCCCAGTGATTGTCAGATCCGTGTCTTTGACGTAGGCCGAGGACCAGATGCCCCCCGATTGCTTGCGACATTGACCGCAATGGCACATCGAAGCCCCCTGCGGCGCGGCAGCGGTTTGAAATTGGATATTCCCACACAGACAGCTGCCTTTGATCATTCCACGCCCTCCAATTGCGGACCACTGCTGACGCCCAGCAGAACTCCATAGACAATGAAACACAGCGCCATCACGCGGCGAATCCAGGTATTGAACACCGCCGCTAGCGCCGCCCGCCCCATCAACACGCCGAGGAGGGTAAAGCCGGTGTAGCTGAGCGTAGTGATCACCAAGGCGGTCGGCATGATCACCCCCATCTGGCTCCAAATCGGCACATCGGGCTGCACAAATTGCGAAAAAGCAGCAAGGTATCCCGCCACGCTCTTGGGGTTGATCGTGGCCACCGCCAGAGCATGAAAATAGACATGGCGGGCCGGACGCTCAGCAGCAGGCGCGGGTCGCGTGGCATTGAGCCAGCCCCGCACTCCGAGATAGATCAGAAACCCGGCTCCGATCAGCTTGGCAATGAAGAACCCTGTCGGAGAGGCCGCAATCAGCGCCGTTACCCCCAGGGCCGACAGCAGCAAAAACAGACTCGCCTGTGTCAGAATCGCCAGAACCCCAAGCATCGCCTTGGCGAAGCCCAGAGACATCCCATTGGAGATACAATTCACCGCATTCGGCCCCGGCGTGGTCACAATAACCACCCAGAACAGCACGA
This sequence comes from Phaeobacter sp. 11ANDIMAR09, assembly GCF_001294455.1. Taxonomy (GTDB): domain Bacteria; phylum Pseudomonadota; class Alphaproteobacteria; order Rhodobacterales; family Rhodobacteraceae; genus Pseudophaeobacter. Next base: position 16,665 of record NZ_LIKT01000012.1, read on the forward strand.
ATATGGTCCAGGCTTCAAAAGACATGGTTCAATACACCGGCGGCGCGATGACCCAGACCGCGACGGCCGGTTCATCATAGGGGTTCGCCCATTGGTAGGGCTGATGCTTGATGCGGAAACTGTCACCAGGCCCAACCGTAAAGGCCCTGTCGTCGATCATGAGATCCAGGTGCCCCGAAATCATATAGCCGACCTCCTGTGTCGGGCGATCCGCAGGTTTTTGCATTTTTGAACGGGGCTGAAAGGTGGAATGCACCATTTCAAAGTCGTCCGTTAGATCCGGCGACAAGAGCTCTTCGATCAACCCTTCTTCCCCCGACCCCATTGGGCGCCGCGATCCGGCCCGGACGATATAGCCATGCTCATCTGCCGGCACCCCGGAATGTGCAAAGAGCATCGACATCGGCACCCCCAGGCACTGGGCCAATTGCCGCAGGTCCGAAATCGACGGCTCCGACAGGTCCCGTTCTACCTGGCTCAGCCAGCCAACTGACTTGTCCAACATGCCAGCAACATCCGTCAAGGTCAGCCCCCGCGCCTTGCGCAGGGCCCGGATATCCGCTCCCAGGGTTGCCGGTTGTGGGGCCTGATTGGTCACGCCTGTCATCTCCATCCGCTAAGCTCACGTGAAATTTTAACCTACTTTTTCACGATGGGTCAGGATGGTGAAATTTTCAAGGTTTTTTTCACACAAAGAACCAACCGAGCTGCCACAAGCCCAACCCGCCCAGTCTGCGGTTGCTTTTCATCTTTCCAAAAATATTCTGGGGTGAGGCCAGGGGCCGAGGGGCAAAGCCCCTTCCTGACCTGGTCGACCTTACTAGCCGCCAAAGACCTGGTGCAAAATCGCAGTCAACTGATGCTGATCTTCAGGCGTAAAGGCATCCGGTTGATCACTGTCAATATCCAGAACCGCAATCAGCTGATCCGCCGGGCCCCAAACCGGAAGCACCAGTTCGGATCGGGTAGAAGAAGCGCAGGCGATATGATCGGGGAATGCCTCCACATCCGCCACCAATTGCGCCTGGCCTGTACGCGCAGCAGCGCCGCAAACACCGCGAGAAAAGGGAATTTTCAGACAGCCATGCCCCCCCTGGTAGGGGCCGATTTTCAGTAGCTCAGGCCCAACAACGCGATAAAAACCGGTCCAATCAAAACGAGCGTCACTGTGATGCAGCTCACAGACCACAGTGGCCATCAAAGCGACGATGTCGTCCTCCCCTTCAGTCAGGGCCAAAATTGTTTTGGAGAGGGTGTCGTAATCCACAGCCATGGTTCTGTCCTTTGAAACCGATAGAGGGGGCTTTCTGCCCCCTCTTGACCCTAGGGGTCAATTCACCCCTGAGGATATTTTTGGCCAAATGAAATCAGACCAATTCGATGGCGATGGCCGTGCCTTCGCCGCCGCCGATGCAGATCGCGGCGACACCGCGTTTCAGTCCACGCTTTTCCAGGGCATTGAGCAGGGTCACCATGATCCGGGCGCCAGAGGCTCCAATGGGATGGCCCAGCGCACAGGCGCCGCCGTTCACATTGACCTTGTCGCGGCTGATGCCCATCTCATGCATGAAGGCCATAGGCACCACGGCGAAGGCCTCATTCACTTCCCACAGATCGACATCTTCCACCTGCCAACCGATCTGATCCAGTAGCTTTTTTGCCGCCGGAACGGGGGCAGTGGTGAACCAACCTGGCGCCTGGGCATGGCTGGCATGGCCTAAGACACGGGCGCGCAGCGTCAGCCCCTGGGCCGCAGCAGCCTCTTCCGAGGCCAGAACCAGGGCCGCAGCCCCATCTGAAATGGAAGAAGCATTGGCCGCTGTTACTGTGCCCCCCTTGCGGAAGGCAGGTTTCAGTGTGGGGATTTTTTCGGGGCGGGCGCTGCCGGGCTGTTCATCCGCGGCATTGGTGGTTTCGCCCTTGCGTGTCTTGACAGTGACACTGGCAATTTCACCTTCAAAGGCGCCACTTTCCTGTGCTGCCAAAGCGTTGGACAGGGATTTCAGCGCATATTCATCCTGCGCCTCGCGGGTAAACTGATAGTGTTCCGCACAGTCCTCGGCAAAGGTGCCCATCAGGCGGCCCTTGTCGTAGGCGTCTTCCAGACCATCCAGGAACATATGGTCCATGACCTGGCCATGTCCGATCCGGGCGCCGCCGCGTTGGTTGGGCAGCAGATAGGGCGCATTGGTCATGCTTTCCATCCCGCCGGCAACAACCGTATCACTTTGCCCCAAAGCGATTTGATCGTAGGCGATCATCGCCGCCTTCATGCCTGAGCCGCACATCTTGTTCAGGGTGGTTGCCGGAACCTCTTCGCCTAAGCCCGCTGCAAAGCCTGCCTGGCGGGCTGGAGCCTGCCCCTGGCCTGCTGGCAGGACACAGCCCATCAGAACCTCATCCACTGTCTTGGCGCCGGCCCCCTCGAGCGCGGCCTTAATGGCAACGCCACCAAGTTCGGCAGCAGGCATGGCCCCAAAGGCGCCCTGAAATCCGCCCATCGGGGTGCGGGCTGCGCCGGCAATCACAACATTTTTCATCAGATATTCCTCCAATCGTCGCCAATAAACATACCGAATGCTAAGGTTTAAGGTCTAGACTGGTATAAATACGTTGAGACAACTTCCCGGGGGATCATTATGAGCCTGACAAGTACAGAAGCTGATGGTGCACAGATTGTAACCGTAAATGCGGACCGCATTGATGCAGCCATGGCTATTCAATTCAAAGAAGATATGCGCTCTGAGACCGAAAGCGGTCCCGCACGCGTCATTCTGGATCTGTCACTGGTTCAATTCATCGACTCCAGTGGTCTTGGGGCCATTGTCGCGGCCATGAAGCAATTGGGGAGGGATCGTCGCCTGGATCTGGCCGGTCCCACGCCGATGGTTGAAAAAGTGTTCCGCCTGACCCGCATGGATACAATTTTCACCCTTTATGACTCTCTCAATGACGCCGTGAGTGCAAACAAGACCTGAGTTCTGTCCAGCGTACCGCAAGAAGGCGGGAAGTGAGAAGTGAATGACTGAGACTTTTGCCTGTTCGTTCAAAGCAACAGAACAAAGCGCCAGATCCTGTATCACAGCGGTCATGGAAGGGTTGCGCGACATTGAACTGCCTGTCGACCGGGCTGGTGATGTGCAAATAGCCCTGGCAGAAGCGGTGAACAATATCGTCGAGCATGCCTATGCTGACAGAACAGATGGCGAGATATCGATTCGTTGCAATCTGTCACCAAACATTCTGCAAATTAGCATTAGCGATACCGGCCCACCGCTGCCCAAGGGCGAGTTGCCTGCCGGCTTGCCCGCAGATATCAGTGGCCCCTTGGAAACCCTGCCGGAAGGGGGATTTGGCTGGCATCTCATCCGCGAACTAACCTGCCGTCTGCAATACGAAAGACAGGCTGACAGCAACCTTCTCTCGCTGTTCTTTGAGATGCCTGGCACACAAAGCTGACGCAATGCCCCAGGATCATGTGTCGATCCAAGCGGCTGCTCCCAACCATCCCCAGCAAAGTTGGCGCCGCAATAGCGCCACATTTCCAACGCACTTTTTCCTTGAGCTTCTAGTATTCCTTAACGCGTAGCTGAGATAGCTTCTCCTGGCGTCGGACATCTAAGCCCCCACCGATCGTGCGACGCCAGGGACACTGCACTCTTCCGTATACCCTTTGTTCTGCGCAAGCTTTCCTGGGCCGCCCCCAAGCAAAGCCAGAAAATCTTATTGTCATTTCAACCAGGGTCACTACCGTGCCGGGCAACCCAACAGGAGTGAACAATGCGCGACTTTCAATCCCCCGGGCGTTCAGCCGTCTTTGCACAGAATGGGCTTTGCGCGACCTCTCACCCGCTGGCTGCAGGGGCAGCAATTGACGTGTTGAAACGGGGGGGGAACGCCATGGATGCCGCGATTGCCGGGGCGGTTCTTCTTGGTATTTGCGAGCCTCAGATGACCGGGATTGGGGGCGATTGCTTTGTGCTTTTCTCGCGCGGTGGCAGCCCTGACATCCAGGCCGTGAATGGATCCGGGCGGGCGCCGGCAGGGAGCAGCGCGCAGGCCCTGCGCGATCAAGGGCTCACCGCCGTGCCCCTGGGCAGCGCCGATGCCGTCACCATTCCCACTGCGATTGAAACCTTCTGCCATCTGGCCGAAACCGAGGGCAAACTGGGGCTGGATGCCCTGCTGGCCCCCGCCATCCATTATGCCGAAACCGGGGTTCCGGTTGCGCCGCGTGTGGCCTTTGACTGGGCCAAGGACGCGGGCACTCTGCAGGGCACAGCGCGTGGCGCTTACCTCTTTGACGGCAAGCCCCCGGAGGTTGGCCAGATCTTTCGCGCTCCCGGTCAAGCCGAAGTGCTGCGTCGCATTTCCCGGGATGGCCGCGACGCCTTTTACACCGGCGAGATCGCCGAAGACATGGTCGCCACCCTGCAGGCAGCTGGTGGCACCCATCAGGTCGAGGATTTTGCCGCGGCGGTTTGCGATCGGGTGGCCCCCATTGCCGCTCCCTACAAGGGGCTTGATCTGGTTGAGCATCCACCAAATGGCCAGGGCGCAACCGCGCTTTTGATGCTCAACATCCTGTCCCATTTTGATATTGCCGCGATGGATCCGCTGGGCAGTCAGCGCGCCCATATCGAGGCCGAGGCCGCGAAGCTGGCCTATGATGCCCGCAACCGCTTCCTCGCCGACCCCGCGCATATGCAACGGCTAGATCATATGCTGGCCCCCGAAACAGCCAGCCGCCTTGCCGCCCTGATTGATCCCAAACGCGCCATGGCTGCTGCCGCCCCTCTGACAGAGGCGGTGCATAAGGACACAATTTACATCACCGTGGTGGACAAGGATCAGATGGCTGTCTCGCTGATCTATTCGATCTTCCATGGCTTTGGCTCCGGCCTCGCCTCCGAGAAATTCGGCATCCTGCTGCAAAACCGTGGTGCTGGTTTCACCCTGCAACAGGGCCATCCAAACGAGCTCGCCGGTGGCAAACGCCCCATGCATACCATCATTCCCGGTATGCTGCGCCAAGAGGGGCGCGTCCTGATGCCCTTTGGTGTCATGGGCGGCGCCTATCAGCCCAATGGCCATGCCCGCTTTGTCTCCAACCTGCAGGATTTTGGCATGGAGCCGCAGGCCGCGATCGACAGCCCACGCTGCTTTTCAGATGCAGGAATTCTCAACGTTGAAAGCGGGTATAGCGATCAGGTGCGCCAGGAGTTGAGCGATCTCGGCCATCAGGTTCAGATCCCAACAACAGCCATTGGCGGCGCTCAGGCCATTAAGATCCATTCTGACGGGCTGCTCGAAGGAGGAAGCGATCCACGCAAGGATGGCTGCGCCCTCGGCTATTAGACTCGCCAAAGGGACAGCCCCTATCTCTTTTGCGCAACCGCGCCGGGCCAAAGGTCCGGCGCCGGGCCCAACGCCTGTCAGGCTGGCGCAGCCAGGTCTGAAACAGTGGGCGGGAGCCCCACCCTGATAGAGCCACAACAGATGAGGTCGGGAAAGGGACGCTAGAACCTGCGCCCGGTTTTAGACAGATCAGTTCAGCTGATACTGCAGGGCATAGGCCGCGCCATCAAACTGGTCAAACATCTCTGGCAGATCCGGATGGCTGATCGGTTCCCCGGAATAATCCGCAACCAGATTCTGCTCGGACACATAGGCCACGTAATAGGTCTGATCATTTTCAGCCAATAGATGATAAAACGGCTGGTTTTTCACCGGACGGCTGTCTTCGGGAATGGATTCATACCATTCCTCGGTGTTTGCGAATTTGGGATCCACGTCAAAAACAACGCCGCGGAACGGGTGTTTCCTGTGACGGACGACCTGGCCCAGATTGTATTTCGCGCGTGTTCTTAGCATTGGCAGACTGTCTCCGTGACTTGTTCCTAGCGCAAAACGCTGGCAGATGTCCAACTCTTGAGGCAAAATTTAAAGGAAACAGTCTGTGAACCTGGCTTTGACAGTGCTCGAGATCACTGCCCCGGTTTTCCTGCTCGCAGGGGTTGGTTTTGCTTGGGTGAAACTAGGATTTGAATACCGCATCCAGTTTGTCACCCGCCTGGCGATGACCCTGGCAGTCCCGGCGCTGATCTTCACCGCCTTGATGAAAACCGAGCTGGACAAGAGCGCGCTTGGGGTCTTTGTCATCGCGGCCATTCTGGGCCATTTGCTGCTCGCCCTGGTCGGCGCCCTGCTGATCAAGACAGGCCGTTTGAACCGGCAAACCTATCTGGCACCGTTCATTTTTGGCAATACCGGCAACCTCGGCATCCCCCTCGCGCTTTTTGCCTTTGGCGAGGCTGGCCTGAGCTACGCCGTTGTTATGCTTTCGGTTTCCGCCGTCTTATCCTTCACTCTCGGCCTGTCTTTGGTGGCGGGCAAGGGCGGCGCTGGCAAGGCGCTGCGGGAACCGATGGTCTGGGCGACTTTGCTTGGCGCGCTGTTACTCTGGCAGGACTGGCAAACACCAAAGTTTCTGACCAATGCGCTGGATCTGATCGGCCAGATGGCGATCCCGATGATGCTGATCACCCTCGGCGTTGCCATCGCCCGGCTGACACCGGGAAAGACTGGCCTTGCCATCCTGCTCTCTCTGGCCAAACTCTGTGCCAGTGTCTCCATCGGCTGGGGGCTGGGACTAGCCTTTGGCCTGGATGAGATCGCCTTTGGCGTCTTGGTGCTGCAACTGGCCACACCTGTCGCTGTCACCTCCTATCTCTTGGCCGAAAAGTTCGGCGCAAAGGCAGAAGCAGTCGCGGGGCTTGTGGTGGTCTCGACCCTGATCTCCGTCGCCGCCCTGCCGCTGCTGCTGTCACTCTTGATTGATTTGTGATTTTCTCTTTTGTCAAAATTCGCTAGACTGGCAAAAAAATATAAACATAGGCAGAGGCAATGAGCAGAATCATCGTCGCACTCGCCCTTCTTCTGGTCGTCGCATCCTGCGGTGGTGGCCCCAATACGCCACCACGCAACCTGGACAATGCGTGTAGTATCATCAAGGAGCGGCCCCAATACCTGAAGGCCTTCCGCGCTACCGAGCGCCGCTGGGGCGTGCCCATCCATGTGCAGATGGCCACCATCCATCAGGAAAGCAAATTCCGCGGCAATGCCCGCACCCCGCATAAATACCTGCTGGGGGTGATCCCTATGGGGCGGCAATCCAGCGCCTATGGCTATGGCCAGGCTCTGGATGGCACCTGGGAGGATTACAAACGCGACACCGGACGGCGCCGCGCCAAACGCGACCGGATCGAGGATGCCACCGATTTCATGGGCTGGTATATGAACAAAAGCCTCGAGAAGAACGGCATCCAATTGTATGACGCGCGCAACCAGTATCTGGCCTATCACGATGGCCACACCGGCTATGCCCGCGGCACCTACAAAGCCAAAACTTGGCTGCTGCGCGTTGCCAGCAAGGTCGAGGCCCGCTCGCAGATGTACCAGGCCCAGCTCGCCACCTGCCGCCGTGCGCGGTAGCCGCCTGAGCAGGAATCCAGTACAAGACCCAGGCCATCGCCCTCACGCCATGGCTGCTTTGCGCTTATTTACTACTACCCTGAATTGCATGAATGTCTGGTTTGCAAAGAATTTCTAGTGAGACATTTTTGATGAGATTGCTCAAACCAAGCATCCGCGAGATTTCCGCCTATGTATCAGCTCTGCAAATGGGCTGGTCCCCGGACAACCTGCGATCCGAGGCAGCACAGGAACAGATCACCAGCATAGAAACCGACGCTGAATCATTTGTTTCAAATCTTGATGATCCAACCGCAAAGGCCGGACCCATTACTCTGCCGGATGGCTCACAGGTACCGCGACTGCCGAGTATACGCCGCTGGATATGGCAGGATGAGTTTTGCGGCCACATAGGGTTGCGTTGGAAGCCAGGAACAGAGGAGCTGCCGCCGACCTGCTCTGGTCACATCGGATACGCTGTGGTGCCATGGAGACAAAAGGAAGGGCTGGCGACTGCCGCGCTAGTTGCAATTCTGCCAGAGGCAAGAGCGGTTGGTTTGCAGCACGTTCAGATCACCACCAGCCCCGATAATCCTGCCTCGGTGCGGGTCATCGAAAAGGCAGGTGGCACGTTGATAAGATCCTATACCGCCGACAAAGCGCTTGGTGGGCGTGAGACATTGGAGTTCAGAATTTTGCTCGCGTCCTAGCCGCGGTCGCTGTTGGTCGGCATCCCTTTGCCATCAAAAGGCGGGAGATCCACTGCGGGGCACCCGGCCTCGCCCGCGTTGCCAGCTATGGTGAATTGCCGCCACCGCCTGCGCTGAACAGGGTCGAGGGCAGGCGCATGCCGGTCTCCAGCGCCCCAAGGATAACCGTGGTCTTGCCCCCAGCGCCGTCGTGCACCACCCATTTGCGCAGCTCCACTGGCTCGCCCGTGAACATCAGCTCAAGGCTGCCGTAATCGGGATTTTCAGGATCCTGGGCTCGCACCACGGTCGAGGTGCCGTCAAAACCGTGGCCCACCACCATATTGGCGCGCCCCAGATCCACCTGTTTGGCCAGGATGATCGACAGCGGCGTGCGCTTCAGCGGGAAGGTCTCGGGCGGTTGATTCGATTTGGGGTCGTGAATGCGCACGGCCCCGGCACCGGCCACCACGGTGCCACCGCCTGTGCCCTCATATTCAAACCGCATCCGGCCCGGACGATGCAGGTAAAGCTTGCCAGTGGTCAGGGTGCCATCATCGTTGATCTGAGTGAAACTTGCCGTCGCGGTCTTCATCCCGTTCAGGTAGCCAGAGATTTCGTTCAGGCTCAGCTTCTCCCCGGCCCAGGCGGCAGAGGAGAAAACAACGGCGCAACAGCTCAGCGCGATAGCAGACAGAATTTGTTTCATAAGATCTAGATAAGCCTTGCCGTAGAAATGAAAAGAGGCCGGATCATTTCTGACCCGGCCCCCGCGATTTCTTGCGCAAGCTATTGCTGCTCAGGCACCAGGATTTCCCGTTTGCCCACATGGTTGGCCGGCGAAACCAGGCCTTCGTCCTCCATCTGCTCAACAAGGCGGGCGGCCTTGTTGTAGCCAATGGCCAGTTTACGCTGGATATAGGAGGTGGAGCATTTACGATCCTTGATCACGATCTGCACTGCGGAATCATAGAGCGCATCCTCCCCATTGGTGTTGCCACCCGTATTCAGCCCCAGAACCGCGTCGATATTATCGGCCTTTTCGTCATCCGGGCCATCCACAACGCCGCTCATATAGCTGGGTGGACCAAACTGCTTGAGATGGTTGACGACTTCTTCGACCTCTTCATCCGACACGAAGGGCCCGTGGCAACGGGTGATCTTGGCACCGCCCGCCATATAAAGCATGTCGCCCATCCCGAGGAGCTGCTCAGCGCCCATTTCGCCCAGGATGGTGCGGCTGTCGATCTTGGAGGTCACCTGGAAGGAAATCCGGGTCGGGAAGTTGGCTTTGATGGTGCCGGTGATCACATCCACCGAGGGGCGCTGGGTGGCCATGATCAGGTGAATACCAGAGGCCCGCGCCATCTGTGCCAGACGCTGGATACAGGCCTCGATCTCTTTGCCTGCCACCATCATCAGATCGGCCATCTCATCAACGATGACAACGATATACGGCAGCGCCTCAGGGGCGAATTCATCCGTCTCGAACACCGGCTCTCCAGTGTCATCATCAAAGCCGGTCTGCACCGTGCGGCTGAACATCTCGCCCTTCGCCAGGGCTTCTTTGACCCGGCCATTGTATCCTGCGATGTTGCGCACACCCATCTTGGACATCTTGCGGTAGCGATCTTCCATTTCGCCCACCACCCACTTCAGGGCTACAACCGCCTTTTTGGGGTCGGTCACAACCGGCGACAACAGATGCGGAATACCGTCATAGACGGACAGCTCCAGCATCTTGGGGTCGATCATAATCAGGCGGCACTCTTCGGGCGACAGCTTGTAAAGCAGCGACAGGATCATGGTGTTGATCGCCACCGATTTACCCGATCCCGTGGTCCCGGCAATCAGCAAATGCGGCATCTTGGCCAGATCGGCTACCATAGAGGAGCCGCCAATGTCCTTGCCCAGCGCCAGGGGCAAGTTCTGCGTGCCATCACCATAGTCGCGGCTGGACAGGATCTCTCGGAAATTCACCATCTCACGTTTTTCATTGGGCAGCTCAATACCAATGACCGTCCGGCCTGGCACGGTAGAGACCCGCGCCGACAGCGCCGACATCGAGCGCGCAATATCATCGGAAAGACCGATCACCCGGCTGGCCTTGAGGCCGGGCGCAGGTTCCAGCTCATACATGGTGACAACGGGACCGGGACGGACCGAGACGATCTCGCCTTTGACGCCATAGTCATCCAGCACCACTTCCAGCATCCGGGCGTTTTCTTCCAGGGCTTCATCGCTCAGGTGGTGGCGCTCAACCCCGTTTGGATGGCTGAGCAACGACAGCGGCGGCAGCTCAAAATCAGCGGCATTTTCTTCAAAAGCCAGGACAGGCTGGGCCTCGGCCTTGGCCCGCGTAGAGGGTTGCACCGGTTTGCGTTGAGGCTGCTCGACAACCGCCTTGCGCGGTGTCGCAACGGGCAGTTCAAACGCCCCTGGCTCCGGAACCTGTTGCGCGGCTGCGGGCTTTGGCGCGGCGCCAAATTCACGGTTGATCACCCGACCTGCAGGCAAGGCTTCCGAGGCGACCCGGTCCGGGGCCAATTCAGGCGCCAGTTCCGAGGCCATCTCCGAACCAAGTTCAGCGGCGGGCTCTGGAGCTGGGCTGTTCGACACAGGTGCCGCGTCCTGTGTGAGCACGGGCTGCAAATCGGGGGCCGATGGTACAAAGCCAGGCACAGAGGCGGCGGTTTGCGGCGCGGCCGGAATGGTGCTGCTGGCGGTCAGTGGTGGCTCTGGCGGCAAATCGCCTGCGGCCACGTTGGGATTAAACAGCAATGGCTCTGCCCGCTTGCCACGCCCCTTGGTCAGTGGCAAATCCGGGTCGTGGTCCGGGGCCAGGCCAGCGGCCCGACGGATACGGACTGCGCTGGCGATCTTTTCTGAAATACGCGCGTCGCCTGACAGCACTGTTTCCCCGGCCTGGGCCGTTTCTACCAGTTCTGGTTCAGGCATCTGTTCGGGGATCTCGACAGGGTCTGACCGGCGCATCAGGCCGGGCACACGCGAAAACAACCCAGCTTTTTCGGGCTTTTCGCCCGGATAATCATCTTCGCCAGCGACGAGCTCTTCGCTCTCCTCTTGTGGATAGCTTTCGAACATCTGCGCGCCATCATCATCGGCCATCCAGGCGTCTTCTTCGGCTTGCAATCTGGCAGCGCGGCGCTGGTCACGCAGGGTCAATGCAGCCCGAAAGCCGCTGGTTGCCCCGCGCCCCAGCAGGCTGGCAATACCGCCATAGATCAACACAAATCCCAGCGTCAGATAACGGCCAGCCCGAGCAATCTCGGCCCGGCTGAAGCCAGCAACAAAAACACCCAAAGCCAGCATTCCAACCGCCATCAACAGCGACATCAGCTTGACCGCAAAATGGGAGCTCACCGGCAACAGCGTCAGCAAGGCGCCCATGACAGTATCGCCAAACAGTCCACCCAGACCAAAACTATGGGTTATCTTCCATGCGGCACCGGGCACCAGTGTCGCGGCATAGACCGAGGCCACGGCCAGCAGAACCGGCGCAAAGATGATGCGGCCCAGAACCCGATCTTCTCCACTGTGAAGCAGGAACCGCAGTCCCCAGGCCAGGGGCATCAACGCGAGGCTCCAGGCAGCCCAGCCCACTATCATGAACAAAGGCGCCGCGATCGACGCACCGGGGCGGCCCAGCCAGTTCTGTACCGCAGCATCGGTAGAGACCATCCAATTGGGGTCATCCGGCGTATAAGAGCCGACCATTGCTGCCACAAGAAGACCAAGCCCGATCAGGAAGATCCCAATCAGCTCCTTGCCGCGCTTTTCGATCGCCGCCTGCATCGAACTGTCAAGCAGGGGATCCCTGCTGCGGGTTTGAAATGCCATGCCTACCTCGGTTCATTGTTGCCGATGTGTCCTGTTTTACCACAGGATCGGATCACCGGTCATTTTGTATTGGCAAGGCCCCCCACCCAGCAGGGAGCCATCGCAGTCGTTCAATTGTCGTACAGACAGCGCCGCAGTTTGGTCAGCGCCTCCCGTGTCACCTCGGGCGCAGCCACCAGGGCCACCCGAATATAGCCAGCGCCGGGATTCTCCGCGCCGTTGCCCTGCGCCAGATAGGCACCGGGCAGGACCCGCACGCCGGTCTCCTGCCAGAGCTTCAGGGCAGCGGCCTCGCCATCGGGCACGGGCAGCCACAAGAAGAATCCGGCCTGGGGCGAGACGTAACCTGCGAGCCCGGCAAAAACCTCATCCGCGATTTTGTACTTCTCGACATAGAGCGCCCGATTTTCCACCACATGGGCCTCATCCGCCCAGACCTTTGCGGCAGCAGCCTGCAAGGGGCCCGGCAAGGGCGCACCGGAATAGGCGCGCAGCTGCTTGAGCCGTTTGATGTTTTCCGGGCCAGAGGCAATCACCCCAGAGCGCAGCCCTGGCAGGTTGGAACGTTTGGAGAGCGAATTGAACAGCACCAACCGTTCCGGGTCCGCCCCCATTTCCTGCGCCACGGTAAGCGCCCCGGTCGGAGCTTCATCACGGTAGATCTCACTGTAGCATTCATCGGCAAAGATGCAGAAATCATGTTTTTCTGCCAGAGCAATCAGCCGCTGCCAATAGGCCCGATCCGCGACCGCCCCCTGAGGGTTGGCAGGCGAGCAGATATAGGCAATGGCCGTGCGCTTGAGCAGCTCCTCCGGCAGGCTTTCATAGTCTGGCAGATGATCGGTCGCCGCAGTCGCCGAAAGGAAGACTGGCTCTGCAGCGACAGACAGGCTGGCCACCATATAGACCTGATAAAAGGGGTTCGGGATTAGGATCGCTGGCTTTGTGCCCGCCTTGGTCTCAGGGCACAGCGCCATGGCAGCGTTATAAAGCCCCTCGCGGGTGCCGTTCAGCGCCATGATCTGGGTTGCCGGATCCATGGTGACGCCGTAACGGCTGGCAATCCACCCCGCCATGGCGCCGCGCAGCTCGTCCGAGCCGTCATTGGCCGGATAGCTGTTAAAACCGGCTGCATTCTCAACGATGACATCCGTCACCCATTGGGGAAACTGGTGTTTTGGCTCGCCAATGGTCATATGCACCACGTCGCCGCCCGGCGTGTGATGGTCCAAAAGCGCCCGCAGTCGCGGAAACGCATAGGCTGGCAGGTTCGCAAACCGCTCAGGGAAATTCATAGCTGTGCCTCAAGTTCGGGATCATTAACGCCCCGTTTGCAATCAAATTACAGAGCATGAACCGATGCGTCCAGCCGCAGTATGCGGCGCAGGGCATTTCTGTGGCATTCCAGCCAGACTACTGCGAAGAACCCACCCCCCTTTTCTCGCGCAGCACAACCCGCAGCCCAAGCTCAATCAGCCGCCAGAGCCGCTTCGAGGCCGATGCCAACCCGCAACAGGGCCTCTTCGCAATCGGGCTGGCCCAGCACCTGCAGGCCACAGCTGGGCGTGCCGGTAGGCAGGCTCAACCCACAGGTTCCCATCAGATTGCCGATACGGGTGTTGCGTAGGGTCAGTAGGTTGGCCTGCACATAGTAGTCCTCTTCTTGCAGCAGGCGGTTCAGATTTGGCGGCAGGATTGGGCAGCTGGGGGACAACACCCCATCAAAGCCCGCAGTGACCTGATCCCAGGCCATGCGGCAGTTTTCGAGCCTGCCCCATGCAGCAACATAATCCGCACCGGAAAAATTTGCGCCCGAGCGGAAGCGTTCGAGGATCTTGTTGAACATCACCTCCGGGTTGGCTTCGATCACCTCTTTCCACAGCCCATAGGCCTCGGTGGTGAACAGAATCGCACTCAGTGCCATGGCCTCCGCGAGCTCTGGCACCTCCAGCGGCACAATCTCGGCTCCAGCGGCGCGCAGCTTTTGCAGAGCATCGGCATAGCTTTGAGCGACCAGGGGATCCAAATCCTCCTGCGCTATGGTCTGCAGGTCGGCAAAGCGACGCCCCTTGAGGCTGGTGTCGCCGCGCAGATCTGGCCCCGATGTGCCCTCCAGCAGCCCCAGGAACAGGCCCGCATCCTCGACCGAGCGCACCAGCGGACCGATGGTGTCGAACTTGAGGCACAGCGGCACCACCCCTTCGAGGCTGATCCGGCCAGAGGTGGTTTTTAGCCCCACCAGATCATTCCAGGCCGAGGGAATGCGCACCGATCCGCCCGTGTCAGAGCCAATCGCCCCGGCCGCCAGATCAAAAGCCACCGAAGCCGCCGCCCCAGAGGAGGAGCCGCCCGGAACCGCCGATTCGTCATTGATGCAGGGCGGTGTGGCTTTCACCGGATTGAGCCCAAGTCCGGAAAAGGCCAGCTCGCTCATGTGGGTCTTGCCCAGGCATACACTGCCCATGGCTGTGGCGGTCTCCAGAACCAGTGCATCCTGCTCTGGCACCCGACCCTTTAACAGATCCGATCCTGACTCAGTCGCGCTGCCCGCCGAATCAAACAAGTCCTTCCAGCTGATCGGCACCCCGTCCAATGGCGAGCGTCGCAGCCCCATCTGCGCCCTCTGTGCAGCGGCATCAGCCTCGGCCAGAGCACGCTCACGGGTTACTTCGCTATAGATACGATCGCGATGGGGGTGACTGTCGATGGCGTCCAGAAAGCGCTGCGTCAGGGCAACCGGATCAATCTCCTGCGCTGCAATTCCCCGTCCCAGATCTGCGGCACTCATCTTTAGCCAGTCCTGCATCGTCATCTCTCCCCTCGGTTTTTCAGGACGGTAGCCTCCTACCCCAAAACGCACAATCCCGAAGCCAATAATCAGCAGGATGCAGCGGCTGAGATTCGCCGAATTGCACGCAACCGGCATGGACAATTCCGCTAATCGGCGCATAGTGCGGGCATGAAAAACACATCCGATATTCTGATCGTAGGGGGGGGGCTGAATGGCCCAGCCCTGGCTTTGGCTCTGGCGCAGACGGGCCATAGCGTCACCATTGTCGACGCCCTGCCCAGGGGCGGGTTTGAGGATGAAGATTTTGATGGGCGGGGCTATGCTCTGGCCCTGGCCTCGCAGCGCCTGCTGGATCAGATTGGTATCTGGCCAATGGTCGCCGAACAGGCCCAACCCATGCTGGAAATCAAAGCCAGCGATGGCCATGCCGGTGAGGGCGCATCGCCGTTTTTCCTGCATTTCGACCACCGCGAGATCGAAGAAGGCCCGATGGGCTATATGCTGGAAGACCGCTATCTGCGCCGCGCTCTGCTGCGGGCTCTGAAGGGTGAGCCGGGTATCACCCAGCTCAACGAGGCCCGCGTTGTGGCCCAGGAGGCGGATCAGACCGGAGTGACTCTAACCCTGGAGAATGGCGAAACCCTGCGAGGTGGTATTTTGGTCGGCGCAGACGGGCGCAAGAGCGGCACCGCAGCCCGCGCCGGGATCACCCGGAGCGGCTGGGACTACGGCCAGACCGCGCTGGTCTGCGCCATTGATCATGAAAACCCGCACCATGGCATCGCGCATCAATTCTTTATGGAGCCCGGCCCGCTGGCCATCCTGCCGCTGCCGGGCAACCGTTGCTCCATCGTCTGGAGCGAGAAGACCGCAATGGCCGAAGCCATCCATGGTCTGGATGATGCCGAGTACATTGCCGCGCTCAAACCACGATTTGGGGATTTCCTTGGCGAGATCTCCCTCGCGGGCAAGCGTTTCACCTATCCGCTCAACCTGACCATCGCCAACAGTTTCATTGGCACGCGCATGTCGCTGATTGGGGATGCCGCCCATGGCATGCACCCGATTGCCGGACAGGGGCTGAATGCTGGTCTGCGCGATGTGGGTGCCTTGGCCGAAGTGCTAACCCTCGCCAAACGCCGCGGTGAAGATGTCGGCTCCTCACTGGTTCTGGAGCGTTATCAACAATGGCGCCGCTTTGATACGGCGACACTGGTGGCCAGCACAGATCTGGTCAACAAACTGTTCTCCAACGACAACCCGCTGCTGAGAATCGGGCGCGACCTTGGCATGGGTATGGTAAACAGCCTGCCCGGCCTCCGGCGGGGCTTCATGCGAGAGGCCGCCGGGCTGACCGGCGATTTGCCACGCCTGCTCAAGGGAGACCCTATTTGACGCTCTTTATGCAACGCTAAAAAAGCGGCTCCCGCCCATGCCATCAACACCAGAGGTGTTGTGATCTGGTTGGGCCGAGCGCCTTGCCTTTGGCAAGGCGCTGCACCGATCACCGCTTTAGTATGCTGACTCCTCAACGCTAAAAGGGAAATCCAACACCCCCGACCTGTCGCCCGCGCCCGCGCTGGGCCACCACATTAGAGAGCTGGCTGCGCGCTGTGCGTCAGCACAGCGCCGGGCCCAAGGCCGCCAAGGGGCCCCTGCGGGGGCGGGAGCCCCCCTTTGCCAAGCAGAGCGACAGGCAGTTTTGCCAGAAAGCCCAGAGCATACACTCCTCAGCACCTCTCTGGCGGCACTGCCAACACATCGGCGGCACGGATAGCAAGAGAGAGCCGGGAAAGCCCGTAGAGAGCTACCTGGGAAACCTAGTCGATCACCCGCGCTTCATCGACAAGCATGACAGGAATACCATTGCGGATTGGAAAAGCCAGATTGGCCGCCTTGGACCGCAGCTCCTGCGCCTCGGCATCATACTCCAGCGTGCCTTGGGTTTGTGGACAGACCAGCGCCTCCAGCATGCGGCGATCAAAGCTCACCGGTTTTGCATCACTCATTGCAAGATATCCTCCTGTGCGCCGCCTCTCAGGCCAAACTCGATTAATGTCACCAGCGTTTCGCGCCTTTTGGCAAGACAAGGGGCCTCTAGCAAGGCCTGTTTGTCTTCCGGATCAAACTCCAGCATCATGGACAGCGAATTGATCAACAGTTCATCCTCGGCCTCTTTCAATGAGCCCCAATCCGTCGACAATCCCTGCGTCGTCAGAAATCGCTCCAGCAAGGCCAGAAAACCGGCGCGATCAAACGCGGGATCCACCTCGCCGGCACTGGTAAGATCCCGGTCAAAACCCGTCCAGCTCACATCACAGCGCCGATAGGGGCTAAAGCCTGTGACCTCCCCCAGAACGCGAAACCGGGACAGGCCCGACAGAGTGACCAGATAGCGCCCGTCCTCGGTCTCGGAGAATTGCGTAATCCGCCCAGCACAGCCAACCGCCTGCAGCGCGTCTTCCCCCGGCGAGGTCGCGCAGGGTTGAATCATGCCGATCAGGCGCTCCGGCGTCTTCAAAACATCCTCAAACATCTGCAAATAGCGGGGTTCAAAGATATGCAGCGGCAACCTGGCCCGGGGCAATAGAATTGCCCTGGGCAGTGGGAAGACAGCAAGAGTGTCTGGCAGACCTGCGATATGAAACATCCTACTACTGTAGGGCAGAGCCCCGTTTAGGCAAATATCAATGAGCTCAGCTTGCGACGCCCATTCAAAACCACCGGATCATTTGGCTGCAACGCATCAAAGATGGTAAAGAGCTGCGCCTTGGCAGCGCCATCGTTCCACTCACGATCACGACGGAACAGTTCCAAGAGTTCAACCACGGCAGCCTCGGCATCGCCAGCGGCATGCAGGGCCTGCGCCAGTTCAAACCGCGCTTCAAGATCCTCCGGGCTGGCCGCGACTTTGGCGGCCAGGTCTGCAACCGGGCCAGCGCTTTCCGCTTGTCGCGCCAGTTCAATTTGGGCCCGCGCCGCATCGATCTCAGCCGCATCCGAAATCTCTGCTGGAGCCCCATTCAAAACTGCTTCGGCCTGGTCCAGATCGCCCAGCGCAATATGCGCCCGCGCCAGCCCCCCATAGGCTGCAGCACTCTTATCATCTTCGCCGATGATCGCGGCAAAGGTCTGTGCCGCATCGCTGTGATCACCATCCGCCAGCATTTGCTCGGCCACCTCCAACGCTTCGGCCAAACCACCATCGGCGCTGCCACCGCCCGCCTCGATCGCCTTATTCACAAAGGCTTCGATCTCACTTGGCGGGACATTGCCCTGGAACATATCAATGGGGCGCCCCTCGACAAAGGCGACAACGGTTGGGATTGATTGCAGCGGCAGCCCCTGCTGCGCCAGAGCCTGTGCTAGGCGCTGGTTTTCATCCACATTGACCTTAGCCATGGTCACCGCACCTTTGGCTTTAGTCACAACCGCTTCCAAAGCCGGGCCCAGGGTCTTGCAGGGGCCACACCAGGGCGCCCAGAAGTCAACAATCACCGGCGCCTGCATCGAGGCCTCAACCACATCCTGCATAAAGGTCGCCTCACCGACGTCCTTGATCAAATCACCTGCGGGGGCCGCGGTGCCCGCTCCGCCAATAATATCCATTGTCTCAATTTTCTCCGTTTGAAGCTTGGCCCCTATATGGAGCCCTGAAGCACAGAAACCAAGAGAGGAGTTCGCCACAGCCTTCCCCTCTTCGCATTTCTGATGGCCCAAAGCACATCACACGAGACCGCAAAAAGGCGCAACCGCGCCGCGCGTCAGCGCGGCGCCGGGCCCAACGGGAGGCGGGCCCAACGGGAGGCGGGCCTCTATGATGCCCAAACAACGGGCGGGAGCTCCCCCTGCCCTTCAAGCAGGCTTACAGATCAAAAGTCGCAAAAACCGGCGCATGGTCACTGGGTTTTTCCCAACCCCGCGCGGCGCGCAGAACCCGGCTGGAATGTGCCGCCTGGCGAATATCCCCAGTAGCCCAGACATGATCCAGGCGGCGCCCCTTGTCAGCTGCGTCCCAATCCTTGGCCCGGTAGCTCCACCAGCTATACAGCAGCCCCTCGGGGATATCTGCCCGGGTCACATCCGCCCAACCGCCAACCTCCTGCACCTCTGCCAGCAGATCCACCTCCACTGGCGTGTGGCTGACAATTTTCAACATCTTCTTGTGATCCCAGACATCATCTTCGCGTGGCGCGATATTCAGATCCCCTACCAGGATGGACTTCTCCGGGCGCTCAGACTTGAACCAATCCCGCATCTCACTGAGGTAATCCAGCTTTTGGCCAAATTTCTCATTTATCTCGCGGTCGGGTTTATCCCCCCCGGCCGGCACATAGAAGTTGTGCACCGTGACGCCATTTTCCAGCCGCCCCGCGATATGGCGCGCATGGCCCAGATCGGCAAAATCCTCAGCCCCAGCCTCCTCAATCGGCAATTTCGACAGAATGGCGACGCCGTTGTAGCCCTTTTGCCCGCGCGCCACCATGTAGCGATACCCTAGCGCGGCAAAGCCCTCGGTTGGGATCAGGTCCACCGGGCTTTTGCACTCCTGCAGGCACAGCACATCCGGGCCTTCCTCCTGCATAAGTTTCTGCACCAGACCTTCGCGCAGGCGGACAGAGTTGATGTTCCAAGTGGCAAGGGTAAAGGCCATACTGTGTCTCTCTTCCTAGATGGGTTGCCCGGAGCATGCATGAACAGAAGGGGAACCTCTAGACTGGAAAATCAAAGATTCACCATTTTCTGAACCAGATGTGGGTGCATTGTGAAATTTGCTTGCATTTTTTCACATGATTTTCCAAAGCTGCCTAAACGACCCTTCACATAAGAGGCCTCGCGCAGTGCCACGCTCCTCCGTCCTCGGGCAACGCCCAGGGCATCCCTATAAAAAAGCCTATGACTGGTGGCCACCCCCGGTTGGATCTGTCTGAGCCAAAGGGCTCGACCGCTATTCCGCTACAGACCTGCCCACCATGCCCGCACGCATGCTTTTTTATGGAGGCCTATCCATGGCCAATGCCACCCTGCGTTCTGACGACGCCCTTGTTCACATCACCTTTGCCGATGGCAGCAGTGCCGATTTCCCCTATATCTGGCTGCGCGACAACGATCCCGCCGGTTTCCACCCGCAGACCCAAGAGCGCATCACCGACCTTACCGCCATTCCGCTCGACATCACTCCGGAAAAGATCGAGACCGACAGCCAGACCTTGACCATCTGGTGGCAGGGCGACGACACCATAACACGGTTTGAGTTCGGCTGGCTTAGCGGCCACCGCCCCGGCCGGGCGGCCAACGACCCGGCGCGCACCGG
Organism: Phaeobacter sp. 11ANDIMAR09; assembly: GCF_001294455.1. GTDB lineage: Bacteria > Pseudomonadota > Alphaproteobacteria > Rhodobacterales > Rhodobacteraceae > Pseudophaeobacter. The sequence continues at coordinate 36,793 of NZ_LIKT01000012.1, forward strand.
GTTTCTACACTGGCGCCGGGATCTGGGCGCCGATGGCATTCCCCGCGCCAAGGCGGATGAAATCCTGGCCTCGGATCAGGCACTGCAAGACTGGCTGGTCCAGACCCAAAAATACGGGCTCTCCATTGTGGAAGGGCTTGCTGATAGCACCGCAGCCGGGATGGATGTCGCCCGCCGCATCGGCTTTCTACGGGAAACCAACTTTGGGGTGACATTCGAGGTCCAGTCCAAGCCAAACCCAAATAATTTGGCCTATACCCCGATTGCCCTGCCGTTGCACACCGATCTGACCAACCAGGAATTGCCCCCCGGATTTCAGTTCCTGCACTGCCTGGCGAACGAAGCAACCGGCGGCGGCTCGCTGTTCTGTGACGGCTACGCCATTGCGGAGGATCTGCGTGCAACAGACGCCGAGGCCTTTGCGCTTTTGTCCACGGTCTCGATCCCGTTCCGGTTCCACGATCAGGACACCGATATTCGCAATCGCAAAAAGGTCATCAATCTGGACGAAGAGGGCCAGATCATCGAAATCTGCTTTAATGCGCATCTGGCCGATATCCTCGACCTCACGCCCGATCTGATGACCCGTTATTACCGCGCCTATCGTCAGTTCATGATCATGACCCGCAGCGCCGATTATCTGGTCACACTAAAACTCAAAGGCGGCGAGATGGTGGTGTTTGACAACCGCCGCGTCCTGCATGGACGCGATGCCTTTGACCCGCAGACTGGATTCAGGTACCTGCATGGCTGTTACGTCGATCGCGGTGAATTTGAAAGCCGCCTGCGCCTGCTGCAAAGCTGATCCCAAACAAAAAAGGGCCGGGCGCGAAGCCCGGCCTAGTCCAACAGGGAGGTGCATGTCATGACCCGGACATGCGCGGGATACGAACAGATATAAAGGTGCCTCAAAAATGCGTCTTTGACCTATGTCAATATTGGCACCCTAGCTGATCAGGCGATAGCCACCGGACTCTGTCACCAGAATACGGGCATTGGAGGGATCGGGCTCGATCTTCTGACGCAGACGATAGATATGGGTTTCCAGGGTATGGGTGGTGACCCCCGCGTTATAGCCCCAGACCTCGTGCAGCAGCACATCGCGCGCCACCACGCCATCGGTTGAGCGATAAAGGAACTTGAGGATGTTGGTCTCTTTCTCGGTGAGACGGATCTTGCGATCATCCTCGGTCATCAGCATCTTCATCGAGGGCTTAAAGGTATAGGGCCCAAGGACAAATACCGCGTCTTCTGATTGTTCATGCTGGCGCAGCTGGGCTCGGATACGCGCCAGGAGCACCGGAAATTTGAAAGGTTTGGAGACATAGTCATTTGCGCCGGCATCCAAACCCAGAATGGTATCGGAATCGCTGTCATGGCCGGTCAGCATCAGGATCGGCGCCTTGACGCCCTGCTTGCGCATCAGACGGCACAGCTCGCGCCCATCCGTGTCCGGCAGGCCCACATCCAGGATCACCAGATCATACAAACCCTCTTTGACGCGCTCCATGGCGCCCTGGCCATTTTCAGCCTCAAAGACATCAAAGTCTTCGGTCATCACCAGCTGTTCGCTCAGGGCCTCGCGCAGGTCCTCGTCGTCGTCCACAAGTAGAATCTTTTTCAGTTGCGCCATGTCCGTACTCTCCTGCCTTCAGTCTCCTGTTTCATGACTGACAGATGCGCCTCCCTCATGCAAAGGACAAGATATGCTGCAAAAGCCTCACGCCGTCGTGTCCGCAGCAAAGGATTTGTTTCACTTCTGTCGAAATTGGGCCTAGGAAAGGTCCGTTATAGTGTACCAACCGCTGGATCTGCTGCATGAGCCTGATGCCCTCCATGATCGAACTGCTGGCCCGCGCACGCGTGGATCTGCGCATGGGCCTCCCCGTTGTCCTCATCGAGGAGGGTCAGGCTGCCCTCGCCATTGCCGCCGAGAGCCTGTCGCAGCAGAGGTTCGAAGACATGTTGGCTCTGGGGGAGGTCACCCTGGCTCTGACCGCGCGGCGGGCCGAGACGCTTAAAGCCCGCGCCTATGACGGAGATACCGCCCGCATCTGCCTGCCCGACAGTGCGACCCTGAGCTGGATTCAGGCGCTGGCCGACCCGGCGGATGATCTCAAAGCGCCAATGAAGGGCCCGCTGATCAGTGCCCGCGAAGGCAGCGCCGCGCTGCATCGCCTCGCCATCGCTCTGGCCAAATCGGCACGTCTTCTTCCTGCGGCCCTTCTGGTGCCACTGCAGGGCGCAGGCGCTCAATTTGCCGCCGATCATGGGCTTACCCTGCTCCCGCAGGCAGCCGCCGAGCCCCTGATGAGCCAAAGCTCGCCCCTGCATGCGGTTGCCGCTGCCCGGCTGCCGATACAGGCCGCTGAAGCCGGACGTCTGCATATCTTCCGGCCCGAAGATGGTGCCGAAGAACACTATGCCATCGAGATTGGTCGCCCCGATCGCAGCAAGCCGGTTCTGGCGCGACTGCATTCGGCCTGTTTCACCGGCGATGTGCTGGGCTCGCTCAAATGTGACTGCGGCCCGCAGCTCAATGCGGCCCTGGGTCAGATGGGGGCGCAGGGCAGTGGCGTTCTGCTCTATCTCAACCAAGAGGGCCGCGGCATTGGGCTCGCCAATAAGATGCGCGCCTATTCGCTGCAGGATCAAGGGTTTGACACGGTCGAGGCCAATCACCGCCTAGGATTCGAAGACGACGAGCGGGATTTCCGGCTGGGCTCTGCAATTCTGAAAGAGCTGGGCTTTTCGCAGGTGCGGCTGCTGACAAATAACCCCAATAAGATTGCGATGATGGAAAAAACCGGCATCAAGGTCGCAGAACGGGTCGAACTGAAGGTCGGAGAAAACGCTTTCAACGCACAGTATCTGGCCACCAAGGCCGCCAAATCCGGACATATGCTGTGAGCCGCCAGCCCTATTCTGCCGCGGATCTGGTGCTGACCAGGCAAGGTCTGCGCTTTGCCGGGCGCCTGTTGCCCTGCAGTATCGGCAAGGGCGGGATCTCGGATCACAAGCGCGAAGGCGACGGGGCAACCCCCACCGGCGTGCATCATATCGTCGGAATGCTCTATCGCCCTGATCGCATCGCACCGCCCAATGCCTGGGCCCAGCCAATCGGTCCCCGTGACCTGTGGTCGGATGACGGGCGGGACAGCCAGTACAACACCCAGGTCACCGCGCCCTACGGCTATAGCCACGAGCGCCTGCGGCGGTCAGACCCGCTCTATGATCTGGTGCTGATACTGGATTGGAACTGGCCGGATGCCGTGCCAGGCCGGGGCTCTGCCATTTTCATCCATCAATGGCGCCGCCCAGGATATCCGACCGAAGGCTGCATCGCCTTTGACCGCAGCGATCTGCATTGGCTGGCCGCCCGCGTGGTGCCGGGCAGCCGGGTTATTGTCCCCAATCTGGTATAATTATTCAGGATAGCGGCGCTGCGCTGTGGCCCGCGCCAGAACCTTGCCGCCCTTGCGCGCTGTCACCGTCCATTCATAGGTATGAACCCCACTCGGGGGACAGGGGCTTTTGTAAGTGAAGCTGCCCGCAGGAACGGTCCCATCGCCAGACATTGCGATCCGCTTGCTGCCGCCGTGGTTATAGCTGGGGACATTCAGATCCTTGAGACGAAATTGCACCGAAGTGGTCCCCTCAGGCAGGCCCCTGAGCACAAAGGCAGGGTTTCCCACCTTGTTCGGGTTGCCAGTGGTGCAGCTCGGAATATTACCCCAAGAGGAAAATTTCAGCGAAAGCTCCCCGGCCTGAACGCCCGTTGCGCCCATCAGGAGAGTCAGTATCAGAATGGCTTTCTTCATCGTTACGCGTCTCGCACTTGTTAAGGTCTAGCTCACTTGCCCATAGGCCCTGGCCCCAAAAATGGCGGAACCAACCCGGACATGGGTAGCACCATGGGCGATAGCAGTTTCAAAGTCACCACTCATCCCCATGGAGAGACCTTGCAATCCATTTCGAACGGCCATTTCCCCCAGTTGCCTGAAATGATCGACCGCCTCTTCTGAAACCGGCGGGATACACATCAGACCCTTGATTGGCAGATCCAAAGCGCGGCATTCGGCGATAAACCCATCCGCCTCTGCCGGGAGGATACCAGCCTTTTGTGGCTCGGCCCCGGTGTTGACCTGGATGAACAGGTCGGGGCATTTGCCCAGGTCCTGCGCCAGCCGCGCCAGGGTCTTGGCCAGCTTGGGACGATCCAGGGTGTGGATTGCGTTGAACAGCTCCATCGCCTGACGCGCCTTATTGGTCTGCAACGGGCCAATCAGATGCAGGTCCAACCCTGTGAACCTCTGAGCAAAATCGGGCCATTTGCCCATCGCTTCCTGGACGCGATTTTCACCAAAGCAGCGCTGTCCCTCTTCCAGCACTTCAGCGACCCGGTCGTTTGGCTGAACTTTGGAGACCGCGATCAGGGTCACTGATCCCGTGGGTCGATCAGCAGCAGCCTCTGCCACTGTAATACGGTTTTTGATTTCTTGCAGCGACATTTTGCATTCTCCGGTTTTTACGCCAGATCAACACTGTTTGGCAGCAAATGTTAAGAGCCAAACGAAAAGGGCGAGCTCTGTAAAGAGCCCGCCCCCAATTCACGCTAAGCGTAGTTCAGCTTAGAAGCTGAAGTATACACCAGCCTGGAACTGGTTGTCGTCATCTGCTTCGTCAACATAGCCAGCAACGAAGGTAGCGCCGCCACCCAGGTCGTACTGGTAGTTGATGCCGAAGGAGGTGCCGTCACGGCCGCCGTCGCTCTTGGTGGTCGAAACCGAAGTAGGCGCGTCGTTGGAGTTAACCCAAACCAGGATGTTCGACGCTGCGCCGATGTCCATGTTGCCTTCCAGAGTGATCGACTCGTCGGAGTCGGTTTCACCGTAGGCGATACGTGCACCGAAGGCACCGAAGTCACCGCCAGCAGCAACAAAGGTGATGTCGTTTGCAGCAACCGAAGAGGACTGAGCAGCAGCAGTTACATAGTAGTCCGAGAAGGAGTATGTAACCATGATGCCGGTACGGTCTTCGCCGCCAGCGGTACCCAGAACGGTGCCGCCGTTACGCTGGCTGTAGGAAACGTGGCCGGTGAAACCGCCAACGGAGTACAGAGCTTCGATGCCGTTGGAACCGTTGCCGCCGGAGGAATATGCATCCCAAGCAGCGCCTTTGATGGCCAGGGAGTGGAAGCCCATGCCGTCGATGCCGGTGCCAGCGGAACGAGTACCGGTGGTGTACAGGCCAGGTGCGTTTTCAACAGCACCGATGATGTTGCCAACGTTGACAGCCAGGCCGCCGTAGGTCACGCCAAAGCGGGCGCCGTTGGCTGCGGTTGTGCCGGTTGTGGAACCAGTGGTGGTGCCGGGGTTCGAACCACCGTTCACGAGGCCATCACGGCTTTCGGACTGCAGACGGAAGCGAGCGTTGAAGCCGATGCCGCTGTCAGTTTCGGTGGTCATGTCGAACTGCAGACGCAGACGGCTGGTGATGTTGGTGTCGGAAACGCCAGCAACCAGTTTGTTTGCGGAGTTATAGTCCAGGCCGAAACGGCCGTAGCCGGACATACGAACGTCGGCAGCTGCTACGGAAGCAGTGGCGATCAGCGCGGTAGTCGCGAAGAGAACCTTTTTCATCGATTTTTCCCTCGGTTTTCAATTCTGATGCCCAAACCGGGGAATCCGGTGTGGGTATGACAAGGGGTTTCGCTTTTTCACCCCCGTTTTGGCAAGAGTGCCCCATCCGCCAGCCAGCATTGCCCTGCAGGATGGTGCAGCTTTGCCACAGTCTTATGCCTCGCTCCCGACTTCGCAGTCTGAATCCCGTTAATTCCTTAACAATGGCGCATCTTTGCAGCCGACGCCGAGCCCGCCTGTCCCTAGCTGTTCCTGCCTGCAATGGGTTGTGGCCTATATATAACTGTCCCGCCGCACGATTCGCAGGAAGCTGCCTGCAGGTGCTAAACCCCTTGCTCCGCTGCCCGTCGATACGGTAGGAGTTTCGCAAGATACTGGCGCCGGGAGCGAAGATGACACTGCACAAGATAATTCAGACAGCCTTGGTTGGGACCCTGTGCCTGGGCGTATCGGCCTGTGGCGGCAGCACCGGCTCAGCCCCCAAGATCGCAAACAGCCCCGAAGAATTTAACGACGACATCGAGGCCTCCCGAAGCAATAAATCCTCCTTTTGGGATCTCTTCGGCGGAACACCGGATCAAAAAGTTCAGGTCAACCGCTACCTGTGGAATGCCTCCCTTGATGTTCTGGAGTTCCTGCCAGTGCAGTCGGTTGATCCTTTCACCGGCGTCATCGTGACGGGTTACGGCACCCCTCCCGGCAGTGGTCGCGCCTATCGTGCCACCGTGCATATCAAGGACCCAGCCCTGGACGCGCGTTCGTTGAACGTATCGCTGCAGACCAAAGGTGGGCGCCCCGTTAACGCCTCGACCACCCGCGCGGTTGAAGACGCCATCCTATCGCGCGCCCGTCAGCTGCGCATCAATGACAAGAACCTCTGACGCCCAGCGACGAAGCTCTGGAACAGAGATCAAAACAACAGTATTACAGGCGCCGGGTCACCACCCGGCGTTTTCATTCTTAAAGGACCTGTCGTGATGTCGCGCTACGCTGCCACTAAAATCGAAGAAAAATGGCAAAAAGCCTGGGATGAGGCCGGGATTTTTGAAGCCAAGCGCACGCCTGGCAAAGAAAAATACTACGTGCTCGAGATGTTCCCTTACCCATCGGGTAAACTGCACATGGGCCATGTGCGCAACTACACCATGGGCGACGTGGTGGCGCGCTACAAAATGGCCACCGGGCACAACGTTTTGCACCCCATGGGCTGGGACGCCTTTGGCATGCCCGCCGAAAATGCCGCCATGGCCAGCGGCGGCCATCCCAAGGATTGGACCTACGCCAATATTGAAGCGATGAAGGACCAGATGAAGCCCCTGGGCCTGTCGCTGGACTGGTCGCGTGAATTTGCCACCTGCGATGAAGACTACTACGGCCAGCAGCAGGCGCTGTTCCTGGATTTCCTGGAAAAAGGCCTGGTCTACCGCAAAAACGCCGTCGTCAACTGGGATCCCGTAGACATGACCGTTCTGGCCAATGAACAGGTCGAAGGCGGTCGCGGCTGGCGCTCTGGCGCGCTGGTGGAGCGGCGCGAGCTGACCCAATGGTTCTTTAAGATCTCCGACTATTCCGAAGAGCTGCTCTCGGCCCTGGACGGGCTGGAGAACTGGCCTGCCAAGGTGCGCCTGATGCAGGAAAACTGGATCGGCAAATCGCGCGGGCTGCAATTCGGGTTTGAACGCTGCGATGGCGGTGCCCCGATTGATGTCTACACCACCCGCCCCGACACTCTGATGGGTGCCTCTTTTGTGGGTATCTCGCCAGATCACCCAATTGCCAAAGAGCTCGAAGCCAAATCACCTGAAGTGGCTACATTTGTTGCGGAATGCCGCAAGGGTGGCACCACTGAAGAGGCCATCGAGACTGCCGAGAAACTGGGTTATGACACTGGCATTCGCGTCAAACACCCGCTGAACCCGGATTGGGAACTGCCCGTCTGGATCGCCAATTTCATCCTGATGGATTACGGCACCGGCGCCATTTTTGCCTGCCCGGCGCATGACCAGCGTGACCTGGATTTCTGCCGCAAATATGACCTGCCGGTGCTGAACGCCTTTTACGCACTGGATGACGCCGCTCCTGTGGCGAATGAAGCCCTGGTTCCGGCTAAATCGGAAAAGGTCCGCTGGGTCGATCACTTTGCTGGCCTCACCGAGACCACCGGCGAAGAGGCGATCAATACCACCGTTGATTTTGCTGAAAAGGCAGGTTGGGGCGAAGGCGTCACCAAGTATCGTCTGCGCGACTGGGGCCTGTCCCGCCAGCGGTACTGGGGTTGTCCGATTCCGGTTGTGCACTGCGAAGACTGCGGCGTGGTGCCGGAAAAGAAAGAGAACCTGCCCATCGCCCTGCCCTATGACGAAGACGGCAAGGCGATTGATTTCTCAGTGCCGGGTAATCCACTGGATCGTCACCCCAGCTGGCGCAACTGCGCCTGCCCGAGCTGTGGCAAACCGGCCCAGCGCGAAACCGACACCATGGATACCTTTGTGGACTCATCCTGGTATTTCAGCCGCTTTACCGCGCCACATGCCAAAACACCGACGATTCTGCCCGAGGCTGAATACTGGATGAATGTGGATCAGTATATCGGTGGTGTGGAACATGCGATTCTGCACCTGCTCTATGCCCGCTTCTTCTCGCGGGCGATGAAGATCTGCGGCCACTTGCCCGACGGCTGCGAAGAGCCCTTTGACGCACTGTTCACCCAGGGCATGGTGACCCATGCGATCTATCAAAGCGAAGATGACACTGGTCGCCCGGTCTATCACTACCCCGAAGAGGTAGAGCTGCGTGACGGTCAGGCCTTCCTCAAAGAGGGCGGCGCAGCGGTTAAAACCATCCCTTCGGCAAAAATGTCGAAGTCCAAAAACAACGTGGTCAATCCGCTCTCGATCATCTCCTCCTATGGTGCCGATACCGCGCGCTGGTTTGTGCTGTCCGATTCGCCCCCCGAACGGGACGTGGAATGGACCGCCTCCGGGGCCGAGGCCGCCTATAAGCACCTCAACCGGGTCTGGAACCTCTGTGACAAGATCGGCGAGATGGCGCCCGGCGCCGCAGGCCAGGGCGACGAGGAACTGCTGCGCGAGATGCATAAAACCATCCGTGATGTGACCCTAGGCGTTGAAAGCTTTGGCTTTAACGCTGCCATCGCGCGGCTTTATGGCTTTACCAATACCCTGGCAAAATCCAAAGCAGGGCAGGCTGCGCAAAAGCAGGCCATCATGACTCTGGCGCAGCTGATGTCACCGATGGTGCCGCATCTGGCCGAAGACATCTGGAACCATCAGGGCGGTGAAGGCCTGATCACTACAGCCCCCTGGCCCATCGCGGATGAGGCTATGCTGGTCGAGGCCTCTGTCACTCTGCCGATCCAGATCAATGGCAAACGCCGCGGCGAAATCACCGTGGCAAAGGATCTGGCCAAGGATGAGGTTGAAAAAATCGCGCTGGCGCATGAAGCTGTGCAAAAGGCGCTGAATGGCGGCGCCCCAAAGAAGGTAATCGTGGTGCCGGGTCGTATCGTAAATGTCGTTGCTTAAACAGCCTCTGCTGATCCTCACGCTGGCCGCCTCTTTGGCGGTCAGCGCCTGTGGCTTTACCCCGGTGCATGCGCCGGGCGGCAGCGGCCATGCGCTCTATGGCGCGGTGGATATTGCCCGTCCTGATCTGCCGGATGCCAGTGGCGACCAAAATGCCTATTTCCTGGTCCGGGATTTGGAGCAGCGTCTGGGGCGGAGCAGCAATGGCCCCTACAAGCTGGACCTGACCCTTTCGACCCGCCAAGAGGGCCAGGCCATCACTGCGGATAATTCGATCACCCGCTATTCCATCATTGGTGCCGCCGGTTATAGCCTGGTCCGTCAATCAGATGGTGTGGTGCTGGCCAGTGGCAGCGAGACCAGTTTCACCGGTTATTCCGCCACCGGATCCACCGTAGAAACCCTGGCTGGTGAACGCGACGCTTTTGAGCGTCTGATGCGTATCCTTGCGGATCAAATCGCCGCACGGCTGCTGGCGACAGCGGATCTGGCCACCTCAGCCGCCGAATGAAGCTTTCGCCGCGCGACACCGAGGCCTATTGCGCCAAGCCCGATCCTTCCAAAACCGGGCTGTTGATCTATGGCGCAGATGCCATGCGGGTGGCGCTGAAACGCCAGCAGATGCTGGCCGCCCTGCTGGGCCCCGGCGCGGATGAGGAAATGCGCCTCACCCGGATGCCCGGCTCGGATCTGCGCAAGGATCCAGCGCAGCTTTTGGATGCGGTCAAAGCCGTTGGCTTTTTCCCCGGCGCCCGCGCCGTCTTTGTGGAAGAGGCCAATGACACCGCAGCCCCCGCAATCCTCGCCGCCCTTGAGGAATGGCAACCGGGAGACGCGCAGATCATCGTCACTGCGGGCCAGCTCAAAGCCACCTCAAAGCTGCGCAAGGGGTTTGAAACCCATTCAAACGCCTATGCCACCGGGATCTATGACGATCCGCCCTCACGTGCCGAGATCGAGCGCATTCTGAGCCAAGCCGCGATTCGGGATGTACCCGCTGACAGCATGTCGGCGCTGACAGATATCGCCAATGATGTCGGCCCTGGAGATTTTTCCCGCATGGTGGAGAAGCTGTCGCTTTATAAACATGGCGACGGCTCCGCCCTGGCGCTGGAGGATATCCAGGCCGTCGCCCCACAGTCCACCGAAGCAGCCCTGGATGATGTGCTCAACGTGGTGGCCGAAGGGCGCACCGCCGAAATTGGGCCATTGATCAGCCGGTTGCAATCCCAGGGCACCAATGCGGTGACGCTGTGTATTGGAGCCACCCGGCATTTTCGCACGCTGTATTCCGTTGCCGCCGACCCCGGCGGCCCGGCGCAGGGCATTGGGCGGCTGCGGCCGCCTCTCTACGGCAAACGCCGCGACAGGGTGCTGCGCCAGGCCCAGGCCTGGGGCGCCGACCGGTTGCAGCGGGCCCTGACCATCCTGACAGATACCGACCTGTCACTGCGCTCGGCTGGGCAAACCGCTCCGGCCCTGGCGCTGATGGAGCGCGCCATGATCCGTCTCTCGATGCTGGGACGCTCCCGCTAACGTCGCGCCTCCCTCTTGCTATGCCCCAATGGGCTTGACCTGCCCTTCTCAGGCTTCATCTTGGCGGCAAGAAATCAAAGGGAGAGATCATCATGTATACCGTCATCGGCACACCTATGTCGCGCAGCTTCCGGGTGCTTTGGGCCCTGGAAGAGCTCGGTCAGCCCTACGAGTTGACCCCGGCGCTGCCACAAAGCCCCGAGATCCGGGAGGTCAATGCCAGCGGCAAGGTGCCCGCCATGATCGCAGAGGGGGAGGTGATCACCGATTCGACGGCGATCCTCACCTATCTGGCGGACAAACACGGAAAGCTGACGGCGCCTGCGGGCACAATGGCGCGGGCGCATCAGGATGCCATGACCCAGCGATTTCTGGACGAGCTTGATGCCGTGTTGTGGACAGCGGCGCGTCACAGCTTTGCCCTGCCCAAGGAGCAGCGCGTCCCAGAAGTAAAACCCAGCCTGAAATGGGAGTTCAACCGCAACCTCGACCAGATCGCGGCGCTGATCAAAGGCCCCTATGTGATGGGAGAGGCGTTTTCGCTGGCCGATATCGTTCTGACCCATTGTCTGAACTGGGCCTATGGTGCCAAGTTCCCGGTCGAAAATCAGGCGATGCTGGCCTATGGCAAATCCATGCGCGCGCGCCCCGCGCATCAGCGGGTTGCGGCGCTGATAAAAAAATAGCGCCTAAGCCTTTGGGGACTGCGCCGCAAGATAGCGCGCAGCTCCCTGCCCGGCCCAGCGCCCGGTGGCCAGACAGGCGGTCAACAGATAGCCGCCTGTTGGGGCTTCCCAGTCCAGCATCTCCCCGGCACAAAAACGGCCGGGGTATTTTTCAAGCATCAGGTCCGCGTTCAGTTCCTGCCAGGTTACGCCACCCGCAGTCGAGATCGCCTCATCCATCGGGCGCAATCCCGCGTGCGTCACCGGCAGCGCCTTAACCAGGGCGGCCAGACCACCGGGATCCTGCGGCAGCGGGCGGCCAAATTCCTGCAATAGAGCGCTCCGAGCCGCTCCCAAGTTCAGGCTGCGACGCAAATGATTGGTCAAGCTGGCCTTACCACGCGGGCGCGCCAGACGCTTTGCCACCTCTGACTCGGCAAGATCCGGCAGCAGATCCAGGTGCAGATCTGCGCCCTCGCGCACAGCTGCACTGACAGTATAGAGCCCGCCGCCTTCCAGCCCGCGTTCAGAAATCACCGCCTCGCCACGCGATGCACTGCGGCCCGCCTGCCATTTCACCCCTTTTACAGGCTGACCGAACTGGGCCCGCATATGGGGCGACCAATCGACCATCAGACCCGCGTTGGACGGTTTGAAAGGCGCCAGCGCAATGCCCTGCCCTGCCAGGATCTCGCTCCAGGCCCCGTCAGAGCCCAGCCGCGCCCAGCTGGCGCCGCCCAGCGCCAATACCGCGCTGCGCGTCCGAATTTGTTCTGCCCCCTCCGGCGTGTCAAAACACAGATCTGCGCCTTGCCACCCGGTCCAGCGCCAGCGGGTCTTCCAGATCACCCCCTGGGATTCCAATCGGCTGAGCCAGGCGCGCAGCAGAGGCGAGGCTTTCATCTGTTTGGGAAACACCCGCCCGGTAGAGCCTGTAAACAGCGCCTGCCCAAGCCCCCGGGCCCAGTCCTGAATTGCCCCCGCATCAAAGGCAGAGACCATGGGCGCAAGCACGGGTGCCGCGGTGCCATACTGCGCCAGCAGCTGGTCCAGTGGCTCATCCTTGGTCAGGTTCAACCCGGATTTCCCGGCCATCAGGAATTTGCGCCCCAAGGAGGGTTTTGCCTCGACCAGCAGAACAGTGTGGCCGGCAGCCGCCAGCTCACCAGCAGCCATCAGGCCCGCAGGCCCGCCACCAATCACCACCGCGTCCCAGAGCTGCTTGTGATCCATCTGATCCTCTTTCCTGATCGCCACCTCGGCCATCTCTGACGGCGCATCTACGCAAGATACCGCCAAAAGGCGAGGCTCCTTTGAGGCGGAACCTTACCTCTGGCACATCTCCAGAATGCCTGTAGCAATTTCGGGTTTTGCTGCCAGGGAATCAGCCAGCAAAAGCTGCGCCTGCGACATCAGCTCTTCCGGCTCCACCAAACGATCGACCAGCCCCCAGGCACAGGCCTCTGTGGCTTCAATCTTTTGGCCGCCAGCCAGAATCATCTTGGTGCGGGCCGGACCAATCAGCGCCCGCATGCGCCCCGCATCGGAGGGCTGCGGCAGATAGCCGAGTTTCATCACCGGATAAAAGAACTTGGCCCCGGAAACCGCCAGGCGGATATCACAGGCCAGTGCCATACCATTGGCCCCCCCGGCCAAGGTGCCGTTGAGCGCCGCAATCTTGAGGCAGGGCACCGCTGCCAATGCCGTCGACAGGCGTTCCCAGACAGATGAGGTCGCCAGACCGGCGCGGGCTTCATCCAGATCAGCTCCGGCGCTGAAAACCCCACCCGCCCCCGTGAGGATCAGCCCCCGAGCCGCTTGAGCGCGAGTTGCAATATCGACCAGCTCTTCCAGCATTGCGGTGGTCAGCGAATTGGCCTTTTCCGGACGGTTGATGGTGACGGTCCACAGACCGCCTTCGGATATATCCAGATCAATCATATCAGACCAACCCGGCGACGAATCAGATCAAGCCGCAGCGAGACCTCATCTCCCAGGAAATCATCCGCATCCGGGCCGCACATCCACAGCAGGGTTTTCGCTGGCCATTCCGCAGGGATATGGTCTTTCCAATTGATCTGACTGACGGGGTTTATGCCGCTGGACTTGATCTTGCGCTGCATTTCGGTGGCCACGGTGCCCGGCGATAGGCTGAGAACACGAATGCCATTGTCGGCCTCTTCCAGATGCAGAGCCTTGGTCAACATCAAGACACCCGCCTTTGAGGCGCAATAGGCGCTCCAGCCTTCGAGCGCATTATAGGCGGCACCCGAACCGATATTGATGATGGTGCCGCCAGAACCGGACTTCATCAAAGGCAGTGCCGCGTGGATACCGTTGAAAACGCCCTTGATATTAACATCCATCAACTGCCCCCAGGCCGCCGGGTCCGCATCTTCGATCCGGGCAATCGGGTCGATGACGCCGGCGTTGTTGATCAGCACATCCAGACTGCCAAATGCCAGGTGCGTTTGTTGCAGGGCTGCGGCCACCGCTGCGGGATCTGAGACATCACAGGCAAAGGCCAGCGTGTTTCCGCCGATCTCTTCGCAGAGCGCCGCCAGACTGTCCGAGCTCCTTGCTAGCAAGGCCAGATTGGCCCCGGCTTCGGCAAAGACGCGGGCCGCATCTGCTCCGATGCCCCGACTCGCCCCAGTAATGACAACTGTTTTGCCCTTGATATCCATCAGTTAAATCTCCAAATCCTCTAATTCCAAATGTGGTAAACTGCTTAGGGGGAACGGTCCAGTCCCTGGCCCCTTGACCCTCATCACGATGCGGTTGACCATAGGTGTCATTGTATTTGACTATATGCAGAAAGGTTATCCTATGACAGTTTCCCTCGCGCGCAGCACGGGCGCTGCTGCGGTTCTGATTATCTCCGCCCAAGGTGCATTTGCTGATGTAAGCGCCCAGGATGTCTGGTCGGACTGGAAAGCCTATATGACCGGAACCGGGTACACCGTGACCGGCACGGAAAGCCAATCCGGCAATGTGCTGACGGTCAGCGATATCTCCATGACCATGCCCCTGCCCGAGCAGGACGGCACCGGCGGGCTGACCATGCCCGAAATTCAGTTCATCGAAAACGGCGATGGCACCGTCAATGTGATGCTGCCCAAAGAGTTCCCGATGACCTTTGCCGGTGAAGGTGACGGCGAAAAATTCTCGGCAGAGATCCTCTATTCCCACGACGGCAGCCCAATGGTTGTCTCCGGTGACACCTCGGCTATGACCTATGACTATGCCACGGGCCAGGCCAGCCTGACATTGGGTAAGGTCATGGGCGACGGTGAGGAAATGCCGGAGGGGGCACTGAAAGCCTCCTTGATGATCAGCGATTTCACCGCCAATACCGTCATGCAGATTGCCGATGAGCGCAGCTACACTCAGAAGTCATCGATGGCCGAAGTCACCTATGACATCGCCTTTCAGGACCCTGATTCGTCGGACGCCGGCACCATCAAGGGCAGCATTAAGAACATCACTGGCTCTGCCGTGAGCACCATTCCAGCTGGCCTGGACGCCCCGCAGATGGCGGATTTGATCAAGGCTGGCCTGGCCGTTGACGCCATGATCAACTACACTGGCGGCAATGCTGCCATCTCAGTGAGTGGCTCTGACAGCTTTGACATGCAAAGCAGCTCTGCCGGGGGCAACTTTGGTGTTACCATGAGCAAGGACGGCTTGTCCTATGATGTCGGCCAACAGGATATTTCGGTCAATGTATCGGGGTCGGAAATTCCCTTCCCGCTGGCGCTCACGATGGCGGAAACCGGCTTTAAACTGATGATGCCGGTTAGCAAGTCCGACGAAGAGCAGGACTTTGGCCTCGGCATCACCCTGCGTGACTTTGCCGTTCCTGAAATGCTGTGGGGCATGGTAGATCCAACCGGTGCCCTGCCACATGACCCCGCAACAATTGTGCTGGATCTGGCCGGCAAGGGCAAACTGCTGTTTGACATGTTCGACCCAGAATCGATGAAAGCCATGGAACGTGGTACGCAAACGCCTGGTGAATTCAACGCCGTCACCATCAAGCAACTGCTGGTCACTGCAGCTGGCGCCAAGCTGACCGGAACCGGTGATTTCACCTTTGACAACACCGATCTGGCCACCTTTGATGGCATGCCTGCTCCTGATGGTTCCGCCAATATCGAATTGGTTGGTGCCAATGGCCTGATCGACAACTTGATCAAAATGGGCCTGGTCAGCGACAGCGATGCCATGGGCGCGCGGATGATGATGGGCATGTTTGGCGTCCCCGGCGCGGGTGAAGACACCCTGACTTCGGAAATCAAGGTCTCCAAAGACGGTCAGATCCACGCCAATGGCCAGCGCATCAAATAGGCGCCTGTTCTCAAAAAATGACCAATCAGGGCCGCCCAGAGCGGCCCTTTTTTGTGCCACACCCTTGCAGCAGCGCGCGGGTCTGGCTAGCTCTTGTAGCAATCCAAATTCAGTAGGTGCCCATGACCCAGTCTCCCCAAGCGCTTTGCCACGCCCTGATTGATGCCGCCAAGGCCGCCGGCGCCGATGCCGTTGATGCTATGGCCACAGAAGGCAGCTCTCTCAGCATCGAGGTGCGCGAAGGCAAACTGGAACATGCGGAACGTTCGGAAGGCACAGATCTCGGGCTGCGGGTCTTTATTGGTCAGCGTCAGGCGCAGGTCTCTTCTTCGGACAGTCGCCCGGAAACCCTGCAGGCCATGGCCGAACGCGCCGTGGCCATGGCCCGTGAAGCGCCCGAAGATCCCTATACCGGCCTGGCCAGCGCTAATCAGTTGGCGCAGAACTGGGACATCGAGGCGTTGGAACTCTGCGACCCCAGCGGTGAACCCGCCCCAGAAGCGCTGCAACAGGATGCGCTGGAGGCCGAGGCCGCCTGCGCCGCCATAGAGGGGATCAGCCAGGTGCAGGCTGCTGGGGCCAGCTATGGCCACCATGCCATCTATCTGGCGACCTCCAACGGATTTTCCGGCGGCTATCAGCGCACCGGGCGCTCCCTGTCCTGTACTGGGATTGCGGGCGCTGGATCTGGCATGGAGCGCGATTACGATGGCGATTCCCGCACCTTCCAAAACGATCTGCGCAGCGCCGAGGAAATTGGCCGCACCGCCGGCGAGCGCGCCGTGGCGCGGCTCAATGCCCGGCGGCCGCAGACCGGCAGCTACCCGGTCCTGTTTGATGAACGCGTCTCCTCATCGCTGATCGGCCATCTGCTCTCGGCCGCCAATGGCGCGGCCATCGCCCGTGGGTCTTCCTGGTTGCAGGGAAGCCTGGACCAACAGATTCTGCCCCAGGCCCTGTCGGTGATCGAAGATCCGCATCGTGCCCGCATCTCCGGTTCGCGCCCCTTTGACGGCGAAGGCCTGCCCACCCAGCGCCGTGCCATCATTGAAAACGGTGTGCTTACGGGGTGGACCCTGGATCTGGCCTCGGCCCGCAAACTGGGGCTGAGCAGCACCGGAAATGCGGCCCGCGGTGTTGGAACCGTGCCGACACCGTCAAACTGGAACATCGAGCTGAGCCCCGGCCAACAAAGCCGTGAACAGCTGATCGCAGAGATGGGCACCGGCCTGCTGGTGACCTCGCTGATCGGCTCGACCATCAACCCCAATACCGGGGACTACTCTCGCGGGGCTTCGGGCTATTGGGTGGAAAACGGCGAAATCGCCTATCCGGTCAATGAATGCACGATCGCGGGGAACCTGCGGGACATGCTGAAAACCCTTGTCCCGGCAAATGACGCCCGCACCTATCTGTCTCGGGTGGTGCCCTCGCTCCTGGTCGAAGGAATGACCCTTGCCGGCAGCTGAAGATCTAAAGCTCCTGACCCTGGCCGCCAAAGCAGCGGGAGATATCGCGCTGAAATACTCAGGCCCAACCGCGCAGCGCTGGGACAAACCGGATGGCCAGGGCCCGGTGACCGAAGCCGATCTGGCGGTCAATGCCATGTTGGAAGACATGCTGCCAAAGGCGCGGCCCGACTATGGCTGGCTGTCGGAGGAAAGCGAAGACAACGAGGCGCGGCTAGGTAAGGACCACGTCTTTATCATCGATCCCATTGATGGCACCCGCAGTTTTGCCGAGGGCTCGGCCACCTGGGCCCATTCGCTGGCTGTGGCCAAACGGGGCGAAGTCACTGCAGCGGTGATTTACCTGCCACAACGCGATCTGCTGTATACCGCCTCCAAAGGGGGCGGCGCCTTTTGCAATGGCAGGCCGATTTCGGTGACCTCGCCTGCGGCGCTGAGTGCAGCAAAGGTGCTGACTGCCAAGCCCAACCTGGATGCACAGCATTGGCTGGGCGGTGCCGCGCCGACCTTCCAGCGCAGCTACCGCCCCTCGCTGGCCTATCGGCTGGCCCGTGTTGCCGATGGCGGCTACAGCGCCATGCTGACCCTGCGACGCAGTTGGGAATGGGACATTGCCGCAGGCGATCTGATCCTGCGCGAAGCTGGCGGCCTAATCAGTGACCGGCTCAAAGCGCCTTTGCAGTTCAACAATCCAACCCCGCTGCTGGAGGGCGTGGTTGCGGCAACCCCGACCACCCACCAAGAGCTGCTCAAGGCGCTGGACCCCAAAGGTCCCGGCATCCCTGGACAATGATGGCCTATGCGCCCCAGCGCGCGCGCATGACCAGGCTGCAGTGAATGACCGAGGCTCGGACAATAATGTCTCCACCGCGCCCAGCAGGCGAAGTGCTCTGGCTCCATGCCACCAATGTCGAACGCCTCATGGCGCTTTGTGATATTGGCCAAAGGCTCAAGGCCATGCGTCCCGACCTGGTGGTTCTGTGCACCTGGGAGGCCGATATGGGGGAGGTTCCTGGGGGGGAGGGCTGCGATTACATGCTCGGCCCCTTGCCCGCAGATCAGACCAACGAATCTCGGGCCTTTCTCAGCCAGTGGCGGCCGGATCTATGTCTCTGGGCGGGCGGCAACCTGCGCCGGGGACTGCTGCGACAGATGCGGGAACAGGGCGTGTCTGCCCTTTTGGTCGACATTCTGGAAAGCGAGCTGCCTGCCCGCAGGCTGCGCTGGCTGCCGGATCAGCGCCATCGGATCTTCAGCGGTTTTGAAGCGGTCTTCACGCCCTCCAAATCCGTACATAATCAGCTGTTGCGCAGCCAGCTGTCAGTGGAACAGGTCCAACTGACCAGTCGGCTGCGGCTGTCGACGGTGCCACCGGGGTGCAACCACGAAGACTTGGGCGCCTTGCAACAGGATCTAGGCAGCCGCCCTGTCTGGCTGGCCGCCCAGGCCCAGCTACAAGAAATGCCCGCGTTGATTGAGGCCCATCGCACCGCCCTACGGCTGCTGCACAGGATGCTTTTGGTCATCGCCCTGGACGACCCGGAATGCCGCGGGCGCGCCCGCAATCTCATCCAGGCCAGCGGGTTGCAATGCGCCGATTGGGACGCCGGGGATGAGCTCAATGATTATACGCAGATTCTGATCACCGACAGCGCCAGTCTTGGGCTGTGGTATCGGCTGGCCCCCGTTACCCTGCTGGGGTCGAGCCTGGCACAGGATATGCCGGGTCAGAATCCACTAGATGCCCTTGCCTTGGGATCGGTTGTGCTGCATGGCCCCGGTCAGGGCCACCACAGGGCAATCTACGATCAACTGGCCGCGCTGAAGGCCACAAAACAGGTCGACAATGCTCAGGGGCTGGCCGAGATGGTGATTCACCTATCGGCCCCGGATATGGCCGCCAAACGGGCACTGGCCGGCTGGAACGCCGTCACCGACGGCGCGGAAATGACCGATCAATTGATAGACAGGGTTCAGGATATTCTGGACCTGCGCGAGGATCAAAATGCGACCTCCTGAGTTTTGGAACAAACCGCCGCAGAGCTTTGATCTGCGCCGCCTGCTGCTTGCACCTTTGGGCTGGGTCTACGGCGCGGCCACCGCCCGGCGACAGCGTAGCCCCGGATATCAGGCCACTGTGCCGGTGATCTGCGTCGGCAATCTCAATGCCGGGGGCACCGGCAAGACTCCAACCGTGATCTGGCTGATGGAGGCCCTGCGGAACATGGGGCATGACCCTCATGTGGTGACACGGGGCTATGGCGGCACCTTGCAGGGGCCCGTGGCAGTGGACCCCGGCAAACACCGGGCAAGCGATTGCGGAGACGAACCCCTGTTGCTGGCGGCCTTTGGCGAGGTCTGGGTGGCCCGTGATCGGGCTGCTGGCGCCCAGGCCGCAGAAGCCGCAGGGGCCAGCGTTATCCTGCTGGATGACGGGTTCCAAAACCCCAGCGTGACCAAGGATCTATCGCTTGTGGTGGTGGATGCCGCCCGTGGCTTTGGCAATGGCAGCTGTCTGCCGGCAGGCCCCCTACGTGAACCCGTGGAGCCAGGCCTGCGCCGTGCCGATTTGGTTCTGTCCATTGGCACAGCGGTGGCCCAGGAACAGTTCATCAAACTCTGGGGCAGTCACCTGCGGGGCTTGCCCCATGTCCAAGCTGTACTTGAGCCCTTACAGACTGGCATGCCCTGGAAAGACACACCCGTTCTCGCCTTTGCCGGCATCGGCCACCCGCAAAAGTTCTTTGACACCCTGCGTGGCCTGGGGGCCAGGATCCTCCACGCCGAAGCTCTGGATGATCACCAGCCGCTCTCCACCGCGTTGATGACCCGGCTGGAGGCAGATTCAAAACTGCGTGGTGCACAATTGGTCACCACCGAAAAGGACGCTGTGCGCCTGCCCGCGAGTTTCCGCCACAAGGTCATCACGCTGCCCGTGCGCCTGAATATCAAGGATGATCAGGCCCTCATGGAGCGGCTAAAGACCGTTGCGCCCGCCCCCTAGTCATCCGGAACTGCATCAAACAAAAAAGGCCCGGAGTTTCCCCCGGGCCCTCGCAATCTCAAACAGTCAAACCAGGCTTAGCCGTCGAGTTCGGCGTCGATCAGAGCTTTGAAACTTGCATAGGACTGATTGGCAATCTTGGTGCCATTCAAAACAAATGAAGGAGTCGATTCGACACCGTCCGCTGTTGCATTTTCCTGATACCAGCTGACCAGAGTCTGTGCCTTGGCGCCATCCTGCAGGCAGGCTTCAACCGTGTCTTTGTCCAGCCCGGCCACAGCGCCGATCTTGCGTAGGGCGTCGATGACCTCAGATGCGCCACCGGCACGGGTCCAGTCGGACTGACCTTTGTAGATCAGATCGCTGATACCAAAGAACTTCTCGGGACCGCCACACCGGGCAATCATCGAAGCCCAGAGGCCGTAGCGATCAAAATAGACCTCGCGGTAGATCAGTTTGACCTTCCCGGTGTCGATGTAATCTGCCTCGATCTGCGGGTAGACTTCTTTGTGGAAGTTGGCGCAGTGCACACAGGTGTAAGAGGCGTATTCGATCAGGGTGACCGGCGCATCTTCAGCTCCGACAACCATTTCGACAATAGTCGAGGTGTCAACTTCGGCCTCTTGCGCAGTGGCGGCCCCAACCAGGGACAGATCGGGCAAGCGCGTTTGGCTGTTGTAGCCAGTGATGGCATAGGCCCCGGCAGCAAGTGCCACCGCAGCAAAAACACCAGACATAAGACGGGTCATTCATACCTCTTTCTTTGCGTTTTCTTCTTTGTCAGCACATTGCGCCCCAACCGTTCAAGCGCGGCGCGCAGATCTTCGTTTTCGACCCCTTCGGCGGCCTGAGCCGCCTCTGCCTGATCCTGCGGATCAACCGGGGCGAGCTTTTGCACCTTGGGGGCGTGTTTGAATTCTACCTGGCCATCGGAAAACCCGGTGGGAGCAGTCTGGGTGATCCAAACCTTGGAAATGGCATTATAACCGTAGACCGCGTTCACCTTTTCCCGCAGCCGTTCCTTTTGCATCTCCAGCATTGGCGCATTGGCGCCATTGGTCAGCACCGTCAGCGTGGCACCAAAGGAACTGCGCCCATAGCCAACCTTGACCGGGCGGGCGATCGCAGCAATATCGGAGCCGGCAATCTCCTCCCAATGGGTGAGCAGACGCGAGACCGCAAAGCCACGGCTTTCGCCCGCCTTGCGAATCTGATCCGACAGGAGCCGGGAGGTGCGAGAGAACCCGCGTGTGGTGCTGCGCCTGAATGCCATAATCTGGTTTTGCTTGACTGCTCCCCCTATTGTAAAGGGGGCACGTAGCATGGTCATCAAAACAACGACACCAAGGGGTAAAGAATGCGTGATTTAGGCAAAACCCCGCAGGCGGTGGCAGACGAGACCGTGCTGAATCAAGAGCTGCTCGGCTGGTACGACCGCAATGCCCGCAGTATGCCCTGGCGCATTTCCCCGGCAGATCGCGCCCTTGGGGTGCAGCCCGACCCCTATCGGGTCTGGCTCAGCGAAGTCATGCTGCAACAGACCACGGTTGCCGCCGTAACAGATTATTTCCAGCGCTTTACCCAGCGCTGGCCAAGCGTGATGGATCTGGCCGCTGCCGAAGATGCCCAGGTGATGGCCGAGTGGGCGGGGCTGGGCTATTATGCCCGCGCCCGCAATCTGCTGAAATGCGCCCGTATGGTGGCACATGATCTGGAGGGCAACTTTCCCGACACCTATGAGGCCCTGCTGAAGCTGCCCGGCATTGGCCCCTATACCGCAGCCGCCGTGGCCTCCATTGCCTTTGACCAGCGCGAGACGGTGCTCGACGGTAATGTGGAGCGGGTCATGTCGCGGCTGCATAATGTCCACGATCCGCTGCCTGCGGTGAAACCCGTGCTGAAAGATCACGCCGGGCGCCTGACGCCAGAACTGCGCCCCGGGGATTATGCCCAAGCGGTGATGGATCTGGGAGCGACCATCTGCACCCCCAAAAACCCCGCCTGCGGCATCTGCCCCTGGCGTGCCCCCTGTCTGGCACGGGTGGCAGGAACCGCTCCTGATCTGCCCAAAAAGATCCCAAAACAGCCCAAACCCACGCGGCTGGGGCTGGCCTATCTGGCCCGCAGCGTTGATGGCGCCTGGCTGCTGGAGCGCCGCCCCGACAAGGGCTTGCTGGGAGGCATGCTGGGCTGGCCAGGATCAGACTGGAACGAAGCCCCTGCACCGCGCCCCCCCTTTGAAGCCAACTGGCGCGATCTGGGCGGAGAGGTCCGCCACACATTCACCCATTTCCATCTCATTTTGCAGGTAAAAATCGCAGAACTGCCCGCCGGTCACAATCTTGCCCCCGGGCAGGAGCTGCTGTCGCGGCACGCGTTTCGCCCTCAGGATCTGCCAACCGTGATGCGCAAGGCATTTGATCTGTGGGAAGGCTCTGATTTCAACCCGGCTAGGGACTGAACCCGCACCAGGGAAAGCCGCACCTAAACTGCACCTTTGTAAGCGCTTCAGACCTCTTGGGTTTCACATAGAACAGGCCTAGTCTCTGCCCATATCGTCAGGCCCGCTCTGGGCCCCTGATTTTGGAGTCTAACCGATGATCGCCGCTGATACCCTACCGCGCTGGCAATCCGCCCTCCCCTTCTGGCTCTCCTTTTTGCTGCTGCCGCTCCTGTGGCTGGCCGCCTTCTTTGGAGGAGGGGTCATCCTGCTGCCGCCACTGGTGACCTGGTATCTTTTTGCCATCCTTGACGGTCTCTTGGGGCTCAATCTGGAAAACGCCGATCCGACAACACCGGAAGACGACTTGATCTGGTATCGGCGGCTGACCACGGCCTGGGTGCCCCTGCAGTTTTTCACCCTCTTTGGGCTGATCTGGTTCGTCAGTGATGCCAGTCACCTTTCGGGGCTGGAAAAGTTCGGGGTGTTCTTTGGCGCGGGAGTCGTCACCGGCACCATCGGCATCAACTACAGCCATGAGCTGATGCACCAAAAGAACAACCTGGAGCGCAATCTTGGGGATCTCCTGCTGGCCATGGTGCTTTATTCGCATTTCCGCTCGGAACACCTGCTGGTGCACCACCGCTACGTGGGTACGCCACGCGATCCTGTAACCGCTTATTACAACGAAGGCTTTCATCGCTTCTATCCGCGTGTGCTACGGCAATGCTGGCAGTCTGCCTTTCGGGCAGAGCGCGAGAAGCTGGCGAAAAAGAATCTGCCCTGGACCCATGCCAAAAACCCCTTCTTCCGCTATTGGGCGCTGCAGATTCTGATGCTTGCCCTCGCAGTGCTCTTGGGGGGGCTGACCGGGGTGCTGCTGTTTCTGGTACAGGCCGGGGTGGCCATCTGGCAGCTAGAGCTGGTGAACTATGTCGAACACTATGGGCTGACCCGCAAACATCTCGGCGAGGGCAAATACGAACATGTGCGCCCGCATCATTCCTGGAATGCGGCCCATAAGGCTTCAAACTGGCTCCTGATCAATCTGCAGCGCCACTCAGACCATCACTACCGCCCGGACCGCCGCTTTCCGCTGCTGCAAAATTATACCACGGCCGATGCGCCGCAGCTGCCCTATGGCTACCCGGTGATGACTGTTGCTGCGATGATCCCGCCCCTGTGGCGCCGAGTGATGAACCCCCGGGTGCGACGCTGGCGTCAGATGTATTATCCCGAAATCACGGATTGGAGCCTCTACAACAAGGCAAAGAACCCGATGCCAAAATCTTGATCCCCAAAATTTTGGCCACAAAGGCAAAAGAACACTGACCAGCCCAATGGTCAGTGTTCTTTAAAGACCCTTGGCGAGGGCCTCAAGGAGGCGCAGATAGGGAAGGACCTGAAGGATGGTCTCCCCCCGCTGCACTGCAACGAAGGCATCCTGTCAGTGCACTCTTTCCAAATCCATAATGGGCGCCATGCAACCCAGAGATGTCATCATTAAGCGCTTGAAATTGAACGAAAAAAATTTGATCAGTAAATTCATTTCACCAGCGATAAATCGGCTAAACACCTAACCTTAAAGCAGAATCACCACCTTAACCCGTCAGAATCAGCGCCGGGCCCAGACCGTCATTGCGGTATCCAGGCCGCGCACTTCCTGATCTGGATGGCAGTCGAATCCTCTCACCAGATTGGAGGCGGGTTGTTCCTGCTGAGCCTGATGACGCAGCTCGTCGCTCATCACGATGGGGGTTTGCAGCCTCCGGGTCATCTCTTCCAACCTGGCAGCTACATTTACCGCAGTGCCAATAACCGCATATTCCAGCCGGTTGGCACCGATATCTCCCAGCAGCGTCTCGCCGAAATGAATGCCAATTCCGGCCTGGATCTCCGGCTCTCCCTGGCGGCGGCGTTCGCGGTTCCAGATTGTCAGGGACTCCTGCATTGCCAAAGCACAGTCCAAAGCATTGCTGGCATCGCGCTCCCCTGCCGTTGGAGTACCAAAGGTCGCCATCAGACCATCGCCCAGGTATTTGTCCAGCGTCCCGTTATGCCGAAAGACCTCGCGCTCCATCCGACCGTGAAATCCCCGCAGCAGGGCAATAACCTGATGCGGATCGCGATCCGCAGCAAGCCGAGTAAACCCGATGATATCGATAAACAGAACTGCAACATTCTGAATTTTCACCTGCTTGAGCGGTTCATCATTCTGCGACAGCTGCTCGACCACATTTGGGGAGAAATAGCGAGACAGATTGGCGCGTTCACGTTCCAGCCCGGCATTGCTCAGCAAGAGCGTGTTCATCCGCCGCACCGAAAACCCCAGTGTGATAGCGACGATGAGAAAGACAATGACTTCCTGCACCCTAAGCGACAGCATGAAATCATTGGGATCCAGAAACTGCAACAGATCACTGTCAGCCCCAAAGGCTGCAACGGCCGCCTCAGTCAACCCCGCTGTCGGCAGGGTAAACCAGACCGCAAGCCCCAGCGCCACCAGCCACATGCCCGTGGTCCAGACGCCAATGGCGATCACTGTACGCCAGGAATAGGCCATGGTCCCGGCGGCGAGGATCACAAAGAAGTAGATGAAGTTGTCGAATCGGTACTGCATCGCCAGCGGCAGGGAATCGGTGCTCAACGGATTGGGCCCGACCATGCCCAATGTCATCAGGAACAGATCGATGAAAATCAAAAACAGCTCCATACGGGACCGACCCACCCGGCCAGCCCGCTGAATGAACCAGCCATTCAGGCAGACCAATCCCATGATGCCAATGTAATAGATGACCTCAATCCGGGGATGAACGATCACCAGGAAGACCACAAAAATCGCCATGGCAATCCAGCGCGCTTTGACCGCGAGTTCCAGCCCCTGACGTTTGTGGTTTTCCAGCGCATCCAGGACATATTGCGATTCTGCGGCCTGCGCCTCTGCCGGATCCGGGAAATATCTTCCGTTCTTAGGCTTGGACGAAATCAGAGCGGTATCAGTCATCGGGCAGTCCCTATTGCTGCGCCCTAGATAGGCAGTCTTGCGCCAGCATACATCCCCTAAGCGGCCAGAGGTACGAAAAAACCCCGCCATAAAGGCGGGGCAAGGTGCGGTCTGCGCGTTTCATGCCGCGTCACGCGGGGTGACGCAGGAACGCAGACCGTCGGTTAACTGTGATGATTTTGAAACCGGGAGCAGGCCTAGTTTTGCATTTCGGCCCGAATTTGCTGGCGCAGAACGTCGATGGGCACAGTCTGGCCATCACGTTTAAAGCACCAGTAGGTCCAGCCATTGCAGGAAGGGGCGTTTTCCAGATGGGCGCCGACTTGATGAATAGAGCCTTTGACATTGTCGCCAATCAGAGTGCCATCCGCGCGGACCTTGGCCTTGTGGCGCTGGTTCATCGAATAGAGCTCATCACCGGGGCGCAGCATGCCGCGTTCCACCAACTGGCCAAAAGGCACCCGCGGCTCGGCACGTTTGCTGGTCGAGACCTGCAATGCCTCGCGGTCGAACTTGCGCACGGACTTGATCCGCTCGGCCGCCACTTTGCGATAGCTCTCTTCCTGTTCGATACCGATGAATTCACGGCCCAGCATCTTGGCAACTGCGCCGGTGGTTCCGGTGCCAAAGAAGGGGTCAAGAACCACGTCGCCGGGGTTGGTGGAGCCCACAAGGATGCGGTGCAACAGGGATTCTGGTTTTTGGGTCGGATGGGCTTTTTCGCCATCCTCGTTCTTTAGCCGTTCATGGCCGGTGCAGATCGGCAGCACCCAGTCCGAGCGCATCTGAATGCCCTCGTTCAGCGCCTTCAGCGCCTCATAGTTAAAGGTGTATTTGCCACCCTCGGATTTTGACGCCCAGATCATGGTCTCATGGGCGTTGGTATAGCGCTTACCGCGGAAGTTCGGCATTGGATTGGACTTGCGCCAGACCACATCGTTGAGGATCCAGAAGCCTTCGTCCTGCATCGCCGTGCCGACGCGGAAAATATTGTGGTAGGAGCCGATCACCCAGATTGAGCCGTTTGGTTTCAGAATCCGGCGGGCCTGATGCAGCCATCGGCTGGTGAAATCATCATAGGCCGCAAAGCTGGAGAACTGATCCCAGTCATCATCAACCGCATCGACCTTGCTGTTGTCGGGGCGGTGCAGCTGGTTCTTCAATTGCAGGTTATAGGGTGGATCCGCAAAGATCAGATCGACCGAGTTGTCCGGCAACCCGGCCATCACGTCGATACAATCGCCGTCAAGAATCGTGTTTAAAGGGAGCGCCGCGGCGCCCTTCGTCATTGTTTTAGTCATTTGCTCTGCCTCAAAACCATTCGGCGCATTTTTGCGCTCATTTTGGTTATCCACAGGATGAGTCATCCGGGATTCGAGGTCAATTTGTTTTTTAGATCAGCGTGCTGCGGTTCACTCTTGATACAATATCTTGTGTACCGGCTTAAATGAGCGCCGATGATGTGGTGTCACCCCCAATTCGACAAGCGCCTCACGGTGTTGCTTTGAGGGATATCCCGCGTTCTTCTCCCATCCATATCCTGGAAACTGTTGCGCCAAATCCACCATGAGGGTGTCGCGTGCTTCTTTTGCCACGATCGACGCCGCCGCGATGGAGACTGATTTGCCATCTCCTTTGACCACTGCTTCGGCTTTGATCGTGAGGTCGCGGGGGATCAAATTGCCGTCGATCAGCAGGTAGTCCGGGGGCGGATCCAGCGCCGCCACCGCGCGCTCCATCGCCAGGTGCGAAGCCCTGAGTATGTTAATAGAATCAATCTCTTCGACGCTGGCCTCCGCCACCGAAACCTCTGCTCTCTGCCAGATTTCCTGAGCCAGGGCCGCACGTTTCTTGGCGCTCAGCTTCTTTGAATCATTCAACCCCTCAGGCAGTTTTTCCAGATCCAGCACGACGGCCGCAGCCGTGACCGGTCCGGCCAGGGGGCCGCGCCCCACCTCATCCACTCCGGCAATCCTCAAAAAGCCCTTGGCAAGGGCGGCGATCTCTAGGCTGTTGTCTGGCTGTTCCATGTCTCTGTCAGACCCAAATCCGGACAAATTTGCAAGAGCAGCCCGCCTAGACCCGCCGAGGTGCCAAAAAAGAGGGGGCCGAAGCCCCCTGAGGTCTGCTCGATCTGTTGCCCGTTGACCACGGTTCAGCGGTTCACCAGGCGGTAGCCTTGGTTCTGCAGGCAGCGTGGTTTGTAGGCCGTGCGGTTCTTTTGGCCGTTCCAGAACGTCACCTTGCAGTTTTGTGGCAGCGACCGGACATGCCCGTAATTGCGTTTCAGGCAACCGCGCGCCACCAGGCTTCGGCCGTTCCGGAAGTTGGGGAAATACTTCACGCATTGCGCAGGCAGGTCATAGCGACCAAAGCGCGGCGGCAACGGACGCGGCTGGGGGCCGGGATTGGGGCGATGCGGCCGGGTCACCACCTCCCGCGAGCGGCGACGATCCCGGGTGTTGTGATCATGCAGTGCCGCCCCGAGGATGCCCAGGACTGCCAACCCTGCCACCACCTTGCCAAAGTCCTCTCCGGCCTGGGCAGGGGCCGAGGAGGCGCCAGTGATGGCCATGGCAGCGGCCAGAATGATGGCGATAAATTTGCGGTGCTGTTTTGGTTTTGCGCTCTGGGTCATCGAATCGTTTCCTCTTGCTTTATTGTCTGGTGGCGCCGCCGGGAGGGGCAGCAAACCCGCCGCCCTTTGGCTGTAGTGGCGGGTTCAAATCTGTGACCTCACACTCGACCCAAGCAGTTCAGACAGGCAATAACAGCGTTATGATATCGAATAACCAAGAGGCCAAAGCGCTGTTGTTATTGAATTTCACCCCGCTTTTGGCGCAGGGTGAAACGATGAGACACATCCTTGCCATACCGCTGATATGCGCCTCCCTGCTGGCCGCGACGGCGCCAGCACAGGCCGCCGATTGCTACGCCGATTACAAGGCCAAGCAGAACAACCCGCTGAAACTACATTACGGGGTAATCCAGATTCGGGGCGCCTGCAGTAAGTCCGCCGCACAGGGGGAAGTGCAGGACCGCCTGGCAGCCTCTGGCTGGACCCTGCTCAATGTGATGTCGGTCTTTGGCCCCGAAGGCCTGCAACAAAGGAAGGCCAATGCCGGACCCTACTATCTCCGTTTCTGAGGCCCGCTCTGCAGGCAGTCGCATCATCGCAATTGGCATCGCCCTGATTGCTGCCCTACTGGCCATCGCTGGAACAGTGCTTTTGCTGGCGCTGCCCGATGCCAATGCCTTTAATGCGCGCGTGGAACAGCTGTTTGTTGAAAACGACCTGACCACCCAGGCCGAAATCAAACTGCTGGAGATCCTGGCCCAATCCGGCACCGCCTTTGCCGATACCCTGGCCAGCTACCGGGTGGTGATCTTTGTGCTGTTGGTCTTTGCCACTGCAATGATGATTGTTGCCTTGGTGGTTCTGGCCATGCTCCTGCTGCTCAATCGCCGCATGGCGCAGATCGAACGCGCCGGTATTCAGGTCACTGAATTGCTGATCAGCCGCGAAGAACACACTGTCTATCTCAACAACATGGGTTTTAAGCTGACACCCGCAGCGATGGAGACGCTCTCTGCCCTGGCTGAGGCCCGCATGGATGACGATGTACTCTCTGGGGCCGAAATCGAAGCGGTGATTTCCGGCAAACACAGCAGCGATTGCGAAGAGGCCGCCGGCGCCACCCGCATCAAACGGCTGCGCGATACCCTGGGCAATCAGATGGTCAGCGAACTGTTGGTCAAAAATATCGCCAAGCGGGGCTATGTGCTGGCAATTAGCAAGGATGTCATCCGTATGGTATGATCGGTGGCTTTGGCAGTCCTGGCCACGGCTCAACGCCAGGGAGTTGAAAGCGCAGTCTGCGCAAGAAACAACATAGCCTGTGCAAAAGTGATCCTTCCAGCCACTGGATATTTGGCGCGACACCCCCACATATAGGCCTGCCTCCCCAAGGGAGGCATCCTGGGCTGCGCTTGCGCACCCTGTGATCCCAACAGGACCCTCGGAGACGGGGGACAAGAGGATATCCCCGATGAACGCGCATGTTCCCTCCCCCCCCAACCCAGCCGCCCCCCAGGGGCGTGGACCTCAAAACCGTGGCTACGGCATCCTGGTCGAACCTCTGCGGGGCGAGGTGCTGGTGCGGCGGGGGGGCTGTCTCTTGGCCAAAAGCAGCCGAGCGCGGGTGATGTATGAAACCCGATTGCAGCCCACCATCTATATTCCACGCGATGATTTGGTGGTGGATCTGTCCAACAGGGTCGGATTGCAAACCTTTTGCCCCTTCAAGGGCACCGCCCAATATCACGATCTCAAGCTCGCCGAGGGCCGCATCGACAATGCGGTCTGGATCTATGAAAACACCCTGCCAGAGGCGAGCCAGATCGAGGGGCATGTGGGGTTTGTGGCAGACCCCTGCACCGAGATCGACCTGGGCAGCAATCAGATTGCGCCGCCGGAATATGGCAATATCTCTGGTCCGCTGATTGACTGGCTGCTGCGCGAGGCCGCCTTTCTGCCCACCCCCGAAGACTTCACCAGAGCCTTTTCACAAAAACTGCTGGAACAGGGGGTCTGTCTATCGCGCTTGTCGGTGCTCGCCTGGTCCCTGCATCCGCAGATCGCGGGCAAGAATTTCATCTGGCAAAAATCCACTGATGAGGTGACCACCTATGCCCCCAGCTATGAAATCTATGAACACCCTGCCTATAATGCCAGTCCGCTGCGCCATGTCTCCAAGGGGCTAGGCGGTGTGCGCCACCGCATCGATAGTGAAGACAGCGCCGATGCCTTCCCGATCCTCAGCGATCTGCGCGCCGCCGGATCAACCGATTATGTCGCCATGCCCCTGCCCTTTTCCGATGGCCGGATCAATGTGCTCACCGTGGCCTCGGACCACCCGGACGGGTTTTCCACCGCAAACCTGGGGCTGATCTTTGAATGCTCGGCTGTGGTGGCCCGCTATTATGAGGTCTTCATGCAGCGCGAAAACGCCCAGTCGCTGCTGGAAACCTATGTGGGCAAACGCACCGGCGAACGGGTATTGGGGGGCAAGATTCGTCGCGGCGAAGGCGATGAGATCGACGCCGCCATCATGTTCTGCGACCTGCGTGGCTCGACCCTGCTGGAAGAGCAGCTGGGGCGGCGCGACTATATCAAGCTTCTGAACGAGTTTTTCGACACCGCCTCGACCATCGTACAGGACAATGGCGGTGAGGTGTTGAAGTTCATCGGAGATGCGGTTTTGGCGGTGTTCCCCGTTGGGGATGCCGCTGGAGCAGATGCCAATCAGGCCCGTGCACAGGCGTTGATATCTGCCCGTAGCATTGTTCCGGCCCTCGCGCAGGTTGCCTCCGAACATGATCTGCCACAGCTGGAATGCGCCAGTGGTATTGCCTATGGCACCGTAACCTATGGCAATGTCGGCTCACGCGAACGGCTGGATTTCACCGTCATTGGCCAAGCCGCCAATATTGCCGCCCGCCTCGGCGACTATGGCAAAACCCTGGGCCATCAGATCGTGGTCAGCCAAAACTCCCTTCCCAGCAGCTATCAGAACACCACGCCACTGGGCGCGCTCGCCCTGCATAACGTCAGCCAACCGGTAGAGGCCTTTGCTGTCAGCCCCTTGACTGTTGCCCCTGAAAAGAAGTCGCAGGAGAGCCCAAAGGGACCGCCGCCCGCACCGGAAGCTGTTTCAAAGTAACAACCTCCAGGGGGAAGGCCCGGCAATAGGGGGCCTTGCCCCCTCGCGTCTAGGGACGCTCACCCCCAGGATATTTTGGGCCAAATGAAGGGGATGGCGCGGCGCTTGTATCTCTGTGGCCTATGAAGGAACCCTGGTGGCCAGCTCACGCTGTAGCGCATCGCCCATAGAGACCAATAATGGGGAGTTGGCCTGGTGGTGCTTGAAATCGGCCTTGTCTGACAGGCCGCGCCACTCTTGCTGCACCAGGGACTGCGCCACGGCACCTCCCAGTGTGGTGCCCGGGCCAGTGACAATAAAGAGGTCCGGCGCAAACTCCCGCGCGGCACTTTGCACCGCGTGGGTGAAGTCATAGCTTTCGACCACTTGATGGCCCAGTGTGTAGTCCCAAAGCGCCGCCAAATCCGTTGATCCCGGTTGCCAGATCGCACCGCGCCCATCGACCAGTGGCACGGCTGGCTGTTTTAACATCTCACCGTTCAGCTGCTGGCGCCCCTGAGCGGCCACTGGCGCCTGAAGTGCGGTATGGAACCCGGCGTGATTGGCCAGCCGCATCGGAAAGCGGTCATCAACCCGGGGCACGGCGCTTTCAAAGGCCGTCAAGCCGGCCTCATCCCCAGCCAGCACCAGCATGCCGCCGAGATCAATCGACAGGGCCAGCATGTGAGATTCGCGGGCATTGATCTGATCCACCAGCGCCAGGAGTTCGGCCTTGTGCCGGGGATCTGGGCGCCAGTCATGGCCTGTAAAGGGATAGACCAGCTGGCCGCCGATCAGATGCTGTTGCATCAGGCTGCCCATGGTATTGACCAGCTCAAACCCGTGTTGCGGCGACAGCGCCCCGGCTGCGGCCAGCGCGATGTACCAGCCCATGGAATTGCCTGTAACCGCGACAACCTCGATGTCATCCGCCAGGGACTGCGCATCCGCCAGGGCGCTGGCATAGATCAGCGGCGAGGCAATATCTCCGCGCGAGTATTTGCCCACAGAAAAGCGTGTTGCCCCATCCAGAGCCGTGACTTCCTCCTGCCCCTGTGCCGCCCGCGCTTTATCAAAACCCGCGAACAGGGCCGCTTTATCGGCGTGGTGGCGGTGCAGATAGCCCAGCTCAGGCTTGTTGTAGGTACCCCGACCGGGGCAGATCAAAACAGTGGTGCGAGTCATACGCTCTCTCCTAGCAAATCCAGAGCTGCGGCCAGGATACTCTCCTTGGAGGGTAGGGTTGCCGCATAGGCCGGGCCAGTTGCAATGAAGCAGTCGCCAGCTGCGATACGCGCTGTGGGCGTATCACTGGCCTCTGCAAAGAGCGCCATCAATGCCTCGGACTGGCTGCCGGTGGTGCGGCATTCATCAACGATGAGCACATGTTTGCAACCCTTGGTGGCGGCAATCAGGGCCTCGGTCGGCAGCGGTGCCAGCCAGCGCAGGTCGATGATGCGGGTCTTGATGCCTTTAGCCTCCAGATCGACCCGTGCCTGAGACGACAGGTAGCGGCCGTTGCCATAGGTGACGATGGCCAGGTCAGTGCCAGTCCCGTGCTGACCAACCTCTCCCAAAGCGATGCTCTGGTCCGCGGCCGGATAGTGCCGCATCCAGCCACCATCCTTGGCCTCGTGCAGATCCCGCATCGGATAAAGCGCGATGGGCTCGACAAAGACCACCACCCGCTGCTCTTCGCGGGCCAGGCGCACTGCTTCGCGCATCATCATCGTGGCCTCTGCCCCATCCGATGGGCAGGCAATGATAATCCCTGGGATATCGCGCAGCACCGCCAGGGAGTTATCGTTGTGAAAATGGCCGCCAAAGCCCTTTTGGTAGCCCAGCCCCGCGATCCGCAGCACCATTGGGTTGCTAAACTGGCCATTGGAGAAAAACGGCAGGGTTGCCGCCTCGCCGCGCAGCTGGTCTTCGGCATTGTGCAAATAGGCCAGGAACTGGATTTCCGGCATCGGCACAAAGCCATTGTGGCCCATGCCGATCGCCAGCCCCAGAATAGATTGCTCATCCAGCAGCGTGTCGATCATCCGGTCGGGACCAAAGCGCTGGTGCAGCTTTTGGGTGACGCCATAGACCCCGCCTTTGCGGCCCACGTCCTCGCCCATCATCACGATTTCACCATGCTGCAGCATCAGATCGGTCAGCGCCCAATTGATCAGCCGCGACATCGGCTGTGGATCCGCCATGGCGCGCATATCGCTGCCAAAGACCTCGGCGCGGGCCTCTGCACTGGGACCATTGCTGGCAGCACAGTCGCGCGCTGGAGGGATCAGGCTGGCCGCCACATCCGTGCCGGTTTTGAGATGCGGGCGCGTCACCACTTCGGCGCGGATGCGTTCCACGCGGGCGCAGGTATCCGTGTAGATCTTCAGCGCAGCCTCGCGCGACAGGGCACCCGCCTGTTCCAGCAGGCGCACCGAATGCAACAGGGGATCATTGGCCTCATCCGCCTCAACCTCGGATTTTGGCAGATAGGTCGTTGGCACATCCGCCCCGGCATGCCCGTATAGGCGCACGGTGCGCAGATGCAGGAAGGCAGGCTTTTTCCGCAGGCGCACATAGTCGGCGGCCTCTTGTGCCACCGCATGGGCGGCAAAAATATCCAGCCCATCGGCTTTGAAATACTTGATGCCCGGGCGCGCCCGCATCGAGCTCTCAATCCAGCCCTGCGGGGTTTTGGTGGAGATGCCGATGCCATTGTCTTCGCAGACAAAGAGCAGCGGCAGAGGCGTCGACTGCACCGAGGTCCAGCCTGCCGTGTTGATGGCCCCCTGTGCGGTGGAGTGATTGGCCGAGGCATCGCCAAAGGAGCACATCACTATGCTGTCGTCACGCATCACCTGATGTTCAGGCGCGTGACGTTTGGCGGCGCCGATGGAATAGGCGGCCCCCACTGCTTTGGGCAGATGGCTGGCAATGGTCGAAGTCTGGGGCGGGATCATCAGCGCCCTGGAGCCCAGCACCTTGTGCCGCCCGCCAGAGGTCGGATCCTCGGAAGAGCAGGCAAAGGATAAGAGCATGTCCCAAGCGATGCGCTGACCCGGCACCTGGTCGGCGCGGGCAATCTGAAACGCCGCATCACGGTAATGCAAAAAGGCCATGTCATCGGGGCGCAGGGCCTGGGCCACCGCGGCCATGCCCTCATGCCCGGAGGACCCAATGGTGTAAAACCCCTGACCCGCCTTTTGCATCGCCCGGCTGGTGAGATCCAAAGCCCGGCTGAGCACCTGTGCCCGGTAGATCCCAACGGCCTGCTCTGCTGTCAATCCAGCCAACGGTTCCGCGCCCTGGGGCAGCTCCCCGGCCCTGACCCGATCCAGGAAGTTTTGATGCACGATCTGAGCGCGGTCCATTGGCAATCCCTTTGCTGTTCCAGCCCCCCTTATCGGTCAGAACAGCCATGACTTCCAATGAGATTAACGGCGTGACTCATGCGGTTTTGGCATGATTTAACCCCAAACCTCCTAAAGTCGGGAATGCCAGTCTTTGAGGGCCTGGCCGATTTCATCCGGGGAATCCTCTTGGATGAAATGCGTACCCGCCACGGTGACCTCTGCGAGGTTGGGGAAGCTGCGCACAAAGTCCCGCACTGGGCCGGCGATAAGCGCCCCCGGCTCGGCATTGACAAACAGTTTTGGGACGGGCGTTTCGCGCAGCCAGGCGGAATAGGCCCCGACGATTTCGGTCACATCGGCCGGCTCACCCCCAATCGGGATTTGCCGGGGCCAGGTCAGGGTAGGGCGACGGTCTTCGCCAGCGGAGACAAAGGGGCGGCGGTACTCCGCCATCTCTTCTTCGGAGAGCCTACGCAGGATTGAGCCGGGCAGGATTGCTTCGACAAAGAGGTTCTTCTCTAGCACCATCTCTTCGCCCGCCTCAGAGCGCAGGCTCTGGAACATCGCGCGGGGCGCTTCGGGAAAGCTGTCCCAACCCGGCACAGGCGCCACGATACCCTCCATAAAGGCGATGCCGCGCAGCGCCTCCGGGTGCATATGCGCCCAGTGAAAGCCCAAGCCAGAGCCCCAGTCATGGATCACCAGGGTGACATTTTCCGTCACGCCCAACTGCTCCAACAAGGCAAACAGATATTTGCGGTGTTCAACAAAGGTATAACGATCCGGACCGCTCTCTTCGAGCTTCTCCGAATCGCCCATCCCAATCAGATCCGGCGCGATCAGGCGCCCGCTCCCGACGAGATGGGGCATGATATTGCGCCACAGATATGAGGATGTCGGATTGCCATGCAAAAAGACAATGGGATCACCTTCGCCCTCCTCAATATAGGCCATCTGTTTGCCATGCACGGTGGCGAACTTCTTTTTGTCTCGAAAATTCTGCACCATCTGTCATTCTCCGCTCTTGATGATCTCCCTGGCAAAAGGCTATTGGAATGGTCATTCCAGAACAAGGATGGATATGGCCCGCGCAAAATCTCCCTCACGTCACGCCCTGGTGGATTCGGCTCTCAAGCTGTTTTGGAAGCGGGGCTATCACAGAGTGTCCATGGGCGACCTGGTGCGTGAAACCGGCGTCGGCCGCGGCAGTCTTTACAGTGACTTTGCTGGCAAAGAGGCACTGTTTCACGCCTGTCTGGACCGCTACCAAGAGACCGTGGTCACCCCCGCCTTTGGGGGGGTCGAAGCCAAGGGCGCCGGCCTTGCCGAAGTGGGGCAATATCTCGACAAATTGCTTGCCCGCAATGCCGCGCATCCCGGGCCGGATGTCGGCTGTCTGGTGCTCAATACCCTGGCCCAAGTCACCCCGGAGGAGACGGAAACCCTAGCGCGGCTCAAGGCCCATGGCAGACGCCTGCAAAAGGGGCTGTATCAGGCGCTCTGGCAAGAGAACCAAAAACATCAAAAGCTGGATGAGGCAGAAATAGAAGCCCTGGCCCGCTTTACTCTGATATCACTCCAGGGGCTCTGGGCGCAGTCGCGCGGCAGTCGCGACATCGAAGCGCTGCGCCAGTATTGCAAAACGCTGCTGGAGCTGTTGGCCAACCGGCTTGGCACTGACGAGGTCACCACGTGAGCGCGTATTCCACTGTGACCACCCCGCCCAAAGGCCCTTTTCGTTTTATTGCGCTGGATGTGGAAACCGCCAGCCGGGACAGCGCCAGCATTTGCCAGATCGGCATCGCTTGCGTGCGCCGCGACAACCACATCAAAACCTATACCACCTATGTGAACCCCGAGCAGAGCTTTGCCCCCTTCAACACCGAATTGCACGGGATCGACGCAGAGACTGTTGCCTCAGCCCCCAGCTTCCCCGAGGCTTGGGAAATGCTCAAACCTCTGTTGCAGCTGCACCATCTGGTTCAACACAGCAGTTTTGACAGCCGCGCCATCGAGGCCGCCTGCCGCGCCTATCGCCTGCCCAATGCGGACCTCAGCTGGAGTGACAGCGTCAAAATCGCCCGCAAGGCCTGGCCCGAGTTCAAAGGAAACGGCGGCCATGGCCTGGGCAATCTGAAACAGGAACTCCGGCTCTCCTTTCAGCACCATGATGCCGGCGAAGACGCCCGTGCTGCGGCCCAGGTGGTGCTCCTGGCCGAACGCCGGTTAGGCCAGAGTTTTGACCTGATCAGCGGCACCGCCCGCAAGACCCAGTTCGCGCTGCCCCTGGACAGACCGTAACACAACCTGCCCATTGCCAGGCGGCCCCAAGTGGAAGATCCACCAGCCCCCGCCTCTGGCAGGCGTTGAGGCGCGGTCTCTTTCCCCAATAGAGATTCGCACCAAGCCCTGTCCCGGTGAAAAATGGATGCTGGAAAATAGAAAGCCTCAGGCGTTTCCGCCTAAGGCTTTGATAAAGTGGTGAGCCGTGATGGGTTCGAACCATCGACCTACTGATTAAAAGTCAGTTGCTCTACCAGCTGAGCTAACGGCCCACTTTATATGCGCAGTCTAAGCGAATTTCCTATAAGGATCAAGCACTTAA
Source organism: Phaeobacter sp. 11ANDIMAR09 (assembly GCF_001294455.1). Lineage (GTDB taxonomy): Bacteria > Pseudomonadota > Alphaproteobacteria > Rhodobacterales > Rhodobacteraceae > Pseudophaeobacter. The sequence goes on from NZ_LIKT01000012.1 coordinate 74,108, forward strand.
TTTGCTATCGTCTGGCGCGTCCGTATCGTCTTTGCCGTCTCGATTGGCGGCTGTCTACGGTTAGGACGGGAAAGGGTCAAGCCCTTTTTTGAACTTTATGCGTCACAGGCTGGATTCATTTTCACCGCAGGTCTATATGCCCAATATGAGCACGCATTCAGAACCCCTTTTCCCCTTCATGAAGATGCACGGGCTTGGCAATGATTTTGTCGTTGTCGATGCACGGGCGCAAAACCTGGAGATAACCCCTACCCTGGCTAAGGGAATCGCCCATCGCCAGTTTGGCGTGGGCTTTGATCAGCTTGCCCTGATCGAAACGGGCCGCAGCGATGCGCATCTGACATTCTACAATGCCGATGGCTCTACCTCGGCGGCCTGTGGCAATGCCACCCGCTGCATTGCCCGCCATCTGATGGAGGAAAGCGGCAAGGCCGAACTGCATCTCACCACCGATCGCGGAGACCTCTTTGCCCGCGACGCCGGCGATGGCCTCACCTCGGTCAATATGGGGCAGCCGCAGCTCCTCTGGAATGACGTCCCCCTGGCTAAAGATATCGACACGCTGGAACTGCCTATTGAGGGAGCCCCTACAGCCACCGGTATGGGCAATCCCCACTGCACCTTCTTTGTCGAGGATGCCGAGACCGTCCCACTGCAGGACTTTGGCCCCCGTTATGAGCATCACCCGCTCTACCCTGAACGCACCAATGTGCAGGTGGCCCATCTGGTTGGCCCCGATCACATCCGCATGCGCGTCTGGGAGCGTGGTGTCGGCGTCACCCTGGCCTCTGGCTCCTCCTCCTGCGCCACCGCAGTGGCCGCCGCGCGCCGAGGGCTCACCGGGCGCCGCGTGCAGATCGACCTGGATGGCGGCACGCTTTGGATCGACTGGCGCGAAGATGGCGTCTGGATGACCGGCCCGACAATGCATGTATTCTCCGGCACCTTTACCGCCGCCTTTCTCGAAAGTCTCTGATCCATGTCCGCGCCCAAGTTCACCACCCTCGGCTGTCGTCTCAACGCCTATGAGACAGAAGCCATGAAGGAGCTGTCGCAGCAGGCCGGGCTGGAGGATCTGGTGGTGGTCAATACCTGCGCCGTCACCGCCGAGGCCGTGCGCAAATCACGCCAGGAAATTCGTCGCCTTCGCCGCGACAACCCCAAAGCCCGCATCGTGGTGACGGGCTGCGCCGCCCAGACTGAACCGGAAACCTTTGCCCAGATGGCAGAGGTTGATACCGTCATTGGCAATACCGAAAAGATGCAGCCGGAAACCTGGAACGGCATGGCGGCCAACTTCATCGGAGAGACCGAAAAGGTCCAGGTCGATGACATCATGTCCGTGACCGAAACTGCCGGCCACCTGATCGACGGTTTTGGCACCCGCAGCCGCGCCTATGTGCAGGTGCAAAACGGCTGCGATCACCGCTGCACCTTCTGCATCATCCCCTATGGTCGCGGCAATTCCCGCTCTGTGCCTGCAGGTGTAGTGGTCGATCAGATCAAACGCCTGGTCGACAAGGGCTACAACGAGGTGGTGCTCACAGGCGTTGACCTCACCTCTTGGGGGGCTGATCTGCCCGCCACGCCAAAGCTCGGCGATCTGGTGATGCGGATCCTCAAACTTGTTCCGGACCTGCCGCGGCTGCGCATTTCCTCGATTGATTCGATCGAAGTGGATGAAAACCTGATGCAGGCCATCGCCACCGAGCCGCGCCTGATGCCACATCTGCATCTATCGCTGCAACACGGCGACGATATGATCCTCAAACGCATGGCCCGGCGTCACCTGCGCGATGATGCCATCCGGTTCTGCGAAGAGGCGCTCAAACTGCGACCCGAAATGACCTTTGGCGCCGATATCATCGCCGGCTTTCCGACCGAAACCGAAGCGCATTTTGAAAACTCGCTGAAACTGGTCACCGACTGCAACCTCACCTGGCTGCATGTCTTCCCCTATTCCAAACGGGCCGGCACCCCGGCCGCCAAAATCCCCAAACAGGTCAATGGCACAGTGATCAAATCCCGCGCCGCCCGGCTGCGCGCCGCGGGTGAGGCCCGGGTACAGTCCCATCTGGCAGCACAGATTGGCAAGACCCATCAGGTGCTGATGGAAAACCCACATATGGGCCGGACCGAGCAATTTAGCGAAGTGAAATTTGCCACGCCGCAAGAAGAAGGCCAGATCGTCACCGCCACCATTCTCGGTCAGCAAGGCACCCAGCTCACTGCCTGACAGTCTGCCCTTTTCCTCATCATCTTTCCCCAAATATTCCGGGGTGAATGCGCGCCTTGCGCGCAGAGGGGCAGCGCCCCACTGTCCCAACGCCTGCAAAACAAAAAAGGCCCCCGCAAGTCACCTTGCAGGGGCCAATTCTAGTTCATGGGAAATCAGCCAATCAGGCGGATTTTTTGCCCTTGTGCGGCGCCCAGAGCTGTTTGTTGGTCAGATAAAGCAGAACCGACAAAACTGTCAGGATCAGAACCCCAACAAAACCGGTTTGCTTACGCGCCATCATTTTGGGCTCAGCGGTCCACATCAGGAAAGCCGCAACATCCTGCGACATCGCCTTAACGGAATTGTCGTGGCCATCGGCAAATTCAACCTGCTCGTCCGACAGCGGTGGTGCCATCGAGATCCAGCCACCTGGGAAGGCGGTGTTCTCATAAAACAGGGTGCCAGCTTCTTCCTTTTCCTCACCGGTATAACCGTCCAGCAAAGAGGCGATGTATTCCGCGCCACCGATGCCTTTGAACAGCTGGTTCATACCGGAGCCATAGGGGCCGTGGAAACCGGCACGCGCCTTGGCCATCAGGCTCAGGTCAGGTGCACCAGCTGCGGTATTGGCAGGGAAGTGATCTACCGGCTTGGCAGGCACGTCCTCATCCAGTTCCGCGTCATAGACGGTGAAGTTCTCAGCCGCATAGGCACGCACTTGGTCGGCGGGCAGCGCGGGGCCACCCTCATCCGCCAGAGTGCGCAGGGGCACAAACTTCAACCCGTGACAGGCCGCACAAACCTCGGTGTAGATCTGCAAGCCACGTTGCAGCTGATTTTGGTCATAGGCGCCAAATGGTCCCTCGAACGAGAACTGGAAGTCCTCGACGTGGCCGCTACCACCTGCCGCATTGGATGCAGCAGGGATAAGGGCCAGAGCGAAGGCGGCACCGATTGCGAGTGTCTTCAACATTGGGAGCTGTCCTTCTCTCTTACTCGGCAGGCGTGGCTGCGTCGGATTTCTCGCCGTAGTGAGCGTCGAAATCTTCTTCGATTGTAGCAGGCTCTGCCAGGGGCTTCTCGATCACACCCAGGATCGGCAGGATCACCAGGAAGTAGCCAAACCAATAGGCCGATGCGATCAGCGAGAACGATGCATAGGGCTCTTCCGCCGGCATCGCGCCCAGCCACATCAGGGCAAAGAAGTCAAAGACCAAGAGATAGAACCACCATTTGAACATCGGACGATAGCGACCAGAGCGCACACGCGAGGTGTCGAGCCATGGCACCAGAGCCATGATGGCAATCGCACCGAACATCGCCAGAACCCCAAAGAACTTGGCGTCGATGATGCCACCGGTCACAAAGGAGGCAATCTGCACGACCCAGACTTCCGAGGTGAAGGCCCGCAGGATCGCGTAGAAGGGCAGGAAGTACCATTCCGGAACGATATGCGCAGGGGTCACCAGCGGGTTGGCCTCGATATAGTTATCGGGGTGGCCCAGGTAGTTTGGCATAAAGCCAACGATCGCCCAGAAGATCACCAGAACCACGGCCAGGCCGAGGAAATCCTTGATCACAAAGTAGGGCCAGAACGGCAGGGTGTCTTTTTCGGCTTCCTCTTTCGAGCCCTTGCGCACATCAACCCCGGTTGGGTTGTTGTTGCCGGTGGTGTGGAAGGCCCAGATATGGACCACAACCAGCGCCGCAATGACAAATGGCAGCAGATAGTGCAGCGAGAAGAAACGGTTCAGCGTTGCGTTATCCACCGCAGGTCCGCCCAGCAGGAAGGTCTGCAGCGCTTCGCCAACAAAAGGAATGGCGCCAAAGAGGCCGGTGATCACGGTCGCACCCCAGAAGGACATCTGACCCCAGGGCAGAACATAGCCCATGAAACCGGTTGCCATCATCAAGAGGTAGATGATCATGCCGATGATCCAGGTGACTTCACGTGGGGCCTTGTAGGAGCCGTAGAAGAGACCGCGGAAAATGTGGATGTAAACGGCCACGAAGAACAGCGAGGCGCCGTTTGCGTGAATGTAGCGCAGCATATAGCCGCCATTCACATCGCGCATGATGTGCTCAACGCTCGAGAACGCCAGGTCAACATGCGGGGTGTAATGCATCACCAGAACGATGCCGGTGACAATTTGCAGCACCAGGCAGAAAGCCAGAACGATGCCCCAGATCCACCACCAGTTCAGGTTCTTGGGGGTGGGGATCATGATGGTGTCATATACCAGACCGACGATGGGCAGGCGGCTATGCAGCCATTTCTCTGCGCCAGTCTTTGGTTCGTAATGATCGTGCGGAATGCCAGACATTGCGTACCTCCTTATCCCAGTTTGATGGTGTTGGCGTCAGTGAACTCGGCCACGGGAACGTGCAGGTTCTCAGGCGCGGGGCCTTTGCGGATCCGGCCAGCGGTGTCGTAGTGCGACCCGTGACAGGGGCAGAACCAGCCATTGAAGTCGCCGGCACCATCACCAAGCGGCACACAGCCGAGGTGGGTACAAACACCCATCATCACCAACCATTCGCCATTCTCATCCATGGCGCGGTTCGCATCCGCGGCATCGGTGCCTGGCTTATTGGGGTTTTCGGATGCGGTATCGATCAAACCAGCGACATCAACTGCGCGCGCTTCGTCGATCTCAGCCTGGGTACGGCGGCGAATGAACACGGGTTTCCCCAGGAACATCACACTGATCTGCGTTCCAACTTCTACACCGCTGATGTCCACGAGAATCGAGGACAAAGCTTTGACGTCAGCCGAGGGGTTCATCTGATTGACCAGGGGCCATACAGCGGCACCCGCAGTCACTGCCCCGGCGCCGGCAGTGGCGTAGTAGAGGAAATCTCTCCGGGTTCCTTCGTTGTCTTCTGCGTGGGACACGAGGTTTTCTCCATTTCCAGCGCCCGTTTAGGGCAAACATGCGCATGCACCACGATAAACGCGGTGACTCATCGCGGGTCATAGCCGGGTGAGGCGCTTTCGTCCAGCGGTCAAAGGCGCACATGGCACTCCAGTTTCAAGTTTCTTTGAATGGGCGCTCTCAAAACCACAGCGAAACCGCTCCAGCCCCCGCGTTATAAAGAAAGAATTAACCCTCAGGCGGCCGAGTCGCCTGCATAGAGGCGCGCGATTCGAAAGCTGCGAACCAATCCGCCAGGGCCTCATTGTCGCTGCGCCAACCCGCATCTGGATGGCGAAAATCCACATAGGCCAGGGCGCAGCCCACCGCGATCTGGCCCATATCCAGCGGGCCTTGCAGGTGACTCATCCAGCGCGCATTCAGCGCCGAACAGGCGCCCAGCACCTTACCCAGTTGCGCCTTGATCCACTCCGGCGACTGTTTGTCCTCAGGGCGCAGACGCATCTCATAGGTCATGAGCACCGCAGCCTCCATGATGCCATCGGCCGTGGCCTCCAGTACCTTTGTGTCCCAACCTGCCGCATAAAGCCCGGCCCCTGCACGTTCGTCCAGATAGGCGCAGATCACCCGGCTATCATACAGGGCTGGCCCGTCGCCTCGCTCCAACGCCGGGATCTTGGCCAAGGGGTTGCTGGCCCGCACATCGGCACTGGGCGCATAGGGGGTGGTTGCGACATTGTGTAGCTCCACACTGTCCAGGGTTTCGGTTTCGTGCAGCAGGACCATCACCTTTCGCACAAAGGGGGAGGTCGGGGCATAGTGCAATTTCATCGCGGGTTCCTCTCAGTTTAGGCGCAGCCTAGCCACTCTCGGTAGAAAGAAAACCCCGGCGTAGCGGCAGAGTGGAATTGGCGCAGGTGAATGTGCCGCCTAGTCCAGCGCATCCCGCATCGCCTGGGCGAGACCGGACAGGTCGGCTCCGCTCCCCTGTTCGATACTGTCACAAACCGCGCGACGTGCGGGCTCAGGTTTATTCTGGCTCAGCTTCCAGGTTCCGCTGCTCTCTGCCACGTTCAAACGCAGAGGCACGATCATCCGCATCATGCGATCCAGCGCTTCCGGCGCCATCTTTTCACTGCGCCAAACCGGCTTGGGCGCCAGGCGCTGTTCAAAAAAGTCAGACTGCCGCTCCAGCAGGTCCCGCAGTTCCTCTTGTGGACGCAGCTCCAGCTCCCCCATCAGATGCACTGCGATATAGTTCCAGGTCGGCACCTGATCTTCCAGCCCGTACCAATCCGGCGAGACATATCCATCCGGCCCGCTCACCGCCAACCTGGCCGGGCCTGCGGGTTTCAAGAGCCGCACAATGGGATTGGAGCGCACCAGATGCAGATCGGCCCAGGTGCCATCCTCTGACAAAACAAAGGGCACATGGCTCAACAGCGGCAGGTCACCATCGCAAACCGCAAGAATACCAAAGCCCCTGTCGCGCGCATAGGCGAGGTTCTGATCTCTGTCCGCGGCGCGGAAAATGGGATTTGGGTGCATGTCTCTCTCCTCGCCTTTGCTTTTGTTCTCTTGCCCAGGCAGAGGGAAGACCCAATTTCAGTCATTTTGACCCAACCAATAGCAGCCCGACGGCTCTGTCCCGTGGCGTCCTTTAGGCAAAGGTGACTCTGGCTCTTGAAAATCACCCCACAGCTTGTAAACCTCCCCCTGTTCTCAGGGCGGGGTGAAATTCCCCACCGGCGGTATGCGAGGGGCCTCCCTTCGTGAGCCCGCGAGCGGCTTTTGCGTTTTACGCCTCCACAGCCCGAAAAGTGGGAACCGGTTTTTGGACTGTGCTGTGGAGCAAACAAAAAAGTGTCAGCAGATCTGGTGTGATTCCAGAGCCGACGGTCATAGTCCGGATGGAAGAGAACGTGCGACAGGATTGCTTTCGGCCTGGGCCGGGTGCAGTTGTGCCGTTCGTTATCGCCTTGGGTGACGTGTCAAACCTATAGGAGATACCCATGACACACACCCGCTACGCCTTTATCAAGGCCCAATGGCATGCCGATATCGTTGACCAGGCTCTGCTTGGCTTTACCCAGCTTATCCCCGCCGAACAGGTTGATGTCTTTGACGTGCCAGGCGCGTTTGAGATGCCGCTGATGGCACAGGATTTGGCCAAGACCGGCACCTATGCCGCCGTGGCCTGCGCCGCCTTTGTGGTAGACGGCGGTATCTACCGCCACGATTTTGTCGCCCAATCCGTTGTCGACGGGCTGATGCGCGTCGGGCTGGATACCGGCGTTCCAGTGCTCTCTGTCTCGCTGACCCCGCACCAGTATCAAGAGACGGATCATCACAATGCCATCTACCGCGCCCATTTTGTCGACAAAGGCCGCGAAGCTGCTCAGGCCGCACTGATGATAGCCAAATCGCGGCAAAAACTGGCTGCAGTTGCCTAGAACTTTCTGGCGGTGGTGGGCCTGCAAGCCCACCGCCCTACCCCAGATAAGCCTTTAACACTGGTGGCGGGTTGTCCAACAGCTCCGCCGTAACCAGCGGTGGCTGCGCCCTGCCCTCAGCCACCAAGATCACCTGATCCGCAATACGGCGCGCATCCCTGGGATCATGGCTGACCATCAATACAGTGGCACCTGTTTCACTGACGATCTCTGCCACCAGATCCAACATTTCATTCTTCAAAGCTGGCCCAAGCGCGGCAAAGGGCTCATCCAGCAGCAGGATATCGCGGCGCTGCAACAGCACTCGCGCCAGAGCCACCCGGCTTTGTTGCCCCCCCGAGAGTTCCGCTGGTTTGCGGGCTGCCAGATCCCCCAGGCCCACACGGCTCAGCGCCTGTTGCACCTGGTCCTGCTCGGGCCGGGACAAACGCAGATTGGCCCGCAGCCCCAGCCCCGCGTTCTGTGCCACAGTCAGATGGGGAAACAGATTTCCATCCTGAAACAGCATCGCCACCGGCCGCTGGCCCGGCGCCCGCTCCGTCAAATCATCCCCCTGCCAATACAACCGCCCCGCGCGCAGGGGCAAGAAGCCGGCAATCGCCTCGATCAAGGTAGACTTCCCCGCCCCCGAAGGGCCGATAATGGCCAGTTTTGCTCCGGCTTCGACCTGCAGGTCCGCCGAGAGGGAAAAGCCGCCATTCTCTATTTCACAGCTCTCAAGCCTCAGCATGCCAACGGCCTCCGCGATCCAGAATCCAAAATGCGCCCATCGCCAGAATCAACAGCAATAGCGCCGCCCCGGCCGCCGCCTCCATCCTATAGGCGCCCATCAGGCGGTAGACCTGCAACGGCAGAGTTGCCACCTCTGGGTCAGCAAATAGGGTAATGACGCCCAGATCTCCCATCGACAGAGCCGCCGCCAACCCGGCCGCAAAGCCGATCTGCGCCCGCATCCGCGGCAGGAACACCCACCACCAGAACGGCCCGCCCGCCATATTCAGCGATAGCGCCAGCCTGCCGTAGCGCGCCATGACCTCACGGGCGCGCGGCACCAGAATGCGCAGCGCAAAGGGCAACGCCATCACCGCATTGACCAGCGCCGTGACCGGCAACGCCAATGCAAAGGGATCGGCAAAGGGATAGATCACGATGAACAATCCGGTGCCAATCACCAATGGCGAGGCCGCCAGTCCCAGGATGCCTGCGACCTCGATCAATGTGCTGCGCCCCGTGGCCACAGCTGCCGCCATCGGCAGGGCCAAGATCAACAATAGCAGTGTGCTCACCGCCGCCACGAGCACTGAAGTCAGCGCCGCCACCCAGACCGAAGCCTGCAGCAGAAACATCCCGGATATTCCCGCAACAGCCATCGCCGATAGCGGCAGGATCAGAAACAGGGTCGCAAACAAAATCCAACCCGCATCCAAACAGCGCGCCAGCATCGTCTCGCCATCCCAGCGCCGCAGAGCCCGGTCCAACCCGACCCCGACCCCTTCATTGTCTGCAACCCGCAACGCCGCAAACCCCGCCACACCGGTCAACCCCAGCTGCACCGCCGACAACAGCGCAGCGCGGCCCAGATCAAAATCAAAACGAAAGGCCTGATAGATCGCCAGCTCGATCGTGGTCGCCCGCGGGCCCCCTCCCAGGGTCAACGCCACAGCAAAGCTCGACAGGCAGATGGCAAACACCACCGCCAGGGCACCGGGAACCACGCGCCGTAGCATGGGCGCTTCCAGCAACTGCCAGATGGCAGCAGGACCTGCATTCAACTGCGCCGCCAGCCGAAACCGCTCCGCCGGGATTTCCTGCCAACCCTGCAGAATCAACCGTGTCGCCAGCGGCAGGTTAAAAAACACATGCGCCAGCACCACGCCATGCAGCCCATAGATCTGCAGGGGTTCTAGCCCAAAGAACACCAGGATTTGACTGATCCAGCCTGCGCGGCCAAAAACCGCTAATAATCCCAGAATGGCCACGATCACCGGCAGGATAAAGGGCGCGCCCAACAACGCGATCAGTAGTGACCGCCCCCGAAAGCGACGGCGGGCCAGCGCCCGGGCCACCCCGATGGCCAGCCCGACGCTCAGCCCCGCCGACAGCAGAGCCTGCATCAGCGTAAAACGAAGCGCCGCCCAGTCAGAGGGGCCAAAACCACTCCCTGCCTCTGCCCGCAAGGCCACCGCCACCAGCGTTCCCAGAATCAGGGCCGCCACCAAAAAGGCGGCCCCCCTTCCGGAAACCGCGCTTATTGGCTGAGCGCGTCGAGCCATTCCGCCAATGCGCCATCGCGCATCTCTGCCGCCTCATCCGCCGACAACAGCAGCGATTTTGCAGGTGTGATCAGGGTTTCAAAACCCTCAGGCAGGCCCGCTGCAGGTGTCACAGCCGGATACATCCAATTGGTCGTCGGAATGATCGACTGAAAGGCTTCAGACACCATAAACCCCATGAACTCCTGCGCCAGTTCCGGCTGATCGCTGCCTGCCAGAATGCCGGCGACCTCAACCTGCATGTAATGACCTTCGGCAAAAGAGGCCGCCGCTTTTGAGCCATCCTCCTCGGCGATCAGGTGGTAGGCAGGCGATGTGGTATAGGACAGCACCATATCCGCCTCGCCCTCCAGAAACAGGCCATAGGCTTCGGACCAGCCTTTGGTCACGGTGACCACATTATCCGCCAGATCTGCCCAGATCGCCGGAGCCTCCGCGCCATAGGCCGCCTTGACCCACATCAGCAGCCCCAGACCAGGGGTTGAGGACCGCGGATCCTGAATGACAATCTTCATATCACTGGCGCCCAGCGCCTTGAAATCACCCGGCACAGTGGCATCGGCATTATGAACAAAGGCAAAGTAGCCCCAGTCATAGGGGGCAAAAGTGGCATCCTCCCAGGCCAGCGGCAGGCTGTACTCAGCCGTCACCCCATGCTCGGCAAAAAGACCGGTCGCCGCTGCCGCAGCGGTCAGATTGGTATCCAGCCCCAGCACCACATCCGCGTCAGAGCGCGCGCCTTCCAGCTTGATGCGGGCCAGCAAGGCCGCCCCATCTCCGGCCCCGACCAATTTCAGATCACAGCCACACTGGGCTTCAAAGGCCGCTTCCACCGCAGGGCCAGGGCCCCAATCGGACACAAAGCTGTCATAGGTATAAACAGTCAACTCGGGCTTCTCGGCGTAGGCCGCCGAGGCGCTCAAGACTGCTGCTGCAAAAACGGAATACTTCATGGCATCCTCCTTTGCGGCATCGGGCAAGGGTGGAGGAACTCCGAAACCTTCCCTCCGCCGGTTCTAGCCGGTTCAGGTTCTACGGGTCTGCTCTCAGCCAAAGATCTCCTTGGCACCCCGAGGTATTTAATCTCCTAGGCCGCGACGACCGCAAAGGCAAGCCCAGCCCTCGCCAAAGCTGCCGGTTTCATTTGGCCCAAAATATCCCGGGGGAGCCGCCAAAGCGGCGGGGGCAGCGCCCCCTCTTCCCTCTCCCCCTATCGCACACTGGGGCAAACGAACTGCAATACCCCTTGAGCCACGGGCCGCGCCTCGCTAAGCACGTCTCGCAAAGGAGATCCCGCCCCATGTCGATGAACAGCTTTGGCCATCTTTTCCGCGTCACCACCTGGGGCGAAAGCCACGGACCGGCGCTGGGGGCAACCGTGGACGGCTGCCCACCCAATGTTCCGCTGGAGCCCGCCATGCTGCAACAGTGGCTTGATCGGCGCCGCCCTGGCCAGAACAAAAACACCACCCAGCGCAATGAGCCAGATGCCGTTAAAATCCTCTCTGGGGTTTTTGACGGCAAAAGCACCGGCACGCCGATCCAGCTGATGATCGAAAACACCGATCAGCGTTCTAAGGATTACGGCGATATTGCGCAGACCTTCCGCCCCGGCCATGCCGACATCACCTATTTCCAGAAATACGGCAATCGCGATTATCGCGGCGGCGGACGTTCCTCCGCCCGGGAAACCGCGGCCCGTGTCGCTGCCGGTGGTGTTGCACGTGAAGCGATCAAGGCCCTGGCGCCAGATCTGCAGATTACCGGCTATATGACCCAGATGGGCGAGATGGAAATCGACCGCTCCCGCTTTGACTGGGAGGCCATCGGCCAGAATGATTTCTGGATCCCCGACGCCGGTGCGGTTCAGGATTGGGAGGATTACCTCCAGGGTCTACGCAAGGCGCATGATTCCGTTGGCGCCGTGGTCGAGGTGGTCGCGCGCGGCGTCCCAGCCGGCATTGGCGCCCCCGTTTATAACAAACTCGACACCGATCTGGCGGCGGCGATGATGTCCATCAACGCCGTGAAGGCCGTGGAAATCGGCGAAGGCATGAATGCCGCCCGCCTCAAGGGATCTCAGAATGCTGATGAGATCTTCATGGGCAATGACGGCCAACCGGTCTATTCCTCCAACCATGCCGGCGGCATCCTTGGGGGGATCTCGACAGGTCAGGACGTGGTTGTACGCTTTGCGGTCAAGCCGACCTCCTCGATCCTGACCCCACGCCAATCGATCCGCAAGGATGGCACTGCTGCCGAGGTGATCACCAAGGGGCGCCATGACCCTTGCGTTGGCATCCGTGCCGTACCGGTGGCCGAGGCGATGATGGCCTGCGTCCTCCTGGACCACCTGCTGCTGCATCGTGGGCAGGTTGGCAGCAACCAGGGCCATATCGGCGAATGAGCTTGAAACCGCTTCAGGTCAAACTGCGCCGTATTGCCGAAGTCCAAATGGCGCAGGACCCAGCCCATGATATTGCGCATCTGGACCGCGTCTGGGCCAATGCCCATCGGATCGCCCTGGAGGAAAACAGGGATGAGCCGGGGCGCGTCGACCTCCGAGTGTTGATCGCCGGCGCCTATCTGCACGATCTGGTCAATCTGCCGAAGGACCATCCAGAGCGAGAGGCCGCTTCACGGCTCTCGGCGGAGAAATCAGAGCCTATCCTTGAGGGTTTGGGCTACTCGGCGACCGAAATCGCCGCTTCCCAGCACGTGATCGAGGCCCATAGTTTCTCTGCCGGTTTGCCCGCAAACAGCCTAGAGGCTCTGATCCTGCGCGATGCCGACCGACTGGATGCGCTGGGGGCTGTGGGCATTGCGCGCACCTTTATGGTTGCGGGCACCATTGATCGTCCTCTGTGTGATGCAGATGATCCTTTTGCGGCCAACCGGCCCTTGGATGATCAGACCTGGTCGATTGACCACTGGCATCTCAAGCTGTTGAAACTCCCCGGTGACATGGCCACGGATAAGGGCCGCAAGATCGCCCGCAAACGCGCGCGTCTGATGCTCGCCTATCTGCGGCAACTGGCCAAGGAAATGGATACCGAGCTTCCAGACCACTGGGCCGAATTGCTGAGATGATCGCAATCCTCGCCATCACCTTTCCCATCTATGCCGCTCTGGCACTTGGCTATCTGGTGGTCTGGAAAGGCTGGTTCAGTGCGGAGGAGATGCGTGTCTTTGGCCGCTATGTGCTCAACATTGCCCTGCCGGCGCTGATCTTTTCGGCGGTCGCCTCGCGCAGTCCGGCCCAAGTCTTTCAGCCCGGCTATGTCTCTGTCTATGCGCTGGGCGGGCTCGCAACCGTGGCGCTGGCCTATCTGCTGTTCACCCTGCGCGGGGTCGATCCACAAAGGCGTGCTTTGGGCGTGATGGGATCGACCTGCCCGAACAACGGCTTTATCGGCTATCCAATCATGCTCTTGGCTTTCCCGGATCTGGCTGGCGTCATTCTGGCGCTGAACCTCTTGGTCGAAAATCTGATCCTGATCCCGCTGTGCCTGTTGTTGGTTGAGCTTGCAAGCGGCAGCCCCGGGCACCCAATTCTGCCGCGCCTGGGACGCATTCTGCTGGGCCTGGCCAAGATGCCAATGCTGATCGCTTTGGCCCTCGGAATGCTGGTCTCGCTCATCGGCGTGCCGCTGCCCGGTCCAATGATGCGGTTTGTCGACATGCTCGCGGTTTCAGCCGGAGCGATATCGTTGTTGGTGATTGGCGGGTCGCTGGTGGGCTTGCCCTTGCATGGCAACCGTTCGCTTGCGGCACAGATCAGCGCCTCGAAACTGTTGCTGCATCCGGCCCTGGTTGCGCTGAGTGCGACTGTTCTGCTGGCCTCTGGGCTGATCACGCTGACGCCGGAGTTGCACAGTGCCGCTATCCTGTCGGCCGCGATGCCGATGTTTGGCATCTATACCGTTCTGGCCCAACGCCAGGGGTTGGAGGGGGCTGCGAGCCTTGCCATGCTCACGGCAACCAGCCTGGCTTTTGTCACCCTGACCGCCCTGCTCTGGGGTCTGACCTGATCTGGTAAGACTGGCTATAGTTTAGACCCTAATAAGTCACTTTTGAGCAAACAGATCCCCATAGTCCTCGCGTAGAGCCTTCTTCTGCACTTTACCCATGGTGTTGCGCGGCAATTCAGCAACCAGCTCGATCCTTTTGGGCTGTTTGAACTTGGCGAGCTGATCTGACAGGACCTCGGCAATCCTCTCTGCGCTGATGCTGTGCTCTGCGGACGGGACGACAATGGCCACCACCGCCTCACCAAAATCTGGATGCGGCACACCGATCACTGCGCTTTCCAAAACACCCGGCAGATCGTCAATCAGGCTCTCGACCTCCTTGGGGTAGACGTTAAAGCCCCCGGTGATGACCAGATCCTTTTGCCGCCCAACAATGGTGATATAGCCATCCGCGTCTTGCCGCGCGAGATCACCGGTGATGAACCAACCATCCGCCTGTAGTTCCTCGGCGGTTTTTTCCGGCATCTGCCAATAACCCTGAAAAACGTTTGGTCCACGCACTTCCAAAACACCGGTTTCGCCCAGGGCGACCTCGTGGCCCTGCTCCATGATCCGGGCCTCAACCCCGGGCAGTGGAAAGCCAATAGTGCCGGCGCGACGCTCGCCCTCATAGGGGTTGGAGGTGCTCATGTTGGTTTCCGTCATTCCGTAGCGTTCCAGAATACGGTGCCCGGTGCGCGCCTGCCATTGCTCGTGGGTGTCCACCAGCAAGGGGGCCGAACCGGAGATGAACAGCCGCATATTGGCCGCATGCTCCGGCGTCAGCCGCGCGTCCTGCAACAGACGTGTATAGAAGGTTGGCACTCCCATAAGCGCGGTTGCCTGCGGCATGGCCTGTAAAATCTGATCCGCGTTAAAGCCGGACAGGAATACCACACGCGCCCCGGCAAAAAGCGCCACATTGGTCGCCACAAACAGCCCATGGGTATGAAAGATCGGCAGGGCATGGATCAGCACATCACGCTCGGTGAACTGCCAATAGTCCCGCAAAGTCAGCGAATTGGACGCCAGGTTGTCATGGCTCAGCATCGCGCCCTTGGAACGCCCGGTGGTGCCCGAAGTATAGAGGATGGCGGCCAAATCATCCGGCCCACGTGACACCGGCGTAAAGCCACCACGCCCGACGACCGAATCTGTCAACGTGCCCAGTCCCTTGGCATCCAGCGTCACCACCCGCGCCGCGCCCGCGATAGCCGCGACCTCCTCGATGCGCGCGGGATCACAAACCACCACACGCGGCGTGGCGTCGCCGAGGAAATAGGCCACCTCAGCTGCGGTATAGGCTGTGTTCAATGGCAGAAAGACAGCGCCCGCCATGACGGTTCCCAAGTAAAGCTGGATCGCTTCGATGGTCTTTTCCACCTGCACCGCTACCCGGTCTCCGGGTTTTACCCCCATAGCCACTAGCGCTGCCGCATTGCGTTCCGCCCCGGCGTAGAGCTCGCCATAGGTGACACTGGCGCGGGCCGGGAACGATGCAAAGTTGCGGGTTTCCTGCCCCTTGCTGGCCGCGTGCAACTGCGAAATCAGATGGTTATCATCATACATGATGGGGGCTCCTCGGGGTTTTCCGCAATCTGCGCCAGGGGAGGCCGGGAAATCAACCCATTGATCTTTTTGTCGCAGGGGCGCAGGGTCCGCCCATGGCCACATCCTTAACATCGCATCGACCCGTGCTTGCAATCACCCTTAAGGTGATCGCGATTGGCCTGTTCACCGGACTTTCCGCACTGATCAAGGCGGTCTCGGATGTGGTACCCGCTGGCGAAGCGGTGTTCTTTCGCTCCTTTTTTGCAATCCCTGTCATTGTTGTCTGGCTCACCCTGCGCGGGGAGATGAAAAACGGATTGCGCACAAGCAGGCCCATGGGCCATGTGCTGCGCGGTTTGGTGGGCACCTCGGCCATGGCGATGACCTTTATGGGGCTGGGCATGTTGCCGCTGCCAGAGGTCACGGCTATCGGCTATGCGACACCGATCTTTACCCTGATACTGGCCGCCCTGTTCTTGGGAGAGCGAATTCGCCTAGTGCGGATCAGCGCCGTTGGCATTGGTTTGCTTGGGGTTCTGATCATGATCTACCCCCGGCTTTCCAGTGGCCTGGATATGTCCAGCACGGCTTTTGTCGGCGTTTTGCTCATTCTGGGCGCCACCGTGGCGCGTGGCTTTGTCCAGATCCATATCCGGCGCATGGTGATGACCGAGCAGACGGCGGCCATTGTCTTCTACTTTTCGGTCACCGCCTCGTTGCTATCGCTGCTGACACTGCCCTTTGGTTGGGTCCTGCCCGA
Organism: Phaeobacter sp. 11ANDIMAR09; assembly: GCF_001294455.1. Taxonomy (GTDB): domain Bacteria; phylum Pseudomonadota; class Alphaproteobacteria; order Rhodobacterales; family Rhodobacteraceae; genus Pseudophaeobacter. Next base: position 90,249 of record NZ_LIKT01000012.1, read on the forward strand.
TTTCACAACACTCCTGTTGCTGGTTGGCGCCGGGCTCGTCGGCGGAGTGGCGCAGATCCTGGTCACCTCCTCTTACCGCTTTGCCCCAGCCTCGATGCTGGCCCCCTATGACTATGTCTCGATGCTCTTTGCAATCGTCATTGGTTACTTCTGGTTTGCGGAGCTGCCCACGCTGGTGATGCTCTCGGGGGCCTTTCTGGTGATCGTCGGCAATATTCTGGTGATCTGGCGCGAAAGCCGCCTGGGACTGGAGCGGGGCAAGGCGAAACCGCTGACGGATCCCAAGGGGGGATGAAAGACCACAGCCAAGGGATCGCTGGCTCCGGGGTTTTGCGAGGCTCTGCCTCGCGCTCCGGGATATTTTCAGCCAAATGAAAAGCCCAGGGGCGACAACTGCACCGTCAGGTGCTGGTAGAGCAAAAGCGCGGAAGGGATCTTCCGCGCTTTTTCAATTTGGGAACAGCAGAAAGGATTAGCTGCGCACCAGGGCCTCATAGGCGGCGGCAATGTCGCGGGTCATCTCGCCGACCTCAAACTTGTAAGGGCCGATTTCGCCCACGGGCGTTACCTCGGCGGCGGTGCCGGTCAGCCAGCACTGCTCAAACCCTTCCATTTCTTCGGGCAGGATGCGGCGCTCGTGTACGGTGATGCCCTTCTCCTTGAGCATCGCAATCACAGTCTGGCGGGTAATGCCATTGAGGAAGCAATCCGCCAGCGGGGTGTGGACTTCGCCGTCCTTGACAAAGAAAATATTGGCACCCGTCGCCTCGGCAACATAGCCACGGTAATCCATGAACAAGGCATCCGAGCAGCCCTTGGCCTCTGCCTTATGCTTGGAAATCGTGCAGATCATGTAGAGCCCGGCGGCTTTGGCATGAACAGGGATGGTTTCCGGGCTGGGCCGTCTATACTCCGCGATATCCAGCTTGGCGCCTTCCATCTTGGCGTCGCCATAATAGGCGCCCCAGCCCCAGACCGCCACAGCCATGCGCACCGGGTTCTTGGCTGAGGCAACGCCCATGTCTTCACCTGAGCCGCGCCAGACCAAGGCACGCACATAGGCATCCTTGAGCCCCGAAGCCTTTAGCGTCTCTTCCTTGGCGGCCTCGATTTCATCCACCGAATAGGGCATCGGCATGTCTAGCGCCTCGGCACTGGCGATCAGACGCTCGGAATGTTCGCGGCTTTTGAAGATCTTGCCGTTATAAGCGCGCTCACCTTCAAATACCGAAGAGGCATAATGCATCGCATGGGTCAGGACATGCACCTTGGCATCGCGCCAATCCACCAGTTCTCCGTCCATCCAGATCAAGCCGTCACGATCATCATACCCAGCCATGCCGGAGCCTCCTTAAAGTAGTAAGTTTTCACAAGTTGCGCCACAAATGACCGGAACGGACATATTGTTGCGCCAAAGCTGCGATTCGATACATCTTCACCCTTGGAATGTCAATATAGCTGACATAAACTGCCTGCCAGGTACTTGAGGCGAGTAAAGAGGAGGGCACCATGGCACAGGGTGACTCACACGGGCGGTCAATGGGGCGATCCAGCCAGGCATTTGGTGGCGAAAGCCTGCTATTTTTGACCGATGAACAATTGCGTCAAGGGATCGAGGCAATGTTCTTTGCTTATCGCGGCTTTACCGCTGATCCGGACCGTATTTTGGCGCAGATGTCCTATGGGCGCGCCCACCACCGTGCCATCCATTTTATCAATCGCGCGCCGGGAACCACTGTCAACAATATGCTGACGATCCTTGGCGTTACCAAACAATCGCTGAACCGGGTGCTGCGCACACTGATCAGCGACGGCCTGGTCGAAAGCCGGGTTGGGGTGACTGACAAGCGTGAGCGGCACCTGCACCTGACCGAGGAGGGGCGACAGCTGGAAACCAAACTGTCGGATGCCCAGCGTGCCCGCATGCGCGCCGCCTACAAGGATGCCGGCCCCGAAGCAGTCCAAGGGTTCAAAAAGGTATTGGAGGCCATGATGGATGCCGATATGCGCAGGGCCTATATCAATTTGCGGGAAACCGGATCATGAGCACTTTTGACTCACATCTGCTGATCGTGGACGACGATGAACGCATTCGCGGACTGCTGAAAAAGTTCCTGATGCGGGCCGGGTTTCTGGTCTCTGCCGCCCGCGATGCGGCCCATGCCCGTCGGGTGCTGGCGGGGCTCGACTTTGATCTGATCATCATGGATGTGATGATGCCAGGCGAAGATGGTATATCACTGACCAAATCCCTGCGCGAAACCATGGCGACCCCAATCCTGCTGCTCACCGCCAAGGGCGAGACAGAGGATCGTATTACCGGCTTTGAAGCCGGCGCAGACGACTACCTGCCCAAACCCTTTGAACCCAAGGAACTGCTGTTACGGGTCAATGCCATCCTGCGGCGGGTGCCGGACACTTCGGCACAGGACAGTGCTCCCAAGGTGCTGCACTTAGGTGAAATTCGCTACGATATTGAACGCGGCGAGATGTGGCAGGGCAATGATCTGGTGCGACTGACCGGCACCGAAAGCCAGCTGATGAAGATCTTTTCGGCCTGCCCCGGCGAACCCGTGAGCCGGGCCAAACTGGTCGAGGATCTGGGCCGAGATCGCGGCCAGGCCCAGGAGCGCGCAGTAGATGTTCAGATCACCCGGCTGCGTCGCAAGATCGAGCCAAACCCCAAGCAACCCCAGTATCTGCAGACCGTCCGCGGTGCGGGCTATATGCTGGCCCCTGACTGACCACCTGCCTTGTTTCCAATGCGACGGCCTCCGCCCTCACTCAAGACCAAAGATATGTTGGAGGATTTTGACGTGAAATCTGCTAGGCTGTCAGTGAGCTCCTGACAGAGAGGGAGACGCAGCATGGGAGAGATACATGAAACTGTTCAAACTGACCGTCATCGCCTGCCTACTGCCACTTTCGCTCCCGGCGCAAGAACTGGAATATTGGGGGGAAGCCGGCGGCTGGGATGTGATGATCGATTCCTCCTTGGGGGACGGCTGCCTTATCCAGGCGGCCTATGCTGATGGCTCTGTGGTCCGGATCGGTTTTGATCGCAACCAGGGCAACGGCTATGTGACCGCCTTTAATCAGGCCTGGGAAGGCATCGAGGAAGGCGTCACCTATCCCATCGCCTTTGATCTGGACAGCCAAGAGTATCAAGGGGAGGCAACTGGCATCTATCTGAATGATGTTCCAGGCGCCGATATCGCCTTTTCCAACCCCGACTTTCTGTTCGATCTGGCGCAGAAATACACCATGACCCTGTACAATGAATACGGTGAGGTCATGGCGATCGACCTAGAGGGATCCTACGCCGGGCTAGAGGCTGCCATCGCCTGCCAGGAAGAAATGGGCTGATCAGACAACCTGCAATTTACAGGGGTGCAATTATTCAGCGTTGCACCTTGTGGCCTCTGCCGATTGGACCTTAGGTATAGCAAGTTGAAGATGATCTTTTTCTTGTCACAGTCCTGGAACACGCCAAATGACCACCGCTCTGATCACCCATGCTGATTGCCTGCGCCACGAGACCCCCGCAGGCCACCCAGAGCAGGTGGCCCGCCTGGAACATATCCTGCATGCGCTGGAGCCAATGAATTTAAAGCGGGTATCGGCACCGATGGTGGCCGAGGATGACATCCAGCGCATTCATCCCGTGGATCACCTGCGCGCCCTGCGCTCGGCCCATCCCAGCGAAGGATGGGTTCAGATCGACGGTGATACCTTTATGGCCCCCGGAACGCTTGATGCGGCCCTTCGCGGGGCAGGTGCAGCTGTACGGGCGGTGGATTTGGTACTGGGGGGCGAGGTGAAAAATGCTTTTGCCGCTATTCGCCCGCCCGGCCATCATGCCGAATCCGAGACGGCAATGGGCTTTTGCTTCTTTGGCAATGCAGCCCTGGCCGCCAAACACGCGCTGGACCATCACGGGTTGAAGCGCGTCGCGGTGGTGGATTTTGACGTGCATCACGGCAATGGCACCCAGGATCTGTTGTGGGACGAGCCCCGCGCCCTGTTTATCTCCAGCCAGCAGATGCCGCTCTGGCCAGGTTCCGGCCGCCCGGATGAGGACGGTGTGCATGGTCAGATCCTCAACATGCCCCTGCCCCCCGAATCGGGCGGTGCCGAGATGCGCGCAGCCTATGAGGGCCAGGCCTTTCCTCGACTGCGGGCTTTCAAGCCGGAGCTGATCATCATCTCCGCCGGCTTTGACGCACACCGTGATGACCCGCTGGCCAGTCTGAATTGGAGCACCGAGGATTTTGCCTGGCTCACGGCTGAGCTGTGCGCTCTGGCAGTGCAGCTGTGCCAGGGTCGTATCGTCTCGACTTTGGAAGGCGGATATGATCTGAACGCGCTAGCGCAGGCCACCCGCGCGCATGTGGAAGAATTGATAAAGGCAGCGACATGACCACCGAAACACCCGTGAACGAGATGAGCTTTGAACAGGCCATGCGCGAACTGGAAACCGTTGTTGGCCAGCTGGAACGCGGCGATGTGGCGCTGGATGCCTCGATCGCGCTCTACGAACGTGGCGCGCAGTTGAAACAGCGCTGCGAGGATGAATTGAAGCGTGCCGAAGAAAAGGTCGCCTCTCTGACGCTCGATGCCAGCGGCACACCGATTGCAACCCAGGCTCTGGATGCGGGCTAACAGCATGGCTGTCCCGTTCACCGAGGCGCTGAAACAGGCGCAGCACGATATCTCTGCCCGCTTGAATGCCATCATCCCTGTGGGCGCCACCCTTGGCAAACCGATGCTGCACGCCGTTCTTGGCGGCAAAATGCTGCGCGGGTTTCTGGTGCTGGAAAGCGCCCGCCTGCACGGCGTTGATGCCGAGGCCGCTCTGGATGCCGCGGTGGCTATTGAGTGCATCCACGCCTATTCCCTGGTGCATGACGATCTGCCCTGCATGGATGACGATGACCTGCGCCGCGGCTTGCCGACCGTTCATAAGAAATGGGATGAAGCCACTGCTGTTTTGACGGGCGATGCGCTGCAAACCCTGGCTTTTGATCTTATGGCCGACACCAAATTTGGCCCCAATGCGCTTGAGCTCATCCGGCTTTTGGCCCGTGCGGCTGGACACTCTGGCATGGTGCAGGGGCAGATGCTCGATATCGATGCCGAAACCGCCAGCACCCCGCTGACATTGGAGCAGATCACCCGCCTTCAGAACCGCAAAACCGGTTGCCTGATCAACTGGTCCGCGACCGTTGGGCCGGTGATTGCCGGCGAAGATTCCCGCGCCCTGTGGCAATATGCAACCGCCCTTGGCCTTGCTTTTCAGATCGCCGACGACATCTTGGATATTGAAGGAGACGCGGAAAAGGTCGGCAAGGCCCTGCGCAAAGATGCCGATGCCGGCAAGGCGACCTTTGTCTCGCTCCTGGGGTTGGAGCCCGCCAAACAGCGCGCGCGGGATCTGATCGACGAGGCCTGCACCGCCCTCGCCCCCTACGGGGATGCGGGAGAAACCTTGAAGCAGGCCGCCCGCTTCGTTATTGCGCGAGACAGCTGACACCGGGGCCAATTTTGCCCCGCCCGCCACAAGGAAACACCATGTCTGACCGGCCCTCTACCCCGCTTTTGGACCAGATCGCACGCCCTGCGGATATGAAGGGGCTGAGTGACAGCCAATTGGTGCAGCTGGCTCATGAATTGCGGCAAGAGACCATCTCGGCGGTGTCCACCACCGGTGGCCATCTGGGCGCCGGTCTGGGCGTGGTGGAACTGACCGTGGCCCTGCATGCGATTTTTGACACCCCTCGGGATAAGCTGATCTGGGATGTCTCGCATCAAAGCTACCCCCACAAGATCCTGACTGAACGGCGCGACCGTATCCGCACCCTGCGCACCAAGGGCGGGTTGTCGGGTTTCACCAAACGCTCTGAATCTCCCTATGATCCCTTTGGCGCTGCTCATAGCTCCACCTCGATCTCGGCGGCCCTGGGTTTTTCGGTTGCCCGCGATCTGGGCGGCGTGGTGCCCGAAGGCCTGGGCGAGGCAATCGCGGTGATTGGCGATGGCTCGATGTCGGCCGGCATGGCCTTTGAGGCGATGAACAACGCCGGCCATCTGAACAAGCGTATGATCGTGATCCTCAACGACAATGAGATGAGCATCGCGCCCCCTGTCGGTGCGCTATCGTCCTATCTGTCGCGGCTCTATGCCGAGGAACCCTTTCAGGAGCTGAAAGCCGTGGCCAAGGGCGCCGCCTCGCTCTTGCCGGAACCCTTCCGCGAGGGCGCCAAACGCGCCAAGGACATGCTCAAGGGCATGGCTGTGGGCGGCACAATGTTTGAATCTTTTGGCTTCTCATATCTCGGCCCCATTGATGGCCACGATATGGATCAGCTCTTGCCCGTGCTGCGCACCGTCAAAGCCCGCGCCACCGGCCCGGTGTTGATCCATGTGCTGACCAAAAAGGGCAAGGGCTACGCCCCGGCGGAGGCCGCCCGCGACAAAGGCCATGCCACCGCCAAATTTGATGTGGTGACGGGCAAACAGCATAAGACGCCCTCCAACGCGCCCTCCTACACGGGTGTGTTTGGGGATGAACTGGTGAAACTGGCCGCCAAGGACGATAAGATCTGCGCCGTCACCGCCGCCATGCCCGATGGCACCGGCCTCAGCCTGATGGCGGAACGCTACCCCTCACGCTGCTTTGACGTGGGCATCGCCGAACAGCATGGCGTCACCTTTGCCGCCGCGCTGGCGGCCGGCGGGATGAAGCCGTTTTGCGCAATGTATTCGACCTTCCTGCAGCGCGGCTATGACCAGGTGGTGCATGACGTCGCCATCCAGCGCCTGCCCGTGCGCTTTGCCATCGACCGCGCCGGCCTGGTCGGTGCCGATGGCGCCACCCATGCGGGGAGCTTTGACATTGGCTTTATGGCCAACCTGCCCGGCATGGTGGTCATGGCCGCCGCCGACGAGGCTGAGCTGGTGCATATGGTCCATACCGCCGCCGCCTATGACGCGGGCCCTATCGCCTTCCGCTACCCCCGTGGCGAGGGGGAAGGCGTTGAAATGCCGGAAGAACCGCAGCTTCTGGAAATCGGCAAGGGCCGCATGATCCAGGAGGGCAGCCGCGTGGCGCTCCTTTCCTTCGGCACCCGTCTGGGAGAGGTCAAGAAGGCCGCCGAAGCGCTGACGGCCAAGGGTATCACCCCCACCATTGCCGACGCCCGTTTTGCCAAACCTCTGGACCGCGAGATGATCCTGGATCTGGTGGCAGGTCACGAGGCGCTGATCACGATTGAAGAGGGCGCCGTGGGGGGCTTTGGCTCCCATGTGGCGCAGCTACTGTCGGATGAGGGCGTCTTTGACGCAGGCTTCAAGTTCCGCTCCATGGTTCTGCCCGATACATTCATTGATCAAGCCAGCCCCAAGGATATGTACGAGACCGCCGCCATGAACGCCCCCCAGATTGAAGCCAAGGTGCTGGAGGTACTGGGTGTAGCGCAGATCGGTGAAAAGCGAGCTTAATCTGCACAAACAATAGGTCTGAGACTGCCTGGGGAAGCGCAAATGCGCTGGCCGGGGCGCTAGCAGGGCCTCAAACGTCCCGGCGAAGTAATCAACCCTAGTTGTAGCCAGTGACCTGACAGAAAAATCGATAAACACTGGCTGACTGGCGATCGTTCAACGCACCCACAAGTTTGGCAATCTGATCATCCCCCAGAAGATAGACAGGCAGTTCTTCTGGCTGCATCACGGCCAAGTTCATTAACATCGCCCGCTTGGCAAACACTGCAAAACCAAACAATACATCAATCTTTCGTTCAACTGACTGCCGCTCCCACAATTGATCGACGTCTCCTGGAAACTGCGTGTTGATCCTTGAATAAAGCCGCCCAAGTGTTGGGAAGTTCAACAACACAAAAATCAGATGTAAAATGCCCATATTCTACACCCCAGTCGGCTCTGCTGGCGGCACAAAACTATCCATATCTTCAGCGTCCAGAACTGCCCGCAGCCCCTCGCGATAACTGGGATAGAGCAACTCCATCCTTAGCTCGGTCTTGATGCGGTTGTTGCGCACCCGTTTATTCTCGCCATAAAAACTGCGCGCCATTGGGGTCATGCCCGCCTCGTCAAAGGGTACTTCGGCGGGCACGGGCAGGCCCAGCAGCTCGGCCGCATGGCCCAGCACATCCTGGGGCGGCGCCGGGTCATCATCGCAGAGGTTATAGATGCCGCCTGGGTTGGGCTGATCCATCGAGGCCAACAGCGCCTGGGCGATATCCTCCACATGGATCCGTGAAAACACCTGCTCCGGTTTGACAATGCGCCGTGCTTTGCCCGCCATCAGCTTGGCAAAGGGGCCGCGGCCCGGGCCGTATATCCCCGCCAACCGAAAAATATGCAGGGGCAGATCAGGGATCTCTTGCCATTGACGCTCTGCCAGGGCACGCCAGTTTCCCCGTTCACTGGTCGGGGCGATCGGGGTTGCCTCATCCACCCAATCGCCGCCACGATCACCATAGACAGCCGTGGTCGACAGATAGCCGAGCCACTCTAGATTCGGAGCAATGGCGGCGATTTCGCGGCTCAATGCGGCCAGGACCGGGTCGCCCATTGCATTGGGCCCGATCGAGTTCAACACATGGGTGACGCCCGGCCAGGTGATCTGCGCCCCAGGCCAGGTGATCATTTCCACCCCAGGTGCATCCACCGGCTCACGCGCCGTGCCGATAACCCGCCAGCCGCGCGCCAAAAGCTGCGGCGCCAAATGGCGCGCGGTATACCCATATCCAAGACAAAGAAGCGTTTTCTGCATGGGATCTATTTGGGCACAAGGGCGCATAGGTGCAAGACCTGATCGGTCCCCTCAAAGGCTATTCAAGGTCCGCCAAAGAAGCGGTGCGCAGCGCGCGCAAGCGCGCTGCCGGGCCCAACCCTAAAGCGGCAGTCTTTGACTGCTGCGGCAGGGGCGGGAGGCCCGCCCTGGCCTGTTTAGCGCCCTTTCCAGACGGGATCGCGTTTCTCGGCAAAGGCACGCGCCCCCTCCATCTGGTCTTCGCTGGAATAGAGCACATCCACAGACCGCAGCTGGCGCTGGGTGATATGGTTCATCGCATCCTGGAATTTGCTGTCCTCGGCGTCCCGCACCACCTCTTTGATCGCGGCATAGACCAGCGGCGGACCTGAGGCGAGCAAGCGCGCGAGCTCCCAGGCGCGATTCATCAGCTGATCGGCGGGCAGGATTTCATTCACCAGCCCCCAGCGATTGGCCTCCTCAGCGTCGAACCAACGCCCGGTCAGCAACAGCTCCATGGCAATGTGATAGGGAATGCGCTTGGGCAGCTTGATCGAGGCCGCATCAGCCACGGTGCCAGAACGGATTTCTGGCAGCGCAAATGTCGCATGATCTGCCGCCAGGATCATATCGGCCGAAATCGCCAGCTCCAGCCCACCACCGCAGGCAATGCCATTCACAGCAGCAATCACCGGTTTGTTCATGTCGCGCATTTCTTGCAGGCCGCCAAAGCCGCCCACACCGTAGTCGCCATCAACCTCATCGCCATCAGCTGCGGCTTTGAGATCCCAGCCCGGGCAAAAGAACTTGTCGCCACCGCCCGTCAGGATCGCCACCCGCAATTCCGCATCGTCGCGAAAATCACGAAACACCTCGCCCATAATCCGGCTGGTGGCCAGGTCGATGGCATTGGCCTTGGGCCGGTCCAGCGTGACCTCCAGAATGGCGCCCTCGCGCCGGGTTTTTACGGGCCCATGATCTGTCACAGCATCGCTCATCGCAAAATATCCTTTCTCCGCATCAGCGCATCCGCAGCCACCGCCCCCTGAGGCGTACAAAGCAGCGGGTTAATTTCAATTTCTTCCAGGCCAACTGGATCAGCCTGCACATAGTCCTGCACCGCCTGCACCGCCCGCAGAATCGCCGCACGATCCGCAGCGGGCTGGCCACGATAGCCCACCAGCAATTTAGCGACCTTAAGCCGATCCAGAGCCGCATTGACAGCCGACTCGCTAGCCGGGATCAACAGCGAGGTGCTGTCACCTAGGATCTCGGTCAGGGTGCCCCCGGCGGCCAGGGTCAGCACAAAGCCATGGGCCGGGTCCTTGACCACCCCGATCAACAACTCGGCCACAGCCCCGGTGACCATCTCTTCGACCAGAAAACGCTGGGCGGACATCTGACTGGCCGACTCACTGACCGCAGCACCAGACTGGAGGTTGAGCACAACCGCCCCGGCTTCGGTCTTATGGGCCACGCCTTCGCCTTTGAGCACCACCGGATAGCCGATATCCGCTGCCGCCGCCCGCGCGGCCCCAGGTGATTTGGCCCGGATCGATTTGGGCACCCGCAGACCATAGTCGGACAGCCGCTGTTTTGCCTCTGCTTCGGGGACCAAGCCTGGCTCCACGCTGGGTGTTGGCAGCAACAGCGGTTCCGCAGCCGCTTGAGCCGTCTCACCGCCCGCCTCACTGGCAGCGGCACAGGCAGTGAGGGCCTCGCTGAGTCCACAAAAGGGCACCACACCCGCCGCCATCAGACGCTCGGCCACCTCCTCCGGCATCAGTTCCGGCAGGGTGGCGACCATGGCGACATTGGCACCCGTTTGCTGATGTGCGCCAATGGCAGCCGCGATGGCGCAATCCCAATCACTGGCAGAACAGCGGTCAGAGCGCGGGAAATCGACAATCAGCAGGGTCATCGCCAGGGAGGGATCCATCATCGCCGCCCAGGCCCGTGTCATCGCCTCTGTGTCACGCCAGATATAGGTGTGATAGTCCAGCGGGTTGGCCAGAGCCACCATCGGCCCCAGGGCGGCGCGCAGATTGACCTGCTGGGTCTCGTTCAATGGTGGAAAGACCACCGGCAAGCCGTGGCCAGTATCCGCCGCCAGGCTGGCCTCGCCTCCGGAACAGCTGATTGACGCAATGCGATTGGAGGGCAAGGGCCCCGTCACATGCATGAGTTTCAGTACTTCCAGAAAAGAGGGCAGATCATCCAGACGCGGGATGCCAAGACGTGAGAGCAAGGCTGAGGCCCCTGCGTCACCGCCCGCAAGCGAAGCCGTATGGGAAATCGTCGCTGCCTGGGCTTCGGCGGATTTGCCAACCTTGAGCGCGATGATCGGCTTGCCTAAGGCCCGGGCCTTGGCCGCCAGGGCTTCAAAGGCGCGCAGATCGCCAAAGCCTTCGATATGCAGACCCAGTGCCGTGACGCGATTATCCTCCAGCAGGGCTTCGCCAATCTCGGCGACGCCGGACTGGGCCTGATTGCCCGCCGCCACCACATAGGCGATGGGCAGTCCCCGCATCTGCATGGTCAGATTGATGGCGATATTTGAGCTTTGGGTGACCAGGGCGACGCCCTTTTCCACCCGCTTACCGCCATGCTGATCCGGCCAGAGCAAGGCCCCATCAAGGTAGTTGATGAAGCCATAGCAATTTGGCCCCAGAAAGGGCATATCGCCCGCCGCCGCCAGCAGCTGCGCTTGCAGATCCGCGCCTTCGGCATCTTCGGCCTGGGCTTCCAAAAAGCCCGAAGCAAAACACACTGCACCGCCTGCATCCCGTTCGGACAGAGCCCGCACCACCTCGATGGTGGCAAAGCGATTGACGCCGACAAATGTCGCATCCGGTGCGTCGGGCAGGCTGGCGACATCTTTGTAGGCCTGCAGACCTGCGAGTTCTTCCGCCTTGGGATGTACTGGCCAGATCTCACCGTCGAACCCCATTTTCTGGCACTGTTCGATCACCAATTTGCACCAGTCACCGCCGCCGACAACGGCGATGGTTCTGGGCCTAAACAGCCTATTTAGAGACTTCATCTGTGTCTATTCACCACTTTTGTTCCGGTCCAGATGACCGAGATCCTGTTGCGGATTGATCTGGTCACGCACGCGGGTTTTCAGCTCTTTCACATCGGGAAATCCGCCGTCGCGTTTACGCTCCCAGATCAGTTCATCATCGACTGAGATCTCAAAGATCCCGCCAACCTCTCCCGGCACCAAGGTCACGCTGCCCAGCATATCCTGAAAGGTGCTGAGCAGTTCCTGCGCCATCCAGGCCGCTCGTAACATCCAGTTGCAGCCAATGCAGTAAGTAATGGTCACCTTGGGTTTTTGGGGAGTGGTCATCGCGTATCAGCCTCCAAGCGCGCGTAGCATTTCCCGGCTGATGATATGACGTTGGATCTCGCTCGTCCCCTCCCAAATGCGTTCAACCCGCGCATCGCGCCAGATGCGTTCCAACGGCAGCTCATCCATCAAACCCATGCCACCGTGGATCTGGATCGCCTCATCCGCGACCATGGCCAGCATCTCGGTTGCTTTGAGTTTGGCCATGGACATGTCAGATTCAGTCACAGTGCCCTGATCGAACTTCCAACCCGCTTCCCAGGTCAAAAGATTCGCCGCCTTGAGCTCCAGCGCCATATCCGCCAGCTTGAAAGACACGCCCTGGAATTTGCCGATCTGCTGGCCAAATTGTTTACGCTCGGCGGCATATTCGACCGAATGCTGGAGCGCCCGCTCCGCCCGGCCCAGACAGGTTGCCGCCACCTGTAGGCGAGTTGCACCCAGCCAGGTGTTGGCCACATCAAAGCCCTTGTCGACCTCGCCCAGGATGGCCGAGGACGGCAGTCGGCAGTCGTCAAACTCCAGCACCGCATTGGTATACCCCCGGTGGCTGACATTGCCGTAGCCGTCCCGCACCTCAAAACCGGGCGTGCCCTTGTCGACAAAAAAGGCGGTGATCTTTTTCTTGGGTCCGCGCGGCGTATCCTCTACTCCGGTCGCCATAAAACAGATGGCAAAATCGGCAATGTCGGCATGGCTGATGAAATGTTTGGTGCCGTTCAGGATCCAGTCATCGCCATCCTGACGCGCCGTGGCCTTCATGCCGCGCAGGTCCGACCCTGCATCTGGCTCTGTCATCGCCAGACAATCCCATTTTTCGCCCTTCATGCAGGGGAACAGGTATTTCTCTTTCTGCTCTTCGGTGCCGGCCAGCAAAATGTTCGAAGGCCGCGCCACCCCGGTCCAGTGCAGCGCATAATTGGCGCGGCCCAGTTCCTTTTCGTACATAAGCCAGCTGAGCGTATCGAGCCCAGCCCCGCCCACCTCTTCGGGCATGTTTGCGGCATATAGGCCGGCCTCCATTGCCTTGGCCTGAACATCCTTGATGACATCCATATCCAGATGGCCGCTGCGTTCGATTTCCAGCTCATGGGGGTAGAGCTCTTTTTCCACAAAGGCACGGGTCGTCTCGACGATCATTGCCTGTTCTTCTGTCATGCCAAACTGCATCGCGCGTATCCTTCTCTTTGACTTGCCGATCAGTCTAGCGCTGCGCTAGGTTCTCTTCGTGCAGCTTGGGATGATTTCATGCAGAGTTGGGAGAAAGATAACGCCGCAGTGCAGCAGGTCGATCTGCTGCTGTTTGACGATTTTTCAGGTCATTGTCTGGCCAATACGGTAGAGCCGATGCGTGCCGCCAATACCCTGGCTGGACGTCCGCTTTATGCCTGGCGTTTTGTGACGCTGGCTGGGGCTTCGGCCACCTCTTCGGCCGGGATGGAAGTCAGCCCCGACGCCAGGCTGGCCGATTGTCGTGGCGAGATACTGATCGCGCTGCCCAGCTATCGCTACCGCCGTTTTGGCAGCCAGGCCGTGCTGCGCGGGTTGCGGGCTGCGGAAGAGCGCTATGCCACCCTGGCCGGGTTTGACGCCGGCGCCTGGCTGCTGGCGGCCGCCGGACTGCTGGACGGGCGCAGGGCCACCATCCATTGGGAGGAACTGTCCGGCTTTGCCGAGGATTTCCCCCAGGTCGACGCCCAGCGCCTGCGCCATGTGCAGGATGGCAACCGCATCACTTGCTCTGGTGCGTTGGCGGCCTTTGATCTGATGATGGATCTGATTGGCCAGAGCCACGGCCCTGCCCTGCGGCTGGAGGTCGCCGCCCTGTTCATGAGCCCGGAAGTCACCGAAGCCCCGGTTCAAGCCACCAGCCAGACTCTGGCGCGCAGCCGATCGGTGGCCCGCGCCCTGTCGATTATGCAGGAACATATCGAGGCCCCGCTGAGCATCCGTGAAATTGCCCGCCAGGTGGGGCGCAACCGCAAGGACCTGGAACAGCGCATGAGGGCTCAGCTGGGGGCAACACCGCAGGCGATCTATCGGCGGCTCCGGCTGATACAGGCCAGAAAGCTGGTGTTAGAGACGGATTTGACCGTCGCCGAGGTCGCCCTGCGCGCAGGATACGAAGACCCCAGCGCCATGACCCGCGCCTATCGGCAGGAGTTTGGCGCCACCCCACGCCAGATGCGGAGCAACAACCAGTAGGCTTGCCGCCGCAACCTTCAAACTCGGCTCAGTTTGTATCATGGCATTGATCTTGCGGGCAAAATAGCAAAGGTCTGTCGCGTCAGCGGCGGACACGCGCCTGCCCGCCCCACGGCGGGCGCGTTCCGCTCCCGCCCGGGCAGACGCTTCGCGTAATCTAGCCAAACATCCGCTTCTTGCGTGCGCGGGTTTCAGCGGTGGCCTGGGCGCTGCCATCGTGGAAAGTGCCAAACCAACGGTCCCAGGGCATTTCCTGATTGCCATAGTTACACTCGTAATAGCGGTGGTGCAGCTGGTGATAGAAAGTGCCCAGCGCCAGCCAGCGTTTGTCCTTGATCAGCAGATCCTCGTATCCCGTGTGGGTCATTGCGGCGCCCGGCCCCTGGAAGACGATGTGAAAGTAGAGGTGGATCGGGTGGCTCGCGACCACCCAGTGAATGCAAAGCGTGGTCAGATAGATGAAATGCTCCACCGGATGCATGGAAAACCCCGACCAGGGACCGATATTGACGTTACGGTGGTGCAGCGAGTGCACGCGTTTGTACAGAAACGGCTGATGCAGTAGCCGATGCACCCAGTAGAAATGAAAGGCCGACCACATCGGCAGGATCACCAGAAAGGCGACAAACCAGACCGGGCTGTCAGCAAAAGTGATCATCGGCGTATAGCCATTGGCCATCAACCACATGGTCACCACCTGAAACCCAGTGAGCTGCAACACACCCGAGCCGAGGCTCCAGAACATATTGTCTTTCACCTGATCGCTGAAATCCCACAGCTTGTTGTTGCGGCCCTGCTCGCGGCGCTCGAATTTCAGCTTTTTGCCCTGGCCGCGCCGCATGTAGAAATACCAATGCAACCCTCCGGCCACGCCAAAAATCATCACAAAATTCACCAGCCAGATCTGTAGTATCCAGCCCAGCGCAAAACTCTGTGTCACCTCCAGGGACGGGTAGAACAGCCACCACAGCACGATGGCGAGCACCAGCATCAAAACCCGCTCGCTCAGCGTGAGCCAATTGCGCATCAGCCAGCGCAGCAAAAAGGCCGGGTTGGGCGGCCACTGAAAGATCGACGGGTTGGTCAGCGGCAGATCAGGATGATAGTTCCAGTCGCGGCCCATATCCTGCATCTGTTCTGTGCTGTCTTTGTTGTCTGGCATGGTCTGAAAATCCTCGTGCTGGACTGTTCCTGGCCTTAGGCACAGCCTATCTGGCCCCGCGAAAGTCACGCGGGAGAGAGGCAATGCCTAGTTTAGAGCCTGTTTTACCGTGGTCTGTGCCTAGCTGGTGTAGGTTGAACCTTCACTGTCGAGGATCAGCTTGATCTCTCGCAGATGCGCCTCGGCCTGAGAGGGATAATCCTCCAGCTCCTGCGCAGTCTTCTCAGCGATTTCATGCGACAGAATGCGCAAAGGCTGCCCCGTCTGAAGCGCTCGAATATAGGTCTCGGCTGCGCGCTCAAAATAGTAGAGACGATTCAGAGTATCCGCCGGGTCAGAACCAATCACCAACACTCCGTGGTTTCCCATGATCATCACCTTTTTCTTGGGGTCGGTCAGCATCGCCGCACAACGCGCGCCCTCATCTTCAAAGGCCAGACCGCCATAGCCATCATCAATCACATAGCGATTGAAAAAGGTCGCAGTGTTCTGATCAATCGGCGGCAGGGTGCTGTCGGCCAAAGAGGCCAGAACCGTGGCGTGGATCGAATGCACATGCATCACGCAACGCGCCTGCGGACAGAGCCGATGGATGGATCCATGCAGACCCCAGGCGGTGGGATCGGGCGCGCCGGGTTTCGTCATGGTGTCGGGATCATTGGCATCCAGAAACAACAGGTTTGACGCGGTGATGCGGGCAAAATGCATCTGATTGGCATTCATCAAAAACTGCGTGCCATCCGCATTCACCGCCAGGCTAAAGTGATTGGCCACCCCTTCGTGCATGTTGAGCCGCTCGACCCAGCGAAAGCTTGCGGCCATATCCACACGCTCCTGCCAGTGGTCGATATTGGCACGCAGTTCTGTAACGCTCATCTTTGGGCTCCTTGGGTGATGCCGCTTGGCATATTTGGGTTTCTCAGAACCTGAGCCGCAAAGCCCTCTTTGACCAACGAAAAATTTACCGCCTTGCCATTAGTTCAACTTATGCCAAACTTATGAGTATGAAAAACTCACTCCCGCCCCTTGGCTGGCTGCGCACCTTTGAGGCCGCTGCCCGGCATCTCTCTTTTACGGGCGCTGCGCGCGACCTCAATATGACGCAAAGCGCTGTAAGCCAGCAGATCAAAGGGTTGGAATCGCATCTCGGCAAAACCCTATTCCACCGCCGCCCGCGCGCCTTGGAGCTGACCCCGACCGGCACCACCTATCTGCCGGTGGTGCGCGAGGCTTTTCGCACCCTGACCAATGGCACCCGCGCCATATCCGGGCCCCAGACAAATGTGGTGCAGGTGCAGTCCAATATCTCTTTTGCGGTGCAATGGCTGTCGCCTCGGCTGGGCCGTTTCTATGACGCGCACCCGGATGTTCTGCTGAATATCTCAACCGAGATCTGGGAACCGCGTGACATGGCGGAAGGCGCCGATGTAGAGATCCGCTTTTCGCTCGGCCTGGCGGATACGGTGCGTGGCGAGCTATTGCGCCGGGATCATTATTATCCGGTCTGCGCCCCTGGCTATGAGGTCAGCTTGGACACCCTGCACCAGCACCGGCTGTTTGACTGCGCCAATCTGATGGCCAATTTCCCTGCCTGGGCCGAGGATCAGGGCCTGCCCTGGCCCAACCCGCCGGTGACCTATACCACCACCTATATGGCCTGCCTGCCCGCTGTGGTGGCCGGCGCCGGTGTTGGCATGGCGCATGACATCATGGCGGGCGACCTGATCCGGCAGGGGAAACTGATGGCGCCCTTTGACCACCGGGTGCCCGTGCCCGAAGCCTATTATCTGCTGCTCTCAGCCCCGGCGGAACACTCCCCTGGCGCACGTGCCTTTGCCGATTGGCTACGCCGCGAGATGGCATTGGAGCACGGTGGCGGCAAAGACTGGCCTGCGGATCTGCTCCGGAGCTGATCTAACAGTCCCGAAGCAGGCAGTATTGCGCACAGCTCTGTGGTGGCTGTCATCCTCTTGCCATATCAATAGGTCTTTTAGCTGGAACAGCAAAGTGCAGGGCTTGCGCTCTGCTGCGCAATCAGAACAATTGGCACATGACAGAGAACGCATTCCCCAGTTGGCCCGACACCGCCCCAGAGTTGATCAATGTAGCAGCAGGGCGTGCGCCCGCCGATACGGTGATACGTCAGGGTAAATGGGTAAATGTTCACACCCGCGAGGTGCTGGACGGTCACGACATCGCCATCAAAAGCGGCCGCATCGCCTATGTTGGACCCGACGCCAGCTATTGCACCGGCCCCGACACCCAGGTGATCGAGGCTAATGGCCGCTACATGATGCCGGGTCTGTGTGATGCCCATATGCATATTGAGAGCGGCATGCTGACGCCGGCCGAATTTGCCCGCGCCGTGATCCCCCATGGCACCACCACAATGTTCACCGACCCGCATGAGATCGCCAATGTTCTGGGGCTAGAGGGCGTGCGGTTGATGCATGACGAGGCCCTGTTGCAGCCGGTCAATATCTTCACCCAGATGCCGTCCTGTGCGCCCTCAGCGCCGGGGCTGGAGACCACAGGTTATGAAATCAGCGCCGAGGATGTGGCCGAAGCGATGCAATGGCCCGGTATCATCGGCCTTGGAGAGATGATGAATTTCCCCGGCGTTGCCAATGCCGACCCCAAGATGCTGGCCGAAATCGCCGCCACCCAGCGGGCTGGTAAAACCGTCGGCGGGCACTATGCCTCCCCTGATCTGGGGCCCGATTTTGCTGCCTATGTGGCCGGCGGTCCGGCAGATGATCACGAGGGCACCTGCGAGGCCGACGCCATTGCCCGGATGCGTCAGGGTATGCGTGCCATGGTTCGGCTCGGCTCGGCCTGGTATGACGTCGAGGCGCAGATCACTGCCATTACCGAAAAGGGCCTGGACCCACGCAACTTCATTCTCTGTACCGATGATTGCCATTCCGGAACCCTGGTCAATGACGGCCACATGAACCGAGTGGTGCGCCATGCCATTGAGTGCGGCTGCGACCCTTTGATCGCCATCCAGATGGCCACCATCAACACCGCCACTCATTTTGGCCTGGAGCGCGAGCTTGGCTCGATCACTCCGGGGCGGCGCGCCGATGTGATCCTGACGTCGGACCTGACAGAACTGCCGATTGAGCTGGTCGTGGCGCGTGGGAAAGTCGTCGCTGAATCAGGCTCTATTACAGTCGATTGCCCACATCTTGACTGGCCCGAAAGCGCCCGTGGCACCGTCCATTTGGGTCATGAACTCAGCGCCGCAGATTTTGAACTGAAGGCCCCTGAAGGCGCCAATGCCATCACCGCCAATGTCATCGGCATGGTGGAAAACCAGGCCCCGACCAAGGCGCTGAAGGCGGAACTGCCGGTGCGTGACGGGTTGGTCGAAGGTGTGGGCGCGACCTGCCAGATCGCTCTGGTCGAACGCCATCGCGCCACCGGCGGCGTCACCAATGCCTTTGTGTCGGGCTTTGGCTATCAGGGCAAAATGGCCATGGCCTCGACCGTGGCTCATGACAGCCACCACATGATCGTGGTCGGCACCGACCGGGATCAAATGGCGCTGGCTGCCAACCGCCTGGCCGAAGTCGGTGGCGGTGTCACCATCTTCCGCGATGGCAAAGAGCTGGCACTGGTGGAGCTGCCCATTGCCGGGTTGATGTCCGACAGCCCCGCCACCGAGGTGGCCGCCAAGGCGCAGAAACTGGGCGAGGCGATGGAGGCCTGCGGCTGCGCGCTCAATAATGCCTATATGCAGCACTCCCTGTTGGCCCTGGTGGTGATCCCTGAACTCAGGATCTCGGACCTTGGCCTGGTGGACGTGCGCACATTTGAGATGATTCCGGTGATCGAGCCCCTGACATGACACCAACAGCCCCAGCAACAGATATCAAACACCCCGGCATCCCCGCCCCCGAGAGCTTTACCGATGCTGCCGCCGCCGTAGCCCGGCTGGAACAGCTCTATGAACAGGCCACAACCTTTCTCTGTGAAGAGTTCATGCGCAGCATGGCCGCAGGCACCCAAGGGGATCAGCGCATTCGCGCCTTTTACCCAGAGATCCGCTTTACCACCTCCAGCTTTGCCCAGGTGGACAGCCGTCTCAGCTTTGGCCATGTCTCGGCACCGGGCACCTATGCCACCACGGTGACGCGACCGGATCTGTTCCGCAATTACTTGACCCAGCAGATCGCGCTATTGATCAAGAACCACGGCCAGCCCGTCACCATTGCCGCATCAGACACGCCAATCCCGGTGCATTTTGCCGTCGCCTCGCGCCCGGATCTGACCGTGCCGCAAGAGGGCGCTGCCGGATTCACCCTGCGCGATGTTTTTGATGTACCGGACCTGTCGACCACCAATGACGATATCGTCAATGGCACCTACAAATCTGAGGATGGCATCGGCCCGCTGTCGCTGTTCACTGCCCAGCGCATTGATTATTCACTGGCGCGGCTGTCGCATTATACCGCCACGGATGCCGAGCATTTCCAGAACCATGTGTTGTTCACCAACTACCAGTTCTACGTCGCCGAGTTTGAGGCCTATGCCCGCGCGCAGCTGGCCGATCCGAACTCCGGCTACACCAGCTTTGTCAGCACCGGCAATCACCAGATCACCGATGCAGAGGCCGAGATCCCCGCGATCGCCAAACTGCCGCAGATGCCGACCTATCATTTGAAACGCGCCGACGGCAAAGGCATCACCCTGGTCAATATCGGCGTCGGGCCCTCCAATGCCAAAACCGCCACCGATCATATCGCGGTCCTGCGGCCGCATGCCTGGATGATGGTCGGCCATTGCGCGGGCCTGCGCAATACCCAGGCGCTGGGGGATTTTGTCCTCGCCCATGCTTACTTACGCGAAGACCACGTGCTGGATGATGACCTGCCGGTCTGGACCCCGATCCCGGCGCTGGCGGAAATCCAAATTGCACTGGAGCAGGCGGTTGCCGAGGTAACCGAGTATGAGGGCTATGACCTCAAGCGCATCATGCGGACCGGCACCGTCGCCACCATCGACAACCGCAATTGGGAGCTGCGCGACCAGTCCGGCCCGGTGCAGCGGCTCAGCCAATCGCGCGCCATCGCCCTGGATATGGAGAGCGCCACCATCGCCGCCAATGGCTATCGCTTCCGGGTTCCCTACGGCACCCTGCTCTGTGTGTCTGATAAACCGCTGCATGGCGAGCTGAAGCTGCCAGGTATGGCCTCTGATTTCTATCAGACACAGGTTGCGCGCCATTTGCAGATTGGCATAAGGGCAATGGAACAGCTCAGATCCATGCCTTTGGAACGCCTTCACAGCCGAAAACTGCGTTCCTTTGACGAAACCGCCTTCCTCTGACGCGAGTTTTCCACTGTTTTCTGCAAAAAACCGCTGGTTTCTATGGTGTTTTCTAACACAACACGTTGTGTTCCTACACAACATAACGATAATGTTGCGCGATGAGGCCCCATAGTTCGGGCAGTTTTAAGGAGATCTGAGAATGTCCAAACCAATGACAAAGACCCAGCTGGTTGCAGCTCTGGCTGAGGAAATGGGCGAAGACAAAAAGACCGCAGGTGCGGCTCTGGAAGCCGTCTGCGCACTGATCACTCGCGAAGTGTCCGGCGGCGGTGCCGTGACACTGCCCGGCGTTGGCAAAATCTATTGCCGTGAACGCCCCGAGCGCGAAGTGCGCAACCCTGCCACAGGCGAGAAGTTCATGAAAGAAGCCGATAAGGTCGTGAAAATGACCATTGCCAAGGCTCTGAAAGACAGCGTCAACGGCGAAGCGTAATCCCAAAACTCCGGATTACCGCTATCGAGATCAGGGTCGCCGTTGGCGGCCCTTTTTTGTGCCCGCAGATCCGTCCGCTGGGGGACATGCCAATCCTGTGCCCCCCGCACGAATATGCATTCCCACAGGGTACTTGCCTTGCTAAAGACCTGGGACAGTCATCAGCCCCAGGGAGACACCAGTATGGATCTACGCGCAGTTGCCATGGGGCTCGCCTTTGCTTTCATGTGGTCATCGGCCTTCACTTCGGCGCGGATTATCGTGATGGATGCCTCGCCGCTGTTTTCCCTGGCGGTCCGCTTCCTGATCTCGGGCTTGATCGGCGTCGGGATTGCCCTCGCCCTGGGCCAGACCTGGCGGCTGACCCGCAGCCAGTGGCGGGCCACCCTGATCTTTGGCCTCTGTCAGAATGCGCTCTATCTGGGGCTCAACTTCGTCGCCATGCAGTGGATCGAGGCCTCTTTGGCCGCCATCATTGCCTCCACCATGCCACTACTGGTCGCGCTGGCGACCTGGGCAATCTATGGGGACAAGCTCAAACCGCTAGGCATCATCGGCCTGATGGCTGGGGTTGCAGGTGTGGCCCTGATCATGGGAACCCGGATCAGTGCCGGGGTTGATCTCTTTGGTATCCTGCTCTGCGTCATTGGCGTTCTGGCGCTTGCCATTGCCACGCTGGCGCTGCGCGGCGCCACCTCGGGGGGCAACTTCATGATGGTGGTGGGGCTGCAGATGCTGGTTGGATCGGCCATCCTTTTTGTCGCCGCGCCGCTGACCGAAGAGATATTTGTCAATCCAACCCTGCGCCTGGGTCTGGCCTTTGCCTATACCACACTGGTTCCCGGCCTGATGGCGACCTTTATCTGGGTGCTCCTGCTCAACCGTATTGGCGCAATCCGTGCCGCCACCTTCCACTTTCTCAACCCGGTATTTGGCGTGGCCGTTGCCAGTGTCCTCTTGGGCGAAAAACTGGGGCTGCTGGATATCATTGGCGTGGCCGTCGTAACCCTGGGCATTCTGGCGGTGCAACTGTCACGACAAGCCACACCGCAATAATCGACCCGGCCGGAAACCCTCGCTGCGCCACACGGAAACGCGAGCAGGATGAAACCTGCTTTGCTTTTTGCGCGCGGCACCCCATCTTTGCCTCAAGAGCGAACAGACCGGCCCGAGCCAAAGGTCGCAGATGACGGAGAGACCCATGACCAGATACCACAAAGACCCGGCAGCCATTGCCGCCCTCTCGGAAGAAGAATTCTACGTCACCCAGAACGCGGGCACCGAACGTCCTGGCACCGGCAAATTGCTGGCGAACAAGGACGTCGGCATCTATGTCGATATCGTCTCGGGTGAACCGCTCTTTGCCTCGGGGGACAAATATGACTCAGGCTGCGGCTGGCCCAGCTTTACCAAACCGATCGAACCAGCCTATGTGAGCGAGCTGGAAGACCGGACATTGGGCATGCTCCGCACCGAGGTCCGCTCCACCCATGGCGACAGCCATCTCGGCCATGTCTTCCCGGATGGCCCGGCCGACCAGGGTGGATTGCGCTACTGCATCAACTCCGCCTCGCTACGGTTCATTCCCCTGGCAGAAATGGAGGCCGAGGGCTATGCAGATTACATCAACCAGGTGGAGGAAAGATCATGAGCACAAGTGAACGCGCCGTTCTGGCTGGAGGCTGTTTTTGGGGCATGCAGGATTTGATCCGCAAACGCAAAGGCGTACTGCAAACCCGCGTGGGCTATACTGGCGGCGATGTCGCCAATGCCACCTATAAAAACCACGGCACCCATGCCGAGGGTATCGAGATCATCTTTGATCCTGCGCTGACCTCCTATCGAGAGCTGCTGGAGTTCTTTTTTCAGATCCACGACCCCACCACGCAAAACCGCCAGGGCAATGATCTCGGACTAAGCTATCGTTCGGCCATCTACTATGTAGATGAAGCCCAAAAGACGACGGCTCTGGACACCATTGCCGATGTCGAAGCCTGCGGCCTGTGGCCTGGAAAGGTGGTGACAGAAGTTGAAGCGGTCAGCGATTTCTGGGAGGCCGAACCAGAACATCAGGACTATTTGGAGCGCCGCCCTGATGGCTACACCTGCCATTTTGCCCGCCCCGACTGGGTGCTTCCCAAGCGCAGTACGGCAGCAGAATAGCCCAAGTTAGAGCCACATTTTTGGCAAAGACCCGCTCTCATCCGAGCGGGTCTTTTGCCTTTCGTCTTGCTCAATCCTTGGCAACACGCGGACGGCCACTGGCCTCCACGGTCAACATCGCTTCTACAAAAACCTCACGGGCTTCCACCTCGGCCATACGGATATCGCGGGTCACATGAATATGGATATCCTCCGCTCCCGCTGCTTCCGCATCTGCACCTGCCTGTTGCCGTAGGGTCTGCTCCAGCACTTGCAGGGCCTCCTGCGACGCCAAAAAGTCCTGCGGCGCGCTGTCCAGATGCACCCGAAACTTGCCCTCGGCCGGCGATGTCACGCTGCCGCTGCGCCGCATGGTGATACGGCCGACAACAGCGCCAATAGCATTGGCCACTCCCGCATGTTCCGGCAACAGCATTCGGCATTTCAGCCGCTCACCCACCGCCGGGTAATAGCAGGGCGCTGAGGCCCCAAGCCCCACCACATCGATGTTCACCGCAACCTCCATCGACAAAATGCCACGATGCGACGCCAGCCCCCGCTGTGTGAGCACATGACGCGCCAGCTCTGCAGGGGAGAGGGGGAATTCATCGGCCTCTTCGGCAAAAGCAGACTCTAATAAGGTCAATGAAGTCTGTTCCGTCAGTTGATCCACGATCATCTGCGCCAGGGTCTGAGCATCCGAGGCCAGGCTTTCACCGCTGCCAACACGGCGCCGGGCAAACAGCGTCAGTGCCTTTGCCGCCGCCTCTGCATCCCAGGCGGCAACCCGGCCCAGCACATGGCTGGCATCAGATGGGGTCACACCACAGACCTGCACCAACCCACGATCCACCAAGCGGCTCAGCGCCCCCTGTTCCATCCGGGTGCGCAGGATGGCTCCTAGGGGGTGCACCTCGGTGCCAATACGGCCCAGCAGCACATGTTCGCGCTCTCCCAGCCCGGCTGCGGGCAGGCCCAAAACCGCGCGCACAAATTTTCCGTCATGTTCACCCACCACCGGGGCGAGCAGCTGCTTGTCTAGTGTCGCATGCACCAGCTCGGGCGCCTCTGCCGCAATCAATGAAATTGGCACAACCCTGCGTGGGCCAAGCGTCACGCCACCCCGCATACCGCTGGTCTGAATATGCACCTGGCTGTCCCCGCCCAGCCCCGTGGTCCGCATCGCCACCGCTTCGACCATAGTGCGAAACTCGCCAACCCGCGCGCCTGCAGGGTCAATGGCAGGCTTGCCGTCGCGGATCAGCGCCACATCCGTGGTGGTTCCGCCAATATCGCTCACCAGAGCGTTTTCTGCTCCGGTCATCCAGCGCGCCCCCACAATTGAAGCCGCCGGGCCGCTCAGAATGGTCTCGATGGGACGCGCACGGGCCTGCTCGGCGGACATCAAGGCCCCATCGCCGCGCACCACCATCATCGGCGCCGTGACACCAAGATCCACCAGAGTGTCCTGCGCCCGGCCAATCAGCCGGTCAATCATGCCAATAAGGCGCGCATTCAGCACCGCAGTCACCGCCCGCTTGGGCCCATTGAGCTTGGCTGACAATTGATGCGAACAGGTCACCGGCGCCTGTGTCATCTCGCCAATGATCCGCGCCACTTCCAGCTCATGCGCCGGGTTGCGGGTGGCAAAGACCGAGGCCACCGCAAACCCCGAGACCCCGGCCGAATGTGTCTCCAAAAAGCCTCTCAGCGCCTCAATATCCAAAGCACAGGCTTCCGCTCCGGCATGGTTATGCCCCCCCGCCAGGACCAAGGCCGGGTCACCTTTCAGCGCATCCTTCAGCCCGTGGCGATCCAGATCAGCCTCGCTAAACCCGACATAGATCAGCGCAACGCGCCCGCCCTGCCCTTCGACCAATGCATTGGTTGCCAGCGTAGTGGACAGCGCCGCCATCGACACCTCCGCCGCGGCACAGCCGGACTGCACCAGCACCGCGCGGATGGCGCCCCCCACCCCAATAGCAAGATCCGCCCTTGTGGTCAGCGATTTGGCACTGGCGATCACCTCTTTCTCGTCGCGGATCAAAACCGCATCCGTGTAGGTTCCGCCTGTATCCACACCCAAAAGCAACGCCATTTCAATAGTCTCCAACCGGTTCGCCCAACCGGTCTAACGCCTATTTGAGACAGGTCCATCCTGTTTGCGTCACGAAAGCCGCTGAACCGCCCATTGCGCCGCATCCGCCACCGTTGGGTCAGGATCTTCGGCCAGGCCCTGCGCCACCCCGCGCAACTCTGGCCTGCCCGAGTTGCCAATGGCATATAGCACATTGCGCACAAAGCGATCCCGGCCTACCCGCTTGATCGGTGAACCGGCAAAAAATGCCCGAAAGCCCGCATCATCCAGCAGGGCCAGCTCCGCCAACTTCGGCGCCTGCAGCTCGGCCCGGGCCGCATAGCGCAGGTCACTAGCCGCCACGGCAAATTTATTCCAGGGACAGGCCGACAGGCAATCGTCGCAGCCATAGATCCGATTGCCCAGCTTGCCGCGCAACTCTTCGTCAATTGGTCCTTTGTGCTCAATTGTCAGATAGGAAATACAGCGCCGGGCATCCATTTGATAGGGCGCGGTAAAGGCCTCGGTGGGGCAGGCCGTCAAACAAGAAGAACAAGAGCCGCAGCGATCCGGCTCAGCACCATCCACCGGCAGATCCAGCGTGGTAAAAACAGAGCCTAGAAAGGCCCAATTGCCCCAGTCCCGGCTCACCAGATTAGTGTGTTTTCCCTGCCAGCCAAGCCCTGCCGCCTGCCCCAGCGGCTTCTCCGGCACCGGCGCGGTATCGACAAAAACCTTCACCTCAGCCGTCTCATCCTCCGCCCTGGCCTCTTCAATCAGCCAGCGCGCCAGCCGCTTCAGCCGCTTCTTGACCAGATCATGATAGTCCTTGTTGCGCGCATAGACCGAAACAGCGCCGCGATCAGCACAGCCGACCACCGCCATCGGGTCTTCTTCCGGGGTGTAACTCTCTGCCAGCATGATGACCGAGCGCGCCTCTGGCCACAGCACGCTAGGGTCGCCACGCCAATGGCTGCGCTCTGCCATCCAGCCCATCTGCCCATGATAGCCCTGGTCCAAAAACTGCTGCAGCCGCTCCGCAACCTGCGGCACATCCCAGGGGCGACAGATCCTGCAAGAGACAAACCCCTCTACCAGAGCCTGTGCCACCAACCGCGCCTTCAGTTCGGATCCGCTTTTCATTTGGCCAAAAATATCCTCGGGGGTGAATTGCCTTTGTCACAAAGGCAAGAGGGGGCAGACAGCCCCCTCAGTCTCGCATCTGCAAAGCGCAAAGACCAGCCGCTCAGAAATCAAGATCAGCGTAATGGGCCGGGGGACGAAATCCCGAGATTTGATCCGCCAGAATCGAGCGAAAGGCCGGCCGGGATTTGATCTTGGCGTACCAGTCCTTGACCACAGCCGAGCGGTTCCAGTCCACATCTGAGATATAGTCCAGCGAAGACAGATGCGCAGCGGCGGCAAAATCCGCCAGGCTCATCTGATCGCCCGCCAGCCAGCGCCGATGATCCAGCAGCCAGGTCATGTAATCGAGGTGATACTTGATGGCCTTGGCCCCGGCCTTGACGTTTTTACTGTCCGGATAGCCCTCTCCGGTGACCTTTTTATTGACCCGCTCATACAGCAGCTTCGAGGTCACTTCCGAGTGAAATTTGTCATCAAACCAGCTGATAATCCGGCGCACCTCATAACGACCATCCGGATCGCTTGGCATCAAAGGCGGGTTGGGCCGGGTTTCTTCCAGATATTCGCAGATGGCCGAACTCTCTGACATCATCTTGCCGTCCAGACGGATGACCGGCACCTTGCCGGCCGGGTTGCGACGCAGAAAATCCGGGTCCGCTTCCCAATAGCGTTCTTCCACCAATTCTACTTCGATCTTCTTTTCCGCCAAGGACAGGCGGATCTTCCGACAGAATGGGGAAAGCGGGACATGATAGAGACGTGCCATAGGGTCTTTTAGAACTCCGGGTCGAGCGTGCAAGGGTCTGTTTCAGAGATGCCCTGTACGCGGCAAAACTTCAATCCTCGAAACAGCGCGCCCGCCCATCTGCGCGGATGGTGGCCGCCCCATCGCGAATTCCAGCAGCACGGCGTTTGACTTTGGCACTGGGGCGCGCGGCCGACCGCTGCTTTGGATTGGGCAAGACCGCCGCAATCAAAGCCGCCTGCCGCGCCGTCAGCGCATCAGGACCAACACCAAAGTAATGTCGCGCGGCGGCCTCCGCACCAAAGATGCCCTCATCCATCTCCGCCACATTCAGGTAGACCTCCAGAATGCGCCGCTTGCTCCAAATCGCCTCGACCAACAGCGTCAGCAGGGTTTCCAGCGCTTTGCGCCCCCAACTGCGCCCCTGCCAGAGAAAGACGTTCTTCACCACTTGCTGCGACAGGGTCGAACCGCCGCGCCGCCCGCCTTCAGCCAGTGCAGCTCGAATAGCCCGCACATCTATGCCCCAGTGCTGACAGAACCGTGCGTCTTCGGCCGCCACAACAGATCGCGCCAGGACCGGGGAAATATCTTCGATCGGAACCCATTCCTGATCCACATCCCCCAGACGGCGCTTTTCGCTCCAGATTGTATGGGTGGTGGGCGGGTTCACCACCGAAAACAGCAGCACCAAAAGCGTCGCAATCAGGGCAAAAGCCAAAACGCCCCGCAGGATCCAGCGCCGCAGCCAAAGCAGCGGAGACGCCAGACGCGCTTTGATCCAGGACCTGCTTGATTTGGTCTTTTTGTTTTTCTTTGCTGCCTTTGCCATATCTCTCTATAGGATAGCCCGCGCCCCGGAACCAACCAGGAAAACGGATCTGTCAGCATCCAGTGCAACAGATTGCCTATTTGGGACAATGCAAGTTTGCTCTGTTGGTTCAATGACACTACTACATAGGAAACTTCGCTTAGTTATTAGGAGCTCACCTTGAGCACATCCACGTCTTCGCCGCTATTCTCCCGTAAGTTTGTCCGAAAAGCCCGCTATGCTGAGCTTTTGGCGCGTGAACATGGATATTTTGATTTTGAGTTTCTAAAGGAAGTCCCCGATGAATACCGCAACAGCTGCTTTGGCCTTCTGTCAGCCTCCAAGGCACAGCTGCGCCAGGATCTGTTTGCCCTGATCCAAAGTGATTTCAAGAGAGAGGGTTTCTTTGTCGAATTCGGCGCCACAGACGGGGTTGAACTGAACAACAGCCACCTTCTGGAGAAGCAGTTTGGTTGGTCGGGGATTCTCGCGGAACCTGCCAGAGGTTGGCACAGCGACCTAAACAGAAACCGCAACTGCATCATCGACAAACGCTGTGTCTGGTCGGTCACGGGTGAGAACCTCAGGTTCACCGAGGCAC
Source organism: Phaeobacter sp. 11ANDIMAR09 (assembly GCF_001294455.1). Lineage (GTDB taxonomy): Bacteria > Pseudomonadota > Alphaproteobacteria > Rhodobacterales > Rhodobacteraceae > Pseudophaeobacter. The sequence continues at coordinate 119,033 of NZ_LIKT01000012.1, forward strand.
CGCGAGGAGAAAATTCAGCCATCTCCTCTTTTACCAAGACTCGGCGCAAACTGCGGGGACAGAATTACGACGTTGAAACCATCTCGCTGAATGATCTGCTGGACAGCCACAACGCACCAGCACACATCGACTACATGTCTGTGGATACCGAAGGCAGCGAGCTGGATATTCTTTCGGCCGTTGACTTTGCGCGTTGGAGCTTTGGGTGCCTGACTGTAGAGCATAATTTTGCCCCCCAACGCGATGGCATCCACGCTTTGCTCACCGCCAATGGCTACACCCGTGTTTGGGAGAAGGTCTCGCGGTTTGACGACTGGTACATCAAAACCCCCTGATCCCCCACCAGACTGGGGCTTGCAGAACTGATGTAGAATTTTGAAAAAGCCCCGCAAGCTGGATGCTTGCGGGGCTTTCTATTGAGTGCGGCTCATTGAAACCGCGCTGTCAGAGCTTACTCGGCCGGAACCGCCTCTTGCTCCAGGCTCAGCGGATGGGCCAGCTTGTCGAGCATCTCGGTGGGGCAGACCTGCAGGAAGTTCACCTTCTCAAGATCCCAGTTTTGCAGGATCTCAGAAGCCTTGCGGCTCCCAGTCTCTGCCACATGCTGCTCGACCAGCGATTTCAGCTGGCTCTCCCAATGTTCCACGGTCACCGGGCAGGTCACCAGGCCTTCCATGTTCATCATGGTCTCGGCCTTGCCTTCAGGATCATAGAGATAGGCCATGCCCCCCGTCATACCGGCACCAAAGTTGGCCCCGATGCTGCCCAGGATCACGGCAACGCCACCGGTCATGTACTCACAACCACAGGCGCCACAGCCCTCAATCACCACCGATGCGCCCGAGTTGCGCACGGCAAAGCGCTCACCAGCGCGGCCCGCCGCAAAGAGATAGCCATCCGTCGCCCCGTAGAGCACGGTATTGCCGACAATAGTGTTCTCGCTGGCGGTCAGCGGCGAAGACATCGGTGGACGTACCACAATGGTGCCGCCCGACAGACCCTTGCCCACATAGTCATTGGCATCGCCCGAGACCTCCAGCTTCAGCCCTGGGGCTGCAAAGGCCCCCAGTGACTGACCGGCCGAACCCTGCAGTTTCACCGTCAGGTGATCCGGCTGGAAAGCATTGCGCATGCCAAAGTTGCGCACGATATGGCTCGACGTGCGGGTGCCCACGGACCGATGGGTGTTCTGCACCGCATAGGACAACTGCATCTTTTCGCCATCCTGCAGGAAGCGGGCCGCGTCGCGGACGATTTCGCTGTCCAGAGTATCCGACACCGCGTTGCGATCCTTGTCGCGGTTGTAGACAATATCAGCCGCGCCATCGACGGTGATCAGCAGTGGGTTGAGATCCAGATCATCCAGATGTGCCGACCCACGGGAGACCTGCGCCAGCAGATCCGCGCGGCCAATCACCTCGTCCAGGCTGCGCGCCCCAATGGCGGCGAGGATTTCCCGCACTTCCTGCGCATAGAAGGTGATCAGGTTCACCACTTTGTCAGCATTGCCGGTGAATTTACCGCGCAGCGCTTCGTCCTGGGTGCAGACCCCCACCGGGCAGGTGTTGGACTGGCACTGACGCACCATGATGCAGCCCATGGCGATCAGCGCAGCGGTGCCGATGCCATATTCCTCAGCGCCGAGCATGGCTGCCATGACAATATCGCGTCCGGTGCGCAGACCGCCATCGGTGCGCAGGGTAACGCGTTCGCGCAGGTTGTTCATCGCCAGCACCTGATGCGCCTCGGTGAGGCCCATTTCCCAGGGCAGACCCGCATATTTGATCGAGGTCGCAGGCGAGGCCCCGGTGCCACCGTTGTGGCCGGAAACCAGAATGACATCGGCCTTGGCCTTGGCCACGCCAGCCGCAATGGTGCCCACACCCGAGGAGGCCACCAGTTTTACGGTCACCTTGCAGCGCGGGTTGATCTGTTTCAGATCATAGATCAGCTGCGCCAGATCCTCGATCGAATAGATATCGTGGTGCGGCGGTGGCGAAATCAGGGTCACACCTTTGGTGGAGTGACGCAGACGGGCAATCAGGTCGGTGACCTTCATGCCGGGCAGCTGGCCACCCTCGCCGGGCTTGGCGCCCTGGGCCACCTTGATCTCCAGCTCTTCGCACTGGTTCAGATATTCCGCGGTCACACCAAAACGACCCGAAGCCACCTGCTTGATCTTGGCGCTTGGGTTGTCGCCATTGGGCTCTGGCACAAAATGCGCCGGATCTTCGCCACCTTCACCGGAGTCGGATTTGGCACCGATGCGGTTCATCGCCACGTTCAGGGTCTTGTGCGCCTCAGGGCTCAAAGCGCCCAGCGACATGCCTGGGGTGACAAAACGTTTGCGGATCGAGGTGATGCTTTCCACCTCTTCGATCGGAACCGCCTTGCCCATGGGCTTGATGTCCAACAGATCGCGCAGATGGATCGGCGGGTTCGACTGCATCTTGGCGGAATACTGCTTCCACATCTCGAACGAGGCGCGATTGCAGGCCATCTGCAGCATATGCATCGAGGTGGCTTCCCAGGCATGGGTCTCGCTGGATTTGCGCGCCTTGTAGAAACCGCCGATGGGCAGGATGTTTTCTTCGCCCCCCCAGCCTTTTTTGTGGATTTCCTCGGCCTTGACCTGAATACCGCTGACACCAATGCCAGAGATCCGGCTGGTCATGCCAGGGAAGAACTCGGCGCACATGGCGCGGCTAAGGCCAACGGCCTCAAAGTTCAGACCACCACGATAGGAGGACACCACCGAGATGCCCATCTTGGCCATGATCTTGAGCAGACCCTGGTCGATGGCCTCGCGGTAGCGGGCAACGTTTTCGGTGAGGGTGCCATCCAGCAGCCCACGCTCGATACGGTCGGCCAGCGAATCCTCGGCCAGATAAGCGTTCACCACGGTCGCGCCACAACCGATGAGCACGGCAAAGTAATGTGGATCGACACATTCAGCAGCCCGCACGTTGAGCGAGCAGAAGGTGCGCAGCCCTTTGCGGGTCAGATGCGAATGTACGGCAGAGGTCGCCAGGATCATCGGCATCGCCACCCGGGTGGCATCGGAATACTGATCGCTCAGCACCAGATGGCCAGCGCCTGAACGCACGGCATCTTCGGCCTCGGCGCGGATACGCTCCAGCGCTAGGCTCAATGAGCCCTCGGCAGGGTCAAAAGAACAGTCAATTTCTGCCAGCGGCGCGTTGAACTGGCCGACCAGCTTGTCCCACTGCGCATTGCCGACAAAGGGGCTTTCCAGCACCACGATCTCGGTCTGGCTGCTGTCTTCGTCCAGCACGTTCTTCAGGTTGCCAAAGCGGGTCTTGAGCGACATCACCCGGAATTCCCGCAGGCTGTCGATGGGTGGATTGGTCACCTGGCTAAAGTTCTGGCGGAAGAAATGCGACAGCGGGCGGTACTGTTTCGACAGCACAGCCGACGGCGTGTCGTCCCCCATCGAGGCCAGGGTCTCTTTGCCATCTTCTGCCATTGGCGACAGGATTTGTTCCAGCTCTTCGATGGTATAGCCCGCAGCCACCTGACGGCAGCGCAGCTCATCACCGGTGAAGATAGGTGCTTCGGTCACGGTTGCCAGGGTGGCATCCACATCGTTGATTTTGCCAACCCAATCGCCAAAGGGCAGCGCCGCCGAGAGCTTGTTCTTGATCTCGGTGTCGTGGAACAGTTTGCCCTTCTTCATGTCGACAGCCAGCATCTGGCCGGGCCCAAGCGCGCCTTTTTCCACCACGGTGGCCTCATTGATCGGCACCATGCCCGCCTCAGACCCGGCAATCACCAGGCCATCGCCGGTGACCACATAGCGCATGGGGCGCAACCCGTTGCGGTCGAGACCGGCGCAGACCCAGCGGCCATCGGTCATTGCCAGGGCGGCAGGGCCATCCCAGGGTTCCATCACCGAGTTGCAATAGGAATACATGTCGCGCCAGGCCTGGGGCAGCTCAACCGCCTGTTTGGACCAGCTTTCGGGCACCAGCATGGTTTTCGCCATCGGTGCCGAACGTCCCGCACGCACCAGAACCTCAAACACACCATCCAGGGCCGCCGAATCGGAGGCACCGCCTGCAATGATCGGCTTGATGTCTTCGGCATGGTCGCCAAAGGTGGCGGAGGCCATGCGGATTTCATGGCTCTTCATCCAGTTGACGTTGCCGCGCAGGGTGTTGATTTCACCGTTATGGGCCAACATGCGGAAAGGCTGCGCCAGCCACCACTGCGGGAAGGTATTGGTGGAATATCGCTGGTGATAGATGGCAAAGGCGCTCTCAAAACGCTCATCCATCAGATCGGGGTAAAACACCGCAACCTGCTCGGCCAGCATCATGCCTTTGTAGATGATCGAGCGGCAGGAGAGCGAGGCGAGATACAATTCGCCAATGCCCGCAGCGGCTGCCGCCTTCTCGATGCGGCGACGGATCACATAGAGTTCGCGCTCAAAGGTTTCCTCATCCACGCCCTTGGAGTTGGAGATCAGGATCTGTTCGATTTCGGGGCGGGTCGCATTGGCCTTTTCGCCCAGGCAGGTCACATCGACGGGCACATGGCGCCAGCCGTAGATGTAATAGCCCATGCGCAGCACTTCGGTCTCGACGATGGTCCGGCAGGTTTCCTGGGCGCCAAAATCGGTGCGCGGCAGAAAGACCTGACCAACCGCCATCAACTGATTGACACGGGGCTCGTGGCCGGTGCGTTTGATCTGGTCGTAGAAGAACGGAACCGGGATCTGCACGTGGATACCTGCGCCATCGCCGGTCTTGCCATCGGCATCAACAGCCCCGCGGTGCCAGATCGCTTTCAGCGCATCAATGCCCGCCTCAACCACGCTGCGGCTGGCCTTGCCATCCACCGCAACCACCAGACCTACACCACAGGAAGAATGCTCTTCTGCTTCGGTATAGAGACCATTTTCAGCCATCCACTGGCGCTTGGCTTCTTCGGCGCGCACCCAGTCCGCGTCATATTTGACTGCATCATGCTTGGTCATTGGTTGTCTCCTTCTGCCGATGGGCGAAACGCTGCCATTACATCCGCTTCGGTCATCTTCCGTTGCGGTCCTGCAAAGGCGTAGCCCTCGGGTTTCTTATCGATATAGAGTTCCAGGCTGAGAGTGCTCTCGCCTGCATTGTCAAAAAGGCCAGCTGCCATCTGGGTCTGGCCGTGCATTTTTCCGGGCGCCGTAATGCGATACCAAAGAGCCGATCCACACTCCGAGCAAAAAGCGCGTTCAGCCCAGTCAGAAGACACATAGGTCTTAACCGGACCAAGCGCGGCATAGCCAGGAGAGGCCGGAAGTGTCATCAGCATCGAGCTGGTCCAGCGGCGGCACATGTCACAGTGACAGGCCCCCAGGGAGTGACGCGCCGGTGTCATCGAGACTGTGACGGCGCCACACATGCAATGTCCGTGCAATTCACTCATCGTCCTGGCTCCCTTGCGGTGGCTTTACCTGGTTACTCCGCTGCGACCGAAGCAGCAGCACTGTTGAAACGCGCGACCAGGGCATCGGCGCAGTCGCGCCCGTCCTTGATCGCCCAGACCACCAGCGAGGCACCGCGTACAATATCGCCAATGGCGTAGACGCCCTCCAGATCCGTGGCCCCGGTACGGAACTCCGCCTTGACAGTGCCCCAGCGGGTCACCGGCAGGTCGGGTTGACCCCAAAGGGTTGGTAGCTCTTCGGGCTCAAAGCCCAGCGCCTTGATCACCAGATCAGCCTCTTCCACGTAATCGGCACCCTCAATCACCTCAGGCGCCTGACGGCCTGTGGCATCGGGCTGGCCCAGACGCATCTTTTGCACCATCACGCCAGACACCTTGCCACTGTTGTCGGCAAAGCCTTTGGGCGCGGTCAACCATTCAAACTGTACGCCTTCCTCTTCGGCATTCTGCGTCTCACGCTGCGAGCCAGGCATATTGGCGCGGTCACGACGATACAGACATTTCACCGATGTGGCCCCCTGTCGGATCGAGGTGCGCAGACAGTCCATCGCGGTGTCGCCACCGCCGATGACCACAACCTTTTTGCCCTCCGCATTCAGCGTGCCGTTTTCAAACTCTTCCACGGTATCGCCAAAGTTCGACGCGCGGTTGGCGGCGGTCAGGAAGTCGATCGCTTTGACGATTCCGGTCGCACCAGAGCCGGGCATTTCCAGATCGCGGGATTTGTAAACACCTGTGGCGATGATCACCGCGTCATGCTTGGCGCGGATCTCATCAAAAGAGATATCTTCACCGATGTTGCAGTTCATCACAAAGGTGACACCGCCATCGGCCAGCAGCTGATTGCGCCGCATGACCACGTCTTTTTCCAGCTTAAAGCCGGGGATGCCATAGGTGAGCAAACCGCCCGCGCGATCATAGCGATCATAGACGGTCACCTGAATACCCGCCTTGCGCAGCATATCTGCCGCCGCCAGACCACCGGGGCCAGCCCCAATGATGCCAACGCTTTCAGAGCGCTCCTGTGACGGGGCATTGGCCTTGACCCAGCCTTTGTCCCAGGCGGTATCGGTGATGTATTTTTCCACCGCGCCGATGGTCACGGTGCCGTGGCCGGATTGTTCAATCACACAATTGCCTTCGCACAAACGGTCCTGCGGACAGATGCGACCGCAGATCTCGGGGAAGGTATTGGTGGCCTGGGAGGTCTGATAGGCCTCTTCCAGACGGCCAGTGGCGGTGAGGCGCAGCCAATCGGGAATATTATTGTGCAGCGGGCAATGGGACTGGCAATAGGGCACACCACATTGGCTGCACCGGCTGGCCTGCTCTTCGGCCTTAGCCGCAGCAAATTCCGAATAGATCTCGTCAAAGTCTTCGCGACGGGTGTCAGCGGCACGCTTTTGCGGCATATCGCGATCGATCTTCACGAATTTGAGCATCGGTTGCTTGGCCATGGGCGAACTCCCTGTTTTGGCTGGCTGCGACAGGCTCAAATCAGAGCGCTACGCGTATTGGTCAATATTGCTGACCTAATTTGGTCATCATCTCCCTCTGATACTGTTTCCTTCAGGAATGTACAGTAATTTTAGATCCGATTCGGACCTAAAATCTTTCCTTCCCTATCTGACAGCAAGATTTATACAGAAAGCGATTACATTTGCCCGGCGACGACTCAACCCAAGCCCCTCTTTCAGGACTTCATTTTATGCCGTTTTTCCAGCTTGTACTTGTCGCGCTGATCCAGGGAATCACCGAGTTTCTGCCGGTGTCCTCCTCCGGGCACCTGATTCTCCTGCCAGGGCTGACGGGCTATGCGGATCAGGGACAGGTGATTGATGTTGCTGTCCACCTGGGCACCCTAGCAGCCGTGGTGATCTATTTCTGGCGCGATGTGCGCATGGGACTGGTCGGCCTTCCCCAACTTGCCCGCGGGCGCGCTGAGACTGAGGGCGCGCGACTGGCCCTGGGCCTGATCATTGCCACCATGCCCACGGTGCTCTTTGGGGCCTTTCTGCATTTCACCGGGTACAGTGATGCGCTGCGCTCCCCAGCGGTGATTGGCTGGACCATGCTGGTCTTTGGCATCGTGCTTTATGTTGCCGACCAAAAGGGGGAGGAGGCCAAAACCGCAGGCGACTGGGGCATCCGCGATGCGCTCCTCATGGGGCTGTGGCAGATGATCGCGCTGATTCCCGGCACCTCGCGCTCCGGGATCACCATCACAGGCGCCCGGCAACTGGGCTACAAACGTGAGGACGGCGCCCGTATCGCCATGCTGATGTCGATTCCCACCATCATTGCCTCAGGCGTGCTGCTCGGCACCGAAGTCGCACTGGAGGCCAATATGGCGCTGATCCGCGATGCCGGTATCGCCGCGCTGCTGGCCATGCTCTCGGCGCTGGCAGCGCTCAGCCTGATGATGCGGCTGCTGCGCTCGGTCAGCTTCACTCCCTATGTGATCTACCGGGTGATCCTGGGACTGGTGCTGCTGGGCTACGCCTATAGCGCCTAAAGCCCCGCAGCCGCCTCTCCCCCAAAAACGATCAAAACAAAAGGGCGCCGGATCTCTCCGCGCCCTTTCAAAATTGCATCCCTGCCAGATCTAAAATCAGGCGTCGCCCTTGAGGTTGCGCGCCGAGGCGGTCATCTCGTCATACTGACCTGATGGGCGGAACTTCCACAGATAGCTGGGCAGGATCGGCCCCATCCGCTCTGGTGTGATACCAAGATCGGCAAAGCTCTTGGCCTCTTCGGATACGATATTGTCCACCCCCAGGCTCTTGAGCTGGTCCCGGCTCAGCACCTTGTTTTCGATCAGTTGCAGGCTCACAGCCTGCAGCATGTCAAACCCAAAAGCCAGCGGCCAAACCGCAAAACCCGGCAGCGACAGCACAAGACGACGCCGCATGATGACATCACACATCTGGCGCATCAGCTCCGCAAAGCTCTTTACCTCTGGGCCGCCAAGCTCATAGATGCCAGGCGCTACATCGCCCAGGACACCCTTAACCGCGGCGCGGGCCACATCATCGACATAGACTGGCTGAAACAGGGTCTTGCCCTTGGCGATCGGCAGCAGCGGCGACAGGCTCGCCATGCCGGCAAAGCGGTTGAAGAACTCATCTTCGGCACCAAAGATAACCGAGGGGCGCAGGATCACCGCACCGGGGAAATAGCCACGCACGGCCTCTTCGCCCAGCGCCTTGGTGCGGGCGTAATCGCTGGGCCCTTCGGCATCCGCGCCCAGAGCCGAGATATGCACCAGCTGTCCAATCTCTTGCTTTTGCGCAATCCGAGCCACCCGTGCGGCACCATCGACCTGAACCGCGTCAAAGCCGTTCTTGCCATGGGCGTTCAGAATACCAACGCAGTTCACCACCGCATCTGCGCCCTGCATGGCGGTTGCCACAGAGGCATCATCACGGATGTTGCACAGAACCGGTTCGACCTGACCCGGAACGCCATAGGGTTTGACATGCATGGCTTCGTTGGGTCGACGTACGGCAACCCGTACCCGCCAGCCCTCTTTTGCCATGCGGCGCGCGATGTAGCGGCCGACAAAACCAGACCCGCCATAAATCGTGACCAGTTTGGACATCTCTTGGCTCCTGCAATTAGCTATGGCTCCGATCTACCGTTCCTGCGCCTTTCAAACAAGGCGCAAACGTCGGGCCGCGACTACAATGCGTGCAGAATCTGCATTTGCAGTTAAGAAATGTGCCCCAAGGTTTTATTTGCCTTGCCTTACATTCAGAAATAGCAATGAGTCTTAGTGGATTCGATTAAAAGCTTTTAAAAAATACACCTTTAACCCTCATTTTGACATGCAAGGACCAAATCAAATGGAAGCCTCTACCTGCAAAGCTCTGGTGCTCCGCAGCTTTGAAAGCGAACGAATGGATCTCGAGGCTTTCATTCCTCTTTTCTACAGCAATTTCTTTGAGGCTTACCCGGAAGCGCGCGCCATCTTTCCAACGGACACCGAGCGTCTGGAGGCAAAGCTGCTTGCCTCGCTGACCCATATTGCCGAAGCCCTGGAAAGCAGCGAGCGGCTGGACGGTATCCTCAGCGAGCTGGGCCAGAAACATCGCAGAATGCAAATCTCTGACAGCCATTTTGACGGTTTCATTCAAAGCTTCATTCGCAGCCTCGCCACCACCCTTGGGCCCGAGTGGAGTGACCAATCCGACGAGGCCTGGAGCCAGTTCCTGCGATATGTCGCCAAGCGTATGAGCTTCTTAGAGACCCCGGAAACCGCGGCAATCAGCGGCTGATTGCCACCCTTCAGGCCCGTTTGGCGGCGCCCCCTATCGGCAGGCAGCAGAGTTTTTGCAAAAATGTCAAAAATCCGTTTGACGCCCCGGGCGCTGCGGCCT
>NZ_LIKT01000013.1 GCF_001294455.1 Phaeobacter sp. 11ANDIMAR09
TACGGCCATCCAGACATGCCTGACGATGAAGGTGCTGTTCGGTATGGCGCTCCGACAGACGACCGGGTTCGTCGAGAGCCTGTTGCGTTTGATCGGTTTGAACTGGGCGGTGCCCGACTTCAGCACGCTATTGCGCCGCCAGATAACACTGGCCGTGAACATCCCGTATCGTGGCTCTCACGACCCATTGCACCGGCTGATCCCCTCTCGGGACATCACTTCGTGATGCCCTGCCGGGCAGTGGACAGCACCGGTATCAAGGTCGAGGGTGAAGGAGAGTGGAACGCAGGCAAGCATGGTGGGCCCAAGCGGCGGGTTTGGCGCAAGATACATCTTGGGATCGACGAACAAACGCTGGAGGTTCGGGCCGTGGAGATCACCGGGCGCCACATCGGTGATGCGCCGGTGCTGCCAGATCTTCTGAACCAGATCCCGACGAACGAGACGATCAGCAGCGTCACCGCAGACGGCGCCTATGATACTCGCAAATGCCACGATGCCATCGCTGACCGCGGCGCCCATGCCGTCATCCCACCCCGCAAAAACGCCAAGCCGTGGAAGGCCGTCACCGCGGGTGCCGTGGCCAGAAACGAGGCCCTGAGAGCTTCGAAATACCTCGGCCGCGCAATCTGGCGAAACTGGAGTGGTTACCACCGCCGGAGCCGCGTCGTGTCCACCCTCTCGGGATCATGCTTTGCATAACCCTGCCGGGCAGCGGATGCATTGCGTTAAACTGCTGGGGCAGCGCCTCATGGCACGGGACTTTGACCGGCAGGTCGCGGAAGTCCAAATCCGCATCGCCGTCATGAACGGCTATACGGCGCTCGGCATACCCATTACCGAGGCCGTGGGATAAGCCCGTCCAGGGAAAGGGGAACTCTGTCTATCAGTGGATTTGTGCAACAGAGTCACGCCACGAACTTCCCGGCTCCAAACTCCGCGATTAGATCTCTTTGATTAGTATCTTTCCAAAGCTTCAAGTGTCGCAGGGCGCCTAGTATACTCAAAATAGTATTTTGGGAAAGCTTGGAGCGTAGCTCAACGGTGACAAAGAGTGTCGACCAATAGTCAGGCAGGCGGCTCTCAGCTTCGAGGTAGCTGAACCGTTTGCCACTGGAAAAAATGATGTTACGGTGTGTTAACACCCGCCCCGAAACCAACCAAAAATCTACATTTTCAATTGGCTTCGGAATCACTGCCTGATGTCAACCTTAAAAATATACATTTTTTAGGTTTTTGTTGTTTTTTATATATGTTTACACCCCAAAAAACTACATTTTGAGATTTTGTTTCCGCTAGAACGGGATTTCATCGTCGTCGATGTTGTGCGAGGGGCCGCTGTTGCCGCCGCCAAAGCCGCCGCCCTGTTGCGCGCCGCTGTCGTAGCCTCCGCCACCGCCGCCACCATAGCCGCCATCCTGGCCTCCGCCATAACCGCCGCCGCCGCCACCTGCGCCGCCGCCTTCGCCACGTCCGTCAAGCATGGTCAATGTCGAGCCAAAGCCCTGCAGGACCACCTCGGTGGAGTAACGGTCATTGCCGCTTTGGTCCTGCCATTTCCGGGTTTGCAGCTGGCCCTCGATATAGACCTTAGAGCCTTTGCGCAGATATTGCTCGGCGACGCGAACAAGACCTTCGTTGAAGATCGCGACCGAGTGCCATTCGGTGCGCTCGCGGCGCTCGCCGGTGTTGCGATCTTTCCAGTTTTCCGAGGTGGCAATGCGCAGATTGCAGACCTTGCCGCCATTTTGGAATGTGCGAACTTCCGGGTCGCGTCCCAGGTTGCCGATGAGGATGACTTTGTTGACTGAGCCGGCCATAGGGGGTCCGTCCTTATTCTTGTCTTTGGTTATGGTCGTGCGGGACAGGGCGGGATTCAGCCGAATCCCAACCGCTGGATTTTGGCCACAGTACAGACCTGTGCGCTGCGAGGAAAGCTCTCCTCTGATTGCATCGGTCTTGCGCTTTGGGGCAGGGTGGTTGGGGGTGCGAGGTCGACCTTCTGCCCGGACACCGGCGTAGATTTGCTGGTGGCCAGCGGCTGTGTGAACCTGTTTGCTTTCATTTGATGCAAATCCGGCTATAGTCCTGCCAGAATTCAGCTGCGGCACGGGGTGAGGGGCGGAATGCGGTCACTGAGAAGTGGGATTATTGGCGGTTTTATTGGGCTGGGAGCCTTTTGCGCGACATCTGTGCAGGCGGATATGTTCAGCACCAAAAGCAGACGCGATCTGTTTTCGGCCCATACCCGTTTGCTGGATACGCGTGCTTCCCAACAATATGAGGATTCCGCCCGTTTGCGGCCCGACGTCATTCCGAACGTATCCTCGGTTAGCCCGCGTTACACCGGAAAGTACCGTGGCGAATACCTGACCATGGCGCGGGAAGCGGCGCGCAAACATGGGGTGCCCGAGGATCTGTTCCTGCGTCTGGTGCAACAGGAAAGCAACTGGAACCCAAATGCGGAATCGCACAAAGGCGCCTTGGGGTTGGCGCAGTTAATGCCGGCGACTGCGCGCCGTCTTGGTGTGGATCCGACTATTCCCAAACAGAACCTAGAAGGTGGCGCCCGCTACCTGTCCAAACAGTTCCGCAAGTTTGGCTCCTGGCGCCTGGCGCTGGCCGCCTATAATGCGGGGCCACAGGCGGTGCGTAAATATGGTGGCGTGCCCCCCTATGAAGAAACTCAGAACTACGTGGCCAAAATCTGGGGGAGCTGATCCGCCGTTGCGCGGTGGCAAGTTCCTGGAGATAGGCCGCAGGGGTGAAGCGTTCCCACTTGTAAGTATCTATTTTAAATTTGAAAACTTGGTTTGGATCCAGGGGCCTGCGCCCTGGGATAGGCTCAGACTCTGAAACTTGCTGGTTGCGTTAATGAATTGTCAAACTCTCTTAATGCCACGTTAACTTCTCCGCTTTGCCATTAATCAGCCTTAATTTTTGATGAATTTGCCGGTGATTTCAGGAGGAATTCACGTGACAAGCAGAAGCTTTGACGATCGGCTCGAACGCATTCAATGGACACCCGGAGCGGTGCCATCACAAGACGTGATTGATAGCGTGCTGGGGGGACAGCGTGGCCTGGCCAAGGCCCGCAGCGTCGGAGCCACTCTGCTTGGCGCGATTTCAGGAATTTGCATTGGTTTTGGCGTCAAGGGGATGACACTTGTTGGCTCTCCCTGGGGGCCGGATACGGGGCTGGCTGGCATGATTGGGGGCGGTTTGTCCCTGACAGCTCTGGCGGTCTCGATGGCCCTGGCGATCTATGTTGCGCTGCGCAGCCATAGACACCCTTGGCTGATGCAATTTGCCTCAATGAACCTCCTGATGATCGTGGTCCTGCTGCTGAGTTGACCACACTGGCCTTGTGCGGGCGCTGATATCTCATCTGCTGTGGGAGTGGGGGGAGAGGGTTCCTGATTTTTTTAATCAGGAATTGCGCTACATCAAGGTTCTCATTATGGGTTTCGGGGATTACAGGCACAGCCGTTTTTCCCGGAGCCCATGATGCAGTTTCCAATCTCACCCCGAATGACACTGTCCAGCCTTTGCGCCGCTTTGGCCCTGTGCATTGGCGCGACAGCACAGTCAGATCCGCTGACACTTGAGCGCCTAGGAGATTCCCTGTTTCACGACGAAAACCTGTCGATGAATCGCAGCCAGTCCTGCGCCAGCTGTCACGATCCCGAGCAGGGGTTCAGCGATCCGCGGCGCTCAGCGGATGGGGCCTTCTCGCTGGGGGATGATGCTGAGTCGCTGGGCAACCGAAATGCGCCAACGGCTTCATATGCTGCCTTTGTTCCGCCGTTTCATCAAAACGCAAATGGCGAATGGATTGGTGGGCTGTTTTGGGACGGACGGGCAAACAGTCTCGAAGATCAGGCGGGTGGGCCGCCCTTGAACCCGGTCGAGATGGGCATTCCAAACAAGGCAGTCTTGTTGCAACGCCTGCGCGAAAACCCGGACTATGTGGAACGTTTTGCAGCGCTGTTCTCGGAGACTGTGCTGCAGGAGGAAGAGGCTGCGTTTACGGCGATGACACAGGCGATTGCGGCGTTTGAACGGGGCGAGCAGTTTGCCCCCTTCAGCAGCAAATATGACCGTTATCTCGCAGGGACGGCAGAATTGACCCGGGAAGAGGAGCTGGGGCGCACGTTGTTTTTCTCGGAACAGTTCACCAATTGTAACCTTTGCCACCAGCTGCGTACAAGCCAGATGGATCCACAAGAAACCTTTAGCGATTACAGTTTCCACAATATCGGGGTGCCGCGAAATCCTGCAACCGTCGCCGAGGCTGGCATGCCGTCCGATTTTGTCGATGATGGCCTATTGGCCAACCCACAGGTGACTGATCCGGCCCAACGCGGCAAATTTCGCACGCCGACCCTGCGCAATGTCGCGGTGACTGGCCCCTATATGCACAATGGGGTTTTTCAGGATCTGCGCACTGTGGTGCTGTTTTACAACCGGTACAACAGCAAGGCAGAAACCGCGCAGATCAATCCCGAAACCGGTAGGCCCTGGGGGGCGGCTCCAGTGCCTGGTACGCTGTCTGTTCCCGAACTCACCCATGGGCCAGCACTTGAGGCGCGTCGCGTCGATGCATTGGTGGCTTTCCTCAAGACCCTGACGGATGAACGCTACGAAGATCTATTGGAAGCGGCGCACTAAGGCGCAGCAGCCACCCCGTTCCTGCGAGGAACGGGGTGGCCCCAGGGTCTATTCTGCGGCCAGTTTGATCACGGGCTGCATACGTTCCAGAACCTCATCGCTCAGATGGCACTTGATCTGGTGACCTGCTTCCAGGGTCCGTGTCGGCGGCACTTCTTGGTCACATAGCCCGCCAGCAACCTCGCCCTTCCAACGGCAGCGGGTCTGGAACGGGCAGCCAGAGGGCGGATCCATTGCCGAGGGAATATCTCCCTCCAGAACGATATGTTCCTTTTCGATGGAGGTATCCGCAATCGGAACCGCGCTCAGCAGCGCTTCGGTATAGGGGTGATAGGGCGGCGAGAAGACCTGATCAGTATCGCCCAGCTCAACCACATGGCCAAGATACATCACCATGACCCGATCGCTGAGATAGCGCACAATGGACAGGTCATGGCTGATGAACAGCAGAGTGGTTTTCTCCGTCCGTTGGATCTCCATTAGCAGATCCGTCACCGCGGCTTGAACGGACACATCCAAGGCCGAGACCGGCTCATCGGCAACAACGATCCGCGCCCCTCCCGAGAAGGCCCGGGCAATGCCCACGCGCTGTTTTTGCCCGCCCGAGAGCTGGCGCGGCATGCGTTCTGCAAAGGCGCGCGGCAGTTTCACCAGATCCAGCAGCTCCAGCATACGCTGCTTGCGATCCTGATCCGTGTCGCCAATGTCAAAGATTTCCAACGCCCGAATGATCTGCCGTCCCACTGTCATTGAGGGATTCAGCGTATCAAAGGGGTTTTGAAACACCATCTGCACATCCGAAACCGTCTGTGTATTGCGGGCCTCAATGGCGGTTTGCTCGATGTTTTTGCCATCTAGCAGGATCTCGCCCTCGGTCGCGGTTTCCAATCCCATCAGCACCTTGGCAAAGGTGGATTTACCGCAGCCGGATTCGCCAACAATGGCCAGAGTTTCGGACTCTCTGGCTTCAAAACTCAGCGTTTCGTTGGCCTTGACCACCTTTTTGACTCCGCCTCCAAACAGGGCATTGGCCGCCACCTCATAGTATTTCTTCAGGTTGTCGATCTTCAGGACCACCTCACCCGGTTTGGTCTTTTCTGTCTGATCGCCAACAACAATCGGCGCGTTCCAATCAATTTCCTGATAGCGCAGGCAGCGGGTGGCATGGCGGTCATTGCCCGCCACATCTGCCATCTGGATCTGGCCTTGATCACAGCGGCCGGCTTCAAAATAATCACATCGCGGACCAAAGTTGCAGCCAGGTGGGCGCTCATGCGGCAGCGGAAAGTTGCCGGGGATCGCCACCAATGGATGCGCGTTCTTATCGGCACCTGGCAGCGGGATCGAGCGAAACAGCGCCTGGGTATAGGGGTGTTGCATCTCGTCAAAGACATCAGCGATAGAACCGCGCTCCACCGCTTCGCCGGAATACATCACACAGAGCCGGTCACAGGTTTCCAGGATCAGCCCCAAGTTATGGCTGATAAACAGCATTGAGGTGCCGTATTTCTTGCCCAGATCCCGAACCAGCTCCACCACTGCCGCCTCAACTGTCACATCCAGCGCGGTGGTCGGCTCATCCAGGATCAACAGCGAAGGCTTTGACATCAAGGCCATGGCAATGACAATCCGCTGTTGCTGCCCGCCCGAGAGCTGGTGCGGATAGGAGTTCAACATCCGCTCAGGGTCCGGCAGCCGCACATCCGTAACCACCTCCAGCGCGCGCGCATGGGCTTCCTTCTCCGAGACCCCCTCGTGGATCATCGGCACTTCCATCAACTGGCGTCCGATTTTCATCGCCGGGTTGAGGCTGGCCATGGGCTCTTGGTAGATCATCGCGATCTCATTGCCACGAATGTCGCGCAATTCCTCGCGGCTCATCTCGGCCAGATCGCGGCCCTTGAACTTGATCGACCCGCCAACGATGCGGCCGTTCTTGCCTAGATCCTGCATCACCCCCAGCGCCACGGTGGATTTGCCACAGCCGGACTCTCCCACCAGCCCGACGGCCTCACCGGGCTGCACCGAGACGGAAAAATCCATCACCGCCGGGATTTCCCTTAGCCGGGTGAAAAAGGAAATCGACAGTTTATCGATCTCAAGCACCGGTCCATCATAGTCTGACAGTTTGTTCATTACATGTGTCTCCCTGCCGAAACCAACAGAGCTTTCGCCCTTTCATTTGGCCTCAAATATCCCGGGGGTCCGGGGGCTGGCCCCCGGTCGCCCTGGTGTGGATTAATCCTTCAGGCTCTCTTCGCGCAGCCCATCCGCCAATAGGTTCAGCCCCAAAACCATGCTCAAGAGTGCAAAGGCCGGCGGCAGGGCGGGGTGCAGATAGATCGCCAAGAGCTTGCGCCCCTCATTGATGGTCGAGCCCCAATCCGGGCTTTCGGGGGGCAGGCCGAGGCCAAAGAACCCGAGTGTTCCCAAAAGGATGGTGGTGTAGCCGATGCGCAGGCAGAAATCGACGATCAGCGGCCCGCGCGCATTGGGCAGCACCTCCCAGAGCATGATATACCAGGGGCGCTCCCCGCGGGTCTGGGCGGCGGCGACATAGTCGCGTGTCTTGATATCCATCGCGAGCCCGCGCACGATCCGAAACACCGTTGGCGAATTCACAAAGACCACAGAGACAAAAACCACCAGGATGCCGCCAGGGATGTCGATCCTGTCCAGCACAGCTGGCAAAAGATTCACTTTTGAGCCGGGCTCGTTCACCACCATCAGATAGAGGATCAGCATCGGCAAGAGCACTGCGGCAAGCCAAAGATAGTTTTTGGCAGGCTGGGTGCGATAGCGCGCATTGATCAACACGTAGAAAAAGATCAGCGGAAAGGCGAACAGGACAATGGCCATATATTGCGGCAGCCCGGTCTGCACGATTTCCGGGGTCACCAGCAGGTAAAACAGCAAGATCACTGGAAAGGCCAGGATCAGGTTGGCCAGGAAAGACAGGAAGGTGTCGAGCTTTCCGCCAAAGTACCCGGCAGGCAGGCCCAGTGTGATACCAACCATAAAGGCAAACAGGGTCGCCAGCGGCGCAATCTTGACCACCTCCCAGGCGCCTTTCACCATGCGGCTAAAGACATCGCGGGCCAGGTTGTCGCCGCCGAGCAGATACCATTGAAAGTCGCCCTCTTGCGGATTTCGCAGCGCGGTGCCCGGCACCTTGTTCTTTAGCCCCGAGACCTGCGCCAACGGATCATGAGTGATAATCAGATCAAAGGCGCCAAAGATGCCGGTGAAAACCCAAAACATCACCAGGCCAAAACCGATCATGCCAATGGGGCTGTCAAACAGCTTGCCATAAAGCCCCAGGCGTCTTTTGTAGCGGATCGAGAGGGTAAACAGCAACACCAGGGCAATCCAGACCGGGAGAAACTGCTGGGCAATGGCGCCTACAATGCCAGCCCCTGTGCCCATAATCAGTCCGAGAACCAGATAAGACAAAAGCAGCGCAGTTGTGGCCATCAGCGCGGCCTTGACCGCCAGGGTTGCCAGGTCGCGCGGACCAGAGCTGAGGCTGGCGCCGCCAGCCGTTACATTGATGGCGCGGTCTTCCGGCAGCACTATGCTGAGCAGTACCCAGACCGCAACCGAAGCAGCCAGCAGTCCGAGGGCTAAGAAAAGAAAAGGGTCGAGGAAGGCGATTTTGCCGGTCCAGCTGAGGGGATCCATGTCAGTCTCCTTCCGTTACGAGATGCGAATGCGTGGGTTAAGAAAGACATAGCCGATGTCAGATATCAGCTGGGTCACGAGGACGACAAAGACCGAAACAACCGAGATCGCCAGCAGCAATTCAATGTCGTTATTGCCTGCGGCCTGCACAAGTATCCATCCGAAGCCTTTGTAGTTAAACAAAGTTTCCACGATGACCACGCCGTTGAGAAGCCAGGGGAACTGCAACATTATGACGGTGAATGGGGCAATCAGCGCATTGCGCAACGCATGCTTTAGAACGATCTTAGGGAAGCTCACCCCTTTGAGCCGGGCCGTGCGGATGTATTGCGCTGTCATCACTTCGGTCATCGAGGCACGTGTCATGCGGGCGATATAGCCCATGCCATAGAGCGCGATTGTCAAAACCGGCAGAAAAAAGTTTTCAAAGGTCGGGTTCTCCGTGGCGGCAGTGGCCGAGCCCTTGAACCATTTCAACCCGACAGTGGAAGAGGTAAAGATCGCGATAAAGACCACACCCGAGACATATTCCGGGGTGGCGGTGGTCAGGATGGAGACCGTTGACAGGCTGCGATCAGTCACCGAACCCTCGCGCATACCGGCCAAGACACCAATGATCAGTGCCGAGGGCACCATCAGCAGCAGCACCCATCCCATCAGCCGCAGCGTATTGCCCAGGCGTTCCCAGACAACATCGGAGACATCTTTTTGCAGAACGGTTGAATGCCCCCAATCGCCCTGCAGAATGCCACAGAAGCGCGGGAATTCTCCGGCCTCAGTCTCCGTCACGACGCCGACAATGCATCGGCCTGTAACCCCGTCGTCGCTGTCATAGGTCCAGCCGGGAAGTACCCCCAGCCATTGACCATATTTCACAGCCATCGGCTGGCTGTACCCGTTTTTGTCGAGCCAGCTGGCCACCGCCTCGTCGGTCATCCGGAAGTTGCCCTGCGTTTTGGCGAGCTTTTCCAGGTTAGGGTAGAGGTTGGTGAGCGAGAAAACGATGAACGTCAGGCATAGCGCCGTCAGGATCATCACGCCTGAGCGGCGTAGAATGAACAATCCCATAGGGTTCCCTGTTGGTCTGGCGTAAAAACCGGCGCGGCCATTTCGGCGCAGCCTTGGTGGTTTTGGCTACCCCGAGCCGCCCTGTTGTTTGGCGGCTCGGGGAAAGGGATATGTTGGCGCGGCAGGTTCTAGGCCGACCAACCCCATTTGTAGTGGTGATGTTCAAAGGTGACATGCATATCGGCATTGGCAACACCTTCACGCATGTGGCGATACAGCGAACGCCAGTAAGGCTGGATGGTGACGCCCTCTTCCTGAACAATCATCTCCATCTTCTTCATCACTTCGCGACGTTTGTCGGCATCGGCAATGGAGAGCGCCTGGGTCAGCAGAGTGTCAAACTCTTCATTGGCCCAGCCAAATTCGTTCCAGGCCTCGCCCGAACGATAGGCCAGCGCATGGACCTGAACGCCAAGCGGGCGCGGGTTCCAGTTGGTGGAGCTGAAAGGATATTTTGACCAGTCATTCCAGAAGGTAGATCCGGGCAGAACTGTCCGCTTTACCTTGAAACCGGCATCGCGCAGCTGAGCGGCAACGGCATCGGTGGTGTTCTTGCGCCAGTCATCGTCGATCGAGATGATTTCATGTTCGAAATCCATCATCCCGGCTTCTTCCATCAGGGCGCGGGCACCAGCAGGGTCGAACTTCTGCGGTGGCAGTTCGGCATATTCGGGGTGGATTGGCCCGACATGGTGGTTTTCGGCGGCCTGACCCCGGTTGCCATAGCCAAGCTCGAGACAGACCGAATTGTCCACGGCCATCTGGATGGCCTGACGCACCCGTTTGTCGGCATAGGGACGCTTGCCGTCAACTTCGGCCAGCTGGTTGGGGCGCACCACAACTGTCGCCATGGTGACAACTTCGGACTTGTTATAGCCAAGGGCATCCATCACATCGATGAACTCACCGACCGATTCATAGAGCATGTCGACTTCATCGGATTCCAGCGCCGCGAGCCAAGAGGAAGGGTCGGTGCCAAAATCGGTATATTCGATACGATCCAGCGCGGGTGTGCCATAGACGGCGTCCCCCCACCATGTATGGTCCGCATTGCGCTCCAGTACGGCCTTGACGCCGACTTCCAGTTCACTCAGCAGATAGGGGCCGGTGCCGATGTTTTTGGTAAAATCTTCGGTCTGGAAACTGGAGTGCATGATCGCAGCGGGATAATCGGCCATGCCGGCGATCAGCGAAATATCCGGGCCAGGCAGGTTCAGGCGTACGGTGTGGTCATCGACCACTTCGATGCCGCCCTCAATGGCGACATTTGTTTCAGGATCGACCAGCGTGCCAAAACGGCCTGCCATCGAGTTGCCCTCTAGCCCTTTGTCGCACCAGCCCGTGATGTTGCGTGCAACGTCTTCGGCGGTGAAGGCGTCGCCATTGTTCCAGGTGACACCCTTACGCAAATTAAGGGTATAGACCGTGGCGTCGTCATTCACCTCCCAGCTTTCCAGCAGCATGCCCCGGATTGTACCGTCGTTGTTGTATTCAACGAGGTATTCATTGGTGCCGCGAGTCTGGTTGGCCATCTGTGACCAGTCATAGGTGCGCGGATCCTTCAGAGGGCGAACTTCCATCTGCACCCGCAGCGTGCCGCCGGGTTTCATTTCGGTAGCTGCTTGGGCCGCTGGTGCGGTCAGGCCAAGAAGCCCATAGGCAGCGGCGGCACTCACACCCAGCCCCGTGGCGCGGGTCAGGAATTCACGGCGGTCTAGTTTGCCTTCGAAAACTTCGCGAGCATGCATTTTTGCAGCCCAATGTGGAGTCACATCTGTCTTGGATTCGTGGGTCATTCGGGTCTCCCTTTGGTGCACCGCTGGAGAGATCTTCTCCATTTGGACATTGCCAATGTGTTTCTGAAACGTGGCACAGAAACGGTGCGGTTTTGGCTTGTTGCCTTTTGATGAGCTCATTCGGCCCTAGATCAGGGGAGAGGTCAATGCACAGAATCGGCGATGAGGGAGGTAAAAGCGACATTTTTGGTGTCGGCTTTGAATTATTTGCTCCACTTGGGAGGCGATACTGGGCACAAGTGCCCAGTTCTCTGACCTGCCGAGAGGGCCTGTCTGGCGAGTCGTGGAAATGAGTCGCATGCCGCAGGACGGTCATCTAGGCCAAAAAATCACCACTGGGAAAGAGCTGCTGCCAGCTGCGTCATAACGCGACCCAATTGCGGGTGGCCAGGATGGCGATTGTGAGCGTTCAATGCCGCTTGCGCGACATTTTCCGCAGGGAACTCGGCGTTTGGCCGGTGTGCTGGTTGATGAACCGGGTGAAATAAGCAGGGCTGCCAAACCCGATCTGCTCTGCAATATCGCGCATGGTCAAATCCGAGAAGGCCAAGAGGCCGCGCGCTGCATATAGCTGGCGTTCAGTCAGCAAGGCGGCGGCAGTTTTGCCAGTTTCTGATTTGCAGACACGGGTCAGATGGGTCGGGGTCACATTCAAGGCTGCGGCGTGATCTGCCATTGTGATACGGGCATCAAAATACTCACTGACCCTCTGGCAGTAGGATTGCGACAGGCGCCGTGCAGCTGATGGCCGTTCAGGCGGCAGCGGTCCAGAGGGCGGCAGGCGCCGCAGCTGAATGCTGATCAACTCACTATAGGACTGCAGGGCTCTGCGCCACAGCGCCGGGTGGCCGTTTTGTTCTTGCACCATAGCCTCAAGCAGCGCGTTCAGCCGTGCCTGTTCGCGCGCATCAGAAATCTTTAGATGCAGGGGTTTGTCAGGGGTGGCGACGGGTGCTGAAACGGGAATTTTCAGCGCCTGACCCAGGCATTGGCGCCCGAACTCAACGGACCAAAGCGAGCGCGCCGGGAAAAATAAAGCGCTATGGGCGCTGAAGCCGCGCTGGTTGCCATCCATCAACATCCGGCCCTGACCCCGGGTGACCCAAATCAGCAGATGTTCCCCGCGGTCATGGGCAAGCTCCGTTTGCCAGGCGCCATAGGGCACCAGCTGCGACAGTGGGACAACCTGTATTTCTTCGCTAGGACTTGGATCAAAGGGCATATAGTGAGGATAACTTCGCTAACTGGTTCAAATTTTAACAAGCAGGCCATGAATTTTTGATTCGGGCAAGTTCTGCGGATAATTGTCTTTGCGTATAGGGGGTTGGATTTGATCCGGGGGCAGAGGTTTAGGCCGGACCGCTGAGGTTACAGATCACCTGATTCTACAACCTCCCACTGCTTCATTCGGGCGCGAAACCAGCTGCGTTGGCGTTTGGCATAGCGGCGGGTCGCAATGGCCGCCTGTTCGCGCGCCTCCTCCAATGTCAGCTCCCCACAGATGTAGCCCATCAGTTCGGGCACACCAATGGCTTTGCACGCGGGCAGGGCGGGGTCATAGAGGTCTCGCATCTCTTCCACCTCCTCCAATGCGCCCTGTTCGATCATCAAATCAAAGCGTTGACGGATGCGGGGTTCCAGCCATTCTTTGGGGCTGTGCATGACCAAGGCGTTGCAACTGCCAAGTGGCAGAACGGGGGGCGGGGTATCGTCCTGCCACTCGGCCAGGGAGCGCCCCGTCGCCTGCAGCACTTCCCAGGCCCGCTGGACCCTGGCGCGATTATTCAGATCTATGCGTTTGGCGGTCTGCGAATCAAGTTGGCTCAGAAGGCTATCAAGCGTCAGGGAATCACCAAGGCTGCGAATCTTGTCGGGGGTTGGCGGGATCTCGGCCAGACCTTCGGTGAGCGCAGAGAAGTAGAGCCCGGTTCCACCGACGATAATGGGGCGCTCGGACCCGGCCAAAAGGGGTTTGACCTGGCGCAGCCAGTGGCCTGCGGAATACTGCTCATCATAGCGGATATGACCATAGAGATGGTGCGGCAGGCTTTGTTCCTCGCTGATCGAGGGGCGAGCTGTGACCACACGCCAACAGTCGTAAATCTGACTGGCATCTGCATTGACGATCACACCGCCTTGTTTTTCCGCGATTTTCACCGCCAGGCTAGACTTTCCCGAAGCCGTGGGGCCGGCCAAAAGCACGGGTTTGTCCGGGTCAAGATCGGGCAACATCATGAGAGGTCCATCCAGCAGTTTGCGAGTTTATGCCAATAGCAGGCCGGGGCGAGGCCCAGGCCAGGTCAGGAACAGGTCAGAAACAGATGGGAAAGCGCGCTAGCCGCATTGAATCTCGTTGCATTTTGCTCCATTTTGCCGCGCAAACTAACCCCCTCATATGCCGGAGCGCAACATGCCCCTTGATCTCGAAACGCTGGATACTGCTCCAGACGCTACCTATAACCGTGTCATGCTGAAAATCTCCGGCGAGGCGCTGATGGGCGATCAGGGGTTTGGCCTGAATCCTCCCACAGTTCAGCGCATCGCCCGCGAAGTCAAAACCGTGCATGACATGGGCGTCGAGATCTGCATGGTGATTGGCGGCGGCAATATTTTTCGCGGATTGTCTGGCGCAGCCCAGGGGATGGAGCGCACCACGGCTGACTACATGGGGATGCTGGCAACCGTCATGAATGCCCTGGCCATGCAAAGCGCTTTGGAAGATCTGGGCGTCTTCTGTCGGGTGATCTCGGCCATTCCGATGGATCAGGTCTGCGAGCCCTACATCCGCCGCCGCGCCGTGCGCCACCTCGAGAAAAAGCGGGTCTGCATCTTTGCCGCCGGAACCGGAAACCCCTATTTCACCACCGATACCGCAGCCACCCTGCGGGCCAATGAAATGGGCTGCGAAGCGATCTTTAAGGGCACCAAAGTTGACGGCGTCTATGACAAAGACCCGGTGAAATTTGACGATGCCAAACGCTATGACACCGTCAGCTTTGACGATGTGCTGGCAAAACGTCTCGGGGTGATGGATGCTTCGGCTATTGCCTTGGCGCGGGACAACAATCTTCCCATCATCGTGTTCTCCCTCGATGAGCCCGGCGGGTTCCGGGGCATCCTGGCGGGCGAGGGAACCTACACCAAGGTTCAGGGCTAGTAGGCTGTCTTTTGCGACGGCTGAACATCTTTGCGCCCTGCGGGAAGAGTTTTGGATGTCATACTGCTGATACGTTGCATCGCTAGCCTAAGGATAGGCATCATTCACAGGACGTGAAACCCGGAAGAATTCTTCCCTTTCGGGGGTGCTATGGTCCCCCCTGGACCCAATAGATATCTGCGCGTGATGGCTCGCCATCGCGCGCAATTTCGTTTCTGGGATGGCGCCAAGCTCGGGTTCAGGGCTGTGGTTTCAAACCATTGCGCCACAGAAATCCCTGTCATGATCGCTATACATTGACGGGCCAATGGCTTATGAGCGGATCAAAGACTGTCTCAAGTCAGCGGAGAGAATAGAATGTCTGACGATTTCGAACTGGATACCGACGATCTGAAACGCCGCATGGATGGCGCGATGGCGAATCTGAAAACCGAATTTGCCTCGTTGCGCACCGGCCGCGCGTCGGGTTCTATGCTGGAACCGGTCATGGTCGAAGCCTATGGCTCGATGACGCCAATCAACCAGGTTGGCACCGTGAACGTCCCTGAACCCCGCATGGTTACCATTAATGTCTGGGATAAGGGCCTGGTTGGCCCGGTGGAAAAAGCCATCCGTAACTCGGGTCTGGGCATCAATCCTCAGCTGAATGGCACCATCATCATGCTGCCAATCCCGGAGCTGAACGAAGAACGCCGCCGGGAGCTGGGCAAGGTCGCCGGACAATATGCTGAACATTGCCGGGTCTCGATCCGCAATGTGCGCCGTGACGGTATGGATCAGATCAAAAAGGCCAAGGCCGACGGCATGTCCGAGGACGATCAGAAGTTCTGGGAATCCGAAGTCCAAGATCTCACGGATGCGATGATCAAAGCTGTTGATGACGCGCTTGAGCACAAGCAGGCAGAAATCATGCAGGTTTGATCCGCTAGATGCCCCGTGTTTCCAAGACCAGTGCCAGTACCTCGCCCTCAGAAGAGCCCAGTTCTTCTGGACCACGGCATGTTGCCATCATCATGGATGGCAATGGTCGATGGGCCCAAGCACGTGGTCGGCCGCGACTGTTTGGGCATCATGCCGGCGCGCGACGGGTGCGAGAGATTGTTGAATGCTGCCCACAGTATGGGGTGAAATACCTGACGATTTTTGCCTTTTCGACAGAGAACTGGAAACGGACTCAGGTTGAAATCTCCGGGTTGATGAGCCTGTTTCGCCGCTACATTTCAAAAGAAATGAAAGCCCTGGCCGCGCGCAATGTCCGGGTCCGCTTTATTGGTGATCGCCTGCGGCTTGATGCCAAACTGGTCCAGCTGATGGATGAGCTGGAGCGGGAAACCGAGGTGAATGACGGCATTCATCTGACCATTGCCTTGAACTATGGCGGTCGGGATGAAGTTGCCCGTGCCACCAAACGACTGGCCCAGGATGTGGCTACGGGGCGTTTGCACCCCGAAGACGTGAATGAAGAGACCCTGCCGCGGTATTTGGACACCCATGTTTTGCCTGACCCAGATCTGGTGATCCGCACCAGCGGCGAAGCCCGGATTTCCAATTTTCTGCTGTGGCAGTCCGCCTATGCGGAATACGAGTTTATTGACACGCTATGGCCTGATTTTTCCTCTGAGGAACTGGGGCGGCTCTGCCAAAAGTACGGGGCCAGAGATCGCCGCTTTGGCGCTGTGTCCTCATGACGGGTCCCAAGGCAGCTGGCCCCGGTGGGCAGGGACGTTGGGGGGATTTGACGCCTCGGATCCTCTCTGCTCTGGTCATGGTTGCAGTGGCGCTTGCGGCGATCTGGGCCGGAGGGCTGATCTTTGCCTTGGTGATTGCACTGTGTTGTGGCGGGATGGCTTGGGAGCTTTCCCAGATGCTGGCCCCGCGCCGCTCTGGACTTGCGCTGCAACTGGGGGCGGCGACTGCAGTCGCAGTTTTTGTGGCCGGAGTGCTGCCTATGTCTTTGGGCCTGGCCTTGCTGCTGGTGCCGGTTGTACAGGGCTGGCTGCAGGTCGCTCCAACGGCAAAGACACGGTTTGCGGTCTTTGCTCTGTGGATTGTACTGGCGGGATATAGCTTCATCTGGGTGCGAAGCAGTCTGGGTGCGGATTGGTTGATCTGGTTGGCGGTGGTGGTGGTGGCCACGGATGTGGCGGGCTACTTTGCCGGGAAAACCATAGGCGGGCCGAAATTCTGGCCGCGTATCAGCCCCAAGAAGACCTGGTCGGGCACATCGGCCGGTTGGGTCGCGGCAGCTCTGGTTGGAGCGGCCTCTGCGCCAATTTTTGACATGGGCTTTAGCCTGGTGATTGCCTCTGTGCTGGTCTCGATGGCCAGCCAGGCGGGGGATGTGGCTGAAAGCGCGCTGAAGCGCCAGACTGGGGTCAAGGATTCCAGCGGGCTGATCCCTGGACATGGTGGGCTTCTGGACCGCTTTGACGGGATGCTGGGTGCTGCGGCCATGTTTTTGTTTCTCTTCACCTTTCTGGGGTAGCCTGAGAGGGCGAAAATGCAAAAAATCTCTATTTTTGGAGCCACAGGCTCGATCGGTCAAAGCACTATTGATTTGATCCGGCGGGATTTGAGTTCCTATGACGTGGTGGCCCTGACAGGCGGGCGAAATATTGCCCGGCTGGCGGCTGATGCCATTGAGCTGGGTGCCGATCTGGCCGTTACCGCCTATGAGGAGGCGCTTCCGGAACTGCGCCAGGCGCTGGCTGGCAGCGGGGTCGAGGCGAGCGCGGGGCAGGCGGCTTTGATCGAAGCCGCGGCGCGGCCTGCGGATTGGATCATGTCTGCCATTGTCGGGGTTGCTGGGCTTGCGCCGGGGCTCAAAGCGCTGGAACAGGGCACGACGCTGGCGCTCGCCAATAAGGAGTCGCTGGTCTGCGCCGGGAGGCTCCTGTTGGATACCGCCAAGCAGTACGGCGCACGCCTGCTGCCCGTCGATAGCGAACATTCGGCGGTGTTTCAGGGGCTGGTGGGCGAAGACATCTCGGCTGTTGAACGTATTGTTATCACAGCCTCGGGGGGCGCCTTTCGGGATTGGCCGCTGGAGAACCTAAAAACGGCCACCTTGGCCCAGGCTTCCGCGCATCCCAATTGGGATATGGGGCAACGCATTACCATCGACAGCGCATCGATGTTCAATAAGGCCTTGGAAGTTATTGAAACTCGTGAATACTTTGGAGTGGAGCCAGAGCAGATCGAGGTTCTGGTTCATCCTGAATCCCTGGTGCATGCGCTGGTTGGGTTTCGGGATGGGGCTTTGATGGCACATCTGGGGGCTCCGGATATGCGCCATGCAATTGGTTATGCGCTACATTGGCCCGAGCGGCGGGATCTGCCTGTCGCGCGGCTGGATCTGGCCCAGATCGGCCAGCTGAATTTTTCCACGCCCGATCTGATCCGCTATCCGGCACTGTCGCAAGCAAGCGGTGTGATGCAGCGCGGCGGGCTGATGGGGGCGGTGTTCAACGCTGCCAAGGAACGCGCGTTGGATCATTTTATTGCCGGTGACATCGGTTTCACCGATATGGCCGAGATCACGGCACGGGTTCTGGAACGGGTTGAGACGCAAAGCGGCCTTATTGATTCCGCAATGACCCTTGATAACGTCACACAGATTGACCACATCGCCCGCAAGTCTGCGGATGTGGCCGCAGCTCAAACCATAGGGTAACGCTTTGGACCTCCTCTCCCTTCTCCCGCAAATCAGCGGGCTGTTCTATACCATTGTCAGCTTTGTGGTGGCGCTTTCGGTCATCGTCGCGGTGCATGAATATGGCCATTATATTGTGGGGCGCTGGTCTGGCATCCACGCCGAGGTCTTTTCGCTGGGATTTGGTCCGGTACTGTGGAGCCGTCACGATAAACATGGCACCAAGTGGCAAATTGCGGCGCTACCGTTTGGGGGATATGTCAAATTCCTTGGCGATGCTGATGCGGCCTCCGGCAAAGACCTGGATGTGATCGAAGCGGCTGCAGCAGATCCGGTGCAACTGCGCCGGACCATGCACGGGGCGCCGCTTTGGGCGCGCGCTGCGACCGTTGCTGCGGGACCGGTGTTCAATTTTGTCATGTCGATTGCCGTCTTTGCCTCTTTGGCTCTGTACTTTGGTATGGTCCGCACCCCCTTGACGATTGGGTCTTTGGTGCCTGTTCCCGGGGTGGAAAACACGCTGCGCCCGGGGGATGAGCTGCTTGAAGTTGGCGGCATTGTGCTTCCGGAACTCGGCGATACGGCGGGCTGGACGGCGTTTCGCGAGGCCCTGCCTGTAACCCCCAGTTTAGACTATCTGGTCCGTCGCGACGGTGTTGAGCACAGCCTCGTAGATACCCATTTTGCCCCGGCCTATGTGTCGTCTGTGACACCGCGCAGTGCCGCTGCGGATGCTGGGGTTCTGACGGGGGATTTCATCACTGCTGTAGATGGTGAACCTGTTTTTGCTTTTGGGCAGTTGGTTGCCAAGGTCGCAGAAACCAAGGGGGCTGAGCTCTCTCTTGAGATTATGCGCGACGGGACCAAGCTGGAGATGACCTTGTCGCCGCGCCATGTGGACCTGCCAAACCCCGAAGGTGGGTTCACCAGCCGCTGGCTGATCGGGATTGGTGGTGGTAGCCTGATAGACTATCAGACGGAACCTGCCAGCATTGGCCATGCGCTCAGCACGGGGACAGAACAAGTCTGGACTGTGATCCGCTCATCGATTTCTGGGCTGACACATATTATCAGCGGGGCCATCAGCACCTGTAACCTGTCAGGTCCGATCGGCATCGCCAAGGCGTCCAGCGACACGGCGAGCCAGGGGGCTGCCAGCTTCATCCGCTTTATTGCGGTCCTGTCGACGGCCATTGGTCTGCTTAACCTGTTTCCCATCCCGGCGCTGGATGGCGGCCATCTGGTGTTTTACGCCTATGAGGCGGTTGTTGGTCGCCCGCCCAGTGATCGCGCAATTCAGATCCTGATGACCGCAGGTATTGTGATGATCCTGTCTTTGATGGTCTTTTCGCTGAGCAACGATATTTTCTGCTAAGGGCAGACCTAAACCGACTGCCCCATAGCCCGCCCTCTGATCCTGAGGGCGGGCTTTTGCTTTTGTCATGGCTGGGGCTTTGCCGCTTTGGCGATGCCCAAGTTCTGCCCTTGTCTCGCGATGCCCAACTGATGCCACATTCGCCAGTTAATGAATTGGTAATCTGCATTAACGCGCAGGATCGGACAGGGTCCCATGCCAGGACTTAAGTTTTTGCTCCGCTTCTGTGCTCTTTGTCCTGGGGGATCAAACCATGCAAAGCTACATGATGGCGCCGAATGAAACCGAAAACGGATTTGCACTTTTGCTACGCCTGAACTGGGATCGTGCGCTTGCAGCGGGCTTCATTCTGCTCTCGCTTTGGCTGGGCAGTTGGCTGGCCGCTTTGTAATCTCATCATAAGTCTAAATTTTTTAGTCAAGACGGCGCGCGGGTTCCTGCCTGCGTGTTTTTTTGTGGGTTTTGACAACCGCCCTCAAACCCGCTACGCACTGTGTTAAGCTGCTATTAATTTCGGGTAAACACTGATGGTCTGGGGCAAGAACGTGGGCATATCCTGCGGTAAGCGCGAAAAGCGTACCAATATTTTGTATCGGGGCGTATCTGTCGTCGCTCTGACGGTTACTTTCGGATTTGGGCTGTCACCCAATTTTGCCGAAGCTCAAAACTACCGCTTTAATCGGGTGCAGGTAGAGGGCAACCAACGTATTCAAAGCTCAACAATCGTTGCCTATACGGGCATTGAACGGGGCAAGACGGTATCGGCTGGCAAGTTGAACGATGCCTATCAGAACATCATCGACAGCGGTGTATTTGAATCGGTTGATCTGGTCCCCAAGGGGAACACCCTGGTTATCAAAGTGACCGAATTCCCGACCATCAATAAGATCAACTTTGAAGGCAACCGTCGGATTAAGGATGAGAATCTCTCTGGGATTATCGAATCGTCCCCACGACGGGTGTTCGATCCTGCGGTGGCCGAACGTGACGCCGCCGCCATTGCCGAAGCCTATGGCGTGCAGGGCCGACTTGCCTCTCGGGTGACGCCGCGGATCATCCGCCGCAGCGACAACCGCGTTGATCTGGTGTTTGAAATCTCCGAAGGGGATACCACCGAGGTGGAACGCGTTTCCTTCCTGGGCAACCAAGTCTATTCCGACCGCAGGCTGCGCAGGGTTCTGGAGACAAAGCAGGCAGGCTTTTTGCGGGCCTTTATCAACAAAGACACTTTGATCGAGGATCGCGTCGAGTTTGACAAGCAGATCCTGCGTGATTTCTACCTGTCGCGCGGCTATGTCGATTTCCGGGTCAATAGTGCCAATGCTGAAGTCACTCGGGAGCGGGATGCGGTTTTTCTGGTTGTTGATGTTACCGAAGGCCAGCAGTTCTCTTTTGGCGACATCACAGTCACCAGCGAAGTTTCCGAAGCGGATGCAGATGTCTTCCGGCAGGCCCTCAAATCCAAGCCGGGGGTGATTTATTCGCCGACAATCGTAGAGACCGAGATTGAGCGCATGGAAACGCTGGCTCTGCGTTTGGGCATCGATTTCCTGCGGATCGAACCTCGGGTGACACGGAATGATCGCGACCTTACTCTTGATCTCGACTATGTGCTCACACGCGGCCCACGTGTTTTTGTTGAGCGTATCGATATTGAGGGCAACACAACCACTCTGGACCGGGTGATCCGCCAGAAATTCCGCACCGTCGAAGGCGATCCTTTCAACCCGCGTGAAATCCGGCGTACAGCCGAACGAATTCGCGCGCTTGGCTTCTTCTCGGAAGCGGATGTCGATGTGCGTGAAGGTAGTTCGCCGAGCCTCGTTGTTGTGGACGTTGATGTCGAAGAACAGCCAACAGGTTCTTTGAGCCTGGGTGGGTCATACTCGATTGATTCCGGTTTGGGGCTCTCCATTGGCTTGACGGAGAACAATTTCCTGGGACGTGGCCAGCGGCTTTCCTTTGCTATCGCAACTGCGACAGAAGAAGACGAATATGTCTTGGGGTTTGTTGAACCTCATCTTCTGGGGCGGGACCTTCGCTTCAGCTTAGATCTTGGTGTTGCAGAGTCGGATTCGAGTTTTTCTCAATACGACACTAAGCGGGCTTTCGTCACTCCGGCCCTCACCTTCAACCTGAGTGAGAGCACTGCGCTTCAGCTGAGCTATTCGTGGCAGAGTTCCGAGATGATTGCTCGGGCTGATGTGTCAGATACCAGCATAGTTCCAACCAATGTCTATGCATCTGCCTCACCGACCGTTGTAAATGAGATTTCCCAGGGCGAGCGCAGCAGTAGTATTGTCGGGTTTAAGTATACCTATGACAGCCGTCTGATCGGACTTGATCCAAATGCGGGTTTCTTGTTTGAATTTGGCGCTGACTATGCGGGTCTCGGTGGCGACAACGAATATGTAAAAACCACCACCAAGTTTGTTGCCCAAAAGATGGTTTTCAACGAAGAGGTCACCCTGCGGGCGACTCTGGAAACCGGAGCTTTGCACTGGCTTGGCAGTAACAACAGCAGATCTTTGGATCGGTTTATCCTATCTCCGTCGATCATGCGTGGCTTTGAACCTGGCGGCATTGGCCCACGGGACCAGAGCGCCTACCCTGGTGGCAGCACCGGAAGCTATGATGATTTCCTGGGGGGCAATCTGTTTGCCGTTGCACGTTTTGATGCTGAGTTCCCGCTGGGGCTGCCAGAAGAGCTTGGGCTCCGAGGCGGGGTTTTTTACGACATCGGCAACCTTTGGGGGCTTAACGATGTGGACACATCTGGCAGCTCGAACATTGTCGGCCGAGATGGTTCATTCCGCCATGTTGTCGGCTTCTCGTTGCTTTGGACTACCGGGCTTGGCCCGCTACGGTTCAACTTTTCAAAGGCGCTACGCAAAGAAGACTTTGATAAGGAACAAAGCTTCGATCTGACCCTACAGGCACGGTTCTAAACCTGTGATCGGGAGTTTGGCAAAATCTCTGCCGTTTCAAAAACCACCAGCGCTGGCCTTCGGGCTGGCGCTTGTTACCCTGATCACCGGAACATTGCCGACGCTCGCCCAGCAATCACTGCCGATGACAGGGTTTGAGATGGGGCGGGACGTTCAGCTGGGAACGCCTCAAAGCGGTCTTTTGACGATCCAGCCCGACCGGCTTTTCTCGGAAAGCCTATTTGGCAAGCGCGTCACCCGTGAAATCGAAGCCGAAGGGGCGGTCTTGACTGTTGAGAACCGTAATATCGAAGCCGAGTTACGGACCGAAGAACAGGAATTGACCGAGCGGCGCAGTCAGATGGAAGCCGAGGCCTTTCGGGCTCTTGCAGATGCCTTTGACCGCAAGGTTCAGGAGACGCGCAATACTCAAGAACAAAAGCTTCGTGAGATCACGCAGTTGGGAGAGGATGCGCGGCGCGAGTTTTTCGCCGCTTCCTTGCCTGTGCTCGAGGGGATTATGCGGGAAACCGGGGCCGGGGCGATCCTGGATCACTCTACGGTTTTCCTAAGCGCAGATGTCGTGGATATCACTGAACTTGCCATCAGCCGGATCGACAGGGTGCTTGGCGACGGGCTGGGGCAGGCGGGTGCAGACGACCAATAGGCTGTCGAAAGCTTGCTCAAAACGGGCCTAGTTGATAGGGACGTTTCAAACCATTCAAAGACAGGAAGAATGCCATGACCGCTGAGCTGCAGAGCGCCGATATCCACCTGATCCAGCGGATCCTGCCGCACCGCTACCCCTTTCTCTTGGTCGATAAAGTCGTCGATATTGATGGTATGAAATCGGCACGCGGCATCAAGAATGTGACCATGAACGAGCCGCATTTTCAGGGGCATTTCCCTGGGACGCCAATCATGCCAGGGGTCACAATTGTCGAAGCCATGGCGCAGACCGCAGGTGTCATGTTGGGGGTGGCCCTTGATATGGCCGATCGGGACCTGCTGATCTATTTCATGAATATCGACAAGTGCAAATTCCGTCGCAAGGTCATCCCCGGAGATGTTCTGGAGATGAATGTGGAAGTCCTGCGCGGCAAGCCAGGTGGTAAAATCTTTAAATTCAAAGGGGTTGCCACGGTAGAGGGTGAAGCTGCGGCCGAGGCCGAGTTTACGGCCATGGTGGATATTCAAAAGGATTGAATATGATGAGCCAGATTCATCCCAGCGCGGTGATTGAAGAGGGCGCCAAGATTGGCGAGGGATGCGAGATCGGTCCCTTTTGCCATATTGGCCCCGAGGTTGTTCTGGGAGACCGCGTGACGCTTAAGTCTCATGTGGTTGTCACCGGGGACTGCGAAATTGGCGATGACACGGTGGTCTTTTCCTTTGCCGTGCTTGGCGAGATCCCTCAGGATCTCAAGTTCCAGGGCGAAAAAAGCCGTACTGTCATTGGCAAGCGCAATCGCATTCGGGAACATGTCACGGTCAATGCCGGCACCGAAGGTGGGGGCGGTGTGACCCGTATCGGTGACGATGGGCTGTTTATGGCGGGCTGTCATATTGCCCATGATGCTATTGTTGGTGACCGGGTCATAGTGGTGAATTCCGCAGCCGTGGCCGGCCATTGCGTGCTCGAAGACGATGTGATCATCGGCGGGCTCTCTGGTATTCATCAATGGGTGCGTATCGGCCGCGGTGCCATCATTGGCGCGGTGACCATGGTGACCAATGACGTTATCCCCTATGGGCTGGTGCAGGCGCCACGCGGTGGGCTGGACGGTCTTAATCTTGTTGGGCTCAAACGCCGGGGTGTCACCCGCTCAGATATCACCGCCCTGCGAGCGGCCTTTCAGATGTTGGCCCAGGGAGAGGGGACGTTTCAGGAACGGGCCCGCCGGTTGGGCGAGGAGACCGAGAGTGCCTATGTGGAAGAAATTGTCTCTTTTATCACGGGTCAAACAGATCGCTCTTTTTTGACCCCCGGAGGATGACCCTATGCTCGCAGTGATTGCCGGGACCGGGCTGTTGCCAAAAGAAGTTTCTGATCGCCAAACCAAACGGCCTCTGATCTGTGCGATGGAGGGCTCGGAGCCCGATTGCGTGGATGCTGAAATCTCGTTTCGCATTGAACATTTAGGCAGTTTTCTGGCGCGGTTGCAGGCGGCCGGGGTGACAGAGGTTTGCCTGGCCGGGGCGGTTAGTCGCCCAGCCATTGACCCCACCGCGATTGATGCGGCGACTATGCCCATGGTTCCGGTGATCCAAGCGGCGTTGGGGGCTGGGGATGATGGCGCGCTGCGCGCAGTCATGGGGCTAATCGAGCAGGCAGGGTTCACCCTGCGCGCCGCACATGAGGTTGCCCCTGAACTGCTGATGCAAGAGGGGGTGCCGACCCAGGTACAGCCCGGCGCCCTGGACAAGGCAGATGCGGATCGCGGTGCTGCAGTGGTTGCGGCCATGTCGGCTGCAGATATTGGTCAATGCTGCGCCATTCGTGCGCGCCAGGCCATTGCCGTGGAGGGCGCTTTTGGCACCAATTGGCTTTTGCAAAGCCTCAACCAACGCCCCGACGGGCAGGGCGGGCTGTTGTTCAAAGCGCCCAAACCGGGACAGGACAGACGGGCAGATCTGCCTGCCATCGGCCCAAGGACCGTTGAACTGGCTGCCAAGGCCGGACTGTCAGGCATTGTGCTGGAGGCCGGAGGAGTCATTGTGCTGGAGCAGGAAAAGGTGATTGCAGCCTGTGATCGCCTGGGCCTGTTTCTCTGGCTGCGCGCCTCGTGAGCCTGAAGGTCTTTATTCTGGCCGGAGAGCCCTCCGGGGACCGGCTGGGGGGGGCTTTGATGGCAGGGCTCAACACCCTGAACCCGGATGTGACTTTTGACGGGATTGGTGGCGCACTCATGCAGGCGCAGGGGCTGCGCTCTCGCTTTCCGATGGAAGAGCTGTCGGTGATGGGGCTGGCAGAGGTTCTGCCAAAGTACCGCCATCTCAAGCGTCGCATCCGCGAAACGGCTGAGGCGGTGATTGCCCAGAAACCCGACGTGTTGATCACCATCGATAGTCCAGATTTTTCACTGCGGGTCGCTGCCCTCGTTAAGGCGGGCAGCGATATTCGCACCGTCCACTACGTGGCGCCCTCGGTCTGGGCCTGGCGGCCCAAGCGGGCGGTGAAGATGGCCAAGAGCATTGATCAGGTTCTGGCCTTGCTTCCCTTTGAGCCTCCTCTGATGCAGGCGGCGGGGATGGATTGCGATTTTGTCGGTCATCCGGTTGTGGCAGAGCCCCTGGCCACCGAGACAGAGATCCGCGATTTCCGACAAGAGTTTAACCTGGGGGATCAGCCGCTGGTTCTGGCGCTGCCAGGATCACGACGGTCCGAGGTCACGCGACTTGGCCCCGTTTTTGGCGAGGCCTTGCAGGCCTTTGCCCATTTCCACCCCGGTTATCGGGTGGTTGTACCCTGTGCCGCTCCGGTGGCGGATCTGGTACGGTCGCAGGCCGAAGATTGGCCCGAGGATACCCTGTTTCTGGACCCAGCCGCCTATGACGCAGAGCGCTACGCGGCAATCAAACGCGCGGCCTTTGCGGGGCCAAGCCTAGCGCTTGCTGCCTCCGGGACGGTCTCGCTGGAATTGGCGGCGGCAGCAACGCCGATGGTCATTGCCTATCGATTCCAGTGGCTCACCTGGCAGGTGATGAAACGCATGGCGCTGGTGGATACGGTGACGCTGGTCAACCTGGTCAGCGAGACCCGCGTGGTGCCGGAATGTCTGGGGCCCGATTGCACCGCAGAAAATATTGCCGCCAAGTTGGATGAGCTGGCCCAAGCGCCAGAGCTGCAAAACGCGGCTATGGCGGTCACCATGCAACGCCTGGGACTGGGGGGCGAAGATCCTGGCTTGCGGGCCGCCAGGGCGGTTTTGAACCGCCTCTAGCACACGTTTCTGTAGTGCCCATGGGGCGGAGCTTAGTAGCCGCGCCAGATCCAGCCGCCGCCAAAGATGCGGCTGCTGTCGGAGTCGTAGAACACACAGGCCTGCCCGGGCGAAACCCCTTCTTCCGGTGTCAGAAGTTCCACTTCGGCGGTTGTGGCACTGAGCGGGCGAATTATTGCCTCGCGCGGGGGGCGGGTGGAGCGCACCTTGACCATGACAGTCCACTCGTCTCGACTCTCAAAGGGGTCATCCCCCAGCCAGTTGATTTCGCGAACTGGTATCGTGCGGGTCGCCAGCAGCTCTTTTGGACCCACAATCACCTGTTTTTTGTCCACATCCAAACGCACCACATAGAGCGGCTCGGTCAGGCCGCCGATGCCCAGACCGCGACGTTGGCCGATCGTATAGTGAATGACGCCGGTATGCGTTCCCAGCACGCGGCCATCTGCATGTACGATTTCTCCGGGCTCAGCTGCGCCTGGACGCAATTTCTCGATAACGGAGGTATAGTTTCCATCTGGGACAAAACAAATGTCCTGGCTGTCGGGTTTATCGGCCACCGCAAGCCCATATTGCGCTGCCATCTCGCGGGTTGCGTCCTTGGAGGGCAGATGGCCCAGAGGGAATCGCAGATAGTCGAGCTGCTCAGGCGTGGTGGAAAACAGGAAATAGCTCTGGTCGCGGTTTGCATCCTCGGCGCTGTGCAACTCGGCGCCCTGTGCACCCATTTTGCGCTGGATGTAATGGCCGGTTGCCATGCAATCGGCCTCCAGGTCGCGGGCGGTTTCCAAAAGATCCTTGAATTTCACCCGCTCATTGCAGCGAATACAGGGCACAGGTGTCGCGCCTGCCAGATAGCTATCGGCGAACTCATCAATCACCGCGTCTTTGAAGATGTTTTCATAATCAAGCACATAATGCGGGAAGCCGCGTTCTTCGGCCACGCGGCGGGCATCATGGATATCAATGCCGGCACAGCAGGCACCTTTTTTCGCCAGTGCAGCCCCGTGATCATAGAGCTGCAGCGTGACACCGATCACATCATAGCCCTGATCGGCGAGATAGGCCGCAACAACGGAACTGTCGACGCCCCCGGACATCGCCACCACCACGCGGGTTTCAGCGGGCGGTTTGGCAAAGCCAAGGGAGTTCAGTGGAGTATCTGTATCCAGTGCCATCAGGCAATTCCTTAGATCAAGGGGGCAAGCATCGCAGAATATATGAAAATCCTACAGACTCTCAAGGGGGCAGGTTCATGGCTCATTAAGTAGACTGCGCATTAGCTGTTGCTGAGCAAAGAAATGATGCACCGAACAAGGGAAAAGGCATGTTCCTGAAGAAAGTCGAAGGTCCGCGCGCTGTAACACTGCCTGATGGCAGTACGATGACGCGTGCTGACTTGCCACCAGAAGACACCCGCCGTTGGGTGGCCTCCCGCAAGGCAGCGGTCGTGCGTGGCGTTCTCTATGGCTTGATTCCCCAGACCGAAGCCCTGCGCCGCTATGGGCTGAGCGAGGAGGAGTTCCGCAGCTGGATTTCGGCGGTGGCGGACCATGGCGAAGAGGCGCTGAAAACCACCCGACTAAAAGAATACCGTAAACACTGAAGCCATTTTAAACTGAAGACTTGAGTCAAAGTTGATAATTAACGATTATGGTAACGGGCCATTAACCTTTTTCCATCAGGGTTAACGCAACCTAAGGGAAACAGTTACAGGCGGAGACTTTCACATGCGTATTCTTCTGGTCGAGGACGATCCAACAACAGCAAAAAGCATCGAGTTGATGCTGACCCATGCCAACCTCAACGTCTATTCGACGGATCTGGGCGAGGAAGGGATCGATCTGGCGAAGCTATATGACTACGACCTGATCCTGCTGGATCTCGGCCTGCCGGATATGAATGGTCACGAAGTCCTGCGCCAACTGCGCATGGCCCGTATCGAAACGCCGATCCTCATTCTGTCCGGTGCGGACGATACGGACAATAAAATCAAAGGTTTCGGCTTTGGAGCGGATGACTATCTGACCAAACCTTTCCATCGCGAAGAGCTGGTGGCCCGGATCCACGCGATCATTCGCCGCTCCAAAGGTCACTCCCAGTCGATCATCAAAACCGGCAAGATTGCCGTTAACCTGGATGCAAAGACCGTTGAGGTCGACAGCAAGACTGTTCACCTGACTGGTAAAGAATATCAAATGCTGGAACTCTTGAGCCTGCGTAAGGGGACGACCCTGACCAAGGAGATGTTCCTGAACCATCTTTATGGTGGCATGGATGAACCCGAACTGAAAATCATTGACGTTTTCATCTGCAAACTGCGCAAAAAACTCAGCACTGCAACGGGCGGCGACAACTACATCGAAACCGTTTGGGGCCGGGGCTATGTTTTGCGGGACCCGCAGGATGATCAGATGTCCGGTGGTCATCGCATGGCCGTAGGCGCCTGAGACGACGCAGTCTGATCGCAGCGGTTGCAGTCCCAAATAGCCTGGGGCAGGTCAAAGTGTAGATCTGCCCGGCTTTGTGAATGTCCGGATAGTGAAATTTAGGTTAATGCTGCGCGCGTGTGCAGCACAGAAGAACCCGCTTTTGGCGGGTTTTTTGCTGTTTTGACCGGGCGGCCTGTGTTGAGGCGCTTTCCTGTGTCACGGTCACTAGACGCGACGGGATACCCGATTTATCACCTAGGGCATACTAGGACGATGGGTGCCGCGCGTGACACAGAACCAAACACATGATCCCTCAGGGCTTTCTCAGGAGCAGGCGAAGGTAGAGCTTTTGCAGCTGCAGGCTCAGCTCATCGCGGCCGATCAGGCCTACCATCAGGATGATACTCCAATCTTGAGCGACGCCGATTACGATGCTGCGAAACGACGCTACCAAGCGCTGGTCACGGCCTTTCCCAGGCTGCAGGAGATCGCAACCCAGCTGGACACTGTGGGCGCACCGGTCGGCTCGGGCTTTGGCAAGATCCAGCATGTGGTGCCGATGCTATCCCTTGGCAACGCCTTTGATGACGGGGATGTGGCGGATTTTGACCGAAGCATCCGCAGCTACCTGGGCTTGGATGCCAACCAGCCGCTCGCCTATACCGCCGAACCCAAGATCGACGGGCTGTCGCTCTCGCTTCGCTACGAAAAGGGGGTCTTGATACAGGCTGCGACGCGCGGAGATGGGGCAACGGGTGAGAATGTCACCGCCAATGCCCGCACGATCGCCGATATCCCGCAGCAGCTTCAGGGCGCACCGGAGGTTCTGGAAGTGCGTGGCGAAGTCTATATGAGCCACGAAGATTTTGCTGCGCTCAACGCCCGCTACATGGAACGCGGTGGCAAGACCTTTGCCAATCCGCGCAATGCGGCAGCAGGGTCGTTGCGACAGCTTGATGCGGAAATCACCCGGGAACGACCTTTGCGATTCTTTGCCTATAGCTGGGGAGACCTATCTGCTCCTTTGGGGAATACGCAAAGCGAGGCCATCGAGCGGCTGCATGAATTGGGCTTTCAGACCAACCCGCTGACACAGAGCTGCGCCTCGGTGGCGGAGATGATTGCGCATTACCGTCATATTGAGGCACAGCGCGCCACTTTGGGCTATGATATCGATGGTGTGGTCTACAAGGTGGACGCGCTGGCGCTGCAAGCGCGTCTTGGTTTTCGCTCGACAACGCCACGTTGGGCTATCGCCCATAAGTTCCCGGCTGAACTGGCCTGGACTCACCTTGAGGCCATCGACATTCAGGTGGGGCGCACCGGCGCACTCAGCCCTGTTGCCCGTCTCACTCCGGTGACGGTAGGCGGGGTGGTGGTCTCCAACGCCACCTTGCACAATGAGGACTACATACGGGGGCGCGACAATAAGGGCGAAGAGATCCGCGATGGCAAGGATATTCGCGTTGGCGATTGGGTTCAGATCTATCGTGCCGGGGATGTTATTCCCAAGGTGGCCGACGTTGATTTGACAAAACGCACCGGAGAAGACGTGCCATTTGATTTCCCTGAGACCTGTCCCGAATGTGGGTCTCCGGCGGTGCGCGAAGAGGGTGATGCGGTCCGCCGTTGCACGGGCGGCATTATCTGCCCCGCGCAAGCTATTGAAAAACTAAAGCATTTTGTCTCCCGCAAGGCCTTTGATATCGAAGGTCTCGGCGCCAAGCAGCTGGAGATGTTCTATGGTGATCCTGATCTACCCATTCGCACGCCGGTGGACATCTACACCTTGGAAGAACGCGATGCCGGCCAGTTGGCAAAGTTGAAAAACCGCTCCGGTTGGGGCGATCAAAGCGCTGCCAATCTCTTTGCCGCGATCACGGAGAAACGCAATATTGCTTTGGGGCGGATGATCTTTGCGCTTGGCATTCGCCATGTAGGAGAGGTCGCTGCCAAGGATTTGGCACTGCATTTTGGCAGCTGGGATGAGCTAGCAAAGGCGCTTGATCTGGCACGCCCGGCAGCACTTGCTCATCGCTCTGCGGATATGGCAGAGGATCAGGAGCGCGCCGAGGCCAACCGTGAGGGGCGGCGCGCCAAAATCAAGGAAACCCGCGAGGCTGTGCTGTCCCGCCTTGAATTGCATCTCGCGGCGCGCGAAGCCTGGGAAGATCTGGTTGGCATCGATGGCATTGGCGCGACTGTTGGTCTGTCGCTTTCGGATGCTCTGGCCAATGCCCAGGAACGGGCGGTCTTTGATGATCTGGTGGGGCATTTGAATATTTCGGCTCCGGCTGCCCCAACGCAGGAAAGTCCGGTGGCTGGGCTGACCGTTGTTTTTACCGGCAAGCTAGAGAAGATGACACGGGACGAAGCCAAAGCGCGGGCGGAAGCCCTGGGCGCCAAGGTCTCGGGCTCGGTTTCAAAAAAGACCGATATTTTGGTTGCCGGGCCGGGGGCTGGCTCAAAGGAGAAGAAGGCGCAGGATTTGGGCATTCGCATCCTGGATGAGGACGGTTGGCTGGCGGAGATTGCGCCAAAATGAGCGGCCGCCCGGAGATCCTGTTTCCGCTCTTTGCCGATGCAGAGACCCTGAAGGGGGTGGGGCCAAAGACCGCGCAAAACCTGGCGCAGATCGGGTTGGAAACCCCGCGGGACCTTGCGTTTTCGCTGCCGCATTCGATTCTGGACCGCCGTCGCCGGTCCTCGATCAAGGGGCTAGATCTGCCGGCCATCGCCACCGTTGAGGTTGAGGTGGGGAGCCACAAGCAAGCCCGCAATCGGGGCGGCGCCTATCGGATCAATGTGACGGACCAAGAGGTTGAATTTCAACTGGTTTTCTTTCATGGGCGGAGCCGCTACCTGGAGGCCCAATGCCCAGAAGGTTCGCGGCGTCTGGTGTCCGGCAAGGTCGAATTGTTCGACGGTATTGCCCAAATGGTACATCCGGAACACATGGTGCCCCTGGCCGAGGCTGCGGATATCCCGGAGTTTGAGCCGGTTTACCCGCTGACCCATGGGGTGACCCAGAAAACCATGACCAAGGCGGTGCGCAGTGCCTTGGACCGGCTGCCGGACCTGGAAGAATGGATCGACCCGGAGCAGGTCAAGCGCGAGGGCTGGCCCGACTGGAAGGATGCACTGATTGCAGCGCATCACCCGGAGGGGTTGGAGGATCTATCGGCTGAGGCCCCGATCCGGACCCGGCTTGCCTATGATGAGCTTTTTGCGCATCAGCTGACCCTGGCGTTGGCGCGGCAGGCCGAGCGCAAATCACGCGGTATTGTCAGCCGGGCAACCGGGCGTTTGCAGGGGCCGGTGCTGGCCTCGCTGCCCTATCGTCCCACCGCTGCGCAGGCCCGTGCGATCGCGGAAATATCTGCGGATATGGCCTCAGATCGCAAGATGAACAGATTGCTGCAAGGTGATGTAGGGTCAGGAAAAACTCTGGTTGCCTTTATGGCGCTCTTGGTCGCGGTTGAAGCCGGCGGCCAGGGGGTGATGATGGCTCCAACCGGGATCCTGGCCCAGCAACATTTTGAAGGGCTGCGGCCGCTGGCGGAGGAGGCCGGGGTGGTGCTCGAATTGCTGACGGGCCGCGACAAGGGGGCTGAGCGACGGGCCAAATTGGCGGCTCTGGAGGCGGGGGATATTCAGATCCTGGTCGGCACCCATGCGGTGTTTCAACAGGATGTGCAGTTTCACCAGCTGCATCTGGCGATTGTTGATGAACAGCATCGCTTTGGGGTGCGCCAGCGCATGGAACTGGCGGAAAAGGGCAAGGGGGCGGATGTTTTGGTGATGACGGCGACGCCAATCCCGCGCTCGCTGGCTCTGGCGCAATATGGCGATATGGATGTATCGGTGCTGGATGAAAAACCGCCCGGGCGCAAACCGGTAAAAACCGCGGTGCTGAGCACCGAGCGGATGGAGCAGGTTGTTGATCATCTGCGCGGGGCCATCACTGAGGGACGCCAATGCTATTGGGTGTGCCCGCTGGTGGGCGAATCCGAAGTCATGGATCTGATCGCCGCCGAGGAACGTTTCAAACATCTGCGGGCAATTCTGGGCGAGAGCCTGGTTGGCCTGGTGCATGGTCAGATGCCGCCGGCAGAAAAAGACGCGGCCATGCAGGCCTTTCAGCGGGGAGAGACCAAGGTTCTGGTGGCCACCACGGTGATCGAGGTCGGGGTCAACGTGCCCAATGCCTCGATCATGGTTATAGAACGCGCCGAGATCTTTGGTCTGGCACAGTTACACCAGCTGCGCGGCCGGGTGGGGCGCGGCAGTGCGGAATCGACCTGTCTGCTCATGTACCAGCCCCCTCTGAGCGAAGGTGGACGCCGACGGCTGGAGGTGCTGCGCGAAAGCGAAGATGGATTTAAGATCTCGGAAACCGATCTGCAGATGCGTGGCGCAGGCGATGTGATTGGGACGGCGCAATCAGGTTTACCGCAATTCCGTATCGCAGACCTAGAGCGGCAGGCCGCCTTGATGGCCGTGGCCCAAAGCGATGCCCGATCGCTCTTGGCGATGGACCCGGAGCTGTCGAGCGCGCGGGGCCGCGCGGCGCGTGTTCTTTTGTGGCTTATGAAGCAGGATCAAGCTATTCGTTTGATTTCAGTCGGTTAGGCCAATTTTTCCTGAATTTCCTCTCGCAAGTTCTGAAAAAGTTCGCAAATGTTCTCAAAAAGTTCTTTACAGGGCTGGCGCAAAATGAGAACAAAAGAG
The DNA here is from genome assembly GCF_001294455.1 of Phaeobacter sp. 11ANDIMAR09. GTDB lineage: Bacteria > Pseudomonadota > Alphaproteobacteria > Rhodobacterales > Rhodobacteraceae > Pseudophaeobacter. The sequence continues at coordinate 33,435 of NZ_LIKT01000013.1, forward strand.
CAACAAGAGGCCGACGGAGAGCGGCGAGGTTAAAGCCTGAACCCTGACAGAGAGTAGTGGAGACAAATCTGATGATGACCCAGTTGAAGACAACCCTACACAATGCCCAACCGACCCTTCTTCAGGATGCGCTTGGCGCCGCTGCGCTGGCCGTCATGCTGGTTGTTGCGCTTCATCTGCCGGGGTTCCTGTAATCGCGCAACCGTGATCCCACGATCTCTTTTTTCAACCCCTTGAATACCTATTTCTAGTTTCTGCCTGCTGTCTTTATGTCAGATGCGCTGACATCCACCCCGGTGTCATTGGATCCCCGCCTGACTTTATCCACCCGGTTGCGCCTATCAACCGGGATGCGCTCTGATCCCCGCATAAAGACGCATTTCCTGCCGCCACCATCTGCCCGGATGTGTGGCGGCTTTTTTTGTGCCACAGCCTAGGAGGTGATCCCCATGCGGACACCGCCCCAATGGCGTGCCCCAACAAAGACCGGAGCCGACAGGTCCTTCATCATCACAAATTTGCCGCCGCCCATGTCCCGGCGGTAAACCTGCATCAGGAAGGGTTCGGAATTGCGACCCGCCTTGAGCCCCACCCGATCATCAAAGATCCGCCGATTTCGACAATTGGCGGTGTTCCACTCAGGATCACTGCCCTGCGGGTGGGAGAATTTTTTGTTATGGGTCGGCAAATAGCCATTGGTGTCGATCGCTGCACAAAACACCACACGCGGGTCAAAATCGAGGGCTGCCTCCAAAATCGGGGGCAACGTGGCATCTGTGAGGGACAGGAAGGAGGTGGTGTATTGCTCGGGGTTGCTGCCCGGGATCAGTTTGTAATTCTTGTCAAAAAGAGCGCTGGAGGAGATTTTTCCAGCCTCCAGAGCTCTTTCAAAAATGGTTCCAACCTTTTGGCTCAGCTCGGTGACATAGGAAATCAGCTTTTTATCCGTGGATTGCCCGCCAAGGGCAACGGTCCCCTGCACCAATTGTTCCGAAGAGGAAATCAGATTCTCAACCCGCGTATGGGTGTCGTGAATGCCTGTAGTGGTCTGCTCGACAGATTTTCCGATGCGGTTGATATTGGGGGCAAAGCTGTTCACCGCCTTTTTGACCACCGCCGCCTTGTCGAGGATGCGGGCGGTCTGGGCGTTTACCTCGGTTGCCTTTTCTTCAATACTCACCAGTGAACTATCCGTTTCCCGGGCCTGGCCCAGGATTTTTTCGGCAGATTGTGAAATGTCGACGGTTTCATCGTGAAGCAGAGTGACCCATTTCGACAGGTTTTCGATATTCATGCCAATTTCCTGCGCAGCACTTTGGGTGCGTTTTGAAAGGTCATTGATTGCTTCGGCCACCACGGCAAAACCGCGCCCAGCGTCTCCGGCCCGGCTGGCCTCGATCTTGGCATTGATGGCCAAGATATTTACCTGGGCGGCAATATTGGTGATCATTTCGTTGTTTTTGCGAACGGCTTCAACTGTCCCGCCGATTTGATCGGTGCGTTCTTCCAGATCGTTGACCCATTCAGCAACGGCCTGGCTGCGTCCGCTGTTGTCGCGGACAAATTTGACCGAGGTCTGGACCGATTTCAGTGTCTCCTCGGTGGTTACCGATACCGTCTGAATGGTGTCCAGAACTTGCCCATTAGAGGTGACTACCTGATCTGCCTGGCGGGTGAGATCCCTGAGGGCAGAGAGCTGACCCTGAGATTGTTGATCCATCTCGTCCAAAAAGCCCGCAATATCGACAATCTCATATCCCAGTTGCGAGGAGAGCTGGGTCAGATGGTTGAGTTGCAGGTTCTGGGCTGCGGTCTCTTGCGAGAGCGCGGTTTCATTGGCGATCATGGCTGCTGGATGTGTCGCTGCCGCTGCCGTGGACTGGGTGTGTGACTGCATGATTTGGGCCTGTTTTGAATCAACAAGCCCGTTATATTTGATTAAAATAAAGGTGAGGTTAAGCGCAGTTTTTCTGCAAAGCCGCTTCGAACGCCTCCAAAGATGCCTCGAGGCAGAGCAGAATAGAGGCGTGGCGGTTTTTGAATTCGCGTGCTGGAATAAGGACTTCCAAATCGGCAAAGGGGGTATTGGGGGCGGCTGCGCCCTGCTGGAGCATGGCTTTCAGCTCATCCCGGGCGGTTTTGACCTCGGCAAAAGAGCGGCCAATGATGTTTTGTCCCACCACCGAGGCCGAAGCCTGCCCCAGAGCGCAGGCCTTGACGTCCTGGCCAAAATCGCTGATCCGCCCCTCGGCCAGTTTGAGGTCCACGGTAACGGTCGATCCACAGAGCGGCGCGCGTTTTTTTGCCGTGGCATCCGGGGCTTCCAGCCGGTCGAGATAGGGAATATCTGCGGCCAGCGCCAAAATGCGGGAGGAATAGAGCTTGATGAGATCGGATTCGCTGGACATCTGTGGCCTTGGGCTTTCCCTTGGAGTTTCTTCCCCATACATAGGCACGCATATCCCAGATGCAAAAGGTTTTTGACATGTCCTTTGATCCCAACAGCCTGACCTTTGACCCGGCCGGTCTGATCCCCTGTATTGCGCAGGATGAAGAGAGCGGTGAAGTTCTGATGATGGCCTGGATGAATGCCGAAAGCGTTGCAAAAACGCTGGAGACCGGCAAGGTGACCTATTGGTCGCGTTCGCGACAGGCTTTTTGGGTCAAGGGCGAAAGCTCGGGCCATGTGCAAAGCCTGGTGGATTTGCGCTTGGACTGTGACAGGGATTGCCTGTTGGCCCTGGTGCGCCAGGTGGGGCCGGCTTGCCACACCAACCGTCGCAGCTGTTTTTACACAGCTATTCGCGGGGGGGGAGAGCAGGAATTGATGTCCCCGATGGTGTGAGGCCCGCAGCGAGAAGGGCGAGAAGGGAAGGGGGCGGCGCTGCAGCGCCGCTGCCTCCGGCGGGAATATTTATGGAAAAGTGAATGTGAGCTGTTGCGCAGATCAGGCCTGTGTGTGGCCTGAGTTCAAACCGGATCAGTCCAGTCCGACAAGGGCGCGGATATCTGCAGGGGATGCGCCATCCTCTCTGTATTTGGCAATCGCCCGGGCATCATCGCGTTTGGCGAGCCGTTTGCCTGTTTCATCGCGGATCAGGCCGTGGTGGTGATAGGTTGGCTGCGACCAGTAGGTCTTGATCTCCCCGTCAAGCAGCCAGCCGATCAGGCATTGTATGATGGTGGCCTCCAGTAGATCCGCGCCGCGGACAACATGGGTGACGCCCTGTTGCTGATCGTCGACGACGACTGCCAGGTGATATGATGCGCCCATGTTCTGGCGTGCCACCACAAAATCCCCAATGTTTTTAAGAATATCCTGCATAGAGAAGGTGTAGTGACCCGCCGGGCTATTGGCTCTTGGACCTGTTTCACAAAAGCAGGCGGCGCGGGGGGCTTCTCCGCCTGTTGGGGAGAAATGGCCGCCTGCGTGCAGCGGGGTCAGGGCTTTGTGCACATCCAGCCGCAGCGTGACGTCTTGAGGTCGCGGTCCTGAGGGACTGCGGCGAGGCCGGCAGGTGCCAGGGTAAATGAGACCATCGGGGCCAAGCTGCGGCTGGCCTTCTTGCGGGGCGGATTGTGCCTCTTTGATATCGCGCCGGGTGCAGGTGCAGCTGTAGAGCAGTCCTTTCCGCCAGAGCACATCCAGGGCGGTATCGTAGTCCGCCTGGCATTGGCTTTGCTTTCGTACCGGCGTTTGCCAGCTGATGCCAAGCCAGGCCAGATCTTCATAGATCTGTTCTTCCCAGGTGGCGCGTGATCTGCTTTGGTCCAGATCATCTATACGCAGCAGGAATTTGCCGCCCCGGGCCTGGGCCATGTCGTGGCCCAACAGCGCGGAATAGGCGTGGCCCAGATGCAGCGGACCAGTGGGCGAGGGGGCAAAGCGGGTGATGAAGGTCACAGGAACTGCCCCCTTGGTTTGATTCAGGCGAAGCTTTCCAGCCAGTTGGCCCAGGCTGCTTTGGCACGATCCGTATAGGCCTTGTAGCGGTCCTTGCGGCCGCGACGACCGCCTTTTAGGCCCTCAACCGGTTGGAACAGACCAAAGTTCACGTTCATCGGCTGAAAGGTCTTGGCCTCGGCGCCACCAGTGATGTGATGGATCAGCGCCCCCATGGCACTGTCCTGGGGTACCTGGGGTAGCTCAAGCCCGAGGATCTCAGCGGCGGCCATACGGCCTGCCAGCAGTCCCATGGCCGCGCTTTCCACATAGCCTTCAACCCCGGTGATCTGGCCGGCAAACCGCAGATGCGGCTTGGATTTCAGCCGCATCTGATCGTCCAGCAGGGTGGGGGAGTTGATGAAGGTATTGCGGTGGATACCGCCAAGCCGGGCAAAGCTGGCCTGTTCCAGCCCTGGGATCATTTTCAGAACCTCAGTCTGGGCGCCATATTTCATTTTGGTCTGGAAGCCGACAATATTGAACAGAGTGCCAAGCGCATTGTCTCGGCGTAGCTGCACCACGGCATAGGCCTTTTCCTCTGGCTTGTGCGGATTGGTCAGGCCCACGGGTTTCATCGGGCCAAAGCGCAGGGTCTCGCGACCGCGTTCTGCCATGACCTCGATCGGCAGGCATCCGTCGAAATATCCCGCTGTTTCGCCCTCGTGGAATTCGGTCTTGTCAGCCGTCAAGAGCGCGTCGATGAAAGCCTCATATTGGTCTTTGGTCATCGGGCAGTTGAGATAGGCGGTGCGTTCTTCTTCAGTTTCACCCTTGTCATAGCGCGACTGCATCCAGGCCTGCGACATGTCGATGCTGTCAGTATAGATGATTGGCGCTATGGCATCAAAGAAGGCCAGTGCCTCAGCTCCGGTCTCTGCCTGAATGGCCTGGCCAAGGGTGCCAGAGGTCAAAGGTCCGGTGGCAAAGATCCAATGGCCGTCCGCGGGCAGGGCGGTGATTTCCTCATAGGAGACTGAGATATTGGGGTGCGCCTTCAGCTTGGCCGTCACCGTCTCGGCAAAGGGGTCGCGGTCCACGGCCAGGGCGCCGCCGGCGGGCAGGCGGTGCTCTTCGGCGGTGGCCATGATGAGGCCATTGGCGGCGCGCATCTCCCAATGGAGCAGGCCGACGGCGTTTTGCTCGTCATCGTCGGACCGGAAGGAATTGGAGCAGACCATCTCGCCCAGATTGCCGGTCTGATGGGCAAAGGTTTCCACTTTGGGCCGCATCTCGTGGATCACCACGTTGACGCCCATGTTCGCAGCCTGCCAGGCCGCCTCGGACCCGGCCATGCCGCCGCCCACAATATGCAATGTCTCTGTCATGAGGGGCAAATAGGGCAGACCGGGCCGTTAAGCAATATTGTGCAGGCGCAAATGTGGCAGCAAAGGGGCGGAATGGGGCAAAGATGTCAGAGGCAGTTTGCCGGACCCTCATCGGCGCGGAGGCTGATGGTCAATGGTCGGAAATCGCAGGGTGGGACACAGTTGTATCAATACCGGGGTATCGTTTCTGTCCTGCGTACAATCGGGCAGAAACAGGGGCCGTATATCCCAAAGTATGGGTCTATGATCTAAAGGAGAGGGGAATTTGGGGCCGCTGAGCGGGAATGTCGACCGGGGAGAGAGATTCCCGGCTGGAGGGACCTTCCGCTTCAGCGGCCCAAATTGTGACGGGGTCAGAACATCTGTCGTAACCCGTGCCCAATCTTTGCCACGATCTTGCCCAGATTAAAAGGCCTGATATAGAAACAATAATTCCTGAATGGTAAACAAAGCCTAAAATTTTCTGACAAATTGTTATTATTCCCAGTCAGGGCGCCTTTTTTCGATAAAGGCCTGCATGCCTTCGACTGTGTCGGGCTGCATCAGGTTGGTGACAATCACCTCACTGGTATAGGCATAGGCCTCTTCGATTGGCATCTCCAGCTGCTGGTAATAGGCCTCTTTGCCGACCTTCACGGCTGCGCCGAGTTTTGAGGCAATCGTGTCGGCCAGGGCGCGGGTCTCGGACTCCAGTTGTTCTGCAGGGACCGCACGGTTGATTAGCCCCAGTTCCGCAGCGCGCGTTGCGGACATGAACTCACCAGTGGTGAGCAGCTCAAAGGCGTGTTTGCGCGGGATGTTACGCGACAGGGCAACCATAGGGGTGGAGCAGAACAGACCTATGTTGACGCCATTGACGCCAAAGCGGCAGTCATCAGAGGCAACCGCCAGATCACAAGAGGCCACCAACTGGCAGCCCGCAGCAGTGGCGATGCCATGAACCTGGGCAATGACGGGCTGTGGCAGGCGCTGCAGCCCCAGCATCACAGAGGTGCAGCGGGCAAAGAGCCCTTCGAAATAGGATTTTCCTTTGTCCTCGGCCTCTCGCCCGGCTGTCATCTGGCGAATATCGTGACCGGCGCAAAAGGCCTTGCCATTGCCAGAAAGGATCACCGCTTTGATGCTGCGATCTTCTTTTAGGGCGTCAATCTGTTCTTGCAGCGCCGCCAGCATCTCGTCCGACAGGGCGTTTAGCCGCTCGGGTGCATTCATTTGCAGATGGGCCACTGCATTTTTGTCGTGACGTTCCAGAATTGACATCTTGCTCTCCCTTGATGTTCCGGGTGAACACTAGGGCGCAACGAGGGAGAGGAAAAGCATGGGTTTGGCATTTGATGTCGCAGGGCTAGAGGCCTATATGGAGGCAATCTTTCCACAGGTCGCAAATGACTTCGCTATTGATGCTCTGTCGATGGGGGGCATCACCATGCGCCTAAAAGTGGCAGAGCGTCATCTGCGGCCTGGTGGGACAGTTTCTGGGCCGTCGATGTTTTCGCTGGCGGATGTCACCGTCTACGCGCTGGTGTTGTCGCGGCTGGGGCCCAAGGCGCTGGCAGTGACCACCAATTGTTCGCTGGATTTTATGCGCAAGCCCGAGGCCGGGCGCGACATTATCGCCAAGGGACAGCTGCTGAAACTGGGGCGCAGCCTTGCGGTGGGGGATGTTCATATGGTCTCAGCAGGATCAGACAAGCTAGTGGCGCGCTCCACTATGACTTATTCAATCCCGCCAGAGCGTTAAGCAATTGCGCGCGCCAGAGGCTGGCCAACCTTGACCAGCGTCTCGCGCCCCTGAGCGCTATTGGCCACAAGATCCTCGCTAAAGGAAATTTGGTCGGGTTGAAACACCACAACGACGGTGGAGCCGCCAAATTTGAAGTAGCCCTTTTCCTGCATCTTGCTGACCGCGCCTGTTGAGGTGGTGTTGATGATAGATCCAACCCCAAAGGCGCCGACTTCGCTAAAGCAGTAGGTTCCGATTTTCTCGTTTTTGATTAGGGTGTTGCAGCGCTTGTTTTCGCCAAAAACATCTGGCCCTGCGCCCAGGGCAATCGGGTTGACCGAGTGCAAGGCGCCGGGGATGTCCTGACTAGACAGAATCTGACCACCTGCGGGGAAATGGTAGCGGTGATAATCTGCCGGGCAAAGCCGTACGATCGCCAATGCACCACCCAAGAATTGCTCCGAGAGCCCGGGCAGCATTGAGGTGATCGACATCGGATGGCCTTTGACTGGCACAAAGACATCCCTGTCCAGCTTGGGAAAGACCAGAACCCGGCCATCCGCCGGAGAGACAACCTCGTCCGGATCATCTGAATAGGGGCGCGCTTCGGGTTTCAGGTGACGGGCAAAGAAATCATTAAACGAGCTGAAATCAGCGGCGGGTCTCTGGGCTTCAGCCATATCAATGGACAGCTCATCAATCACCGCCTTGATCTTGCCGCGCGACAGAGCGCTGTCATACCACAGGCCAAACAATCGGCTCATCAGGGGGGAGCGAAACAGCAGCCGCTCCACCAGGCTGGAACTGGTGTCCTGATAGGCCCAGCGGATCCATTTTTCACCGAGGATGACTTCGTCAAAAACCTGACCTGTGTCCCGGTTGACCACTTGAATGGGGGTGTTTTGCATGGGGTCCGCCTTGCTTTGCCTTACCCCTCGCCGCCTAACAGAGGCAAGTACCGGGCCTCAAGGGGATTTTGGCGCGGCAGGCCTGCCCTAAGGCGGGTGCCTGAATGTGAGTATAGATTTTGGCAATAATTATCATTCCCGTTATCTGTTTGTCCAATGGGGGTGAGCTGTGCAAGCGTCTCCCAATAGAAGCCAGGGGGCAGAGACGCAGGGCGTTTTCCACCCCGAGAGAGCAAAACGGAACCGACAAAGGAATGAACCATGACCACACGTAGAACGCTTTTGAAAACCACACTGGCCGCCGGCTTTGCCTTGGTTGCCAGCCTCTCTACTGCCAGCTTTGCAATGGCCGAAGAGCTGGGAAAGATCAAAGAAGACGGCGTAATCCGTATCGCCATGAGCGGCGCTTACCCTCCCTTTAACTTTGTCAATGACAGCAACGAAGTGGTCGGTTTTGATCCTGCTGTGGGCGCCGAGATCGCCAAGCGTATGGGCGTTGAAGTTGAAATCGTCACCACCGCCTGGGATGGCATCATTGGTGGCTTGCTGGCCAACAAATACGATGCCATCGTCGGCTCCATGTCGATAACTGAGGAACGCCAGCAAGTGGTTGATTTTGTTGGGCCCTATTACACCACCAAACGCGCCATCTTTGCCAAACCCGGCGGCATCACTTCGGCGGCCGCTTTGGGCGAAGCCAAGGTTGGTTTGACACTGGGCGAAACCCATGAGGCCTGGGCCCGTGAAATGGGCTATGACGTGCGCACCTATAAAGGCCTGCCCGAACTGCTGTTGGAGCTGGAGCACGGTCGCGTTGACGTCATCGTCAATGACTCGATTGCGGCCATCCTGGCGATGAAAGAAACCGGTCAAGACTATGTCATGATTACCGATTTTGAGACCGAAGAATTCGGCGCTGGTATCGCTATTCGCAAGGGCAACCCAGAGCTGGCTGCGGCCATGCAGGGCGCGCTGGACGCGATGATGGAAGATGGCACCTATCTTGAGATTGCCAATAAATGGGTTGGCGGCGACATTCGCTAAACCCCTCAAGACGCAGCCCCGCTCAGGTTTCTCTGCGACACACCAGGGCGGGGCTGTTTAAAGCGCGGCGGCTTTGCCCTATCAGCGGGGCAGCAAAACAAGCGCGGTTCGAGGAGACAGACGACAGTGGACTATGCCCTGATGCAGCGGGTCTTTCCCTTCTTTTTAGAGGCGGCCTGGATAACCATATTGCTGTCGGTGCTCACCGCCATTCTGGGCCTGACCTGCGCCATGTTGGGAACCGCAGCGCGATTGTCGCGCTTCCGGGTTCTGCGTTTCCTTGGGGCGGCCTATGTCAGTGTGTTCCGGGGCACCCCGGCGCTGATCCAGCTGTTTATTCTTTACTTTGGTGGCCCGCAGATCGGCATCCAGCTGGATGCCTTTGAGGCCGGTGTCATTGGCTTGGGGATCAATGTCGGCGCCTATATGACCGAAACCATGCGCGGCGCCATCATTTCCGTCGACAAGGGGCAGGGCGAGGCGGCCCGAACCCTGGGGATGAGCAAGTGGCAAGCGATGCGCAATGTGATCCTGCCGCAGGCGATGCGCCTGATGATCCGCCCGCTTGGGGTGAACCTCAATACGCTGATTAAAAGCACCGCATTGGTCGCCGCCATTTCCGTGGTTGAGCTGACCTACACCGCGCAGCGCTACATTGGCTCCACCTATAAACCCTTCGAGATGTTCCTGATTGCAGGGCTTTTGTACATGATCATCATCTATGTTGTGGGACTGGGCGTGACCTGGGCCGACCGCAAAGCCCGCCTGAACTGATCGGGGAAAGGACACGCCATGGGACTAGATTTTAGCGTCATTCCAAAATACCTCGATATCGTCCTTCTGGGCGCGCTTTGGACCATTGCCATCACCCTGGGGGCGGCCATTGTCAGCTTCTTTGGGGGCATTCTGCTAGCGGTGATCGCGCTCTATGCGCATCCTGTGGTGCGCTGGCCGTTTCGGGTCTTTTCCTTCCTGTTTCTGGGCACGCCGCTGCTGCTGCAGCTGTTTCTGATCTATTTTGGCCTGGTACAGATCGGCATTGATGTGCCGGCCTTTGTGGCTGGGGTGATCGGATTGGGGTTGCATTTTGCCGTCTATAACTCTGAGCTGTTTCAGGCCAGCATTCTGGCCGTCGACAAAGGCCAGATCGAGGCCGCCCGCACCCTGGGCCTGTCGCGGATGCAGGCGCTGCGCAAGGTGGTGGTGCCACAGGCGGTGCGCGATGTGATCCCGCCGATTGGCAACAATATGATCGCGCTGCTGAAAGATTCCGCGCTGGTCTCGGTTATCGGTGTCTCTGAACTGACCCTGTCGGCGCAACGTGCCATTGGCAGCACCTATCGTCCCTTTGAATTCTACGTCCTGGTGGCGGCCATCTACTACATTATCAACCTCGGCATGGAGGCGGTTCTGCGCCGCGTGGAACGCCGCATTCAGGCCTCGAAATGACCGGGCAGGAGAGAAACATGAGCGCCCAGAAACCTTTCATCGACATTCGTCACGCCAAGAAAAGCTTTGGCACCCTGGAAGTGCTGAAAGACATCAACCTGCAGGTGGACCGCGGCCAGATCGTTGCCATCATCGGCCCCTCTGGGTCCGGCAAAAGCACCCTGCTGAGGGCGATCAATGATCTGGACCCGCTGACGGGGGGCGAGATCTGGCTGGAGGATAAACAGATCAATATGGATCTGCCGCACCGCCAGTATGAACGCCATATCAATGAGGTGCGTCAGGAGATTGGTATGGTTTTCCAGCACTTCAACCTGTTTCCTCACCTAAAGGTGCGTGAAAACGTGACCCTGGCGCCCAAGATGCTCAAAGGTCTGTCCGATGCTGAGGCCAACGCCCTGGCAGAGGAGCAGCTGACCAAGGTCGGCATGATCGAGCGGATTGATTATTACCCCTCGCAGCTCTCGGGCGGACAGAAACAGCGGGTTGCCATTGCACGCGCTCTGGCGATGAAGCCCAAGGTGATGCTGTTTGACGAGGCCACCTCGGCTCTGGACCCGGAACTGGTGGAAGAAGTCAATCTGGTGATGAAACAGCTCGCCGAAGAACATATGACCATGATTATCGTCACCCATGAAATGGGCTTTGCCGAAAGCGTCTGTGATCGGGTCTTGTTTATGGATCAGGGCGTGGTGGTCGAAGAGGGCCCGCCAGAGGTGATCTTTCGCAATCCCAAGAGCGAGCGGACCCAGAATTTTCTGCGCAAGCACCTGGCCGGGCAGCAGGCCTAGCTGTAGCTGCGGTCCTCGATCGGGGTCTCGTCGATTGCCGCGATCAAACGATCCAGCAGGATCTGCTCGGCCCGGTTCTTGGTCGCGTTTTCGCTCCAGACCAAGTAAACGTCGATGGGGGGCAGGTCCTCAAACGGGGGGACCTGCCAGAGCTGCCCATCGCGCACATCCCGGGCGGCGACGTGGATGGGAAGGGGGCCGACACCTAGCCCAGAGACGATCATCCGGCGAACCTCTTCCAGATGGCTCGAGACACCAGTGATTTTCTGGCCCAAAGCGGCCTGCGCCCGCATCACGGTAATGGGTTTCAAAACATCCTGCAGTCGATCGGTTTCAAAACTAACCGAGGAATGCCCCTCCAGGTCGGCAGTGGTCAGGTCGTCCCGGCCAAACAGCGGGTGCGGTGGGCCGCAGAACAGGCCAAAATACTCGCGAAACACCCGTCGATATTCCAGGTTGGGGTTGTGATCCCCGACCAGACAAATGGCAAAGGAGGCGCGTTTTGCCGCCACTTCGGCAATGGCTTTGGAGCTGGATAAGATGTCAATCTTGAGCGTGGCCAGCGGGTGTGCGTGATGAAAACCGGTCAGGGCCTGATCTATCAAGGGGCTGACAACATGGCTTGCCATGGCGATATGCACATGTCCACGGACATCATCGGTCATTTCGCGCATCAGCGTCGATAAGCGCAGCACCGACCCATTGATTTCGACCGCCTCGCGATACAGCAGGCGCCCAGCTTCGGTTAGGGCATAATGCCCAGGCGAGCGGTTGATCAGCTTGCGGCCAACCCGATCCTCTAGGCGTTTTAATGCAGTAGAAACAGAGGGTTGCTTCAGTCTCAATTGGCTGGCCGCATCGGTGACGGAGTGGCTTTCAGCGAGCACCACAAAGGTCCGCAACAGGTTCCAGTCCAGCTCGCGGGCGATCCGCTCTGGGGCGTAGTGGGGGTCATCCTCCCGCATAGCTCACCTCTATATCAGGAATTCCAATTATCTATTTGATCTATAGTAGCGGCTCTCGCATGGTTCCTACAAGCCCGCATTCCGGCCATTTGCAGTATCCGCGCAGCCAGACTGCGCAGCGGTGTTTGAGCTGGGCAACACAGCGGGAGGGAGTTGGAAAGCAAAGAATGAGCAATCTGTTTTATCAGGCGCAGGGGCGCAGGCCGGTGTTGGATCAGGCGCGCGGCGTCTATATGTGGGACAAGGACGGCAAGCGCTATCTGGATGGGTCCTCTGGTGCGATGGTCTGCAATATCGGTCATTCCAACGCCGAGGTGCTGACCGCAATGCGCCGCCAGATGGAAAAATCCACCTTTGGCTATCGGCTGCATTTTGAAACAGAGGCGTCAGAGCAGCTGGCGCAGAAACTCGCAGGCCTGATGCCAGGGGATCTGAACCGGGTTTTCTTTGTGTCTGGTGGGTCCGAGGCTGTTGAGAGCGCCATCAAATTGGCCCGGCAATATGCTCTTGCCAGTGATCAGGCCAGCCGCTGGAAGGTCATTTCGCGCAGCCCCAGCTATCATGGTTGCACGCTGGGGGCCCTGGCGGTGACCGGTTACACGCCGCTGACCACCCCTTTTGAACCGATGATGCGGGCGATGCCCAAGACTCCTGCTCCGCGCGCCTATCTGGATGGTTTGGACGCCAGCGACCCGGCCACGGGCCATCATTATGCCGATATGTTGGAGGCGCAGATCCTCGCCGAAGGCGCCGACACCGTACTGGCCTTTCTGGTCGAGCCAATCGGAGGCGCCTCGACCGGCGCGCTGGTGCCACCGGCGGGCTATATGGAGCGGGTCCGGGAGATTTGTAGCCGCCATGGCATCCTGTTGATCATGGACGAAGTGATGACCGGCGCCGGACGCACTGGCAGCTTTCTTGGCTCGGACCATTGGCAGGCACAGCCAGATATTGTGGTCATGTCCAAGGGCTTGGGGGCCGGCTATGTGCCCTTGGGGGCGGTCATCGCAGATGAGCGCCTGGTCGCACCGGTGTTGGCGCAGGGTGGCTTTGCCCATGGGTTCACCTATGCGGGCAATCCCCTTGCCTGTGCGGCAGGGCTTGCCGTGGTGAATGTTATTGAAATGAATGGGTTATGTGCCAATGCTGTCCAGATGGGGGAAGTGCTTCTGGCACGGCTTTCTGACCTGATGCAGAAATATGAACTGATCGGCGATGTGCGGGGCAAGGGGCTGCTCACGGCTTTTGAGTTTATGGCAGATCGCCACAGCAAGGCTCCGCTTCCGGCCAGTTTGAACGCCCATCAGCGCTTTGTTGATCTGGCCTATTCCAAGGGTTTGATTGTTTACTCGCGGCGCACACGAGATGGAACCGAAGGAGACCACATCCTTGTGTGTCCACCTTTGATTGTGAACTCGGATCATATTGACGAAATTATTGAAGGTCTGGATGCCAGCCTGGCGCGATTCAGCCAGGACATTCACGGCGAACTGAAAGCAGGCTGACCCATGAGCAAAATTTTGATTACCTGTGCTGTCACCGGGTCGATCCACACCCCGTCAATGTCGCCATATCTGCCCGTTACGCCTACGGAAATCTGTGACCAGGCACGGGGGGCGGCAGAGGCCGGGGCAGCCATCCTGCATCTGCATGCGCGCAACCCGCAGACGGGGCAGCCCTCGGCGGGGGAAGAGGATTTTATGAGCTATCTGCCGCAGTTGAAGCAATCTTGTGATGCGGTGCTCAACCTTTCCACCGGGGGCAGCGCCGTGATGACCCTGGACGAACGTCTGGCCGCGCCCAAACGGGTCGCGCCTGAGATGTGCAGCCTCAATATGGGCAGCATGAACTTTGCGCTCTACCCGGCGGCGGCGCGGATTTCCGAATGGAAACACGGTTGGGAACAACCCTTTCTGGAGAATTCGGATGATCTGGTGTTTAAGAACACACCGCGCGATATCGCCCGCATCCTCACCGAGCTGGGGGTGGAGCGCGGGGCCCGGTTTGAGTTTGAATGCTACGATGTTGGGCATCTCTATATGCTCAAGCATTTTGTGGATCGCGGATTGGTGCAAAAGCCTCTGTTTATCCAGTTCGTGTTTGGGGTGCTGGGCGGCATGGGGACCGATCCGGAAAACCTGATGCATATGAAGGTGATCGCCGACAAACTGTTTGGCGATGACTATATGTTTTCGGTTCTGGCCGCCGGGCGTCAACAGATGCCTCTGATCACCATGGCTGCTGCCATGGGCGGGCATGTGCGGGTTGGGCTGGAAGATAGTCTGATGATTTCGCGCGGCGTTCTGGCCAAGGATAACGCAGAGCAGGTGCGCAAGATCCGCCGTATCGTCGAGGAGTTGGGCCGCGAAGTCGCAAGCCCGGCTGAGGCTCGCGAGATGCTGGGTCTCAAGGGCGCTGACCGCACTGAAATTTAAAAAAACAAGGCAGGACAGTGAGATGAAAGCATTTCTTGATGCGCGCCAATGGCAGCATGACCCAAAGCACTTTATGGCCAATGGTCGGGCACAACCAAATCCCGAGCAGCCCAAGCGTATCGAGGTGCTGCAGCAGGGCGCCTTGGCGGCGGGCTGCGTCTTTACCGAACCGCGCGACGCCGGGCTGGGTCCGATCGCAGCGGTTCACACGGCCGAGTATCTGACCTTTCTCAGGAATATTTATCGCCGCTGGCAGTATATCCAGGATGCCGGCGAAGAGGTGATCCCCAATATTCATCCCGCCAACCGCAGCGACAGCTACCCGAAATCTGCCACCGGCCAGTCCGGGTATCACCAGGCGGATACGGCCTGCCCAATCGCCAAGGGCACTTGGGAGGCGGCCTATTGGTCCGCGCAATCCGCCATCGCGGGTGCGGATTCTCTGCGCAAAGACGGTCAGTCTGCCTATGTTCTGGCGCGTCCGCCTGGGCACCATGCCTTTGCTGATTTGGCCGGGGGGTTTTGTTTTCTCAACAACTCCGGCATCGCGGCGCAACGCTTGGCTGCGGCAGGGATGCGTCCAGCGATTGTGGATGTCGATGTGCATCACGGCAATGGCACTCAGGGCATGTTCTACGACCGCGACGATGTCTTGACGGTATCTCTTCATGCCGACCCGGACCGGTTTTATCCGTTCTTTTGGGGTCATGCGCAGGAGCGCGGCGCAGGTGCGGGGCTGGGGTACAACCTTAACCTGCCACTGGCGCGTGGCACCGAGGATGACGCCTTCCTAAAGGCGCTGGATGTTGCGCTGGAACGGGTGACGCTGTTTGGCGCGGATGTGGTGGTGGTGGCCTTGGGCTTGGACGCCGCGATTGATGATCCGTTTCAGGGGCTCGCAGTCACGAAGCAGGGCTTTTCCCGCATCGGCGTGGCTTTTGCGCAGCTTGGCTTGCCGGTGCTTTTTGTGCAGGAAGGCGGCTATCTGAGCGACAGTCTGGGGGAAAACCTGACCCGTTGCCTCACCGGCTTTCAGGACGCCACCTGACCTGCCGTCCGCCCAAAACCTGAGCCAAAGAAAGTACGCGCCATGACGACCGCTCTCTCTGTCAACACCTTTACCTACCTGCAGTCCCTGCGGCAGGCTTTGCACCAAATGCCCGAGATCTCTGGCGAGGAGGAGAAGACCGCCGCCCGGATCACGCAGGAGCTGGAGCAGGCTGGGGCGGATAGGATCTGGACCGGGTTGGGCGGGCATGGCGTGGCGGCAGAATTCACCGGCGCGCAGCCAGGCCCAACGGTGATGATCCGCTGCGAGCTGGATGCACTGCCCATTCAAGAGATCTCACAGCAGGCTTACCGTTCGCGTATTGAAGGCAAGGGGCATCTTTGTGGCCACGATGGCCATATGGTCATGGTGCTTGGTGTTGCATTGGCCATGAAAAAACGGCCCCCGTGCGGCCGGGTGATCCTGCTGTTTCAACCTGCCGAAGAGACCGGTGCCGGCGCCTTCTCTGTGATCAAAGACCCACGCTGGCCCGAGCTGCGCCCGGATTTTGCCTTTGCCTATCACAACGTGCCCGGGCGCCCCCTGGGGGAGATCGGTCTGTGCAATGGGGTGAGCAACTGTGCCTCGCGGGGGATGAAAATTCGCTTTACCGGCAAGACGTCGCATGCGGCAGCCCCAGAAGACGGGGTTTCCCCCGCCACAGTCCTCGCGGATCTCATGCGCAGCTTACCCGCTCTGGGAGCGGGGGGTGACATGGGGGCAAATTTTGCGCTGGCCACGCTGACCCATGCTCAGCTGGGAGAGGCAACCTTTGGCATTGCGCCGGGGGCGGGTGAATTGCGCATGACCCTGCGCAGCCAGACCGATACCCGCATGGATCAGCTGGTTGGCGAGGCGGAGCAGCAATTGCAGGCCGCGCTTTTGCGAGCGGCGGAGCATCTGGGAGAAATCTCTGCTGATGTGACCTGGCACGACATCTTTCTTGCCACGGTGAATGAGGGCAGCGCCGTCGGCGTCGCCCGCAAAGCCGCGGATCAATTGGGTCTGCAATGCACAAACATGGATCAGCCCATGCGCTGGTCCGAAGATTTTGGTCGTTTTGGGCTGGACGGGGCAAAATCCGCAATGGTGTTCATTGGCTCGGGCGAGGCGCAGCCACAGTTGCACAACCCGAATTTTGACTTCCCCGATGCCTTGATACCAGTTGGAGTGACATTGCTGGTTGAAATTTTGCAACAGATTCTTGGGCAGTCTGCCCCGGCTGTTGTTCAAACTGCCGTTGGGTTGGATTGACCGCAATGCCCCTGCCCGTAACCGAAAGCGCTTGGTGTGAGATCTCGCAGGGGCAAATCGCGCAAAATCTGCGCCACACCCTGGCGCGGTTGCCGGACCAAACCCGGCTCTGTGCGGTGGTCAAGGCGGATGCCTATGGGCATGGCATTGAAAACGTGGTGCCTCTGGTCATTGGCCAAGGGGTGAGCCATATCGGCATTTCCTCCAACGCTGAAGCCCGTACCGTGCGCGCTGCGGGCTTTACCGGCAGTATTCTGAGGCTGCGGACAGCCACCCCCGACGAAGTGGAGGGGGCTTTGCAATATCGCGTAGAGGAATTGGTGGGGTCAGAGGAAGGCGTGCTGGCGATCCTGGACCGGGTGGGGCAACGGCGGTTGCCGCCGCTGCACATATCGCTGAACGCGGATGGCATGTCCCGCGACGGGCTGGAGCTGTCAACGCCTGCAGGGCGCGGTGCCTGTGCCAGAATACTGGAACTGGCAGATGGACATATTGTTGGCCTATGTACCCATTTTCCTTCCAACCACCCGGATGAGCTCGGCGAGAATATCGCCAGATTTCAACAGGATTTGGCCTGGGTCTTTGCCCATAGCTCTTTGCAACGGCAGGAGGTCCTGACCCATGCCGGCAGCACCTTGACCTTGGCAGCCGGACTGGATCCGCAGGTGGATATGATGCGCTGTGGTGCAATCTTATTTGGAATTGCGGCGCCAAGCCACGTGTTTCATCCCGCGCTGACGCTGAAATCTCGGGTGATCAGTATCGGCTCTTACCCCAAAGGCAGCACCATCGGCTATGATCGCACAACGGTGTTGCGCCGGGACCGGCTTCTGGCCAGCGTCGCTCTGGGCTATGCCAATGGCTATTCTCGTCAGCTGTCCCAGGGGGCAGAGGTGCTCATCCGGGGGCAGAGCTGCCCAGTGATGGGGGCGATTTCGATGAATACCATTGTGGCTGATGTGAGCGCCCTCCCAGAGGTCGCCATTGGCGATGAGGTGGTTGCCTTTGGGCGTCAGGCCGAGCAAGAGATCCTCTCAGAGGCGATGGAACGGCAGAGCGGCACCATTATGGCTGATCTGTTGACCGATTGGGGGCAGCGCAACCCGCGCATTCTCTGCGATTTTGCCGCTCAGAATCCCTAGGTGCGCGATTCAGGGCCGTCAGGTTTTGAGACTGAGGCTCTAGGCCTTCTCGCCCGACAGCTCGGCACCACGGAGCAGTTCCCGCACGGCTATGTCTTCGGTCTCAAAGGCTGCTTTGAACACATCAACGGCTTTCCAGGGGTCGGCATCGCCACACATAAAGACATCAAAAGCACCATATCCGATCTCCGGCCAGGTGTGCACGGTCATATGGCTCTCGGCCAGGACGGCGACACCAGACACTCCTTGGGGTGAGAATTTATGAGTGTGGATGTGCATCAGGGAAGCGCCGCACAGCTCTGCTGCTTTGCAAAAGGCCGCTTGAATGCGGGGCTCGCTGTCGAGCCCTGTGGCTTCCATTACCTCGATGATCAGATGGGTGCCGGCAAAGACCCGGTTGTCACGGCGGATGAAGTGATCGGTGCGATCGGCCTGAACCATAGCCTCCAAAGCTGCAGCGGAGGCCCGGAGCGGGCGCTCGGCCCCGGTTGTCCCGGGCTTTGATCGCACGTCGGGCTGCCTATCGTCGGTGTCACTCACGGTGTGGTCCTGCGACTTCCAGAAATTTGAATGGTTTCATCAAACGCGGGGCTCTTGGACATGCGGAAGGTTGGACGGGATGGGGGCATGAGGTTTGAATGAAGGATTTGGGCATAAATTCGTGGCCCTGCCTAGCATGTGCCATTGACGCGCCGCAAGGGAGCTGCTGGGGCTGTGCGGCCAGGCTATGCCAACCGCAGCGCGGTGCGGCTCCGTGGAATGGGCATAAAAAAGGCCGGGGACAAGCCCCGGCCACCAGTTGGTTCCGTTGCCCAGGGGATCAAGGGCGCCAGAACGGAAGAGTTCCTTGATAATGGGCCTCCTGACGGGAGATCCCAATGTCTTTTAGCTGGTCTGCGCTGAGATGGCGCAGCTCCTTTCGCGTCTTGTGGCGGATGGACCATTTGGTGACGAGGACTGCAAAGGCGACAGCTGCCTGTGCCAGCACTGGCAGGGCAGGGCGGCTGTTCAGGTAGGAGGTGTTTGAAAGGCTCGAAGTTGCAGATGTGGTCATGGTCGTGATCCTATATTGTGTTGATACAATCCCAGTTGTCTGTTACAAGAAAATTGATACAATGGCTGAACGTGACTGTCTAAGGATGGATTGTAATGGGTACAATTTGGGCGCCGGATCTCGATGGGAAAACGGGACCAAAATATCAACGGGTGGCAGATACGATCCGCGCCGCGGTAGATGATGGGGTCTTAAAGACTGGCACAAAGCTACCGCCGGTGCGGGAGCTGGCCTATCAGCTCGAGATCACACCGGGCACTGTGGCGCGCGCCTATACATTGCTGACGGACGAAGGGTTGCTGCAGGCAGAGGTGGGGCGGGGGACCTTTGTGGCGGAAAAGCAGACCCGTGTCCTGGATGATGTCTGGTCGCGGGAACTGCACCTGCAGGAAGCCAAGGATCCCCATCACGTCAGCCTGTTTAGCCCGCGAATTGTGGATGTGGGTCAGGTCGCTGCGCTTCGTGAGGCGATGGATCGTGTGGCCAAGGGCGATCCGTTATTGTTTTTGAACTATCCAACGCGGGATGCCTATTACCCGGTGAGACAGGCCGTTTTGCAATGGCTGGAGGGGCAGGCATTGGGGCCATTGGGGGAATCGGATGTTGTTTTGACCCACGGGGGCCAAAATGGCATCCTCACCGTGTTGCAGACTGTGCTGCGCGACCCGCAGCCGGTGATTTTGGTTGAGGACCTCTCTTATGCAGGGTTTCGGCGCGCCGCTGAACTCCTGAGGGCCAAAGTGGTGGGGGTGGCCATGGATGACCATGGCATTGTACCAGACTCACTCGAGCTTGCGATCCGAAAATCAGGTGCCCAGGTTCTTTGTACCAGTCCGGAAGTGCACAATCCGACATGCCTATTCACCCCTCTGGAACGGCGGCAGGAAATCGTCAAAATCGCCCGTCGCCATGGGGTCCAGATCGTAGAGGATGACTGCTATCGTATGGGGGAGGCCAAAGCGCCGAGCTATCGCGCCTTGGCGCCGGACATGACCTGGCATGTGTTTTCGATTTCAAAAAACCTGACGCCCGCGCTGCGGGTTGGCTTTGCCCTGGCGCCCACGGGGCGGTCGCAGGATCTGCGTCGGGCGGCTGAATACAGCTATTTTGGCCTGGCGCAGCCCCTGGCGGAAATCACCCGCATTTTGTTGTCAGACCCCCGCACCAAGCAGTTGGCCCTAGAGGTGCGCCGGGAGATGGCGAAGTACATTCGGGTTGCTGTGAATGCACTGGGCGGGTTTGAGCTGGTCTGGAATGACGAAGTGCCGTTTTTGTGGTTGAAACTGCCCGCAGGCTGGCGATCAGCCGCCTTTACCCGCGCTGCAGAGGCGAAGGGGGTTCAGATCCGTTCGGCGGATGAATTTGCCCTGCGTGATGGGCGCGCGCCTAATGCGGTGCGCATCTGCGTCAACGGACATGTCAGCCTGAAACGGTTCGAAGAGGCCATGCTGCGGCTGCGCGCGCTCCTGGATAATCCGCCAGAACAGATCAGTGTCTGACGGTCTGGACTATGCTTCGCTTTGATAATGCTCGGCAATTTTGGCGATCTCGTCAGCCTTGTCGAGCCCATTGATGACTTTGCGCGCATTGACAAAATCGGTGCTCTTGCGATTGACGAACTGTTCCAGTGTTCGTCCTGTGAAGGTCCCGGTTTTCATCCCATGCCCTAGCACAAACAGGGCGACATCCGGCTGCATGGCGAGATCCGGATCCCCGATCAGATCCAACCCCAAAATGCCCCCATACATCCGATAGTTATTCTCCCAGGTCAGCTGCACATAGCCGCGACCATAGTAGGGGTAATAGCGGAGGTTTTTCTTGCGCCAGGATTCTGACAACCAAAAGGCCTCCCGGACCGGTTTGAAAGTATGCGCTGTCTCCCATTGGGTAGTAGCAAGCCCATAGGCGATCTGAGTGCTGAGGGGCAGGCCAATGAATTTGAACATCGCGGCAATCTGAGCCTGCACCTCTTCTTCTGTAGAACTGGGGCTGGCCAATATCGCAGTCAGCTCCTTCTTTTGGGCCTTCATATAGTTGAGGACATCTTCCGAGACTATGGCGGGGTTGCCGTGTCCGATATCGGAGACCAGCTCAGCAAAGGCATTGCGCGTTTTAGGGCCATGGAGCCCATCCACTTCCCCGATCGGGTAGCCACAGATGGCAAGCCCGCGTTGAACGGCCGACAGCTTGGTTTTATTGAGATCCGCCAGAGCGGTTCCTGGATCAATTTTGTCCAATGGCTTAAGGTCCAGCATGCAATGTTCCTATCGTGTTAAATCAGTTTCAGCGGTTATCTTTCGTTTTTGGAGAATGTGACGGGGGTAATATCGCATAGGTTGCGTTGATTTTCAAATCTGAGCGTCAAATTTGTGGGGTATTGTAATACCTATTTGATAAGCTTATGAAATTGCTCAATTTAAACTTTGTTCCGCGTGTTGACCCGACGCGTGCTAAGCCTTAGACCCCTCACATCAAATCGGACGTTGGACCTTTGTCCTGCGTCATCACGACAAACAGGATTGACCTGCCATGAAAACCTTCTCTGCTACACCAGCAGATATCGACAAGAAATGGATCATCATCGACGCCGAAGGCGTGGTGCTGGGCCGTCTTGCTTCGATCATTGCCATGCGCCTGCGCGGTAAGCACAAAGCAACATTCACTCCGCATATGGACATGGGTGACAACGTCATCGTGATCAATGCTGAAAAGATCCAGATGACCGGCAAGAAGCGCGAAGAGCACTTCTACTGGCACACCGGCCACCCAGGTGGCATCAAGTCCCGCACCAAGCAGGAAATCCTGGAAGGCAAGCACCCCGAGCGTGTTGTCTATCAGGCGGTCAAGCGCATGCTGCCAGGCAACCGCCTGTCGCGTCAGCAGATGACCAACCTGCGCATCTACGCTGGCACCGAGCACGGCCACGAGGCTCAGTCGCCCGAAGTTCTGGACGTAAAGTCCATGAACAAGAAAAACACCCGGAGCTGATATAGATGTCTGATCAGATCAACACTCTCGAAGAGCTGGCAGCTGCAACCGGTGTGGAAGCAGTCGCTGAAGAAATCATCTCCCGTGAGCCCGTCCGTGACGAGCTGGGTCGTTCCTATGCCACTGGTAAGCGTAAAGACGCTGTTGCCCGTGTCTGGATCAAACCAGGTTCCGGTAAGGTCGAAGTGAACGGCAAAGAGATGAGCAAGTACTTTGCCCGTCCGGTTCTGCAGATGATCCTGCGCCAGCCGTTCACCGTTGCCGGTGTCGAAGACCAGTTTGACGTCTACGCGACTGTCAAAGGTGGCGGCCTGTCCGGTCAGGCCGGCGCGGTTAAGCACGGTGTTTCCAAAGCTCTGCAGCTTTATGATCCCGCTCTGCGCGGTGCTCTGAAAGCCGCTGGCTTCCTGACACGCGACAGCCGTGTTGTAGAACGTAAGAAGTTTGGCCGCCGTAAAGCGCGTCGTTCCTTCCAGTTCTCCAAGCGCTAATTCTACCGCTTTTCCAGATTTGGGGGGTCGCCTTTGGGCGGCCCTCTTTTTGTTTCTATTGCGTAAAACACGACCAGCAATTCAGGGAAATTTGTTCAGTGCCCTCGGGAATACAAACATAGGAAACTATTGTGTGAACGTCCCGGTAGAAATTACCACAGATTCTAAAGACCGGCACGCCTATGAGGCCTGACCCCCTTTTGTGAGAGCAAGGAAGCCGTCGCAATTGGCACGGCTGATTTCTCCAAACTCCCGCTTTATCACCCTGATTTGAACCCGGTTCTGAATCGTATTGCTTGCACCCATTGCGGTCATGAGTTCACCAAGGTTTTTTTACCGATGAGGCAGCCGCTCTGGTCGCGACACGAACAAGCGACAAGCAGAAGGTTGGACACAATATTGAGGTCCTGCGGGCGATCTCTGCGGACGGGGTTGAAAACGTGCGCTGCCACGTCCAAGGTGGTCAGTGGCTGGCCATAGGGTTTGGCAATGGAGTACTGCTGATGGCGGCGGGTGAATTTGGCTTTCCCCCCATTGGGCTTGATCTACGCGCGGACAATGTCGAACGACTGAAAACCTTTGGCATCGAGGCGCATTGCAAGGCTCTCGATGATTTGAAGCTTGAGGAAAATGCGATGTCATCAGCATGATGGATGTTGTGGAACATGTTCC
Source organism: Phaeobacter sp. 11ANDIMAR09 (assembly GCF_001294455.1). GTDB lineage: Bacteria > Pseudomonadota > Alphaproteobacteria > Rhodobacterales > Rhodobacteraceae > Pseudophaeobacter. The sequence goes on from NZ_LIKT01000013.1 coordinate 56,670, forward strand.
ATTCTCAAAGCCTTTTCGAAAATCGCCAATTGCACATCTGGCGCCAGGGGCCAATGTCTCGGTCGGTTCCTTTTGTTCCATCTCGGAGGGAACCCTGCAAATTTCCAGAAAAAGCGCTTTGAAGACGAGGTGATTGCAGCGCTTCAGAAGTTGGCCTGGTGGAACCTGCCTGAGGCATTGATCAAGGAAATGGTGCCACTCTTGTCGATGGCGCCGAATACAGCTCTGATTGAGGGTTTGAAATCCATCGTCGCGGATCTGGTTGTTTTTGAGGATGAAACCGCGGCCTAAGGGCTGGAACACAGCCTGGAGTGTGAAAAAAAGACCCAAGTTTTCTTGGGTCTTTTTGTGGTCTGGTCATGCTGCAAAGGCGTGGTCAGATGTCCCTGTCGATCAGTCCCAGGCCACGCAGATAAATGCCGATGCCCGTTTCCAGCAGATCTTCGGGTGGAAACGGGGATGTGGCTCCGGGGGTGTTTCGGGCATAGAGCTCAACGACACCGTGGCTCATCGCCAGAATATGGGCTGAAAACATCGAGGCCGGCGGGCGTCGGTCTTCGGGGATATGTTTGCTCAGGTCTTCGGCGGCGCGCTCCAAGATATTGCGGGCACGATAGGCGGCATTGGCCAATTCCGGGGTGCGATTGCTGGAGATGCCGCTCTCGAACATGGCGATGTAATGGCCGGGATGTTTGCGTGCAAAGGCCAGATAGGCGCGGCCTGTGGCCTCAAAGGCAGCCAGGGCCGAGGGCTGGTATTTATCATAGGCGTGCTGCATCAGATCGGCAAACATCAAGAAGCCCTGACGTGCCGCCTCGGCGATCAAATCTTCCCGGCCCTCAAAATGGCGATAGACGGCTGCTGGGGTAACGCCGGCCTGCTTGGCCGCCTCCGACAGAGTAAAGCCGGTGGGGCCTTTCGTCTCGATCAGACGCAATGCGGCCTCAACCAAAGCCTGGCGCAGGTTGCCGTGATGGTAGCCGCGTTTAGGCATCCCAGTTGTCCGGCCCGATACAGATCATGTCATTCAAAGGGCCGATGGCCTTTCCATCTTTGTTTTTATAGTCAACGGCATGCAGGACTGTTCGGATTGCCGCCAGTCGGGCCCGGCGCTTGTCATCAGAGCGGATCACCACCCAAGGCGCATGGTCTCCGTGGGTCTTGCTGAGGGTCTCTTCGATAGCCTGGGAGTAGTCATCCCATTTCTCCAGACCTTTGACGTCAATCGGGCTGAGCTTCCATTGCTTGAGCGGATCTGCCTCGCGCGCCAAAAAGCGGCGCAGCTGTTCGGGGCGGCTGACATTCAGCCAGAATTTGAACAGCAAGATCCCATCATCCACCAGGGCTTCTTCAAAACTTGGCACCTGTCGAAAGAAGCGGTCGCGCTGCTCTGGGGTGCAAAACCCAAAAACATGCTCGACAACACCACGGTTGTACCAGCTGCGATCAAAAAAGGTGATCTCGCCACCTGAGGGCAGGTGATCAATGTAGCGCTGAAAATACCATTGGCTTTGCTCAGGCTCACTTGGTTTGGACAGGGCCACCACGCGGGCGCCGCGCGGGTTCAGGTTTTCGCGAAACCGCTTGATCGTGCCACCCTTGCCAGCCGCATCACGCCCTTCAAAGACAATGGCAATGCGCGCGCCACTCTCTTTGACCCAGGCTTGCAATTTGACCAGTTCGATTTGCAGAGCTTTGATTTGTTTTTCATAATCCTTGCGCCCCATCCGTTCAGAATAGGGAAAGCCGCGGGCCAGGATGTCACTCTTGCCACTCTCTTTGATGCTCTGCGTAACCTCATTCGGAGCTTTGTTTTCAAAAAAGCTGCTGATGGCACCGTCAAATGGCAGTTTCATGGCTAAATCCTTCTGTCCTCACCCCTTTATAGGGCCAAGACGGTGCAAATGTGAATCGCTTTTACTCAGGTGCTCGCGTCACAGTGAACCAGGGGCGTCAGATCAGGTGCGGCAGCAGGCGCCTCTAGGCAGCCTGTTGCCCTGTGTCATTGTCTTCAGGCCCGCAGATCCGTCGTTTCGACCCCGATCCGGTCAATCTCGTAGGGGGTCGTCTCATAGATCTCGTTGATCCAGTTGCCATAGAGCAGATGGGCATGACTGCGCCAGCGGTTCTGTGGCACCCTTGTGGGATCATCATCGGGGTAATAGTTCAGTGGCACATTGATTTCGGTGCCAGAGGCGACGTCGCGGTCGTACTCCTGCTTGAGCGTGTCGCTGTCATATTCAAAGTGGTTGAAAATATAGAGCGCACGGTGGTCAGGATCCTCGATCAGGCAGGGGCCGGTTTCATCGCTGCCCAGCATTGTGCTCAGACCAGGGCAGGCCTCCACTTCCTCTTGGCGAATTTCTGTCCAGCGGGAGACGGGAACAACGCAATCATCAGAAAATCCACGCAGATAGGGCGAGGCCGGCGTCATGTTCTGATGGCGAAAACAGCCAAAGGCCTTGTGATCCAGCATATGCTTTTTCACACCGTTGAAGTAGTTGATCATGGCCATCCCCCCCCAGCAGACGCCAAAGGTGGAATGGACATTGGTCTGGGTCCAGTCAAAGACCTCGCAGAGCTCATCCCAATAGGTGACCTCCTCAAAAGGCAGGTGCTCGATCGGGGCGCCGGTGATCAGCAAGCCGTCGAATTTCTGATCCTTAACCTCTTGGAAGGATTGGTAGAACTCAGCCATATGTTCAGCCGCTGTATTGCGCGTCTGATGCTCGGTCATGCGGATCAGAGTGAGATCAATCTGCAAAGGTGTGGCGCCAATCAGACGGGCAAACTGGTTCTCCGTCTGGATCTTTTTGGGCATCAGATTGAGCAAGCCGATGCGCAGTGGCCGAATATCCTGGCGCGCTGCCTGATCCGGCGACATGACCATGACGCCTTCGTTCGTCAGAACGTCATAGGCCGGCAGGTCAGAAGGGATCTTAATAGGCATGGGGTTTTCCTGTTTATCGGATGATAGTGCGGTATAGCGGAAACTGACACATAGTCGTCTTAGCTGCGGGCCTCAAGGGCTCTGCCGATCAACTGATTGAAATCGGCCTCGCTCTGGACGCTGGAAACCTGATCTGCGGTCACGGTGACGCCCCATTTTTTAGCCATTTCCGCATAGCGGGGCTGGCGATGGGCCAGGGCTTGGGAATAGGTCCAGCGGATAAAGTCATCAGGATCAACATCCTGCTCTGATACGCCCATTTGGTTGAGATAGTCTTCCCAGGCCTGCGCCAGAAACTCGGGCTGGTATGACATCGGCTTGGGGGCGCGATCAAACCGTCGGATCAATTCTTCGGTATGGGCGGCGTCGCCCTTGATCCAGACCATCAGGCACTGGGCCGAGAGTTCGCGCAGCACGGTATCATTGGGGTCTGCGGCATCCACCCATTCACAGATCGATCCGCCAGTGTCGCAGATGAAATTGGGATAGCCATAGAGCCGCTTGGAGCGATCAGCAAAATAGGCGGTATCCATCAGCGCGTGAATTTCGGCGGTGCGAAACTGATCCTGACGTCGGCGGTACTCGTCGATCGCCAGCCCGCCCTTGCGGCTATCCCCAGGCTTGCCCAGGTAGGAGGAAACCGGTGTGAGGTTTTCAAAGGTGATATTGGAGCCGATATAGATCGAATCTGAGAGCAGGAGGTCCCGTAGAAAGGGGTTCTTCATCGCCTCTGCCTTGGCGTTATCGGCAATATATTCGCCCATGTAGCGGGTGCCGATGCGATAATCGATTGAGTAATGAAACCAACTGCCCGCGCCGCGCAGAATATTGCTGACATAGGTTTTGCCAAGGCCAGACATGCCAAAGAACAAGACCCGTTTTTGTGGCGCGTCGAGCCACTCCTGTGCGGAAGAATAGAGCATAGGCGTTCCAGATTGTTTTGGTTTCACGCCTTGCTAGTGCTCTGGACTGGTCTGGTCAATTCCCACGCGGAAATTGCTGCCCTGGCTGTCGGGAATTTCTGGCCTAGCCCCCCAATAAAATAAGCCCCCGCCACATGGGCGAGGGCTTGTTGGAGGTTCTGATCGGGCAGTAAACGAAATTGGCCTAGAAGTAGTAGCCAACCTTGATGCCAAAGCTCACAGCGTCGCTGCCGGTGAAGCTGGCGCGCGCCACATCTGGCGTGCCGGTTTCTGCGAAGGCATCGCCAAGTTTGGTGTAGCGTATTCCGCCGGAAACCTTGAACTTGTCTTGAGTGTATTGCAGGCCAATGGCGATGCTCTCAAAACCATTGGTCGGGGCGAGCGGAGAGACAAGATTGTCATCACTGGCCTCTTCATATTCCAATAGAATGGAACCGGACCAGTTTTTATTGAAACGACGGGCCACCCCAAGGCTGAAGGTTGTGGAATCTTCCAGGTCAATTAGATCGACCCCCGCAAGGGTGGGTCTCAGCTTGGTTTCGCTATGATCCGCCCAGCGAATGCCGCCCATCAACAGGGTATTGGGGGCGATACCAGTCTGGAAGTCCAGGTTCACCGATTGGGGCGTTTTGGTTGTGGTTGTCGTTGTGATCGCCGGGTTGAGATTCTCGGTTGTTCTGAATTCATGTTCGATTTCAGAGTTATACGTTAGCGCGACCCGGAGGGCGATATCTGGAATCTCATAGGCAGCACCCGCAACCCAGCCCAGAGCGCGGTCTCTTTCAATCCGGACAGAATAGCCAGACAGCCCAGCCGGAGGAGCGCCACCATAGGCGGCCCCATTCAGGGTAATATTGCCTTCGACTTGCTGCCAGCGCAGGCCACCATGGATACTGAAGCGGTCGTTGAATTTGTAGCGCAGCAAGCCAGTGATCGCATCTGATTCAGCAAAGGCCTGGGTACCGCCCAGCAGGGCAGACCCTGGGGTCAAAGGATTGGCATTTGCTGCCGGATAGCTGATGTCAGAGCCCCAGGGTTGATCATAGATCATGGCAAAGGACAGCCGGTCGTTGATATCGAGCTTGAACCCTGCACCAGCCTGATTGAACGCCTGCGCCACATTCCCGCTGGGGGTGCGCGCGGGATTGAACGCTGCAACGTCGCGGCCATTGAGGTTGGGGTCTGCGCGACCAATTGAAAATTCGGCGTAATTTCCTTTTTCGAATAGTATGTCTATGGATTGGCCTGTTCGATCCAACCCTCCCGCCTGGGCAGCACTAGAGAGTGCTGCCAATGCCAAAGGCACAGCAACGTAGTTTTTCATGTATTCCTCCCAAAGACAGGCCTTTTGGCCTCTTTTCCAGAGGTTAGGGGGAAGATGTATTTCGGATCAATGTTAACCAGACGGCAACTTTGTGCGCATTGGGCTCACGTTTTGGCGAATTTCCGTGATTTCTCAGCTCTCAAGTTCAGCAGATTCGCCGCGCAAATCACTGCGGCGCCAATAAAAATCCACAGATCTAAGTCTTCACCATATATAAGCATTCCCAAAACTGCGATCAGAGGGAGGCGCACAAAGTCGATCGGCACTACGGAGGTCGCAGGGGCAAGGGACAGTGCTGTGGTGAGGCAGAAATGAGCGCTAAGGCCCGCCAGGCCAATCACGACCACCCAGGGTAAAACCCGAGCATCTGGCAGCGCAATGTCGCCGTCCCAGCCTGCCATGATCAATCCCATGACCAGTTGCATTGAGGTCAACCAGAAAAGGATCGAAGCGATGCCTTCATAACGGGTCAGTCGTTTGGTGATAATGACTGTCAATGCAAAGAAAATCGCGCAGCTGGCCGCTGTGATGATCCCGGCATTGAAGGTGTCCGGAGAGGGGCGGGCAACCATCAGGATGCCTACAAACCCAAAAACCACCGACAAGGCCCGGATCAGCGTCAGCCGCTCGCCCAGCAACAGCGGAGACAATACAACCACCCAAATCGGTGAGGTGAATTCCAGCGCAAAGACCTGCGCCAGTGGGATCAGCGTCACCGCAAAGAACCAAAGATTTTGGCCGGTGAAATGGGCCAGATTGCGCAGAAGGTGGGTGCCAAGCCGTTCAGTTTTCACCTGGCCCCAGTGTTTTGTAAAGGTGATCAACAGGGCCACGATGATCAGCCCGACAAGGCTGCGATAGCTCATGATTTCAAAGGTATCGAGGCTGTGCCCCGCTTCACGGCCGGCAATCGCCATGGAGGAAAACGACAGGATGGCTCCAGTCATCCAAAGCGCTGCCTTACCTACCTCGCCCCTTTGATGCGACATCCCGTACCTTCCCTCATGTCCAGGCGGCAAGAAGGTGGTAAATCAACGAGAAGGTCAAGCCAAAGGGACGATATCAAGAGGCTAATTGGCTCTCCGACAGCGCCAGGCTTTGGCTGGCCTCTAGATAGTCCGATACGATTTGTTCAGGACCAAAACCGCGATTGGTCAGCAATCCTGCGTTGCTGTCGACCAATTGCTCATCGGTTGTGACGTTTGCATTGTATTTGGGTGGTAAGAGGGGCTCCCGGACATGGCCTAGATCAGCCGGAAGCCTGACCGCGCCACCGGGCTTTCCTGCGTCCTCGAGTTGAACCTTGATAAAGCGGACCCGATCGCCATAGCTGCGCTCAAAATAGTGCTGCAAGCCATCCCTCTCTAAGTGTACCAAATTGCAACGCCATTCACTCCCAGTGGTTCATGGATGGCTGTGCCCCCAGGTTGGCCTCTATTAATTTGGCCAACCAGCCTGTGCCAGACCGACCTACAGTGAGAGTGAAAATCCTCTGTGTCACATCGGCCTTCACTGGTTCCTTCAGCCATTCCAAAATTGGTTTCCGATTTCGCGGCGGAGGGCTGCACCAAAGCCAACTTGGAAGAATGAACAGTTTCTTGGTTTTCAAAAAGAACCGAGTCAAATTCAGCCTGTCAGGGGTGCGCAACTGGTGCAATGACTGGCACGCGAAAAAAACATCCCGGTCGGGATACCGACCGGGCTGCAAATCTCAGCTTTCAGCAACGACAGTTTGCTGCATTATTCCCATTCGATGGTGCCTGGGGGCTTCGAGGTGATGTCATAGGTACAGCGGTTGATGCCTTTGACTTCGTTAATGATCCGGGTCGCGGTTTCGCCTAGGAATTCATGGCTGAAGGGGTAGTAATCCGCTGTCATCCCATCCACCGATGTCACCGCGCGCAGGGCACAGGCAAAATCATAGGTGCGGCCATCGCCCATTACGCCAACGGTGCGCACGGGAAGAATGGCAACAAAGGCCTGCCAGATCTCATCATAGAGACCATGCTTGCGAATCTGGTCGATATAGACGGCATCGGCCTCGCGCAGGATCTCCAGCTTTTCGCGGGTGATCTCACCAGGGCAACGGATCGCAAGGCCAGGGCCAGGGAAGGGGTGACGCCCAATGAAACTCGCCGGCAGCCCAAGTTCACGTCCCAAAGCGCGGACTTCGTCCTTGAACAGCTCCCGCAGCGGTTCAACCAGTTTGAGCCCCATCTTTTCGGGCAGGCCGCCCACATTGTGATGGCTTTTGATCGTCACCGAGGGGCCGCCAGAAAAGCTAACAGATTCAATCACATCTGGGTAAAGTGTGCCCTGGGCCAGGAACTCGGCACCCTCAATGCTATTGGCGTGTTTCTGGAACACATCAATGAACAGCTTGCCGATGATCTTGCGCTTGGTCTCTGGGTCGCTTTGACCTTCCAGCTCGCCCAGGAACAGGTCCTGTTCATCAGCGTGAATGAACTGCATGTTGTAGTTGTCGCGGAACATAGTGACGACTTCGTCGGCCTCACCTTTCCGCAACAACCCATGGTCAACAAAGACACAGGTCAGCTGGTCGCCAATGGCCTCGTGCAGCAGCACGGCTGTAACCGAACTGTCGACGCCGCCGGACAACCCGCAGATGACCTGTTTGTCGCCGACCTGCTCGCGGATGGCGGCAATCGCCTGCTCGCGGTAGGCACCCATAGTCCAATCGCCGCTAAAGCCGGCCAGACGGACAAAGTTTTCATAGAGCTTGGCGCCATTGGGGGTGTGATGCACCTCTGGATGGAACTGCACCGCATAGAAGTTCCGCGCTACATCGGCGGTGATCGCATAGGGGGCATTGGGGGAGGTTCCATAAACCTCAAACCCTGGGGCGATTTCACTTACGTGGTCACCGTGACTCATCCAGACCTGTTCGCGGTCTTCGTCATCCTGGAACCAGCCTTGCAGCAGGGGCAGGGAGGCGACGGAGGGTTTGACATAGGCGCGACCAAATTCGGCTGTGCCATGGCCGCTTTCGACCTTGCCGCCAAGCTGATGCATCATCACTTGCTGGCCGTAGCAGATCCCGAGGATCGGCACGCCATAGTCAAAAATCTCTTGTGGGACGCGGGGGCTGCCGTCGCGAGTCACACTGTCTGGGCCACCGGAAAAGATCACGGCCTTGGGCGCCATCTGGCGCACAAATTCCATTGTGACATTCTGGTAGGGGTGGATTTCGCAATAGACATTCAGCTCACGCAGGCGGCGCGCAATCAGCTGCGTTACCTGGCTGCCAAAGTCTATGATTAGGAGGCGGTCATGGGATGTCTGGCTCATATCTACGCGCATAGGCCGGGATGGCTCAGGTTTCAAGTCCCATTCCGTGCCGCGGTGTATTCGGCAGTCTAGAGCACGCCTTGTACGCGCCTAGGGGGAGGGGATGGAGAGCGGAATTAATTGCAGGTTGAAACCAGGAAAGTCGCGCCTGGTTTATGGGGAAAAGTAACGGTTTTTGCCCATGGATTATGGAGCGTTCTCACGGCAAGCGGCCTCCATGAAATTCTTAGTTCCGTACCTGGTTCCGCGCGGCAGTGTTCAGTTCGCGCTCCATTATCTTCTTTGGATGATCTTTATCATCTCCCTCTATCTCCTGCAGAAGTTCTTCTTTGATGGGGGATTGGAATATGGCTATGTGCAGCCCCTGCGGACGGTCTTTGTGATCGCCAGCCCCTGCTTGATCATCGGTTTGACCCTGGTCGCAAAACTGGAGGCTCAAAAGGACGAAATTTCTCGGTTGTCGCGAACGGATGTGCTTACGGGGTTGCTCAATCGTGGAGCAATGGACGCGGTGCTCGCCAACGAACTCCCAAACCTACCCGGTTGCCTGTTGCTGATTGATATCGATCACTTCAAATCGGTGAATGATGACTTTGGACATGCGGCCGGTGATGAATGTCTGCGCGCCGCGGCTCGGTTTTTGCGCCGGGTCCTGCCAGAGGATGCTGAACTGGCCCGTTGGGGCGGTGAAGAGTTTGTTGTCTTGGTACGGCACCAGCAGGTGTCAGAGGTTGCGCCTTTTGCCAATAGGTTGGCCAAGGGGGTCTCTCTTCCGATTACAGGGCGTAACCGACCCATCAGAATCACCTTTTCTATCGGTGTGGCAAATCTCAGCGAAGTTGGCCCCGTCGATGCGCTTCTCAAGCTGGCGGATACGCGGCTTTATCTCGCTAAATCCTGGGGGCGGGCGCAGTGGGTTGGCCCGGAAGCCGAGCCCTTGGAGCCCTGACCTTACTCGTCAGCCTTGGAGAAGGCCGAATTCAGCCCATTTGGACAGGGTAAATGTCGCTTTCCAACCGGATAGGCCGTTATCCTTCGGCGGAGCGCTTGGGAGCCGGGCTAGATATCTGACAACGAAACTCCTTCAAGAGGACAGACCATGGCTGAAGCAGCACCACGTCGTCGGAGCCGGGGTGGCGGGGGAGCCGCCCGTCGCGCAGAACGTACAAGCATCAAGATCGAGACCGCCAAGTACATCGAGCGCAATATTCCCAACTTCGAAGTTCTGTCCGAAGAGGCCTTGGAGATCATCGAGACCAACGCGGATATCATCCTCGAAGAGGTGGGGGTCAATTTTGTAGATAACCCGGCGGCCTTGCAGCGCTGGCGCGATGCCGGTGCCGATGTCCAGGGCGAGCGCGTGCGCATCCCGCGTGGCTTGGCGCGTGAGCTGTGCAAAACAGCCCCTTCCGAATTCACTCAGCATGCGCGCAACCCTGAAAAGTCAGTGGTTGTTGGTGGCAAGAACATGGTTCTGGCGCCTGTCTATGGCCCTCCGTTTGTGCGTGATGCCAAGGGCGGTCGGCGTTATGCTACGATGGAAGACTTCAATAAATTCGTAAAGCTGGCCTATATGTCCAAGTGGCTGCACCACTCGGGTGGCACCATTTGCGAGCCAACAGATATTCCGGTGAACAAACGCCACCTGGATATGCTGCTGGCCCATATGACCCTGTCGGACAAGCCCTTTATGGGATCGGTGACCGAGCCAAGCCGGGCGCAGGATTCGGTTGATATGTGCGAAATCCTGTTCGGCAAAGAATTCGTGCAGAACAACACCGTGATGACCTCGCTGACCAATATCAATTCGCCAATGACTTTTGACGATGTGATGATGGGCTCCCTGGAGATCTATGCCGCCAATAACCAGGCCTGCATCATCTCGCCCTTTATCGTGGGCGGAGCCATGGCACCGGTCTCGATCGCGGGCACCTTGACCCAGGTTCTGGCCGAAGTCATGGCGGGCGTTGCCTATAGCCAGCTGGTGCGTCCAGGCGCACCTGCGATCTTTGGCGCGATGGTGACATCTATCGATATGAACTCGGGCGCGCCGACCTTTGGCACCCCGGAGGCCTCGCATATTACTTATGGCGCTGGCCAGTTGGCGCGCCGCATGAACCTGCCGTTCCGTTCATCTGGGTCTTTCTGTGGCTCCAAGATCCCGGACGCCCAGGCCGCCTATGAAACTGCAAACTCGCTCAACATGGGGTTGCTTTCTGGCGTGAACTTCATGCTGCATTCCTGCGGCTGGCTCGAAGGTGGTCTGGTGGCGGATTTTGAAAAATTCGTTATGGATGCCGATCAGCTGGGCGTTCTGCATGGCCTGGCCAAGGGCGTGGATATGAGCGAAGACGCCCAGGCAATGGATGCCATTCGTGAGGTCGGTCCAGGTGGGCACTACCTGGGCTGCGACCATACCCAGAACAACTTCAAAACCGCCTTCTGGAAATCGGACCTTCTGGACTACAAACCCTTTGAAACCTGGGAAGAAGAGGGCGCTCGCGACACCTATTCTCTGGCAACCAACCGGGTCGATTACCTGCTGTCAAACTATCAGGCACCTCCGCTTGATCCAGAAATCAAGCAGGCCCTGGAAGCCTTTGTTGCAGAGAAAAAAGCGGCCTCGCCGGACACTTTCATGTAGATTTGATGGTGTCATAAAAGAGCCAAATACTCCCGTATAGGGTGAATGGATGCGGGCGGTGACAGTTATGGTCATCGCCCGTTTTCGTTTTGATCCGTTTCGGCCCCAGCGGCGATACTTCCTTGTGCCTGGGGGCGGGTGTTCGGTGGGGCCAACAAGGCCGCCTCGCCAACCAGGGCGACCAAGATTTCCACATGGCAGATGAGGCTATAGCTGGAATCTCTGCTTAGACGCTGCTGGTTTATCTCGGACTCAGAGTCCAAAAGCCACACGATGGCGGCTGCGGGTCTGGGGGGTTTTCCATAGTCCATAATCCGGCTTAGATCCCGGCTGCGGCTGTAGGTTGCGGCGCCAATACGTGCGGTTCTTACCAGAAGTCTGGGACGCCGAAGGCTTTTCAAACGGCTGAGGAGATCCTGCATTTGGCTGTTCCTTTTTTCTGCGTGTGAGATTGTCCTTAACACAACTATTACGGGTGTTGCCTGCAGGTACTTTTCGCCGTGCGGTCTATTGTTTGTTGATTGATCAATTTTTGGAAACAATGATGGATAACTCAAAGTTCTGTTCAAAATCAGACAGGTAAACTCTCCATCCCTGTGGGAAACCTTGGGGGCGGAATGTGGACGAATGCCTGGCTGACGACCGGAGATCTTCATCCATGCAGCGACACTCGGCACAGCCTTTCCCGGAATGGGTCCCACCTGAAGTTCAGCGATATCTGGAGCACACAGAAGGCGGCTACTCGATCCGCCAACTTGCAAGGGGTTTGAAATGCCATCCTTCGACGGTGCTGCGGCAAATACGTCGGGTGGAAAACCGCAGAGATGACCCATTGATCGACTGCGTGCTGTGCGATTTGGCGGCTGTTTGTTTTAATGGCCAAGGGACGTCAAAACACCAGGGTATTGCCGATGCAGCCCTGTTGAATGCGGCCGCATTAGAGATCCTAGCCCGGCTTTGTCAAAGTGGTGCGGTGCTGGCCGTCGCTGAGGGTATGGAAAAAGCCGTGGTGGTAAAGGAGGGCGAAACCGCCCTGGATAAGCTTGTCGTTGAACAGGAACTTGCGGGACATCTGGCCTTGCTGGGATGGATCAGCTGTACCCGTACAGGCCGGTTGCGCCGGTATCACATCACCCCCATGGGCCGTTCCGTTTGCAATCGTTTGATGGCGGAGCGCGAGAACAAGGCCCGGGCAAATCTGGAGCAAGGGTTCGGGGAAACCCAAAGCAAGTTTTGTCATGGCCGAGGTAAAAGAGCCAAAGAGCGCCGCACCCGCTATGGTCTTGGAGAAACCCCGCTGGATATGTTGGCGCGTCTTCAGGACAAAAGTGGTGAGCCGTTTTTGCCCCGGGAGCTGGTGGAGGCAGGAAAGCGCCTGCGCGAAGACTTTGAGCTCGCACAGGTTGGCGACCATTTGGCGCAAAGCCGCGCCTATTTTGCCGCTTCAGATCGCTGTGGTGCTATAGCTCCCCCAAAACAGAGCGCGGCCTCTGTGGCGGCAAAGCAGCGGGCGACCCAGGCGCTCGAGGTGCTGGGGTCGGGGCTCAACGATATAGCCCTACGCTGCTGTTGCCACCTGGAGGGGCTGGAAGCGGCGGAGCGTCAGCTTGGATGGTCGGCGCGCTCGGGTAAGATTGTTCTGCGCATTGCATTGGCGCAACTCAGGACATTCTACGACGAAATGGATGAAAGCCATGGAGGGGCGCGCAGCAACCAGATGATCGGTTAAAGTGCCGACTCTTGAACAAGCCCCTGCAAAAGGCGAGAGGTGCGCTTGGGTGCTGCGCATTCTCATAATTTAAGATTGAATTATCTTAGCGATTTGATAGGGGAATTTTATGAGTTTCACCCTTCGCCAACTTGGATATTTCAAAGCTCTGTGTGAGCACCGCAATTTTGGTCGCGCAGCCGAAGCCTGCCACGTGTCGCAGCCTGCGCTGTCGGTGCAGGTGAAAGCACTAGAAGATCTGATGGGAGGGATTCTGGTCGAGCGCCGGGCCAGGGATGTGGTTCTGACCCCGCTGGGGCGCGAGGTCTTGGCGCAGAGTGAAGCGATCCTCATGGCGGCCGCGCAGTTGGACCGGCTTGCACGGGATCAAAACAGTGGCCGCAAGAGCCTGTCTCTTGGGGTTATTCCCACCATCGCGCCCTATTTGCTGCCGGGCTTGCTGGCGGATCTGCGTGCCCATGATCTTCAGCTGAACATTCAGGTGCGGGAGGCCAGAACCGAGCGCCTGCTGGAGGCACTGCAAAGCGGCGCGCTGGATGCCGCCATCATGGCCCTGCCCAGCGGTGGATCCGGCCTGGTCGAGGCTGAACTGTTTGAGGATCATTTCTTGCTGGCAGGCTCTGCCAACCGACTGGCCCAGGTCAATGCTGGGCATCCCAGGGTAGAGCCTTCGGATTTGCAACCCGATCAATTGATGCTGCTAGAAGATGGGCACTGCCTGACCGATCAGGCATTGGAGGTCTGCGGCGTGGCGCGCTCGGCAGCGGGGATCAACATGGGGGCGGGGTCGCTGGCGACCCTGTCGCGGCTTGTAGCTGCCGGCTTTGGCCTGACCTTGATGCCGGAGCTTGCCCTTGCTGCCGAATGCACTGCTGCGCAGGGGCTCTGTGTGCAGCGCTTTAGCGCACCACAGCCTAAACGTCGGATCGGGCTGGTCCGCCGGGCCAGCACGGCCGAGGCAGATTGGTTTCAGGAATTGGCCCGGGTGGCGCGGCAAACGGGACTGGGTATTCTAGAGGTAGCCCAAAACGACTACGGGCCCGCCACTGGCGAGCCCGAGCCTTAAGAGAACTTGCAACACCGCGGGTTTTAGGCCGCTGCAGTTTCTTTTGCCGCCTGCAGATGCTTCATCACATTCTCTGGCGAGGAAACGCCATAGGGGTCTTCGCCGTGGTTGTCGCACAGGCCGGGCTCTTCGAACCAAGCTTCAACAACGCCATCGTTGACGATGGCGGCATAGCGCCAGGAGCGCGCGCCAAAGCCGAGGTTGTCCTTGGCCACCAGCATGCCCATTTTGCGGGTGAACTCGCCGGAGCCGTCAGGAATAACACCGACGTTTTCCAGGTTCTGCGATTCGGCCCATTTGTTCATCACAAAGCTGTCGTTCACGGACATGCAGTAGATGCCGTCGATGCCTTCGGCCTGGAAATCGGCAAAGCCTTTTTCAAAGCCAGGCAGCTGGTAGGTCGAGCAGGTAGGAGTGAAGGCGCCGGGCAGGGAGAACAGGACAACGCGCTTGCCTGCAAAGTAATCCGCAGTGGTTTTGTCTTCCCAGCGGAAGGGGTTTGTGCCACCCACAGCTTCGTCGCGTACGCGGGTTTTAAAGGTCACGTCGGGCAGTTTTACGCCAGCTTTCATCTTACAACTCCATGGATGATGAACCAGTTTGGCAGCCGTTTATAATAGTTCTAAATTGAGCGCAACCACCCTCGGACCCTGTTATGAAACTGTCGTAAAGGGATAGGGGAAAGAATTGAAAATACGCACATATTTTGAAATTTTGCGCCGAAAATTGGCGCAAATGGACCCCATCAAATCTGCAATGATTTCTGAACGAAATAGGAGTAAGACCGAGTGTTATGCGTCCCCTGCATTGCCGATATCTCAATGTCGCGGTGACGCCAAGGAATGAACGTGCTAAGTCACCTATGAACACAGGCCAGAAGCGGACCCACCATGCGTGATCTCAAAATTCCCGAGCAACGGCATCCCGAAAAGGCAAATCGCCCGGACAATGCCCAGCCAAAGAAACCCAGCTGGATTCGGGTGAAGGCCCCCGGCGGCAAGGGCTATGCGGAAACCCATAAGATCATGCGCGACAATGGGCTGGTCACTGTCTGCGAAGAAGCAGGCTGCCCCAACGTGGGGGAATGCTGGAGCCAGGGTCACGCCACCATGATGATCATGGGCGAGGTCTGCACGCGCGCCTGTACCTTCTGCAACATCGCTACCGGCAAACCGCCCGAGGATCTGGATGCCTTTGAGCCGGGCCGCGTTGCCCATGCCGTGCAGAAGCTGGGATTGAACCACGTTGTGATCACCTCAGTCGACCGCGATGATATTTCAGATGGCGGCGCCGAGCATTTTGCCCAGACCATCCGCGCGGTGCGCCACCGCAGCCCCAAGACCACCATTGAGATCCTGACGCCGGATTTCATCAAATGTGATATGGCGGTGATTGAGCAGATCATCGAGGCGCGCCCCGATGTGTTCAATCACAATCTGGAAACGGTGCCTGGTCTGTATCCCGAGGTGCGCCCCGGTGCGCGCTATTTCCACTCCCTGCGTCTGTTGCAACGGGTGAAAGAGCTGGATCCGTCGATGTTCACCAAATCCGGCATCATGGTTGGTCTGGGTGAGGATGAACAGGCCGTGCGCCAGGTGATGGACGACATGCGCGCTGCGGATATTGATTTCCTCACCATTGGCCAGTACCTGCAGCCGACGCCGAAACACCACGCTGTGGATCGCTTTGTGACCCCCGATGAGTTCAAATCTTATGAGAAGGCCGCCTATGGCAAGGGGTTCCATATGGTTTCAGCCACACCGCTCACACGTTCATCCTATCATGCGGGCGATGACTTTGCCCGCCTGCGTGACGCGCGCAATGCCAAGCTGGGCCTGGCCTAACCAATCTTGGGTCTGCGATGGGCCCCCTATTTCGTGGAGTATTCCTAAGATAGGGGGCCTTTTCGTTTTTTAATCTGCGTTGCCCCGGTCGCGTGGATATTGTCGCATATCCGCGAAGGATGGCAGCCAGGCTTCGCGGCGCAGGCACCAGAGCTCATAGCTGGGGATCAGCCGGTCTGGCTGATCCAAAATACCCAGGTGCAGCTCGATCTCGCCTGGGCTGCAGGAATAGACGGAGGACCCGCACCGAGGGCAGAAGTGACGGCCCTGATAGCTGTTGGTCTCCCCCTGCACGGTTACGACCTGCTCCTGAAAAACGGCAGAGGCATGAAACAGGGCACCATGGTGTTTGCGGCAATCCCGACAATGGCACAGGCCCACCCGGTCAGGCGCGCCCTGCGCCAAGAGCGTGACAGCGCCACAGAGGCAGCTTCCTGAATGATCCGTCATCCGGCTTTCTCCAGTTCGGGCGCGGGCAAGAGGTTTGACTGCGGGGCTTTAGGCCTCGTCGGTAAAACGGACCTTGCCGATATGGGGCAGGTTGCGATTGCGCTGTGCAAAATCGATGCCATAGCCCACAACAAATTCATCCGGGATTTCAAATCCGATCCAGTCGGAGCGGAAGTCCACCTCGCGCCGCGATGGTTTGTCCAACAAGGCGATGGATTTTAGCCGCGCCGGTTTGCGGCTCTCCAGCAGTTTGGTGACATGGTTCAGGGTGTGGCCGGTATCAACGATATCTTCCACAACCAGCACGTCTCGCCCTTCAATAGCGCCACGCAAGTCTTTGAGAATACGGACTTCTCGGCTGCTTTCCATGCCGTCACCATAAGAGGAGGCCTCGAGAAAATCGACCTCAATCGGCAGGTCCAGCTCGCGCACCAGGTCGGCAATAAAGACAAAGCTACCGCGCAACAGGCCAACAACAACCAGTTTATCCGTATCGCCAAATTCCTGTGCGATTTCATCGCAAAGCTCTTCGATACGTGCTGCAATGGTTTTGGCTGAAATCATCACATCGATGACATATGGACGCTGTGGCATGCCTGACCCCTTGAAATTCCCGCGCGTTCATAGGACATGACGCGGCACGATCATAGCAAGAAAATAGATGCCGCCCATGCCAGTTCACTCAGAAAACCGCTCAATGCCTTATTCCGCGCAGCAGATGTACGGGCTTGTGGCGGATGTGGCGCAATATCCCAAATTTCTGCCTTGGTGCGCCGCTGCCCGTATTCGCAGTCGCAGCCCGCAGGGCGCCGCTGAGGTGATGGAGGCGGATCTGGTAATCTCGTTCAAGGTGTTTCGCGAGCGTTTTGGCAGCCGGGTGACGCTTTATGCGGATGAGATGAAGATCGATACCGAATATCTGGACGGTCCCTTTCGCCACATGAAATCCAACTGGAGCTTTGCCCCGCGCGAGGACGGCACCTGTGACGTCAAATTCCATGTGGATTTTGAGTTCAAAAATGCGGTGTTGCAGGGCATCATCGGGGTTGTCTTTAACGAGGCGATGCAGCGTATTGTAAAAGCATTCGAGCGCCGCGCGGCTGAGCTTTATGGCTAGGCTGCCCTGAACACAGGAAGCCTGAACGATGAGCAGTACTTTCACGGGCCAGCTGGCCGCTTTTGCGACATCTGAGATCGAGCCCAGCAGCTTGGCCCGGCAAATGGCACGATTGTCGGCTCTGGATTGGCTGGCTTGTGGCATTGCCGGGGGCGAGGAACCTGTCGCTCAGATCCTGCGGCGGCAAGCGCTGTCAGAGGCCGGGGCGGCGCAGGCGAGCCTGTTTGGCGGAACGCGGGTGCCCGCGCGTATGGCGGCGCTGGCCAATGGTACGATCTCTCACGCGCTGGACTATGACGATACGCATTTTGCCCATATCGGCCATCCCTCGGTGGCAGTGTTTTCTGCGGCTTTTGCCCTTGGGGAGGCCGGTAACTTGGGGCTGGCAAAGGTCATAGAGGCGGCTTTGTTTGGCATGGAGCTCTCTATTCGGGTGGGGCTCTGGCTGGGGCGGTCGCATTACCAAACGGGGTTTCATCAAACGGCCACAGCCGGGGCCTTTGGGGCGACGGCTGCTGCGGGGCGCCTTCTGGGGCTGACATCGCTGCAGATGGAAAAGGCACTGGGGCTCTGCGCCACCCGCGCGGCGGGGTTGAAGGCGCAGTTTGGCACCATGGGCAAACCCTATAACGCAGGCCTTGCCGCCACCGCCGGGGTCGAAGTGGCCCAGCTGGTTGCAGCGGGATTCGAGGCAAACCCCGAGGCCCTAGAGGGGGCTCTGGGGTTTGGCGGCACCCATCACGGCGAGGGCAATAGGGATGCAGCCCTGCAGGATCTGGGGCGGGACTGGCTGTTCGAAGAGATCAGCCACAAGTTCCACGCCTGTTGTCACGGGCTGCATGCCGCGCTTGAAGCCGCCCGCGCGTTGGATTTGGCCGCGCCTGAGATCGCCAGTCTGACGGTGCGCACGCATCCGCGTTGGATGACCGTATGTAATCAGATGGCGCCAGAGACAGGTCTCGGGGCCAAATTCTCCTACCGGACGGTCTTGGCGCTGCAGGCGCTTGGCAAAGATACCGCACGGCTGGACAGCTATAGCGATGGGCTGTGCCTTGATCCTCGTCTTATTGCTTTGCGTGAATTGATCCATGTGCAGGCTGACGAAGCCCTGACTGAGACGCAGGCCCATGTGGCGCTGGTGCGCCGGGATGGCAAACGTCTGGAGGCCAGCCATGACCTGCAGGCTCCGGTGGCCTATGAGATCCGCGAGGCGCGGCTTATGGCCAAAGCGCAGGCTCTGTTGGGAGCGGACCGCTGTGCCGAGCTGTGGTCGGTTCTTCAGGGAGCTGGGTCTGCAGGGGATCTCGCCGCGCACCTGTGATCTCACTTGGGGCGGTGAGGACAAAAATACGGGCTTCCCGAAATGTAGGAAGCCCGTCGATGCGTCGTTCTGCATCTCTGCCTTTTGAGTGGTGGCATCTGGATGGAGCGCCCCCGTCACAAAAAGGGGGGGGGCGACACCTGAATTAGCTGGTCATATCGTAGGCACGTTCGCCATGGACAGAGATATCCAACCCGTTGGTTTCAGTTTCAGCATCAACGCGCAGGGATGTGAAGGCGCCGACGAGTTTGATCAGGGCGATGGTGACAACGGTGGTAAAGATCCCAACCAGTGCCAGGGCGCCCAGTTGCGCAAGCCAGCTGCCTTCGCCAAAGACGGCGATCATCACGGTGCCAAAGATGCCGCCAACGCCGTGTACGGCAAAGACATCCAGGGTGTCGTCGATTTTCAGCTTGTTGCGGACCAAGTTCACCAGCTCCTGACACAGAATGCCAGCGATACCGCCGATGATCAGTGCTTCAACGGGGCCAACAAAGCCGCTGGCCGGGGTGATCGAGGCGAGGCCTGCGATGGTGCCGGTGACCAGACCCACAACCGAGGCCTTGCCGTATTTGATCTTTTCCCACAGCGCCCAGGTCAGCGAAGCGGCGGCGGCTGACAGATGAGTGACGGTGATGGCCATGGCTGCACCGCCATCAGCGGCCAACTGCGAACCACCATTAAAGCCAAACCAGCCAACCCAGAGCATCGCGGCGCCAATGACGACATAGCCTGGGTTATGGGGGGGGGTGGTACGGTTTTTGCGTGGCCCAAGGAAGATCGCGATGATCAGCGCTGCCAGACCGGCGGTTTCATGCACCACGATGCCACCGGCAAAATCCTTAACGCCGATTTCGCCAAAGATGCCGCCATCTGCCATGATGCCGCCGCCCCAGATCCAATGCACAACTGGCGCATAGCACAGCAGCATCCACAGGCCAGAAAAGGTCAGCACAAAGGCAAAGCCAACGCGTTCAACATAGGCGCCGACAATCAGCGCCGGGGTAATGATGGCAAAGGTCATCTGGAAGGCAAAGAACAGAACCTCGGGCAGGGTGCCGCTGAGACTATCTGCGGTGACCCCATTGAGGAACATCTTGTCGAGACCGCCCCAATAGCCGCTTTCACCGGGACCAAAGGCAATGGTGTAGCCAAAAGCGAGCCAGAGAATGCTCATCAAACAGGCAATTGCGTAGCATTGCATAAAGACGCTGAGCACATTTCGTGCACGCACCAAGCCGCCGTAAAACAGGGCAAGCCCTGGCAACGTCATAAACAGCACCAGGGCCGTTGCTACAATGATCCAAGCTGTATCAGCTCCATTCATGGGGTCGTCCTTCCATCCCGCTTGCGTGGTTGGAAGGTCACAGACCCGATCTGGAGTGAGGAAAAAAGCGTCACGAGGCGCAAAAGCGCCAAAAACATGGGCTTTTGCGAAATTGATGAAAAAAGAGGCGATCCTTAGGGGGCTTTGCCTAATCCGCGCTCAATTTGAGAAAGGGCCGTGTGAAGCAGCAAAAGCGCATGGATCAGGCTGGCGGCACGGACATTTTCGCGCCCCAACGCACCGAACTCCAGGGTTTCCACTAGGCAGTCCTGCCCCTCTCGGGCCAGGCCAAAACAGACGCGGCCTTCGGGTTTGTGGTCAGAGCCTCCGGGCCCTGCAATGCCGGTGATCGATACCGCCAGGTCAACCCCTGCCTGGTGCAACGCACCTTCGCACATCTCGCGGGCCACTTCTTCGCTGACCGCGCCAAAGGCGGCTAAGGTTGCTTCGCTGACGCCCAGCATCTCCTGTTTGGCGCGGTTGGAATAGGTGACAAACCCACGGTCCAGCACGGCGGAGGAGCCGGGGATATCCGTCAGCGCGGCGGCGACCATGCCACCGGTGCAGCTTTCTGCGGTTGCGATGCTGAGCCCCAGCCGGGTGGCTTGGGCAATGAGTGCAGCAACATCCGGGTGGGCGTCACTGGTGTTCTGAGGGGAGGATTCGTTCATAGGCCCAAAACTCCGTGACTGAACCCGGCAAGGGCAATAACGCCAAGGGCCGCCAGGAACCCGGCAATGACATCATCCATCATCACCCCGACAGGGCCTTCTTTGCGATCGGCCCAACCCACAGGGCCTGGTTTCCAGATATCAAAGAGGCGAAACAGCACAAAGGCCGCAATCCAGCCGGGCCAGAGCGCGGTGATCTCGATCCCCTTGGACCAGGCCGGATAGGAAATCGCCCAGATCGCCAGCCATTGGCCCGCAACCTCATCTACTACAATCTCTGAGGGGTCGTGATTGGCCTTGCCTCTGGTCATCTCAGCGGTGGCCCAGATGCCAAGAACAGTGCAGATCACGGTGGCAATGGCCAGCAGGGGAAAGCCCCCGAGCTGGTGCAACCCGTAAGCAAGGGGCAGGGCTGCCAGCGAGCCCCAGGTGCCGGGGGCGGGGCGCAGATAGCCAGTGCCGCCGACGGTCGCAATCATCGCAGCCAGGGTCATGGTTTCACCAGGGCAGCGGTGGCCAATGAGGCAATACCTTCGCTGCGACCGGTAAAGCCCAGCCGCTCTGATGTTGTTGCCTTGATCGAAACTCGCGTGGCGTCAATTTGCAGAATGCGGGCCATTTCTGCCTGCATGGCGGCAGCGTGGGGGCCAATTTTGGGATATTCACAGACTAGAGTGCAATCCACATTGGAGATCTGAAACCCCATCTCACGCGCCAGATCAGCGGCATGGGCCAGGAAGATCTCGCTGGCAGCCCCCTTCCATTGCGGGTCCGACGGCGGGAAATGCTGACCGATATCCCCCCGCGCCAGGGCGCCATAGATCGCATCTGTCACCGCATGCATGCCAACATCGGCATCCGAATGGCCCTGAAGACTGCGATCATGGGGGATTTCCACACCACAGAGGATGACGCTGTCTCCGGGTCCAAAGCGATGCACATCATAGCCATTGCCCAGTCTGATATCGGGTCTGATATCCATATTGTCTTCCGTTTCTAAAATTCTGGCGGCGCGGGCAAAATCCTCGGGCCGGGTGATTTTGATATTGTCCGGGTCTCCGGCGATGATTGCAACCTCCAGCCCGGCATCGCGCGCCACCTCGACATCGTCCGCGGCTCCGCCGGGGTGGCTGGCATGGGCCTGCAGGATTGCCCCTAGCTGAAAGCCCTGTGGTGTTTGCGCGCCAAAAAGCCCGTTTCGGTCTCGCGTCCCCGTGACCTGTCCTTCGGCTCCAGTCCAGAGTGCATCTGTCACCGCCAAGGCCGGGGCGGCGGCTGGCCCATGGTCTAGTGCGGCAATAACGGCAGCGATCAGCCCCTGACTGGTACAGGGGCGGGCGGCATCATGGATAAGAACCTTGGTGATCTCTTCCTCGCCGGGCCTAGCTGTGCACGACTGATTGTGCTGTTGCAGGGCCTTCAGCCCGTTTTGAACCGAAATCGCCCGTTCTGCGCCGCCTGAGGTCAGTAAGAGATCAGATTCGCCGGTAAAACTGTCCCAGGCGCTGGGGTCCTCTGGCGAGAGTACCAGAACAATGGTCTCGATCCCGGCATCCCGAAAGGCCTTTAACGTCCAGTCTATAACGCGTTTGCCTTTTAGGGGGCGCCATTGTTTGGGCAGGCCACCGCCCGCGCGGGTGCCGCGTCCAGCCGCAACGATCAAAGCAGCAGTCCTCATAAAGCAGCAGTCCTCATAAAGCCCTCTCAATTCTGGCGTTTTGGCGCCAAGCCTAGCCTAGGCAGTTGTTTAAGATCTGCCAGTTCAAGAGGCAATCACCCCGGGTAAGCTGCTTAAAATTTAGGCAGTGACCTGCGGATCTGCCCTTGCAGGGGGCGGATTCATTGTCCAATACCGAGGGCTTCGGTTACAAACCAGTCATTCGCACAAGGATTAAGCAGTTGTCCTTCACCCTCGGAACCACCTCTTTGACCCCTCCTATCGCTCTGGCCCCCATGGCCGGAATCACCGATCGACCGTTTCGGGATCTGGTGCGCTCCTTTGGCGTTGGGCTGATGGTCAGCGAAATGGTCGCCAGCCAGGAAATGGTGCAGTCCAAGCCAGGGGTGCGCGAACGCGCCGAGCTGAGCGCAGATGTTGAGAATACCTCGGTGCAGATTGCCGGGCGCGAAGCCAGCTGGATGGCAGAGGCCGCTCGCCAAGTGGCGGACCGGGGTGCCAGGGTGATCGACATCAACATGGGCTGTCCGGCGAAGAAAGTCACCAATGGCTATTCGGGATCGGCCCTGCTGAAAACGCCGGATCATGCCCTGTCGCTGATCGAGGCGGTGGTCGAGGCGGTGGATATTCCGGTGACATTGAAAACCCGTCTTGGCTGGGATGACGATTGCTTGAATGCCGCTTCGGTGGCGGCGCGCGCTGAAGCCGCAGGAATTCAAATGGTCACCATTCACGGCCGCACCCGTTGCCAGTTCTACAAGGGGCAGGCCGATTGGGCCGCAATCCGTGCGGTGAAGGAGGCAGTGGATCTGCCCGTATTGGCCAATGGCGACATTGTCGACAGCCAGACCGCTTCGCAGGCGCTGGCGCTGTCTGGCGCCGATGGGGTGATGATCGGTCGTGGTATTCAAGGCCGACCCTGGCTGCTGGCCCAGGTGGCCAGTGATCTGTGGGGGAGCGCGGCGCCAGTTGTCCCTCAAGGGGGAGAGCTAATTGAAATGGTTTCAACACATTATGATGCAATGCTGAGATTCTACGGGGTAGATCTAGGGCTGCGGGTCGCCCGCAAGCATCTGGGGTGGTACATGGATGAGGCCGGAACTCCGGCGGCTCTCCGACGGGAGGTTTTGACCCAAAAAACTCCAGCCGAGGTTCTGCGCCTGTTGCCCCTGGCTTTGACCACATCTGATCGAGCCGCTTCTGACTTGGAGGGAGCTGCATGATTTCGGACACCGCACTCTGGGCCTCGCTTCCAATTCCGGCCTTTTTAATCGGCCCGGACAACCGAATTCTGGACGCTAATTCCGCTGCTGAGGGTTTTTTGAACACCTCGCGCCGGGGGCTGCTGAACCAGCCCGTCTGGGAGCAGATCGCCATGGATGCCCCCATTGAAGCCTCCTTTGAGCGGGCGCGCAGTCAGGGTACACCGCTTTTTGTGAACGATATTGATGTCGGATCGCGCGGTCGCGCGCCTCTGCAATGTGGGGTGCAGATCGCTCCTGTTCAGGGGCAAGAGGGACAGATGCTTCTGATGCTCTCTCCGCGTGAATTGGCGGCGCGGATGACCCAGAACCATTCGGCCAAATCTGCGGCGCAATCAGCCATCGGCATGGCTGAAATGCTGGCCCATGAGATTAAGAATCCCCTGGCGGGCATCACCGGTGCAGCGCAGCTGCTGAGCATGAACCTGTCCGGGGAAGACCTTGAACTCACGGATCTTATCGTCAGTGAAAGCCGGCGCATTGTGAAGCTATTGGATCAGGTTGAGCAATTTGGAAACCTGAGCGAGCCGCAGTTCAAGGCGGTGAACCTGCATGATGTGCTGGATCGGGCCCGGCGTTCGGCCCTCTTGGGGTTTGGCGCGCATATGACCATCACCGAGGATTATGACCCCTCTTTGCCGCTGGCCTGGGGGGATGCTGATCAGCTTTTGCAGGTGGTGTTGAACCTGCTCAAGAACGCCTCCGAGGCCGCAAGCCCGTCAGGTGGCACCATCCGCATTCGCAGCTATTATGAACATTCCTTTCGCATGCGCCGCAGCGATGGGACAGGGAAATTGCTGCCCCTACAGATTGAAATCATCGATGATGGGCCGGGTCTGCCGGAAGCGATCCGGGAAGATGTTTTTGACCCCTTTGTTTCGGGCCGCGAAAACGGCACCGGCCTGGGGCTCGCCTTGGTGAGCAAGATTATCGCTGAACACAATGGCTGGATATCAGTGGACTCGGTGCCGGGACGCACCGTGTTCCGGCTGTCGCTGTCCAGAATTCCCAAAGAAGCAGAACCGCAGGAGATTTAACCCATGGACGGCACCGTTCTTGTTGCAGATGACGACCGCACTATTCGCACCGTGTTGACGCAGGCACTGACACGGGCGGGGTGCCGGGTACATGCGACCTCTTCTTTGACGACCCTGATGCGCTGGGTCTCCGAAGGGAAGGGCGATGTGGTGATTTCTGATGTGGTAATGCCGGATGGCAATGGATTGGAAATGCTGCCTAAAATCGCGGAGGACCGGCCGGGGTTGCCGGTTATCGTGATCTCGGCGCAAAATACCATCATGACGGCGATCAAAGCCGCCGAGGCCGAGGCCTATGACTACCTGCCCAAGCCTTTTGACCTGCCGGAACTGATGAAGCGCACCGCCAAGGCGCTGACTGAAACTCACCGCTCTCCGAACCCTTCTGCCGCGGCGGAACAGGAGCGGCCCGAGGATCTGCCTCTGGTCGGGCGGACCGAGGTCATGCAATCGCTGTATCGGCTGATTGCGCGGGTGATGAATACGGATATGCCGCTGATGATCACGGGCGAGAGCGGTACTGGGAAATCGTTGATTGCCCGCGCGGTGCATGATTTCTCCGATCGTCGAACTCTGCCTTTTGTAACCGCTTCGGAAAGGGATCTGATGGCCCTGGAAGGGCCGAGCAAGCTGTTGTCTGAAGTAAAGGGCGGCACATTGTTGATTGATGAGCTGGTGGATCTGCCGGATGAGGCCCAGGCGCGACTGGTCCGGATGATGGATGCGCCGGGTGCCCATGCGCCTCGGATCATGGCAACCAGCCAAAAGGACCCCGCGGCGGCAATGGAAGAGGGTGCGCTGCGCCAGGACCTTTACTATCGGATTTCCGGCACTGAACTGCGGGTGCCCAGCCTGCGCGAAAGGGTCGAGGATATCGCACTTTTGTCAGAACATTTTCTGGTTAAGGCGGAAAACGATGGCGCGCCGCATCGCCGATTCAGCGCGGAATCCATTGAAATAATGCGCCATTGTGCCTGGCCGGGGAATGTGCGCCAACTGGAAAACCTGGTGCGGCGTCTGGCCCTGACGGCACGCAGCGAGGAGATTTCTCGTTCAGAAGTCGCTGCGGCCCTGGGGCCGCAGACTGAGGTCGGCCCGGTTATTGGCGGGACTGTGAACGAAAAGCTGGCGGATTCGGTTGCCCGCCATTTGCAACGCTATTTTGATCTGCATGGCGATATCCTGCCTCCGCCTGGGCTCTATGCGCGAATCCTGCGCGAAGTCGAGGCGCCCTTGATCGAGATTGCACTGACGGCAACCGGTGGAAACCAGGCAAAATGTGCTGATCTTTTGGGGATCAACCGAAATACGCTGCGAAAGAAAATCACCGATCTGGATATAGAGGTGACACGCCGCCGCAAACTGATGTAATATCGTCACACGACTGTGGTAGTCTCCGATTAATGCTGGTAGCAACCACGAGATATGGCGGTTGGCCGGGGTGGCCACACATCAGAATGAGGGTGTTGCGTGGCTCAAAAGTCACAATTTTGGATGAGGCCAAGCTTGTTTTTTGCCTTGGACCGGTGGCGTAAAACGCGCCAGGCCCGAAATATTGGCACCCTTGGCATGGTCTTGCTTGGCCCGGTCTTGGCGCTTTTGACCTTCCTCATCTTTGGGCCCCTGGGGCATGGCGCCTCTTCGCGGCCGCTGCGTCTGATTCTGCTCGCGGATATGGTCTATATCATGGCGATTGCAGGGCTGGTGCTGACCCAGATCGTGCGCCTGTTTGCGGCACGGCGGTCGAAATCGGCGGGATCTCGCCTGCACCTGCGGTTGATTGGGGCCTTTGGGTTTCTGGCTTTGGGGCCAACGGTGATTGTCGCGGTCTTTGCGGTGCTGACAGTGAACGTCGGCCTGGAAGGGTGGTTTTCTCAGCGGGTGCGCGAGGTGATTGGCAGTTCGCTTTCTGCGGCGGAGGCCTATCAGGAGGAGCAGCGTCGAGATATCACCACCGATGCTCAGGCGCTTGCCCGGTTTTTGGATCAAAGCCGCAGCCGCAGCTATTTCATCAATGATGCTGAATTGCGGCAGGTGCTCACCCAGGGGCAGTTGCAAATCCAACGCGGGCTTCGGGAAGCCTATGTGATTGATGGCATAGGGCGCATTCGGGCACGTGGCGAGCGGTCTTATGAGTTTGATTTTGAACGTCCAAACGCCGAAGATCTGGCGCGTGCCAGCTCTGAGGGTCTGAGCGTCATCCAGGACTGGGACAACAACGAGTTCCGCGCCCTTGTTCGGCTCAATGCCTTTGTGGATCGCTTTCTCTATATCAGCCGGGATGTCGATGGCACTTTGCTGAACCTGCTCGATGAGACCAAAGAAACCGCCCTTTTGTATCAGCAGTTGGAAAACGAACGAGGCCGGGTCCTGTTTGAATTTGGCCTGCTTTACATTGGCTTTGCGCTGATCCTGGTCTTGGCAGCCATGTGGCTGGGGATTTGGTTTGCCGAGCGACTGTCGCGCCCGGTTGGCCGCCTTACGGTCGCCGCCCAGCGGGTCGGCGGTGGGGATCTGAACGTCAAGGTTCCCGAAGAAGACAGCGGCGACGAGATTTCCCAACTGGGCCATTACTTCAACCAGATGACTCACGAACTGCGGGCACAGCGCGCCACCTTGTTGGAGAATACCAATCAGATCGAACGGCGTCGCCGTTTGTTTGATTCCGTGCTTTCCTCGGTCACGTCGGGCGTCGTCGGTCTGGATGACGAAGGCAAGATTACCTTTGTGAACCGTTCTGCCGAACGCTTGCTGGACTGGCACGAAGACCAGCAAAGCCTGGCGCTTTCAGTTGCGATCCCGGAATTTGGGCCACTGTTTGACATATTGGTTGAGAGCGGTGGCGAGGCAGAGCAGGGCGAGGTGAAAGTGACCCGGCAAGGGCGTTTAGAAAACCTGCTGGTCCGCATGTCTCGGCGACGCGGGGACGATGGCAAGTTGGAAGGCTATGTTTTGGCCTTTGATGACGTGACCGATCTGGTCAGCGCCCAGCGTATGGCGGCCTGGGGGGATGTGGCCCGACGGATTGCCCATGAAATCAAGAACCCTCTGACCCCGATCCAGCTGAGCGCCGAGCGTATCAAGCGTAAGTTTGCACCAATGCTGGGTGAGGAAAATAGCGACAAACTGCAGTCGATGACGGATGTGATTGTACGTCAAACGAATGACTTACGTCGGATCGTCAATGAATTTTCCAAATTCGCCCGTATGCCAGAGCCTGAAACCCACGAAGAAGATCTGGTGTCTTTGGTGCGCGATGCGGTGACGTTGCAACAGACCGGCCAGCCGGATGTTACTATTTCAGCAGAGCTTCCACAGGACCCATTGTGGGCGGACCTGGATTCAACCATGATCGGGCAGGCGCTGACCAATCTGATCAAGAACGCAGGCGAAGCCATTGAAACGCTTGCAAAGAAACAACCCGATACAGCTGTGGACCCGCAAATTCGCATCTCCCTGCAAGAGATGCCGACTGGCGGCTACGAGATCAGGATTGCCGACAATGGCATTGGTTTGCCCGAGGATCGAGCCCGGTTGTTTGAACCCTATGTGACCACCCGAAATGAGGGCACAGGCCTGGGGCTTCCGATCGTGAAAAAGATTATCGAGGAACATGGCGGCAGCCTCACGCTTGAGGATGCGCCGATATTTGAAGGGCACCAGCATTGTGGTGCCATGGCAGTTATACGTCTGCCCGCAGCTGCCAGCGCGGAGCAGAGGAACCGGAATACAGTGAAAGCAGGTCTGACATGAGTGACATTCTGATTGTTGATGATGAACGTGACATTCGCGAGTTGATTTCTGACATTCTCGAGGATGAAGGCTATTCCACCCGCAAGGCCGGAAGTTCGGATGAATGTATGTCCCAGCTCGACCAGGAACTGCCAGCGCTGCTGATCCTTGATATCTGGCTCAAGGACAGCCAGATGGATGGCATCGATATCCTGAAAACGGTCAAGCGGGATAACCCCGAGGTTCCTGTGGTGATTATCTCGGGTCATGGCAATATTGAAATCGCTGTGGCTGCGATCAAGCAGGGCGCCTATGACTTTATTGAAAAGCCCTTTAACATTGATCAGTTGATGGTGGTCATCCGCCGCGCCATGGAGGCCTCGCAGCTGCGCCGCGAAAACACCGATCTGCGCCGCAAGGAAAGCGGTGGCTCGGAAATGGTGGGCTCATCAGCCTCCTTCCGCGGCTTGGTCGGCCAACTGGATAAGGTCACCAAATCCAATGGTCGCGTGATGCTGAGCGGGCCGGCCGGCAGCGGCAAAGAGATCGCCGCGCGCTATATCCATTTGAATTCTGCCCGCGCCGGTGCTCCCTTTGTCACCGTGAGCTGTGCTGGAATCGAACCGGACCGGATGGAAGAAGTGCTGTTTGGACGCGAAAGCAGTGAGCGGGGCGTGGAGCCAGGGCTGCTGGAGCAGGCCCATGGGGGGGTGATCTTCTTTGACGAAGTGGCAGACATGCCCCTGGGCACCCAATCCAAGATCCTCCGGGTGTTGGTCGATCAGCAATTTCAACGTGTTGGCGGCAATGACAATGTGCGGGTCGACCTGCGTGTGATCTCTGCCACCAACAAGGATCTGGAAGCAGAGATTTCGGCCGATCGGTTCCGTCAGGAGCTTTATCACCGGCTGAATGTGGTGCCGATCAATGTGCCCTCCTTGGCGGATCGGCGTGAAGATATTCCTCAGTTGGCGGAGTATTTCATTGCGCAGTTCCATGAAAGCCAGGGGTTGCCGCTGCGGGACCTGGCGGATGAAGCCGTTGCATTGATGCAAACGATGACCTGGCCCGGCAATGTGCGGCAGTTGAAAAACATGGTTGAGCGGGTGCTGATCCTGGGGGATGGCACTGGGCCGATTGAGGCCAAGGATCTGCCGCGCGAAGAGGAAAAAATCGCCGAAGAGGGCCGCGTGGTTCTTTCCGGCGCGCTGGCAACCCTGCCGTTGCGCGAAGCCCGTGAGGCTTTTGAACGGGAATACCTGCTGACCCAGATCAACCGTTTTGGCGGCAATATCAGCCGCACCGCCTCCTTTGTTGGCATGGAACGGTCGGCCTTGCACCGGAAATTGAAGTCGCTGGGTGTTGTCACGTCCAACAAGACCGGGGCGCGGATTGCCCATGTGGAAAAGGAAGAAGAAGAGGTTTGAGGCAGGCTGCCTCAGCCCCTTTTACCCTGCGGCCGAACTGTTGGTGACGGCAAAGCTCTCTCATGTGGCCCCAATGGGGGCCATGTCTGTCTGCCGCAGGACACTTCGAGATTTAAGGACGGATAAAAGGCCTTATAGCGGAGGCAGGATAACCGTGTTGCCATTGCTTTGCTGAACTGCGCAGGCGTTTTCGGACAAGCACGCCCCGCGTCGAGTGGAGCCTGGCAGGGATTGTAGTGCTGCGATCTGCTCTTTGCTGCAGCGTGGCAGTTCAAGACGACGATAGCCTTTTTGAGCCATGCAGCGCTGCTCCAGCTGGCTGCGCAGCCCTTGGTTCACATCCACAGTATAGGTGCCGCCATCGACCCAGTAGCCAGGCGTGGTCCAGCAGTGACCATTGTTGCAATGCTGACGTCCTGGGTAATAGACGGGCGGGCGATGGCGGATTTGATTGGCCACGGGGGCCTGTTTGAGCGCCGCGACCTTGCAGGTCAGTGTATCGCTATTGGTGCGCGTCTGGTCCTTGCCTTTGTCGTAATAGACAGGCAGCGGCCCACAGGCGGCAAGCCCAAGAAGAGCAATGGAAATCACGCTGGTTACAGACGGCCTAAACATACAGCAAGATTGTCCCAATTTTCGAGGAGTTACAATTGATTTGACCCCCTTGATGGCTTCTGGCATTCAAATCTGGCGAAATAGCGCCCAAGGGACAGTGGCATGAAAGTTATCATCTGTGGTGCAGGCCAGGTTGGCTGGCAGATTGCGCGTCATCTCTCTGCGGAGCAAAACGATGTCACCGTTGTCGACAGCAACCCAGAGCTGGTGCGTCGGGCGACCGATACGCTGGATGTTCAGGGCGTTGCAGGCTTTGCCTCTTATCCGGATGTGCTGGACCGGGCCGGGGCACGGGACGCGGATATGATCATTGCCGCCACCCATTCGGATGAGGTCAATATGGTGACCTGCCAGGTGGCCCATTCGGTGTTCTCGATCCAGCGTAAGATTGCCCGTCTGCGCGCGCGCAGCTACCTGACGGCGATCTATTCAGATCTGTATCGCCGCGAGCATCTGCCGATTGATGTGGTGATCAGCCCAGAGCGTGAAGTGGCTGCTGCTGCGATGCAGCGCCTTTCTGCTCCGGCGGCCTTTGATACCGAAATTTTCATGGAAGGCGGCGCCCAGCTTCTGGGCATTCAGATCGACGAAGAATGCCCGGTGGTGAACACTCCGCTGCGTCAACTCACGGATCTGTTTTCCACCCTGCGGGCTATCGTGGTCGGGGTCCGCCGCGAAGGCACCCTGTTTGCCCCGGAACCGGGTGATCAGCTGTTTGTTGGGGACAGTTGCTATGTCTTTGCCCATGTAGAGGATGTGGACCGGACCATCGAAGTCTTTGGCAAAGTTGAAAAACGCCAGGACCGGGTGGTGATTGTCGGGGGGGGGAACGTCGGACTCGAGGTGGCCAAGGCGCTGGAAAGCGGCGCCAGCCGCATTCGTGCCAAGATGATCGAAAAAAGCCGCAAATGCGCTGAACATGCCGCAGAAGCTCTGGAACGAACCATTGTGCTCAATGGGGATGGGTTGGACCGTTCGTTGATGATCGAGGCGGGCATCGATCGCGCCGATGCCATGTTGGCGGTGACAGATGATGACAAAACCAACATGTTGGCCGCTGTGCGGGCCAAGGCCGAGGGCTGCCCCTTTGTAATTGCGCTGATCAATGACCCAACCCTATTGCCGCTGTTGTCACCGCTTGGCATTGACGCCTTCATCAACCCGCGAGCCACCACGGTGAGCTCTATCCTGCGCCATATCCGCTACGGCCGGGTGCGTCAGGTCTACAGTATCGGTGATGCCGAGGCCGAAGTGATTGAGGCCGAAGTGATGAGCACCTCCCCGATGGCAGGGAAGGCGATCCGCGATATCGACTTCCCCGAAGGTGTTTTGGTTGGAGCGGTGCGCAAAGGGGGAGAAGTGCTGCGCCCAACCGGGGGCATGAAGATCGATACCGGCGATGTAATCGCTCTCTTTGCCATGGCGGATGACGTGCCCGAGGTGGAACGTCTGATGCAGGTCTCTATCGACTACTTCTAGGATGGGGCGCCGCAACAAGACTCCCAACCGGCTTTTGCGCCTGCCGTTGTTCCTGTTGATCTGGAGCATTGCCTCCCTGGCGATGTGGATCCCGGCAGCCCATGCCCTGGTTCTGGATGATCACCCCACCTCGCGGGCGTTTTTCTATACCGGCGTTCTGGGGCTGTTCATGATCACCCTGGCGGGGCTGTCGCTGGGCAACCGGGTGCCCCGCTATGGCATGCCGGGACAGCTTTTGTCGCTGTTGGCGACCTTTGTGATCCTGCCGTTGTTTTTGGCCCTGCCGGTGCAGGACTCCCTGCGCAACACCAGCTTTTTGAATGCCTATTTTGATATGGTCAGTGCGGTGACCACCACGGGCGCTGACATCTATCAAGATCCGGACCGTTCGCCCGCCAGCGTGCATCTGTGGCGGGCCCTTGTGGCCTGGCTTGGTGGGTTGCTGATGTGGATCTCGGCCTCAGCCGTGTTGGCGCCCCTGTCGCTGGGCGGGTTTGAGGTGACCGCTCGGGGCGAGCCGGGGGGCGGCACTGTTGCGGCCTCACAGATCCAGGATGCCGACCCCAAAAAACGCCTGATCGAGATCGCCCGCACCCTTGCCCCGGTCTATGGCGGGCTCACGGTGGTTTTGTGGATCTTACTCATGATCACCGGCGAGGCCCCTCTGGTTGGTCTGGGACATGCCATGTCGGTCCTAGCCACCTCTGGCATCTCGGCTGTGGGGGGCGTTGAAAATGCCTCTGGCGGCATCGGGGGCGAAATGGTGATGTTCCTTTTTATGTTCTTTGCCCTGTCC
Organism: Phaeobacter sp. 11ANDIMAR09; assembly: GCF_001294455.1. Taxonomy (GTDB): domain Bacteria; phylum Pseudomonadota; class Alphaproteobacteria; order Rhodobacterales; family Rhodobacteraceae; genus Pseudophaeobacter. The sequence goes on from NZ_LIKT01000013.1 coordinate 89,371, forward strand.
CGGCTGACCTTCTCGGATGACACGGTCACGGTGGGCTCGGGGCGACTGGACAAGGATCCTGAGTTTCGCACCGGCTTGCTGATTGTCCTGGGTATGCCGCTTTTGCTGATCCTGTGGCACTGGTTCAAGACCTTTGAGGTTGGGGCCCATAATGACCCGGTGCAGGCGCTCAGATCTTTCTGGGGCAGTTTGTTCACGGTTATGTCTTTTTTGTCCACCACCGGTTTTGAAAGCGCCGATTGGGAAACAACGCGGGAGTGGTCGGGGTTGCAGACGCCGGGCATGATCCTTTTGGGGCTTTCGGTGATTGGCGGCGGGGTCGCCACCACGGCTGGTGGCGTCAAACTACTGCGCGTCTTTGCACTTTACCTCAACGGGATGCGGGAAATGGAACGGCTGGTACATCCCTCGTCGGTGAGCGGCGAAGGCAGCGGCAATAAGCGGCTACAAAGCAATGGGGCCTTTGTGGCTTGGGTGTTCTTTATGCTCTTTGCCCTGTCGTTGTCGCTGATCTCGATCGCGCTCTCGGCCGTGGGCAGCGATTTTGAACAGTCGCTGATCCTGGCCATCGCATCGCTGTCAACCACGGGGCCCTTGACCGAGATCGCAGGCGATGCCCCGATCGTGCTGACCAGCCTGGCGCCTGTGGCCAAGCTGATCCTCTGCTTTGCCATGGTCCTGGGGCGGCTCGAGACCCTGGCGATTATCGCACTTTTGTCTCCAAATTTCTGGCGCAGCTAGGAAAAGGTGGCTAACCTTACTGTGTAAGAGGCGTTTTTCGGCTGGAAACTGTCAAAATCTGCGTTCATAGTCGAAGGTAATAAGGCGCGCTGGTCCGCAACGCGCTGCAAGAACAAAGGCGAGAGATAAGAATATGGCTTCGGACAGACAGAACTTGCAGGATGCATTCCTCAATCACGTTCGCAAAACCAAGGTTCCAGTAACGATTTTTCTGATTAACGGAGTCAAATTGCAGGGGGTCATCACTTGGTTTGACAACTTCTGCGTCTTGTTGCGCCGTGATGGCCAGTCGCAGCTGGTGTATAAACACGCGATTTCCACCATTATGCCGGCCCAGCCGATCAGCCTGTATGAAGGCGAAGACGCCTCTTGATGGAACACGACAGGATCCGCACCCGCGCTTGGGTGCTACATCCGGACATTAAATCTGATCAGGGGCGACGCCCCGCCGAACCCGCTTTGGCGGAAGGTGTGGCCTTGGCCGAGGCGCTGCCTGATCTTGACGTAGTTGGCTCGACTGTCGTGCGCCTGCCCAAGGCTCATGCGGGGATGTTGTTTGGCTCTGGGAAAATTGAAGAGCTGAAAGAGCTATTGCACAGCAACGAAGTTGATCTGGTTTTGATTGATGGGCCGGTGTCTCCGGTGCAGCAACGGAATCTGGAAAAAGCCTGGAAGGTCAAAATTCTGGACCGCACCGGGTTGATCCTAGAGATCTTCTCGGATCGCGCACGCACCCGTGAGGGTGTGCTGCAGGTCGAGATGGCGGCGCTCAGCTATCAGCGCACCCGCCTGGTTAGGGCCTGGACCCACTTGGAACGTCAGCGTGGTGGATTGGGGTTTGTCGGCGGACCCGGCGAAACCCAGATCGAGGCGGACAGACGGGCCATTGATGATCAATTGGTCAACCTGCGTCGGCAATTGGCCAAGGTGGTGAAAACCCGCAGCCTGCACCGGGCCGCTCGGGCCAAGATTCCCTTTCCGATTGTCGCATTGGTGGGCTATACCAATGCCGGAAAATCGACACTTTTCAACCGGTTGACCGGGGCCGAAGTGATGGCAAAAGATATGCTTTTTGCCACCCTGGATCCGACCATGCGCCGGGTAGAAATACCTGATGGTCCTGAGATCATTCTCTCCGACACGGTTGGTTTCATCTCGGATCTACCGACCGAACTGGTGGCCGCCTTCCGGGCGACGCTGGAAGAGGTGCTGGCCGCAGATGTGATCCTGCATGTCCGCGACATCAGCCATGAGGACAGCCAGAACCAGGCCAATGATGTTGCGGCTATTTTGTCCACCCTTGGGGTGGATGAAAACCGGGCTCAGATAGAGGTTTGGAATAAACTGGATCAATTGCCCGATGACATCGCTGAGGCCCGACGGGCGCGGGCGGCGCGCGAAGAGGGAATTCACGCGATTTCCGCCCTGACCGGCGAGGGGATCGAGGCGCTGCTTCAGGATGTCTCTAAGAAGCTGGAAGGCGTCCGCCACATAGAAGAGTTCACGCTCTCTTTTGCCCAGGGCAAAGAGCGGGCCTGGCTGTTTCAACAGGATGTGGTGATCAGCGAGGAGCAGGGCGATGAGGGCTTTGAGCTCACGGTGCGCTGGACGGAGAAGCAAAAGGCGCAGTTCAACGCGCTCTAGATTGGTGGTCTGTTGCTGATCTGGTGAATTTCAAAGGAGCGCAGGTTCGTCTTGCGCTCTTTTTGTTTGTCAGGGCTTAGCCAGTTTTTTCCCGTCCATCGCGGGACAGCACATAGGCGGTGGCAATGGGGCCGATGAGTTCAAACCCTGCGGTGGTGCCGATGGCCAATGCGGTGATCTGATCGCCGAATTGCGACAGCTGTTCTGAGGCTGCTAGCGCCATGCCAATAGCAACCCCTGCCTGAGGCAGCATGGCGGCGCCGTAGAGCTTTCTTTCAGATCGGGGCGCCTGTGCGACAGTGCCACCGATCCAGCCGCCAATAACACGCCCCAGAATGCGCAACAGCGCATAGACAAAGCCGGCACCACCGCCCAGTACCAGTGCCTTTGTATCCAGGGAAGCTCCGGCCAGCACAAAGAAGATAATGAGAAAAGGCCATTCAAAACTGCGCACCTCGTGAAAGGCGCGGCTGTGGTGGCGCGCATGGTTTACGATGGTGGCGCCCACGGTCATGCCGGCTATCAGGTACGACAGCCCGAGCGTCAGAGACAGGCCTGCGGTCAGGAAAATCAGGCCTAAGGCTTCTATCCTGAGGGGCTCGCCGTCGGAAAACCGCCCGATGAGCGCGGCACCGGGCCAGCCAATTGCAAGGCCCAGGGCAAGCGAGCCGCCGAGCTCATAGGCGGCGGTGAGCAGGGGGGCTTCCTCCCCTGCGGCCGAGCCAAACATGCGCAGCGCCAACATTGACAGGCTAAAGGCCAAGAGCCCCCAGGCATCGTCAATGGCGACCAGCCCCTTCAGCCGCCTGGTAAAGCCCGTGTCTTGCCCCGACTGGTCAATCACATCATAGGTTGCAGCCGGATCTGTTGCTGTGGAGAGGGCACCCAGGACCAGCGCCATGGTCAGAGGCAGGCCAAACCCCCACAAACCCAGGGTCACCACGGCCTGTGTGAGTAAAACCACCGAGAGCGAGACAATAATCACCACCCGCCCGTGTTCACGCAGGCCGTCCAAAGACAGAGAGCTGCCCAGCAACAGGGCCACCGCAGTCAATGCCACAATCGCCACAAGTGGGTAAAGATCGGTGATGGCCGTGGGCAGCAGGTCAAATCCGGAGTGCCCAACCAATAGGCCAAAGCCCAGCAAAAGCGTCACCCGAGGCAGTCGCAGTCTTTGCCCGATGCGATCAGCGGCCAGTCCGACAAAAAACAGCAGGCCAAGAACAATGAGTGGCGTGGCGAGGTCCTGCATCCTGCATCAGTTCCTTGGCGTGATGGTGGTGACCCCAACAGCCGCCGCACGGGCCAGCTCTTCGTCCAGTGACATCGGCACATATTCCCCGCGCCGCCAGAGCTGGGCCATGTCGTCGTAATAGCGCGACAGGAAATGTCCCGATTGCCCGGTTGCCAGAATGAACAAGGAGCTGTCGGGATCGGCAAAATCATAGACGCCGCGATAGCCTGCCGCGTGGATATTGTGGAAGGGGTTGGGATCCTGCCCCGAGGTCAGACCGCGCTGCAGGGTGTTGTCGCCACCGCTGGTGGATTGGCGGATGTTCACAAAGAAGCGCAGCACCGGTACGCTGCCCAGGGTCTCATGGTCCTGGGTGGCCTGATGTGCATCGCCCCAGCGCAGAGACTCCAGCGCAGTGCCATAGCGCTCTTCGATCCAGATCAGAGCATCATCCAGCGCCAGACGGGCCATATCGGAGCAGCTTTCCTGTGGCGCGCTCTGGCGCACGTCGCACCAGCTGCTTGCCCCCCCAACATCGCGGTAGACCCGTTCGATGAACAGGGGATCCACCTGGGTGTATGCTTCGGCGAGGGGACCCAGATCATCAGCGATCAGCCGTGATTGCAGGGCCCGCAGCCAGGCAGCATAGATCAGGGGTTCGGGCAGATGCTCGTTCATCTCCCCGTTCCATTCCGACAACAGCGACAGCGCGACCTGGCGTTGGCGCTCGCGGCTGCCTTCCTCGGCAGCGCTGCTGGTGAACCACAGATCAGCGCCGATCAATGGCAGGAGTGAGCGCGCCGTGTAGGAAACGGTATCAAGCTGGGCTTCCATGAAACTGTCGCGGGTATGGACCTCGCGCCCCTGCATCAGTCGGCGCCAACGGTTGATCCGCTGGGTGTCCCCCCAGGTGTAGGAAACATGATTGGGGAAGGGGCGTTCAAGGATCTTGTTGTTGGTATTGCCGAGGATGCCGCCACGGGGGCTGACAAATGCGGGATTGGCGGCATAGGGCGCACGGCCAATCCATCGGTTCACCCGCTGCCAGCCCTGGCTGGGCAGGCGGCCCTGGCTGTGATGGCGGGCATCGCGCGCCGGAAAGGCGCCAATGGTTTTTTGCGCGATCGTCTGCCGGTCCGCCAGTACGAGGTTCTGAGAGGGCGCAACAAAGCCTTCGCCCGCTGCGATGGCCTCAGCCACATTGGCGCTGCGCATCAGCTCAATTGCGGCCGTTAGGCTGGTGTCTTGCGGATCCAGCGCCGTCCAGCCGAGGCTGACAACATGCCCCGGAGGAGTAATTGCCGAGAGACCAAAAAGCGATCCGGGCAGGATCGGTCCGTTTTCGCTCCACCTGAGGGACAGGGTCACGGGCGGTGCATCCTTGATCTTGATGATCGAGGGGCGGCCAGTGAATTTCCGATAGCCCTGGGGGGTGAGGTATTCTTCGGGATTGTCGGGATTGAGTTTTTCGATGAACAGATCCTGATCATCCAGAAACGAGGCAGTGATGCCCCAGCCCAATTGCTCTGAGCGGCCAGACAGAATTGCCGGAATGCCGGGGATTGTGCCGCCGATGACGCCGCCTGTGGCCAGTTCCATGCGGGCCAGATACCAACTGCCCGGAGCAGTGAGTTGCAGATGGGGGTCATTGGCCAGCAGGCTGCCCCCTGCGGCTGAGCGGTTCGGAGCGGCAGCCCAGGCATTGGAGGCGCCTCCAAAGCCGCGGGCGGTTACGGGAAACAGGCTGTCTTTGGCGGGCAGCGACTGCGCTTCGGCATAGCGGGGCAACTCCGGGAACAGGCTGGCATATTCGGGCAGGGCGGTGATGCCTTTACCAGGGGAGTCGGGCAGAATATCCTGGAGGCGCGCCGGGTCAGAAAGCGCCAGCGAGGTTTGCGCCCGCAAGATCTCATCCTGCAGATGGTTTGACGCACGCAGCGCCATGAGCTTCATCACGGCGATACTATCGGCCGGCTGCCAGGGCGACATTGGCATATTGAAGAGGAACATTTCCGGCGCGCCGCGCCCCAGAGCCTCCTCATTGATTTCCTGGATACGGGCATTCACCCCGGCGGAATAGGCCTTGAGCGATTGCAAAGCCTCTGCTGATTGGACTGCAACCGATTGCTGGGACAGGCCATAGAGATCCAGACGCCGCACAAAGAGATCGGTGTCGAGCGTGCGGCTGCCAAAGACCTCGGAGAGGCGGCCCTGAGCGGTGCGGCGCAGCACCGCCATCTGCCACAACCGATCCTGCGCATGGGCATAGCCCAAGCCAAAATAGACGTCCTCATCGCTGGCCCCATAGCTGCCAAAAATATGTGGGACATTGGCATTGTCGCGAATGATACTCACCGGCGCCGACAGCCCTGGAAGCGAGATTTCCTTGTCATACTCGGGTAGGGACTGTGCGGCCAGATAATAGGCCAGTCCGCTGGCAACCAGTGTCAGGAGAATCAGAGTCGCTGCCAGCCGAAACAGCCAGTGGAAAAGACGTGCTATCAAGAGCCAGTTTCCTAATATTTTATGGCATTGGCGCCCCGCATGTGATTGCACCCTGCGGGACCGATGGTACTGTGGCGCCAACATAAGCCAGTTCGGAACAGGGGAAAAGCAAATGGCAAAAATCGCGTTTTTGGGGTTGGGGGTCATGGGCTACCCAATGGCAGGACATCTGAAATCCGCAGGTCATGAGGTCTGTGTCTACAACCGCACAACCGCGAAAGCAGAGCGTTGGGCTCAGGCGCATGGCGGCAGTTTTGCAGCCACCCCGCGAGAGGCCGTTCAGGGGGCGGATTTTGTCATGGCCTGTGTCGGCAATGATGACGATTTGCGCGGGATCTGTCTGGGGGAAGATGGGGCTTTTGCCGGCATGGCTGCGGGCAGCGTTTTTGTGGATCACACAACGGTTTCGGCCAAGGTCACCTGCGAGCTATATGACGCCTCCGGTGCCAATGGGATCAGTTTTGTCGATGCGCCGATCTCGGGTGGGCAGGCCGGTGCAGAGAACGGCGTTTTGTCGGTGATGTGTGGTGGCGATCCGGAGGCCTATGAACGCGCCGCGCCTATCATCGACGCCTATGCGCGGATCTGCCGTCGCATTGGCGACAGTGGCGCGGGCCAGATGACCAAGATGTGCAATCAGATTGCAATTGCCGGCTTGGTTCAGGGGCTCAGCGAAGCACTGCATTTTGCCGAGAAGGCGGGCCTGGATGGGCGCGCGGTGGTTGAGGTGATCAGCCAGGGCGCCGCTGGCAGCTGGCAGATGGCCAACCGTTATGAGACCATGCTGGATGATCAGTTCGAACACGGATTTGCCGTGGACTGGATGCGCAAAGATCTGGGTATCTGCCTGGATGCGGCTGATCAAACGGGTGCCAGCCTGCCTGTCACCGCTCTGGTGGACCAGTTCTACAAGGATGTGCAAAAGCTGGGCGGTGGACGCTGGGACACGTCCTCTTTGCTCAAGCGTCTGCGGGCGATGGATTGATCCCTGAGCTGCTTTGCTCTAGCCGCCCTTAGCCTGGGGGGCCTGTGACGCAGAGCATGAGAAACAGAAAGGCCGTGCAAGATAATTTGCACGGCCTCTTTTTAGGCGACCCTTCGAGGGGCGTCTTTGGAAAGATCCCCTCTTAGGGGATGATGCGGGTGTATTTTGTGCCTTCCAGTGTCGCGCCAATGCGCAACCCGGCCTGACCAAACACCGCCGCCAGCACCGGAGAGGTCAGAGTGTTTGTATCAGCCGTGATGTTATTGCCGTCATCGCGCAGAACATATTCCAGATCCGCTCCAGCAGCCCAGCCCGAAGAACGACGGAAACTGCTGAGCGCATCCTGGGTCATGAAGAATAGAACATGGGCATATTGCTGGGCGCCAATCTGCAGCCCGGCATTGCCTTTGACGGTTGAATAATAATCCACGGTGGCGCCATTGATCAAAAGCGCCCCACGGCCATAGGCCCCGCCAACGATGAAGCCGGCCTCGGTTACCAGCGGCATCACCAGCATACCTGTGGATTTTGCCGCCAGGGTCTGCGTGTTGGGGTAAAGACTGTACATTTGATTCAGAGTTGAATCCACGCGGGCGTCGATTGTGGCACCATTGTTGGTGCCAATGCCATTTCCGCAAGCGGCCGTGACGCCTGCACCGGCCAAAAGGCTAAGGGTGAAGCCACGACGTGACATGCGGTAAAAAGATGTGCTGCTCATATATCCAGTTGCCTGTCCTGGAGCTCAAAGCGGAGAAATGAAGGGGAGTGTTCCTACCCTCACGCCGGCCCCGAGCGGTGTCAAGTTGAAGGCCGGTTTTCCGGCTCTGCCTGCATATATAGGCCTTTTCTGGCCAGGTGTCATCACTTGGCCAGGCAGAAGCTCATCAAATGGGCGGCATATTGCTCTTTTCTAGGCGCGCTTATACGGGTCCGGCCGAGCTGAGTGGCGCCTAAGCGCGGCTAGCCGTTTAGGATCCGGGCCGTTTGCGGTGCAAAATAGCTCAGAATTCCGTCACAACCGGCCCGCTTAAAGGCCAGTAGGCTTTCGAGCATGACCTGTTCGCCGTCGATCCAGCCATTCTGCGCCGCCGCCTGGATCATCGCGTATTCGCCAGAGACCTGATAGGCAAAAGTGGGGGTGCCAAAGGTGGATTTCACCCGGTGGCAGATATCCAGATAGGCGATCCCCGGCTTGACCATCACCATATCCGCGCCTTCTTGCAGGTCGCGTTCGATCAGACGCATGGCCTCATCACTGTTTCCGGGATCCATCTGATAGGTCTTCTTGTCACCCTGCAGCGCGCCCGAGGCCCCAACCGCATCGCGAAACGGCCCGTAATAGCCCGACGCGTATTTCGCCGAATAGGATAGGATCGCAACATTGCGATGACCGGCCGCTTCCAAGGCGCTGCGCATGGCACCAATCCGCCCGTCCATCATATCCGACGGGCCGATGATATCAGCGCCCGCTTCGGCCTGAGCCAGCGTCATCTTGACCAGAGCGTCGACGGTTTCATCATTGAGGATCTCGCCGTCAACAACATAGCCGTCGTGACCATTGATATTGTAGGGGTCCAGGGCGACATCGGTCATCACCGAGATATCTGGCGCGACGGCTTTGATAGCGCGGATGGCCTGGTTGCATAGATTGTCCGGGTTCCAGGCTTCGGCACAGTCTTCGGTCTTGAGGGCCGCATCGGTATAGGGAAACAGGCAGATCGCAGGAATGCCCAGCGCCTGCGCTTCGACCGCGGCCTCTGCAATTTTATCAACAGAGCGGCGCACGACCCCAGGCATCGAGCTCACAGGCTCCTCAATCCCCTCTCCATCACGCACAAAGACCGGCCAGATCAGATCATCTGTTGTCAGGGTGTTTTCACGCACCAAAGCCCGCATCGCGGGGCTGACCCGGGTACGGCGCAGGCGGGCGGCGGGAAAGGAGGCGACGGTCGGCTTCATCTGGAACTCATCTGTTTGGTTGTTCGGGGCCTCTGACGTCGCATGGAAGCCCGGTTGCTGGCAAGTGGCACAATCGCCGCGCTTTTTGCAATCTGCTGTGGTCACAGATGCCGCAGGGGCTTGTTTAACCCTATGCGACAGAGGATACAGGGCCGCGGATGACAGGATGCAGGGCTATGGGGCTGCAATCCAAAATCTGCACCAAAAGACTGCTTTGGTCGGTTCTGCGATCCCTGCGCAAAGAGAGGCGTAAACGTTTTGAATTTGTTTGAAACCCTGTCCGAGATGATTGATCTGCGGTCCTTTTCCAATCTTTGGTATTGGATTGCCCTTGCGGTTTTGTGGTCCACGCTGAGCCATCGGATTCTTGGCGTTCCCTTTGACATGGTCGGGCGGGCTCGAAAATACGGTGGGCAATCGGCACAGGATCTAGAAGACCTGGTGCGGATCAATGTAAACCGGATGACCTTTGTGGTGAATTCCGCCGGGGTCTGGCTGTTGGGGCTGGCCTGTTTTGTCCTGTCGGTTCTGGCGACCCTTGGGTTCATACTGCATGTCGAAATTGCCCAAGCGGTGTTTTTGCTGGTCTTTCCGCTGGCGCTAGTGGTGCTGCTCAACCTGGTTACGGCGGATAAGATCCTTCGGAAGCAAGCCCAGGGTGAAGATCTGTATAGGGCAATGACAACCTGTCGGTTTTTGATTCAGTTGTTGGGAATGATCTGTATTTTTGTAACCGCTTTGTGGGGCATGTATCAAAACCTGCATATCGGCCCGCTGGGCGGCTAATGATAGCTGCAACGCGCGGGGTGGTGGCGTTTGGGACGTCTCCCGGAGCGTTCAGCTAACAGGGGCCTTGCCCCATTACGATCCGCAGGCAGTTTTTACCGGACTCAATGCCGCCAGAGTGGCTTGGGGAACAGATGTTGAGAGGAGAGGCGCGATATGGCGCAACGAGCGATTACCATGGGCGGCGCGCCCGAAGGCTTTGATGCCCGGCTGATCCTGAATGAGTTGGAAAAATCCGGCCAGCCCGTTTTGCATATCGCTCGCGATGACAAGCGCATGGAAGCGATGCGGGCTGCGCTGGCCTTTTTTGCGCCCGACATACCGGTGATGGTGTTTCCAGGCTGGGATTGTTTGCCCTATGACCGGGTCTCGCCCAATGCAGATGTGGCGGCTGCGCGGATGGCCTGTTTGGCGGCGCTGGTGCATCAGATGCCAAAGCAGTTCATTCTGCTCACCACTCTCAACGCCGCCAGCCAGCGGGTGCCTGCCCGCGCTGTGCTGCGCGACGCGGCCTTTTCCGCGCGGGTGGATCAGCGGGTGGATGAAAAATCCCTGCGCGAATTCCTGGTGCGCATGGGGTTTGTGCAAAGCCCCACCGTGATGGAGCCCGGCGACTATGCCATTCGGGGCGGCATCATCGATATCTTCCCGCCCGGCGACAGCGGCCCGGTGCGGCTGGATTTCTTTGGCGATGTGCTGGACGGCATCCGCCGTTTTGATCCGGCCAGCCAACGCACTACCCAAAAGCTGGATCTGATCGAATTGGCCCCGGTCTCGGAGGTGATCCTGGATGAAGCCGCTATCACTCGCTTTCGCCAGAACTACCGGATCGAATTTGGGGCGGCAGGCGCGGACGATCCGCTCTATGAGGCCGTGAGCGCCGGGCGCAAGCATCAGGGTATTGAACATTGGCTGCCGTTCTTTCACGAAAGACTGGAAACGCTGTTTGACTATATGCCCGAGTCCACGGTCACGATTGATGATCAGGTCACCCCGGCGCGTTTGGCGCGTTGGGACAGCATCGAAGACCAATATGAGACCCGCAAGATTGCCATGAGCCAGAAGGGGCGCATGGATACCGTCTACAAACCCACCCCGCCGGGGCTGCTCTATCTGGATGATGCCGCTTGGGAGGCAGCCGTTGCCCCCCAGCGTCGTATCCAGCTGCACCCTTTGGCGCAGGCTTCTGGGCCGGGCGTAGTGGATGCTGGGGGGCGCATTGGGCGCAATTTTTCCCCCGAGCGACAGCAGGAAAATGTTAGCCTTTTTGGGGCCTTGGCGGATCATATTAAGATACGACTGCATCATGGGCCGGTGGTTGTCGCCTCCTATTCTGAGGGGGCACGCGAACGTCTGACCGGGTTGATCGAAGACGAAGGGCTGGCCGAGGTCATCCCGGTGATGGATGGCACGCGGATCGGAAAATCCGGGCTGCATCTGGCGGTTTGGGCGCTGGAGCACGGGTTTCAGACCGACGATTTGACGGTGATTTCTGAGCAGGATGTTCTGGGGGATCGCCTGATCCGGGCGCCGAAAAAACGCCGCAAGGCCGAGAACTTCCTGACCGAGACACAATCGCTCAGCCCCGGTGACCTGGTGGTGCATGTGGATCACGGCATTGGCCGCTACAAGGGGATGGAAGTCGTCTCAGCTGCTGGTGCCGCCCATGAATGCCTGCTGCTGGAATATGCTGAGCAATCCAAGCTCTATCTGCCGGTAGAGAACATCGAGCTCTTGTCGAAATACGGCCATGACGAAGGGCTGTTGGACCGTCTGGGCGGCGGCGCCTGGCAGGCGAAGAAGGCCAAGCTCAAAGAGCGTATCCGCGAAATGGCGGATAAACTCATCCGGATCGCAGCAGAACGCGCCCTACGCCGTGCCCCTGCAATGGATCCGCCACCGCATGCCTGGGAGGAGTTCTCGGCTCGCTTCCCCTATCAGGAAACCGATGATCAGTTGCGGGCCATTCAGGAGGTCATGGCGGATCTGACCTCTGGACAGCCGATGGACCGGTTGATCTGCGGCGATGTGGGTTTTGGCAAAACCGAAGTCGCCATGCGGGCGGCCTTTGTGGCGGCCATGTCGGGCGTGCAGGTGGCTGTGGTGGCCCCGACCACGCTACTGGCGCGTCAACATGCGGCCTCCTTTGCAGAACGCTTTCGGGGATTTCCGTTAGAAGTCAGACAGTTGTCGCGCTTTGTTTCGGCAAAAGACGCCGCCAAGACCCGCGAAGGCATGGCCAAGGGCACGATTGATATCGTCATTGGGACTCATGCACTGCTGGCCAAAAATATCCGGTTCAGTAACCTCGGCCTGTTGATCATTGATGAGGAGCAGCATTTTGGTGTCGGTCACAAGGAACGGCTGAAACAGCTGCGCTCGGATATCCATGTGCTGACCCTGACCGCAACACCGATCCCGCGTACGCTGCAGCTCAGCCTGACGGGCGTACGCGATTTGTCGATCATCGGCACCCCGCCGGTGGACCGTCTGGCGATCCGTACCTACGTCAGTGAATTTGACGCCGTCACCCTGCGCGAGGCGCTATTGCGGGAACATTATCGCGGTGGGCAAAGCTTTTACGTGGTGCCGCGCATCTCGGACCTCCCCGAGATCGAGGCCTTCCTGAAAGAGCAATTGCCAGAGCTTACCTATGTGGTCGCCCATGGGCAGATGCCCCCGGGAGAGCTGGATGACCGGATGAACGCCTTTTATGATGGCAAATATGATGTTCTGTTGGCGACGACGATTGTTGAAAGCGGTCTCGATATTCCTACCGCCAATACCATGGTGGTTCATCGGGCCGATATGTTTGGCCTGTCGCAGCTCTACCAGATCCGGGGCCGTGTGGGCCGCTCCAAGACCCGCGCCTATGCCTATCTGACCACCAAGCCGCGCCAGCGCCTGACGCCGGCGGCAGAAAAGCGTCTGCGGGTGCTCGGCTCGCTGGATACGCTAGGGGCCGGGTTTACTCTGGCCAGCCAGGATCTGGATATTCGGGGCGCCGGCAATCTGCTGGGGGAGGAACAATCCGGTCAGATGCGCGATGTCGGCTATGAGCTCTATCAGTCGATGCTGGAGGAGGCGATTGCCAAGATCCGCTCCGGTGAGCTGGAGGGCCTGAGCGATGGTGACGCGCAATGGGCTCCGCAGATCAATCTCGGTGTGCCGGTGCTGATCCCGGATGCCTATGTACCGGATCTGGATGTGCGCCTTGGTCTTTACCGTCGCCTGTCCTCATTGACGACCAAGGTAGAGTTGGAAGGTTTTGCCGCGGAGCTGATCGATCGGTTTGGGAAATTACCTAAAGAGGTCAATACCTTGATGCTCGTTGTTCGCATCAAAGCAATGTGTAAACGGGCCGGAATTGCCAAACTGGACGCAGGCCCGAAGGGCGCGACAATTCAGTTCCACAACGACAAATTTGCCTCGCCCCAAGGGCTGGTTGACTTCATTCAGGGCCAGAATGGCCTGGCTAAGGTCAAGGACAACAAGATCGTGGTGCGTCGTGACTGGAAGAAAGACAGTGACAAGATCAAAGGTGCCTTTGCCATTGCACGCGATCTGGCTGAGCGCCTGATTGCTGAGCGCAAGAAAGCAAAGGCCAAGTAAACACTGATGAAGAAGCCCGGTCAGGTTGATCGGGCTTCGGGGTTAGCTGCCACAGCAGCTTTGCGGTTGCATGGCGACCTGGGCGCAGCCGCAGGAGGCAAAGACACCATCGGAGCGCGCCTGGGCGAGGTCGAGCTTTTGCTTGATGTGCTGGATCTCAACTGCTTCGCCACGCGCATTCAGGCAGTCGTACAAGCCTTTGAGGCTCCAAACATTATCCGGATGCACGGAGGCGCGGGACAGGGTGTCATCCAGGCCTAGATCTGCGCGGTAAACCGCTTCAGCCTCTGCTACGTGCCCCTGTTCCAATAAGAGCGCGCCCAGCGCGTGGCGGGTGGGCTGCATCCAGCCCCAGGGCTCGTCATAGGGCAGATTGTCATCCAGGTCGACAGAGCGGCGCAGATGCTCATAGGCCAGCGCGTAGTTCTCTTTGCGATATTCAATCTCGCCGCGCAGCATTTCGCGGGCGATTTCCAACAGATCCACCACGCGGTTGTTGTGCATCAGGCGGCTGTCAGGCACCCGGGCCTTAGCCGCGAGAAAGCGTTGTTCCTCCGCTTCGGCCTCAGCCACCTGGCCGGTAGCTGCATAGCCAATGGCGCGGGCATAATGGGTGGTCGCGGTCAGGGTGCAATACAGGTCACGATCTTCGGGAAGTTCCAGCTCGATGCAGTCCTGCCAGCGGCCAAAACGGATCAGGATATGGGGATGCATCGCCATATAGGATTCAAAATAATCCGCCATTGGTGGGCTCTCAATACGGAGCATCTCTTCCGGTGTGGTCTCCCACAACCCGGCGTTGGCACGCAGAGCGGGCTCCATTTGTCCAAGGAAAAGAGCGCCATAGATCACGAAGTGATAGTCGTGCTGGCGATATCCTGTGTAGATGTTATAGGCCCCTTCGCGGGCGTAATATTTCAGATCCGCCTGGACTGCTTCCTCATTCCACAAAACCACGTCGTGATAGTTGCCACATAGGACGTCAATATGTGTGGGCATATGCACCAGATGCCCCGCATCCGGCACCAGCCGGCGCAACACATCGGCGGCCTTTAGCGCTTTCTCCGGGCTGGGCGACATCTCCATCAGATGCACATAGAGGTGCAAAAGGCCCGGGTGTTGCATGGCGCCGGGAGAGGCCGCCATTGCGGCTTCGAGCACCTGTTGCGCCTCTTGCGTTGCGGCGCCTTTCGCAGGAAGGCCGGATTTCAGATCCCACATCTTCCAGGGAGTAAGGTTCAGCAGGCTTTCGACATAGACCGTGCGCAAATCCAGATGGGTGTTGCACCTGGCAAAGGCCCTGCGCATGGCATCGGCGAAATCAAAATCCCAGGCATGCATGTCTTGCACCAGGTCGCGTTGGGGGTAGCGGGCCTGTAGCGCGTTGATCAACAGGGTCTCTGCCGTTGTGCAGCCTGCTAGGTGTGCGAGAGCCGCCTGACTGGCCTCATAGGCCGCAGCCAGGGCCGAGGCGCGCCCCTCTTGGTCGTGCAATTCCCAGGGCATATTGTAGTTGGGTCCAGAGGCATAAGCGAGCCCCCAATGGGCCATGGCGCAGGTGTCATCATGGCTGAGCGCTTGTTTGAAACAGGCAATTGCCTCTTGATGGTTATAGCCATAGGTCCAGATCAATCCCCGATCAAACCACAGTTGCGTCAGGGGTGAATGGGTCGTGATAGGACAGGAGTAGTTGCCCAGATCATACGGATATTCCATAAAAAACCTCTCCAAGATTTCTGGAGAGGTTAGAAGCTCGCAGGGCAAGCGGCAAGCGGTCACGTGACGCTGCTTGCGGCAATGCTGAGGCTAGGCCAGCATCCGGGCTTCAACCCGTGCGATATGGAGCATAACCAGATACCCGCCGGTGGACATCACCAGGATGCCAAGCGTGATTGGCAAAAGAGTGCCATCAAACAACAGCCCGATCGGCGCTGCGATGACGGCGGCAAAGACGGTGGAGATCGCCCCAATGACTGAAGCCGCCATGCCGGCGATATGCCCCATGGGCTCCATCGCCATGGCGTTAAGATTGCCCAGCGTGGTGCCGGCCATAAAAAAGACGGTGGTTTGCCAGGCGACAAAGCAGCCAAAAGCCAGGGTCCCGGGCAGGGAAATGGTTTCGAGTGCGAGCATGAGGCTGGAGAGCAGGATCTGAAAACCCAGTGACCATGTCACGATGCGGCGCATCCCAATGCGCACCACAACGGCGGCATTCAGCAGGCTGGCGCTGCCAGAGATCAAGGCGACAAGGCTGAACCAGAAGGGAAAGCTATCGGCACGATCAAAGATCGTGCCATAGATCTGCTGTACCATGGTCAGCATGGTGAAAAGTATCGCCAGGCACAGGGTTTGCACCACGATAGACAGGCGTACGGTGGGATGCTGGGCCATTTCTTTGACCGCGGCCAACATCAAAGGCGCTCTAAAGGGCCGACGATTTTCACGGGCCAGGGGTTCTGGCAGGCGCAGCATGGTCCACAGGGAGATGATCACAGCAAACAGCGCAAAGGCGGCAAAAATGCCCCGCCAGCCCACCAGAATGATGACAAACTGGCCAAGCATCGGGGCAATTGCCGGAACTAGGGTAAAAATCAGCATGGCAATGGACATCATGCGGGCCATTTCACGGCCGGAATAGAGATCGCGGACGATTGCAATTGCCACAACCCGAGGGCCGGCTGCGCCCAACCCCATTGTCACCCGCGCAAAAAGGACCAGCTCCAGCGAGGTAGAGGCCCAGGCGATACCAGCGGAGAGAATGTAAACCACAGCTCCGACGATGATCACGGGCTTGCGGCCAAAGGCATCAGACAGCGGGCCGGTAAAGAAGGTGCCAATGCCCATGCCCAGCACAAAGGACGTGAGGATCAATTGTGCGCGATTGACGTCATCAGGGCTGAGGTTTGCGCCGATTTCCGGCAGAGCCGGCAGCATGGCATCGATGGAAAAGGCAACCGTGGCCATCATCATCGCAACCAGAGAAATGAATTCGGCCTTGGACATGGCCTGGGCGTTTTTCGACGTCATAGGGATCCTCGCAAGAGACAACGGGGATCAAGGAAAGGGTGTTTCCAGTCCGGGTCTCGTATCCTTGCGGCTATCATGCGGTTCCGCCAGACGCCATGGCTCAAAACGCACAGAGCTATGTGCATTGTTGTTTTGTGTAGTATGTCGAGCAGACAGCTCTTGTGCAGCGGGGCTTCCAAGAGGGGCCGTGGCCCGCATGACTTGGCTCCACACCGGCCGGCGAGCCCCGTCTAAGCCTCGCTGCCCGGGTTCTGGGGGGAGTGACCCGATGGCTTATGGGTCGTCTTACCTTGGTGGGGTTGGTCATCTCTATTTGCTGCTGAACCTTCATCGTCAGGCTTGTGATGACCAAGCCGTGCAAAAAGCCATTCGTTGTGCTCCTGCCGCTTGAGCAGCTGGACCTTGGCAAATTCATGGATTGCCAGGGCAAAGACACCTAGGCCGCCAAAGATCAGAAATGTCGTGGCCAGTTTGCCGGCAACGGTGACTGGCACCAGATTGCCATAGCCCACGGTCGAGATAGTGACGACGGTGAAGAAATAGGAATCAACCCAGCTCCAGCCTTCGATGATGTGAAAGAAAACCGTGCTGCTACTGATGACGACAAGGAGGGCCACAAAGATGGTGATATTTCTGAGTTGCTTCATGAATCACTCGCAGGCGTTTGAAGTTGCTCCATTATATCTGCAATCACCTGTTTCCACATCCCAGGTTGCTGGGCACCAGGAACCGCATGTTGGTTGGCGATGATAAAGGTCGGCACAGAGGAGACGCCCATTTTACGGGAATGGGAATCCCGGTTGCGAATGTCTTCGACGTCACTGTCTCCGGATAAAAGCTGCCGGGTTACCTCGCCCTGCATGCCGATGCTTTCAGAAATCTCGACCAGAACATCCCGATCGCCAATATCACGGGCCTGGGCAAAATAGGCATCAAACAGGGCATCGACCATGGCGCTTTGCTTGCCTTCGATCCCGGCCCAATGGATCATGCGATGGGCGTCGATGGTATTTGGTGTGCGCTTCATGCCTTCAAAATCAATGCTCAAACCGGCTTTTTCAGCATGTTCCACTACAGGTGCATAGGCCTTGACCGCGCCTTCCTTGCCACCAAACTTGGCTTCCAGATAGGCGCGGCGATCCATGCCTGCGCGAGGCATATCGGGGTTCAGCTGAAACGGGTGCCATTCAATGACAAAGGGATGATCAGGAATTTCAGCCAGGGCTTTGTCCAGGTGGGTTTTGCCGATGTAGCACCAGGGGCAGATCGGATCGGAAATGATGTCCAGCTTTACGGAGGGCAGATCGGCGGTCATGGGCTATCCTTTGAAATAGGCGGGCAGGGCGCGGCGCAGCAATTTGCCGTTTGCGCCGCTTGGCAGCATGTCGAGATGCACATAGGCACGGGGTTGTTTGTAGCGGGCCAGATGGGCGGCGGCAAAAGCTTCAAGCTCGGCGGCGGTCAGGACCTCTGGGCCGGTGTAAAAAGCGACAATGATATGGCTGTCGGTTTTCACTTCGACGGAAGCCACTCCGACCTGGGTAATGCCAGGATGGGCCGCGAGCTGCGTTTCGACCTCGATCGGTGAGACCCGGAAGCCACCGGCATTCATCATGTCGTCAGCCCGTCCCAGATAGCTGATCTGGCCATCCACTGCCATGGCGCCCTGATCTCCGGTCAAAAACCATCCGTCTTGCATGCGGGCAGCGCTTTCTTCGGCGGCGTTAATATAGCCCAGCATCAAGCCTGGATCGCTTTGGTGAATGGCTATGGTGCCTTCCTGGCCCTGAGGCACGGGGCCATCTGGCCCGAGAATAGCGACCCTGCGCCCTTTTTGCGGCTGCCCCAGGGCCTCGCCACGGGCGGGATGCGCCGGGCTGGAGGAAATGAAGGTGGAACATTCCGACATGCCATATGCTTCAAAAAGCTCTGTTCCGGTCTGGTCTCTCCAGGCCCTGTGCAGATGGGAGGAAAGTTTCTCCCCAGCACAGAGCCCGTGACGCAGGGTGGGCAGGGAAATCGCAGTCTTGACCTTTAGAAGCTTGCGATAAACGCCTGGTGCGGATGCAAAAATTGTTGCCTTATTTTGGCGCAGCAGGGTCGGCAGAACGGCCGGGTCAGTGCCCGGTTCGGGGATCAAGGCGGTGGCGCCGATGGTCCAGGGATCCATCAATCCGGTGCCCAGAGTCAAGGTCCAGTTAAAGGCTCCGGCATGCAACAGGCGGTCGGTCGGTTTGAGATCATACCACCCCTCGATCATCATCTGGCGGGCCCAGATCGCCCGATGGGCATGGGCCACCGCTCGGGGCTTGCCGCTGGTGCCCGAGGTATAGACCGCATAGGCCATCCGGTCCGGATCGCCCATTTCATAGGCGCAGGGCGGCAGCAGATACATGGATTGCAGATCGCTTAGCAAGATCTGGTTATCATGGGGCGCACAGGCCACCTGCGGATCCCGCAGCACCGCCGCAGGGGCCAGATCACCGATCATCTTTGCCGTTTCTTCTTCGGTCAGCTGGGACGAGGTCGGCACCGGCACCAGGCCGGCGGCGATTGCCCCCAGGTAGGCAATGGGGAAATCAACAGTATTGCCAAGGCGCATCAATACAATCTGTCCCGGAACCAGGCCAGCCCGCAGCAATCCGGTACCTGTGCCCCGCACCGCGGCTTCCAGCTGGCCAAAATGCCAGACCTGAGATGTCGCGGCACCAACAACTTCCAGGGCTGGCTTGTCCGGCTGAGCCGCCGCGTGACGCAGAACAAAGGCCGCCAGATTAAAGGGCGAGGGGCAGGGCGCAAAGGCCCCTTGATCAAAGAGAGACAGCATCTGCATTGGCTAACGCGACAAGTGCTACGTTGCAAGCACCCACCGGGCGTCATATAGAGGCCATATGACAGGACAAGACCCAAAATCTCTGATCACCATTGCCCGCGCCAATGGTGAGGAGCGCGAAGCAGAACCTCTGGATCTGGGCGCCCGTGTACGTGAGCTGCGCAAGGCCCGCGACTGGACGCTGGAACATGCCGCCAATCAGGCAGGGTTGGCCCGCTCAACTCTGTCAAAAATCGAAAATGGCCAGATGTCACCGACCTATGAAGCCCTGAAGAAGCTTGCGGTTGGTCTGGAGATTTCGGTGCCGCAGCTGTTCACCCCGCCACAACGGGATCAGGTCAATGGGCGCATGACCGTGACCAAGATGAACGAGGGCTCGGCCCAAGCTACGGCCACCTATGAGCACGAGCTGCTGGCCGAAGGGCTGCGCCGTAAGCAGATGTTGCCCTACCGGGCGCGGGTGCGCGCGCGGTCTATGGATGAGTTCGACGGCTGGGTGCGCCACGACGGTGAAGAGTTCATGTATGTGCTCACCGGTGTAGTGACGTTGTTTACCGAATTCTATGAACCGGTAGAAATGCGTCGCGGCGACAGTGCCTATTATGACGCTGCGATGGGCCATAATGTGGTGTCGACCAGCCAAGAGGATGCAACCATTCTCTGGGTGACCTCACTCAGCTGAGGCTTTGACAGAAACCATACGCAGAGTGTGAAAGCCTCGGACTCCTGTTCCAAGGCCATATTGGTCTGACATTTCGGGTGTTAAAGCTGCCTAAGCCAGATCAGCCTCGAGTTCGGCATGCAGGCTTTCGATAAAGAGAAAGTCTTTCACCTCTTCGCGGGCCTCGCGGAGGGTGAGCTGATGTGTATCTGCAAGGTAGCTCACAAATCCCTCTTGGTCGCGCTCCAGACTTGGGGCTGTTTCGCGCTTCAGATGTGGAAACCGCTGCTTGGCTCGGGGGTAGATAGCCTCCCAGCACAGCGGGGGAGGACAAAGTCGCACTATTGGTTCCCCTCTTGATACAAAGATTACTCGTACGGGGGCATTATACCAAAACTGCGCAAAAAAAGAACGCCAGAGTCACTTTTGGCAGCACAGGCGGCAGGGCGCGGCGCCTTAGATGCCGCGATGTCGCCCGTAAAAGGTTATCGCTAAAGGCTTAATCTCAGGGCTGACTTTGCTGATACCACCAGACATCCGGCATAAAACCTGTCCGGTCCCCATAGATTGGCAGGGTTTCGGGGAACTTCAGTTCGCGCGCATGGGCGATACGCCCTTTGTCAAAAGACCAAAAGGGAATCACATAGCGCCCGGCCGTCAGCACACGGTCCAAAGCCCGGGTAGCGGCCAGAAAATCTTCTGGGGCTTCTACGCTGAGCATCCTGTCGATCATGGCATCAACCGCAGGTGAGGTGACCCCCATCAGGTTGCGACTGCCCTGCTGCCCGGCGCTGGCGGACCCCCAGTAGAGCTTCTGTTCGTTGCCGGGACTAAGCGAAAGCTCACGGCGAATGCGGGTCAGGTCAAAGTCGAAACTGCTTTGACGCTCATAAAATTGCGCATTGTCGACGGGTTCAGGCGTCAGGGTGATCCCTAGCCGCTCCAGCGCCCGGGCATAGATCTCTACCACAGTCTTCATTTCGCTGTCGCCCTGGCGCAGCAGGACGTTGAAAGCCACCGCTTCCCCAGAGGCGTCTCGCAGGGCGCCATCGGTCACCTTCAGGCCGGCCTCTTCCAGCAGCGCCATTGCTTTGCGCAGGTTCTTGCGATTGCGCTTGGTGCCGTCACTTTGCGGTAATTGATAGCCCTCAAGCGTCCCGGGTGCCAGCTCCCCGGCAAAGTCCATCAGGTTTCGCGACACCTGTCCAGTGGCCGGGCCGGGTCGCATTCCGAGGGTGGAATTGGAAAAATAGGAGGTGATGCGAGGCTGGGCGCTGCCGGTGATGGTTTCGTTGATGTATTCAAAGTTGAATGCAAGCAGCAGCGCCTCGCGCACCCGCCAGTCGTCAAGCGGCGCACGGCGGGTGTTGAGGGCAAGCCCCGTCATGCCGGTGGGCCGTTTATGGGGGATCTCGCTTTTTACCACCCTGCCATCGGCTACCGCGGCAAACCCATAGGCACTGGCCCATTTGTCGGCGTTGAATTCACGGTAGCTGCTCAGCTCGCCCGCCTTGAAGGCTTCGAACAAAACGGTTTGGTCGCCAAAGAAATCGATGCGCAGCTCATCAAAATTCTGGGTGCCACGACGAAAGGGCAAATCCTTGCCCCAATAGTTGGGGTTACGCTTTAGGGTAATCTGGCGACCTGCCTCAAAACTGTCGACCACATAGGCTCCGGTTCCAATCGGGGCCTCGGTCAGGCCAGAGGCGGCAAAATCTTTGTCCTGCCATTGTGATTTTTGCAAAATCGGGCGCAGTCCTGCAATCAGAGCGAGTTCTCGGTCCGGGGTGTTGAAACTGATGCGCAGGCTTTGCGGACCGGTCTGGCGGATCTCGGCGATCTTGCTCCAAAAGCCCCGGTAGCGCAGGTGCCCCTTGGTGCCCAGCGTCTGATAGGACCAGATGACGTCTTCGATGGTGACCGGGCTGCCGTCTGAGAACCGCGCCTCGGGTCTGAGGGTGAATTCGACCCAGGATCGGTCCTCAGGCACTTCAACTGATTCGGCCAAGAGCCCGTAAAGAGAGAAGGCTTCGTCCCAGGATCGTCCCATCAGACTTTCATACCCCCAGAATCTCAGCTGCCAGGGCGGGGTGCCTTTTTGAGCAAAAGGATTAAGGGTATCAAAACCGCCAGTGTTCCCTACCACCAGTTTGCCGCCCTTGGGCGCATCGGGGTTTGCGTAGGGTAGTGCCACAAAATCATGTGGTAGAGCGGGGGTTCCATACATAGCTATGCCATGGGATGATTCTGCGACTGCAAGATCGGTGCTGCAAAACAGCAGAATTCCAGAGGTTGCAACTTTGAGTTTTTGGAAAAAATCTGAAGTCACTTTGGCAACAATCCCCTATATCCCTTATTTTCTTGGCTCTATACCTCATGGGCTCAGCAGCGTCATTTAAAACTTTTAGCTTGGATGAACAGGCGGAATTGCTTATAAAGGGGTCACTGCTCGATAGGTTTCTTGCCTGTATGAAACCTGCCTCAATAACTTCACGCCCGCTTCGCGCGGGCGTTTTTTTTGGGCAATAGCCAAAATCCAGCTGATTTTTGGGCAGTTTAGGATTTTAAGGCGTTTTATTGATCTCATTGGATTTTCTGCCGACGGCCCCGACTCCGGGCTATTGGCTACGTAGTCCTACGCGTTTCCTTTGTCGCAGCTGCATGGCAAGAAGGGGGCAGATACTGTCAGGGTTCAAGGAAGGAACAACAGATGACGCTCCAGGGAAAAACCGCTGTGATCACCGGATCAAACTCGGGCATTGGTCTTGGGATTGCGCGCGAATTGGCGCGGGCTGGGGCGGATGTGGTGTTGAACTCTTTTACCAACCGGGAGGAGGATCACGCGCTCGCGGCTCAGATCGCAACCGAGTTTGGCGTGACAGCCCGCTACATCCAGGCTGATATGTCCAAAGGCGAGGCCTGCCGTAGCTTGATCGGGGAGGCTGGGCGTTGTGATATCCTGGTGAACAATGCAGGCATTCAGCACGTCGCCCCCGTGGATGAGTTCCCGGCTGAGACCTGGGATGCCATCCTGGCCATCAACCTCAGCTCGGCCTTTCATACCACGGCTGCGGCGCTGCCGATGATGCGGGCTGCTGGCTGGGGGCGGGTGGTCAATATTGCTTCTGCCCATGGGCTGACAGCCTCGCCGTTCAAATCTGCCTATGTCGCCGCCAAGCATGGGGTTGTCGGCTTGACCAAAACCGTCGCGCTGGAAACCGCAGAAGAGCCCATCACCTGCAACGCCATCTGCCCCGGCTATGTCCTTACCCCGCTGGTTGAGGCGCAGATCCCCGACACCATGGCAAAATATGACATGTCGCGCGAAGAGGTGATCAAGAAGGTGATGCTCGAGCGCCAGCCGTCACGGGAATTTGCCACTGTCGAGCAGTTGGGCGGATCGACAGTCTTTTTCTGTTCCGATGCGGCCGCACAGATTACAGGCACCACATTGAGCGTCGATGGCGGCTGGACGGCACTTTAAGACAGGCCAATAACACCCAGCCCCATCTGTTTAAAACCAAAGGGAAGGCCAGGAGCCTTCCCTTTTTTCTGCTGGGCGATAGAGAATTTCTAGGGCTTTGTTACACGCTCATGCACCCGTTTCATCCTCGGGCGGCGCGCTTGGATCTTTGGAATTTGGATAGACCAGCCCCGCTGAGATCACCAGTTTGGCCGCATCCTCAACACTCATCTCCAGTTCGATCACGTCATCCTGTGGGACAAAGAGCAAGAACCCCGAGGTCGGGTTTGGCGTGGTCGGAAGAAAGACGCTCATCATTGGGCTACTGGTTTTGGCATGGGCCGATACTTCGCCTTTGGCGGTGGTAGAAATAAAGCCAATGGCCCAAATCCCACGGCGTGGGTACTGGATCAGGCAGGCCTTTTCAAAACTGCGTTCGGACTGGGCAAAAACTGTTTCCGAGATCTGTTTGATGCCAGAATAGATGGTGCGCACCACTGGCATGCGCTCCACCAGGTTTTCGCCAAAACCGATCAAAGAGCGGCCAATAATACCCTTGGCGATCCAGCCGATGACCACTGTAAAGAGCAGAAAGAAGATCACCCCAACCCCACGCAGGTTGATGCCGATATACTGCTCTGGCGAGATGGTATGTGGAATCAGAGGCAGGACAACGGAATCGACCCAGCCCACGACGGTCCAGATCAACCATATGGTCAGGCCAACCGGCGCAATGACCACAATTCCGGTGAAAAACGACGAGCGCAGTCGCGCAAACAGGCCAGGGCGGTGGCGAATGGGGTCTTCGTCAAAGGGTGTGGTCATCAGATACTTATCAGGTCAGTGGAACAGGGGCGTCCGTTACGTTAACCAGAACCTAGGTACTGATCACGCAGGGGGCAATGCCCGAGTCGCAGGAAAATCCGTTAGGCAGTAAGCTCAGCCATTTCTTGGGCAATTTTGGCTGCGAGCCGCGCATTATTGCGCACCAAGGCGATATTTGCGGCCAGCGAACGCCCCTCGGTCAGCTCAAAGATGCGTTGCAGCAGAAAGGGCGTAACCGCCTTGCCGGAAATCCCCTGTGCATCGGCTTCGCTCTGGGCCTGGGCAATCACCGGAGCCAGGGTCTCCGCCGGGATTTCCGCATCACCTGGAATTGGGTTGGCAATCAATTGGCCACCGGGCAGACCCATGGCTGTGCGGGTGACCTGGGCACGGGCGATCTCTGCCGCACTGTCCATTCGCAAAGGCGCCATCAGTTCCGACTGGGCCGACCAAAAGGCCGGGAAACTGTCCTGACCGTAAGCGATGACCGGAACCCCTTGGGTTTCAAGGATTTCCAGGGTTTTAGGAATGTCCAGAATCGCCTTGGCGCCAGCCGCAACAACCGTCACCGGGGTCTGGGCCAACTCCAGCAGATCGGCTGAGATATCGAAGCTGGTTTCAGCGCCTTTGTGCACGCCGCCAATTCCGCCGGTGGCAAAGACGGAAATCCCGGCCAACTGTGCCGCGATCATGGTGGCCGCGACTGTGGTGGCACCTGTCTTGCCCATTGCGATACAGGCGGGCATATCGGCGCGCGAGACCTTAGCGACCTCCTTGGCCTGACCAAGCGCCTGTAACGTCTCGGCCTCCAGCCCCACATGCAGAACACCGTTGATCACTGCAATGGTGGCCGGGGTTGCGCCGGCGTCGCGGATCTCTTGCTCCACCTGGGCTGCCACTTCAACATTTTGTGGGTAGGGCATGCCATGGGTGATAATGGTGCTTTCCAGCGCCACCAGCGGTTTGCCAGCGGCTTTGGCTGCACGGGCTTCAGCGGAATAGTGAATTTCGATCACAGTGGAGATTCTCCTGAAACATAGGTGGCTGCGGCCTGCAATGCGGTGGCCAGAGCCTTGTGTCTGTCTTCGCCGCGCGCCTCGGCGGCGATATGAGCGGCCATAAAGGTATCCCCGGCACCGGTCACGCGGGCGACGGTCACCCGTGGGGGCTTTTGAGTGATGACCCTGTCCAATTCGCCATGGCTGTTTGCTTCGCTGGCCGAAGCACCACCATCGGTCACAAGAACCCGAGCAGCGCCGCGCGCGATCAGCGCCAGAGCGGCGGTTTCGCTGTCGGTGAAGGTGGTCTGACACAACAGACCGGCCTCTTCGAGGTTCACATAAAGCGTGCCACGGGTGGAGGTGAGAAAGGGGCGCAGCCGCTCTGCCTTGCCGGGTGAGGCTGGGGCAACCCGCAAATCAGCTCTGGCAAATGCGGGCTCGGTTGCGATTTCAGCCAAGAGCGACAGGGTCAGATTTCCATCCAACGCAATGGCGCCCTCATAGGGGGCATGCCCTGATCCCAAGGTGCCATCCATCAGCGGGCGCAGGATCTTGTCGCCGGCGGCCTCCAGGGAATGAGCATCCGCAATCGCGGCGATGAGCCCATTGCCACCTTCAACAGCCATATAGCGGTCGGTCGGCAGATCTTCGGATCGGTAGACATGTGTGGTGCCGCAGCCCAGTTGGCTACAGGCTTTTATCAGCTCCTCGCCTTCGGGATCGCGGCCAACTGCGCTCAGCAGATCAGGTTTGAGACCAAAGCGCGCCAGGGTCATCGCGATATTCATGGCGACGCCGCCGGGCAGGCGGGTAATACGTCCCGGCATATCGGAACCGCGCCGCATCTCGGCGGGGCTGCGGCCAATGATGTCCCAAAGAACGGAGCCGATGCACAGCACCTGAGGCGTGGCATCATGGGAAGAAGAGGGGGTGGCAGTATGCTGTGTCATGACAACTCTATTGCGCCTTTTGTCGCATCCCGCAAGCGACAAGCGAAAAATCTGCCAGGGCTGAAGCTTGGAGGCTAGGGAATGGCAAAAACCAAGGAGGCCCAGAGGGTTTCCCATAGGACCGCTGCCTCGGTTTCTGTGGTGGGCACAAACGGGCGCAGTACAACGGAATTGAGCAGATAGCGCTGCCCGCTTTGCACTGGGATTTGAACAACCCCACTGTCATCCGTTTTGAAAATCTGGCGTTGGACCGCGTCCTCTGGCCCGCGCGCAAACAGCTCCACTTGGGTCTGGGGGCGCGCCACCCCCTGATACAACAGCTGAAATTGCAAAACTGCAGCCGTCTCCCCGGCAGAAAGGTGGAGTTCATAGGGGTTTTGCAAAGCGACAAACTCGGTCTCCAGACCAAAAGCCCGATCAGACCCGATCCCAGAACCAACCGCGATCAGCGATTTTGTGTGGCGCGTGTAATATTCTCCGAACCCCGCATTTGGGCCTGCGCGCCCTCGGGACCAAGAGTCTACATCCAACAGGCCTTTGGTCTGGGCAAAGGAGGAAAATGCGTCCCAGGTTTCATAGGTGATCAGATCAGGCGTGGTTTCATGGAGCAGGATCAGAAGACCGGGTTCTAGCGCTTCCAATACCAAGGCGGGCATATCGCCCATGCGTCCCCTGTAGGGGAGGGGAACGTCCCGCTGACTGATGTCAAACCGGCGAATACGGTGGTCGAGATAGGGCAGGCGGGCGCCTTTGAACATTTCCCCGTTTCTGAGCCCTGCTTTGAGCGAGCCTCCGGTTTCTACTTGATATTTTTCTGGCTCAACCCAAAACTCATGAGCAAGAGCTGGCCGAATGGATGCCAGATTGGCAGCCAAGCAGAGAATTGGCAGGACAATGGGGCGGAACAAGGATTTGAGCATTTTGAGGACTTTGCAAATTGATGCCATCAGGGTGGGTATCCTCGCTGTCCTGTCAAGCCTTCTCCTTTGCCTACCGATTGTGGGGCGCGCCCATGAGGTAACGCCGACCATAGCTGATTTTGACAGCAGTGATGGTCAGGTCAATCTGGTGTTGAGGCTCAACGTCGAAGCCTTTGTGGCCGGGATCGATCTGGATGGCCGCAGCGACACAGACGAGAGCGATCGCTCCGATGACTACGATTTGCTTCGCAACATGTCCCAGCAGGAGTTGGAACCCATGGTGCGCCTCTTTGCGGAGGACTGGGTGCCAGAAATACGACTTGAGGCCGGTGGTCCGGTGTCTTTGCAGTTGGAGGAGGTTTCGATCCCTGATGTCGGAGATGCCAGCTTGCCGCGCAGCACCCAACTGGCGTTTTCCGGGAGCCTCCCCAGTTCGGCGCTTTATCTTAATCTGACCTGGCCCAAAGGCTCTGGCGCGCTGGTGCTGCGCCAGAATGGCGTGCCCGAGCCCTACACCGGTTATCTCCTGGGCGGCCTGCGCTCGCCTTCCATTGCGCTCAAAGGCGGCGCTGTGCAAAGCCCCTGGGAGATCTTTCAGGCCTATGTGCCCGTCGGCTTTGATCATATTCTGCCCAAGGGGCTGGATCATATCCTGTTTGTTCTAGGGTTGTTTTTTCTCAGTACCCGTATGGGGCCGCTGCTGTGGCAAGTGACCACCTTTACCCTGGCCCATAGTATAACACTGGCGCTTGGTGCTTTAGGGCTGGTCAGCGTTAATCCTGCCGTAGTCGAGCCGCTGATTGCCGCTTCGATTGTCTTTGTCGCTGTCGAAAACATCTTTGCGCGTCGCCTGCACCTTTGGCGCCCCTTGGTCATCTTTGCCTTCGGGCTGTTGCACGGGCTGGGTTTTGCCTCGGTTCTGGGGGAATTCGGCCTGCCGCAGGATCACGTCATCCCGGCCCTGTTGGGCTTTAATGTCGGGGTGGAACTGGGCCAGTTGACCGTCATCACCATTGCCTTTGGGCTGTTGGGCTATTGGTTCGGAAAACACCCCAAATACAGGGGGCGGGTGGCCATTCCTGCCTCGGTCACCATCGCATTGATCGGCAGCTACTGGTTTTATGAGCGCGTGTTCCTATAAACGCGGCCAGGGCTGCATCTGGGAGGCAGGCAAAGGAAAAGACGCAGGGAAAAATCTGCGTCTTTTGTCTGTCTTTACAATATCTTGTGGCTTGGTGGCAGATCAGCGCATTGCCGCCATCAAACGTTTTAAGGTGGCTGCGGGATCATCCGTGTTCCAGATTTCTTCGCCCAGACCAAAGAAATCGGTATAGGGCGAGACCGTACGGATCAGATTTTCGGTCAGGCCACCCTCGGCCACAACCGGGACTTCGATCATCTGTGACCACCAGTCAAACAGCTCGGTCTCGGCGACTGCGCCATCGCCCAGCCCCGAGGTTCCAACAGGACCAAAGCTGACATAATCTGCTCCAGCTTCTCCGGCGCTGATGCCATCATGGCGTGAGGCTCCACAGAAGCTGCCGACAATTGCATCAGGACCCAGGGATTTGCGGGCGGTGCGAACGGATTTGGACGCGTCATTCAGATGCACGCCGTCCAAGCCCAAACGCTCGGCCAGGATCTGGTGGTCGCTGATCACGATGGCCACGTCACGGGCATGGCAGACCTCGCGAAGGGCGTCGCCCGCACGGCTGAGAGTGTCTTCATCCCGGCTGGCCATATTGAGCCGCAGGCAGGCAATTTCGGCGCTGTCCAGAACCTGTGCCAGCATGTCAGGAAAGCGACCCAGTTCAAAACTAGGTGGGGAGATCAGGTAGATCTGCGGGGCTTCCGGGGCTTCTGAGGCGTTGTCCATGCAGGTCACTCCTGTTCTCTTTGACGTTTGGGTTTTAGCGGTTTTATGGCAGAGCGCAAGGTTTTGGCTGTGCGCGCAGCATATTTCGCCCCGGCGCGCCCATCAGACCCAGCCCAGCCGGGTCATTTGGGTTGCTCATCGGCCTTGTGGCGACTACAGCAAGGCGGTCTTTAGCGGAGAAGAAAATGCCCAGCCCTACGCCTCAGCCTGCCTTTGTCCTGGTCCGCCCGCAGATGGGGGAAAACATCGGGGCGGCGGCCCGTGCCATGTGGAATTTTGGCCTGGATCGCATGCGCATTGTTGCGCCACGGGATGGCTGGCCCAACCCAAAGGCTGTCGCCATGGCTTCCGGCGCCGGGCGTCTGCTGGATGAGGCCCAGCTGTCCGAGGACCTGCCTGCAGCACTAGAGGATTGCTCCTTTGTCTTTGCAACAACGGCACGCCCGCGTGAATTGGTCAAACCGGTGTTTAGCCCTGAAGCGGCGATGAAACTGGCGGCCGAAAAGGTCAAATCAGGGGAAAAAGTGGCGGTGCTCTTTGGCCCTGAACGCGCTGGGCTGGAAAACGATGATATCGCCCGCGCTAATGCGATAATCTCGGTGCCGGTGAACCCTGAATTTGCCTCGCTGAACCTGGGGCAATGTGTGTTGTTGACCGCCTATGAGTGGCAGCGCCAGACACAGGAGGTCGAGCAACAGGTCACTCCGCTGGGCAAGACCGACTGGGCAACAAACAGCGATGTCGAGGCTCTGGTTGGTCATTATGAACAACGCCTGGATGAGGCAGGTTTCTTTTTTCCAGAGACCAAGGCTGCGGGCATGAAGGTGGTGTTTCGAAATATGTTCAGCCGACTGCCGCTGACACGGGCAGATGTGCAGATGTTGCATGGTGTCATGCGGCAGATGGTGCGCTGGCGGAACAAGGAACGCACGGCCCAGGATGAGAGCGAAAGCTGACCAGAAAAGTGACTTCTCTGCCTCTGATCAGCGCGCATGCTCTGGACCTTCGCGGCAAGCCTGCCTAGCTTGGCCACAGTTCTAAAAGAGGCAAGCATGAGCAAGCGCAGCATTTTTGAAGAGGTCTCGGGCGATAAATCCGACACCGCCCCGGCCGTTGCGCCGGGTATGATTGATCGCGGCCGAGGCGGCGCACGCGGGGCCATTCGGGCCTGGCTGATGCTGCTCTTTGCCCTGGTGGTTGCGATGATTGTGGTAGGTGGTTTGACGCGGCTCACGGATTCGGGGCTGTCGATCACGGAATGGCGCCCTGTCACCGGAGCAGTCCCGCCGTTGTCAGAGGGGGAATGGCAGGCCGAATTCGACAAATACAAGCAGATTGATCAGTGGCGCATTGAAAACCAGTGGATGGAACTGGCTGATTTCAAAACCATCTATTGGTGGGAATGGGGCCATCGCCAACTGGGCCGGGTGATTGGCTTGATTTGGGCCATCGGGTTCCTGGGCTTCCTTGTGACCAAAAAAATCCCTACGGGTTGGGCCGGGCGTCTGGCCTTGCCGGGTGTCTTGGGAGGTGTCCAGGGCGCAATCGGCTGGTGGATGGTTTCCTCGGGCGTGACCCAGGGCGAGGGCATGACTGCCGTCGCCTCCTATCGGCTGGCGACCCATCTGGGACTGGCCTTTGTAATCCTGGGCTTCATTGCCTGGTATGTGTTTCTGCTGGGGCGCAGCGAGCGGGATCTGATGCAGGCGCGTCGCGCCAAGGAAACCAAGCTCTTTGGGCTGTCCACAGGATTGCTCCATTTTGCCTTTTTGCAAATCCTGCTGGGCGCTCTGGTGGCGGGAATTGATGCCGGACGTTCCTATACCGATTGGCCCTTGATGGGGGGGCAATTGATCCCGCCAAATCCGCTGATGTTTGAACCTATCTGGAAGAACTTCTTTGAAAATCCGGGCCTTGTTCAGTTCATTCACCGGGTCTGCGGCTATCTGCTGTTTGCCTTTGGCGTGGTTGTCTTTCTCAAAGGACGGGCGTCAGCGCATCCGCTCACCCGCAGCGCCTTCACACTCACCTTTGCGGTTTTGTGCCTGCAGATCCTGCTCGGCGTGATCACCGTAATCTATGGCGCTCCCTGGCATGCCGCGATCACCCATCAGCTGGTTGCTGTGGCGCTTTGGGTGGCGATCCTGCGGGCGCGCTATCTCGCGGCCTATCCCATTTCCACTTCGATCAAGGACCATTGATTCATGAGCATTTTTGACACTTTGATGGCCTATGAGCGCGATACGCAGGCGCTAGGCCAGATCGCTGGTCGCCTGGGCTGGGACCAGGAAACCATGATGCCACGCGGCGCGGCGCCGCAGCGTGGTGAAGAAATGGCCGCCATCGAGGCGGTGCTGCACGCGCGGCGCTCCTCACCCCAAGTGGCCGAGTGGCTGGCGCAGGCTGAGGCCCCGGATGAGGTGGCTGCGGCGCAGCTGCGCGAGATCAAGCGCAGCCATGATCGCAGCGTCAAGGTGCCTTCGGATTTGGCGCGCCGGCTTGCCCGTGTCACCTCAGAAGCGCAGGGAAAATGGGCCGCGGCCCGGGCGGATGAAGACGTGGCCGCCTTTTTGCCGGTGCTGCAAGAGGTGGTTGCCCTGAAGCGAGAAGAGGGCCAGGCCCTCGCTGCCGGCGGCGACGTTTATGACGCTATGGTCGAGGATTATGAGCACGGCACCAGCGCCGCAGAGATTGCAGCAACTTTTGACGCGATGCGTCCGGGTTTGGTGGATCTGCGGGCGCGGGTGCTGGAAAAGCCAGCCCCCAAGGCCCTGCAGGGCAGTTTTGACGAGGCCGCCCAGATGAAGCTGACGCGCAAGCTGGCCAAGGCCTTTGGCTATGACATGGGCCATGGTCGGGTGGACAAGGCCGTGCATCCGTTTAGTTCAGGCAGCGGGCTGGATGTGCGTATCACCACTAGAACCAGCGCCCATGATCCGTTTAACTGCTTCTATTCCACCATTCACGAGGTTGGTCACGCCGCCTATGAACAGGGTATCAGCCGTGACTATCTGCTGACGCCACTGGGACGTGGAGTGTCGATGGGCGTGCATGAGAGCCAAAGCCGGATCTATGAAAACCAGATCGGGCGCGGTGCCGCCTTTACCAGTTGGCTGTTCGGCGAAATGCGCGACGTCTTTGGTGATTTTGGCATCAACACCGCGGATGAATTCTACAAGGCGGTGAACACCGTTCACAAAGGCTATATCCGCACCGAAGCCGATGAGCTGCAGTATAACCTGCATATCATGTTGCGCTTTGATCTTGAGCGCGCCTTGATGGCGGGGGATCTGGACGTTGGCGATCTGGAGGCGGCCTGGAACGACCGGTTTGAGGCAGATTTTGGCTACAGCGTCGATAAGCCCTCAAACGGCTGCTTGCAGGATGTACATTGGTCGGTTGGCTTGTTTGGTTATTTCCCGACCTATTCTTTGGGCAATGTCTATGCCGGATGCCTGAACCAGAAAATGCGCGCGGATCTGCCGGAATTGGATGCAGAGCTGACCACTGGCAACACCAGTTCTGCCACCACCTGGCTACGCCAGAACCTGCAGCAGCACGGTGGTTTGCGCAGCCCGGTAGACACCATCGAGAGAGCTGCCGGCGCCGCACCCAGCCCGGCGCCTCTGATGCAGTATCTCGAAGAAAAATTCACCCGCCTCTATGATTTATAGGCGGGGGGGCCCCCGACAAAAAAAAAGCCGGGCATTTTCCTGGGC
>NZ_LIKT01000014.1 GCF_001294455.1 Phaeobacter sp. 11ANDIMAR09
GGCGGCCCAGAGTTTATCGCTGAGGCCGTCAGAGACTGGATCAAAGCTGTCGGTGCAAAGACCGCGTGTATCGAGCCAGGATCGCCGTGGGAGAACGGATTTTGCGAGAGCTTCAACGGGCGGATGCGCGACGAACTGCTGAACGGGGAGGTTTTCTACTCCTTCCGAGAGGCTCAACTCATCATCGAAAGCTGAACGAAACACTACAACACCAAACGACCACACAGTGCTCTGGGCTACCGACCACCCGCGCCTGAAGCCATCGTCCCGGTGGGCCAAAGGCCAATCATGCACTAACTTTCAAATTGGACCACGCAAGTGGCGCCGCTCAACTTCTGTCAGTCCAAAACACACTACAGTTCTCAAAAACGTTAGCCTTTTCTTTTGACCCATTAAGATTTTCGGTTTTTTGTCAGGGCCACTCTTTGGGTCTTTAGATTCGATAAGGGATTTTACTGCAAAGCTCTCAAGATGAAAGTTTCCGTTCCAGACGCAGCACTCATGGTGTTCACTTCGGCCATTGTGATCTGTTCCCCAATCTTGCCGCTGTTTATGCAAGCACGTCCCCAAGTTGGAGATATCGCACTGGTTGTTGCATCTCCCTGGGGCGATCCCGCGTGGATTGCCAAAAAGGCCGGTGTGCAAGAAGTGGCACCAGAGCGCGCACCCTTGGGTGTTCTGGTTGCACTGGAAAGTCCTGAAAGCGTTTCCCAGCTTTACGCGTATGGTGCTTGGCTGGTGATCGATGGAGAAAGAATCTTAGAAATATGCGCAATATAAAACCCTCCGGGGAAAAATCGAGTTCCGTCAGCGGAATCTTGGCAAACGAACGTAGCATTCAGCAAATCGCCAGTTGGCTCTTGGTGCCAGGCCCGGCAGTTGCCGCATTTTATCTGAATGACAATGGCAGTTGGTGGATCTTTGCGGGTCTCAGCATGGTACTGGGTGTTCTTGCATATGCGTCAAAGGCTCTGCCTCCCTCAACAAGGGACTATTTGTTGAGTTTCAGCTTTGTGGCCCACTGTATCTTGCTGACAGCATCGCTGAGTGGCCATGCTTGGCAGCTGGATACCCATATGATGTTCTTCGCGGCTCTTGCCATTGTCTCAACCCTTGCTAATCCTAGGGCGTTGATATTTGCAACTGTCTTGATCGCGCTGCACCATATCTCCTTTAGTGTTCTGTTGCCTAAGATGGTCTACCCCAGTGGTGATTTGATGGCGAACCTCCAGCGCACCGTTTTGCACGCTATTATTGTTTTGCTGGAAGCAGGCGTTTTGTTGCTTAGTATGCTCAAAAGTATCGCTGCTGATGCTGAGCTGAAACACCAGCAAGAAGAAGCTAGTGCGCAGACGCTCTTTGCCGAAGAAGCGCAAGCCAAGGCCTCCAAAAGTCAGCAAGATGCTGAACATGTTGTGGAAACTGTCGGATTACATCTGGGCGAGATGGCACGTGGCCGGTTGGATTGCACCATCAACGGGGTTTTCCCAGGTGAATACGAAGAGCTGCGCACGAATTTCAACGCAACGGTGACCTCGCTGAAAGAAACTATGGAGCAGGTGATTGGGGCCAGTGAGAGCATTAAAAGCAGGGCCACCGAAATCAGCCAGGCCTCGGATGATCTGTCGCATCGGACCGAAAGTCAGGCCGCCACGCTGGAAGAAACAGCCGCGGCTCTGGAAGAAATGACTGTGTCAGTGAAATCCGCAGCAGATGGCGCACGCAATGTTGAAAACACCATGGATGAGGCGCGCAAAGAAGCTGAAGGCAGCGGTGAAATTGTCACAAAGGCAGTTGCAGCGATGTCGACAATCGAGAGTTCCTCTGATCAGATTGCGCAGATCATTGGGGTTATTGATGACATTGCTTTCCAGACCAACCTTCTGGCCCTCAACGCTGGTGTGGAAGCGGCACGTGCTGGGGAAGCAGGCAAAGGTTTTGCGGTTGTTGCTTCCGAAGTACGCGGATTGGCGCAGCGCTCTGCCGATGCAGCGACTGAGATCAAAGCGCTGATTACCGAGAGTTCAAAGCAGGTTGAACAGGGTGTTACCCTTGTTGGCGATGCAGGGAAATCTATTGGCACCATTATCAGACGGGTGAACGAGATTTCAAAACTGATTTCAGACATTGCCAATGGCGCGGTTGAGCAATCAACGGGCCTGGGGGAGATCAACACCGGTGTTAGCCAGCTGGACAATGTGACCCAACAAAACGCAGCCATGGTCGAACAGGCGACTGCCGCTGGCCACATGTTGCACGCAGATGCAACCAAGCTCTCGGGATTGATGGCGCGGTTTGAACTGGATCAACAAATTGCTGTGACGCCTACCTGCGCTGCTGCTTAGGCTGGAGCAAAATTACTGCAATCGGGCATCTGGCCTTTCTGCCAAGTGCCCGTTTGTGTTTCTTGCGGAGCTCTTTAGCAGATCCTTTCCGCTACTATTTGAAGCAACAGAAAACGGTTTTCTGCGTACCGCGGCCTTTGGTCGGAGGACCGGCATTTGTTTGGGCAGCAATCATCCGTTGAATGATAGCTTCGGGAAACTCGGCCAGATTCTTTGGTCTCTCGGCACGGCTGAACCCGCACCAAGCACGAAGGTCGTGAAAGGCCAAGGAGCTGACCTTCCAGCGTTTCTAGGGTTGCGCACTGACCAGTCAGACCGCCTCGGTTCTGCGTCGTCGGCAGCTTTGCGCAGAACGTGACCTTTGCAAAGTTTCTCTGATTGCCCATCAGCGGACATTCAATATCGGCTTTGGCCTTGAACTCAGGCGCATGGTTCTGCGGCTTCTTCTTTTTGGATCACGTCTTTCGCCATGCGAACCGCCTTAACGACGGGTCCGCAATCCCGCGACCACAACTGTTGCGTAAAACAACGGCCAGCTTTCAAAGTTGTCCAATGCCTGATTTCTCGAGAATACTGACCAGTTCATCTGCGGCTCTGCAGCGATGTTGGGAGAATGCACTAATAGCGCCTTTGACATCTTGGCTACGTATACAATCGACAATTTTTCGATGCTCGGCGTTTGATTTTGTCGGCATGTCACGCAATCGCAAGGTAATCATACGGGCGCGGTGCACTTGGTCGCTGAGTTCCGCAACGACGGCGCTGAGCCTGTGGTTTCCGTGCAGGCTAAGCAGCCCCATATGGAAGCGGTCATCGGCACCGGCCCAAGTCTCCAGATCCTGATTTTCAAGCGCGACCTCCATATCATGCATGGCCTGTTCAATTGGTTCGAGTTCCCGATCAGTAAGACCTTTGGTAGCGAGTTTTCCCGCTATGTTTGGCTCCAGAACCATCAGCATTTCATAAATTTCGCGCATGTCTTCGACGCGGAGAGGCAAGACACGCATGCCTTTTCGCGGTATCAATTCAACCAAGCCTTCGCTTTCAAGGCGGATGAGTGCTTCGCGGATTGTCGAGCGGCCTACACTGAACCGCTGAGCCAACTCAGGTTCGGTCAACTGCAGCCCCGGCGCCATCCTGTTCAGACGGATTTCGGTTTTGAGCAGGCGATAGGCCCCCTCCGCGCGGGTCGTTTTGCTTTGGTTCTCCATACTCTCTCTTAGCAATCAATTTTCCGAAGGTCACTACGTCGGCGTTGACTCATTCGAAAATATTCGCAATTAATGCCGACATTAAATGCTGCAATAGGCAGCTTGGGCAAGACAAATGCCTCACTCAGAGGCCGCCCAGCACAGGGAGGAGAAACAGAATGACTTTGAAAAGACTCGCCGCGGCTGTGGCGCTAACGGCTGGCGCAATGTCCGGTATGGCTCAGGCCGAGACGGTTCTGAAGCTTCAAACGTCGACCCAATCGGGTGCGTTTGAATACACCTACATTGCCGAAGAATGGGGTGAACGTCTTAAGGCTATGTCGGGAGGCGAGCTGTCCATCGAGTTCTTCCCGATCAACGCGATCGTGGACCGTAAGGAAACACCTGAGGCCGTTATGGCGGGGGTACTGTCTGGCGATCTGACAGCGGTATCCTATTTTGCTGGCCGTGATCCCGCCTTTGCCATTCTGGGCGATTTGATCGCGGGCTATGATTCCGTGGATCAGGTGCAGACCTTCTGTCGCCATGGCGGCGGTCGTGATGCACTGCAGGCCTTGTGGGATGCGACGCTTCCCGATGCAGTGCACGTCGTTGGGTGTGCCGCATCCGCTAAGGAAGCGCTTGTGGCCAAGGCCGAGATCAATGGCGTTGCCGACCTGGAAGGTATCAAAATTCGCTCCCCTTCGGGGCTTGCTGCAACCGTGTTCCAAAAAGCCGGAGCCGCGCCTGTGTCCATGTCTTTGAGTGACGTGTTTACCGCGCTGGAAAAGGGCGTAATCGACGCTGCCGACGCCTCGGCCTATATCAATAACTCCACGTCCGGTTTCCACCAGATCGCAAAGAACCCCCTTTATCCGGGTATCCACTCCATGGCTGTGCGCCAGTTTACAATCAACAAGGGCGTTTGGGAGAGCCTTACGCCTGCGCAGCAGAGCACGCTCGAGATCTGGTTCTACGCGACCTATGACGATGTGCGCCGCCAACTCGATCTGCAAGACCGCGCACAGGTGTCCAAGGATGTCGCCAGCGGAGAGATCAACGTGATCGATTGGCCACAGGAAGAGCGTGACAAGTTCCGCGCGATTGCGGTGGAGGCCTGGGAAGAAACCGCCGATAAATCACCGGCCGCTCGTGCGGCTCTCGAAGCTCATTATACCTACATGCGCACGATCGGCCTGTTGAAGTAAGGCCGATTGGACTGGCGAGGACGGGATAAGCCTCGCCAGTTACCCAATCTGGAAAAGATAATATCATGCAGAAACTTGTCGAGCCCATAGGCCGACTGAGCGTGTTCCTGGGCAAAGCTTGCGGCGTCTTCTACCTCGCGGCAATCGGGCTCTCGGTCTATGAAGTCTTTATGCGCTATGCCTTGGGTGCGCCAACCTCTTGGACATCTGAAACTATCATGGCGCTTGTCGCTACTGCATGGTTGTTCTGTGTTGGCGCGGTGACCCAACAGCGGCGCCATATCACCGTGACCACGATGGAACTCCTGGTCGGGGAACAGGTCTGGCGCCGGATGAAGCGCATTGCCATCGTGATTTCCATGCTGGGCGTTGGCGGTCTCATCATCATGCTGTGGGGGCCTATGGTGAAGGTGCTCGCAGCCCCACAGACCACCGGCAGCGCCTTTGATCCGCCAATCCCAACCTACGTCAAAACCGCCTTCTTCTTTGCCGGTGCTCTCTACTTCCTGCAGCTCCTTGCAAACCTCTTTACGCCGTCCAAGGACTTGGCGGAACCAACCGAAATGGGTGTCGAATAATGGGCATAGAATTAATTACGTTGCTCATCATTGCGGCCCTATTCAGCCTGATGGCGATGGGCGTGCCGCTTGGGGCCTCGACACTTCTGATTTCGGTTTCGACCGCATATCTTGCCTATGGCACCAATGGCTTCATTCTCGTGACCTCAGCAGTAACCAAAGTTGCCGACAAACAGGCGCTGATTGCAGTGCCCTTCTTTGTTTTCATGGCCAACATCATGGAACGATCCGGGGTGGCAAAAGAGCTCTTTGACTCTATGGCGATCCTTGGTGGCAAGATGCGCGGCGGTGTCGCGGTGCAAACCTGTCTGGTTGCCGTAATCCTTGCAGCCATGTCCGGTGTGGTCGGGGGCGAAATCGTCCTTCTGGGAGTCATCGCCCTGCCGCAACTTTTCCGGCTTAGCTATGATCGCAAGCTGTCGATTGGTGTTCTGGCGGCCTCCGGTTCGCTGGCGACTCTGATTCCGCCCAGCGTTGTGTTGATTGTCTATGGGGCCGAGGCCAATGTGTCGGTCAAAGACCTGTTCACGGCAGGCATCTTGCCGGGCGTGTTGCTGGCTTCTCTTTACATCACCTACGTGCTGATCCGGGTGCGGCTGAATCCTGCCATGGGACCGGTTTATGATCACCCGGCGGCCGAATTATCTTTGGTGCAGAGGCTAAAGTATCTCAAGGGCCTGATACTACCATTCTTGCTGATCTTCAGCGTTTTGGGCTCAATTTACGGCGGTATCGCCACCGTGACTGAATCCGCAGCACTTGGTGCTGTGGGAGCGTTGATCGTCGCCGCCGCCCGCAGGGAACTCACCCTGAAAGGGGTGCGCGAAGCGCTCTGGGCCACCACGCTGACCACCGGCTCCATTCTTTGGCTGATCATCGGTGCGGTTAGCCTTGTTGGGATCTACAACATTCTCGGCGGCACCCGGTTCCTCAGCGGCCTTCTCACTGCTCTGGACGTGGCGCCAATTGTGGTGATCATCATCATGATGGCGATCATCTTCTTCCTGGGCACCTTCCTGGAATGGATCGCAATTGTGTTTATCACGGTTCCGGTCTTTGCTCCGGTGGTGACCCAGCTGGGGTATGACCCGGTCTGGTTTGGCATTCTCTTTGCCATGAACATCCAGATCTACATGCTGTCGCCGCCTTTTGGCCCAGCCTGCTTCTATCTGAAATCAGTAGCGCCCAAAGACGTGACCTTGCAGGAGATCTTCCTGGCCGTGCTTCCCTTCATCGGCTTGCAGATCATTGGCCTCGCTCTTGTGATGGCTTTCCCGCAAATCGCGCTTTGGCTGCCCGGACTCTGAGGAGAGAGCGATGGATACCAACGACGAAGAACACAAGGTCTACGACTTCGGCTGGTGGCCGGAGATTGTGGGCGCTCTGGCAGTGGGGCTGTTGCTCTTCTACCTGATCGCCTTTGCACGCGGATCTCTCTGAAAACTAATAAAAACGGTCTCAAGACATGAAAACTTACAAAATCGCTTCAATTCCGGCAGACGGCATTGGTCCGGAAGTCATTGCCGCAGGTTTGCAAGCGCTGGAGGCACTGGCCCGGCGCGATGGCGGCTTCCAACTGGATGTCACCAGCTTTGACTGGGGCTCGGAACGCTATAAGAAAACCGGTGCCCTGATGCCCGAAGATGGCACCCAACAACTCAAGGGTTTCGACGCAATTTTCTTTGGCGCGGTTGGCGCGCCGGACGTGCCGGATCACGTTACGCTCTGGGGCCTGCGTCTCCCGATTTGTCAGGGCTTTGATCAATACGCCAATGTTCGCCCAACCCGTATCTTGCCAGGCATCAAATCCCCCCTTGAGGGGGTGAAGCGCAAGGATCTAGATTGGGTGATCGTGCGGGAAAACTCCGAAGGCGAATACTCAGGGCACGGTGGACGCGCCCACAAAGGACTTCCCGAGGAAGTCGGAACCGAGGTTTCGATCTTTACGCGGGTCGGCGTGACACGGATCATGCGCTACGCCTTCGCTCTGGCCCAATCGCGTCCGCGCAAACTGCTTACCGTAGTGACAAAATCCAATGCTCAGAGATTTGGCATGGTGATGTGGGATGAGATTGCCGCCGAAGTGGCTCAGGAATTCCCGGATGTGACCTGGGACAAGATGCTTGTGGATGCCATGACAGTGCGGATGGTGAAAAACCCGCAAAGCCTCGACACCATTGTGGCAACAAACCTGCATGCCGACATTCTCTCTGATCTGGCAGGCGCCTTGGCGGGTTCCCTTGGCGTGGCGCCAACTGGCAACATTGATCCCGAGCGTCGCTATCCGTCGATGTTTGAGCCAATCCATGGATCCGCGTTTGACATCACCGGCAAAGGTATTGCCAACCCCGTGGCGACCTTCTGGACCGCTTCGCAAATGCTCGAACATCTTGGCGAAGGGGACGCAGCCAAGCGCTTAATGCGTGCAGTAGAAGCTGTTTGTGCTTCGGGCGTAATGACACCTGATGTCGGCGGCAATGCCACCACTCAAGAGGTGACGGACGCCCTGTGCGAAGCCATTCGCGGCGAAAACATCTGACGAAAACGCCAGCATTAAACCTAGGCGCTGTGGATCAGGCATCGCGGGGTTTGTAGCGGCAGTGGTCACTGCAAACCCCGCTAAATTCTTGGTGAAAGATCTGCCTAAAAACCCAATAGGCCGGAGTATCCACGCCGGAGTCGAAAAAGCTTCTGGCGCGATGGTTCGTGAACATCCTGATGTGGGTCTTGATCGCAGCGCATTGGGGCTGCCAGGGGATGCTTTTGTGTCCTGCAGTTTGAAGAACCCCAATTGGGCAACACCGCAGGATTTTGATGTCTGGATGACGCTGCTGCATGGGGTGCCGGACCGTGTCTTGTGGAGTCTGGCGCCAAACGAAATTCTGCAACAAAACCTGCTGAATGAGACCAAGGCCCGCGGCATTGGGTCCGAGCGTCTGGTCTTTGCGGATCGGTTGTCAACGCCGGACCATGTGGCGCGGCTGCCCAAGGCGGATTTGTTTCCGGACGCCTTAACTACAATGCCCATACCACCGCCAGCGAGGCGGTTTTGTCGGGGGTTCCCCTGATGGAAAAGGCCATTCTGCGCTACGAAAAAGGTCTGAAACCAAAACACCTGTTGCTGAGTTGATCCAAAGGCAGGGGGGGTTTGGCGCCAGTCAGCAGGAGCCAAGGGCTGGGATCAGCCAGGTTCTGCTCAGGGGCTAGGCTGAGACCTGGCCTTTGAGGGCGTCGTTACAGCACACGTACCTGAGTGCCGACTTTAACCAGCGGATAGAGTTGCTCAACATGCTGATTGTAAAGACCAATACAGCCTGATGAGCTTTGCCGCCCGATTTTGCGGGTGTCATGGGTTCCATGCACCAGATAGGCCGGCCAGCTGAGGTACATGGCGCGGGTTCCCAACGGGTTGCCGGGCCCACCGGGTAGTCGCCTTGGCAGGCTTGGGTCGCGTTCACGCATGGAAGCCGTCGGAGTCCAGCTGGGGTTTTCCGCTTTGCGCACCACTTTGGTGTAGCCGCGTTTGGTCAGTTCTTCCGACATCGGCACAGAGGAGGGGTAGAGGCGATAGGTTTCACCGTCGCTGCCCCAATAATGCACTGCCCGCGAAGTCACATCTGCCAACAGGCAGCCCACACCCAATTCCTCAAAATGGTCCTGCCAGCTCTGCTGCTGAAAAGAGGAGATATTGCGTTTGACCGAAGGCTGATCGGAAATCGGATCTTCACTTTGCGGGAAGGCGTCGCTCGATTGTGCCCGCAGCAATGCAGGGGTGGCAAGCGTTGCACCAAGCCCCAGAAGGGCGGCGCGGCGATGGAGAGGTTTTGAAGACATGTTCGGGCCACACAGAGGTTTTTGGGAGGGACTGCCTACCCATATGGGATAGGATCCAGGTGTGAAAAGACCTGGGCACATCACTTTTGCGTTTTTGACCGGATTGTTGCCGCCGTTCCCCTCAGCCGTTCCCTTCAATGGGGAAACAAAAAGGAGCCCCGAATTGCTTCGGGGCTCCTTTCTTTATTCATTTAAGCAAGGGGTTAATCCATTGCTTTAAAGTTGAATTCGCCACCCTGACGGATGCCCGAAGGCCAGCGAGAGGTGATGGTTTTGGTGCGTGTGTAGAATTTGAACGCGTCCGGACCGTGCTGGTTCAAATCGCCAAAGGCAGATTTCTTCCAGCCGCCAAAGGTGTGATAGGCCAGTGGCACGGGGATTGGCACGTTGATGCCGATCATGCCGATGTTGATCCGGTTGGCAAAGTCACGCGCGGTGTCACCATCGCGGGTATAGATGGCCGTACCGTTGCCATATTCGTGATCCATCGCATAGGACAGCGCTTCCTCATAGGTTTCAGCGCGCACGGTGGACAGAACCGGGCCAAAGATCTCATGCTTGTAGATGTCCATGTCAGTGGTGACATTGTCAAACAGGCTTGGACCAACAAAGAAACCTTCTTCATAGCCCTGCAGGCTGAAGTCACGGCCATCGACAACCAGATCCGCACCCTGATCAACACCGGTCTGAACCAGGCGCTCGATGTTAGCCTTGGCAGCTGCGGTCACAACAGGACCGTAATCAACATCATCGCCAGCCGTGTAAGGGCCAACCTTGAGGCTCTCAACGCGGGGGATCAGCTTTTCAATCAGCTTGTCCGCTGTCTCTTTTCCGACAGGAACCGCAACCGAAATGGCCATGCAGCGTTCGCCTGCCGCGCCGTAGCCTGCACCGATCAGGGCGTCAGCCGCCTGGTCGAGGTCGGCGTCGGGCATGATGATCATGTGGTTCTTGGCGCCGCCAAAGCATTGAACGCGCTTACCCTGGGCACAGCCGGTGCCGTAGATATATTCAGCAATTGGGGTGGAGCCCACAAAACCAACCGACTGGATAGTGTCGTCAAACAGGATCGCGTCCACAGCTTCTTTGTCGCCGTTTACGACCTGGATGATGCCTTTTGGCAGGCCAGCTTCTTCCAGCAGTTCCGCCAGCATCAAAGGCACCGAGGGGTCACGCTCGGAAGGTTTGAGGATAAAGGCGTTGCCGCAAGCAATTGCTGGAGCAAACATCCACATGGGGATCATCGCTGGGAAGTTGAACGGGGTGATACCCGCGGTCACACCCAGGGCCTGACGCATGGAATACATGTCGATGCCGGGGCCGGCGCTATCGGTGAATTCACCCTTCAGCATCTGCGGCGCGCCGATGCAGTATTCTACAACTTCCAGACCACGCTGGATGTCGCCTTTGGCGTCGGGGAAAGTCTTGCCGTGCTCACGCGACAGGGTTTCGGCCAGCTTGTCCATATCGCGGTTCAAGAGGTCGACAAATTTCATCATCACACGAGCGCGACGCTGCGGATTTACTTTTTCCCAAGCGGGCTGCGCCTTGGCCGCTACGGCAACCGCATGCTCCATCTCTTCCTTGCTGGCCAGTGGGCATTTTGCCTGCACTTCGCCAGTGGCTGGGTTGAAGACGTCAGAAAAACGGCCCGAGGTGCCTTTGACGTG
The DNA here is from genome assembly GCF_001294455.1 of Phaeobacter sp. 11ANDIMAR09. Lineage (GTDB taxonomy): Bacteria > Pseudomonadota > Alphaproteobacteria > Rhodobacterales > Rhodobacteraceae > Pseudophaeobacter. Next base: position 10,826 of record NZ_LIKT01000014.1, read on the forward strand.
TTCGCCATTGATGTAATGGGTGAGTTCTTGCATCTGAAAAAACCTCCTCTTGATCAGTTGGCCAAAGCTTAGTCTTGCAAAAAGAGGTGGAAAAGGGGAAAGATTTCAAAGAGGATTTGCAAGAACGCAAATGGTTAACGGGGTGGAAAACTCCTGGATCAAACTGAGGGGACCGTGCAGATGGATGCTCAATGGGATGATATGAAAGTGTTTTTGGCGGTAGCCCGTGAAGCCAGCCTGTCTGGTGCCGGGCGTATCTTAAAAATGGATCCCGCCACTGTTGGCCGGCGTATTGCCCGGTTTGAAGCTGCATTGGAAACCCCGCTTTTTGTCAAATCCCCACAGGGCTATGCGCTGAGCGCGGCAGGGGACCGGCTTTTGGTGCATGCGGAGGCAGCTGAACAGGCCATGCGCGCCGGGGCCGAGGCGCTTACCGGGCCTAGTGATACCCTGTCCGGGCAGATCCGCATTGGGGCGCCGGATGGCAGCGCCAATTACATCCTGCCGCAGGTCTGTGCCCAAATCTGCGAGGAACACCCGGATCTGGACATCCAGATTGTGGCCTTGCCTCGGGTGATCAATCTCAGCCGCCGGGAGGCGGATATGGCAGTGACGGTCAGTGCACCCACGGCAGGGCAGCTCTTGGTGCAGAAACTGACCGATTACAAACTGCACATGGTGGGCTCGCACCACTATCTGCGCAAACATCCCCCGATCAAAAAGCTCGAAGACCTCAAGGGCCACAAAATGATCGGTTATATCCCGGACATGATCTTTGATCAGGAGCTGGATTATATCAGCAATCTTGGGATCGAGCGGGTGGCGCTGGCCTCCAATTCAGTTTCGGTACAGATTAAGCTGGCGGCCCAGGGCACGGCGCTCTGTGTGGCGCATGATTTCTCGCTGCCTGCGCACCGGATGCTGCGCAAAGTCCTGACCGATAAAATCAGCCTGACCCGCAGTTTCTATCTGGTGCGCCATCAGGGCGATCAACGCAGTGAGCGGCTCAACCGTTTTGCCCGCGCCCTGACCAAGGGCATCCGCGACGAGGTGGCCCGGCTGGAGGCCTTGACTTGACGCGGCGTTGCGGCAACGCTTGGGAATACGACATAAAATTACCAAAGGAGCACATATGCTGGTTCAATTGATTCTGAAATCCAAGGCGGGTGCCGCAGTTGTGACCGTGGCCCCAGATGCGTCCGTTGCTGATGCAGCAGCTCTGCTTTCGGACAAGGGGATCGGTACGGTGGTTGTTTCTTCTGATGGCCAAACAGCCGACGGCATCCTGTCAGAGCGTGACATCGTCCGGGAGCTGGGCACCAGTGGCTCGGGTTGTCTGCAAAAACCTGTGAGCGCCTATATGACCACAAAGCTGGTGACATGCTCCAGCCAATCCAATGTCGAGGACATCCTGAAACAGATGACCGAAGGGCGTTTCCGCCACATGCCAGTGGTTGAAGAGGGCAAGATGGTTGGCCTGGTCTCCCTGGGGGACGTGGTCAAGGCGCAGCTGGCAGAAATCGCCATGGAAAAAGACGCGCTGGAAGGCATGATCATGGGGCATTGATCCCTGGACGTCTATCCTGCACCCCGATCTGGCATCATGGCTGCGACTGCAGGGGCTCTGCCCTCGTATGAACCGGATGTTTGCGGGCCCTGGAACGCTCGGGGCAGGGCTAGCTCTGTCTGAGCGTCACAAGGAACGTAGGGTCGCGACCAGATGACGCGCAGGAATGGCGCTCTGCGTATTTTCCCCCTCTTGCATCCCTAGGGCTTAGGCTGTTTGGTCTGGGCCATAGCTTAGACAGAAACTGCGAATTGTCAGGAGGGGCCAATGACGCGTATCGGCTTGTATCCAGGGACTTTTGATCCCATCACTTTGGGTCACATCGATATTATTCGCCGCGCAAGTGCGTTGGTGGATAAACTGGTCATTGGGGTTGCGATCAATCGCGACAAGGGGCCGCTGTTCTCGCTGGAAGAACGAGTCGCCATGATCAAGGCGGAATGTGCGGAACTGAGCGCCGAGACCGGCACCGAGATCGTGGTGCATCCCTTTGAAAACTTGCTGATTGATTGTGCCCGCGACGTGGGCGCTCAGATCATCGTGCGGGGGCTGCGTGCTGTTGCAGACTTTGAGTATGAATACCAGATGGTTGGCATGAACCGGGTGCTCGACAGTTCGGTCGAAACCGTGTTTTTGATGGCAGAGGCGCGGCACCAGGCCATTGCTTCCAAACTGGTCAAGGAAATCGCCCGGTTGGATGGGGATGTTTCCAGCTTTGTCACGCCGCAGGTGCTCGCGCAGCTGAAAAAGCAGCTGGGAAAAACCTGAGGGTTCACCAATCTGGCCGCAACTGGTCTAAAACAGTCGTTCAAAGGCGTGGCGCATCTGCAGCCGCGCCTTTTTATTTTGACGGGCAGGAGCTGACCTGCCGTCTCGTTGCGGGCGCCACCTCCGGCGGGCTGCTATCGCCAAAAGGCGATCCAATCCATCAGTTCATACATTTTTTTGGCCAGGAACAGCAGGTTCGTCCCGTCGGCAAGAAACAGATCGGCAAGGATACCAAGGACCAACAATAGGCCAAGCCAGTTTGCAATTTTCGGTGTCATGGGGTCTCGCCAAAAAGAAACACCCGCTCAGATATGCCTGAGCGGGTGAAAAATCTCAAGAGTGTCTTGGCCTTAGCCAGAAACTACCAGGCCTTGGCGCCTTAGCTCAGGCGACCCATCGCAACAGCGACATCGGCCATGCGGCAGCTAAAGCCCCACTCGTTGTCATACCAGGCCAGAACACGTACCAAACGGCCGCCGATGACCTTGGTCTGGTCGGCTGCAAAGATCGAGCTCTCTTCGGTGTGGTTGAAATCGGTGGAGACCAGTTTTTCTTCGGTGTAGCCCAATACGCCCTTCATTGACCCTGAGGCCGCTTCGGCGATTGCCGTATTCACCTGCTCTTCGGTGACGCCTTTTTGCGCCACAAAGGTCAGATCAACTGCAGATACATTTGGCGTTGGCACACGAACAGCTGACCCGTCCAGCTTGCCCTTCAGGGCTGGCAGCACTTCACCCAGGGCCTTGGCGGCACCGGTGGAGGTGGGGATCATCGACATGGCTGCGGCGCGGGCGCGATACAGATCATCGTGACGGCGGTCCAGGGTGGGCTGGTCCCCAGTGTAGGCGTGGATGGTGGTCATGATGCCGGATTCAATGCCAAAGGCATCGTTCAGCACCTTGGCAACCGGGGCCAGGCAGTTGGTGGTGCAAGAGCCGTTGGAGATCATGGTGTGACCCGTCTCCAGCTCATTGTCGTTGACGCCAAAGACAATGGTCTTGTCGACGTTTTTGCCGGGGGCGGAAAGCAGAACCTTGCCTGCGCCGCGCGCCAGATGCGCCTTGGCCTTTTCACCGTCGTTGAATTTGCCGGTACATTCCAGAACCACGTCACAGCCGGACCAGTCCAGCGCGTCCATGTCATAGGTCGAGAACATCTGCATGTCGCCGCGACCCAGATTCAAGGTGCCTTCGCCGACGGTGACTTCATTTGGGAAGCGACCATGCACAGAGTCGTATTTGATCAGGTGAGCTGCTGTGTCCAGCGGGCCGGTCGCGTTGACTTTGACAACTTCGATATCATCGCGCCCCGAGGCGGCAATGTGTGACAGGGTGCAGCGGCCGATGCGGCCAAAACCGTTGATCCCGACTTTGATGGTCATGAGCATGTCTCCAGGCGAGCTAATCTTGCCGTCGCGTATAGACGTCATTGGTTTCCTGCTAAAGGGGCAAATATGACGAAAACACAGCCTGTTAGCGCAAAACCTCCCCGGTGGCGTTAACGGTTTGCCCCGGTGGCGTTAACGGAAATAATGCTCTGCGGCTCGGTGGCGCTAACGCTTGTCTCCGCGCGCAGATCGGGTAGGTTGCAGGGAATTATTCTGCCGGGGAAAAGGGTATTTCGACATGAGCGGTTTGCTGGCCTTATTGGATGACGTCGCAGGCATTGCCAAAGTGGCGGCAGCTTCGGTGGATGATGTCGCGGCTGCGGCAGGCAAGGCCGGGGCCAAGACTGCCGGCGTGATCATTGATGATGCCGCAGTGACGCCGAAATATGTGCAGGGTTTTGCGCCTGCGCGCGAATTGCCGATCATCTGGCGCATCACGCGCGGCTCGCTGTTTAACAAACTGATCTTGCTAATGCCTGTGGCAATGCTCTTGGCCAATTTTGCCCCCTGGGCGATCACGCCGTTATTGATGCTTGGGGGCAGTTACCTGTGCTTTGAAGGGGCCGAGAAAGTTTTTCACGTGCTCTTTCCCCATGCCAGCCACGAGATTGAGCAGGACATGAGCATCAAGGACCCCGGCCATCTGGAAGAGCAGAAGATCAAAGGCGCCATCAAGACCGACTTTATTCTGTCAGCCGAGATCATGACGATTGCGCTGGCTGCGATCGAAGCTCCGAATGTCTGGATGCAGGCGGCGACGCTTGCGGTGGTTGCCATTGGTGTGACTGTGGCGGTCTATGGATCTGTGGCGGTGATTGTCAAAATGGATGACGTCGGCCTGTTTCTTGCAGGGAATGCGCCGACCCCCATCGGGCGCGGTCTGGGCCGTGGCTTGGTCAAATTTATGCCTGTGTTGATGTGGATCCTCTCTGTGGTGGGCACCGCAGCAATGCTCTGGGTGGGCGGTTCGATCATCATTCATGGGCTGGAGGTTCTGGGCTTTAGCTGGTTGGGTCACCACATCCATGATTGGGCCTATGCGGTCGGTCATATGGTGCCAGAGGCCTGGACCGGGTTTGTGGAATGGAGCGCCAAGGCCGCCATGGATGGTGTTTTTGGTGTTGCCCTTGGATTTGTGCTGATACCGGCTGTCTTGGCCTTGTCGCGGTTCTTTGCCAAAGGCTGATCAGGAATGCCTGCAATTTATGAATTTTGGGAGACATTAGATGGTATTGGACTGGGTCAGAGGAAAACTCCGGGCGCGGCGCGGCAATCGCATTCACAAACGTCCCGCCGTTGAGACGCCCTTGGGCTTCAAATTCATCGGCCCCGAGGTGATGCAATCAGGTGGTTTTGAAGAAGAAGAAACCAAGCTGATTCAAAGTTTCCTGTCTCGCGCAGACCTCTTCGTGAATATCGGTGCTAACTATGGCTACTATGTCTGCCTGGCACAGAGCATGGGCGTTCCTGCCATTGCAGTTGAGCCGGTGCCTGACAATGTCAGCCTATTGCGCAAAAACCTGGAACTGAACGGGTATGAAAATGGTGCCACAGTCCACGCCAATGCCTGTGGCGGCGAAACCGGGCAGGCCGAGATTTTTGGCGTCGGCACGGGGGCCTCTTTGGTTCAGGGCTGGGCGCGCAATCCCAAGAGCCTGTCCTTCAAGGTGGATATCCGGCGCATCGACGATCTGATTCCCACGGCAGCCCTTACCCAACGCAGTTTCTTTCTGATCGATGTCGAAGGTTTCGAGCTGGAGGTTCTGAAAGGCGCTCAGGGTATCTTTGATGCGGAGCAAAAGCCGGTCTTCATGATTGAGAGTGGTCTGTCGGATCACCGCGCCAGTGGTGAGCTGAATAAGGATTTTCTGGCCGTTTTTGATATCTTCTCTGAGCAGGGCTATAAGATCTACAGGGTCGAAGACCTGACCATCCCAGTTGAGCGAGACATCATCGTAGCGAGCTTGGAGCAGGGGCAGGATCTGCTACAGGGTTTGAATTTTTTGATGGTTCACGAAACCTTTGATTTGGCCTCATATGCGAAATAATTTACTGGCTCGTGGACCGCGTTTTTGACCACGCGGTCTGCTGAACTCCGCGTCAGTGCTCGCTTTAGATTTCCGCGCATAAGATGACCAATCCCCCAAGAAAACCAATAATCCGGGTTCTATCGGGACCTTCGCCGACCCAATTGGGGGGGAATGAAGCTGTGTTAGGCGGAGTAGCATCGCCGATTTCTGCTCTGAGTAGAGCCGCCGATCAGATGCCTTTGGATGCAGATCAGTTGAAGGGATTTTTGCACTTTCGCCTGGCCACGGCCAAAGCCGCAGCAGGGCGGGCAGGGTGGTTTGGGGGACGTTTGTACAACAGGATTTCAGGAGAAAGCCCCGACTATATTCCCTTGTCCGGCACCCATTTGAGGCAGGCTTTTCTCGCCATGCGCATTGAACCACCAGAGATCGTTGTGGCACGCGGTGAGTATGAGTTTCGGGTGGACTATGCGCGGAAGGCTCTCACTGCGTTAAACGAAGACAAAGAGCAGACATGAAAAAGGGCGCCATTGGCGCCCCTTCTTGTTCTGACATGTGCAGGGCTTAACCCAGCAGCTCTTTCACCTTGGCGACGGTGGCCTCGGCGGTGATGCCGAATTTCTCAAACAATTCGCCAGCTGGAGCAGAAGAACCAAAGCGGTCCATGCCGATGAACCCGGCCTTTTTGTCCTGGCCGCGCTCGCCCATCAACCAGCGATCCCAACCGCCGGCGCGGACAGCTGCTTCGATGCCGACACGCACAGGACCTGCAGGCAGGACCTTGCGGCGGTAGGCTTCGTCTTGTTGGGCGAAAAGCTCCATCGATGGCATGGAGACCACGCGGGTGCCAATGCCTTGGGCTTCGAGCTGGGCCTTGGCTTCCATCGCCAGAGAGACCTCGGAACCGGTGGCAATCAGAATGGCCTGACGCTTACCTTCGGCTTCGGCCAGCACATAGGCGCCTTTGGAAGTGAGGTTGCTCAGCTTGTGCTCGGTGCGCACGGTGGGCAGGTTCTGCCGGGTGAGCACCATGACCGAAGGTGTTTCCTTTTCGGTCAGGGCAATTTCCCACGCCTCGGCAGCTTCCACCGCATCCGCTGGGCGGAACACATAGGTGTTTGGTGTTGCGCGGCAGATTGCCAGATGCTCGACCGGCTGGTGGGTTGGACCATCTTCGCCAACGCCGATGCTGTCATGGGTCATGACAAACACTGTTGGGATCTTGGACAGGGCGGCCAAACGCATCGCAGGACGGGCATAATCGGTGAAGCAGAAGAAGGTACCACCATAGGCGCGGATACCGCCGTGCAGGACCATGCCGTTCATCGCGGCGGCCATACCGTGCTCGCGGATGCCCCAATAGACATAGCGGCCCTTGCGGTTATCGGTGTCAAAGCCACCCAGATCGCCGGTCTTGGTGTTGTTGGAGCCGGTCAGGTCAGCGGATCCACCAACCGTTTCCGGCATGATCGGGTTGATCGCCGCCAGCGCCATTTCCGAGGCTTTGCGGGTGGCAACCTTTGGCTGTTCCTCTGAGACCTGCTTTTTCAGTGCCTTGACGGTGGCCGAGAGTTTCTTGGGGGCATCCAGCGCATAGGCGCGGTTGAAGCGGTCCTGTTTCTGCTGCGAGGTCTCAGCGAAACGGGATTCCCAGGCGGCACGCTCATCAGCGCCACGGGCGCCAATGGCTTCCCACTGGGATTTGATCTCGGCGGGCACTTCAAAGGGACCTGTGGTCCAGCCATAGGCCGCTTTGGCCTCGGCCATCTGATCTGCATCGGTCAGCGCGCCGTGGCCCTTGGAGGTGTCCTGTGCCGCATGGCCCAGAGCGATATGGGTTTTGCAGGCAATCATCGAAGGTTTCTTCGATTTCTTAGCCGCGGTCAGCGCCTCATCAATGGCAACGGGGTCATGTCCGTCGATTTCGATCACCTGCCAGCCAGAGGCGCGGAAGCGCTGCACCTGGTTGGTGCGATCCGACAGCTCCACCGTGCCGTCGATGGTGATGTTGTTGTTGTCCCACAGCACAATCAGCTTGCCCAGCGAATGACGCCCGGCCAGACCGATGGCCTCTTGGCTGATGCCTTCCATCAGGCAGCCATCGCCTGCGATGACATAGGTGTGGTGATCAACGATTTTGCGGCCATACTGGGCGCGCTGCATCTCTTCGGCCATGGCAAAGCCAACGGCGTTGGAAATCCCCTGACCCAGGGGGCCAGTGGTGGTTTCAACCGCGTCGAGCAGGAAGTTTTCAGGGTGCCCTGCGGTCTGAGCGCCCATCTGACGAAAGTTTTTGATCTGATCCAGTGTCACCTGTTTGTCACCGCAGAGGTACAAAAGGGAGTAGATCAGCATCGAGCCGTGACCGGCAGAGAGGATGAAGCGATCACGATCGGGCCACTGCGGCGCGGCGACATCAAACTTCAGGTGCTTTTCGAACAAAACGGTCGCAACATCGGCCATGCCGATGGGCATACCTGTGTGGCCGGAATTGGCGGCGGCGACGGCATCGAGGGCCAGCGCGCGGATGGCGGCGGCCTTGTTCCAATGGTCGGGGTTGGCGGTGCGCAGGGCTGTCAGATCCACTGAAGTTTTCCTTTGGGTTACCAGGCGGGTTAGCCGCTCAATAGCAGTGACAGCCCAAAGATCAAGCTTTCTACGCCATTCCCCGCCGGTAAGACGAACTGAGTGCTGCAAGTGCTTGAAAGCAAAGAGGGGGTGTTTTACTCCTGACTTCGTTAAGCTGTTGGCAATGGAGCTGTGGCAGAGCGATTCGCGCTGGCTACTTCGAAATGCCGGAAGAGACAGGGCGACAAGCGCCAGCAGAACTGATGAGGGGTGAGGGACAGGTATGACGCAGATCGAAGAGTTGCAGGGGCGCATTTTGGCGGCCATGGAGCGGATCGGAACCGGGGTCGTGCAACTGGAGCAGGCCCGGGCCGAAGCTCAGGAAGAGGCTCGTGCCGCTGCGGATAATTCTGATCTGGAGCTTGCTCTGGAAGAAGAAAAAACCGCTAATGCGCAACTCGAAGAGCGGGTAAAGGTGCTGCACGACCGCCTGAAAGAGGCAGAGCAGGCAGCCCCAGCAGCCGACAATGGTGACATGGAAGCGCTGCAGGCCGAGTTGGAATTGTTGCGCAATGAGGTCGGTAACACCGATGAAAAAGATGCGCTGAAACTGGAAGTGACCCGGCTGAAGGGCGCTTTGGAAAGTGCTGGCAACGGTCTGGCTGCGGAAAAAGAGGCCCTGGAGACTGAACTCTCCGATTTGAAAGCGACCAACCAACAGCTGATGGCTCAGATTGAGGAGGTCTCGGGGGAGGCCGCTGGCGATTTGGGCGATGCGGTGGATCAGGCGGCGTTACAGGCCGAACTGAATGCGTTGAAGGCCCAGCTTGCCGAAGCTCAGGCCTCTGCCGCGGCCGTTGCACCCCCCCAGGATGACAGGCTTCAGGTGCAGCTGGATGAATTGCGCCAGGCCAATCAGGAATTGCTCAGCACCAATGAAGCGCTGCGCGAGTCTCAGGCCAGGGACCAGGCCCAGGTGAACGCGGTTCTTACCAAATTGGAACCGCTCTTGGCCAATGCACAAAACCTGCCGGAAGGAGAGGAAGTCTGATGCCCGAAGTAACCATTCATATCGGTGGCCGCGGCTTTGAAGTCTCTTGCCAGCTGGGAGAAGAAAGCTATCTACATTCCGCCGCCAAGATGCTGGATGATGAAGCCCAGGTTCTGTCGGATCAAATCGGTCGGATGCCCGAGGCACGGATGCTGCTGATGGCAGGTTTGATGCTTGCGGATAAAACCGCTGCGGTGGAGGATCGCATCAAGGAGGTCGAGGCCGAACTGGCGGAACGCGTGGCTGAATTGGAGGCTTTGAAAAACACGCCCCCGCCTGAGCCTGAGCGCATCGAGGTGCCGGTGGTGCCGCCGCAGGTGCCGGAAACACTGGCAGAACTCGCCGCGCGGGCAGAATCTCTGGCCCAGCAGATCGAAGAAAATTCCGCAGCCCAATAGGTCTGCTAGACCTTCCCTAGACCTAAAAAAGCCCCTTCCGCTTTGTGCTGGAAGGGGCTTTGTTTTCTTCTGGGGCCTGTCCCGGTTGCAGGGATCTGCACTCAGGGCGATCAGCCGTCCTTAGCCGTTTGCTTCGCGGATCTTGTCTGCGGCATCTTTGTCAAAGGCGATTTCATTGTCGGCAAACATGCCGTCCAGCTCACCCGAGAGGGTCATCTCGGTGATGATATCGCAACCGCCGACAAATTCGCCCTTGATGTAGAGCTGTGGGATGGTGGGCCAGTCGGAATATTCTTTGATGCCGGCGCGGATCTCTTCGTCGGCCAGGACGTTCACATCGGTGTACTCAACGCCGATGTAGTTCAACACGCCTGCCACGCGCGAGGAAAACCCGCACTGTGGCATTTCCTTGGTGCCTTTCATAAAGAGCACCACGTCGCTGGCTTTTACGGTCTCATCGATGCGGCTCTGTGCGTCGCTCATGTCTAGATGTCCTTTTGACGGTTCCGCCTATGGCGGTATTGTTCGATATAGGGTTCGAGTTCGAAAAAGATCCAAATCGCAAGTGCGATCAGAGCCGTGGCTGCGACCAGGATTTCACTCACTCAGGGGCTTTGGTGGTCAGGGCCAGGGCGTGCAGCTCGCCATTGGAGCCATCCATCTTGCCTTTGAGCGCAGCATAGACGGCCCGCTGCTGCTGCACCCGGTTCTTGCCGCGAAAGCTCTCGTCCACCACCATGGCAGACATATGCACGCCGTCATGGCCTGCGACCTGGATTTCCGCATCAGGAAAGGTCTCGCGCAGCAGGTCTTCGATTTCTTGGGCTTGCATTGGCATCCGGGGTCGTCCTTTTACTCATTTCCAAAAATGTAGGTTGCTGTGGGGGGCTGTGCAAGCAGGATTAGGTGGCGCCCAGTGCAAAATCTGCGATGGTTTCAACAAAATCCGGCAGTTCGGCCAGGGCCTCTTGCAGGTGGTCTTGCTCAAAATCCCATATGGTTTTGGGATCTTCCGGGCACAGGGCCAGGGTCAGGGCTGAACATTTTGCCCGCGATTCAGCTGGCAGATCGAGTGCCGCGATTTCTTGCAGCACCAGCAGAGCCTCGTGAATGGGGCGCAGCACGCGCAGGGCATAGGTCATGTGATGCAGCAGATCAGGATCCTCTTGCCAGGTTTCGCCGTCAAACAGAATTTGCGTCACCCTTTGGCCAGCGCCAGCGCAGGAATAGGCGACGCAGCCGCCAAAGCCGCAGGGGATCAGATCGGCATGGATCGTGCAACGGAAATCCTGTCCCAGATTGGGGCAGGGGTGATCTGGCTCCTTCAGGAGAGCAAAATCCTCTTCAGCTTCAAAAGGATAGGCAAGACAGCACAGGGCTGCGCAGCGGCTGCAATCCTCTTTTAACTCCGGCAGTTGCACGAGCGGGGGTCCTCAACTCAAAAAGAAAAGGTGGGGTGACTGTGCCACCCCACCCAGATCGTCTTGTTTTTGACCCCTAAAAAGGGGCCGCCAAGTCCCTTAGGCGACTGCGCTGGCAAAGCTTGAGCGGAAGACCTCTTGCAGCTCCGCCAGAGGGGCTTCGGAGCCGCCGATCTTGACGCTGTCGCCAGTGAAGCGGCCGATCGCGGTGACGGTAACGCCAGCTTGACCGGCGGCCAGCATCAGCGCTTCGGCCTGGTCAAAGTTGCAGGCTACCAGATAGCGGCCCTGGTCTTCGCCAAACAGGGTCGGGGTGTCGCCGGCGTCGATCTGTACGCCCACGCCGCCTTCTTCAGCCAGTTCAAAGGCCGCCATCGCCAGGCCGCCATCAGAAAGGTCGGTGCAGACCTTGATCCATTCGCGGTTGGCGCGGATGAATTCACCGTTGCGCTTTTCCGCGTCCAGGTCCACCGCTGGGGCGTCGCCGTCTTCGCGGTTGAACACCTCTGCCAGTAGGGCAGACTGGCCGAGATGGCCGATGGTTTCACCGATCAACAGGGCCACATGGCCATCGCGGGCTTCGCCGGTGATCGCCTCTTCGCCAGCGGCAATCAAGCCAACGGCGCCGATGGTTGGCGTGGGCAGAATGCCCTGACCATCGGTCTCGTTATAGAGCGAGACATTGCCCGAAACGATGGGCATGTCCAACGCGGCAACGGCCTCGCCGATGCCCTGAATGGCGCCCACAAACTGGCCCATGATCTCGGGCTTTTCGGGGTTGCCAAAGTTCAGGTTGTCGGTTGTGGCTAGGGGCTTGGCGCCCACAGCTGTCAGGTTGCGATAGGCCTCGGCCACCGCCTGCTTGCCGCCCTCAACCGGGTTGGCCTTGACGTAGCGCGGGGTTACATCCGAGGTGAAGGCCAGGCTCTTGTCGGTGCCATGCACGCGGATGATGCCGGAACCGGCACCGGGACGGCGGGCGGTATCGCCCATGACGGTGGTGTCATATTGCTCATAGACCCACTGTTTGCCGCCATAGTTGGGTGAAGCCAGCAATGCCTTTAGCCCGTCAATCGGATCGATGGTGGGCACATCCGCATCCGTCAGCGGCTCTGCCGCAGGCGTGGCCACCCAGGGGCGGTCATATTCTGGCGCGGTGGAGGCCAGTTTGGACAGCACCAGATCGGCTTTGGTCTCGCCATTGTGCAGGATCAGGAACCGGTCCTCAGCGATGGTTTCACCCACGATTGCAAAATCCAGGTCCCATTTTTCAAACACGGCGCGCGCATCCGCTTCGAGCTCGGGCTTCAGCACCATCAACATGCGTTCCTGGCTTTCCGAGAGCATCATCTCGTAGGCGGTCATGTTTTCTTCGCGCTGGGGCACGTCTTCGAGGTTCAGCTTGATCCCCAGTTTACCCTTGTCACCCATTTCCACGGCCGAGCAGGTCAGACCAGCCGCACCCATATCCTGGATCGAGATCACCGCGCCGGTCTGCATCAGCTCCAGCGTGGCTTCCATCAGGCGTTTCTCGGTGAAAGGGTCGCCAACCTGAACAGTGGGGCGCTTTTCTTCGATGGTGTCGTCGAATTCGGCCGAGGCCATGGTGGCACCGCCCACGCCGTCACGGCCGGTTTTGGCGCCAAGGTACACCACCGGCATGCCAACGCCGGAAGCGGCGGAGTAGAAGATGCCGTCGGTTTTGGCCAGGCCTGCGGCAAAGGCATTGACCAGGCAGTTGCCATTGTAGGCGGGGTGAAAGCGAACTTCGCCGCCAACGCAGGGCACGCCAAAGCAGTTGCCATAGCCGCCGATGCCTTCGACTACGCCGTTGACCAGCTGGCGGGTTTTGTGGTGCGCGGGCTCGCCAAAGGAGAGTGAGTTCATCGAGGCGATGGGGCGGGCGCCCATGGTAAAGACATCGCGCAGAATGCCGCCAACACCGGTGGCCGCGCCCTGGTAGGGTTCGATATAAGAGGGGTGGTTGTGGCTTTCCATTTTGAATACCACGGCGTCGCCGTCGCCGATGTCGACGATGCCGGCGTTCTCGCCAGGGCCGCAGATCACCTGAGGCCCATCGGTGGGCAGGGTGCGCAGCCATTTCTTGGACGACTTATAGGAACAATGCTCGTTCCACATGGCCGAGAAGATGCCAAGTTCGGTGAAGCTGGGTTCGCGTCCGATGATCTCGAGGATCATGTCGTATTCGTCGGCGCTCAGGCCGTGGCTTGCGATCAGTTCGGATGTAATGGCTGGTTCTTGCATGGCGCGATATGGCCCCCCATGGTGCTACTGAGGCGGCTTTTAGAGCAACCAGGCCCAATGGGGAAGGGGGTATCTCAAAGCCCTATCGCGTCGATTTGGCTCAGGCCTGCATATTTACAGAGTGCCGCCGCCTTAACCGTCGAGGTCTTTGACTGCATCAATTTCAGGCAGATGCAGAAAGAGGGCGGAGATTAGGGGTGCAAGCCTTGCCCTGCGGGGCGATTGAGCAAAAAAAAGGCCGAGCACTAAGCTCGGCCGAAGTCCAACAGGGAGGTATGAAGAGAGGCGTTTGCCTCCGTCTTCATAGGCTCCATTTAGGGCTATGATGCTGACCCTTCAAGATGTTTAGTGCTTGTGAAATGGCATTGCCGCTATGCACTTTTTGCATGGCTCGTCAACGGCTGGCCGCAGCTTACAATTTCCCAAGCTCTTTCATGTGTTTGCGGTGGGCCATGATCTCGGTCTGGACAAAGTCGCGGAAGGCGGAAACGCGCTGCGAATGGCGCAATTCCTCTGGGTAGGCCAGGTAAACTGGGACCCCGTTGTTTTCTGTTTCAGGGAAAACCTCCACCAAATCCGGGAAATCTTCGGTCACATAGTCCGGCAGAATCCCTATGCCGAGATCATGCAAAACCCCCTGCAAAACGCCAAAGTAGTTATTGACGGTCAGCAGCGATCCTGGATTGTGGGTCAGCAACCTTTGCACCAGGATCGAGGCAGAGCCCACCTGCGCCGAGCGCTGGTTTTGGCAGATCAGCCGGTGGTCCTTGATGTCTTCTGCCGTTTCCGGCGTGCCATTCAGATCGAGGTATTTGCGCGAGGCATAGAGCTTCATGCGCACCGTCATTAGTCGTTTGCGGACCAGATCGGCCTGGCTTGGCTCTTTCATCCGGATGGCAACATCTGCTTCGCGCATGGGCAGGTCGAGAACCCGCTCCTCCAGCATCAGGTCGATCTTGAGGTTGGGATACTGTTCAAACAGCTTGGTCAGCCGTGGCGCCAACCACAATGTGCCAAAGCCAAAGGTGGTGGTGACCCGCAACTCACCAAAGACCTCTTCTTCGCTGTCGCGGATGCGGGCCGAGGCGGCCTCCAGCCGGGCAGACATAGATTTGGTGGCGTCAAACAGCAGCTCCCCCTGTTCGGTGAGAATCAGCCCCCGCGCATGGCGGTGAAACAGGGTGGCGTTGAGGCTTTCCTCAAGCGCGCGCACCTGGCGACTGACCGCAGATTGGGACAGGTTCAATTTGTCCCCGGCATGGGTCAGGCTGCCGGCATCGGCAACGGCGTGAAAAATTCTGAGCTTATCCCAATCCATACCCGTCTCTTTCGATCAGTCTTTGGCAGACTACATAAATCATAGTTTTGTTTCAATTTTCCATGCCTACGTCAGGGAAAAGAAAAAAACCGCCTATACAGGTCAGCAATTATGACCTATTGTAGGATCAAGCACTGCAAGCTAATTTATGGTTGGGAGGCCCGGATGAGCACGCAAAAGATCTCTCTGAATGACAAATATGACCTGAGCAAATCACCCATCATGCTGAATGGGACCCAGGCTCTGGTGCGTCTGATGATGATGCAGAAGGCCCGCGACAAAGCAGCCGGATTGAACACGGCGGGTCTGGTGACCGGGTATCGTGGATCACCGCTGGGCGCTGTCGATATGCAGATGGAGCGGGCAAAAAAGCCGCTCACTGAATCGGATGTGACCTTCCAGTACGGTCTCAATGAGGATCTCGCTGTCACGGCGCTCTGGGGTGCGCAGCAGGCAGAGACCCGTGGCGAAGGCAAATATGACGGGGTTTTTGGCTTGTGGTACGGCAAGGGTCCCGGCGTTGACCGCTCGGGCGATGCCTTCCGTCATGCAAATATGGCGGGCACCTCCCAAAACGGTGGTGTGTTGGTTGCGATGGGCGATGACCACACCGGCGAAAGCTCCACCGTGCTGCACCAGTCGGAATGGTCGCTGCTGGATTGCTACCTCCCCATTGTTAGCCCCGCAGGCGTTCAGGAGATCCTGGACTACGGCATCTATGGCTATGAGCTGAGCCGGTTCTCCGGGCTTTGGGTTGGCCTAAAGACGATGAAAGACACCATCGAGGTGACGTCGGTGGTGGATGGCGATCCAGACCGCATGCAGATCGTGCGTCCCGAGTTTGAGATGCCGGAAGGGGGGCTGAACATCCGTCTGGCCGATGACCGCTTTCAGCAGGAAGACCGGATCATCGATTACAAACGTTTCGCCGCCGAAGCCTTTAGCCATGCTAACAAGATGGACAAGCGCGTCTGGGGGAAACCCGGTGCCAAGATCGGTTTTGTAGCAGCTGGCAAAAACTGGCTGGATCTGGTGCACGCCATGTCCTTGCTCAACATCGATGAGGCCATGGCAGAGCGTCTGGGCATCACCACCTATAAGGTGGGGCAGACCTGGCCGATGGATATGAAGGGCTTCAACACCTGGGCCGAAGGCCTTGATTTGATTGTGGTTGTCGAGGAGAAGCGCAAGCTGATCGAGGTGCAAATCAAAGAAGCGATCTTTGACGACCGTCGCGGCCGCCGGGTCTATGGTTGGTACAAGGGGGGCGTAGGTACCGCCGATCGCGAAGAGCTTTTCCCAACCAAATATGCGCTTGACCCGATCATGATTGCCGAGAAACTTGGCGGCATCCTGATTGAGGAAGGTCGTGATACCGAGGCGGTCAAGGCGGGTCTGGCCGCGCTGGATGATGCCAAGCGGGCGGACAACGCAGAAGAGATCGCGGCACGTCTGCCCTATTTCTGTTCGGGTTGCCCGCATAACTCCTCGACCAAACTGCCCGAGGGCAGCCGTGCCTATGCCGGTATTGGCTGTCACTTCATGGTGCAGTGGATGGACCGTGAAACCACCGGTTTTACCCATATGGGGGCAGAGGGCGCCAACTGGATCGGTGAGGCACCCTTTTCCAAGCGGACCCATGTGTTCCAGAACCTCGGCGATGGTACCTATAACCACTCCGGCGTTCAGGCCATTCGGGCCGCCCTGGCTGAGGGCACCAATATTACCTATAAAATCCTGTATAATGATGCGGTTGCAATGACCGGCGGTCAGCAGGCCGAGGGCGGATTGACCGCCCATCAGATTGCACATGAGCTGAAAGCCATGGGGATGAAGACCATCGCGGTGGTCTATGACGACAAGGAAGATGTCGACGCCAAGCTGTTCCCTGCTGGCATGCGGATGCATGAACGTGCCGAGCTGATGGAGGTGCAAAAGGAATTTGAACAGGTCGAGGGTGTCTCTGGCATCATCTATATCCAGACCTGCGCCGCCGAAAAGCGTCGCCGTCGCAAGCGGGGTCTGTTCCCCGATCCCGATCAGCGGGTCTTTATCAACCCGGACGTCTGCGAAGGCTGCGGTGATTGCGGTATTCAGTCCAACTGCGTGTCGATTGTGCCCAAAGAGACAGAACTGGGCCGCAAACGGGCGATTGATCAAAGCTCCTGCAACAAGGATTTCTCTTGCGTCAACGGTTTTTGCCCGTCGTTCCTGACGGTCGAGGGCGCCAAGATCCGTAAAGAGGCCACAGCCGAGCTGAACCTGCCGGATCTGCCCGAACCCAAGCTGCCCGAGATCAGTGGCACCCATAACGTGGTGATCACTGGCGTTGGCGGCACTGGCGTTGTGACCATTGGCGCAGTGCTGGCACAGGCGGCTCAGATTGATGGCTTGGGCGCTGGCATGATGGAAATGGCCGGCCTCGCGCAAAAGGGCGGCGCGGTGCATATCCACTGCCGTCTGGCAAAACGGCCCGAAGACATCAGCGCCATTCGCGTCGCCACTGGTGAAGCCCATGCGCTGATCGGCGGCGATCTGGTGGTGAGCGCAGGTGCCAAGACCATCGGCTTGATGAAAACCGGCCAGACCGGCGGCGTGGTCAACAGCCACGAAATCATCACCGGAGACTTTACCCGCGACACCAATTTCAACCTGCCCACCGACCGCTTGCAGGTCGCTCTTCAGGCGCGTCTGCGGGATGATCTGTCGCTGTTCGATGCCTCTGAGCTGGCCCGTGCCACCATGGGAGATTCCATTTTCTCCAACATGATGGTCTTTGGGGCTGCCTGGCAGCAGGGCTTGATCCCGGTGAACCACGCGGCGATCACCCAGGCCATCACCCTAAACGGTGCTGCGGTTGAGCGGAACCTGCGCGCCTTTGAGATTGGTCGCTGGGCCATTGTGGAGCCTGCCGAGGCCGCCAAGATTGCCAAGCCTGCCAATGTGGTCGAGCTGCCCAAGTCTCTGGAAGAGATCATTGCCTTCCGCAGTGATCAGCTGGTGGCCTATCAGGGCGCAGGCCTGGCCAAGCGCTATGCCAAACTGCTGGACGGCATCTCGGACAAGGCGCTCAAGGAAGCCGTGGCAAAGGGCTATCACAAGCTCCTGGCCTATAAGGACGAATATGAAGTCGCGCGTCTCTTGCTGTCGAGCCATGAAAAACTGGCCGCTGAGTTTGAAGGCGATCTGAAGGTCTCTTACAATCTCGCGCCGCCGATCTTTGGCGGCAAGCTGGTCAATGGCCGTCCGCAAAAGCGCAAATTTGGCCCCGGCATGACCCGTTGGCTGCGCCTCTTGGCCAAGATGAAGCCGCTGCGCAATACACCGCTGGATGTCTTTGGCTATACGGCTGAGCGCAAGATGGAGCGGGCGCTGATCAAGCAATTTGAGTCCGACATGAAAGAATGGCTGCCCAAAGCGAGTGCCGACACCCTTGAGCCGCTGATTGCACTCGCTGAACTGCCGCTGCAGATCCGGGGCTTTGGTCCGGTGAAACTGGAAAGCGAGACCAAGGCCGCCAAGCGCCGCGAAGAGCTGTTGATTGCTTTGCGTCAGGCGGGATCGCCGCTCACCGAGGCCGCTGAGTAACGGCCTCGCGTACACCACATGTGCTGAAAGAAAGGGGGAGGTGACCAGATCGGTTGCCTCCCCTGATGTCATTTGGCTATGTCAATTGACCTTGGTGGGAACGGCCCGGCCTATTGTCATGTGGCTGTTATGAAATTGTCTTATAAGCGGCCTAGACTGTGTCGCCAAAATTCGGGAGCTCCCTCTTGTCCTCAGCTCGTCATATCGCCCGTGATATCTCCTACGCCCATTCCGCCGGATCGGCCCCCGGACGCACCATGATCCGCCTGCTGGAAAACACCACGGGTCGTCTGCAATTGATCAAACGTGCGGATGGCTACGAGCAGGAAGTGGCCAATGGCCGCAGTTTCTGGAGCGTGATGGCCGACCGCTACGGTCTGACACTGGATGTGACAGCCGGCAGCCTGGACAACATTCCCAAAGACAAGCCTGTGATCCTGATCGCCAATCACCCCTATGGCATTCTGGACGGCTTGATGATGGGCCATATCCTAGCGGAAACGCGCGGGGATTTCCGTATTCTCGCCCATCAAATCTTTCGCAAGGCCGAAGACCTGAACAAGGTGATCCTGCCAGTGGATTTTGCGGAAACCAAAGAGGCGCTCAAGACCAATCTTCAGACCCGCAAGGCAGCGCTTGATTACCTGGGGCAGGGCGGGGCCATTGGCATCTTCCCTGGCGGGACGGTTTCCACCGCGGCCAAGCCCTTTTCCCACCCGATGGATCCCGGTTGGCGCGGCTTTACCGCGCGGATGATCGCCAAATCCGATGCGGTTGTGGTGCCGGTGTTTTTTGAAGGCCATACTTCGCGTCTGTTTCAGATCGCCAGCCATCTGCATTCCACCCTGCGCATGGGGCTGCTGATCAAGGAGTTCAACAAGAGGGTGGATACCCCGGTCAAGGTGGTGATCGGCAAGCCGATCAGCCGCGATATCCTCACGCCCCTGGCCAAGGACACAAAAGGAATGATGGATTTCCTGCGCAAAGCCACGTATGAGCTGTCTCCAAAGCCGCTCAAATCTTATGACTATGGGTTTGAGTTTGAGGAGAAACATCGCGCCTGATGAACATCAGGCCTGAAAGAGAGATCATGGCCGTAGGTATCTTTGATTCCGGTCTGGGCGGGCTTACCGTCCTGAACGCCGCCCAGTCCCGTCTGCCGGACGTGGATTTTCTGTACTACGCTGATAGCGCCCGGGCGCCTTACGGGGTGCGCGATGCCGAGGATATCTACAACCTCACCAAGGCCGCCGTGGCCGACATGTGGGACAAGGGCTGCGACCTTGTCATTCTGGCCTGCAACACCGCTTCGGCAGCAGCGCTGCGCCGGATGCAGGAAGAGGGCCTGCCCGAGGGCAAACGCGTCCTTGGCGTCTTTGTTCCGCTGATCGAGGCCCTGACCGAGCGCCAATGGGGCGATAACAGCCCGCCGCGCGAGGTGGAGGTCAAACATGTGGCATTGTTTGCAACCCCCGCCACCGTGTCCAGCCGCGCGTTTCAGCGGGAGCTGGCCTTTCGCGCCATTGGTGTGGATGTCGAGGCCCAGGCCTGCGGCGGCATCGTCGATGCCATTGAAGACGGTGACATGATCCTGGCCGAGGCCCTGGTGCGCAGCCATGTGGATGCGCTGCAGCGCAAGATGCCAGAACCCCAGGCCGCGATTCTGGGCTGTACGCATTATCCCTTGATGGAAAAAGAGTTCCAGGCGGCGCTGGGGGCAGGGGTCAAAGTCTTTAGCCAGGGCACTCTGGTGGCGGACAGTCTGGCAGATTATCTGGAGCGGCACCCGGATATGAAGGGCTCCGGCAAAGGTGGCTATTTCACCACCGGCGATCCGGCCCGTGTGAGCGATCGCGCAACGCAGTTTCTCCGACGAGAAATCCGTTTTCAGGCGGCCTGAGTTTTGTCACGATCTGCCCCGGTGTGACTGCCGGGGAGGTGATCCAGGACAAAGACAGCCCACATCCATTCCTATTGTCTCTCGCCATATGCGAGAGTTTGACGAAGACATATCAATGCGAGGTCTGACATGACCCATAAAGTGGCAATTCTTGGCGCCAGTGGCTACACGGGCGCAGAGCTGGTTCGGCTGATTGCGAACCATCCAAATATCGAAATCAAAGCTCTGGCGGCGGAGCGTAAAGCCGGGCTGACCATGGCGCAGGTCTTCCCACATCTGCGTCATATGTCGCTTCCAACGCTTTGCAAAATCAGTGAAATTGATTTTTCTGGTATCGACCTGTGCTTTTGCGCCCTGCCGCATAAAACCAGCCAGGAAGTGATCGCAGCCCTGCCAAAGGGGTTGAAAGTGGTTGATCTGTCGGCGGATTTCCGGCTGCGCGATCCGGCCGAATATGAAAAATGGTACGGCAACCCGCATGCAGCTTTGGAGCAGCAGGAAGAGGCGGTCTATGGCCTCAGCGAGTTCTACCGCGAGGGAATCAAGTCTGCCCGTCTGGTGGCCGGTACCGGCTGCAACGCGGCTACCGGTCAGTTTGCGCTGCGTCCGCTGATCACTTCTGGCCTGATTGATCTCGATGAAATCATTCTGGATCTGAAATGCGCCGTCTCTGGTGCGGGGCGGGCACTCAAGGAAAACCTGCTGCATGCGGAGCTGAGCGAGGGCTACAACGCCTATGCGGTGGGCGGCACCCATCGGCACCTGGGAGAGTTTGATCAGGAATTCTCCGCCCTGGCAGGGCGTCCAGTTAGGGTGCAATTCACCCCGCATCTGGTGCCCGTCAACCGGGGTATTCTGGCGACGGTCTATGTAAAGGGCGACGCAGCTGCGATCCATCAGTGCTTTGAGCAGGCCTATCGCGATGAGCCCTTCCTTGAGGTGTTGCCGTTTGGCGAAGCGCCCAGTACCCATCATGTACGCGGCTCCAATTTCTGCCATATCGGTGTGGCTGCGGACCGGATCGAAGGCCGCGCCATTGTCTTTGCTGCGCTGGATAACCTGACAAAAGGTAGCAGCGGCCAGGCCTTGCAGAATGCAAACCTGATGCTAGGTGAAGACGAGACTGCGGGGCTGATGATGGCGCCGCTGTTCCCGTAACAGCACCGAAAGGCCTCTGGGATGAAGAACCTCAAGAAACAACGCCGGATTCAGGTCATCGCTCTTGCGGCGATTGCCCTGGTGGTGGCCACCGGGTTGATTGGCTATGCGATGCGGGATGGGATCAACTATTTCCGCTCGCCCAGTCAGGTGGCGGAAACCCCGCCGCCGCCCAGCGAGGTGTTCCGCATTGGGGGCCTGGTAGAGGAGGGCAGCCTGGTACGCGGTCAGGGTGAGGCCGTGCGGTTCTCTGTGACAGATGGTGGCGCCACGGTGCCTGTCACCTTTGTTGGTGTTTTGCCGGATCTGTTTGAAGAGAACCAAGGCATGGTTGGCACCGGAAAACTGGTGAACGGAGTCTTTGAAGCCTCTGAAATTCTTGCCAAACACGATGAGACCTATATGCCCAAAGAGGTTGTGGATGCGCTAAAGGCCCAGGGCGTCTATCAGGAGCCGGAAACCTAAAGCCAGGCTCCGCTGAAGTTGCCTACTACCCGTTTATTCCACTCCCCCCGCAAACACTGTTTTGCGGGGGGAGTGTCGTTTTGGCGCGCTGATTTTTGCCAAACGACAGGCGCTGCGGCGGCGGGACGCGGCCTGGTCCATTGGTTTTCCCATTGGCCCGCTACTCGGTAACGACTATAGACAAAGACATGACTACAGAGCTCGGACATTTCGCCCTCATCCTCGCCTTCATGATTGCTATCGTTCAGATGGTGGTCCCATTGATTGGTGCCCATAAACGCTGGCCTGGCTGGATGGCCGTGGCCGAGCCCGCAGCACAGGCGCAGTTCTTCTTTACCGCCTTTGCCTTTGGCGCCCTAGTTTGGGCTTTTGTGACCTCGGATTTCTCTTTGCGGCTGGTGATGCTGAACAGCCATTCCGCCAAACCGATGCTCTATAAAATATCCGGCACCTGGGGCAACCATGAGGGCTCGATGTTGCTGTGGGTCTTGATTGTTGCCCTGTTTGGCGCGGTGGCTTCGGTCTTTGGCGGTGGACTGCCGCAGACCCTGAAGGCGCGCGTTTTGGCGGTACAGGCCTCGATCGGGGTGGCATTTTTTGCCTTTATCCTCTTTACCTCCAATCCCTTCCTGCGCCTTGCAGTGCCGCCCTTTGATGGGCAGGATCTGAACCCGCTGCTGCAGGATCCGGGCCTCGCCTTCCATCCGCCGTTTTTGTACCTCGGGTATGTGGGGCTTTCGATGGCCTTTTCCTTTGCCGTGGCCGCCCTGATCGAGGGCCGGGTTGATGCGGCCTGGGCCCGTTGGGTGCGCCCCTGGACGCTGGCCGCCTGGATCTTTTTGACCATCGGTATCGCGCTTGGCAGTTGGTGGGCCTATTACGAACTCGGCTGGGGCGGTTTCTGGTTCTGGGATCCGGTTGAAAACGCCTCCTTTATGCCCTGGTTGCTGGCGGCAGCCCTGTTGCATTCGGCCATCGTGGTCGAGAAACGGGAATCGTTGAAAAGTTGGACCATCCTGCTGGCGATCCTGGCCTTTGGATTTTCGCTGATCGGCACTTTTATCGTGCGTTCGGGCCTGCTGACCTCGGTGCATGCCTTTGCCAATGATTCCGAGCGCGGGGTCTTTATTCTGATGATCCTGGCTTTCTTTACCGGCGGGGCTCTGACGCTCTTTGCCGCCCGCGCCCAGGCGATGCAGGCCCGTGGTGTTTTTGGACTGGTCAGCCGTGAAGGTGCGCTGGTGGCCAATAACATCTTGCTGGCCGTTGGCTGCTTTGTGGTCTTCTTTGGCACGATGTGGCCCATCGTGGCCGAAATGGCCTTTGGCCGGAAACTCTCCGTGGGGCCGCCCTTCTTTAATGCGGCTTTCACCCCCTTCATGGTGCTTTTGGGGGCTATCCTCCCCATCGGGTCGATGCTGCCGTGGAAGCGCGGCAATCTGGGGCGGACCATAAAGAAGCTGCGTTATGTCTTCCTGTTGGCAGTGGCCTTGGCTGTTCTGGCCTGGGCGATGCAGACCGGGCGCTCTGGTCTTGGGCCTATCGGCTTGTTTCTGGGCTCCTGGGTTGTGTTTGGGGCTTTGGTGGATCTGTGGGGGCGCACCGGCAGCCTGTCGCGCCTGCTGCGTCTGCCGCGTGCCGATTGGGGCAAGGCTACGGCCCATGCCGGGCTTGGCGTCACCATCTTTGCCATCGCCGGCCTGACCGCATGGGAGGTTGAGGATATCCGCGTTGCCCAGATCGGTAAGCCCTTTACCGTTGGGGAATATGAGTTGACCCTTGATCGTGTCGACAATGCACGTGGACCGAATTATTTCACTACAATGGCAACTGTAACCGTGACCAAAGCTGGGCATGATGTCGCGGTGATGCATCCTGAAAAGCGCAACTATCCCGTGGCCAAGATGCCAACAACCGAAGCCGCAATCGATTATCGTCTGCTGCGCGATCTCTATGTGGTGATTGGCGACCAGCAAGATAGCGGTGGTTGGACGGTGCGCACCTATATCAAACCCCTGGCCAATTGGATCTGGGGCGGCTGCCTGCTGATGGCACTTGGTGGCTTCCTGAGCCTGAGCGATCGTCGCTTCCGTGTCGCCGCGGGCGCCGGTAAGGGACAGGGTGGCGCCAAGACAGCAGCAGGGGTGGCAGCGGAATGACTGTTCAAAAGACATGGGCCTTTGCCCTCGCCCTGGTGCTGATTGGCGCAGTGGCAACACTGCCGGAACCGGTTTTGGCAGTTCAGCCGGATGAGGTTTTGGCGGATCCCGCGCTAGAATCCCGGGCCCGTGAATTGTCAAAGGACCTGCGTTGCCTGGTCTGTCGCAATGAAAACATTGACGAATCCAACGCCGACCTGGCGCGGGATCTGCGGGTTCTGGTGCGTGAACGTCTGGTTGTGGGCGACAGCAACGATGAAGTGATCGATTTTGTCGTCGAGCGTTACGGCGAGTATGTGCTGTTGCGGCCCACCACCACAGGTGCAAATTGGATGCTTTGGGCCGCCGGACCTTTGATGTTGCTTTTGGCACTGGGCGTGGCAACGGGTTATATGCGCGGCCGTGGACGGGCCTCGACAGTCGGCGAACAGGATCTGAGTCGTGAAGAGCAGGCCCGCTTGAACAAGATCCTGGATGAGTGACAATTTGGTCTTGTGACGCGGGGTCCGGCTTTGCGTCTTTCGTTGTTTGCGTCAGGGTTCCGGGCAAATAGGGGGGTAACCACGCCCCCGAGCATGAGAGATATGAGGCTTTGATGGATTACACGGAAATTCTGTACACGCTTGAGGATGGTCTGGCGGTTGTCACACTGAACCGCCCGAGCAAGATGAACGCCCTGACAGGCCAGATGCGGGCTGAGATCACCCATGCCATGAAACGCGCCGCCTCTGAGGCCCGCGCGGTCGTGCTCACCGGGGCAGGCGCGGCCTTTTGTTCCGGCCAGGATCTGAGCGATGCCTCCGGCAATGGCGATCTGGACTTGGAGCGCACCCTGCGGGATGAATACACACCGATGCTGGAAGCGGTCTATGATTGCCCGGTTCCCACCCTGTCAGTGATCAATGGGCCAGTGGCCGGGGCCGGGGCCAATCTGGCACTGGCAGCGGATGTGGTGATTGCAACGGAAAGCGCCTATTTCCTGCAGGCCTTTGCCCGTATCGGGCTGATGCCAGATGCGGGGGGCACCTGGTTCCTGCCGCGTCAGATGGGCCTGGCCAAAGCCATGGGTGCGGCGCTTTTTGCCGACAAGATCTCCGCCAAGCAGGCCAGCGACTGGGGCATGATCTGGGAAGCCATCCCGGATGGTGAATTCGAAGCCACCTGGCGTGCCCGTGCGGCCTATCTGGCCAATGGTCCAACCAAGGCCTTTGGCGCCATCAAAACGGCGATCCGTGCCA
Source organism: Phaeobacter sp. 11ANDIMAR09 (assembly GCF_001294455.1). Taxonomy (GTDB): domain Bacteria; phylum Pseudomonadota; class Alphaproteobacteria; order Rhodobacterales; family Rhodobacteraceae; genus Pseudophaeobacter. The sequence continues at coordinate 36,107 of NZ_LIKT01000014.1, forward strand.
GCTATGGCAACAGCCTGCCAGATCAGCTTTCGGTTGAAGCCCATTTGCAAGGGGAATGCGGCAAGAGCCGTGATTTCAACGAAGGCGTGACAGCCTTTCTGGAAAAGCGCAGCGCCAAATTCGAAGGACGCTGAGCAAGCCCAATCTCTGTCAAATCAGGAAAACCGGCGGATCATTTCCGCCGGTTTTCTTATGAGGTCGGGATCCGGGAAGAGGTTTGCGGAGACAAAAAAGCCTGCGGTGAACTGGCAGGTTCACCGCAGGCAGAGGAAGACTGTTTAGGTCAAACGCGTTTAGGCTGCCCTTACGCCATTGATCAGCAGTATGTTTTCAGACAGATCAAAGGTATCATCTTGTTCTAGAACGCGGATCACTTCGGAGCCATTGGCGGAGACTATTGCGTCCGTGGTGCCATCATCGTTTTCTACCATTTCCACCGTGAGCTCAGGTACACCCTCTGCAGGGTCATATGCGTACATCAGCTGGTCTTCGGCTGGATCGAAATCGGTCACCGTTGCAGCGTCTTGACCTTCCAGCCAGGACGCGGTCACAAAAGTATCAGCTCCGCTGCCGCCACCCACGGTGTCGTTGACACCAAAGATCACAGTGTCGTCTCCGCTCCCGCCAAAGGCTTCATCGCCTTCCGTGTCGCTGTCTGCAGAGAAATCGATGAGCAGCTGGTCAAGCAAATTGCCGATACCATTGTCAGGGACAGGGTTTGTCTCGAAGGCCGCAGCTGCATCAGCGTCCATGGTGCCGCTTGCAACGATCAGATCATCGCCGCCGTCGCCCTGAAGCCGATCCGCTCCGGTTGAGTCGATGAGCACGTCATCATTCCGCCCACCGCGAACAAGGTCATCATCTTCGCCACCTTTAACCAGGTCTTCGCCATTGCCGCCAAAAACGCTGTCGTTGCCTTCACCGCCTTGTACGCTATCGTTACCGCCATCCCCAAAGACGCGGTCATCGCCAGCATTGCCATCAAGCGTATCAGTGCCGTTCTTTCCCAGGATGGTGTTGTTCTCATCATCCCCTTCAATTTCATCGTCACCGCTGGCACCGATAAAGGAGTCAATATCCGCGCCGCCACCGGTGTCAGTACCGCCATCGGTGTCAGACCCACCGCTGGTGTCTGTAGTGGAATCATCGTCGTCGTCAATTATCAGTACGAGCCCTGCCACCAGGGCGATCCCTAAAGCTGCCATCCAAACCATAAAATTGTCCCCCAGAAAGTGATTAATCTTGCGTGTAAATTACCTCTGGTTGGGGTGTTGTAACAAGACAATTAGAGGGTCATTCTAATCAAAATCAAACCAGGCTCACGACAATGGTTTTGATGAAGGATTATTGTTCTCTCTGGTGAACCAATCTCTCAAAATGAACACAAGATCACCCGGTTTCGACCGGGCCTTACTGGAATATGGTCACAATTAGGCCAGGCTTTGACCTTTTGCGACTCAGTGCTCTGCCTCTCTGTGGCGTGGTCGGGGCGGAAACAAAAAAAGCCCCGCCAGAAAGGCGAGGCTTGGAAAGGACCACGGCAGGCCCGATCAGCGGTTTTCGATATCCACGTAGTCGCGGGCGGTCTGACCCAGGTACAGCTGACGCGGACGGCCGATCTTGTTCTGTGGATCTGCGATCATTTCTTTCCACTGCGAAATCCAGCCAACGGTGCGCGACAGCGCAAAGATAGGGGTGAACATCGAGGTGGGGAAACCCATAGCTTCGAGAATGATGCCCGAGTAGAAGTCTACATTAGGGAACAGTTTCTTCTCTTTGAAATAGGGGTCATTCAGCGCGGTCTGTTCCAGCTCTTTGGCAACCTGCAGCAGCGGGTTGTCTTCGACCCCCAGAAGCTCGAGCACTTCATCTGCAGATTGTTTCAGAACCGTGGCGCGCGGGTCGGTGTTTTTGTAAACACGGTGACCAAAGCCCATCAGACGGAAGGGATCGTCCTTGTCCTTGGCGCGGGCGATGAATTCAGGAATGCGGTCAACAGAACCGATTTCCTTGAGCATCTCTAGGCAGGCCTGGTTGGCGCCCCCATGGGCAGGGCCCCAGAGACAGGCAATACCAGCAGCGATACAGGCAAACGGATTGGCACCCGAAGAGGAGGCCAGACGCACGGTGGAGGTCGAGGCGTTTTGCTCGTGATCCGCGTGCAGGGTAAAGATCCGGTCCATCGCGCGGCTGAGGATCGGGTTCACATTGTAGTCTTCGGCAGGAACCGAGAAACACATATGCAGGAAGTTGGCGGCGTAATCGAGATCATTCTTTGGATAAACGAACGGCTGGCCGATCGAGTATTTGTAGGCCATCGCCGCGATGGTTGGCAGCTTGGCGATCAGACGGATCGAAGCAACTTCGCGCTGCCACGGATCAGCGATATCAGTAGAATCGTGATAGAAGGCGGACATTGCGCCAACAACACCAACCAGCGTGGCCATTGGATGCGCGTCACGGCGGAAACCACGGAAGAAGTTGTGCATCTGCTCGTGCACCATGGTGTGACGGGTCACACGGGCTTCAAAATCTTCCAGCTGTGTTGCGGTGGGCAGCTCACCATAGAGCAGCAGATAGCAGACCTCTAGGTAGTGTGACTGCGACGCCAGCTGGTCAATGGGGTAGCCACGGTGCAAAAGCTCGCCTTTGCCGCCATCAATAAAGGTGATGGTGCTGTCGCAGCTGGCCGTCGAAGTGAAGCCGGGATCATAGGTGAAAACGCCGGCCTGGGCGTAGAGTTTGCGGATGTCCAGAACATCAGGCCCGGCGGTTGGCGAGAAAATGGGAAGCTCATAATCCTGGCCATTCAGGCTGAGCTTTGCGGTCTTCTGTGTCTCGGTCATAGATGTCCCTTCCTGTATCAGGCACGAATACCCGGAATTTTATCCCGGGCACGGTGCAGGCAGAACCTGCGCGCGGATCGCGCAGGTGAGGTGGTATAGGAACAGGCTTACTGACCGGTTAAGGACAGGGTCAGCCTGTGGCGTCGTTGAGCCGGGCCATCGTTTCTTCACGGCCCAGGATCAGCATCATGTCGAACACCGATGGTGTTGCGGCCCGACCGGCCAACACAGCCCGCAGGGGGGCGGCCAGTTTGCCGAACTTGGTGTCATGGGCTTCTGCAAATGTATTGAGAAGCGCTTCAAGATCTTCACGCGTCCAGCTAGCATTTTGCAACTGCGGCGTCAATTCATTCAGTATACCGTCGGATACATTTACGAGGGCTTTTGCCGCCTTCTCATCCGGCTCAACCGGCCGTGAAGTCAGGATAAAATGTGCTTTTTCAAGCAGGTCCGGGAATGTCTTGGCACGATCCTTGAGGCAATACATCGCACGTTCAAGATTTGCTGACTGAGCGTCATCAAGAGGTGATTGACCGGCAGCGATCAGGTAGGATTGGATTTCTTGCCGCAATGCAGCGTCATCGCTAACAGCATTGTGCTGGCTGCAGAGGTTTTCCAGCTTTTTGGTATCAAACCGTGCTGGGCTTTTGCCGATTGCCTCCAGTCCGAACCAGTCTTTGGCCTGGGCATCGGTGAAAAATTCGTCATCCCCATGGCTCCAGCCCAGGCGGGCCAGATAGTTGCGCATACCGGCGGCACAATAGCCCATGGCCTGATACTCTTGCGCGCCCAGGGCGCCGTGGCGTTTGGAGAGTTTTTTTCCATCTGCACCATGGATCAGAGGAATATGCGCCCAAACAGGGGTTTCCCAACCCATGGCGTCATAGATCATCATCTGGCGGGCGGCATTGTTGAGGTGGTCATCGCCCCGGATCACATGGGTGACCCCCATGTCGTGATCATCCACAACCACCGCTAGCATATAGACTGGCGTGCCGTCGGAGCGCAGAAGAATCATGTCATCCAATTGATCATTGCGGATTGTCACATCGCCCTGAACCTGATCGCGGATCACTGTGACCCCATCCAAGGGCGCCTTAATTCGAATGACATAGGGCGCATCCGGGTGGCTGTCGGCAGAGGCCGCGCGCCAGGGAGAGCGATACAGCGTTGATTTGCCTTCGGCCTTGGCTGCATCGCGAAAGGCTGCAATTTCTTCCTGGGTGGCAAAACACTTGTAGGCTTTGCCCTCGGCAAGCAATTGCTCTGCTACCTCAGCGTGGCGCTTAGCCCCTTCAAACTGGCTGACAATTTCACCGTCGTGATCAAGCCCCAGCCAGTCCATACCCTGCAGAATTGCCGCAGTGGCCTCAGGGGTCGAGCGCGCCCGATCCGTGTCTTCGATCCGCAATAGGAATTTGCCGCCGCGTCCGCGCGCAAAAAGCCAGTTAAACAGGGCGGTGCGGGCCCCACCAATGTGCAAATAGCCTGTAGGAGAGGGGGCAAAGCGAGTGACGACGGGTTTTGACATGAGGTGATCTGCCTTTGGAAGCCAAGAATGAGCCGGATTTTGCGAGTGAGCCGGAATTTGCGTCTGTTTACCGAGGCGGGGAAGCTGGAGCAACCATGCAGATCCTGCAGCGCATGGACAGGATCCTGCAGAGGCAGCGCGGGCATCTGATGCCCTGGATTCCGGTTTGTCTGGGGGTAGGAATTGGTTTGTTCTTTCTGATGCACAATGACCCAAGCTTTTGGACCTGGACCGGGCTGGCATTGACCATTGTCGCCATGCTTTCATTGACGGTTGCGGCGGATGCTCGGGCACTCCTCGCCTGGGGCGCTATTTTTATCTGTCTTGGGTTTTTGGTTGCTGGAGTGCGCTGCGCTTTGGTGCAGGCACCAGTTTTGGACTTTCGCTACTACGGGCCGGTGGAGGGGCGATTGATCGCTGTGGGCCGCACAGGTAACGGGGCAGTCCGGCTGACTTTGGACCGGCTGCGTCTGAGCCGACTTGCCCCCAAGGACCATCCTGCGCGGGCGCGGCTCTCTCTTGCGCCTGGTTTTGCAGAAGAATTGCCGGAGCTGGGCGCCAGAATTGCAACCACGGCGCATCTTATGCCGCCTCAGGGACCCAGCGAACCAGGCGGGTTCGACTATCGAAGATACGCCTGGTTTCTAAGGATTGGCGCCAATGGCTATACAAGGGTTCCCCTGGTCGTTCTGCAGCCAGCACAGTCTGAACTGTTTCTGAGCAGGTTTCGTCACCGCTTGTCCCATGAGGTACGGCACCGCCTTGGCCCCAGCACGGGTGGCTTTGCAGCCGCAATCATCGCCGGGGATCGCAGCAGCATTGGGGCTGAGGATCTGAAGGCTCTACGTGCCAGCAATTTGGCCCATCTCCTGGCTATTTCCGGGCTGCACATGGGGCTGCTGACCGGGTTTGTGTTTGCGGCCCTGCGCTTCACGCTCTGCTTTATTCCGGCTTTGGCTCTGCGCTGGAACATAAAAAAGATCTCAGCGGGTGCCGCCCTAGCGGTGGGGTTTCTCTATCTTTGTATTTCTGGCGGGAATGTTGCGACCGAAAGAGCCTTTATCATGGTTTTGGTCCTCTTTGTTGCGGTACTGCTGGATCGCCGCGCATTGACCCTGCGTGCGGTTGCTGTCGCCGCGGCTCTGGTGCTGTTGCGGCGTCCGGAAACACTGTTGAGTCCAGGATTTCAAATGAGCTTTGCTGCCACGACGGCCCTGGTGGCCGTCTTTGGCTGGATCAGAAACCAAGACCATCGGCTGGGTCCTCCCTGGTTGCGCCCAGTATTGACAGTGGTGATTTCATCCGCCGTGGCCGGGGTGTCGACGGCTCCTTTTGGGGCGGCCCATTTTCATCTGTTGTCGCATTATGGGCTGATCGGAAATGTATTGGCAGTTCCCATAATGGGCCTGGTGGTGGTTCCTGCGGCTGTTCTTTCACTCCTTCTTGCCACCATAGGCGCCGAGCAAATCGGAATCTTTTTCCTCAATTTTGGCTTGGAATGGATCTTGTTCGTTGCGACTTGGGTTTCCTCTTTCCCAAATGCCCAAAGCGGGGTGGTGATGCCGGGCCCTGTGGTGCTGCCACTCTTGGCACTTGGAGCCTTATTTACCTTGCTTTGGCGAGGCAGGGCGCGATGGCTTGGTCTGCTGCTGGTCAGCTTTGCACTGTTCAACTGGGCACAGACACAACGGCCTTTGCTGCTCATTTCTGGCGATGGCGGGCTTGTTGGGGTCCTGCAGCCGCAGGGCAGAGCCCTGTCGCGCAAAAGTAGCCAAGCCTATACGGCCAGAAATTGGCTGGCGGCCGATGGCAGTCTTGCGGGGCAAATCGAGGCGGCAAGGCTCTGGGAAGAGTTTGACAAAAGGGGCGGCATTCAGGTTGCCGGTTTTCGGGTTCTTCACATCATTGGAAAGCGGCAAGCAGAAGGTCTCACCGCCTGTCAGGCGGGAGACCTGGTGATTTCAAACAAAGCTCTGCGGCCAACCGGCGGGTGCCGCGTGGTGGGGCCGGATCAGTTGAGACAGACTGGGGCGATCGCCATGGACCAAAATGGTGAGATCCTCACCGTGGCACTGCAGGCGGGCAATCGGCCCTGGTCACGCCCTTAAATTACCCGCATTTGTCAGCGGGCGGAGGTATCTTCCGTGACGTGACCCGTGAGCGGTTCCGCAGATCGTTTCGCGATGCCGGACTGCTAAGCATCAATAGCTGCGGATCAAACCCACCAAACGTCCTTGAACCTTGACCTGATCGGGGGCGAGAATTCGCGTTTCATAGGCGGGGTTTTCTGCCTCCAACGCGATAGCACCATTGCGTCGGAACAGCCGTTTCAAGGTTGCTTCCTCATCAGCAATCAGGGCGACAACGATATCCCCGTCATCGGCAGTGTCCGTTTCGCGGATAACGACGATATCCCCGTCATTGATCCCCGCGTTGATCATGGAATCTCCGCGCACTTCCAAGGCATAGTGTTTGCCGCTGGAGGAGAGCATGGTTTGCGGAATAGCGATCTGATGCGAAATCTGATTGATCGCCTCAATCGGAACACCGGCAGCAATACGTCCCATTACGGGAATTTCCAGAGAGGCAATGACCGAAGCGGGCGGGGTGTTCTGTGGGGAGATGGCGGGTGCAGCCCTTGGGCTTGTGAACTCAATTGCAGCAGAGGTCGGCTCTGGTTGGTTTTTCCCGGGGCCGTCCACCGTGCTGCTCATGTTTTCTGGCAGGCGCAGAATCTCAATGGCCCGGGCGCGATGGGCCAGGCGTCGAATAAAGCCACGTTCTTCCAGCGCGGTTATCAGCCGGTGGATGCCGGATTTGGAACGCAGATCCAGCGCAACCTTCATTTCATCAAAACTGGGGGGAACACCGTCCTTTTGCAGGCGCCGATGAATGAAATTAAGCAAATCCAACTGCTTCTTGGTCAGCATTTCCGTCCCTCCAAATCAACCACTGCGCTTTTGTTCTATTCATGTTCCCGTTTTGTGTCAACACGGCAGGAACATCACAGGGCGCTTTTGTGAGAGCTTTACAATAGCGGCTGAGATGCGAGGCCAAACAGTGGCGTTTAGATCGTCAAATACTGGATCCTGTCGCCGGGCTGCGCAGGCGGCGCATTGGGGGGCAGAACCGCCAGTGCATTGGCCTCAGCCAGGACTGAGAGAAGCGAGCTGTCCTGTTTGGGGGAAACGGTGATTTTCCCCTCCAGAACGGTCGCACGCATATAGTGTTCACGCGGGCCATTCCCCGGCACGCCATGGGTCAGTCTTGCGGTCTGCATCTGCCCGTGTTGCGCGGGTAGACCCAACATGTTTTGGATCATGGGGCGTAGGAAGATGTGGCCGCAAACCATTGCAGATACGGGATTTCCGGGCAAACCGACCATGGCGATCTTGCCCATGCGCCCGGCCATCAGCGGTTTGCCTGGGCGCATGGCCACCTTGTAAAAAGCACGCTGCATCCCAAGATCCGCCGAGACTTTGGCGACCAGATCGTGATCGCCGACCGAGGCGCCGCCAATGGTGATCACCAGGTCAATATCGTGGGCAAGGGAGAAGGCGGTTTTGAGCGAAGCTTCGCTGTCTCGGGCAATCGGCAAGACCAAGACTTTGGCGCCAAAATCCTCCAGCATCGCCTTGAGACCAAAGGTATTGGAGGCAATGATCTGGTTTGGTCCCGGCGAGCCTCCAGGCATGACCAATTCGTCGCCAGTGGAGATCAGCGCAACCACGGGACGGCGGCGGACGGGCAGCAGGGGGAGATTCATGGCCGCCAAGAGGGCAACATCCGACGGGCGCAGGATTCGCGGCGCGCTGATGGTTTGGCCAATACGGAAATCGCCGCCACTGGGGCGAATGTTATCCGAGTTTCCGGGGTGGTCCCGGATGGTGATCAGGTTGTTTTTGCGCTCGACATCTTCCTGGATAACAACAAAATCGGCGCCATCCGGCACCGGCGCGCCGGTAAAGATCCGTACCGCTTGGCCTGGTTTTAAAGTGCCCTCAAAGCGATGCCCAGCCGCAGCTTCACCGATGAGCTGAAACATCGCATGCCGTTCAACCTCGTCGCGTTTGACAGCGTATCCATCCATCGCGGCGGCAGCAAAGGGGGGTTGATCCCGATCGGCGCGCACCTCTTGCGCGAGCACCCGGCCATTGGCCTGGGTCAAAGGAATCTGCTCAATCTCGGTGCGAGTGCAGAGCTGCAATAGGGCTGTGCGGGCCTCGGAAACTGAAATCATCTATGCCTCGTAACGGCCTGATTTACCGCCATCTTTCAAAACAACACGGGTGCCGCCGATCTGCATTGCCTTGTCCACGGCCTTGGCCATGTCATAGACCGTGAGGCAGGCCACGGAGACGGAGGTCAAGGCTTCCATCTCAACCCCGGTCTGGCCGGTGGTTTTGACTGTTGCTTCAACCCGCACCCCAGGTAGATCGGGGTCCAGCGTCAGCTCGACAGCCACCTTGGATATGGGCAGCGGGTGACACAGCGGGATCAGATCCGGAGTCTTCTTTGCCCCCATGATCCCGGCCAGACGCGCCACGCTCAGCACATCCCCCTTTTTTGCTTTGCCCTGGGCGATGATTTCATAGGTTTCAGCGGCCATAGTGATATGCCCTTCGGCCACAGCGACGCGGGCGGTCACCTCTTTGTCCGAGACATCGACCATATGGGCGTCGCCCTTGGTGTCGAAATGGGTGAGAGACATATCAGAGCGCTCCGGGAATCAAGGGATCAGCCAGCAGGCTCCGCGTTGCCTGTGCCACATCTTCCTGCCGCATCAGGGATTCGCCAATCAGGAAGGTCCGCGCCCCGTAGCGCGCCATATCCGCCAGATCCTGCGGCGTGGACAGGCCGCTTTCACAGACGATGCTGCGCCCCGCAGGCACCAGCCGCGACAGGTGACGGGTGGTGTCCAGCGTGGTTTCAAAAGTCTTCAGATTGCGGTTGTTGATCCCCATCAGAGGAGATTTCAACAGGCTGGCGCGCTCTAGCTCGGCTTCGTCATGCACTTCCAGAAGCACATCCATGCCCCAGGCCATGGCGCTGTCTTCCAGCTCAGCGGCCTGGGCATCGCTGACCGAGGCCAGAATGATCAGGATGCAATCGGCGCCCAGGGCGCGGGCTTCGGCAACCTGATAGGTGTCATACATGAAATCCTTGCGCAGCGCGGGCAGGGCGCAGGCCGCGCGGGCTTCGACCAGAAAGGATTTGGCGCCCTGAAAGCTGGGCGTATCTGTCAGCACCGAGAGGCAGGCAGCGCCGCCCTGTTCATAGGCCTGGGCGAGGGCGGCCGGATCGAAGTCTTCTCGGATCAACCCTTTGGAGGGGCTGGCTTTTTTGATCTCGGCAATCAGCCCATAGCCATCACGCGCCGCAGTTGAGAGTGCTGCGGCAAAACCACGGGGAGGCGAGGCGTCACGGGCTTCGGCTTCGACCTCGGAGAGTGGCTTGGCGGCCTTATCAGCGGCGATTTCTTCCAGCTTATAGGCCTTGATCTTGTCCAGAACATTCTCAGCCATGTCACAGCCTCCTGTCATCGTATGTGTTTGTCATCTTTTCCTATCAGACCGTCCAGTCGATTGGCTGTGACCCCTGAGCGGCAAGCCAGCTGTTGATCTGCGAAAACACCCCTGAACCAAAGAAACCGCGATGGGCCGATAGCGGCGAAGGGTGGGCTGTCTTCAGGATTAGGTGATCGCCCGGATGGACATATTTTTCAAGCCTCTGCGCCTGTTTTCCCCAGAATAGATAGGCCGTCGGGCTTTGCGAGCTGCGCTCCAGAACCTGTCGAACCAGTGCAGACCAACCTAGATCTTTGTGGCCATTGGCCTCTCCAGCGGGAACTGACAGCGCAGTATTGAGTAGCAAAACCCCCTGCCGGGCCCAGTTCTGAAGATCCCCAGTGACCGGGTGGCCGCCAATATCCTGGCTCAACTCTTTGTAAATATTGGCGAGCGAACGTGGCAAAGGCTTCACATCAGGCGCAACGGAAAAGGCTAGCCCATTGGCATGGCCCGGCGTTGGATAAGGATCCTGCCCCAGGATCACAACACGGGTCTGCTGCGGCGGCGTGAGCGTAAGCGCCGCAAAGCGCAGGGCATCGGGGGGCAGGATTTCCCGGCTTTCTGCCTCCAGCTGCGCCCGTATTGCGGGCCAGTCCTGAGTAAAAAACGCCAGATCCGCCCAGCCTCCCAGCTGCTCCGCCACTTGGGAGGCGCTCGCTTGCGGGGTCATGAGGTCGCGGCGGCAGTGGTGATCTTTGCCAGGGACTCCAGCTTTTGCTTTGCTCTGCCAGAATCTATGCTTTCTCGCGCTTTCTCAACACCTTCCCCCAAAGAGCTCGCTGCATTTGCGACCACCAGGGCCGAGGCTGCATTCAGCAATACAGCATCGCGGTAGGCGCCCTTGTCACCCTCCAGCAGCGCGCGGAAGGCCGCAGCATTGTCTTCAGGGCTGCCGCCGACAATGGCTTCAAAGGGATGCACAGGCAGGCCAGCCTCTTCGGGGTGCAGTTCAAAATCGCGGATCGACCCGTCTTCCTCCAGGGCCGAGACCCAGCTGATGCCGGTGATGGTCAACTCGTCCGTGCCATCCGAGCCATGCACCAACCAGGCGCGTTCAGACCCCAACTGACCCAAGGTTTCTGCCATGGGCCGTATCAGATCACGGGTGAAGGCCCCGGTGAGCTGACGTTTGACGCCAGCCGGATTTGTTAGTGGTCCCAGGATGTTAAAGATCGTTCTTGTGCCCAACTCCTGGCGGGTTGGCATCACATGGGCCACTGCCGGGTGGTGCATGGGCGCCATCATGAAAGCAATACCGCAGCTCTCCAATGCCGCTTCGACGACCTTTGGCGGCACCATGACATTGATGCCCATCTGCGCCTGAACATCTGCAGTGCCGGAGCGTGACGACAGGTTGCGGTTGCCGTGTTTGGCCACCACAACACCAGCCCCGGCAGTCACAAAGGCGGTGGCAGTAGAGATGTTCAGCGTATGTTTGCCATCTCCGCCGGTGCCCACAATATCAATGGCCCCTGCCGGGGCTTTGACCGGGTTGCATTTGGCCCGCATCACCGAAGCGGCCGCGGCATACTCATCCACGGTCTCACCCCGAGTGCGCAGCGCCATCAGGATGCCGCCGATCTGGCTGGGCGTAGCTTCGCCTTCAAACAGCAGGGTAAAGGCCTGCATGGCCTCGTCACGGGTCAGGGGGCGATCGGCGGCAGCGCCAATCAGCGGCTTGATCATGTCGCTCATGCGGAGACCTTCATGTCGTCAAGGAAGTTCTTGAGCATAGCATGGCCGTGCTCGGAGGCGATGGATTCGGGGTGAAATTGCACGCCATGCATCGGCAGTTCCCGATGTTGCAGCCCCATGATGGTGCCGTCTTCCAGCTCGGCAGTGATCTCTAGGCAGTCGGGCAGGGTGTCGCGCTCGACGACCAGCGAGTGATAGCGGGTGGCTTCAAAGGGGCTAGGCAACCCGGCAAACAGGCCGCGGTTCTTGTGGTGTACCTTACCCATCTTGCCGTGCACGATCTCGTGACAGCGCACAACATTGCCCCCAAAGGCCTGTCCAATGGTTTGATGGCCCAGGCAAACCCCCAGCAATGGGGTGCCTGTCTCGGCGGCGGCCAGGGCCAGTGGCAGACAGATCCCTGCCTGTTCCGGGGCCTTGGGGCCGGGCGACAGCAGGATGCCTGTGGGTTTGAGGGCCATGGCGTCCTGTACGGTGAGCGCATCATTGCGATGGACTTCCATCTCTGCACCCAACTCACCGAGGTAGTGCACAAGATTGTAGGTGAAGGAGTCGTAGTTGTCGATTAGCAGCAGCATCTTGGCGGGCTCTTTTATGGGTGGCGGGCGAGGGGCGCGCCGCAGTATAGTGGTTGCGGTATACTTGTTCAGGCTTGCGCGGCAGCGTCAAGAGCAGGAGGCTCAATTGACGCAGAGCCTGGCCTGACTGGGGACAAAATCGATAGGATTTCGGGCGGGCATGTGCTCTTTCTGTCTGGGATTTTGAGGATAAACCAGCCCGGTGACAGGGCGGAAACAGGTGTTGAGAGGCAGGACCGCGATGAAAGGGTTTCTCGGAGGCGTGAGTATCGGGGCATTGGTGGCCGTCGGGGGCGCGGCCATGTGGTCGTTGTCCTCTCCCTTGCCGGATCGCGTGCAGGTGGACACATCCGCGGCGGATCAATCCAGCCAGCCCGATGTTGCTGAGGCACAGGTGCCTGAGGCCAGTGAGCGGCGCGATGCCGATCTGGTCGAGGCCGTTCCCAGTTCGCCCGCCGGCTCCAGCTCAGAAGACACCAGCCCGGTTGCGGTGTTGGATATCACGCCTGGCAACCGACCCGTTGTGGGCACTGCCGAAGGCTCCAGCGCGGGGGATGTGACAGAGGGGGCGGTTGCTGCCTTGCCGCAGGCGCCAAGCGCGGTCACTGTTGAAACCACAACCACGGCCGCTCCAGATGCGCCGGGCCAGGAAACAACGCCCATCGTCTCAACGGAGACTGCAGCAGTGCCAGCCCCGCCCGCTCCGGCAGAAGTGCAAACAGAGCTGCCGGTGGAGGCACAAATCACAGGCTCTGAAGAGACCGCCTCCGGCGAGAGCACCGTAACAGACAGCCAGGCGGTATCCGCCGCGGAAGCCTCTGTCGATGCTGAACCCGCCGCTGCTGCAGAGGGCGGCGCTGATATTGGGGCCAGCGCACTGGCGGAGACTGGCGCGGCTTCCCAAGGGAACGCCCCTGTGGTGGTCGATTTGTCCGGGCCAAACCTGGGCAGCGCCCCGGTGCCGACGGCCCTGCCGGGCATTTCAACCAGTCCGGCAAGCCCCATCCAGATCGGGGAGGCGGACAGACCCGAAACAGAAGAGGCCCCGCAACCGCAAGCCAGTCAAGTTGCGCCGATACCAGAGGGCGCCGAACCTGATCCCACCGCAGAGGCAGAGCAAGAGCAAGAGCAACTCACCTCGGCGCAGGGCGCGGCAACCGGATCCCGTCTGGGCACGCGGGTGGTGCCGCTTACTGAACGGGACAATTCACCGACGCTGGTCGACGGTGAGACCGCAGCCCCCGCTGAAGAGCGCGTGGATGATCGTCCCCCCTTTGCAGCAAATGCCGAAGCCTTTGCCGTTTTGGGGGACCGCCCATTGATGTCCATTGTCCTGATTGACGATGCCGCGGCCATTGGTGCCGAAGCCCTGGAGGATTTCCCCTATCCACTCACCTTTGCGATCTCGCCGGATGATCCAAAGGCGGCGGAGAAAATGCAGGCGCGTCGTGCGGCTGGATTTGAGGTGATGATTTTGGCCGACCTGCCGCGCGAAGCAGTGCCGCAGGACGCAGAAACCGCCATGGCTGTCTGGATGCAGAAAATGCCACTCGCGGTCGGCGTGCTCGAAGGCGTTGAAACCGGGTTTCAGGGCAATCGCCCCCTGGCAGATCAGATGGTTACGGTGATGCAGGCGGCTGGTTTTGGTATGGTAACCCAGAACAGTGGTCTGAACACTGTGCAAAAGCTGGCGCTGCGCGATGGCCTGCCCTCGGGCGTGGTGTTCCGTGACTTTGACGGGGCCGAGCAAAATCCCCGCGCCATTCGCCGCTTTCTGGATCAGGCGGCCTTTCGGGCCCGTCAGGAGGGTGCGGTGATCATGCTGGGACGTTTGCGGCCTGATACAATCTCGGCCCTTTTACTCTGGGGCCTGCAGGACCGCGCCAGCCAGGTTGGCCTGGCCCCAATTTCCGCCGGATTGAAGGCGGCCCTGTCTCGGGTTGAGTGATCAGGACAGGCCAATTTGTGCTTGAAAACAAACAAAAAGGGCCGCCGTCATGGGGGCCCTTTTGAGGTTTTGGATCGGGTTTAACGCAAATCAGCAGCCTATGCGGTTTAGCTGTTGCCCGTGCCGATAAAACGCGCCGCATCCGCTGCCGCGCGGCGGATGGCATTGGATTTATGCACCGTCTCCATATATTCGGCCTCTGGGTCGCTGTCATAAACAACGCCGCCGCCGGCCTGCACATAGAGCGTCTGATCCTTGACGATGGCGGTGCGTAGGGCAATGCACATATCCATGTCGCCTCCGGCTGAAAAATAGCCAACCCCGCCGCCGTAGACGCCGCGTTTTTCCGGCTCCAGCTCGTCAATGATCTCCATCGCCCGCACCTTGGGTGCGCCTGAAACGGTGCCTGCAGGCATGCCGGCAAAAAAGGCGTCCAGCGCGTCCTTGTCTTCGTGCAACTCCCCCACAACGTTGGAAACGATATGCATCACATGGCTGTAGCGTTCGATAATGAACTGCTCAGTTGGCTTCACCGTGCCGATCTTGGCAACGCGGCCAGTGTCGTTGCGGCCCAGATCCAAGAGCATCAGGTGCTCGGCCAGTTCCTTTTTATCGGCCAGCAGATCCAGCTCGTTTGCCTTGTCCTCTTCGGGGGTGGCGCCGCGCGGACGGGTGCCAGCAATGGGGCGGATTGTCACCTCGTTGCCAAAGACCCGCACCAGGATTTCGGGGCTGGCCCCAATGACCTGAAAGCCGCCAAAGTTGAAGTAGAACATGAACGGCGAGGGGTTGGTGCGGCGCAGCGAGCGATAGAGCGCAAAAGGCGGCAGAGGAAATTCCTGGCTCCAGCGCTGTGCCGGAACCACCTGAAAGATATCGCCGGCGCGGATGTAGTCCTTGGCCTTTTCAACCGCTTCCATATAGCCGGATTTGGTGAAGTTTGACACCGGCGGCGCGATTTCGCGGGCATCGCCCAGATCACGGGTTTCGGAGGGCATGGCGCGTTCCAGATCGCGCACCGCATCCATCACTCGCTCAGCCGCCTGCGCATAGGCGGCGCGCGCCGTCTGCCCGTCGCTGACCCAGGCCGGCGAAACCACAGTGACCTCCCCCTTGACCCCATCCAGCACGGCAATCACCGAGGGGCGCATCATGATAGCATCCGGCAGCCCCAGCGGGTCGGGGTTCACGTCGGGTAGATATTCGACATGGCGCACCATGTCATAGCCCAGATAGCCAAACAGCCCGGCGGCCGCCTGGGGCATATCCTCGGGCAGGTCGATCCTGCTTTCGGCCAGCAGGCTGCGCAGATTATCCAGTGGATTGCCGGACTGGGCTTCAAAGGCCTCCGAGTCAAAGCGGGCGGATCGGTTGAGCGATGAGGCCTCGCCATGGCTGCGCCAGACCAGATCTGGCTTCATCCCGATGATGGAGTAGCGGCCACGCACCTCACCCCCGGTTACAGATTCCAGCATAAAGGCGTCTTTCTGGGCGCCCGTGAGCTTGAGCATCAAAGAGACCGGCGTGTCCAGGTCCGCTGCCAGGCGGGTATAGACAACCTGATTTTCACCGCTCTCATAGGCCGTTGCGAAGCTCTCGAAGTCTGGGGTCAAAGCCATCAGGCAGGTCTCGCTTATTGGAAGTAGTTGGTCATGACAGAGTTCAGAGCCTGCTGGTCAACGCGAGGTTCTGCACGCAACTGCGCATCAGAAACAAAGGCTGCAAACAGCGCTTCTGAAACCGCTTGGTCCAGCTGAGTACTCAGAGCCTTGGCCAGGAGCTTGCTCTCATCGGTTTCTTCGGCGGGGAGGATCTCTTCCAGGCGCACCACAACGGTGCTGTCTTCGCCCTTGATCACCTGCAGCGCTCCGGGCTCCATGGTGAAGATCTGGTTCATCATATCCGCAGGTGTCGTGTCGAGATAGGCGGTCCGGGTGAGGCCAATTTCCTGCTGAACCTGAGCGCCTTCGGGGAAGGAACCAGCCTCTGTTGTGGCCGCCAGCAGGGCTTCTGCTTCAGCTTGCAGGGCCTTGGCTACGCGGTCGGCCTCCCAGGCGGCCAGGACCTTTGGCTTGGCCTCTTCAAAGGCCTCGGGGCGTTCCGGCAGGATCTCATCCAGGCGGATTGCAAAGAGGCTGCCGTCGCCCAGGAACTCGGCGGTTGGGAAATCTTCCAGCGTTACAACGCTGGCGGCGGTGCGAAAGCCCTCGTAGGCCGTGATGCCAGCGCCAGTTTCGCCGCTCCAGCCGATGTTTGCTACTTCCATATCGCTTTCATTGGCCAGATCTTCCAGGGTGGCGCCGCCTGCCAGCAGATCATTGATCTCTTCGGCCTGCTGTTCGATCAAGCGGCGGGCGCGATCGGTTGCCAGCTCATCCCGCAGATCGGGCATCGCCTGTTCAAAGCTGGTGAGGCGGGCTTCGAGGTGGCCATTGATGCGGAACAGGGCAGGGCCCAGATCCGAGGGAAGCGGGCCAACGACGCTGCCCACCTCGGCGTCAAAGACGGCTGCTGCAGCTTGGCCAAGGGTCGCTGCGGTCACATCCCCGAGGTCAACATCCTGCAGTGCCAGGCCGCGTGCATCAACCAGGGCCTCAAAGGTGGTGCCCGAGACATCAAGCTGGGCCTTGGCCTCGGCGGCGGCTGCGTCATCGGCAAAGACCAGGCGTTCGACCAGGCGACGCTCGGGCACCTGATACTGTTCGCTGCGGTCGTCATAGAGAGTGCGCAGGGCTGCTTCGTCGACCTCAACCGAATCCAGAATCATTTCGGGGCTGAGACGCGCATAGGTGATCTGTTTTGTTTCGGGCAGGGTAAAGTCAGCGGCATTGGCCTCGTAAAAGGCTTTGAGAACCTCATCATCAGGAACCACCTGGATCAGGGCGATCTGATCGGGGCTGAAGGAGACATAGGAAAAACTGCGACGGGCGCCGATGTAATCGGTCATGGTCTTGGTCAGGGTGTCAGGCATCTTGGCCCCAACAACAATGGCCCCCTGCACCAGGGTGCGGGCAGATTCACGACGCAGGTCAGCTTCGAATTCGCTTTCGTTCAGATTGGCGTTTTGCAGGGCAAAGCTGTAGGTCTGGCGGTCGAATTTACCACTGGCGTCCTGAAAGGCAGGGATTTCCGCCAATTCCTGACGCAGGTTGTCATCGCCAACTGAAATCCCAAGATTTTTGACCTCGTTGTCGATGGAGGCGATCGAAATCAGACGCCCCAAGACCGCGCGATCCATGCCAAAGGCCGCCATCTGGGCCATGGTCAGGCCTTGGCCGCTCTGGGCCTGCAGGGCACGCTGTTCGCGCTGCAATTCGCGCAGGTACTCGTCAACGCTGACCTCCTCTTCGCCAACCAGAGCAATGGCTGACATGGAGCTGCTGAAGTTCACCGCGCCAAAGCCGGCCAGGCCAACAATCAGCAAGCCCATAAGGATCCAAACAAAAGTATTGGATAGTTTTTTAATGCCAGTGGCCATGCTGCCCTCGTCTTTTTCGGTTCATAAAGGCCTAGCCGCAGCAATTGCGCGCGGCGGCCTCTTTCAATGAATGTCGCACCTTGCATACGCTGCCACCCCATGGGGAGCAAGATCCTGCGCGCGTTCAAAGCCTTGAATGCGGTGCTTTGCAGGGGATCTGATCTATGTTCGCCGGAAATCCATGTATATCCTATGGCGCGTCTGCGTTGTTCGCTCCAGCAGGGGTAAAACGGCTGAGGCGAGAAAACAGCTCTGTCAGCCCCTCTGCATCCACATTGGCAAATGCGATCCTGAACTGGCGTTCTGCCGATTTGCTGCCCTTTGGCATGAACATGGTGCCCGGCAACATTAGGACAGAGGCTTCAGTGACCAGCTGCTTTGCGATCTCTTCTGCAGGTTGTGCAAAGGGGTGCTCGACATAGGCAAAATAGGCACCACAGCCCAAAAGCCGCCAGCCCTTGGATTCCAAGATCGGAAACCTGTCGATGATGGCCTTTTTGCGGTCCAGAATTTCTTGTCTTTCTCCCGCCAGCCAGTTTTGCAAGTTGTGAATGCCCCAGCTTGCTCCGATCTGTCCGAGCTGTGACGGGCAGATGGTGACTGTATCCAAAAACTTCTCCATTTCGAACAACAGCTCTGGTGCGGTGGCAATGGCCCCAACCCGGTATCCTGTCAGTCGATAGGCCTTAGAAAAAGAGTAAAGATGCACCAGGGTCTGCGCCCAGCTCGGGTCCTGGAACAGCGCATGGGGCGGGCCTGAGCGGCTGTCAAAATCGCGATAGGTCTCATCCACGATCAAGTGCAGCTCATGGGCACGGGCCAGATCAAAATAGGCACGCAGCAGAGCGTCGGGATATTCAACACCGGTGGGGTTGTTAGGTGTGACCAGTACAATGGCACGGGTGCGCGGGGTGATCAGGGCCTTGGCAGCATCAAGATCGGGCAGCATATCCGCACCAACCTGGAGGGGGCGGGCAATGGTGCCGCTGAGATCCAGCCACATCTTATGGTTGAAGTACCAAGGCACCGGGATGATGACCTCATCGCCTTCGCTGCACAGGGCGGCAATGGTGGCCGCAAAGGCCTGATTGCAGCCCGAGGTGATGCCGATCTGGTCGGGCAATATCTGGGCGTCGTAGTGCTGCGACATCTGATCCGCCAGCGCCTGGCGCAGATCAGTGCGCCCTAGAACCGCGCCATAAAGATGGGCGTCGTCCTGGTGGAGCGCAGCCTCAGCCAGAGCCTGTCGCAGACCCAAGGGGGGCGGGTCAGCGGGGGCAGCCTGGCTCAGGTTGAGCAGGGGGCGATCCTGAGGAAAAGAGACGTCCTGCACCCAGCGACGGGATTCGACGATGGGGGAAAGAAAAGTGGCCTCTGTGCGTGTTTTGGTCATGACCGCTCCTGTTTGCGGTAAAGTTCTGAAACAGAATTGGTAGGGGCTGGCGAAGAGCTTGGCAATCCTTCTGTCTATGGGGGCAGAAAAGCGTAGCGTTAACAAAGAAAAACGCGCCAAAATCTGGGCGCGTTTCCATAGGTGCTAGACGGGTGGCTCTGTTGTTCAGTCCTGGCCGCGATAGGGCTCGACATACTGCAGAGCCATGTCCCAGGGGAAAAAGATCCAGGTGTCCTGGCTGACGCCGGTGATAAAGGTGTCGACCATGGGTTCACCCTTGGGCTTGGCGTAGACAGTGGCGCAATGGGCCTTGGGGTACAGCTGACGCACCAGTTCCAGTGTTTTACCCGAGTCAACAAGGTCATCGATGATCAGGATACCTTCGCCATCGCGCATCAGATCGGCGTCGGGGCTTTTGAGAACCTGGGCGTCACGTTGCTGATCCTGAGCGCCGCCACCAGAATGGTAGGATTTCACCGAGATGGTATCCACTGTGCGGATGTCCAACTCGCGGCTGACGATCATGGCGGGTGCCATGCCACCGCGGGTGATGGCCACCACGGCGCGCCAGGACCCTTCGTCGGGACCCTTGCCATCCAAGCGCCAAGCCAAGGCCCGGCTGTCGCGATGGATTTGATCCCAGCTGATGTGAAAGCCTTTTTCATGCGGCAGGCGGTCTGTCATCTTTATGGCTCCGGCTTGGCTACTAGGGCGGCTCAGGATCTTGTGCGGCGTCTAACTTCTGCGCTGCCAATGGGCATGATCTTGAGCACGAGTGATTCGAGGATGGTCTCCTCCTGCTTTGCGCAGCGGCAATGAGGTGCAGCTGGGCCGGGCAGGAGGGGCGTTAAGACAAGTCTATTTGGTAATGTCTGGAGCGTCGACAGCTTTCATGCCAACCACGTGGTAGCCCGCATCCACATGCAGGTTCTCACCGGTGACACCGGAGCTGAGGTCGGACAGAAGATAGAGGGCAGATTTCCCAACATCATCAGTCGTCACATTGCGGCGCAGGGGCGAGTTGTACTCGTTCCACTTCATAATGTAGCGGAAATCACCAATGCCTGAGGCGGCCAGGGTCTTGATTGGACCGGCAGAGATCGCGTTGACGCGAATACCGTCCTTGCCCAGATCCTCGGCCAGGTATTTGACCGATGCCTCGAGCGCGGCCTTGGCAACACCCATGACATTATAATGTGGCATAACCTGCTCGGCCCCATAATAGGTCAGGGTCAGCATCGAGCCACCTTCGGACATCATCTTTTCCGCGCGTTTTGCAATGGCGGTAAAGGAATAGACCGAGATGTCCATGGTCATCTGGAAATTGTCACGGCTGGTGTCGACATAGCGACCGCGCAGCTCGTTCTTGTCGGAAAAACCGATGGCATGGACAACAAAGTCCAGCTTGCCCCACTTTTCCTCCAATGAGGCAAACAGCGCATCCATTGAGGCCTCGTCCGAGACATCGCAGGGCAGGACAATATCGCTGCCTAACTGTTCGGCCAGCGGCCCAACGCGTTTTTTCAGGGCGTCGCCCTGATAGGAAAAGGCAAGCTCGGCACCGGCATCGGCACAGGCCTTGGCGATTCCCCAGGCAATCGATTTGTCATTGGCCAGGCCCATGATCAGACCGCGCTTGCCGGTCATCAGTTGATTAGACATTCAGGTTCTCCGCCTGTGATCCGTGAAGTTAAAGACGTTTAATATGATGGCGCGTCTGCTTCAAGGGGCGACCTTTCATGTTCATCTCACTGTCTGCTCCTCTTCTGAACAGCCCCACTTGTGGTCGGTGGCACTTGCTGTTCCCAAAGGTGCTGCCTAGTGTGCGGATGAAAACAGACAGGAGGCTCTTATGAGTGAACGTTCAGGGCTCTTTGCCGGCGATGACCCCTTTGAAATTGCCCGCACCTGGCTGGCGGAGGCCGAAAAGTCCGAGATCAATGATCCCAACGCCATTGCGCTGGCGACGGTGGATGCAGATGGGCTGCCAAACGTGCGCATGGTCCTTCTGAAAGAGGTCGAACCAGAGGCTTTTGTTTTTTACACAAATTACGAGAGTGCCAAGGCGCAGGAATTGGATCAGGCGGGCAAGGGGTCCTTTGTCATTCATTGGAAATCTCTGCGTCGGCAAATCCGGGTGCGGGGCACGATCACTCGGGAAGAGGGACCAAAGGCAGACGAGTATTATGCTTCGCGCTCGCTCAAAAGCCGCCTTGGGGCCTGGGCGTCACGGCAGTCCCGCCCGCTTGAAAGTCGGGCCAGTCTGATGGCCGAGGTAGCAAAGGTCACTGCCACCAAGGGACCGAATCCCCCCCGACCACCATTTTGGGGTGGCTACCGCATCACACCGGTCGAAATTGAGTTCTGGGCGGATGGGGCGTTTCGTTTACACGACCGTTTTACTTGGAAAAGAGGTTCCGAACAGGACAAATGGTCGGTTTTCCGCCTAAATCCTTAAGGTCTTTGCGAGGAAAATAGCACTTTCCTAACAAATGGGAGGGTTTTTGCTTGAAATCCGGCAGTGAAATCGCGCATCACGTCATTACGAAAATGAAAAAGACGCAGTGGATGAGATAAGTGGCAGAAGATCTGAGCAGCCTGCAGCAAATCCAAGGCCTTGTTAAGTGGTTTGATCCCTCCAAGGGATTTGGTTTTGTTGTGTCCGATTTGGGCGGCCCTGACATTTTGTTGCACGTGAATGTACTCCGTAACTTTGGACAGAGTTCGGTTGCGGACGGCACCCGTGTCGAAATCGTAACTCATCGGACTGACCGAGGTGTGCAAGCGGTCGAAGTTTTGGCGATACATCCGCCAGAGCGGGAGGAAACTCCGGTTCTGAGCGATTTTGCCGATTTTGACCGGTCCGACCTGGAATCCAAACCTCTGGTGCCAGCGCGGGTCAAATGGTTCAACAAGGGCAAGGGGTTTGGCTTTGCCAATATCTTTGGTCGCAGCGAAGATGTTTTCCTGCATGTTGAAGTCCTGCGCCAATCCGGCCTGGCAGATCTGCAACCCGGCGAGGCGCTGGCGCTGCGGGTGATTGATGGCAAACGTGGTCAGATGGCCGCCGAGGTTCAAGCCTGGGAAGCCGCTCTGGTTGATAGCGATCAGGACAATTGATCGGATGCGGCGGTTGAGAGCCTCTCTCGTCGCTCCGGCCTTGGCCCTGCTTTTTGGCCTGGGCCTCTCCTCTCCAACACTCGCCGCTGACTGTCGCTCGGATCGGGTCGACTTGCGCGGCCACTGGGGGCAGACCTCTTTTTCTGTTGAAATCGCAGATGATGAAGCGGAGCGGGCGCAGGGCTTGATGTTCCGCGAAAGTCTGGCGCGCGGCGCTGGCATGCTCTTTGTCTATCCCGAACCGCAGACAGCGGCCTTTTGGATGAAGAACACCCTCATTCCACTCGATATTATCTTTTTGGACCAAACCGGCCGCGTCATCCAGATCCAGGCGAATGCGATTCCCGGGGATCTGACACCGCTTCCGGGTGGGGATAATGTTTTTGCCGTGCTCGAAATCAATGGCGGTCTGGCCGCGCGATATGGAATTTCGATTGGTTCCGAGATGCGCCATAAAATTTTTTCAAAAACATCTCCGATTTGGCCATGTTAGGGGTTTTCAAATCAAACCACTGGCGTTAGGAACAGCGCACGGTCCGGGGCGTGGCGCAGTCTGGTAGCGCACCTGTTTTGGGTACAGGGGGTCGTGAGTTCGAATCTCGCCGCCCCGACCACAATCACCTGAAAGCATTAGGCTTTTCGGTGGTGAGCATAAGAGAAAACCCCTTTGGGTTTGACCTAAAACGGGCAGTTCACACTTGGGTGTGACTGCCCGTTTTCTTTTTCACATCCTCGTATTGAACCGCGAAGGACGTGGCTTGGATGCCCTATTGTGCGGGCGCAGCCGCGGGAGCGCTTCGGTCAGTGTCTTGGTTCAACATGTCGGGTTTGGTCGCCGGTCTCGGGGTGGAATCACAGGTCGATTAGCCCGGGCCAGAGGCTGACGGCAGATTGCACATTAACCATTCCTTAAGGGGTTGACGCCGAGGCGCGGCAATAGGTTTCCAAAGCGTTAAATTTTAGCGGTTCAATTTTGTGCAGGTCGCCTCGGAACCCATGCAAGGATGCCACAGCGATTGGTAGGGCGTCACGTCACCTTGCCAGGCTGTAGCGGCGCTCGATTATCGGGCGATCTCAATGTTCCGATCAGGGGGACTTTGAACTTCGAGAGGCAAGTCATTGCTGTTACCGGGATTTTCGTACTCGACAGTTCTGTCACTTATGGTGCGAGAAAAAGCGCAGTCCTGTGGGTGAATCACTCAAGTCTGCAAACCCCGCGTTTTGGGGAAAAGGGTCAACAGCAAAGATGGTTCAAAAATGGTAAAATATCCGTTGACCCTCTTGGGCGATATACGTCAAATTGTGGGCACTCCTGATGGTGCTACTAGATCTAGTTGGATTTTTGGCGACATGAGGAGGGGGAAACACAAGATAAATCCGAAAAAATGGCCGGCGAAGGCCTTGGAGAGCAGGCCCTTATACAGGCGTGCCGGTACTATTTTGCTTTCCTTCTGGAAGGGCCACAGCTGCTGTGGCGGCAACAAAGCAACGAGACAGTCAACATCTCAAGGGGCAGAGAATGAAGATCGAGCGCAAGTTTACCAAGGCAGGGCAGGACGCCTATAGAAGTCTGGATTTCATTTCGGCCACCTCCGAAATTCGCAACCCGGATGGCACAATTGTTTTCCGTCTGGAAAACATCGAAGTGCCCTCCAGCTGGAGCCAGGTGGCCAGCGATGTCATTGCGCAGAAGTATTTTCGAAAAGCTGGCGTTCCCGAGCGTTTGAAAAAGGTGAAGGAAGAGGGCGTTCCAGAATTCCTTTGGCGCTCGGTACCGGATGGTAAGGATGTCGCCACCTCTGGCGAAACCTCCTCTAAGCAGGTGTTTGATCGTCTTGCCGGCGCCTGGACCTATTGGGGCTGGAAGGGCGGCTATTTCACATGCGAGGAAGATGCGCGCTCTTACTTTGACGAGATGCGCTATATGCTGGCCTCTCAGCGGGCAGCGCCCAACAGCCCGCAGTGGTTCAACACTGGCCTGCATTGGGCCTATGGCATTGATGGTCCAGCCCAGGGGCATCACTATGTCGACTACAAGACCGGTAAACTGACAAAATCCACCAGCTCTTACGAGCACCCGCAGCCCCATGCCTGTTTCATTCAGTCCGTTGCGGATGATCTGGTGAATGAGGGCGGCATTATGGACCTATGGGTCCGTGAGGCGCGCTTGTTTAAATATGGGTCTGGAACGGGCACCAATTTCAGCCATCTGCGCGGTGAGGGCGAAGCCCTGTCCGGCGGCGGTAAATCCTCTGGTCTGATGGGTTTTCTCAAGATCGGTGACCGGGCGGCTGGCGCGATCAAATCCGGGGGCACCACCCGCCGCGCGGCCAAGATGGTCATTGTGGATGCGGATCACCCTGATATCGAAGACTTCATCCAATGGAAGGTCATCGAAGAGCAGAAAGTTGCCGCCATTGTTGCGGGCTCCAAGATGCACGAAAAGATGCTCAACAGCATCTTTGCCGCGATCCGCTCCTGGGATGGTGCCGCAGAGGACGCCTATGAGCCTGGTATCAACCCGGCGCTGAAAAAGGCGGTGCGCGAGGCCAAGAAGGTCGCGATCCCCGAAACCTATATCAAGCGGGTGCTGGACTATGCCAAACAGGGCTATGACAGCATTGAGTTCCCGACCTATGACACGGATTGGGAT
This sequence comes from Phaeobacter sp. 11ANDIMAR09, assembly GCF_001294455.1. Lineage (GTDB taxonomy): Bacteria > Pseudomonadota > Alphaproteobacteria > Rhodobacterales > Rhodobacteraceae > Pseudophaeobacter. Next base: position 60,919 of record NZ_LIKT01000014.1, read on the forward strand.
TCCGAGGCCTATAGCTCTGTCTCGGGTCAGAACTCCAACAACTCGATCCGGGTCACCAATGCCTTCCTGCATGCGGTGAAAAAGGATGCCGACTGGCAGCTGATCAACCGCACCGATGGCAAGGTTGCCAAAACCGTCAAGGCGCGGGATCTGTGGGAAAAGGTCGGCCATGCTGCCTGGGCCTGTGCCGATCCCGGCATTCAGTTTCACGACACCGTGAATGAATGGCACACCTGCCCGAATGATGGCGAGATCCGGGGCTCAAACCCCTGTTCTGAATACATGTTCCTGGATGACACCGCCTGTAACCTGGCCTCGCTGAATCTGCTGACCTTTTATAAGGATGGCAAGTTCCAGGCTGAAGACTACATGCATGCCTGCCGTCTGTGGACTGTGACGCTCGAAATTTCGGTCACCATGGCGCAGTTCCCCTCGAAAGAGATTGCGCAGCGCTCTTATGACTTCCGCACCCTGGGCCTGGGCTATGCCAATATCGGCGGCCTGCTGATGAATATGGGTTATGGCTATGACAGCGACGAGGGACGGGCGCTTTGTGGGTCGCTGACTGCGCTGATGACTGGCGTTGCCTATGCCACCTCGGCCGAGATGGCCTCGGAGCTGGGGGCTTTCGCCGGCTATGCGCGCAACTCTGATGCCATGCTCAAGGTCATTCGCAACCACCGCAATGCCGCCATGGGCAAGGCCACCGGATATGAGGGCCTGTCGGTTCCTCCGGTTCCTCTGGACATTTCCGGCTGCCCGGATGCGCGGCTGGCCGATCTGGCAATGGGCGCCTGGGACGAAGCACTGGAGTTGGGCGAAAAACACGGCTATCGCAACGCACAAACCACGGTGATCGCGCCCACCGGCACCATTGGCCTGGTGATGGACTGCGATACCACCGGGATCGAGCCTGACTTTGCTCTGGTGAAGTTCAAGAAACTGGCCGGGGGTGGGTATTTCAAGATCATCAACCGTTCGGTGCCTTCCGCACTCGAAGGCTTGGGCTACAGCTCCTCGCAGATCGAAGAGATCGTCTCATATGCGGTGGGTCATGCAAGCCTTGGCAATGCGCCCGGTATCAACCACACCTCGCTGACCGGTCATGGCTTTGGACCAAATGAGCTCTCCAAGATCGACAACGCTTTGGAATCAGCCTTTGATATTCGCTTTGTCTTCAACCAGTGGACCCTGGGTGAGGATTTCTGCACCGGCGTCCTGGGCATCCCGGCGAAAAAGCTGAACGATCCCACCTTTGATCTGCTGCGCCACCTGGGCTTTGGCAAAGCGGATATCGATGCGGCCAATGACCACGTCTGCGGCACTATGACCCTGGAGGGTGCGCCGCATCTGAAGGAAGAGCACTATCAGATCTTTGACTGTGCCAACCCCTGCGGCAAGAAAGGCAAACGCTACCTTGGCGTCGAGAGCCATATCCGCATGATGGCTGCCGCGCAGAGCTTTATCTCAGGCGCGATCTCCAAGACCATCAATATGCCCAATGATGCGGCCATTGAAGAGTGCCAAAAAGCCTATGAGCTCAGCTGGTCCTTGGGCGTCAAGGCCAACGCGCTCTACCGCGATGGCTCCAAGTTGAGCCAGCCTCTGGCCGCTGCATTGGTTGAGGATGACGACGAGGCGGCCGAAGTGCTGGAAACTGGCAACGTCCAGGAGAAAGCCGTTGTTCTCGCAGAGAAAATTGTTGAGAAGATCGTCGTTAAGGAAGTGGTGAAATCCCACCGCACCAAGATGCCTCATCGCCGCAAAGGCTATACCCAGAAGGCGGTTGTGGGCGGTCACAAGGTCTATCTGCGTACTGGCGAATATGAGAGCGGCACCCTGGGTGAGATCTTCATCGACATGCACAAAGAGGGTGCGGGTTTCCGGGCGATGATGAACAACTTTGCCATCGCCGTGTCGGTTGGTCTGCAATATGGTGTGCCGCTGGAAGAGTTTGTTGATGCCTTCACCTTTACCAAGTTTGAGCCCGCCGGCATGGTACAAGGCAATGACTCGATCAAGAATGCCACTTCGGTGCTGGATTATGTCTTCCGTGAGTTGGCGGTCAGCTATCTGGACCGCACCGACCTGGCCCATGTGAAGCCCGAAGGCCCGGCCTTTGACGATATCGGCCGCGGCGAGGAGGAGGGGGTCTCGAACCTCTCTGAGATCAGCGAAAGCGCGGCGACCCGCTCGCTCGAAGTGCTCAAGCAGATTTCCTCGACAGGCTATCTGCGCAAACGTCTGCCACAGGATCTGGTGGTGCTGCAGGGTGGGCAGACCGGTGAGACCGGACTGTTGGATAGTGGAGCACCCGTGGCTGACCCGGTTTCGGACCTGCAATCCCTGGTACCAGAAACCTCTGTGGCCCCGGCCACCGGGATGGATGCCCGGACCAAGGCAAAGATGCAGGGCTATGAGGGGGAAGCCTGTGGGGAATGTGGGAACTACACCTTGGTGCGCAACGGCACCTGTATGAAGTGCAATACCTGCGGGGCCACCTCCGGCTGTTCCTGATCCCTTTACCAATTTAGGTCTTGAGGCGCCAAATCCCATGGGTTTGGCGCCTTTTCATGTCTCAAATTGGCGCCTTAATCCTTTGAAATAAACAGGAAAATCACCTCTGGGGCTCTCTCCTTTTTTTGAACTTTGGCTGCCCAAACCCAATTGAACTCCTCTCGATCTGCTTGAAGTCTAAGGTCAGTGACTTGGCGTCATGACCCTTGGTTAGGCGTTGCTTGCTGGAATTAGTCCATATACGAACCAATTAAACACATGTTTTGGAGTCACCTCTTGTCCGTCAGGCTGCGCGTTTTTCATCAATTGCAAGTTGCCCATAGTGCCCTGTTCCGCGCCGCTGACCGGCGCACTCGGCAGGCAGTGGGACTTACAACCAGCCAGTTTGCAGTGCTCTTTGTGTTGTCGCAATCCGATGGCCAGCCGATTTCAGAAATCGCCAAGCGTCTGGCCATGGGGAAATCCAGCCTGACGGGATTGGTTGACCGTATGGTGGAGCGTGGGTTGGTTGCCCGAATTGCTTCGCCCCGCGATGGCCGGGTCACCAATATCCATCTCGAGGAAAGCGGCGCGCAGATTTTGGCTCGTGCCAAGCAGGAAACCAAGCATTTCAATGCGGCCTTATTGGCGCCGTTTAGTGATCAGGAACAATTGGTTATTCAACGTTTTTTGACCCATCTGGTCGATCACGCCGATGAGATCATCAATCCAAGCACAGCTGAAACCGGAGGGTACAATGAAACATCCGACACGGCGTGAGCCGCTGAGTTTTGTCACCAGTGATGGGGTTAGGCTACAGGGGGACCTGACCACTTGTGACGCACCTAAACTGGCAGTGCTGATCTCCTCGGGGACCGGGTTCCCCCGTCAGTTCTATCACGCTGTCGCCGACTTCCTGGCCGAGCGCGGGGCGATTGTGCTGACCTATGACTATCGCGGTATTGCGGCGTCGCGTCAGGGGGATCTGGCAGGATCTGAAATCGAATATTCGGACTGGGGACGCTACGATATGGTTGCCGCGGTTGAACGCCTGGCCGAAGCCGCACCGGGCCTGCCAGTGACCCATCTGGCCCATAGCGTTGGCGGCCATTTTCTCGGTGTGATGTCCAATCATCAAGCCATTGACCGTCATGCCTTTATCTCGGTTGGGACAGGCTATTTCGGCGGGCACCATCTGAAAAACTGGCCGCTGGAACTCTACTTTTGGTGGGGTCTTGGAACCTATTCCTTGCTACGCTGGGGCTATATCAAACCGGTCGGTGGCTGGCAGGGCGAGGCATTGCCTCCCCGAGTGTTCAAAACCTGGCGGAAGTGGAGCAAACGGCGCAGCTATTTTACTTCGGACTATGACGGGCTGTTGAAACCGCAGCACTACGGTGATGTCACCTCCCCGATCCGGTCCTGGGTTTTCAAGGATGACCCAATCGCCACGCATCGGGCGGCACAGGATCTGCTGGATTGCTATCCCAATGCCGAAACTTCGCTGCAGATCAGAAGCCCCGCCGATTTTGGAGTGGGTCGAATTGGGCACGAAGGCGCCTTCCGTCCTGGCCGCGAGGCGCTCTGGGCGGAGTGCTGGGACTGGCTTTCACAAGACCTGGTAACTGTTTAGATTTGCTGAAAAGTTGCTGATAACTACAATATAAGGACTGCCACTATGAGCGATTCAATCACGCTTCAAACCCAAGGCCAGGTGACCATCCTCACCATTGATCGCCCGAAGAAGCGCAATGCCATCACCCAGGAGATGTATGGCGCTATGGCGGATGCGCTCAAGGCCTATGAGGTTACGGATGAGCAGCGCGCCTTTGTTATCACCGGGGCCGAGGACTACTTTACCGCCGGCAATGATCTTCAGGATTTCTCCATGGCCGATCACAGGGCTGATCTGCCGCCGGTGGCGCGCTTCCTCGAGGCGATCTCAACCTGCACAAAACCGGTTATCGCGGCGGTGAACGGCCCGGCGATTGGCATTGGGCTGACCATGTTGTTGCATTGTGATCTGGTTTATGCGGCAGACAGCGCGACCTTTACTGCTCCTTTTGTCAAACTTGCGCTGGTGCCAGAGGCGGCCTCGTCGATGTTGCTCTCGGCCTCAGTTGGCATGGCCGTGGCCAATGACATCTTGCTGGCAGGGCGTACCCTTACTGCGGGAGAGGCCCATGACTATGGATTGATCTCGCGGGTCTTTACCGATGCGGATCTGCAGGGCGGGGTGGCAGAAATCGCGGCCCATGTGGCGGCCTCTGCGCCCGAGGCCATCAAGTTCTCCAAATCGTTGATCCGCCATCAGCGTGATCAGGTTGCCGCGCAGATGCAGGCGGAGTCTGAATTGTTCATCGGGCAATTGAAGTCGCCGGAGTTTACTGAGGTCGTCTCAGCCATGATGCAAAAACGCACGCCTAAGTTCTCTTGAAGTAGAGGGTTGTTGCACTATTGCGGGGCAGAGGGGAGATGCCGCTCTGTCCTGCAGGTCAGCGGAACCAGAGGGACGCGGCGAATTCCCTCATATGCATGCATCAAAATATGTGATTGAACTCGTGGAACAGAATTCAGGCATATTTTGGGAGGTACCATGAAAACCCGCGCTTTGCTCGCATTGGCCCTTGTCGGTCTATTTTCGTCACAAGCTCTGGCAGAGGAGCTGAAAGTCAGGATCAATGGGGAGATCGCAAGTGTCACCGTTGAAACCTATGATGGCCCGGTTGAAATCATGCGCAATCAGGATACAGAGGCGACCATAGATCCGAGCTATGCCAGAACCTCGCGCAGCTGTCCGCCGTTTTGCGTCCAGCCCATGCAGGTCGCCCCGGGGGTGACCACTGTTGCTGAGCTCGAGCTGCTGAAGTTCATTGATCAGGGGGGCAAGCTTGTCGACAGCAGAACGGTCGAGTGGCATCTTAACGGCACCATCCCCAGCGCGATCAATATGCCCTACACCCAGATGGCCAGCCGCCTGGATGAGCTGGGCTGCAGCAAGGGCGACGGCAACTGGGACTGCTCGGCCGCACAGGAGGTTCTCTTGTTCTGCAATGGCCCCTGGTGTGGTCAGTCGCCGATGGCCATCAAGGCGATGCTGCGCGAAGGCTATCCGGCCGAGAAGATCTATTACTACCGCGGGGGGATGCAGGCCTGGCATGGCCTTGGTCTCACCGTCATCGAAGGTGAGATGTAAACAGGCTCAATTCTCGGCCTGTTGTAGAGGTCCGTTTCAGACAATTGACGGCGGGTCGGTTTTGGGAAAAAACGAACAGTCAGGCCAAGGTGCGGCCTGGCTGTTTTTTCTGGCGGTCAGGCGACCTCAGCCGCGCATTTTCCATTCCATCAGCGCGGAGGCAAGCGCTTTGCTGTTGGCGGTGTAGGCTGTGCCTTCCAACGCGGCCATGGCGATTGGGGTATTGCCTTTGGAAATATGCTCCGCGATTTTCCCCGCCTGTTTGTGGAAATCCGTATGAAGCGCCTTCACTTTGCTGAGGTGCTGGCGGTTTCGTTCATTTGGCTCAATCGTGTTCAGCCATTTACCAAACCGACATTTGTCATCGCGGCAAATGTCATCGACAGGCAGATTTTTTTCATTGTTGGTAGCGGCAGACCGCAAGCGGTGTTTCCACGCTCCATGGGCCTTGATGGCCTCGCTGATCTCATTGCGAAACGCGTCGTCGGACAAAATACACCTCATATGTGTTACTAGTGAAAGGTGGTTTTAGCTACCATGCGTTCGTTAAACAGAGGTTGCCCGCCCCTCAGAAAAATCTAATGATTGCTTGGATTTCCGGGTTTTTCGATCAAAGGGAGGGGGCGGATCTCTCCCTGAAAAACATGAGGATCAAAGAGATGTTTTGGAGCGGGCAATCCCGCCCCTTTGGAGGCCTTGTTTACGGTTAGCCCCGGCGGCGCCGACGGCGGCCGCCCGTCGCGGAATCTCCGCCACCTGTATTGAAATTCACCTCTGGCAGAGACAGGACAGAGGCCAGGATAGGGAAGGGCTCACTGGAATTGGGGATCGCAGAGGCATTGACAAAATGTTCCTGAAACCGGGGCTCCACGGCTGTTTCGATCTTCTCAATACGGCGCACGGTCTCCTCGATCTCATTCCGGGCCTCGGTGTTGAGCAGGGCGATGCGCGCCCCGGTGCCTGCGGCGTTGCCCGCGCTTGTCACCTTGTCGATGGGGCAATCGGGGATCATCCCCAGCACCATGGCGTGTTTGGCCGAGATATGCGCGCCAAAGGCCCCGGCAAGCACAACACGATCAACGGTGTCGACGCCGAACTTGTCCATCAGCAGTCGCGCGCCGGAGTACAGCGCCGCCTTGGCCATTTGGATGGCGCGAATATCAGGGTTGGTGATGGTGATCTTTGGGCCGCCCTCGGCAGAGCCATCCCAGACCAGATAGGCATTGGTGCGCCCGTCCTGAATACAGCGGGAGGTTCCGGTCTGTTCGGCAGAGCCAATCAGACCAGAGGCGTCCAAAACCCCGGCCATACGCATTTCGGCGATGGCTTCGATAATGCCCGATCCACAGATTCCGGTGATGCCGGTGGTGGCAATGGCTGTGTCAAAGCCCTCTTCATCAGACCAGATATCGGAACCGATGACTCGGAACCGGGGTTCCTTGGTCTCTGGGTTGATTTCCAGCCGCTCGATGGCGCCGGGGGCAGCCCGTTGGCCACTAGAGATCTGCGCGCCCTCAAAGGCGGGACCGGTGGGGGAGGAGCAGGCCAGTACCTTGTTTTTGTCGCCCAACAGGATTTCGGCATTGGTGCCCACATCGACAACCAGGACCAGATCTTCGGATTTATCCGGGGCCTCGGACAGGGCAACGGCTGCGGCGTCAGCGCCGACATGGCCCGCGATACAGGGCAGCAGATAGACGCGGGCGGCCGGGTGGATATTGAGATCCAGTTCCGTTGCCCGCAAAGCCAGTGAATCCGAGGTGGCAAGCGCAAAGGGCGCCTGGCCCAGCTCAAAGGGGTCGATCCCGAGGAACAGGTGGTGCATCACCGGGTTGCAGACAAATACCGCGTCTACAATCAGGGCCTTGTCGATTTCGGCCTCAGCCGCGATCTGGGTGAATAGGGCATTCATCCCCTCACGCACCGCGCGGGTCATCTCCTGATCGCCGCCCTCATTCATCATCGAATATGAGACCCGGCTCATCAGATCTTCGCCAAAGCGGATCTGCGGGTTCATAATCCCAGAGGAGGCGATGACTTCGCCGCTTTGTAGATCACACAGATGCGCCGCGATGGTGGTCGAGCCCAGATCAACGGCCAGCCCGTAAACTGTACCCTCGTAGTAGCCGGGCCAGATATGCATGATCTTGGGCGGGTGGCTTTCATCGCCCAGATGCACCGCGACGGTAACTTTCCACTGGCCTTTGCGCAGGGCAGGCTGCAGGCATTGCAGAATGTGCAGATCGGTTTTGACGTCCTTGAGCTGCCACTGGTCGTCCAGCGCCTCAATCAAGCGTTCCATATCGCCTGATGGTTTGTGCATGTCGGGTTCTTCCACCTCGACATAGAAGAGGCGGGTCGAAGGATTCATGGTGATGTCGCGGACTTCGGCGCGTTTGCGCACCACCTGGCGGTGCACCTGGCTTTCTGGCGGGACGTCAATCACCACATCCCCCTGGATCTGCGCCTGGCAGCCCAGGCGGCGGCCATCAATCAACCCGCGCTTGTCCTTGTAGCGCTGCTCAACCTTGTTCCATTCAGTGAGAGCATCGTCGGAGACATTCACCCCGTGTTTGGAAAACTCGCCATAAGAGGGGGTGATCTGGCATTTCGAACAAATGCCGCGACCGCCGCAGACTGAGTCCAGATCAACGCCCAACTGGCGTGCGGCGGTCAGGACCGGGGTGCCGACTGGAAAATTCCCGCGCTTACCCGATGGCGTAAAGATGACGAGAGGATCGCTGCTCATTAAGGCACCCTTTGGATTCATATTTGGCTGCCCAGACCATAGGGCCTTGCCCGGCAAGACAAAAGTCAATGAGCGCCATTCTTTGTTCCACGGGCGTCATTTTCGCCCTAGCCCCTGTTGACTGGACCAAACAGGGGCCAGGACGAGTATCGGCGAAAAAGCTAAAGGCGAGATTACGCAGGGGACACTTTGTCGAGCCAGTCCAGAATAGCCTGTCGGTTGCCATCCAGGCGCGGCGCGGGGCCGCGAGTTTTGGGATCCTTTAGACCCGACAGCTTGATGGGGTTGCCCGCCGCCACATAGGCGGGGGTGCCATCTTCGTCCAGAACATCAACCACCATGTTGCGCGCCAGAATTTGCGGATCCTTCAGCACCTGGGCGACATCCTGGATCGGACCGGTTGGAATGCCCGCCTCGGTCAGGCGCGAAATCCAGAATGCACTGGGCCGGTCAATGGTCACGGCTTCGATCAAGCGTTTCAAAAGGCGCGCATTTTCACATCTGGCCGGATTGGTGGCAAAGCGTTTGTCCTGGGCCAGGGGCAGTTCCAAGGCGGCGCAAAGGCGGGCGAAGAGCGCGTCATTGCCTGCGGCAATTACAAACAAGCCATCTTCGGCGTGAAAGGTCTCAAACGGGGTGATCGACGGATGGCGGGCGCCAGAGGGACGCGGGGCTTCGCCGGTGATCGAGGTGATGGCAATGGCATGTTCCAGCAGCGCCAGTTGACTGTCGAGCATGGCGATATCGACCTTTTGCCCGATGCCGGTCTTTTGCACCTGGAGCAGCGCTGCAATCACACCCTGCGCCAGGAACATGCCGGCCGCAATGTCCCCGATCGAGGCACCAACACGCACTGGATCCCGGCCACGCTCGCCGGTGATCGACATGACGCCACCGCGGGCCTGAACCACCATGTCGTAGGCCGGGCGTTGCGAGTCCGGGCCAGAGTGGCCAAACCCAGAGACAGCTCCATAAATCAACCTGGGGAAGCGCGCGTGCAGATCTTCCCAGCCAAAGCCCAAGCGTTCCATCACGCCGGGTCGGTAATTTTCCAGAACCACATCTGCTTGAGTGAGAAGTCTATTAAAAACAATACTATCATCGGTGGACTTCAAGTCCAGGGCGATGCTTTCCTTGCCGTGGTTGATGGTGGCGAAATAGGCACTGTGCTTGCCTTTGAACGGTGGGAAGGAACGGGTGTCATCGCCGTTGCCGGGGCGCTCCACCTTGATCACGCGGGCGCCCAGATCCGCCAGGGTCATCGAGGCATATGGCCCGGCCAGAACATGGGTCAGGTCGATGATGGTGACCCCGGCAAGCGGCCCTGTGGTGCTTTTGCCCTGTAGGGCCGACGAGGGGAGATCTGGCGCTGACATCGGGCGCTCCTGTGGTTCTGTTCGCATCTGCCGCAGACATAGCGACTTTCTGTGAAACAACTTTGACGTAGATCAGCCTGCAGTGAAGGATGGGGAAACAGCCGTTGCAAATGCTGCGCCGCAGGATTTCTTGGCCTGCGCCCTTTTCTATCCCAGACATCTGTGCAATAGGGTCACCGTCAAACGGGGTTTTGCATAGGGGTAGCAAATGCAGATTCGTGAGGCACTCACCTTTGATGATGTTCTACTGGTTCCAGGCGCGTCCGACGTCCTGCCCAGCACAGCGGATACGCGCACGCGTGTCACGCAGCATATTGATCTGAATATTCCGCTGATGAGCTCGGCCATGGACACGGTGACAGAGGCCCGGATGGCGATTGCCATGGCCCAGGCTGGCGGTATGGGCGTTATTCACAAGAACCTCGACGCAGATGAACAGGCCAAACAGGTGCGCCGGGTCAAGCGTTTTGAAAGCGGCATTGTCTACAACCCGATCACTCTGTTGGCCAGCCAGACCCTGGCAGATGCCAAGGCGCTGCAGGAGCGCTATCGTGTCACCGGCTTTCCGGTGGTGGACGAAGCCGGTCGGGTGGTAGGTATCGTGACCAACCGCGATATGCGGTTTGCCAATGATGACGACACGCCTGTATCAGTCATGATGACTTCCGATAATCTGGCGATGCTGCAAGAGCCCGCCGATCTGGACGAAGCCAAATCCATGATGCGCGCCCGCCGAATTGAAAAGCTGCTGGTCACCGATGGCTCGGGCAAGCTGACCGGACTGTTGACCCTGAAAGACACCGAACAGGCCGTTTTGAACCCGACCGCCTGCAAGGATGAGCTGGGCCGCCTGCGGGTTGCAGCTGCCAGCTCGGTTGGCGACAGCGGTTTTGCCCGCTCCGAACAGCTGATTGATGCCGGGGTTGATATTGTGGTGGTGGATACTGCCCATGGTCATTCCGCAGGCGTGCTCGAGGCCGTCAAACGGATCAAGGCGCAATACCCTAATGTGCAGGTCATCGCGGGCAATGTGGCCACAGGCGCTGCCACATCGGCGCTGATCGACGCGGGTGCGGATGCCATCAAGGTTGGCATTGGGCCAGGTTCGATCTGTACCACGCGAATGGTCGCTGGCGTGGGGGTTCCCCAGCTGACAGCGATCATGGATTGCGCCGCAGCTGCGGGCGACACGCCTGTGATTGCCGATGGTGGCATCAAATTCTCTGGCGACTTTGCCAAGGCGATTGCCGCCGGTGCCTCCTGCGCCATGGTTGGTTCGATGATCGCCGGCACCGACGAAAGCCCCGGCGAGGTGATCCTTTATCAGGGCCGCTCGTTTAAATCCTACCGGGGTATGGGCTCGCTTGGTGCCATGGCGCGCGGCTCTGCCGATCGCTACTTCCAGAAAGATGCCGCCAGCGACAAACTGGTGCCCGAAGGCATCGAAGGTCAGGTGCCCTATAAAGGCAGCGCCAATGCAGTGATCCACCAGCTGGTGGGCGGCTTGCGGGCGGCTATGGGCTATACCGGCAGCGCTACGGTCGAGGCGATGCGCAAGGACTGCTCTTTCGTACGCATCACCGGCGCGGGCCTGAAAGAAAGCCATGTGCACGACGTGCAAATCACCCGTGAAAGCCCGAATTACCGTATCGGCTAACTAGATTGGAAAGATGACGATGACCCTTTGTAGCTTTGGAGCCCGGGCATGACCCCGGCTGCCCGCCAGCAGGCGGCCATCGAAATCCTTGATCTTATCCTTGATGGGGAAGCGGCTGAAAAGGCGTTGACCTCTTGGGGTCGGCGCAATCGCTATGCCGGCTCCAAAGATCGCGCTGCGGTGCGCGATCATGTCTTTACCGCCCTGCGCTGTCGCCGCTCCTTTGCGGTGCTGGGCGGGGCGCAGACCGGGCGTGGCCTGGTGCTGGGCGCGTTGCGGGCCGCGGGAAGTGATCCCGAGACCGTGTTTAGTGGTCAGGGCTATGGCCCGAGCCCCTTGACGGAGGCCGAAAGAGCTGCCCCGGCCGATTTTGCCTCGGATGCTGAGCGTCTGGATATCCCTGATTGGGTCTGGCCCTCGTTCAACGATAGCCTCGGCGAAGCAGCAGAAGCCGCAGGGGTTGCCCTTCAGTCCCGCGCGCCTGTGCACCTGCGGGTGAATCTTCTGCGCAGCAATCGCGCTGACGCAATCGAGGCGCTGGCGGAGGAAGGCATTCTCTGTGAGCCACATCCAGCCAGTGAAACCGCCCTGGAAGTGACCCAAGGCGGACGCAAAATCCGAAACAGTGATTGTTTTGCCGATGGGCTGGTTGAATTGCAGGATGCTGCCAGTCAGGCCGTTGTTGACCAGCTGCCATTGCAAGACGGTATGCGTGTGCTGGATTTTTGTGCTGGTGGCGGCGGCAAAAGCCTCGCCATGGCGGCGCAGGCTAAAATTGATCTCTTTGCCCATGATGCCAATGCCAGCCGGATGAACGACCTGCCGCTGCGGGCGCAGCGGGCAGGGGCCGACATCACCTGTCTGTCAGAGGATGAGCTGGAGAGCGCGGCGGCTTTTGATCTGGTGCTCTGTGACGTGCCCTGTTCCGGATCGGGTTCCTGGCGCCGCGCGCCGGAGGGTAAATGGCGCCTGACCCGCGAAATGCTCGATGAAATCCGCCTGTCACAGCGTCAAATCCTCGTGGATGCCGCCACATTGGTGCGCCAGGGGGGCCATCTGGCCTATGCAACCTGCTCGATGCTGGACGAAGAGAACAGCGTTCAAATTCAAGAGTTTCTTGGCCAGAATACAGGGTGGAAGCAGGAAACCCAAGCCACCTGGCAGGTGCAGGATGGGACCGATGGATTTTTTGTCACCGTGTTGACGCATATCGGCTAGGGTTGTTAGGTAATTCGTCAGGAAATCTACATTTTCCTTAACGTGGCCTTAAGCTTTTCACCGCGTTATGGCTGCTACCAATCCTGAAGATGGAGCCGAAATGTCCGGTCGCCAAAATTCTGCCGTGCCTGCGCTACGGATCTATCACCCAGAACATCTTCGACTGGGAGCAACCTTGCTGTTGTCCGTCGGGTTGATGGTGGTGCCCAATTTTTTGGCCTTGCCGGACTGGATTATGCGCGGACTGCTTGCGGTTGGTCTGACACTGCTGGCGGTGGCTTTGTTGATGCTGTTTCAGGCGCGATTGCGGTTTAATGCTCGAGCCATGGCGGTTGAGCTGCTCACGGGGTTCATCGAAAAAGATGCAACCCCCAGCTTTGTGACCGATGATGACGGAACAATTCATGCCTGCAATCAGGCAGCGCAGAACCGGTTTCAGGACAATAATCGGGAGACCCTGGCCGGAACCCTTCGATCGGTGCTGGCCAACCCTTCGGCGGTTTTGTTCCGGCTACAAAGCCGCGCAAGGTTTGAAGGCTCTGCCCGCGAGGATATTGTGACCCGTCGCGGCCATGTTCGTCTTGCGGTGCACCAGATGCATGGTGGCAGCTTTCTGTGGCGGGTCGAGGATATTGCCGAACGCCAGTCCGGGCGGGGGGCGGAATCGGTGCCGATCCCAATGATTACCGTTGGGCGCACCGGCGCGGTCCTTTTCATGAACGAGGCCGCACGTAAACTGGTTGGTGAGCGCATCAAATCCACGGATCGTTTGTTTATGTCCCTGCCAGTGGGCAGCGGCGAGGTGAACACCATCAGCACCAAAAATGGCCCGGTTGATGTCTTTGTGACGGAACTGAACCGCACTCAGGGCCGCAGTGAGCTCTACCTGATGGAAGTGAATGGCGCCGAGCTGCAAAGCCAACAGACCAGTTTTGAACATATGCCGGTTCCCTTTATCAAACTGGCGCCTTCGGGCGATGTTCTGTCGCTCAACAAGATGGCGATGAGCATGCTGGGCGTAGAGAGCCGCGACAACCTGAAATTGGCGCAACTGATGGAAGGCCTGGGGCGGCCAATGTCGGATTGGCTGCGCGATACGGCCGATGGACTGGCCTCGAACAAATCCGAATTCCTGCGGCTGTCGCGGCCTGACAAAGAGGTCTTTGTTCAAGTGACGCTGACCCGCGCCGTGGAAGAGGGGAAAACGATCCTGATTGCGGTTCTGAATGATGCGACCGAACTCAAGACCCTGGAAGCGCAATTCGTGCAGAGCCAGAAAATGCAGGCGATTGGGCAGCTCGCCGGGGGTGTTGCCCATGACTTCAACAATCTTTTGACGGCAATTTCAGGCCATTGTGACCTGTTGCTGCTGCGCCATGATCAGGGTGATCAGGACTATGGGGATCTGATCCAGATCCATGAAAACGCCAATCGTGCGGCCTCCTTGGTGAGCCAGCTCCTGGCCTTTTCTCGCAAGCAGACGCTGCAGCCCGAGGTCTTGGATGTTCGCGACACCCTGTCGGATCTAACCCATCTTCTGAACCGGCTGGTGGGTGAAAAAGTTACTCTGACGCTCAGCCATGATCCGGTGATGCGTCCGATCCGGGCCGACAAACGCCAGCTGGAGCAGGTGTTGATGAACCTGGTGGTGAACGCGCGGGACGCCATGGCCAACGGAGGCGAGATCCGCGTCCGCACCGAGGCCATCACGCTAGACAAGCCGCTAAAACGGGATCGGGCCGTGGTGCCCCAGGGCAATTGGATCACTGTTAAGGTTAGCGACGTAGGTGTTGGTATTTCGCCTGACAAGTTGCAAAAAGTGTTTGAGCCCTTTTACACAACCAAACGAACCGGCGAGGGCACAGGTCTGGGCCTATCGACAGCCTATGGGATTGTGAAACAAACCGGCGGTTTCATCTTTGTTGACTCGGTGCCAGATAAGGGCACGCAGTTTACCCTGTTCTTCCCGGTCTATCAGGAGGGGGATGAAGATCAGTCCGTGGTCGCGGAAGCCGAAGCGCCCAAGGCGGCCCCTGCGCCTCAGCATGGCGAAGGTGTGGTACTTTTGGTCGAGGATGAAGCGCCTGTTCGTGCCTTCGCCTCGCGGGCGCTGCGGATGCGGGGGTATACGGTTCTGGAAGCAGAATCCGCCGAAGACGCGCTGCGGACGCTGGAGGATCCGGGCCTGTCGGTGGATGTTTTTGTTACCGATGTGATCATGCCGGGAATGGATGGGCCGACTTGGGTGCGTGAGGCTTTGAAAACCCGCCCAGACACGCGCGTTGTCTTTGTCTCGGGCTATGCCGAAGGCGCCTTTGGTGAGTCCGAGCCGGATGTGCCCAATTCGGTCTTCCTGCCCAAACCCTTCTCATTGAACCAGTTGACTGAAACAGTGCACGCGCAGCTGCACTAGCGCGTCTGGCCCGAGCCAGGGGCCGGGCGCGCGGGTCTTTCGGCCAGAGCTGCTATGATATGCTGTCGTAGAGTGCAAATTCTTCCGGTTTTTTACGCCGATAGAGAGCCTCAACTTCAGGGCTCAACGACAGCTCCATCGCGGGGCTGACATTGCGTTTTTGCAAGCTGAGCGTCACATCTAGGCGCTTTTTCAGGAACTCCTGAAGGGTCTTTTGGTCCTCATAACGGAACAAATGGGTGACATGACAGCCGTTTTTCTGAGTTTCCAGAAACTTGGCCTGGCTGCCGACATTGGCATAACCCGGCTGCTGTCCTTTGCAGTAGTCTCGCACGAATTGATCAAAACTGATGCCATGGGTGGCGTTTGCCTTACCCTCCATAAAGGGGCGCTGGCGGAACCGATACCAGCTGCCAAGCCAGCTTATCGGTTCGCGCATGACAGCTGCCACCTCGAGTTCGACACCGCAGACGCGCTCATACATTGGGCGAATCCATCGGTTATAGCGGTACAAGGGCGCGTGTTTCAGTTCAGGCGGGTTGGTGATGGCCTGATCCGCGCGGGTTTGCAGAGCTTCCTGATAGGCTGATGTTCCGGTTTTTGGAACCGAAAGAAGAACCAGCCGCTCCTCGTAAAATACCAACATTAATCGCTCTAAACCCTTTGAAATATGGCAGTTGCAAGCAGTTTCCCTATCTTTATCATTTGGCTGCAGTTCTGAATAGGCGAAGTTTGTGTTTGCTTTGTTCTCTTTTTGGCCTCATAAGGAACAAGAGGTGAACACGGCAGGGATTGCCGCTCGCGCAGCTCTATGACACATAGAAGGGGACAGAGGACTATGGCGGATCTTTTGACCATGAAAAACAAAGTAAGCGGTGACAAGCAAAAGGCGCTCGATAGCGCACTTGCCCAGATCGAACGGCAATTCGGCAAAGGCTCCATCATGAAGTTGGGTGACGGCGCCATTCAGGAGATCGAGGCCAGCTCAACGGGCTCGCTTGGCCTGGATATTGCTTTGGGGATTGGTGGCCTGCCCATGGGGCGGATCATTGAGATCTACGGGCCGGAAAGCTCGGGTAAGACCACGTTGACCCTGCACTGTGCAGCGGAACAGCAGAAAAAGGGGGGTGTCTGTGCCTTTGTGGATGCGGAACATGCGCTGGATCCGCAATATGCGGCCAAACTGGGCGTTGACCTCGACGAATTGCTGATTTCGCAGCCCGACACTGGTGAACAGGCGTTGGAAATCACTGATACCCTGGTGCGATCCGGTGCGGTCAATATGGTTATCGTCGACTCGGTGGCGGCGCTGACGCCGAAATCCGAACTCGAAGGGGACATGGGCGATAGCAATGTTGGCGTTCAGGCCCGTTTGATGAGCCAGGCGATGCGTAAGCTCACCGGCTCGATCAGCCGTTCCAACTGCATGGTGATCTTTATCAACCAGATCCGGATGAAGATTGGCGTGATGTTTGGCTCGCCTGAAACCACGACTGGCGGGAACGCATTGAAATTCTACTCCTCGGTTCGTCTGGACATTCGCCGCATCGGTGCGGTCAAGGACCGCGATGAAATCGTCGGCAATGCTACCCGTGTGAAAGTGGTGAAAAACAAAGTTGCGCCGCCCTTCAAGCAGGTTGAATTCGACATCATGTATGGCGAAGGCATCTCTAAGATGGGCGAGTTGTTGGATCTGGGCGTTGCCGCTGGCGTCGTGAACAAATCCGGTTCTTGGTTCTCCTATGGGGATGAGCGGATCGGGCAGGGGCGTGAAAACGCCAAACAGTTCCTACGCGATCATCAATCTATTGCCTATGATATCGAGGACAAGATCCGCGCAGCGCATGGGCTGGAGTTTGATCGTCCGGATGGT
Organism: Phaeobacter sp. 11ANDIMAR09; assembly: GCF_001294455.1. Taxonomy (GTDB): domain Bacteria; phylum Pseudomonadota; class Alphaproteobacteria; order Rhodobacterales; family Rhodobacteraceae; genus Pseudophaeobacter. Next base: position 77,897 of record NZ_LIKT01000014.1, read on the forward strand.
GGCGATGAGGATGATATTCTCGAGGGCTAAACCTTCGGAAAATTTGATCAAAACGATCTTTCATGGGGGCGCAGCAAATGCTGCGTCCTTTTTACGTTCATTGGCGGGGTACGGGCTGTGGACAGGGACTGGTTGGGCGGATAAACCTCTCTCCAACCTTGAACATTGCCCGCAAAGGGACCCTCTCCATGGCGACGCTGAACGATATCCGCTCCACCTTTCTGAACTACTTTGCCAAACAGGGGCATGAGATCGTCGACTCCAGCCCGCTGGTGCCGCGCAATGATCCCACCCTGATGTTTGTGAACTCAGGCATGGTGCAGTTCAAGAACCTGTTTACCGGGGTTGAATCCCGCGACTATCAACGCGCCACCACGGCGCAGAAATGTGTGCGCGCCGGTGGTAAGCACAATGATCTCGACAATGTCGGCTATACAGCGCGCCATCATACCTTCTTTGAAATGCTGGGGAACTTCTCCTTTGGCGATTATTTCAAAGAAGAGGCGATCCCCTTTGCCTGGGAGCTGATCACCAAAGAATTTGGCATCGACAAAAACCGCCTGCTAACCACGGTCTATCACACCGATGACGAGGCCTTTGCGATCTGGAAGAAACTGGGCGTGCCAGAGGATCGCATCATCCGCATCGATACAGCGGATAACTTCTGGCAGATGGGCCCCACCGGTCCCTGTGGTCCCTGCACCGAGATCTTCTACGATCACGGCGACCATATCTGGGGTGGCCCTCCCGGTTCCGCGGAGGAAGAGGGCGACCGCTTCATCGAGATCTGGAACGTCGTCTTTATGCAGAACGAAAAGTTCGAAGACGGCTCGATGACTCCGCTGGATATGCAGTCGATCGACACAGGCATGGGGCTGGAGCGGATCGGCGCGCTGTTGCAAGGCAGCCATGACAACTATGACACAGATCTGTTCAAATCCCTGATCGAGGCCTCGGCGGAAGTCACGAGTTCTGACCCCTATGGCGATCAGAACGTGCACCACCGGGTGATTGCGGACCATCTGCGCTCGACCTCTTTCCTGATGGCCGACGGGGTGATGCCGTCGAATGTGGGCCGTGGTTTTGTGCTGCGTCGCATCATGCGCCGCGCCATGCGTCATGCGCATCTGTTGGGGGCCAAGGATCCGGTGATGCACCGTCTGGTGCCCGCCTTGGTGCAGCAGATGGGGGCCGCCTATCCCGAGTTGGGCCAGGCCCAGTCGATGATCGAAGAGACCCTTCAGCAGGAAGAGACCCGCTTCAAACAGACCCTGGAACGGGGCCTGAAGTTGCTGGATGATGAGGTCTCCGCGCTGGATGAGGGGGCCGCACTTCCCGGTGCCACGGCCTTCAAACTCTATGACACCTACGGTTTCCCGCTTGATCTGACCCAGGACGCCCTGCGCGAAAAGGGGCGTGAGGTCGACACGGACGGGTTTGACAGCGCCATGGCTGAGCAAAAAGCCAAGGCCCGTGCTGCCTGGTCCGGCTCCGGCGACAGTGCTGACAGCACAATCTGGTTTGATATCGCGGATAAACACGGTGACACTGACTTCCTGGGCTATGACACCGAGGTTGCCGAGGGTCAGGTTGTTGCTCTGGTTAAAGACGGCGCAGAGGTCAGCGAAGCGGGGCAGGGTGACAAGGTGCAACTGGTTCTGAACCAGACGCCGTTTTACGCCGAATCCGGTGGCCAGGTTGGCGACAGCGGCGAGATCCGCGTTGAGGGCGGGCTTATCCGTGTCACAGACACCAAAAAATCTGCCGGTGTCTTTATCCATATGGGGGAAGTGGTTGAGGGGCTGGTCACCGCGGGCGCCCCGGCGCAGCTGGTTGTTGATCCGGCACGGCGTTCTGCCATTCGCGCCAACCACTCCGCCACCCACCTGCTGCACGAGGCCCTGCGCGAGGCGCTTGGGGACCATGTGGCCCAGCGGGGCTCGTTGAATGCCGATGATCGCCTGCGGTTTGATTTTAGTCATACCAAGGCCCTGAGCGAGGCTGAGCTGAGCAAGGTCGCTGCGGATGTGAATGCCTTCATCCGGCAGAACACCCCTGTGGAAACCCGCATCATGACCCCAGACGATGCCCGTGCCCTGGGCGCGCAGGCGCTGTTTGGCGAAAAATACGGGGATGAAGTTCGGGTGGTGTCGATGGGCCGGGCCCAAACGGGCAAGGGCAACGACGGGGAAACCTATTCGATCGAGCTTTGTGGCGGCACGCATGTGCGCCAGACCGGTGATATCGGCACCTTTGTCATCTTGGGAGATAGTGCCTCCTCCGCCGGGGTGCGTCGGATCGAAGCTCTGACCGGTGCCGCTGCCTTTGATCATCTGGAGCGCACTGCGGGTCAAATGGCCGAGATCGCGGGAACGCTCAAGGCGCAGCCCGGCGAGGTGATGGATCGTTTGAAATCCATGATGGACGAGCGCAAGGCGCTGCAGAATGAGATCTCCAATCTGAAGCAACAGCTTGCCATGGGCGGTGGGGCCGGTGGCGGCGCTGAAGCGAAAGAGATCGCTGGCAGGAAATTCCTGGCCAAGGCTCTGGAAGGGGTCTCTGGCAAAGATCTTCGCGGCTTGATCGATGCTCATAAGCAGAGCATCGGCTCGGGTGTGATTCTGTTGATTGCCGAGGATGGTGGCAAAGTTGCCGTAGCTGCGGGTGTTACAGATGATCTGACCAGCGATGTCTCTGCTGTTGAGGTGCTGCGCGCGGCGGTGCCTGCTGTCGGTGGCAAGGGTGGCGGTGGTCGTCCCGATATGGCCCAGGGCGGCGGCAAGGACTTTGCTGGCGCCGAAGAGGCAATCGCTGCGGCTGAAGCCTTTCTGGCGCGTTAAAGATCCACAGAGGCGCTGAGCCTAAATGCACATGAAAAGAGCGCTCGCAGTCATCTGACTTGCGGGCGTTTTGTCTGTTGGACCATTTGGTCAAAAAACTGATCGACCTTGGGGTGCAATTGCCTATGCTGAGCCCAAAGCCCAGGCAGATTACCGGAGGATCCCAGATGCCCGCACTTTGGATTGCACATGTTACCGTCACCGACGAAGAGGCCTATGGCAAATATGCCAAGCTGGCCGGCCCGGCTGTGGCCAAGGCTGGCGGCGAGTTTATCGCCCGTGGCGGTCGCTTTGTTCAGCTGGAAGGAAAGGAACGCCCGCGCAATGTGGTTGCTAAATTCCCCAGCGTTGAGGCCGCCGTAGACTGTTACAACAGCCCCGAATATCAAGAAGCGCTGAGCCATGCGCGCAACGCGTCTGAGCGCGAACTGATGGTTGTTGAGACCAGCGAATAACTCAAATCCCATATTGATCTAAAGTGAAAAGGGCTCCTGCAGGAGCCCTTTTCCTATTGTGATACCGCGCTTTGACACCAAGGGCCTGGTACTGAAAAGGAAAAGGACGCCCTGAGGCGTCCTTTCAATTTATTATAAGCGACAAAGGCCTTAGCCGTTTTCACGGGCCATCCGCTTGCGCTCATGCGGGTCGAGATAACGCTTACGCAGACGGATCGAGTTTGGCGTAACTTCCACCAGTTCGTCGTCATTGATATAGGCGATGGCCTCTTCCAGCGACAGGGTGATCGGTGTGGTCAGGCGGACAGCTTCGTCGGTGCCAGAGGCCCGAACGTTGGTCAGCTTTTTGCCTTTCAGTGGGTTCACTTCCAGATCGTTTTCGCGGGAGTGTTCACCGATGATCATGCCTGTATAGATATCCACCTGCGAGCCAATGAACATCTTGCCGCGATCTTCCAGGTTCCACAGCGCATAGGCCACGGACTGGCCGCTTTCCATCGACAGCAAAACGCCAGCGCGGCGGCCGGGAATAGAGCCTTTGTGCGGCGCCCAGCCGTGGAAAACACGGTTCAAAACGCCTGTGCCGCGCGTATCGGTGAGGAATTCACCATGATAGCCAATCAGGCCGCGGGACGGGACATGGGCAATAATGCGGGTCTTGCCAGCACCGGCAGGGCGCATCTCGACCAGCTCACCCTTCCGGGCGCCGGTGATTTTTTCGATGACCGCACCGGAGTATTCGTCATCCACGTCGATGGTGGCTTCCTCGATTGGCTCCATACGAACGCCATCGACTTCTTTCATCAGAACCTGCGGGCGCGAGATTGACAGTTCAAAGCCTTCGCGGCGCATGTTCTCGATCAGAACACCCATCTGAAGTTCGCCACGGCCGGCAACTTCAAAGGCGTCGCCGCCGGGGGTGTCGGTGATTTTGATCGCGACGTTGCCTTCGGCTTCTTTCATCAGGCGGTCACGGATCACCCGCGACTGAACCTTTTTGCCGTCACGGCCGGCCAGCGGGCTGTCGTTGATGCCAAAGGTCACGGTGATGGTGGGCGGATCGATTGGCTGGGCATCCAGGGCTTCGTCCACGGCCAGCGCGCAGATGGTGTCGGCAACGGTAGCTTTGGTCATGCCGGCCAGCGAGACGATATCACCCGCCTGGGCTTCGTCGATGTCCTGCTGTGCCAGGCCGCGGAAGGCCTGAATTTTGGTAACGCGGAACTGTTCGATCTTTTGGCCAATGCGGGACAGGGCCTGCACGGTGGCGCCTACTTTCAGGGTGCCGCTTTCAACGCGACCGGTCAGCAGGCGGCCCACAAAGGGGTCAGAGCCCAGAGTGGTGGCCAGCATGCGGAAATCTTCGCCCTGACGTTTGATCTGCTTTGGCTCTGGCACGTGGTTGACGATCAGATTGTACAGCGCGTGCAGATCCTTGCGGGGACCGTCCAGCTCGGCATCGGCCCAGCCATTCCGGCCCGAGGCATACATATGCGGGAAATCCAGCTGATCTTCGGTCGCGTCCAATGATGCAAAGAGATCAAAGCATTCGTCCAGCGCACGATCAGGCTCGGCGTCGGGCTTGTCGACCTTGTTCAGCACCACGATGGGGCGCAGGCCCAGGGCCAGGGCTTTGGAGGTCACAAACTTGGTTTGAGGCATGGGGCCTTCTGCGGCATCCACCAGCAGAACAACGCCATCAACCATCGACAGGATGCGCTCAACCTCGCCGCCAAAGTCGGCGTGACCTGGGGTGTCCACGATATTGATACGGGTACCGTTCCACTCCACCGAAGTGGGTTTCGCAAAGATGGTAATGCCCCGCTCGCGTTCCAGGTCGTTGCTGTCCATGGCACGCTCTGCCACAGCCTGGTTTTCGCGGAAGGCGCCGGATTGTTTCAGCAGCTCATCAACCAGGGTGGTTTTCCCGTGGTCCACGTGAGCAATGATCGCAATGTTGCGCATGTCCATGACGTCGTCAGCCTTTGTAAGGAAGTTGCGCCGCCCATAGCCCGATCCCACGCCAAAGGCCAGAAGAAATACGCCATTTCGACCCCGGAAGGCAAAAGCTGCAGGAATACTGCGTATTAAATCTCGGCTTTTGCCATTCTGGCGCTGTGACCCGGGCCCTGTCGGCGGATGGCAGGGCCTAGACCCGTCTTAGCAACTGGCGCGGGTTAGTGGCCAGAAGAGGACGAAAATAGATGAATGACCAGCACGCCAGAGATGATCAGCCCAATGCCAAGGATGGCCGGAAGGTCCAACCGCTGCCCAAATAATACCAGCCCAATGAGGGCAATGAGCACAATGCCAAGACCTGCCCAGATCGCATAGACCAGGCCCACCGGCATATATTTGAGCGTTTGCCCCATCATGAAGAAGGAAAACCCATAGGCAACAAAAACCAGAAGCGATGGGCCTAGGCGCGAGAACTGCTGGCTGGCCTGCAGCGCCGTGGTGCCGATAGTTTCGGCGATCACGGCGATGATAAGATAGAGATAGTGAACGGGCATGTCCGTATCCTTTTGTGCTCAGGTCCTCGGCGAGTAACCCTTTGGCCATAGCTGAAGGTTATGATCGGGAACAGTCTGGAAACGGCACTGGGCGCGGTTTTTCTGGCGCATCACCTGTTCCTCTATGGCGGGGCGGGATTTGCATCGTTGAACAGGTACCTGTGCAGTTGGGATGATCGACGCTGTCTCAAGAGCCGGGTAACAACACTGTGATTGACTTCCACTGAACCCAAAAGAAAGACAAACCAATGTGCCGCTGGGCCGCCTATCTCGGATCTCCGATCTATCTTGAAGACATCATTTCCCTCCCCGGTCATTCGTTGGTGGCGCAGAGCCAAGAGGCCACCGAGTGTAAAACCAGCACCAATGGCGATGGGTTTGGGGTTGCCTGGTACGGCAGCAGGGAAGAACCGGGTCTGTACCGGGATGTCTATCCGGCCTGGTCCGATCCAAATTTGCGGGCTCTGTCGCACCAGGTCGAATCCGGTTTGTTCTTGTCCCATGTCCGTGCCTCGACCGGGTCAGCCATCAGTCGCAACAATTGCCACCCCTTTGCGGTTGGGCGCTGGTCTTTCATGCACAACGGTCAGGTCGGCGGGTTCGAAGGATTCCGCCGTTACGCCGACATGTGTGTCCCGGATGATCTGTATCCCCACCGCAAAGGCGCTACCGATAGTGAAATCCTGTTTCTACTGACCCTAAAGGAAGGGTTGGACAGAGATCCTCTGGCGGCCCTGGAACGGGCCGTTGCCAAACTGGAAAGCCTGTCACGCAGTCGCGGTAGCACCCCGCATATGCGGCTGTCGGTGGCTTTGTCTGATGGGCACAAGCTCTATGCGGCGCGCTATTCTTCTGACCATATCGCGCCGTCGCTCTATTATCGCTGGAGCGCGACCCGCCAGGGCTGGGCCGTTGTGTCTGAACCTTTGGAGCAGGAACAGGACGGGTGGCAGCAATTGCCTGCGGGCGGGTTTCTGACCCTGTCGACCCGCCCTGACAGTGGCGGCGCCAAAGTCGAAAGTTTTGATCCGGGCAGGCATGAAGTCGACCTGAATTGCCCGGATTAAGATGTTATGATCGCTGGTTTTCCTCAAACCATGGTGTAATTTCGGCGCGGACATATTCCCAGACATCAGGCGCGCCACGTATGACTTTGACGCCTACACGTGCCTCGACCTGCGCAAGACTGACGTCATAGTCCAGCCAGCTGCCACCGCCGTTGAGAAGGTTCAGCAATACCGGCTGCACCCGATCAATGGCCTTGGCAAAGACCGCATCATTGCTGGTCGCGGCCTCAAACTCGTCCCAGAGGGCGCGAAAGGCTGTGCCCTGTCCCTCTGGTAGCAGGCCAAAAAGCCGATCAGCCGCCTGTTGCTCCTGAACCTCCTGCGCAGCGAGCGCCTCGGCGGAGACCGCCCCGTGAATGGGGGTGTCCCCGGCGTCAATTTCGACAATATCATGCAGAAGCAACATGTTGATGACGCGGGAAATATCGATGTCAGATCTGGCATGCTCCGCCAGGATCCAGCCGTATAGCATGATGTGCCAGCTGTGCTCGGCCGAGTTTTCGGCCCGCGAGCCATCGCCAAGCCGAGTGGCACGCAAAACGGATTTGAGCCCATCGGCCTCATTGAGGAAGGGCAGCCGCTGGCTGAGGCCGTTGCTCCCCCCTTCACGGGGCTCGCCCAAGAGGGACATGGCGTGGTGGTAGGCCTCGGGGAGGTTTTGCTGCAGCGCCGCAGCCCGGCCCCCAAACAGATTGCCGCGCACAACAGCGATGTGATCGGACAGCGGGTCTTTGCCATACAGCGTTTGGAAAATCGGCTGGCAGTGGTCCAGGTGCTTGGCAAAGCGTGCATCTGGCGATTCGGCACTTTCAAACTCATGCCAAAGATCATGCAGCGCCGCCCCTTGATCGCTGGGCAAAAGCCCAAACAATCGTTTGGCGGCGGCGGCCTCGGCCACTGCGACGGCAGCCCAGTCAAAATCTTCGTCAATTGGGTGGTCGCCGGCGTCGATTTCCACCAGATCATGCAACAACAGCATCTGAATGACGCGGCTGATAGATACATCTGGCTCAGCAAAGGGCGCCAGAACCAGAGCATAGAGCGCCAGATGCCAGCTGTGTTCGGCAGAGTTCTCCCGGCGCGTACAGTCCAGGATCAGGTTCTGCCGCTCAATTCCGCGCAGCCTGTCTGCCTCCAGCAAGAACGCAAACTGCGCCTCGATACGCTGGGTCATCTCTTGGCTTTCTCTTCGAGTTCGCTTTGCACCTGGGCCAGTTTGTCTGCGATGAATTCACGGGCTTTGCGTTCGGCAAGCCGGACACGGATTTCGGTCAAAAAGGCTTCTTCTAGGGATTGTGAGGCTGCCCCGAGCACCTGGGCAACCTCCATGTAAAAGCGATCCTCGCCAATGGCGTCCTGGACCTTGAGCGTATCGACAGCCAGCTTTTCACCCAGCTTTTCGATGGTTCCCATTAGCGGGTGTTCTCCGTCAGGCGGCGTTTCACATAGTCAGTTGTGTGGCCCATCAATGTGTCCATGTGATCCCCCTGGAAGAAGTGATCAGCGCCTTCCACTTCGGTATGAGTGACTGTGATGCCTTTTTGCTCGTGCAATTTGTTCACCAGATTGACGGTATCCGCAGGTGGTGCCACTCGGTCGGAGGTGCCATTGATGATCAAACCGGAGGACGGGCAGGGCGCCAAGAAAGAGAAATCATACATATTGGCGGGCGGCGCTACCGAGATGAAACCGGTGATTTCGGGACGGCGCATCAGCAGCTGCATGCCAATCCAGGCGCCAAAAGAGAAACCAGCAACCCAGCAATGCTTGGAGTTGTTGTTCATCGACTGCAGATAGTCCAGTGCTGACGCCGCATCAGACAGTTCGCCAATGCCCTGATCGTATTCGCCCTGCGACCGGCCCACGCCACGGAAATTGAACCGCAAAACGGTAAAACCCATGTTGTAGAACGCATAGTGCAGATTGTAGACGACCTTGTTATTCATAGTGCCGCCAAACTGCGGATGCGGGTGCAGCACGATGGCAATGGGCGCGTCTTTTTCTTTTTGTGGGTGATAGCGGCCTTCCAGGCGGCCTTCGGGTCCAGGAAAAATGACCTCAGGCATGGGTAAGTGGATCCTACTCTTATTTCTGCAGATGCTGCCGAGGGAATACTTGACGAATTCCATCAGCCATCTTAGAACAATTCTAATTGCTGGCGCAGGCCATTGCATTGCACCGTCACGCTGAGATAAGCATTCGCGCGGTTGAGGTCAATGTTTTCGCGCGTCGGCTGAATGTTTGGAGATATGGAAAGATGAAGCTTTCTACCAAAGGGCGCTACGCGATGGTCGCATTGGCTGACATAGCACTGCAGTCAGAAGGTGCGCTGGTGGTGCTCGGGGATATCTCCAAACGGCAGAATATCTCGCTTCCCTATCTAGAGCAGCTTTTTGTGAAACTGCGCCGCGCGGAGCTGGTTTCTTCGGTTCGCGGCCCGGGCGGTGGGTACCGTTTGGCGCGCCCGCCTTCGGAAATTCGCGTGGTGGATATCCTGAGCGCCGTTGATGAAACCGTTGATGCCATGCACAAAGGGGCCGGGGCTTCTGGTGCTACGAGCGGCAGCCGGGCGCAATCGCTGACAAACCGCCTGTGGGAGAGTCTGAGCGCACATGTCTATGTGTTTCTGCACCAGACGCGACTGTCCGACGTTATTCAGAATGATCTGGCACCCTGTCCCGCCGTTCCTGGTCTGTTTTCGGTTGTTGACGCAGAATAATCCGGGCAATGCCACGCGTGAATGCGCCAGCTCCGTCCCACTTGAACGAGAAAAGATGATTCCATGAAGCGGGTTTATCTCGATCACAACGCGACCACACCACTGGCCCCTGCGGCCCGTGCGGCGATGATTGCGGCCATGGATCACTGCGGCAACCCTTCCTCGGTTCATGCCGAAGGGCGCGCAGCCAAGGCAGTGGTTGAACGTGCCCGCGCACAGTTGGCTGCGGCCTTTGGCGCCGATGGTGCGGATATTGTATTCACCTCTGGCTCAACCGAGGGAGCCTCCCTGGCACTTGCAGGGAGGAACCTGCACGGGGCGGCAATTGAACATGATGCCGTAAGGGCTTGGACCAAAGAGGATCTTTTGGTTTCTTCCGATGGCGTGGTCGCGGTTGAAACCCCCGGAGAAACAACGCTGCAACTGGCCAATTCCGAAACCGGCGTGGTGCAAAGCCTGCCGCAGGGCCTGGCCGTGAGCGATGTGACCCAGGGTTTTGGCAAATTGCCCATCGCCTTTAATTGGTTGGGCGTCGGCATGGCGCTGATTTCGGCCCACAAATTCGGTGGGCCCAAGGGTATTGGCGCCGTGGTAATGCCACGGGGTACGGATCTTGCGGCGCAAATCAAGGGGGGGGGGCAGGAAATGGGCCGCCGCTCCGGCACCGAAAATGTGATTGGTATCGCTGGTTTTGGCGCCGCTGCCGAAGCCGCTGCTGCGCAATTGGCCGATGGCACCTGGGAGAGGGTGCAACAACTGCGCGATCTGATGGAAGAGGCCCTTGTGGCTGGCGCTCCAGGTCTTATCTGTGCAGGCAAAGGTGCTGTCCGTTTGCCCAATACCAGCTGCTTTGCCGTGCCAGGCTGGAAGGGCGAAACACAGGTCATGCAGATGGACCTGGCTGGTTTTGCCATCAGCGCTGGCTCTGCATGTTCCAGCGGCAAGGTGCGCGCCAGCGCTGTGTTGACCGCGATGGGATTTGACGAAGATACCGCCCAGGGCGCCGTGCGCGTCTCGTTAGGGGCGACAACAACAAAAGAAGACGTGCTGCGCTTTGCCGAGGTATGGCTTCAGAAACACAAGAAACATCGCGCCCGCGTGGCGTGAGTGCAGGAGAATATCATGGCCGCTTTGGACCAGACCCAAGTCAAGGAAGGTGTTGACCAGGAAACCGTGGATGCGGTGGCCGAGGTCAGCACATATAAATACGGCTGGGAAACCGATATCGAGATGGAATATGCCCCCAAGGGCCTGACCACTGATATCGTTCGCCTGATCTCGGAAAAGAACGAAGAGCCTGAGTGGATGCTGAACTGGCGCCTCGAGGCCTATGATCGCTGGCTGCAAAAGGAAGAGCCAAGCTGGGCCATGGTGGACTACCCGGAAATCGACTTCCAGGACCAGTATTACTATGCCCGCCCGAAATCGATGGACGTGAAGCCAAAATCCCTGGATGAGGTCGATCCCAAGCTGCTGGAAACCTACAAAAAGCTGGGTATCCCGTTGAAAGAACAGATGATCCTTGCCGGGGTCGAGGGCGCTGAGGACATGCCTGCTGAGGGCCGCAAGGTGGCTGTCGACGCGGTGTTTGACTCGGTTTCCGTGGGCACCACCTTCCAGGCGGAGCTGAAAAAGGCCGGTGTGATCTTCTGCTCCATTTCGGAGGCAATCAAGGACCACCCGGAGCTGGTGAAGAAATACCTCGGCACCGTGGTTCCGGTCTCTGATAACTTCTATGCGACGCTGAACTCGGCCGTGTTCTCGGATGGCTCCTTTGTTTACATCCCACCCGGTGTGCGCTGCCCGATGGAGCTGTCGACCTATTTCCGTATCAATGCGGAAAACACTGGCCAGTTTGAGCGTACCCTGATTATTGCCGACAAGGGCTCTTATGTGAGCTACCTTGAGGGCTGCACCGCACCGGCCCGTGATATCGCCCAGCTACACGCGGCTGTGGTTGAGATCATCATTGAGGAAGACGCCGAGGTGAAATACTCCACCGTTCAGAACTGGTATCCCGGTGATGAAAACGGAAAGGGCGGCATTTATAACTTTGTCACCAAACGCGCCGATTGCCGGGGCGATCGCGCCAAGATCATGTGGACCCAGGTGGAAACCGGGTCGGCTGTGACCTGGAAATACCCCTCCTGCATCCTGCGCGGGGCCGAGAGCCAGGGCGAGTTCTACTCGATCGCCATCGCTAACAACATGCAGCAGGCCGACACCGGCACCAAAATGGTGCATTTGGGGCGCGACACCAAATCCCGGATCGTCTCCAAAGGCATCTCGGCAGGTAAAGCGCAAAACACCTACCGTGGTCTGGTCTCGATGCATCCTAAGGCAAAGAACAGCCGCAATTTCACCCAATGTGACAGCCTGTTGATCGGCGACAAATGTGGCGCCCACACGGTGCCCTATATCGAGGTGAAGAATAACTCATCCCGGGTTGAGCACGAGGCGACGACATCCAAAGTGGATGATGACCAGCTGTTCTACTGCCGCCAGCGCGGCATTGGCGAAGAAGACGCGGTGGCCCTGGTGGTCAACGGCTTCTGTAAGGACGTGCTGCAAGCACTGCCGATGGAATTCGCCATGGAAGCGCAGCAGCTGGTTGCCATCTCGCTGGAAGGGTCGGTGGGCTAACGCCACGATCCGGATCGTTCTTTTCCTTGAAACTCCAAAGGTCAATTTGACATGGACAACAAACAACCAGATCTGACCCGGCACGGCAAAAAGCTGGCGTTTGGTCGCGTTTTGGAAAGCGGCCCGCTGTCGCTGATCCATTGCGAGGTTCTGGGGCAACCTGTCAGCTTTTGTGTGAACAAGGAAAAGGATCCGATCCAACGCAGTCATCGCAATGGGACTTTTTACGAGCTCAACGAACTGGAGGCGCTGATGCCTCTGTTCCCTGAGGGTGGCACCTTTGTCGATATTGGGGCCAATGTTGGCAATCATTCCCTTTTTGCAGGGCTGTTCCTAAAGGCGGGTCGGGTTATTCCCTTTGAACCCAACCGCTTGGCCTATGATCTTCTGGTAAACAATATGCTCGTGAATGGGCTGCGTGACCGGGTTGATTTGTCAAAGCTTGGGGTGGGGCTTTCGGATGAGCAATCCGGTGGGTTTGCCATGGAAAAGCGCCGCCGAAACCTTGGCGGCGCCAAGATGCTCGCCGGAGAGGGAGATCTAGACGTCTATCGCGCGGATGACCTGCTCAGCGAGGTTGAACCTGACTTTATCAAGATTGATGTGGAAGGTATGGAAATCAAAGTGATTTCCGGTCTTTCTGGTGTCTTGGAGCGTTGTCGTCCGATCCTCATGATCGAGGTGGACATCGAAAACGAGGCGGCGTTTCAGGACTGGGTTCAGGAGGTGGGGTATGCCTCGTTGAATGTTTACCAGCGTTACCGGAGCAATAAGAACCATCTGATCGTTGACAAAGACCAGTTGAAAAACCTGCAGGCGAAGTTCACGCCGCCTCTGTCGGAACGCCAAGCTGATAAGGCGCGGCGCCAAAAGAGTGCTGCAATGAAAGCCAAAGAAGAAGGTGAAACTCTGGTAGGAGCGGAGAACTAAAATGATCGTCACAACGACCCCCTCGGTGGAGGGCTATCAGATCGCTGAATACAAGGGCATCGTCGTGGGTGAGGCCATCATGGGCGCCAATGTGGTGCGCGATGTTTTTGCCTCGATCACCGATATCGTTGGTGGACGCTCCGGCGCCTATGAAAGCAAACTGCAGGACGCGCGGGAAACCGCGCTGGCAGAGCTGGAAGACCGCGCCCGTGAAAAAGGCGCCAATGCCGTGGTCGGGGTTGATCTCGACTATGAGGTTGTTGGTCAATCCATGCTGATGGTTTCAGCCAGCGGCACAGCGGTGGTGATCGGCTGAAGATGACAGTTGCGACTTCTCATATGACAGCTGACAGCGGGCCCTTGCGTCTGTTTTGGTGGAAGGCGGTGCCAAACTTTGGCGATCTGCTCTCTGCCTCTGTGGTTGGCTATCTGAGTGGTCGTGAGGTCGTTCATGCAGGGCCGACCAAGGCAGAGCTCTTTGCTATTGGCTCCATCCTGCAAATCGTTCGGCGCAACTATGCAGAGGTAAACCCCGGGGCGCAAAAGCCGGTGATTTGGGGGGCGGGCCTGCTTCACGCGGTTTCATCAGTTGGATTTTTATCTAACGTAAACATTGCCTTGTTGCGTGGACCTGTTACGGCGAGCTTGCTCGGAATCAAAACGAATTGCTTTGGTGACCCCGGTCTTTTGGCCGCAGAGGTCTTTGCTGCCGCCGGGTCAAAAACGCATCGCTTTGGTCTGGTACCCCATCACAGCCAGATGGAGGAAGTGGAGATCAAGACCCTGGCGGAGAGCAGCGACGACATCCTGCTGATTGACCCGCGCCAGGATCCGGAAACGGTCTGTCGGCAGATCAGTTCCTGCGGGCACATCTATGCGGCCTCGCTGCATGGGCTGGTGACCGCCGATGCCTATGGGGTTACGTCGACCTGGGTTTCGCCGGGCGATCAGGGGCATCTGAAGTATTACGATTACGCCGCCTCAATTGGGCGGCCACTTATCTCGCCACTGGCCTGGGATCAGATCCCGGATCATGCGCGACACATCACTCAACCAGCAGAGCTGGACTATGGTGCGGGCATAGCGCGCGCCAGGGCCGATCTGCGCAACAGTTTTCCCGCGCAGCTGCGCGCAGAACAGAACACAGGCGCCGCCTAAAGAGTGGGCCACAAGAAAAGAGACGAGGAAAAAATGCTCGAAATCAAAAACCTGCACGTCAAACTTGAAGACGAGGACAAGCAGATCCTGAAAGGCCTGGACCTGACCGTAGAGGCCGGCAAGGTCCATGCCATCATGGGCCCCAATGGCTCGGGCAAGTCGACCCTGTCCTATGTGCTCTCTGGTCGCGATGGCTATGAGGTCACCGATGGCAGCGCCACGCTGGCAGGCGAAGACCTGCTGGAGCTGGAGCCCGAAGAGCGCGCAGCCTTGGGTGTTTTCCTGGCCTTCCAATACCCGGTTGAAATCCCCGGTGTAGGCAACATGACTTTCCTGCGTACCGCCGTGAATTCCCAGCGCAAAGCACGTGGCGAAGAAGAGCTGTCGGCGGCGGACTTCCTGAAAACCATTCGCGCCAAGGCAAAAGAGCTGAAGATTGACGCCGATATGCTGAAGCGTCCGGTGAATGTTGGCTTTTCGGGTGGTGAGAAAAAGCGCAACGAGATCCTGCAGATGGCGATGTTGGAGCCCAAGATGTGCATCCTGGATGAAACCGATTCCGGCTTGGATGTGGACGCGATGAAACTTGTGGCCGAAGGCGTCAACGCGCTACGTGACGAGGGCCGTGGTTTTCTGGTGATCACCCACTACCAGCGCTTGCTGGACCATATCAAACCCGATGTCGTGCATATTCTGGCCGGTGGCAAGATCGTCAAAACCGGCGGCCCCGAGCTGGCGCTGGAAGTTGAAAACAACGGCTATGCTGGTATCTTGGCGGAGGTCTCCTAAGATGGCTCTTGCGGAAGCAAAACAAAGCGCCACCGAGGCGCGGCTGGCAGCCATGAGCCTGCCTGAGGGGGGCTGCCTTGCCGCTGCGCGTCAGGCGGCGCTGTCGCGGGTGCAGACCCTGGGCCTGCCTGGACGGCGGGATGAGTATTGGAAATACACGCGTCCAGATAAGCTGACCTCCGCCGAGGTGAGCAAGGCCGCAGTTTTTGCCAGCGACGAAGAGCCAATGTTTTCCGAATTCGATCGCCTGAAGATCGTTTTTGTGGATGGGGTCTACAATGCCGAAGCCTCTGATGATCTGAGCCTGGAGGGGGTGCAGATTGATCGGATCGCTGACATCTGCTGTCAGGATATTCACTGGGCCAAAGATCTCTATGGCGTGCTTGAGGCGCGCGGTCAGTCTCCGGTTGCCCGACCCTTGGCGGCGTTGAACACTGCCTTTGCGCAGGATGGTGTTGCCATCCATGTGACGGGCAAACCGAGTAAGCCAATCAACCTAGTCTATGTGCATTCCGACGAAGCCTCAGACGCTATCCTGCATCACGTGATCCGCGTTGAAGCAGGCGCTGAGGCCACCATTCTGGAGAACGGCCCGGCGGCCTCGCGGTTTAACAAATGTATGGAAATCGACATTGCAGACACCGGCAAGCTGCATCTTGTCCGCGCCCAGGGGCGTGATCATGAACGTCGTGCGGCAACCCATTTGTTTGCGCGCCTTGGCAGCGAGTCTGTGTTCAAAAGCTTCACTCTCACCGTGAATGGCATTTTGACCCGCAACGAGGCCGTGGTTGAGATCCTTGGCGGCGATGCCATTGCGCATATTGCTGGTGCCTGCGTTGGCGATGGCGAATTCCACCACGACGACACAGTCTTTATCACCCATGACGCCGTGAATTGCGAAAGCCGTCAGGTTTTCAAAAAAGTGCTGCGCAACGGGGCTACGGGCGTGTTTCAGGGTAAGATCCTGGTGAAAGAGGGCGCTCAGAAAACCGATGGCTATCAGATCAGCCAGTCGCTGCTTCTGGATGACGACAGCCAGTTCTTGGCCAAACCTGAGTTGGAAATCTACGCGGATGACGTGATCTGCTCGCATGGCTCTACCACTGGCGCCATCGACGAAGAGGCGCTGTTTTACCTGCGTTCACGCGGGGTTCCAGCGCATGAGGCGACGGATCTGCTGACACTGGCCTTCCTGGCGGAAGCGGTTGAAGAGGTCGAAGACCAGTCGATTGCGGATGCAATTGTGGCCCGGCTCGAAGGCTGGCTGGCGCGGCGTCGCTAAATGGCAGTTACCGGAGATATCCTGTCAACATATCGGGGGCCGCGCAGGGTGTTTGCGCGGCTTCTGAGCATGGGCCCGCGCGAGGATCGGATGTTGGCAATCCTCATGGCCGGCTGCGCTTTGATGTTCGTCTCTCGGATGCCAAGCCTGGCGCGCGAGGCTCATCTGACCGGGCAGGAACAGACAATGTTGCTTAGTAACGCATTGTTTGGCATCATTTTTGTAGCGCCACTTGCGCTTTATACCCTGGCACTGATCGCACATTTCCTTGCCCGTGGCCTGCGCGGCACTGGTGAAAGCCACGCGGCGCGTCTGGCTCTGTTCTGGAGCTTTTTGGCAGCCAGCCCACTGATGCTGCTCAATGGCTTGGTAGCGGGTATGATTGGTCCGGGAACCGAGCTTAACCTGATTGGCGGGCTGTGGTTTTCTGCCTTTTTGTGGTTTTGGATTTCGGGGATGTATCAGGGGTATTGGGCTGGGGCCCAGGTGAAGTCATGAAGGCGCTGCTGTCCTTTGTCCTTCTGACACTGCGCCAACCCGGCGTTGCAGCGCGCAGCATTTTGCTGCGTCAGTTTCCAAATGAAGCCATTTGGACAGGTCTGTTCCTAGCCGTCATCCTGAACGCGTTGTTGTTTGGGGTTTTGGAATTGTTCATTCCTGATTCTGGTGAGCTGGCCATGTTTGATATGTCCTCGGAGTCTCCGGGGCTGTCGATGATGATCTCTGCGGTTAGAAGCGTGCTCTTTGCTGGTTTGCTAACCTTCGGAGGGCGTTGGCTGGGGGGATCAGGTCAATTCATGCCAATTCTGTCGCTCTTGGTTTGGGATCAGCTGCTGCAGCTGGTCTGTATGTCCATCGGCATTGCGGTTCTGTTGATCTCGCCGCAGCTGGGCAGCATGGTGTTTCTGGTGATCGGCCTTGTGCTGCTCTTTGTCCTGCTAAACTTTGTGAATGAAGCGCATGGGTTTGCCTCACTTTGGCGTGCCTTTGCCGTGGTTCTAATGGCCTCGATCGTGATGGTCTTTGCCATGATCCTTATCGTCAGGCTGCTTGGGCCTGCCAACCTTGGACTGCTGTAAAATGTATGACGTAGAAAAAATCCGCAGCGATTTCCCCATTTTGTCCCGGCAGGTCAATGGCAAGCCGCTGACCTATCTGGACAATGGGGCTTCGGCGCAGAAACCACAGGTGGTGATTGATGCGATCAATCAGGCGTACTCGCAGGAGTATTCCAATGTCCACAGGGGCTTGCACTACCTTTCCAATCTGGCGACCGAGAAATACGAAGGCGTGCGCGGCATTATTGCCAAGTTCCTGAACGCGGCGAACGAAGACAGTATCATCCTGAACTCCGGCACCACTGAGGGCATCAATATGGTGGCCTATGGCTGGGCCATGCCACGGCTTCAGGCCGGGGATGAGATCCTGTTGTCGGTGATGGAACACCACGCCAATATCGTCCCCTGGCATTTTCTGCGGGAACGTCAGGGTGTGGTGATTAAATGGGTGGACACTGCGGCGGATGGAAGCCTCGATCCGCAGGCGGTTCTGGACGCCATCACATCCAAGACCAAGCTCATTGCCATGACCCATTGTTCCAATGTCCTGGGCACCGTTGTTGATATCAAAACCATCACCGTAGGCGCCCATGCCCGGGGTGTGCCGGTGCTGGTCGATGGGTCACAAAGCGCGGTTCACATGCCGGTGGATGTTCAGGATCTGGGATGCGATTTCTTCGCCATCACGGGGCATAAACTCTACGGGCCTTCGGGTTCTGGTGCGATCTACGTGCACCCCGACCGGATGGCAGAGATGCGCCCCTTCATGGGGGGGGGTGACATGATCCGCGAGGTTTCCAAAGAGGCGGTGATCTATAATGATCCGCCAATGATGTTTGAGGCCGGCACGCCGGGCATCGTGCAAACCATCGGCTTTGGTGTAGCGCTGGAGTATATGATGGAGCTCGGCATGGACAGCATTGCCGCCCACGAAGCAGAGCTGCGCGACTATGCCATGGCCCGTCTGACCGGGTTGAACTGGATCAATGTTCAGGGGCAAGCTTCAGGGAAGGCCGCAATTTTCAGCTTTACTATGGAAGGCGCGGCCCATGCCCATGATATCTCTACGATCCTAGACAAAAAGGGCGTCGCGGTGCGGGCGGGTCATCACTGCGCCGGGCCTTTGATGGATCACCTGGGGGTTTCGGCCACCTGTCGCGCGTCATTTGGGGCCTATAATACCAAGGCGGAGGTCGACACACTGATTGACGCGCTTGAACTGGCCCATGAGCTTTTTGCCTGAATCAAGGGCGAAAAGAGAGATGTGAAAGAAAGAGGGGCGACGCTTTTGCGTCGCCCTTTCTGTATGTTACGCGTCGAGATGAATGTTGAAGCGCCGACGAATTTCCGCGTCCAAGGCCGGGTCAAACCGTGCGGCAGAGCGCTCTGACAAGATCTGCTCCTTGCGCGCGGTTGCTTTTTCCAACAGGTCAGGCTTGCCCAATTCTGCCCATTCTTTGGGCGAGGTGCGATCCCCGAGCGAAGGGTAGACATAGTCCACCTGCATTCGATCCAGGGTCTGACTGGTGCCCAGGTAATGGCCGGGGCCACCCATACAGACCGAGGCGATCTGATCCAGAGCCAGGGTCTCGTCATTCACCTCGATCCCGCGCACACAGCGCAGCGCCTGGCCGATAATGTCGTCTCCCAAGATGAGGGATTCATGACAGAACCCCAAGAGCGAGGCATGCATGCCTGCAGATTCATAGACCATATTGAGCCCGGACAGGCCGGCCATGACATTAGAGCACATCTGCTCCCAGCCAGCCTGCATGTCCGGCATTTTGGAATCGCTGGCCCCTGCAGCCGCTCCCCCGGGGATGCCATAGAACTTATGCATCTGGGCGCAGCCTGCCGTCAGCAGGGCCTGCTCGCCCGAGCCCATGGTCATCGCACCAGTACGCAGATCCAGACCAAAGGGCCAGGTGCCGATAATCGCAGGCGCGCCGGGTTTCACGGCGTTTACATAGACCAGCCCGGCCAGACATTCCGCCACCGCCTGGGTGATGGCGCCTGCAATGGTCGAAGGCGCCGTGGCTCCTGCCATGCCCGCAGACAAGAGCAGTACTGGCATACCTGCCTCGATACAGCGCTCCATGACTTCGCAGCTCTCGGTGGCGAATTTCATCGGCGGCACCACAAAGCAATTGGAGTTGGAGACAAAAGGGCGCTCGCGCCATTTGTCTTCGCCGCCTGCAATCATATGCAACATCTCCACAGCCGGGGCGACAAAATCGGGCTCGGAGAAGGAGACACCGATATGTTTTGTCGTGCCGGCGGTGGTGGCATAGATCGAGTTCAGATCCATTTCCATGTTGTCAGGGATGTCACGGCACACCATAGGGCGTTGGCAGAAATGAATATTGTCCAGCTTGTCACAGATGCGCGCGGCGTCATGAAGATCCTGTACTGTGGAGTCGCGGTAGTTGCGCCCAGCCACATCCACCATGTGCACCGCAGCGCCTGCGGTGCCATAGTGGACCCGATTGCCAGAGAGCTCCAGATCGTGGCGCCCATCGCGGCTGCACAGCGTCACAGACCGATTGGCCTTTGACAGCATGTCTTCGACCAGGGCGCGGGGAAAGCGAATCCGCCCGTCATCTCCCTGGATACAGCCCGCATTGGTCAGATATTCGACACCGCTGGGGGGCGCATCTGCCAGGCCAATGGTTTCAAGCGCATCCAATGCTGCACGATGGATGCGCTCCATGCCCTCTTGGGTCAGTGGTCTAAGACCCCCCCCCTCCATACCGGGGCGTACGGGGCGCATATGGTCCGGAAGGGCACTGGCACGGGCGCTGCGACGCGCGGCGCGGCCGCCACTACGAGAGGATGCACGGCTGGGAGTGCCGGATTGATCGGTCATGATTTTGATCCTAGATGCGGGGGAATTACTGCTGTTTCAAAGAGTTAAGAACAACATCTTTCCTGGTCGCCCGCGGGCGGCACGACCTCTGGTGGCACCAATGGTGCGCCAAACCAGATTAACTACACAGCGTTCCGCCAGCATATTGGATCCTTTTACGTCTGCCCTCAGCCTTGGCGGATTTGGCGACCGATTCTAGCGTGTTTGCGACCAAAGTGAAAAAAGCGACTTCTTTTTCACACCTTTGAAGCTTGCCAAGAGGCGGCTGCGACCGGCTTTGGTACCGGCTTTCAGAAAAATTTAATCTAGCTTCAAGAGGGGAAAAGAAAGAATGGCTTTCTGCGTTTTTGTGCGGGTTCAAACCGGAAATTGGAACCGCTCGTTAAGGTATTTCCGCGACACTGAGAGCTCAGGAAAAGCCGCGCCTTGAAGGGCGCCAAAATGGGCAAGAAATCATGCCAGCTGTTCAGCTAAAGAGAAAACCATTCGCCCTGTGGCTCGCCATGGCTGCTGTGACGGTGACCGCTGTGCCTGCGGTGTCGGGGGATTGGAAATCCACCTATTTTTCCTCTGATCGCCAGGATGAGACCAGCCGCTTGAGTGCCTCTTCTTTGCATCCCCTGGGAACACTGTCCTTTTCCGCCAACCGGGACTACGGGCGGCTTGTCTTGGGCGGGAGCTATAGCCGAGGCAACGCACCTGCATACCCGGGTCTTGGCCGTACCGTGGGGGAGGAACAGTTCAGCCTGCGCGCGGGGTACGATTTTGGGAACAGTCTGGGCTATGTTTCGCTTGGACGTCAGCAGAGCCGGGGCCAGTTTGTGGAAAACGAGTCCGAAGTCCTGGGCATAGGTATGCGCGTTTCGCTAAACCGGGCGCTGCAGTTAACTGGTGAATATCTGCATCACCGAACACCGGCCGAAGCGCCAACGGGGCTCTCTGCCAGCCGTTTGACGATCGGCGCGGCCTTTCGTTTCTAGACAAGGCCCTTGGCGCACCAAAAAAGAAATGCTAGGTCATGCAAATGACCAAAACCTGCGCTCTCATTATTTGCTGCATTTCCTGCTGAAATTCTCAGCGGGCTGGTTTCTGTCGTTTTCTTCTCCTTGACAAGTTGCTAAGCCCGCGCTGCGCGCCTGCACATATGTGTCCGTCCAAGGAGCTGTCTTGATGACCTCGACCACCGTGATCAAACTGTACAATACCAAGACCCGCAAAAAGTCGGAATTCACCCCGATTGATGCTCTGAACGTGCGGATGTATCTCTGCGGTCCGACGGTCTATGACCGGGCGCATCTGGGCAATGCCCGGCCTGTGGTGGTGTTTGACGTGCTCTACCGGCTGTTGCAGGTGGTCTATGGTCGCGATCATGTCACCTATGTGCGCAATTTCACCGATGTCGATGACAAGATCAATGCAACGGCCCTGGCCCGCAAGGAAGCAGGCGCTGCGGGCACGTTGGAAGAATTGGTGGCAGAGCGCACCGAGGAAACCATTGGCTGGTACCTGAGTGATATGGGCAAGCTGGGCGCGCTCGAACCCGATCACATGCCTCGGGCGACCCAGTATATCACCCAGATGGTCACGATGATCGAGGATCTGATCGCCAAGGGTCATGCCTATGCCGATGGATCAGGCCATGTGCTGTTTTCGGTTAAAAGCTATGATGATTATGGCCAGCTCTCTGGCCGTTCGGTTGACGACATGATCGCCGGAGCACGGGTTGAGGTGGCGGACAACAAACGCGATCCGATGGATTTTGTACTGTGGAAGCCCTCGACAGATGACCTGCCGGGCTGGGACAGCCCCTGGGGCCGTGGCCGTCCAGGCTGGCATATTGAATGCTCTGCCATGTCTGAAGATCTGCTTGGGGCGAGTTTTGACATTCACGCCGGCGGGAATGATCTGATGTTTCCGCATCATGAGAACGAAATCGCGCAAAGCTGCTGCGCAAATGGCCCTGATAGCTTTGCACGATACTGGCTGCACAACGAGATGCTGCAGGTCGAGGGTAAGAAGATGTCCAAGAGCCTTGGCAATTTCTTTACAGTGCATGACCTGCTGGATCAGGGGATCTCGGGTGAGGTGATCCGCTTTGTGTTCTTGCAAACGCACTACCGCAAACCGATGGACTGGACCGAGAAAAAAGCAGGAGAAGCCGAAGCGACGCTGCGCAAGTGGCGGGCGCTGACAGCGGGCATCGAACCCGCCGCCACCGCTGCTGCCGCGGTTCTTGAAGCACTGGCAGATGATCTCAATACTGCTGGAGCTATTGCAGAGATGCACAAACTGGCCGCTGCGGGAGATGCCGCTGGTCTGCTGGCTTCGGCGCAGCTGATGGGGCTCTTGACCCCCGAGATGGGCGATTGGGCACAACAGCCCGACCTGGATCTATCGGGCTATGCGGCGCAACTTCTGGGCGCGCGTGAAGCCGCCATGGAAACCAAGAATTTCGCAGAGGTTGATCGATTGAAAGCGGCCTTTATTGACGCGGGCCTGGAAGTGCGGATGAGCAAGGCCGGTGTCGAGCTGGTGCCAGGGTCTGGGTTTGATGCCGCAAAACTGGAGGGGCTGGGATGAGCAAGGAACGGCTTTACCTCTACGACACCACCCTGCGGGATGGGCAGCAGACCCAGGGGGTGCAGTTTTCAACTGCGGAAAAAAAGCAGATTACCCAGGCACTGGATGACCTAGGCATTGACTACATCGAAGGTGGCTGGCCCGGGGCCAACCCCACCGACAGCGCGTTTTTTGACGAGGCGCCCAAGACACGCGCCACCATGACTGCTTTTGGTATGACCAAACGGGCAGGGCGTTCGGCCGAGAATGACGATGTTCTGGCGGCGGTGATGAATGCGGGGACCCAAGCCGTCTGTCTGGTCGGCAAGGCGCATGACTACCACGTGACAGCGGCGCTTGGCATCACGCTGGAAGAGAACCTGGACAACATCCGCGCCTCAGTCGCCCATCTGGTGAGCCAGGGGCGTGAGGCGCTCTATGATGCCGAACATTTCTTTGACGGCTATAAGGCCAATCCAGCCTATGCCTTGGCGGCCTGCCGGGCGGCACTTGAGGCCGGGGCGCGCTGGGTTGTGCTCTGTGACACCAATGGTGGCGCCATGCCCAGCGAGGTTAAGACCATTGTGGCTGAGGTTATCGCGGCGGGAGTACCCGGTGAAAACCTGGGCATTCACACCCATAATGACACCGAGAATGCAGTGGCTTGCTCGCTGGCCGCGATTGAAGCTGGCGCCCGTCAGGTGCAGGGCACGCTGAACGGGCTGGGGGAGCGCTGCGGCAATGCCAACCTCACCACACTGATCCCGACCTTGCTGCTGAAACAGCCCTATGCGGATCAGTTTGACATTGGCGTCAGCCAAGAGGCCCTGGCGGGGCTGACCAAGCTCAGCCGAATGCTGGATGACATCCTCAACCGGGTGCCCAGCAAACAGGCGCCCTATGTGGGGGCTTCGGCTTTTGCCCATAAGGCCGGGCTGCATGCCAGTGCGATCCTCAAGGATCCAACCACCTATGAGCACATTGTTCCCGAGCTGGTGGGCAATTCGCGGATTATTCCGATGTCGAACCAGGCCGGTCAGTCCAACCTGCGCAAACGTCTGATGGATGCCGGGCTGGAGGTGGCCAAGGGCGACCCCGCCCTGGCGCGTATTCTCGAGCGGATCAAGGAGCGCGAGGCGGAGGGCTATTCCTATGATACGGCGCAGGCCTCGTTTGAGCTGTTGGCGCGAGAGGAACTGGGCCAGAGCACAGATTTCTTTGAGGTGAAACGCTACAAAGTCACAGTTGAGCGCCGCAAAAATAAGTACAACCGCATGATCAGCCTGTCCGAGGCGGTTGTGGTGGTCAAGGTCGACGGCGAAAAGCGCCTGTCTGTCAGCGAGTCGATGGATGAAACTGGCAGTGACCGCGGACCTGTCAACGCATTGGCCAAGGCATTGGCTAAGGATTTGGGGCGCTATTCTGCGGTGATCAACGATATGCGCCTGGTTGATTTCAAGGTCCGTATCACCCAGGGCGGTACCGAGGCGGTTACCCGGGTTATTATCGACAGCGAAGACGGTCAGGGCCGCCGCTGGTCGACAGTCGGGGTGAGCGCCAATATAATCGACGCCTCCTTTGAGGCCTTGTTGGATGCGATGCGCTGGAAACTGATGCGGGACTGCGGAGATCTCAAGTGAACTCTCAGGGGTCGTGCCCGCATGCGGAGACGCGGGGTCGCTTAATCTGGTTGCGGTTATCCGCGTACAATAGGCAGGTCAAAGGGACACTGGCGGATGTTTGATGATGACCTCACAAGCTGTGCTGAGCTGGTCCAAAAGGGGGACCCAGATCGTTTTATGGCGGTGATGGCGGCTCCGACCGAGGCCCGGCCGCTGCTGTTTGCGCTTTACGCTCTTAACATAGAATTGGCGCGGGCCCCCTGGGCCAGCCAGGAAAGCATGATCGCCGAGATGCGGGTGCAATGGTGGCGCGACATTGGCGCCGAGATCGCACAGGGAGGCCCGGTGCGGCGGCACACGGTTGCGACACCTCTTGGTCGTTTGCTGCCTGCGGAACTGGCCGGGCATATTGACGCCATGGCAGAGGCGCGGCGCTGGGATATTTATACCGACCCCTTTGAAGATGAGGCAGCTTTTGATCGCTACATTGATGCCACCTCTGGTGGGGTGATGTGGATGGCAGCGGCCTCTCTGGGCCAGGCCGATGAAGCTGTGGTTCGTAACTTTGCCTATGGGTTAGGGGTCGCCAATTGGTTTAAGGCAATACCGGAACTGGTTGCTCACAAACGCATCCCCTTGTTGGATGGCACACCTGAGGGGCTGCGCCAGCTGGCGCGTAGAGGCCTGGACCGCATCCAGCAGGCGGAGAGACGGCGCGCCGAAATCTCCAAAGAGGCCGGTGTGGCGCTGCTTTCTGGCTGGCAAGCCAAGGCAATCCTAAGGCAAGCCCTGCAAGAGCCTGACCGGATCGCCGAGGGTCGCCTGGGGCAAAGCGAATTTCGTCGCCGCATCGGCTTAATTTGGCGCGCCGGTTGCAGAAGATGGTGAGCTAACTTCCTGGTTCAAGCTATGGTGGGAAATGAAAAAGGCGCCGCATGCAGGCGCCTTTTTCTGTCTTGGGAATGTGGGTGGTTCAGGCCTCTTTGGGGCGCATTACCAGCCAGAGCAACGCGCCACCGGCGAGTACAAGGAAGGGGGCCATGGCCATATTGACGGCGTTCCAGCCCTCAATCGGATCACCGCCTGAACAGTTCATCAAACCGCCAGAAGCAAGCGAGGCCATTGTCACGCCGCCAAAGACCAGAAGATCGTTCAGACCCTGCATGCGGCCACGTTCCTCGGTGGTGTGAGAAGCGGTGAGCATCGAAGTTGCGCCGATAAAGCCAAAGTTCCAGCCGACGCCTAGCAGGATCAGTGCGACAAAGAAGTTTTCAAGCTCGACCCCCTGAAGGGCAACAGCACCAGCCCCGGCCAGGATGATCAGCCCGGCTGCGACGATCTTTTGCACGCCAAACCGCGCGATGAGATGACCAGTAAAGAAGGAGGGCACATACATCGCCAGAACGTGAAGCGAGACCACATCGGCGGCATTGCCTTCGGTAAAGCCGCAGCCCACGACGGCCAATGGGGTCGAGGTCATCACCAGGTTCATCAACGCGTAAGACACCATGGAACAGATTACCGCCACGGCAATCGCCGGGGTTTTCAGCAGTTCCATGCGGCTGCGACCTGCGGGCAGGTCTTCGCGTGGGGGGGCGGGTTTGGGGATGTCCAAAAAGAAGAACAATCCAGAGCCCAAAACGTTGATGGCAATCACCGTCAGATAGGTGCCCAAGAAGGGAATGACAAAGACCTGGCTGGTGGCCTTGACCAGTTGTGGACCCAGCAGTGCCGAGAGCAGACCACCTGCCATCACATAGGAAATCGCCTTGGGGCGAAAGCTGTCAGAGGCGGTATCTGCGGCGGCAAAGCGGTAAAACCCATGAGCGCTCATGTAAACCCCCGTCAGCAGGCTGCCCAGCAGGAAGATCGGAAAGGAGCCGAGATAGAGCCCATAGGCCCCAACCAGCCCACCAAATGCGCCAAAGATTGCCCCGGTAAAGAACCCGGCGCGGCGTCCCCATTTCTGCATGATCGATGAGATCGGCGTTGCCGCAATCATCGACCCGGCCACGATCAGCGAGATCGGCAGAGTGGCAAAGCAGGGGTTAGATGCCAGGGACTGGCCAGCCAGCCCGCCAATGATAAAGATCATCGGCATCTGCGAGCCGAGGATTGCCTGGGCCAATACCAGGATGGCGACGTTTTTCTTGGCGACGCTGTCGCTTGGGGTGGTCATGTGAACTGTCATATGGGATGCGTAGCGATCATGGGTTGAGGGAACAAGCAGCAAGCGCTGAATTGGTACAATCTTCTGGCCAATGTGGATGTGAAGGAGGCTCTGACGTGACGTCATTCATAAGGTCGGCAGCTCCGGCGGCTGGGCGGATTATCCATTCGGAGGACTGTGTTGCCGAAGGTGCGGCCTGGCTGGCTGCATCAGACCCGCGGTTTGCAGCCGCTCTGGTGCACTGCGGACCGCTGCCCCTGCGGAGGAAGCCGGATGGCTTTGGCGAATTGCTCAGCGCGATTGTCAGCCAACAGGTGAGCGTGGCCTCGGCCAATGCAATTTGGCAGCGCCTGCGGGATGCCGAGCTTACCACCCAGAACCAAGTCCAGGCCGCAACCGAAGAGGATCTGCGGGCGGCAGGGTTGAGCCGTCAGAAAATTAGGTACGCCAAAGCCTTAGCCGATGAAAATATTGATTTTGTGGCGCTACGCGACCTGGAGACAGAGGGTGTGATCAAGACTCTGACCCGGGTCACGGGGATTGGGGTCTGGACCGCCGAGATCTACGCGATGTTTTCCCTGGGGCGGGCCGATGTCATTGCCCCTGGTGATCTGGCGTTGCAAGAGGCGGCCAAGGTGCTGTTCGATTTGCCCAAACGCCCCACCGAGCGGGAGCTGCGTGCGCTTGCAATGGCTTGGTCGCCCTGGCGGTCGGTTGCGGCTCGCATCCTCTGGGCCTATTACCATGTGGCAAAGGACAGGGAAGGGATCCGATGACTCGTGTTTTGAAAGCTGAGCGCAGAGAGCCGCTCTCCGGGGTGACCCGATCCGTGGTGGTGTTTTTGCACGGCTATGGTGCAAATGGCGCCGATCTTTTGGGTTTGGCGGATCCGCTGGGCGAACACCTGCCCGACACGCTGTTTGTCGCGCCAGATGCCCCGGAGAATTGCACTGGTGCACCAATGGGTTATCAGTGGTTCCCAATCCCTTGGATTGATGGTTCCTCTGAAGAGGAAAGCATGCGCGGCAGGAATGCATCGATCGAGGATTTGAACGCCTTTCTCGATGCTCTGATGGTGGATGAAGACGTGCTGCCAGAGCAGGTGGTGCTGTTTGGTTTCTCGCAGGGCACCATGATGAGCCTGCATGTGGCGCCGCGGCGCGAAGATGCCGTGGCTGGCATCGTTGCCTTTTCGGGCCGCTTGCTGTCGCCGGATACGCTCAAGGACGAGGTGGTCAGCCGCATGCCGGTGCTGTTGGTGCATGGGGATGCCGATGACGTGGTGCCGCCACAATCTCTGCCAGAGGCCGCCGAGGCGCTGGATCAGGCGGGGTTCAAGGACGTATTTGCTCATATCATGAAGGGCACCGGCCATGGCATCGCTCCGGACGGATTGAGCGTTTCCCTCGCCTTTATGCGCGACAAGCTTGGGCTGTAACATGTTGAATTAACTGAATGTAGGCGGTTTCGCCTACATTCGATGTCCATCGCTGGATTTTGTCCAGTCAGGGCTTTCTGGAACGGTCCCGCTTGTCCGGGTTGCTTGGCGCGCCCCGATGTCTTGGTTTGCCTTTGCCGGGTACTTTTCCGTTTGGATTTTTGTGTTTTTGCGCGCGCCGATTGGGCAGTTGCGACGGTTTGGCCGGTCCGGGAATGGCCGGCACCTCCAGATCCTCCCAGCCCCCCTGTGGCAGACCATCGAGGCTCCATGCCCCGATGCTGTAGCGGATAAGGCGCAGCGTAGGGAAACCTACCGCAGCTGTCATTCTGCGCACCTGGCGGTTTTTTCCTTCCTTTAGCGTCAGGGAAATCCAGCTGGTTGGAATGGACTTGCGCTCCCGGATGGGCGGGTTTCGCGCCCAAAGCTGCGCTGGCTCCCGCATAAGATGGGCCTGAGCTGGGCGAGTCTTGCCATCCTTTAGCTCAACGCCTTGGGCCAGTGCTTTGAGCGCGGCGGCGTCTGGGGTGCCCTCGACCTGAACCCAGTAGGTTTTGGCCATCTTGTGCTGTGGATCGCTGATCCAGGCCTGCAACCGGCCATTGTCGGTCAGCAGCATCAGCCCCTCGCTGTCCCGATCCAACCGTCCAGCCGCGTAGACGCCGGGGCAGTCAATAAACGTGCTCAGCGTTTGGCGGGGACTGGCCTCGCTGCCGGAATCGGTGAATTGCGGCAGGACATCAAAGGGTTTGTTAAAGCGAATAAGGCGGGTCATGGGCGTGATCCATAGGCAGTCAGGGAGGGGCTGGCAAGCCATCTAAGGCGCGCGTGCGCAGTCTGTCATAGCCTTGTCATAGGCCGCTGGTAGCGATCCTGCGAAATCTTGTGGCTGGCAGGGGCTTGTCAGCGCAAAACCACGATATATAGTTTAACCTATGCTGGGGCGGGTTCCCCGCTCTGGTGCCGAAAACCGGCAGACAGGGCGAGGAAGACGTAACATTATGGATGGCGATTTCAGAACCGACTTTGTAAGAGAACCTGGCGCATTGCGGCGGCACCCGGCTTTGGTGCTCAATGCGGATTATCGGCCGCTGTCTTATTATCCGCTGTCGCTGTGGAGTTGGCAGGAGGCCGTAAAGGCGGCCTGGCTGGACCGGGTCGATATTCTGGCAGAGTATGACGATGTGGTTCACAGTCCGAGCACCCAGATCCGAATACCTTCGGTTGTTGTTCTCAAAGACTATGTCAAACCTCAAAAGCGCGTGGCTTTCACGCGCTTTAATTTGTTTTTGCGGGATGAATTCTGTTGCCAGTACTGCGGGGCCCGCGGAGATCTGACCTTTGACCATGTGGTGCCGCGCGCGGCTGGCGGGATCACCAGTTGGGAAAATGTTGTAGCGGCCTGTTCGCCCTGCAATTTGAAAAAGGGGTCAAAACCCCTGCATATGTTGGGCATGTCGCTGCGCAAAGCCCCCAAACGTCCGGGAGCGGAAGAGTTGCGAAATACCGGGCGAAAGTTCCCACCCAACCATCTGCACGACAGTTGGATGGATTTTCTGTATTGGGATACCGAACTGGACGCCTGACAGCGCTAAGTTTACTCAGGAGATCCGTGTCACGGGATCTCCTCCCCCTCCAAACCGGCCAGTCAGCCCTGGGCGCGCTGGAGCATGCCAAACAGATCCCGTGGATCATCTGGGTCTGCCAACATGTCGAGATCAATAAAGAAATCAGTGTCTTTGATGCGGTCCCGGATGTAGCGCAGGGCGCTGAAGTCTTCGATGGCAAAACCGACGCTATCAAACAGGGTGATCTGTTTGTCATCACGCCGTCCGGGTTTGCGTCCCAGAACAACTTCCCAAAGCTCGGTGACGGCAAAGTCTTCTGGCATCTGCTGGATTTCGCCCTCAACGCGGGTTTGCGGCGGAAACTCCACAAAGACATCCGAGCGGGTCAGAATACCTGCCGCCAGTTCCGTCTTGCCAGGGCAATCGCCGCCGATAGCGTTGATGTGAACGCCTGGGCCAACCATGTTATCGGTGAGGATCTTTGCGTTTTGCTTGTCGGCGGTGCAGGTGGTCAGGATCTGTGCGCCTTCAATGGCTTCCTCTGGGGTGGCACATTTCACCACCTCCAGACCGGCTGCCGCGAGATTGCGAGCGCATTTTTCCGTTGCGGCCGGGTCCTTGTCGTACAAACGCACGGATTTTAGGCCACAGATTGCCTTCATTGCCAGGGTCTGGAACTCTGACTGGGCGCCGTTGCCGATCATTGCCATGGTGTCTGAACCATTTGGTGCCAGGTGCTTAGCCACCATTGCTGAGGTCGCCGCTGTGCGCAGCGCGGTCAGCATTGTCATCTCAGTCAAAAGAACCGGATAGCCCGTGTAGACATCGGCTAACAGACCAAAGGCGGTGACCGTCTGCAGGCCCTCGCTGGTGTTTTTGGGATGTCCATTGACGTATTTGAACCCATAGGCCTCACCGTCTGATGTGGGCATCAATTCAATCACGCCGACTTCAGAATGGCTGGCAACGCGCGGGGTCTTGTCGAACAATTCCCATCGTTTGAAATCCGCTTCAATATAGTCTGCCAAATCACGCAGCATGTGTTCGATACCGATGCCATGCACCAGGCGCATCATATTGTCGACGCTGACAAAGGGAACAAGAGCTTTATGCGAGGGGGCGGTCATGACGGTGTCCTTTCGCGGGGGCTAAGGTGGATACCTGCCAACATGCAGCGCACCGAACCTCCGGCTGTTTCAATCGTAGGAATGGCAAGCGGCAGCAGGGTGGTGCTGCGCTCGATTGTGGCAATTTGGTCTGGTTTCAGCACGCTGAGGGCCCGCGAGGACAGGGCCAATAGGGAGGTTTTTCCAGTCAGGGCAAAGACATTGCCGGCAAAGTTCTGAATTTGCTCGGCGCTAAGGTCGATAACCTCATGACCGGTTTCTTCCAGCCGCGTGGCGATCTCGGCCCGCCGTTTTGGGTCACTGATCATAGAGAGGCAGATCAGAGCAAAATCCGTGCCGATCCCCATCAAGACATTGCTGTGATAGACCTCACAGCCTGCGGCATCGCGGGCGTCAAAGGCCATGGGCTCATAGTTGAAATGGGTGCAGAAGCGTTCCAGGAGCACCGGATCGGCGCGATTGGACTGCACCGTATAGGCAATGCGGCCCACATGGTCGAGCACCATGGCACCTGTGCCTTCGAGGGCTAAATTGTCCTCTTCCAGACCTGAAAAATCGATAACGTCCTGCACCCGGTAGCAGCGCTTCAGTTCCTCGATGACATCCCAGCGCCGTTCCAGTCGGCGATTTGGGGCATACATTGGATAGATCGCGATATGGCCGCCGGGATGGGTGGAAAACCAGTTGTT
This sequence comes from Phaeobacter sp. 11ANDIMAR09, assembly GCF_001294455.1. Lineage (GTDB taxonomy): Bacteria > Pseudomonadota > Alphaproteobacteria > Rhodobacterales > Rhodobacteraceae > Pseudophaeobacter. The sequence continues at coordinate 109,390 of NZ_LIKT01000014.1, forward strand.
TGGGAAAACACTGTCCGGTGTTTGGGTGCCAGTGTCATCAAAGACATGCACGTGCACCCCGGCAGCGCGCAGTTTTTCGACTGCGGTATCAAACTCTTCCAGGGCATTCTGGCGCATGATTTCAGGGTCGCCATCCATGGTTTGAAAGGCGTTGTCCCCTTTGGTGTCGGGGTTTGAGCGGAAATGGTGGGGCCGGATCATCACCACCGCTGCAGGGGCTTGTAGCGTGTTCAATTGTAGCTCCGGGTCGGGCGATCAAAGACACGGCGGCCGAGCGCAGAGGCGCAGAGCTCGACCATCAGATGCGCGGTGCGGCCACGTTCATCGAGAAAGGGGTTGAGCTCTACCAGATCCAGAGAGGTCATCAGACCGGAATCATGCAGCATTTCACAGACCAGATGGGCTTCACGCACGGTAGCACCGCCGGGCACTGTGGTGCCAACAGCCGGGGCAACCGAGGGGTCGAGGAAATCCACGTCCAAGGAGACATGCAGCAGCCCATTGGCCGCAGCAACCCGGTCCAGAAAGCGCGCCAGCGGGCCGGCAATGCCGTTCTCATCAATATCGCGCATATCGTGCCGGTGAATGCCGCTGCCTTCCAGCGCCAGGCGCTCTGGATCGTCAACCGAGCGCAGCCCGATCATACAGACGTTTTCCTGAGGGACCGGGTTGGCGACCCTGGGGAAGCCGTTGAACCCTTCGCGGCCAGTGAAATAGCCAACCGGGGTGCCATGGAGGTTACCACTATCGGTGCTATTCGGGGTGTGGAAATCTGTGTGGGCATCGAGCCACAAGACAAAGAGAGGGCGCTCAACCGCGGCCGCATAATTGGCAACACCCGTGACTGACCCCAGCGACAGGGCGTGGTCGCCCCCTAGGAAGATGGGCAACCCTGTGGCCATGGAACTCTGTGCCACATCGGCCAAAGCCTTGGTCCAACCGATTGTTTTGTTAAGCTGAAAAATGGAGCTGTCCTCTGGGTCCGGCTGATGAGCCGCCGGGGAGAGATTGCCCAGATCGGTTACGCGATGCCCGAGACCAGAGAGCGCTTCGGTCAGCCCAGCCGTGCGAAAGGCATCCGGCCCCATTAGGCACCCGGACCTGCGTTTGCCACTGTCTACAGGGGCACCAATCAGAATACAGCTCTTTTGCGTCACGGCTAAGCTCTCCACTTTTATTCCAGTAAGATGTAGAAATCTCCGAAATGGGGTGGTTGAAACCGATCAATTTCACCGATATGGACATATATCTTTCAAAATGGAGGTCGGAATTGGATAAAACGGACGAACGCTTGATTGCCGCGTTGCGGCACAATGCCCGCGCCAGTCTATCGGATTTGGCTTTGCAGCTGGATTTGTCCCGCACAACGGTTCGCGCCCGGATCGAACGGTTGCAGCTACGCGGTGATGTGCTTGGCTTTACGGTTGTTCTGAAAGAGGATGTTCTGCGCGACCCGGTGCGTGGCTTGATGATGATCGGGATCGAAGGGCGCGGCGCCAGCCGCATCACCCGCCAGCTCCAGGGGCTGCCTGAAGTTCGGGCTATTCATACCACCAACGGGCGTTGGGATCTGATTGTCGAACTTGGCACGGAAACCCTGGAAACACTTGATGCTGCCCTGGCCAAGATCCGCACCTTTGATGGTGTCGTCAGCAGTGAAACAAATTTGCTTTTGGCGACGAAAAAGGAATCCTGACGCGATAGCCCTTGGAAAGGTCTAAAAGACTAGGATTTGCTGCGGGCTGCTGCAATCCATACGGCGGCCAGCGCGATGGACAGGATGGCGTTCCAGCTGGCCATCGAGAGTGAGAATAGTTCCCATGGCACCTCATCGCAGCGCACCAGCGGGGCTCCCATGATCTGTTGCATCAGCTGTTCAGGTGTCAATCCGTCAATCGGGCCGGATGTGCAGGTTGTCGGTCCCTCCCAGAACCCGCGCTCAACTCCGGTGTGATAAAGGCCAATTCCAGCTGTGGTCAGCGCGGCCAAAGCGCCAAGGTACAGCAGCACTGTGAGGCTGCCGACAGGGAGGAGCACGGCGAGGACGCCAATGCCCACAGCGGCAAGATGCGGATAGCGCTGCCAATAACACATTTTGCAGGGTGGCATTTCCCCGATGTATTGAAACCCCAATGCTCCCAGCATCATGGCGGCTGAACCTAAAGTCGCAGTCAGAACCAGAATGCGTTTCATATTACAGATACCTCAGCACGAAAAAACCGCCAAACAGGAGCACCACAAAGGCTGTAAAGACAAGACCTAAACGCCGTTCGATGAAGTCACGAATTGGTGAACCAAAGGCCCGCAGCAATCCGGCCACCACAAAGAAGCGCAGCGCGCGCGCGAGCAGTGAGGTGGCAAGGAAGGTCATCAGGGGCATACCGGTCCAGCCGGACATGATGGTAATGACCTTGTAGGGAAAGGGGGTGATCCCGGCTCCAAGCACAGCCCAGAAGCCAAAGTCGTTGAATTTATGATTGAATTCCTCGATCGCCGCGCCTTTTCCCATGGCTTCCAGTATCGGCTGGCCCAGACTTTCATAGAACATGGCGCCAATCGCATAGCCCAACAGCCCACCAGCAACCGAGGAGACAAGTGCAACCAATGCAATCAACCATGCGCGCGAGGGGCGGGCCAGAATCATCGGAATCATCAAAACATCCGGGGGGATGGGGAAAACCGAGCTTTCCACAAAGGAAACCGCGGCAAGCCACCACAGGGCATGGCGGTGGTCCGCTAGGGACATGGTGTGATCGTAGAGCCTGCGCAGCATCTGAAATACCTTTGCTTTTCCCTGTCTAAGGGGCCTCGCATGGGGGGCGGGCAAGGTCAACATCCGCAGAATAACTGCAGTGGAATCTTGCCATTTTTCTACATCCAAATTCACTTTTTCCTCTGGACCTGGGGTTCAGGCTTGGGTAGGAACGGGACGTTGCCCAAGTGGCGGAATGGTAGACGCAGGGGATTCAAAATCCCCCGCTGGTGACAGCGTGCCGGTTCGAGTCCGGCCTTGGGTACCATTAAAATCAAGGTCTTGCGTGAATAAATTCATGCGGGGCCTTGTTTCTTTTCAAGATCACTTACACACGCTCCTTATGTTCTCTTTTTGGTCGCTTATGTGCTACGATGTTGTGCCGGCTTTAATAGGGCTTTTCGATTTTTCTTCTTTCCGTAGTAGGAAACCATCTCAGGACTTTGGTTTGTCACTGCTTGGATTTCTGCATCGGAACAGCCTACCTCGGCCAACCGGATAATTGCCAATTTCCTCAGCCCATACACAGCCTGTAGTTTAGCGGACTCTCCCAAGCTATTGTGCCCGCGCCCAAAAGCTTTCTCTACTGAATCGTATCCAAGTGGCTCCGTTAGGTTCTTTGCGAGTACATACTTTCCTTTTAGCTCTCGACTAGACAGATAATCCCTAAGGTCTTTGGTGCAGTAAGTTTCAAAGTACTCTCCGCCTTTTTCGTCCAATACTTCCATCCAATCTCCGGAGAAGCGTATATCCTCCAAGGAAATCGCTTCATTGGGGCGTTGGCCTGTGCCCAATATCAACTCAGCAGCCGTTCGAACTGTGTCGGGTGCCTCGGATAGTTTGCAAATCACCCAATCCGGACAAGGCTCAAATTCTCGCTGTTTTCCGTAGTGATCGATACCTTTTGTTGGATTGTCACCAATGGGCCAGTCCAATTTGTCCTTTGCGTAATTCCAAAGATGGCTAATCACTTGCAGCCGCTTGTCAGCCTTTCGGGGCTTTCTTGCCATCTTCGCATGAATTTTGTTTGCCAGTGTTTCGAACAGCTTTGTTTGCATTCTTTATTAGAATTTCGTCCATGTCTCGCGAGTATGATTTCTTTGTGCCCGCTTATAGGCGTCCCAGGATACGCGGATCGGATATCCACGCCCTAATGAGGTCTCCCCAAGTGTGTTTTACTTCCGGTTTTGCCGCTCATGCTGTCCTGCTTCGCATTGCGAATACAGTGCGTCTAAGTATCTGACGTCAGCACCAGTGGGACAGATTTGATGATTTGAACTGGCGTGCCCCCATTGGGTGGTCCGGTTTGATTGTTAGTGTA
>NZ_LIKT01000015.1 GCF_001294455.1 Phaeobacter sp. 11ANDIMAR09
AGCGGATCTGTTCCAGCAAATCACCAATGGCTTTGCGATACCGGACAATAATCTGATCCCGCGCAACATGGCGACCGCCTACCACAGAGTGGCGCCCAGCAGACCACAGATCCGTCACCACCTCGTCCTTGGCGGCAAAGACAAGCCCATCGAGAAGCTGGTCCTCCCGCAGCGCGCAGAGCGAGGGTTGCGTGGTATCCACCGCCAACAAATCAGCCCAGTGACCGACAGTAATCTCACCAGCATCGCGCCCCAAAGCGCGGGCACCCCCCTGTGCCGCTCCGGTATAAAGCGCATGCCCAACTGAGCCCTCGCCCCTGACCAGCACATTGCGCGACAAATCTCGCAGCCGTTGCGAGTATTCCAGCACCCGCAGCTCTTCGGTCAGAGAAATCAACACATTTGAATCCGATCCAACACCAAAGGCACCACGGGCCTCAAGGTAGGCTGCCCCATTAAAGGGCCCATCCCCCAGGTTGGCCTCTGTGACCGGGCAAAGGCCTGCCACCGCACCCGAGGCCGCCATCGCGAGGGTTTCCTTGGAGGTCATATGAGTGGCATGGATCAGACACCAGTTTTGATCTACCGGCGCATTTTCAAGCAGCCATTCAACCGGACGGGCGCCAAGCCCGGCCAGCACCTCCTGCACCTCTTTGGGTTGTTCGGCGATGTGGATATGGATTGGGCAGCCTTTGGTCTGGGCCTCGAGAATCCGCGCCAGATCGTCGGGCGCGGTGGCGCGCAGCGAATGCGGCGCAATACCAACCCGGCAGTCCGCAGGCAGAGCCTCCGCACAGCTGCGGGCTTGCTCTACCAATGTGCAGAACTGGTCAACATCATTGCCAAACCGCTTTTGACCTGGCTCCAGGGGCCGTTTACCAACGCCCGCATAACTGTAAAGTACGGGTAGATGCGTCAGGCCGATCCCAGTCTGCGCCGCCGCCGCCATGATCCGGTCGGAATGCTCACTCAAATTGTCGTAGGGGCTGCCGTCTTTTTGATGGTGCAAATAGTGAAACTCACCAACCGAAGCATAGCCTGACTCTTGCATCTCCAGAAACACTAGAGCGGCAATCGCCTCGATTTGATCAGGGGTCAAGTGGGCCGTGAACCGGTACATCAGATCTCGCCAGGTCCAGAAGCTGTCGCGCCCCGCCATCCGATATTCGGTCATCCCCGCCATCGCCCGCTGAAAGCTGTGACTGTGTAGATTGGCCAGCGCCGGCAAGAGGGCATCGACCCTTTGATCTTCGGGTTCAGCCTTTGCCTGGGTGGTGATCGCATCAATTTTGCCGCCCCGCAGTTTCACCCGCACCTGTTCCGCCCAGCCCGTCGTCAATAGCGCGCGTTTTGCAAAAACTACTGTCATGTCACACCTCATTTTATGTCTAGACATATGGCACATTGATTTGTACGAGAAAAGAGGAAACAACAGAAACAGAGGTCACCATGCAGGCTGAGGATCACCTCTTTACCGAGCTTCGGGTCGCCACCCTGGCCGATGCCTCCAGTCCCTATGGGCTGATCGAAGCCGCCGCCATTGCTGTGATTGCAGGGCAGATCGACTGGGTTGGGCCCCAGGTCGAACTGCCTGTCCGCTATGCCGGGCTAAAGCAAACCCCGCTTGGAAACCGCCTGGTCACCCCGGCTCCGATCGACTGTCACACCCATATTGTGCACGGTGGCAATCGTGCCTCAGAGTTCGAACTGCGCCTCAATGGCGCGTCCTACGAAGAGGTGGCGCGCGCAGGCGGTGGCATTGTTTCGACCGTCACCGCCACCCGTTCTGCCAGCGTCGAGGATCTGATCCGTCAGGCGCTGCCCCGCCTTGATGCCATGTTGGCCGAGGGTGTCACGACAGTAGAGGTCAAATCAGGCTATGGTTTGGATCGCGAGACCGAGCTGAATATGCTGCGCGCAGCCCGCGCCCTACCGGAGCATCGCCCCGTCCGGGTGGTAACCAGTTTTCTGGGGGCCCATGCGGTTCCAGCTGAATATCAGGATCGTCCTGACACCTATATTGCCGAGGTCTGCATCCCGACGCTACGCGCCGCAAGGCGCGAAGGCCTGGTAGACGCGGTTGATGGCTTCTGCGAAGGCATTGCCTTTGCCCCCGAGCAGATCCGCCCGCTCTTTGAGGTCGCGCGCGAATTGGGCCTGCCAGTGAAACTGCACGCCGAACAGCTGTCAAATCTTGGCGGCGCCAAACTGGCGGCAAGCTACGGGGCCCTCTCGGCGGATCACATTGAATATCTGGATGACTCAGGCGTTGCAGCGATGGCAGAGGCCGGCACTATCGCCGTGATCCTGCCTGGCGCCTTTTACACCCTGCGCGAAACCCAGATGCCGCCAATTGACTCCCTGCGCCGCTCAAACGTGCCGATGGCCCTGGCCACTGATTGCAATCCCGGTTCAGCCCCGATGACCTCTCTGCTGCTGGCCATGAACATGGGCTGCACCCTGTTTCGCATGACCCCAGAAGAAGCCCTGCGCGGGGTCACCACCAACGCCGCCCGCGCTTTGGGGCTTACTGATTGTGGCCGCATCGCTGCGGGCCTGCGCGCCGACCTAGCCATCTGGAATGTCGCCCACCCCTCGGAGCTGGCCTATCGCATTGGCTTCAATCCGCTTCACGCCCGTATCTTTGGAGGCACTTCGTGACCACTCTTACTCTTGTTCCCGGCAATGTCTCTCTTGTGGAGCTTGAACGTATCTTTCGAGAAGAATGCGCGGTCTCTCTGGCCCCATCCTGCCGCCCCGCAATTGAAGAAGCCCATAGCCGGATCGAAGCCGCCGCCAATGGCGAGGCCGCCGTCTATGGCGTCAACACCGGATTTGGCAAACTGGCCAGCGTCAAGATTGCCGCAGAAGACACGGCCACCCTGCAGCGCAACCTGATCCTCAGCCATTGCTGCGGTGTGGGGCCGACCATTCCACGCGCCCATGCGCGCCTGATGATGGTGCTAAAGCTGCTCAGCCTTGGTCGCGGAGCCTCGGGGGTACGGCTCGCGGTCATCGACCTGCTGGAAGCGATGCTTGACAAGGGCGTGACGCCCAGGATCCCGGCACAAGGCTCAGTTGGCGCCTCTGGCGACTTGGCGCCCCTGTCGCATATGGCGGCGGTTATGATGGGAGAGGCCGAGGCCGAGTTTGACGGCGCGGTCATGCCCGGTGGCGAAGCCCTGGCAGCCGCAGGACTGACCCCTTTAGAGCTGGGCCCCAAGGAAGGCCTGGCGCTGATCAATGGCACACAGTTCTCCACCGCCTTTGGTCTGGCAGGCCTGTTTGGCGCCTGGCAGGCGGCACAAAGCGCATTGGTCACATCTGCGCTGACCACAGATGCCATCATGGGCTCCACGGCGCCACTGCAGCCCGAGATCCACGCCCTGCGCGGCCATCGCGGCCAGATCGAAGCTGGCACCACCATGCGGGCCCTGCTCGAAGGCTCGGTTATTCGCGAAAGCCATCGGGACGACGACACCCGGGTACAGGACCCCTATTGCATCCGCTGCCAGCCACAGGTTGTAGGTGCGGCAATGGATGTTTTGCGCCAAGCCGCAACCACGCTGGAGATCGAGGCCAATGCCGCCACCGACAACCCTCTGGTACTGGTCGGTGCGGATTTGATCGTATCTGGTGGCAATTTCCACGCCGAACCAGTTGGCTTTGCCGCCGATATGATCGCATTGGCCATTGCCGAGATCGGTGCCATCGCGCAGCGACGGATTGCCCTGATTGTAGATCCGGTTCTGAGCCATGATCTGCCCCCCTTCCTGACGCCAAATCCCGGCCTCAACTCGGGCTATATGATTGCCGAGGTGACCACGGCGGCGCTGATGAGCGAGAACAAGCACCTGGCCAACCCCTGCGTCACCGACAGCACGCCAACTTCGGCCAACCAGGAGGACCATGTCTCGATGGCCGCACACGGTGCGCGCCGTCTGGGACAGATGATCACCAACCTGGAGCGTATTCTTGGGGTGGAACTGCTCTGTTCGACCCAAGGCGTCGAATTCCGCGCACCGCTGCCTACCAGCAAAGCGCTGCAACAGGTCATGGCAAAACTGCGCGATGTGGTGCCGCCCCTGGGCGACGACCGCTATACCGCCCCGGATATCGAGGCCGCCTCGACACTGATCAGCAGCGGTGAAATTGCCCATTGCACTGATATCGTCATGCCGGATCTGTCTGCATGATTTCTCCGGTTGAAGTGAAAAGGAGCGACAGCCCGATTGTTTTGGGCCTGCCCCATACCGGCACCTATGTGCCGCCTGAAATTGAGGCCAAGCTCAATGCGCGGGGCCGCGGGCTGGATGACACCGATTGGCATATTCATAGGCTCTATGATGGGCTTCTGGAGGGGGCCACATCAGTGCGCGCCACCTTCCACCGCTATGTGATTGATGCCAATCGCGACCCGTCAGGCCTCTCGCTTTATCCCGGACAAAACACCACCACCCTGGTGCCCCTCACGGACTTTGACGGGCAGGAGATCTGGAGCGAGGCACCTGATGCGGAGGAGATCGAAAACCGCCGTTTGGCTTTTCACGCGCCCTATCATGCGGCCCTGGAGGCAGAACTGCAGCGGGTGAAGGCCCAGCATGGCTTTGCCATTCTCTATGATTGCCATTCGATCCGGAGCCAGATCCCCTTTCTGTTCGAAGGCACCCTGCCGGATTTCAACACTGGCACCAATCTGGGCACCACCTGCGATCCCGCGATCGAACGGATCGTCGTCACCGCTTGCGATCAGGCCAAGGGCTACAGCTCGGTTCTCAACGGACGTTTCAAAGGCGGCTGGACCACGCGCCACTATGGCCGCCCCACCGAAGGGATACACGCCATCCAGATGGAACTGGCGCAGAGCACCTATCTGACAGATGAAGCCACCCCCTGGAGCTATGACCAGGCTAAGGCAAACCGCCTGCGCGAACATCTGCACCACATTCTCATGAGCCTGACAAACTGGGCTCCTCAGACCGGAGATACCACATGACCGATCCCCGCAAGAATAGTCGCGACATCTTTCCGCCCACCGGATCCGAGATCACTGCCAAAAGCTGGATGACCGAAGCGCCAATGCGGATGCTGATGAACAACCTGCACCCCGATGTGGCTGAAAACCCGCATGAGCTGGTGGTCTATGGCGGCATTGGCCGCGCCGCGCGCACCTGGGCGGATTTTGACCTCATCGTCGACAGCCTGAAAGATCTGGAAGAGGACGAGACCCTGCTGGTGCAATCCGGCAAGCCAGTAGCCATTGTGCCCACCCATGTGGATGCGCCGCGCGTGTTGATCGCCAACTCCAACCTGGTGCCGCATTGGGCCAATTGGGATCACTTCAATGAGCTCGATAAAAAGGGTTTGATGATGTACGGCCAGATGACTGCCGGCTCTTGGATCTACATCGGCACACAAGGCATCGTACAGGGCACCTACGAGACTTTTGCCGAGGCCGGTCGTCAGCACTATGGCGGTGACCTTACTGGCAAATGGATTCTCACCGGGGGTCTAGGCGGCATGGGCGGCGCCCAGCCTCTGGCTGCGATCTTTGCCGGCGCCTGTTGCCTGGCGGTCGAGTGCAACCCTGACTCAATCGATTTCCGCCTACGCACCAAATACCTGGATGAAAAGGCAGAAACCCTGGACGAAGCGCTGGAGATGATCGAGCGCTGGACCGCAGCAGGCGAGGCCAAGTCCGTCGGCCTACTGGGCAATGCCGCCGAGATTTTCCCCGAGATTCTGCGCCGGGCCGAAGCTGGCGGTGCACGCCCTGACATCGTGACCGATCAGACCTCGGCGCATGATCCGGTCAATGGCTACCTGCCACTGGGCTGGACCATGGGCGAGTGGAAAGAGCGCCGCGAGAGCGACCCCAAATCGGTGGACAAAGCGGCGCGCGCCAGCATGCGTGTGCAGGTGGATGCCATGTGCAAATTCCACGCCATGGGCATTCCCACCGTGGATTACGGCAACAATATCCGCCAGATGGCGCTGGAAGAAGGGCTGGAGAACGCCTTTGACTTCCCCGGCTTTGTGCCTGCTTATATCCGCCCGCTGTTCTGTCGTGGCATTGGCCCCTTCCGCTGGGTGGCCCTGTCTGGTGATCCCGAAGACATTCGCAAGACCGATGCCAAGATGAAAGAGCTGTTCCCCGAGAACACCCATCTGCACAATTGGCTGGACATGGCAGATGAGCGTATTGCCTTCCAGGGCCTGCCGGCGCGGATCTGCTGGATTGGTCTGGGTGACCGCCACAAGGCGGGGCTGGCCTTCAACGAAATGGTAAAAAACGGCGAGCTGAGCGCGCCGGTGGTGATTGGCCGCGATCACCTAGACTCGGGCTCGGTGGCTTCACCCAACCGCGAGACTGAAGCCATGATGGATGGCTCTGATGCGGTGTCGGATTGGCCACTTTTGAATGCGCTGACCAATACCGCGTCGGGCGCGACCTGGGTGTCGCTGCACCATGGTGGCGGCGTCGGCATGGGCTTTTCGCAGCACTCCGGTGTGGTGATCTGCGCCGACGGCACGGATGCAGCCGCCAAACGGCTGGAGCGGGTGCTGTGGAACGATCCGGCATCGGGCGTGATGCGCCACGCGGATGCAGGTTATGAAGAGGCCAAAGAATGTGCCCGCGTGCACAACCTGCGCCTGCCGGGCATCCTGAGGTGAAATCAGGCCCAAAAACAGACGGCGCGGATCAATACCGCGTCGTCATGCGATGGCCCGGCCGAAAGGTCTGGCGCACAAAGGTAATGGCTTCGCCCTTGAGCCAGGTGGAGCGCTCAACCGTGAACAGGGCCTCTCCCTTAGAACAGCCCAGATAGTCAGCCAGGTCTGACGTGGCCGCTGTCGCGGAAAATGCGATTTCAGCATCCGAGAAAGGCACTGTGGCCACCAGCCATTCGTTTGGCCCCAGAGTGCTGAAATCAGCCGCCTCTGCCTGGGGCAATATCGACAAAGAGATCCAACGGTCCTCAAACTGATAGGGTGCGCCATCGGCATAATGCATGCAGGTGAGATGCAAAACCGTGCTGCCCTGGGCCAGTTGCAACCGCGCACACAGCCAATGCGGCGCCTCCAATACAGCGCGCTTGACCAGCGCATAGCGGTAGATGGCATTCTGGCCTTCGATCTCGGCCCGCACGATAGGGATCGCAAAGCGCGCCTGTCGCAGAGGGGCCTGTCGCACCCGGGTGCCAGCCTTTCGGCGGCGCTCAATGACGCCCTCATCCGCCAGTTCCCGCATGGCGCGATTGACGGTCGCACGGGCGCAGCCATAGTTGTCGGCCAGATCCATTTCATTGGGCAACAATCCGCCCGGAGCCCATTCGCCCGAGGTGATCTTTGCCATGATATCCGCTTTTACGTCTCGGAATGTAGCCTTCATGATCCCTGCGCCCCTTGTTTAAGCGCAATCATAAAAGCATATTGTCTAAGTGTATAGGCGCAGGAGGCGGTTAGAGCCGCTTAGGCAACCCTAGCCAGTCACCTCCGAATGCGCCCCTTAGCCCTCCATCTTTTTGTCCAACATGGCCTCCTCGGCGATCATCGCCTGGAGCTGGCGCCGGAACCGCAAAGGCCCCGCATCAATGCTCAGGTCGATATGCGCTGAGACCCTCTCCTCCATGCCAATCTGCACCTCGTTTAGCACGGCCCTATCTTCCTCAAAGGCCGCCCTTACGTCCTCACTCATCATCGCTGAAAGCGCGGCATCATCGGGGCGTAGGTTGCGAAGCTGAAACCAATAGTAGCGGGTTTCCGTCTCGGTTGTTGGGGTCATAAAATTGTAGCTGTCCATGACAAAAGTCTTGTCATCCAGAGGGCCGTCCGGCCCACCGGTTCCGGCGGGAGTGAAAATAGCCCGGATCAGAGCATGAGCGGGATAGCGGACCTCATAGTGCTGCAGGCGATCACAGTTGCCCTCGAATTCGATCACCTTCTTGTAGAAAGGCGCGGGCTCGTGATCCATCATCCAGCGATGCACAATAATGCCCTCATCCGTCCTGCTGACCCGCAGGGGCGTGTCCTTGGTAGCAGGCGCTGCAAAAGACGACTGATGAACCCAGGCCACATGGGTCGGGTCTAGTAGATTGTCGCACATCAACAGATAGTTGCACTGCAGTTCCATCGCAGCACCACGATTGATCCCCCAGTCTGGACTGTCGAAATTGGGGATTTCGATGATCTCTTCAATATCGGCGATGGCGGCATTGCCCATCCAAATCCAAACCAATCCGTATTTTTCATGGATCGGATAGGGGCGCACCTTTGCCGCAGAAGGGATGCGCCCGCCGCCTGGGGCCCAGACACATCGCCCGGCACAATCAAAGGTCAGCCCGTGATAGCCACATTCAACAGTATCGCCCTTAATCCGCCCCTTAGACAGGGGCAATTTGCGGTGCGGACAGGCATCCTCAAGCGCAATGACTTCCCCCGCCTCGGTGCGAAACATGCAGATTTTTTCACCCAGAACCTTGATCTGTCGCAGCGTACTATCGATTTCATCGCTCCAGGCAGCGACATACCATGCGTTCCTGAGAAACATCCGTTTCCTCCAGTTCGGAAATTAGCCTTGGCCGATCCTAGAGTCTCAAGGGTCTCATTTCACCCATAGATCTCTTGCTATAGGTTTAGTTTTTCTAAAGCTCTCATTCACTCGGCACCGGACAAAATCCATTTGAGAAAGGCCTGAGCCTTTGGCCGCTGCAGGGCAGCGCCACCCCAGCAGACATAGTAGGGCGCAGGCATGGGTAGGCTGTCGCGAGACAGCGGTAGCAAACGGCCCAGCTCCAGATCAAGCTCTACAAACGAAGCCTGCGCCAGTACAACGCCCTGACCGCCGGCAGCAGCCTCCAACGCCAGGCTCGACAAGGAATGCACGGATTTGGGTTTCTGGCGGGGAGCATCGATGCCCTGACTTGCCAACCAATCAGCCAAACGGGGGACCGCAGAATAGCCAGCCCCCCAATTGATATCGATCCAGGGCACCTCCCGCAACTTTCTGGGGTCCTTTGCTTCTGGGAACTGCTGCAGGAATTCAGGCGAGCAAACAGGAAAGCAATGATCCAAAAACAGAGCCTGTTTATGAGGAAAGGCTTCGGCCGCCTCCCCATAGGTTAAGCGAAACAGCTCTGACTGCTGATGAGGCCGGGGCTCGGCATGGGTAGCCTCAAGATGGATTGCAGCCCCCTCCGCCGCCGCCTGGAAGCGGTGAATCCTTGGGTTCAGCCACTTCAGCAGAAGGGTTGGTAGGCCCGAAATCTTGAGATCAGCTCTGCTTTGTTGTTGCATCATGAGCTCTTGCGCCTGGTGCAGCTGATCAAAGCCGGCCGTGACAATCTGATGATAGGCCCTTGCCTCCGGCAACAGGCTGGGACGACCGCCGTCCTTGCAATAGAGCGGTTGGCCTAGGTGCTGCTCCAGGACCTTCATCTGCTGGCTGACCGCTCCAGCCGTGACCCCCAGCTCCTGCGCAGTGGCACTGACAGATCCACAACGACCAAAAACTTCAAATACCTGCAGGGCCCGCAGCGGCGGCAGGGTTGATCTCATATCGGCCCCCTTTCAGAGCTTATCCTATGGCTCCTCTTCCCATCCTTAATATAGGTATCCTAAACCTATCTCCACCTCAGATCGTCGCACGAGACCCGGCGTTGCCACAGTTAATTCCATCCCGCAATGCCAGCATACCAAGGCCTGGGACTCCCGCTGGCCTGTCAAAATAGCTTGGGTTGCCAAGGCGAGACGTGTACTAATGCTACAGTTATTAGCCTTGGTACCTTGTTTAGTATGAGTAGCGATCAAACCCACTCGCATTTTGCCACCCGGGAAGACCTGGGCCATTTTGAACAATTGGCCACGCCCATGTGGGTCTTTGACGTCGAAAGTCATGACATTTGGTGGTCAAACGCCGCAGGTATTCTGTTTTGGGAGGCCCCAAGCCTGGAGGCTCTCCTGCAAAGAGATTTTTCCACGGACAGTGATGTCGTACGCACTCGATTGCGCCAGATCGTGCGAAATGGCTACAACCAAAACCGGATCCAAGACACCTGGACGCTTTATCCAAACGACGAGCCCAAACACGTCATTTTGTCTTTTCTCCCCATTACCATCAAACAAGGCACAGATGCGGTCCTCATCGAGGTAAAGCAATTTGCCGACAGTGTTGTCGATGCGGATTCCCTGCGAATCCTCGAAGCTGCCCGCGCCTCGGCTTTGATGGTCAGCACCTTTTCAGCAGAGGGCCATCTGCTGGCGCAAAACCCGGCAGCGCTCGCCTGCTATGGACCGCCACGGCCCGGCCTGAACGGCAATGAGATGGCTGGTCGACTCAAAGATCCGGATGTCGCGGTACAGCTCCTTGAAACCGCCAGGAACGGCAAAAGCCTGGACCTGGAACAGCTTGTCTGGACACAACACGGCTCTCGGGTGCACCGCATCCAGGCGCGGCGGGGCCGCGATCCGATTACCGGTGTCTTTGCAACGGTTGTGAGCGAGGAAGATGTCACCAAACAGAATGCTTTGCGATTGCAAATGCAGGCGCTGAACGCGCAGCTTGAACGTAAAGTGGAAGACCGCACCAGGCAGCTCGACACCAGCGAAGAGCGCTATGCCCTGGCCACGCAATGCGCCGCAGTCTGGGATTGGGACCTGCAGCAAAACCATCTGTTCCTGTCCCCCAATTTCCTTGAGGCTCTGGAGCTTGACTCTGATTTTCAGACCGATACATTGCTCGACAGCTCAGTAGACAGCATCGCCTTCAAAATTCTGCACCCTGACGACCTGGCCTCTTTTCAGGCCGAGGTGATGCGCCACCTGAAAGAGCCCGATGTGCCCTTTAGCCATGAGCACCGGATAAAAACCGGGTCCGGCTCCTATCGCTGGTTTCATGCCCAGGGCAAATCAATTGTCGGTCCAGATGGCCGGGCGACCCGCTCCGTAGGCATTCTTACGGACATCACCGAACGCAAAGAGCTCGAAGCTTCGCTTTTTGCGGCGCATCGCTCCGAAGCGATTGGCCAGCTTTCAGGAGGTATCGCGCATGATTTCAACAATCTGCTTACGGTCATCTTGGGAAATGCTGAACTGTTGGACATGTCTGACAGTGCCAATCACGAGCTGATAACTGCTATCAAGACCGCTGCACTGCGCGGAGCGGATCTGACCCGCCACCTGCTTGCTTATTCCTGCAAGCAAACCCTGCACCCCAGGCCGATGGACCTGTCTCGGCTCATTACCGGCATGAATAGAACCTTGTTGGACGGCCTCACGGAGGGGATCAAGGTAGAAACCAAGATCGCTGGTGCTCTGTGGCCCATCCATGCCGATGCAACCCAGGTCGAAAGTGCTCTATTGCATCTTGCGCGCAACGCCTGTGAGGCCATGCCTCAGGGTGGGCAACTGGAAATTTCCTGCCGGAACCATGTGGTGACGCAGGTGCAACCCCTTGCCGGGGGGGAACATAGCCTGGCGCCGGGTGACTATGTTGAAATCCAGGTCTGCGACAGTGGCGAGGGCATGACACCTGCGACGCTCAACCGGGCCAGTGAGCCCTTTTTCACCAGCCGCAAGGCCGGGCAGGGCAGTGGGTTGGGCCTATCCGTGGTCTTTGGCTTTGCACAGCAATCTGGCGGCGGAGTCGCCCTGCACAGCCAGCGCGGCGCAGGCACCCGCGCCTCGCTGTTCCTGCCTCGTTCGTTTCAGGAACCCGTGGCCCAGCCTCAGGCCGATACCCCAGCACCGATTGCCGGCAGTGGCGAACATGTGCATCTTCTGGAAGACGATGGCGCCGTGCAGAGCACGCTGCGTGGCATTCTTGAATCTCTGAACTACCGGGTCACCCAATCCAGCGATGCAACAACCGCCATGCAGGTCATTTCGCAGGGACCACTCCCCGCCTTGATCCTTGCCGATGTGGTACTAAAAGGCAGTGAAAGCGGTGTCGAGTTTGTGGAACGACTTCGCCGCCACCATCCGCAAATCAAGGCCGTTTTGATGTCGGGCTATACCCAGAATGAAGAAGTGCTGGCCGCGCTGGCCGACCATGGTCATGTCTTTTTCCAAAAGCCGATGAACAAGGCCGGATTGTCGCAAATCCTTAGTGCGGCTTTGCAAAGCAAAACCTAGAGGCAGCGCGCCTCGGCGACCGGATGCAGTTCCTGCAGTAAGAACCTTGCAGGATTAGAGAATATCCAGCGAGACCTTGACCCGGTCCATGACCACCGAGGTGTTGAACCTGCTGACATTGGATTCATCAAAAAAATATTCCTGCGTGAAAGCTTCATACTCTTTAATGTCCTTAGTGACGACGATCAGAATAAAATCTGCGTCGCCTGTCGCATAGTAGCACTGCTGTACCTCGGAAGCGGCGCGCATGCGCTGCTTGAACGCATCCAGATGCCTGCGGCTTTCGCGTTCCAGAACCACTTCGACGATAATTGTCATCTCGCGGCCCAGCTTGGCGGGAGACAGAACCGCAATTTCGCTCTCAATCACACCGGAATCACGCAGACGTTTTACTCGTTTCTGTACCGCAGGCGGTGAAAGGCCAACCTGAGCGCTCAGCGCATCGGCAGTCAAACGGGCATTGCCCTGCATCAGTTTCAGTATTTCCAGATCTTTGTCGTCCATGTTCTGATAAAGCGCAGAACACGGTCAAAGGACAACCGGTTTCTGCGCCCAATACTTGAGACTTGGCTAGATGACCGGCAATTCAGGAACCGCGCGACGGGTGAGCAATTCGGCTCCTTGCGCGCGAATGACAATGTTTTCTTCATGCACCATGATCAGATTATCGCCATAGCCCAGCGAGGGTTCTAGTGTCAGCACCATGCCCTCTTGCAGCGGCGTCGTATCAAAATCGGCATGCGAGGGCTGTTCGGTCAGCTGCATCCCTAGCCCATGACCCAACCTGCCGATGTCGCCGCCCTGGTCGTCCAGCTCAGCGATGACCCGCTGCATGGCCTGAAACAGGTCCCGGCAATTATTGCCCGGTTGCGCAGCGGCAATCCCAGCCTCAGTTGCCCGCCACAACACATCATAGGCCCGGCGGGCAGCATCATCAGCTGCGCCGATGGCAAAGTTGCGGTCAAAATCGCAGAAATAGCCATCCCAGGTGGCGCCGGTATCCAGCATTAGCACATCCCCCTGTTTTAGGGGGCGGCGGGAGGGCGGCGAAATCACATCAATATAGCCGCCGGGGCCGGCGCCGCCCACCAGATAGGGCACATCATCTGCGCCTTGCGCCAAGGCCTCACGGCGAAAGGCACGAAACACCTCTTCCAGCGGCATTCCCTGCGATACCTGGCTCGGCACCTGGTCAAATGTGGCCGATCCAATCGCGCAGATATGCGCCAGTTTTTCAATTTCGGCCACAGATTTTACCATCCGCAAACCCTGAACCAAACTAGTTGCATCCGCCAGTTGCAGCCCCGGCAGGGCCTGCACCAGACGCTCCCAATCGCCCAAGGGCATCCGCAATGAGGTCTCGTGACCTTTCAAAACACCAAGACGCGCACCGCGCTGTGCCAGGGGCGCCAGAAGCTCGGTCAAGACGCTTATCCCGTCATCCTGCGGGGCAGGGGCGCTCCAGGTGCGGATATCTTCGATCCAAGTCTGCCGCATCAAGGCGGCGCCGATTTCCGGGATCACCGCAACTGGCTTGCCCGAAGCCGGAACAAACAGGAACCAGGGCCGTGTCGGGCTTTGCCAGAACAGGGTGTGAAACCCGCTAAAATAGCGCACATCGGGTTCGCTCCACAGCAACAGTCCCTCCAGCCCCTGAGCTGCCATCAACTTTTGAGCTTTTTCCGTGCGGACCTTAAACTCGGCCGCCTCAAAACCGCGCGCAGGCCCTTCACGCCGCATCGCTTTCCTCCATGATCTGAGCAAAGATTGCGGGATCCGTGACCCCTTCGGACCCGATCAGCAAAACACGCGCGCTGTGATCCAGCCCCAGCTTTTGCGACAGCTCCGCATCCTGACGGGCCGCAATGAGCGCTGCCAATCCGGCAATGGCGCTTTCGCCCGCTTCGATCGCCTCATCCCCGGGCAGGGGGCGCGCCAATAGACGTACAGCGGGGGCAACCAGGCCTTCAGGAATTGTCAGAAAATCCGAAGCCTCTTCGCCCAGGATCTCCCACGCCATTCCCGAGGGTTCACCGCAGGACAGACCCGCCATCAGAGTTTCGGTCTGAATGGCAAAAGTGGTGGCCTCGCCGGCGCGTCCGCTTTCAAACAGGCAGGCCGCAAGTTCGGGTTCAACAATCACCACCCTCGGCGCTTCTGCCCCCCAGTGTTGACGCAGACCGGCAACAACGCCCGCCGCCAAACCGCCGACACCGCCCTGCAAAAACACATGGGTTGGCGCCTGATCCAGGCTGTCGCAGATCTCCTGGGTCATCACCCCGTACCCCGCCATCACATCCCGCGGCGGTTCAAAATAGCCCTCCCAGGAGGTATCTGAGACCACGAACCAGCCGTTCTCTTCGGCTTCCTTTTTGGCCAAGATCACCGACTCATCATAATCGCCACTGATACGGATCACCTCAGCGCCCAGGTCTCGCATGGCTTCCGCACGCCCTTCACTGACCTCCGCGTGAATATAGATCCGGCAGGGCGCCCCAAAGCGCTGGCAGCCCCAGGCCAGGGAACGCCCATGATTGCCGTCTGTCGCAGAAACAAGCGTAATTTCGGCAGCCTCCGCCTTATACTTGCCGGTGCGAATTTCTTGCAGCGAAACCTCTTGGCCAAGTTTGGCAGAGATTTGCCGTTGCAACACCCGCTGGGCCGCATAAGATCCGCCAAGCGCCTTGAAACTGCCAAGTCCAAACCGGGGTCCTTCGTCCTTATACAGGACCGCGCCAACGCCAATCTTATCCGCCAGCGTTTTCAGCGAAACCAGCGGAGTAGGCTGATAGCCCTCCCACTGGGTGATTTCGGCACGGGAGGTGGCAAAATCCTGGCGCGACAGCACACGTTCTGCGGCGTCACCCTCACGTCTTTTGGCGGCAACATGGCCAAGCTTGGCAGCGGGAAGAAGATCAAACATCGGTAGTCTTTCGGCTGGGGAGGCGATCACGGACCAGATCCGCCCAGAGGGCAGCGCCGATCGGCAAAAGCGCATCGTTGAAATCATAGTCGGCAGAGTGCAGCGGCTGGCCATGGGCGCCGCTGTCTCCATTGCCCAACAGCAGGAAGCAGCCAGGAAGGGCAGCGCTGAAATGGGCAAAATCCTCGGAAAAGCTCATCGGCGCACGATCCGGTATCGTCTCAAGCCCAAGCTTCTGCGACACGCGCACAACGGCCTCGGTGGGGGCTTTGGCATTCATCGTCTCAATGAATTCAGTGTTAAAGCTCATCTCAACCGAAATGCCATGGGCCGCCGCAATGCCTGAGCTGATCTGGCGCATGAAGCCTTCCAGCGCCAGGCGATCCTTGGGTAGACGGGCCCGCACGTCGCCCTTGAGCAAGGTCTTGCCGGGCAGCACATTGCGCTGCCCATCGGTGATGAATTCGGTGACTGAAACCACGGCACCAGAAGATGGCGCCAATTTGCGGGACACTATTGTCTGTAAGGCCAGAACGACTTCGGCGCCTACAGTAATGGTATCCACCCCGACATGGGGCATCGAGGCATGACCGCCCTGACCATTCAGGGAAATCTCAAACAGGCTTTCGCTGGCGCAGATCTGCCCCTGACGCGTTGAGACCTGCCCCACTGGCGCACCGGGCAAATTGTGAATGGCATAGACTTCTTCCAAGCCAAAACGCTCCAGCAGCCCCTCGGCGAGCATGGCCTGCGCGCCAAGCCCGTGCTCTTCGTTGGGTTGGAAGATAAACACCACGGTGCCCTCAAAATCTCGGCTCTGCGCCAGTTTTTCAGCGGCGCCCAGCAGCATGGCCATATGGCCGTCATGGCCACAGGCATGCATGACACCCGGGTTCTGCGAGACATAGTCCTGATTGCCAATCTCGTGAATGGGCAGCGCGTCCATGTCTGCGCGCAGGCCAATTGCACGGTTGCCGCCGCCTGACTTGAGCACACCTACGACGCCCACCCCCTCCTGCACCTCCAAACCCAACTGCTGCAGCCTCTGTGCGACCCGGGCCTTGGTCCGTTGTTCTTCAAAGCCAAGCTCAGGATCCCGATGCAACTGTTGCCGCAACGCCGTCAGATCTCTGTGAAACTCATTCATGGAACGCCCCCTATTGTGGTTTTAGAATTTACCCAGAACTCAAAAGGACAGGCATCATTCTTTCGCCGGAATAGGAGTATTTTTCTCGCTTTTCCTCGATTTTGTGATTGTTTTCGGAACCGCAAAAGGCCGCACACCGCCGGTGCAGATTCTGGACTGAAGATTGTGCAGCCATTTCGGAATTATCATCCTAAAGCGCTGCGAGGTCACTGCCCCCTTGGCAGGTTAAAGGGGCACCTGCAAACCTGCCTTTATGCGGTTTACAACAACATTTGAATGAAACCGTCGGATGTTGGGGTTGTCCGTAAACACCTGGCGGCTGAACTCTTCATAGGCAGCCATATCCGCAGATGTGACAATCAGAATGAAATCAGTGTGCCCCGTCACATAGTAGCATTGCTGCACATCATCCAAAGCAAGCATGGAACGGCGAAATTCATCCAGAAGATCTGTACGTTCGCGTTCCAGCTCGACCTCAACAATAAAAGTCATGGGCCGGCCAACAGCCTTGGTGGAAAGGACAGATATGTCGGCTTCGATAATACCTTCATCCCTGAACCGCTTCATCCGCCGTTGAACCGACGAGCGTGACGTCCCAACGAGATCCCCCAAATCGTCTGCCGTCAGCCGGTTATTCCGCTGAAGCAACGTTAGAAGCTTCTTGTCCGTTTCATCCAGCGCAGTTGGCATTTTGCTCATCATACCTTCAAATGTTGCGGCACTTATCTCACAAATATAGCAAAGTTCAGGCAAGATGCTCAGAGAAAACCCGTAATTTCAAACGAACACGCCAAATACTCGCATCGAAAGTTCCCTCATGCAGAAATCTCCTCAGTTAACCGATCGCCACGTTGATCCGCGCAACTACCCCCCTGGCGTTGCCTATATGGACGGGCAATATCTGCCGATCCAGGAGGCCAAGCTCTCCGTTCTGGATTATGGATTTCTCCACTCCGATGCGACCTATGATGTTGCCCATGTATGGAATGGCGCTTTCTTCAGATTGGGAGACCATCTGGAGCGCTTTTTCCGCGGTATGGGGGAACTGCATATGAACATTCCTTATAGCAAGACACAAGTGGCCGAAGTCCTGCACAACTGCGTGGCCCTATCCGGACTTGAAAATGCCTATGTGGAATTCATCTGCACACGGGGCACCTCCCCGAACTTCAGCCGCGACCCCAGGGATGCCGAAAACCGCTTTATCGCTTTTGCCATTCCTTTTGGCTCGGTTGCGAACGAAGAACAGATGAAACGGGGCTTGCACATGGCCGTAACAGATGTCCTGCGCATCCCACCCTCCTCTGTCGACCCAACCGTAAAGAACTATCACTGGCTGGATATGGTTAAGGCGCTATATGCAGCCTACGCGCGGAGGGCAGACACGGCAGTGCTGCTCGATGCCCACGGCAATGTATCAGAAGGGCCCGGGTTCAATGTCTTTGCAGTTAAGGACGGTGTGATTTCGACACCCGATCTGAGCGTCTTGCTCGGCGTGACACGCCAAACCGTCTTTGACCTCTGCACAGAGGCAGGCATCCAATGCAACGCCCAGGATATCTCGGTTGCAGAGTTGATGGCAGCGGATGAAGTCTTTGTGACATCAACCGCAGGCGGCGTTATGCCTGTTTCCAGAATTGACGGGCAACCGATTGGAGCAGGAGACGTTGGTCTCCTCTCAAAACGATTGATGGCGCTCTACTGGCAACTTCACGAGGACGACACATATCGCGAGGCAATCAGCTATTCAAAATCATCCAGGTTGTAGGGCGCCCCAAACAACATACCTGCAATTCGATAGTGGCAGTGCCCGTATTGCCGTCACCTACCCGTTGTAACCACCAGAGGCACAGGTCTCTCTCTGATCTGCTCCCTTGTGAGCGATACTTGAACCGCGACTCCTATTCCTTCTGAGGGTAGGGGGATCGACCCATTTCCTCCATCATTTTTTCGCGGAAGACTTCGGCGGGTGTTTTCCATCCGAGGCATTTACGGGGCGTGTTGTTGAGGCGATCGCAGATCATCTTCATATCGTGATCTGTGCATTGCCGGATGTCGCGCTTACGCGGGAGCCATCTTCGAAGCCTGCGGTTTGTATTCTCGACAGTACCTTTTTGCCAGGGGCTGGATGGATCACAGAACCAAGTCTGTGTCCCGATCTCAGCCTGCAGGTGGGGCCAGCTTACAAACTCCGTGCCACGATCAAAGGTAATTGACTTGCGTGCAGGGAGGGGAAGATCACGGATGGCATCCATAATCTTTCCCATGACAGGTTTTGTCCGCTTATTTGGGTTCTTCAGGATCACTGTGAACCGGCTGACACGCTCGACGAGTGAGGTGACGTTGGTTTGACCAAGCTTCTGTTTGAACAGCATCAAATCAGCTTCCCAGTGACCGAACTGGCGGCGGTGAGCGACATCGTCGGGGCGGAAAAGGATACTGACATCGCGATGGAATTTAGGCTCTCTGCGGCGTCTGGTTCGCCGGGGCCTGCGCGCGACACGGTGCGTTGGAAGGTACCACCACAAATCTTCGCGCTGACCTTCCTTGGAATAGATGTAGCGGTAAATCGTTTCCTGGCAGACCCTTGGAATGGTCCTTTCATGGATCATGCGGTTGCCGATTTGCTCGGGCGTCCATCCGTTTTTGATCCGCTCGATCACGCGCTGGAAAAGTTCGGGATGCTTCATCAGTTTGCGTTGTCGCGCGCGACGATCTGCGGCCATCATCTGGGCGGCCGCGCCGTAATAGCCATCACACTTTGGCATGCATTCATCAGAGAAATGATTGCGCTTAAGTTCTCGAAAGATCGTCGACCGACAGCGCTTCAATACACGCGCCATCTCATCAACAGGGACCTTCGCATGCCTCCAGCGTTCTATTTTGCGTCTCTCTGTGATACTCAGTTGGGTGTAAACGGCTCCCATGGCGATTCCTCTCGTCAGATAACATCTTGTTTTCTAACAAGAGTCGCACTTCAAAGTAGCGCGCACCCCAGCATCATAAAATAACCAATAATCAATGTTATGTTGCTTTTTGGGGCGCAGCCAATCGTGCGGGACGGAAAACCGACAACCGGAACATTTTCAAACTTCTGAGAACCCCTTTGCTGCCAACCAAAGTGGTCACACTTCGTCAACAATCCTAATCAATTTGAAAACAAGCGCCCGTTTTTCGCCACATCCCGCCCCAAAGTAGCCCATGCCAAGCCTCTAGCCCTGAGCTCCAACACAGTTTTATCTGCAAGGAGTAAGGTATGGGTGATCCAGCGAAACGCGCAGTCCGCATCAAGGCGGTGTTTGGCACCTTGAGTAAAACCCTGGCCACTACAGCTGCCGTCACAATGGCACTGTTTTTCGTGACCGAAACCGCCTTTGCCGCCGGGCAGACCCCCTATGTGGTTGGCAACGACCGGGGCGGATACGTTCGCGATCGCCTAATTGAATTGAACAATCTGCGATCCTCAGGCCGACCTGTCGAAATTCGGGGGCGTATCTGTTTTTCAACCTGTACCATGCTATTGGGGCTACCTAATACCTGTGTCTCTCCCAATACCACCTTTGGATTTCATGGACCGTCCAAAAGCGGTCACCCTTTGCCGGCGGATGAATTCGACCGCTATTCCCGCATCATTGCCGCCAACTACCCGCCGCAACTGAACACCTGGTACATGCAGACAGGTCGCAAACGGATCAATAGCGTCTACAAGATCAAGGGAAGCACACTCATTCAGATGGGTGTCCGCTCCTGTTAAAAACGGCCTTCACAAACGGTACCCGCCGCAGCCGCACAATCCCTAGCCTAACAGAGCCTGGTTCAGATCCGAGATCAGATCATCCGCATCTTCGATCCCAACAGAGATCCGCAACAGGCTTTCAGGGATGCCAGTATGGGGCTCGATGGTATGGCGGTGTTCAACCAGGCTTTCAACGCCCCCCAGCGACGTGGCACGGTGGAACAGGTTCAAACGCCCGGCGACCGCCAGTGCTACCTCGCGCCCTCCCTTGACCAGAAAGGACATCAGAAACCCATAGCCGCCGGACATTTGACGGCTGGCGAGCGTATGTCCTTCGTGGCTTGGCAAGCCCGGGTATAACACCTCTTCGACCTCAGGATGGCTGGCCAGGAACTCAGCCACCCTCATCGCATTGGCGCACATCTTTTCCACTCGCAGCGGCAAAGTGCGCATGCTTCGCACCAAAAGCCAGGCCTCAAATGGCCCCATCACCGCACCCGCCTCGTTGCGATCCATACAGATTGCCTCCCACATCGGGTTGGGCCTGCGGGTGCTGAGCACGCCGCCCAACACATCAGAGTGACCATTGATCACCTTGGTTGCAGAATGCATGACGATATCCGCGCCCAGCTCCAATGGCCGGGTCAGCAGCGGGGTGGCGGCGGTACTGTCAACAACCAGGCTGGCACCAGCGCGATCGGCGCAGGTTCTTGCCGCCGCGATATCGACGGTTTTGAGCCAGGGGTTTGACGGGGTTTCAACAAACAGGATCTGCGCCTCATGCGCTTCACAGACCGTCTGCAAAGCCGCTGTATCGCTGGCCTCGACCTCGTGTAGGGTGATGTCGCGGCGGATACAGAAATCCCGGATCCATTTGGTTGTGCCCCAGTAAATGCCCGATTGAACAATCACTGCACCACCATTGGGCACGGTACGAAAAACTGCGGCAATAGCCGCCATACCGGAGGGAAACAGCTGTGTGTCCGCGGCGCCCTCAAGGCGAGACAGGATCTCTTCGCCCAGCCTGACGGCCTCGTTGTGGGAGCGCAGATAGACGTTGTCCTGATTGACCAGCTGATAGTCCCGGTCCCGCACAAAGGTGGTCGAGGGCTGCAGGGGAGGCACTACCCCACCGCTGGCCGCATCGATGGCACCAGCAGCCTGAGCCGCAATTGTGGCTGGTTTCATATCGTTGCGCTGCATGTCAAAGACTCCCTGCTGTGGTTTTCCATCTTTGAAGCGCTCCTGCGCCGAGTTCAATTGCTTTCTCTAGTCTCGGGCGGGTAGCCCCCAGCCTTCCACCTGTCTGCCCTTGTGGTTTGCCCACGGCCATGATCCCTTGGCCGTCATCTGCTGCCTTCAGTGAAAGAGACCTCGACGATGCCATTGGAGATACGTCATGCCCAGCCGCGCGACAGCGCCAGTATTGCCGAAATTGCCAATGCAATGATCCGCGATACGCTGTTCACCTTTACCTCTCAGGAGCGCCAGCCCCAAGAGATCGCGGCCCGGCTGGAACAAGATCTGACGCCCTTCCTCGTGGCAGAACGAGGCGGCAGGATCCTGGGCTTTGCAACTTACAGCGCCTTTCGTTCCGGTCCGGGCTATCGCCACACACAAGAGCATTCCATTCAGCTGCGCCCCGAAGCCCAGGGCCATGGGCTGGGCCGGGCGCTGATGGGTCAGCTGGAAAAGGAAGCCCGCACCCGAGAGGTGCATGTATTGGTTGCAGGTATCAGCAGCGCCAACCCCAAGGCGCTCAAATTTCACAGAGCCATTGGCTATACCCAGACAGGGTTTCTGCCTCAGGTCGGGCGTAAATTTAATCAGTGGCTGGACCTGATCCTGATGCAAAAGCAGCTGTAACCCTGCCCCGCTCTGCGTTAGTCCAGCTGCGCGACCGCCCGCGCCAATCGCACCAAAGCCTCACGCAGCTCTGCCGGACTGGTAGCATAAGAAATGCGGAAATACGGCGACAGCCCAAAGGCCCGCCCCGGCACCATGGCAACATCGTGGTGTTCCAGAACATAGGCACAAAAATCCGCATCCGTTTGCAAAGTCTTGCCTTGCGGGGTTCGACGCCCTAGCAGGCCAGCGCAGCTGGCAAAGGTGTAAAAAGCCCCTTCGGGACGCGGACAGCTGATCCCCTCAATTGCATTCAACCCATCCACCACCAGATCGCGACGGGCCTGAAAGCTGGCGCGCCGCTCTGTCAAGAAATCTTGGCCCCCGTTCAAGGCTTGCAGTGCTGCCGCCTGCGACACCGAAGCGGCACAGGAGGTCGACTGCCCCTGAATCACCGCCATGGCAGATATCAAAGCTGCAGGACCACCCGCATAGCCAATGCGCCATCCGGTCATAGCATAGGCTTTGGAGACGCCATTTATGGTCAAACAACGGGGTTTCAAACGCGGCTCAACCGCCGCAGGCGTGGCAAATTCAAATCCTTCGTAGGTGATATGTTCATACATGTCATCGGCCATGACCCAGACACCCGGATGCTGCATCAAAACCTCCAGTAAGGGTGCGTAATCCTGCGCCGAGTAGGCCGCACCAGAGGGGTTTGATGGCGAGTTGAACAGCACCCAACGGGTGCGCGGGCCAAGCGCCTGCTGCAGCTGCTCTGCTGTCATTCGAAAACCGGTCTCGGCACCACAGGGCACCAGCACGGCTTTGCCACCGGCCAGAGCAATGATATCCACATAGGAAGTCCAATAGGGAGCCGGCACGATGACTTCGTCACCTGGCTCCAGACTGGCCATGAAAGCATTGTACAGCACCTGCTTGGCACCGGTAGAAACAATCACTTCATCCTGACAGTAGTCCAAACCGTGATCTCGCTTGAATTTGGCGCGGATCGCCCGCTTCAGATCCGGCGTGCCAGTAAGGGCTGTATATTTGGTTTCTCCCGCCCATATCGCGTCAACAGCCGCCTGTTTGATGGCGTCAGGCGTGTCAAAATCCGGCTCGCCCGCACCCAGCACAATCACCGGTCGCCCCTGTTGTTTCAGCTCCGCAGCCCGCGCCCCGATCTGCAGGATTTCAGATACTTCGATTGCATCAATACGGCTGGCCTTGCGGAATTCTGTCATGGGTGTCGTCCTACAGCTGAAACAGGGGCGCTGGACAATCCGGCGCGCGCCAATGCTCAAAGCCTAAAGCACCAAGCTCCAGAGAGAAAAATCCCCAAGTTGGACCCAACTCATTCCAAAACCACATGGGTCAGCCCGGTCTGCACCTCAGCTGTCGGGTGATCCAGGTCTCGAACTTTTGCACCGCATCCGTCGCCGCCCCATGCGGGCGGGTTAGGTAATAGCGTTTGGCCGACCCCAGGACCGGCCCCGGCAGTTGCACCAAAGCGCCGCTGTCCAGCTCATCCGAGACCATGTCAAAAGGCACGATCGCTGCCCCGAGCCCCGCAGTCGCCGCGCCAATAACCATGGAGTATTGATCAAAATAGCGCCCATCTTGTCGCGGCTGCCCCTTGATCCCTGCCTCCTGAAACCAATTCGCCCAGACCTCACTGCGGCTTTCCAGATGCACCAAAGGCACGTCTTCCAACGCGGTTAGATCTGTCAATCCATAGCTGGCATAGAATTCGGGGGCAGAAATCGGCACCATCTGATCGCCAAACAGCTCGACCATACGGGCACCGGGCCAGTTGTCACGCCCATAATGGATCGCCAAATCAAAGGGGTCGCGCGCAAAATCAAAGGGGTCCAACCGTGTCGAAAGGCTCAGCTCAATCTCCGGATGGCGCGCAAAGAAATCCGGCAAGCGTGGTATCAGCCAGCGGTTGGCAAAGGTTGGCAGCACCGCGATGCGCAGCGCACTGCGCCCCGCCCCCGCCGCCACCGCCTTTTGCACCGAGGTGCGCAGCGCGCCAAGGTCCTGCGCCAAATCCGCAGCGAGACCGGCGCCAGCGTCGGTCAGCACCACGCCCCGGCCAACGCGCTGAAACAGCGCAAAGCCAAGATCCGCCTCCAGCTCCTTGACCTTCTTGCTGACAGCACTTTGGGTCAGGCCAATCTCTTCGCCTGCCGCGGTAAAACTCTGGTGGCGGGCGGCGCTTTCAAAACAGCGAAGATGGGTGAGACTGGGCAAGCGCATCCTTAGGCCTCCTGAGCCGTTATCTGATCGAGCAGCCAATTGCGAAACTGCATGAGCGGGTAGTCATCGCAATGCTCCGGCGGCCAGACCAGAAAATACTCCCCCAGTGTCACAGGCGGTCCATTGATGGCCAATTGCAAGCGGCCGGCTTTGATCTCGCCCTCGGCCAAAAAGGTTGGCAACAGGGCAATGCCCAGCCCATGCACCGCCGCCTGTGTCATCGCCGATGATTGGTCAAACAACATACCCTGCAAGCGCTCAGCCGTGACACCGTGCAGGCCAAACCATTGCTCCCAACTGTCCGGATGGCTTTCCAGGTGCAACAACGGATAGTGCAGCAGCATCTCTGGCACGGACAGGGGCGCCTGCAAAAGGCCGGGCGCGCAGACTGGCAGCACGTGTTTGGGCATCAGGGGCAGATACTCCACGCCGGGCCAGTCGCGCGTCCCATAATGAATCGCAGCCTGAGCTGTGCCGGATTCAAAACCGAACGGCAGGTTGTGGGTCTGCAAGTTGACCGTAATGCCAGGGTGCTGAGCGACAAAATTCTTGAGCCGTGGAGCCAACCAATGCAAGCCAAAGGAGGCCAGGATCGACAGATTCAAACTACCACCATCCGGATTCGCCCGCAGCTTGATTGAGGCCTGCGCCAGCCGGGACAGGATCGCGCGGGCTTCTTTGGCATAGTTCGCCCCGCCCGGAGTCAACTGCAGTCGCATCTGATCCCGCGCAATCAGATCCACCTCCATCTGCTGTTCCAACTGTTTAAGCTGACGGCTGACAGCGCTCTGGGTCAGGTTCAGATCTTCTGCAGCCGCTGAAGCGCTTCCCAGACGGTCCACGGCTTCCAGTGCCAGCAGAGATGAGATCGAAGGCAGAAACCGACGCGGCGCTATCATATGATTTTACCTCATAGCTTTAGAATTTAGTATCATGTGCAATTTCACATTTATCGTGAGAATTACAGGAAACACCCGTGAGTCACCAGCGTTTTACCCCGTGTAATGCTCATGGCCTGACAGTTTCCTCGAAAGGATGCACCATGCCTTATTCCCAGATCCTCACCGCCGCAGGTTTCACCCAGAACGACCTCTCTGGCGGCAGTCTTAGCGTCAAGACCCCAGTTGATGGCAGCGAGATTGCCCGCATCGCCATGCACAGCCTGGCGGATGCCCAGGCCCAGATCACAAATGCCAAGTCAGCCTTCAAATCCTGGCGCACAGTGCCCGCACCGCGCCGCGGCGAGCTGGTGCGCCTCTTGGGCGAAGAGCTGCGCCGGGAAAAAGAGAACCTCGGCCGGTTGGTGACGCTGGAATGTGGCAAGATCTACCAGGAAGGTCTGGGCGAAGTGCAAGAAATGATCGATATCTGCGATTTCGCAGTAGGCCTGTCGCGTCAACTCTATGGCCTGACCATCGCCTCGGAACGCCCCGGCCACGCCATGCGCGAAACCTGGCACCCGATGGGGACCTGCGGTGTTATCACCGCCTTCAACTTCCCCGTGGCTCCCTGGTGCTGGAACGCAACCCTGGCGCTGGTCTGTGGTGATCCGGTGATCTGGAAACCCTCGGAAAAGACCCCGTTAACCGCCCTTGCCGTACAGAAGATCTGTGATCGCGTCACCACCCAGTTTGGTGCCGATGCGCCCGAAGGTCTGATCCAGACACTGATCGGCGAGCGCGATCTGGGCGAAGCCCTGACCGCATCCAAAGACGTCGCGATCATCTCGGCCACCGGTTCTGTCCCCATGGGCAAGGCCGTGGCCAAGGACATGTCTGCCCGCCTGGGCCGCACAATTCTGGAACTCGGCGGCAACAACGCGATGATCGTCGCCCCCTCGGCTGATCTGGAAATGGCCCTGCGCGCCATTGTGTTTTCTGCCGTTGGCACCGCCGGGCAGCGCTGCACCTCGCTGCGTCGCCTGATCGTCCATGCCGATATCTATGACGCGCTGATCCCCCGGCTGATCAAAGCCTATGCAGGCCTGCCGATTGGGGATCCGCTGCTGGAAGGCTCGCTTGTTGGCCCGCTGATCGACGATCTGGCGTTGAAGGCCATGACCGAGGCCCTGGCTCAGGCAGAAGTCGAAGGCGGCACGGTCCATGGAGGCGGCCAGGCGCTAACCGACAGCCACTCTGCTGCGGCCTATGCCCATCCGGCGATTGTCGAAATGCCCGCGCAGTCTGCGATCATGCACACCGAGACCTTTGCTCCGATCCTCTATGTGGTGAAATATGAGGATCTGGACGAGGCCATCGCCCTGCAAAACGATGTGCCACAGGGGCTGAGCTCCTGCATCTTTTCCACAGATGTACGCGAGACGGAATATTTCCTCTCGGCAGCCGGATCCGATTGCGGTATCGCCAATGTCAACATCGGCCCATCGGGCGCCGAAATCGGCGGCGCCTTTGGTGGCGAAAAGGAAACCGGCGGTGGACGGGAAAGCGGCTCTGACGCCTGGAAGGGCTATATGCGTCGCCAGACCAACACCGTGAACTACTCGCGGGAGCTGCCGCTTGCACAGGGAATCAAATTTGACATCTGACCTGACTGACAGCCTCTGGCACCAGACCTGCCAGGAAAACCCTGCCTCCTCGGTTTTATCCGGGGAGGCCACGGCAGATCTGGTGGTGATTGGGGGCGGCTATACCGGCTGTTCTGCCGCGCTAAAGGCCGCCGAAATGGGGGCCTCGGTCTGTCTGCTCGAAGCTGAGGTCTTTGGCCATGGCGGGTCTGGCCGCAACGTCGGTCTGGTCAATGCCGGGCTGTGGTTGCCACCCGAAGACATCAACGCCCGGCTTGGCGCAGAGATCGGCAACCATCTATCGCAGGCCTTGGGGCAGGCCCCTGACCTGGTTTACGGGCTCATCGACAGGTTCAAGATCGCCTGTGAGCCTGTACGCAATGGCACTCTTCACTGCGCCCATGCCCCCAGCGGCATGCAGGATCTGCAACGGCGCGCAGATCAGTTGCAGGCCATCGGCGCCCCAGTGCAGCTATTGGAGGCCGCCGAAGCCCGGGCCCGCGTCGGATCCGAGGCAGTGCACGGCGCCCTGTTTGACCCCCGTGCCGGCACCATCCAGCCGCTAGGCTTTGCCCGAGGGCTGGCCCGTGCCGCGATCTCCGCTGGTGCTCGCCTGCATGATCAAACTCCGGCCCAGGCAATCACCCGCAACAATGGCTGCTGGGAGGTTGCAACGCCTCGTGGCCACATCCGCGCCAAACATCTGATCATGGCAACAAATGCCTATGCCCGTCCCATGTCCGGCTATAAGGCACCTGCGATCGTTCCCGTTCACTATTTCCAAGGCGCTACTGCCCCCCTGACAACAGCCCAGAAAGCCCAAATTCTGCCAGGGCTCGAAGGCTGCTGGGATTCCGCTATGGTAATGTCCTCCTGGCGCATGGACCAAAAGGGCAGGCTGGTGATTGGTGCCATGGGGGCTTTGGATCATCTTGGCAGCAACATTCACCAAGGCTGGCTCAAGCGGAAGCTATCCGCGGTCTTTCCTGCGCTTTCCGGGATCAAACTGGAAAGCCAATGGTTTGGCCGCATCGCCATGACCGGGGAATACCTGCCCAAGATCGAGAAACTGGAGGAAGGCTATGTCAGCTTTGGCTATTCAGGTCGTGGCATCGGGCCTGGAACCCTGTTTGGCCAACAGATGGCTCAGGCCCTGCTCACAAAAGATGAGAGCCTACTGCCCTTGCCGGCCAGCTCTGGCCATAGCCTGCCCTTTGCCCGCCTGCGTGGTGCCTATTACGAGACCGGCGCAACCCTGATCCATCTTGTCAAAGACCGAATCTAAAAACCCAAAGGGGTCAGAGCTTGCTCTGCCCCCTTTGGGAAACACTGCCGGGCCACTGTCACGAAGTTGAAGCGGCTACGACAATGATCCCTGCGTTTACTGGCAACTGGCCATGGCGGCGCCCAGCTCTTTCAGCAGCGCGGGATAGAATCCGGCGCCAGGTTCCAAGGCGGCCCCCAATGGGTCGATGACCACGGTTTTGGCGCCGCTACCTTCCAGAACGGTGGCCACCATATCCGGGTTGAACTGCGGCTCTGAGAAGACGCAAGAAACCTGTGCTTGCTTCACCACCTGCTGGATCTCCGCGATACGCGCAGGGCTTGGGTCTGACGCATCCCCCAGCGAGATCGCACCAGCGGCATAGATACCGAAGCTGTGCTCAAAGTACTGATAGGCATCATGGAACACCACAAAGCCGCCGTCACGCACGGATTCTAGGCTGGCTTTGATCTCAGCTTTGACTTCTTTGAGCTCCTGCTTGCCGGCTGCTGCATTTGCCGCATAGGTGGCGGCGTTTTCAACATCATGCTCGGAGAGCTCCGCCGCAATCACATCAAGCCAAAGCATTGCATTTTCTGGAGAGAGCCAGACGTGAGGATCCAGCCCTTCATGGTCGTGGCCTTCATGACCCGCGTGATCGTGGCCCTCGTGCTCATCGTCATGACCCTCTTCATGGTCCTCTTCATGGTCCTCTTCATGATCATGCCCGGCCTCGGCATGTGCCTCGCGGTCGTGATCTTCATGCTCGGCATGAGCGTCGTGATCATCCCCGTGGTCATCATGATCCTCATGCGCATCGTGATGATCGTCGTCGTGTTGCTCTTCATCCCCGTGATCATGGGCCTCAAAGCCAACGCCCTCACGGAAAGGAAGCGCCACGCCGCCCTCCAGCTCCAAAAGCTCAACCACATGGGCCTCCGTTGCCAGCTCGTCCACCGGACCTTCCAACCAAGGGGTCAGTGCTTCGCCGATCCAAAAGACCACATCCGCTTGCGACAGGGTCAGGGCCTCGGAGGGGCGCATTGAGTGGTGATGCGGCGAGGCGCCGTTTGGAACCACCATGCCTGGCTCTCCAACTCCCTGCATGACTCGGGCGACCAGGCTGTGCACGGGGGCAATATCGGTCGCGACTTTGGGCACATCTGCCACAGAAACGCTTGCAAATCCCATCAGGGCTGCGACAGAAGTCAGGGGAGTTTTAAGCATGGGACTCTCATGTGATTTTATAACATCTCACGGCTTGTTAAACGTCATAGCATAACATATCAAGAGCCAAGTTCGGCAAGCCCCAGGCATCGCCCTTATCAGCGGAGACCCAAGACCATGGATTCCATCGGATTTGAGCCCCATGACCACACAAGCTGTATTTCCAGCTGCATTGAAACGGTTGATGCCCAGTGCAAGGCGCAGGGGCTACAGTTTACCCCTGTCCGCAAACGGGTCTTGGAAATCCTATTGCAGGAACACCGGGCTCTGGGCGCCTATGAAATTCTTGATCGTTTGCGCGAAGAAGGACTTGGCTCGCAACCGCCCGTCGCCTATCGCGCGCTGGACTTTTTGGTGAGCAACGGGTTTGCCCATAAAATCGAACGGCTGAACGCCTTTATTGCCTGCACCCATCCCGGCGAGGATCACGCCCCGGTGTTCATGATCTGCCGCCTGTGCAAGTCAGTGGCCGAAGCCCAGGCCGTGCCAACCAATGGCCAGTTGGGTCAGGCCGCCCGCGACGCCGGGTTCCAGATAGAACGCACCGTGGTCGAAGCCGAAGGTCTTTGCCCCAAATGCCAAGAAGCTGCCCATAAATGCAACTGATCTCACTTCAGGATCTCTCTGTCAGCTATGGCGGAAACACGGTTCTGTCGAACGTGACCTTTGGCATCTCTCCCGGAGAAATCGTCACCATCGTTGGCCCCAATGGTTCCGGCAAATCCACCCTGTTGCGCAGTGTCATCGGGGCGCAGATGCCCAGCAAGGGAACGGTCAATCGAAGCCCGGATCTGCGGATTGGCTATGTTCCGCAAAAACTGCATATCGATCCGACCTTGCCAATGACCGTGCGTCGGTTTCTCAGCCTGCCGGACCGAGTGTCCAACGCCCAGGCCACCAGCGCCCTGGAACAGGCCGGCGCCGGACAGTTGTCCAACCGTCAAATGGCCGATCTATCGGGCGGTCAGTTTCAGCGCGTTTTGCTGGCGCGGGCGCTTTTGTGCCAGCCGCAGCTTCTGATCCTCGACGAGGCCACCCAGGGGCTTGATCAGCCCGGATCAGCCGCATTTTACCAAAAGATCGAAACCCTGAGGCAAACTCTGGGCTGCGCCATTTTGATGGTCAGTCATGAGTTGCATGTTGTTATGGCGGCCTCTGACCGGGTGATCTGCCTCAACGGCCATATCTGCTGCGAAGGCGAGCCTGAGCATGTGGCTTCGGCGCCAGAATACCGGGCGCTGTTTGGCAGTGGCACCCAGGGCGCGCTGGCGCTCTATCGCCACGAGCACAATCACAGCCACGACCACAGTTGCGGCCATGATCACGGCAAAGACGAGACCGGGGGCCAGCACTCTCACCCTGCGCATGAGGCACACAGATGATCACACTGTTCGACAGTTTTTTGATCCGCGCAGCCCTTGCAGGAACCGGCGTCGCCATCGCAGCCGCCCCCCTGGGATGTTTTGTGATCTGGCGCCGCATGGCTTATTTTGGCGATGCAACGGCCCATGCTTCGATCCTGGGCGTTGCATTGGCTCTGGGGTTCCAGGTGCCGATCTTTGCAGGCGTTTTGATCATTGCCCTTCTGATGGCCACCGCAGTTTCCAGCCTGAGCGGACGGGGCTTTGCCATGGACACGCTTTTGGGGGTGCTGGCGCATTCCTCGCTGGCTTTTGGGCTCGTGGCGGTCTCTTTTCTGCAGGGCATCCGCATTGACCTGATGGCCTATTTGTTTGGCGACATCCTGGCAGTAAGCCGAATAGATCTGGCCGTAATTTGGGGCGGAGCGACCCTGGTTTTATTGTTGCTCTGGGCCAGATGGTCCGCCCTATTGACCGCCACACTCAGCCCTGATTTGGCCTATGCAGCCGGCATCAACCCCAAACGTGAACAACTGGTGCTGACCGTCGCCCTAGCCCTGGTCGTGGCCGTCGCCATCAAAGTTGTCGGAGTCTTGTTGATTTCAGCGCTCTTGCTGATCCCGGCCGCCGCCGCACGTCCCTTTGCCGCGACCCCCGAACGCATGGCCGCGATTGCTGCTAGCATCGGCGCACTTGCCGCCCTGGTTGGCCTCCAGGCTTCCTTTGTTCTGGATACCCCGACCGGGCCAACAATTGTCTGCGCCGCAGCGGTATTTTTTGCCCTGACAAATCTGGGAAGTGCGATCTGGAAAAACCGGCTCCCAGCTGTCAGCAATGACCGTTAACTAAAGAGCGGCACACCCTCAGGTCTGACCTGCTCTCAGATCAGCGGGAAGTTCGTCCAGAGTATCAGCGCCCTTGTGAAGGGCCTCCAGTAGCGCTTGTTTGTTGATCGGCTTGCTAAGAAAATCATCCATGCCCGCCGCCAGGCATTCTTCCCGATGCGCCTCCAGCGCATTGGCGGTCAGGGCGATGATATGACAACCAGAGCTATGGGACGCAGATTCGATCTCCCGAATTTTCATCGTCGCTTCAACCCCGTCCATCACCGGCATCATCATGTCCATCAGGATGATATCCGGCTGCACTTCTCGAAATTTCTCAACCGCCTCGGCGCCGTTGGCCACAATAGTAATGTCAAACCCCGCATCCTTGAGCATCCGGGTCACCACCAACTGATTGGTCCGGTTATCCTCGGCGATGATCAATTTGAGGGAATGGATGGCCTGTCGCGCCTCTTGACGCATGACAACCGCGCTTCGCCCGGACTGCTCAAGCTTGAGTGCCCGCCGCAGCACCTGTTTCAACTGTGCCATTCGAACAGGTTTCAACACAATGTCGCGGATCTTCGCCCGGTGGTCATTTGACCGGGCAGCGGATTGATCCGCCGAGGACAGCATGACAATTGGCATTGTTGCATAATCGGGGATTGCTCGAATTTGCCGCGCCAGCGCGCTGCCATCAACCTGCGGCATTTGATAGTCCAGAATGACAAAATTCAAGCGTTGCGAATCCAAACGCAGATCCGCCATGATCTCCAAGGCCTGAGCGGCGCTACCGGCCTCAACGCAGTTCACACCCCAGTCGCGCAACCGCTCGCTCAGGACCGCCCGGTTCAATTCCAGATCATCCACAATAAGTCCTGTCATACCTTGCAAGGCATTAAACGCCACTTTGACGTCAGCGATCTGGTCGGTCAGCGGCAATGGCAAATCGATGGTAAAGACGGACCCTTTCCCCGCCTCCGACTGCACCGAAATCCGCCCCTTCATCAACTCTATCAGGCGCGCCGAGATCGCCAGGCCAAGTCCCGTACCTTCAAAGCTGCGTGTGGCGCCGCTGTCCACCTGTTCAAAGGCGCTAAAGACTCTATCAAGCCGGTCTTCGGGAATGCCAATCCCGGTGTCGGTGACACGGATCACGAGATCATAGCCATTGGCATCTCTGTGCCCTGAGACATCAATATAGACGTAGCCATGGTCGGTGAACTTTACCGCATTGCCAATGATATTGGTAATAACCTGGCGGATCCGACCAACATCTCCTTCAAAAAAGATTGGAAGATCAGGGTCATACCTCAGAATGATCTCAATGCCCTTATTGCTGGCCTTGGGGGCGAGCAGTGTGACCACGTCTTCGACAGCCGCCAAGAGGTTGAACGGGAAGGGGTTCAGCTCAACTTTGCCTGCTTCGATTTTGGAGAAATTGAGGATATCATTGATAATTGTCAGCAGCGCTGCGCCAGATTTGGAAATGGTTTCCGCATAGACACGCTGATCCTCATCCAGGTCGGTTTCCATGATCAGCTCTGCCATACCAATCACACCATTCATTGGCGTGCGGATTTCATGACTCATGTTTGCCAGGAATTCCGACTTGGCCTGGTTGGCGATATCTGCCTCTTCACAGGCCCGCTGCAAAGCGGTTTCACGTTCATCCCGCTCAACAAAAGTGTCTTCCAGAACACCAACCGAATAGTTCAGCGCCCAGAATTCCCGCGAGGCATACCATGGGAGCTTGCCAGCCTTCCCCCGCGCGCCCAAGAGAGCATTCGACATCCGGCGATGGATGGTTCTGAGCGGGTGCAGAGCCAGCATATGCACCAAGGCCAAAACAAGGGCCGACAGGCCCGCGACGGCTAGAACCGTCCACATAATGGTATACCGGACCTTTTCCTGAACCATGGCCTGGCCTTCCAGCATAGACCATCGCACGACCATTGTGCCGAATTCGAACCCCTCCATTTCAACTGGTTGTTCGTAGGTGACAAACTCTTCTACAGCATCGGTTTCCCGCCGTTTGGCCGTTGCGATTGTGACGCCGTCGTTGTTCAGAATTTGGATGGAGAGAATTTTAGGCGTGCGGGCCAGGGCTTCGTGAAGCCCTGTTTCCAACACCGGCACATCTTCGACAATGATGGATTCCAGCATCAGACCACTGAGCAGTGAAATCGTCAGCCCTGCCTGTTCGCTCAATTGGTCGCGCAGCTGGATGCTCTCGGTACGGCGCGCAACAGCCCCGACAACCAGCCCCACCAAAAGGGCGGCCAGGGACAGCGAAAGCACAATCTGAAACAGGACACTGGAGCGTTTCATTTCTCTGTGTTTCTAGCCTTAGAAGCTTTGGCTTTGTTCGATGGCTTCTCTGATCAGATCGTAATCTGAATCTTCGCTCGCCAGAAATCCATTCTTGGAGACGCGCCGGACAATCTCTTCATTTTGAACGGACAGCATCACCTCCTGCATGGCCTGCAGAAACCGCGGGTCCAAATCGGCAGAGGCCAGCCAGGGCTTTGTGACATTGTCAAATGAGGTCAAAGCCCGGATCGGCACGCCTTTGGCAACCAGCTTTTTATAGGTGCTTTCTTTCAAGGCTCCTGCTGCATATTTTCCGGCACCGACGGCTTCGCCCACCAGATCATGTCGCCCCAGATACGCAAAGCTGTGCAGATCCTCACCCGAGATCCCAACATCAAGCAATTGCGCCTGAGCCAGATATCGACCAATTGTTGACAGCTCATCACCAAAGGCAAAGGTCAGCCCAGACAGCTCTTCCAGGGATTGGATCGGGCTATCGCGATGGACAACAATCACGCCTTTGAAGCGTTTTTGGCCCTTTTTGGACTCCATGGCCACAATGCTGATATCCGGGTTGAGCTCCTTGACCACCACATAGGACGCCGGCCCAAACCGGGCAAAATCCACCTCACCCTCGGCAAGCTGGCGAATACCTTCCGCGTATTCCTTGGCGATTGTGAGCTTGATCGTGACCTTCTCTCCCAACCGCTCGGACATCCGATCCGCAAGAAAGGTAAGGAAAGGCCTGTATTTGCGCACGGTTTCGGTGGGTTTGTCAGCGGCATAGGTGCCAAAGGTCAGCGTGATCCCAGCACCTGCATCATTTGGTGCAAAGCTCAGAGCAAACAAAAACAAAACGCCAAGAAGCCCCCGTCCCAGTCTGTGAACACTTGAGAAAATTAAGGTAATGAAGTTCCGCATAGGTAAGCCTCCTAGCTCGTGTACTGCGCGCCAAAGGCACATGCATTCTAGCTTATCGCTCACCAAATGCGTGTATGACGTTAATTTTTTCGCTTTCTTCCGTCAATTTTAAATGAAAGGCCGGATCGCATACCGCACTTAACGGTTCCGTAATACTTTAGGTATT
Source organism: Phaeobacter sp. 11ANDIMAR09 (assembly GCF_001294455.1). GTDB lineage: Bacteria > Pseudomonadota > Alphaproteobacteria > Rhodobacterales > Rhodobacteraceae > Pseudophaeobacter. The sequence goes on from NZ_LIKT01000015.1 coordinate 34,649, forward strand.
TTTTCATAAAAATGTCACAACTATAAAGAATCCCTAAACAGACAGCAGGTCTCTCAGTGCAAACACCGGCCCCTTCTTCCCACAACAACAAACGAAAATTCTGTTTTGCCTCTCTTTTGGCTGCAATCCTTTTGGCTATCCCCATGAAAGCTCTGGCCATTCCCTCTCCGGAACTGGTCATCGGCTCGGTGACATCCCTGTCTCAGGTTTTTGCTGTGGGTCTTGCAATGATTTCCGGGGCCGGCGCACTTTTGGCAACCAAACTGGGGTTCAAGCCAAGAGCCGCAACACAGCGCTATCCGGTCCGTCTCATTGGCTTGCTCGTGCTGTTTGTGACCGGCTTGGTAGCTGCAAACTACTGGCAGTACAGCAGCTATAGAGCCACAGAACAGACACGCCTTCAGGCGACCTTGTTTCGTCCGGCGCAGTTCGCCGGAACTGAGATCAAGGACGACACGCTTAAGGAAACTAGCTTTTCCAAACAGGAAGAAAACCCGCTGGCCATTTCCACTGATCAGGCTGCAGCTCTGTTGACATCGGGGGACGCCGCCTTCTTTGACATCCGCGAAACCGGCGAAAACGCCATGGGCAGCCTGCCGGGCGCCACGCACGTCCGATTTCCTGATTTTCTGCAGTCTCGCCCCCTGCAGCCCGGACAGCGGGCGGTGGTTTTTTGCCACAACGGCAACCGTAGCTCCGAGACCTGCGCCGAACTGGCAAAGCTGGGCATCGATTGCAGCTTTATTGCCGGCGGGATCGAGAAATGGATCGTCGAAGGACGCTCCTTTAGCGATGCCGAGGTTGAGACGCTGGCCGACCTGCGCGCCATTCCAGACTATGTCAACAAGGACACCCTGCTAAGCACCGCTGATTTCACGACACTGATCGAAACCGAAGATCTGCAGATCGTCGACACACGCTATCCCGGCGATTTTGAGGCCGGTCACCTACCCGGTGCCATCAATATCCCCATTCGCGCCTTGCCGACTGATGACCTGATGCGCAGGATCGCTGCATTGGAGGACAAGCCGACCCTCACGGCCTGCTATGATCGGCGCAGCTGCTTCATGGGGCAGGTTCTGGGGCTGGAATTGGTCCAGCAGGGGGTCGACTACCTGGGACGTTATACCTTGCCCTGGGAGTATTTTATTGCCCCCGCTGCCAAACCCCATGTCCAGGACTGGCTGGCCGCGCAAAACCAGACCTATTGGCAGCGGGCTGTCGCAGCAGTCACCTCGGCTTTGCTCTGGAGCCATGCACATAGCCATCTCTTGTTGGGGCTTTTTGCCCTCTCCCTGCTGACCCGCCTGTTGGTTCTACCGGTTGCGTTGAAATCGGAACGCGACCAGATCATCACCCACAACAGTGCCGAGGAGCTGGCGACACTCAAATCAGAACTGGCCCAGGATCCGGTGCGCCGCGCCCGTGCCATCCAGGCGTTCTATGCCTCCAAGGGGCTGACGCCGCTGCGCAATCTCAGCGCCCTGTTGTTTTTGCCGGTGATGATGGTGGGGGTCTCTGCCGCCGGAGAGGCCAGCGGGCTGCTGTCAATCTCAATGCTATGGATCGACGATTTAGGCCTGCCAGATCCGGCCTTTGCCCTGCCGCTGATGTTCTGCGCTTTGGCCGCGATCTACCTGACCTGGGCAGTCGCTAAGACGGCACGGCAAATCAAGCTTTGGCTCTTTATGGGTCTGCCCCTTCTCTTTGCCATGGTCTTTAGCCTCAGCGCCGCCGCCAATGCCTATCTCTGTTTCAGCCTCAGCCTGCTGCTGCTGCAGCGTGCCTATGTGACCGGACTGCACAAATCTCTGAAACACCAGCTGGATCTTTGGCGCCAGAAACGTCAGTTGGCACAGCTGCCTGCCGGGGTCATCCCCATGGGCTTTAGCGAAGAACTGGCACAGGCGGGCAATAAGGCGCTGCGGCTGTCCGTGATGAAAACAGCCGGGCTGCCCGTGCCCGATGGTCTGGTGCTGCGCCAGGAGGCCATCGCTGATTTTCAACAGATGTCCCTTCCCCAGCAAGAGCGCTTTGCGGCTCAGATCTGGCAGCTAATAGCAGAAAAACCCTGCGCCGTGCGCAGCAGCGCCAGCAATGAAGATGGTGCCGAGCAGAGCTTTGCCGGGGTGTTTGAGTCCGAGCTGGATGTGACCGGCGACACCCTGCGCGGCGCCTTGAACAGTGTGGTGGCAAGCTTTTCTTCAGAACGGGCCGCCAGCTACGACCGGCAGGCCCAGGATACATCTGCCGCCAATGTACTGGTTCAGCAGATGGTGCAGGCTGACTATGCCGGCGTCTTGTTTACACAGGACCCCAATGCCCCCGGAATGACCATGGTGGAATGGGTAAAGGGCTGTGGCGAAGATCTGGTCTCAGGCCGGGTGACACCTGTGTCTTTGCGCTTTGGACGCTCCTCCGGCCGACCCGCATTTGAGGATCAGGATCAAACGCTGGATCTGGCGCCTTTGCTGGCCCTTGCGCGCCGGGTCGAAGCCCTCTTTGGCGGCCCTCAAGATATCGAATGGGCCTATGCCGATGGTGGGTTTCAGATCCTGCAAAGCCGCGACATCACCACACTGGCCCATGGTCCCGACGCGGAACAGATCCGGCTGACCGAATGGCGCGCCGTGCTGGACCGCTTTGGCGATCGTGATCCCGATGCGATGATCCTGGAACAGGATGAAATGTCCGAAGTCCTGCCGCGCCCAACGCCCATGTCCTTCTCTCTCATGAGCAGCCTTTGGGCACCCGGCGGCAGCGTGGACTACGCCTGTCGCGCGCTTGGCGTCCCCTACGGGCTGCCGGAAGGCCGCGACGGTCATCTGGTCAACCTCTTTGGCAAAACCTATGTGGATGCCGAGCTCAAGCGGCAAATGACACTCAAACTCTCCAAATCCAAGGCCAAGCAGCTGCGCCGGCTAGCGCGCCCGCTGGTCAGGGATTTTCACGATCAAACCCTGCCAATAATCGCAGATCGTCTGGCGATCTGGCAAGCGCTGGACTATGCCGCCCTGCCCCAGCACAAGCTGATCGAGATGATCCAGACCCTCGTCAGTTTCTTTGCCCATGACATCTACGTCGAGGCCGAAAAGATCAATATTCTGGCCGGTTTCACCATGAACGAAGCCAGAGCCGCAACCGCAGGCGATGTCACACTGCGCAAGCATCTGATGTTGGCAGAACTGCCCCATGCCCCCTCTTCGCTGTTGAGCGCCTGCCAAGGCAATCGAGATCAGGCCCTGGCCCTGATGGGGCATCGCTCGATCTTTGACTACGAGCTCAGCTCGCCCCGCTACAGCGAGGCCCCTGCCCTGTTGTGGCCGCTGCTGGACAACCCAATCTCGCAGATCTCAGAACTGGGGCAGCTGCCTGCCAATCTGCCCCATGATCTGAAAGACTGTATTTCTCTGGCTCTGACCTATCAGGATCTCAAGGAACAGGCCAAACACGAAGCGCTGCGTATTTTGGCAGAGCTGCGCCGGGCCCTGCAGGCCTTGGGCGCGGGTACGGGGCTGAATGATCTTATTTTCCAGTTCACACTGGAAGAATTACAGCACTGCGACTGGTCGGACGCGCAGGCTTTGCTGGACATGGCAAAGGCACGTAAAACCAAGGAGGAGCTGCGCAAACCCTCGGCTCCAAGCCAGGTACAACTGACACTGCGGGATTGCGAGTTGCTGTCCCTCGGGGCGCAGACTGCCTTGGCTGAGGGCGATCTGGGTGGCACCTGCGTTGCGGGCAGTGGCACCAGAACAGGGCGCGCCTATTGGGTCGTGGATGAAACAGCAACAGGGCCAGAAGCATTCGATGGCTTCCAGGATGGCGATATTCTGGTGTGCCACATGATCAATCCAGCCTGGTTGCCCTATGTCCAGCGTTCCGGCGCGGTGCTGAGCGAGGTGGGCGGCTGGTTGAGCCACATGGCGATTGTAGCCCGTGAAAAACACATCCTGATGCAGGTCGCCTGCAAAGGGTTGAACCAGATCGAAACCGGAGCCTGGGTCACCGTCGCCGAGGACGGCAGCATCACCCTTGAGGAGGGCGAAGATCTGAAATCCGCCACAGGCTGATGTAAAGAGGCTGACACTGGCCCCTGATGGCCGCCCGGCAGCAGACTGCTCTGCGGGCGGCCGCACAGATAAAAACGGATGTTTTGAATTTCAAATACGGCGACCATATGGTTTTATACGCCCATGGATCCGCATCTTGACCCAAAACAAACCGCCCGCTTGATTGTCGCTCTGAAAGAGCAGATCGGTCAGATGCCTGCCAAACTGGCGCAGGCTGCAAAATACATCATCGACAACCCGGGCTGTTTTGCCCTGGATCCGGTGCGCGATACCGCCCGCAAGGCAGGGATCAGTGCCAATAGCTTTGTGCGCCTGTCAGACCGGCTTGGCTATGACAGTTTCGAAGCGCTGCGCCGTCCTTTCCGGGATGCACTGGTCACCAGCAACGAATCCCATCTTGGGGCAGATTGGCTGGCCGAAATGGCCGGGCGGGGACCCGCCGCCGCACGCCAGGCCCGTATCGTTCAGGGGGAGCTGAACATGGTCTCGCGTTCGCTGCGCCAGATGGGGCCAGACCGCAGCCAGGCCATTGTTGACACCTTGCTGAGCGCCCGAAACTGCTATGTGACGGCCAGTCGCGCCAGCTATGCGCTGGCCTATTACTTCCACTATGTGGCGCGCATGGCTTTACCGGCAATTGATCTGGTGCCACGCCATGTAGGCACCACCATGGATGATCTGATCGCGCTCAAGCCTGAGGATTGCCTGATTGCCATCACCTTTGCCCCCTATTCCACCAGCACCATTCAAGCCCTGCGCCAGGCCCGCAAGCGGGGCGCCAGGATTGTGCTGATTTCTGACAGTGAGGTCATAGCACCGGGGGTTGACCCCGATCATGTGCTGACGGTCACAACCGCCTCCCCGCACCCTTTTGGGGCCTATGCCGGAGCCATGGCAGTGCTGGATTGCCTGCTCTCTCACCTCATTGAGGCCGGCGGCGCAGAGGCCCGCCACCGGATCGAAGCCTATGAAGCCCTGAGACAGGACAGCGGCGCCTATTGGACAGCCCCCAAACTGCCACAGATTCGCAGCTGAGCTGGTGGCTAGGACGTGGGATAGGACGCAGGCTCTGCATCCCCCCAGTTCCTCGTTCCCAGGCTAGCTTTTTGCCGCGGCAAAAACAGGCGCGGCAATTTCAACAATCCGAGGCCCCTGCCCCGCGCTGCGCGCCATGGCGGCCGAAATTTCTGCGGGATCGTCTGACACGGCGAGGTGTGGAATACCAAAGCACCGCGCGGTATCGCAAAATCTGGGCGGTGTCGGATCACAACCGATAACCTCCACACCAACTTCCTGCATTGAGGTGGCAATCTCGCGGTAGCCTTGGTTGTTCCAGATCACAAAGGTGATCGATAGGTTTTCATCCACCGCAGTCATGATCTCTGGAAGCGAAAACTGTGCGCCACCATCGCCGACAATGCAGATCACCGGTGCCTCTGGTGCAGCGATGGCTGCGCCGATGGCGGCAGGGATGCCATAGCCTAGCGCCCCGTATCCCGTTGCCGCATTAAACCAGCCGCCGGGGCGATCGTGGTCATAGTATAGATTTCCGGCATAGATCGGCTGGGTGGAATCTCCCACCATCAAGCTGTTGGGTATGGCATCGCGCACAGCATCCAGCACCGCGACCTGCGCCCGGTAATCCTCCCCTATTTCCGCAAGCGCCGCTGCGCGGGTCTCTGCCGCTCGCGGCGCCCCATCCACGCCTGAACAGTTGCTCGGCAAAGCCGCAAGCAGAGCAGCGGCAAAGCCCCCAACCTCTGCCCGAATTGGGAGGCGCGCCGGATGACGCTCCAATTGCTTTTCGCAAATATCCACCCGGATCAACTGGCGCATCTGCGGCCACGCGCCAGTGGCATACATATCATAGTCGGTGGGTCCGAATTCGGTTCCCAAAGCAAGGACCACATCTGCCCCCGCGATCAAACCACGCACCGAAGCAAGGCTGGGACTTGCCGGCACACCAAGCGGGTGCTGATACATCAGCCCCCGACCATTTGTGGTTTGGACCACTGGCGCATTCAGGCGCTCTGCCAGGAGACGGAGGGCCTCCCCCGCCCGTCTGGCGCCGCCCCCTGCCAGAATGAGCGGGTTCTTTGCTGTGGCCAGCAATTGCGCGGCCTGTTGCACGAGCGCGGCCTCTACAGCGGGCTGCGCGACCCTGGTGGGTGTCGCAAGTTCCGCGGCCGCACTGCCGGCAACATCCAGCGGAATCTGAATGTGGGTTGGCCCTGGGCGCCCCTCTGCAAAAGGGGAAAATGCCTTGTTTAGAGCAGAATTCAGATCCGTAGGCTTGGCCACGTGCTGCGAGGTCAGAGCCACCGTTTGGGCAAGCCCCTGCTGGTCGGGCAACTCATGCAAATGCCCCATGCCCTGGCCGAGGCTTGCCTGAGCGTTAACACCAGAAATCACCAGCATTGGCACAGAATCCGCCCGCGCCTGCGCCATCGGTGTGAGCGTATTGGTCAAACCGGGCCCGGTAATCACAAAGGCCACGCCGGGCTTGCCGGACACCCGTGCATAGCCATCCGCCATAAACCCGGCGCCCTGTTCGTGGCGCGGGGTCACATGTCGAATACCCGAGGCTGCAAGACCACGATAGAGCTCGACCGTATGCACACCGGGGATGCCAAAGACGCAGGTGACATCCCGCGCAGCCAACCCATCCACCAAGGTTTCGCCGATAGTTTTTTCGCGATCCATCATGCCGCCCCCTTGTTCAAGTTTTGTGCATGGGAAATTAAGCGTGTGAGCGCGGTTTCAAAGGCTGCATCCTCAATGGTCAATGCAATCCGCACCCAAGAAATCAAACTGTCGCTGAAGGCAGACCCTGGCATGACCGCAACCCCATGGTCCAACAGATCCCAGGCATAGGCATCGCCGGTCATCCCCGTGGCTGACACATTGATCATGGCAAACATCCCCGCCTCGGGCCGGTGCACCTGCAGGGCCGTTTCCGCCTCCAACCGTCTCGCCAACAACTCTGCACGTCGGCTGAAGCGTTCGCTCATCCCTTTGGAAACAGAGGACCCTTCACGGATCGCCACTTCCGTCATATCCGCGATGAAGGGCTGGTTGCCAAAGAGCATAGTTTCCGAATAGGGCAGCAGCGCGTCGCAGAAGTCCTTGGAGCCAACGCACCAACCGCTGCGGAACCCTGGAGACGCATGGGATTTAGAGATGGAGGACACCGCAATAACTCGTTCGGCATAATCCGGCAGGGACAATGGCGAGACAAATTCTGAGCCTTCAAAAACCAGCTGTTCATAGACTTCATCCGAAAGGATCCAGAAATCGTGAACCCGCGCCAGCTCGCAGAGCTCTATCAGCTCATCCCTGCCTAAGATGGCACCGGTTGGATTGTGGGGACTGGTCAGCAACAGGGCGCGTGTCCGGGGCGTGATTCGAGAGGCAACATCCCTAGCCTGCATGCGAAATCCGTTTTCAGGGTTAAGCGGTACCGGCACTATGGTCGCACCACTGGCAGCGACTACCCCCTCATAGGTGGCATACATAGGATCACCGACCAGCACCTCGTCACCGTGTTGAGCCACCCCCATCATGGCAGCAAACAACGCGGTCTGGGTTCCGGGGAAACACAGAAAATTATCGGGCTCAAATGCTTGGCCGCGGCTGGCGGTATAGCTGTCGGCCAAGGCTTGGCGCAGATTGAGTTCCCCGCGCCCGTCGGAATAACCGGTTCGACCCGCCCGCATCGCAGCGATGGAACAGTCCATCAATTCCGCAGGAACCGGAACATCGGGCTCGCCGATGGTCATTTCGATAATATCCGCACCTGCTGCCACACGCGCGCGTGCGGTCAAATGCAAATCCCATTTTGCCCCCCCCAAGGAGGCCAATCGTGACGTCACAGCCGTGGTTTTCATATCGGTTTCCACCTCATTGAGCACAAGTCTTGTTTCTGCGGCGACTTTTCAGGTCGGGAATGTTTTCAAGACCAGTGCAACCCAGTAATTATTCAAATGCATAATTACTGGGTTGCCGGCATTCGGCAAGCCCAAATTCACAGGGGCTAGAAACCAGCGCGCCCCATGGCAACCAGTGATAGGAATCCAAAAACCCTGTCGCACTCAGCTGGTCACAAGGATGTCGGAAATTTCGGGGTCAATATCACGGCAGGCCGCCAGCAGCCGTGGCTTTAAATGCGACAGAACATAATTGGCATGAAACCGACTGGGGGCTATCAAAGTAAGCCGAGCCCCTGCCCGTTCGCTACGGTTCAACGCATCTATCCAGGCGGTATAGATAGCGGGATCGTCCCGATGCAAAATGGCCTTGGCAAGGCTCCATTCGTTGCCATCGCTCAGATCTGGTGCAGCAGCAACCTGTCCGGTGCGCAGAGGCACCACATTGGTTGGCTCAGTTTCCTGACCATTCATCCGATGTTCAAAGTCAGGGCCGACATGTGCCCAGACGGTACGAGTATCCTCGTGGATGCGATCCAAGTCCAGCCCGTGTTCGCTAACCCTGCCTCTTACCCCTTGCCGTTTGACGATCAACCAGCCCATGGCGCGCAGCTTGGCCATCTCGCGCTTGACAGTGCGTTCATCAACCGTCCAGAGCCGGGCAATTTCACGCTGACCAACTGCCAGCTCATTGCGGGACCAATTGTAACGGGCGGTGACCAGAGTCATGAACCGAAGAACCAGTTTCTGCGATGCCTTTGGCTGTGACAGAGCAAAGGCACCTAGGGCGGTCAGAATGTCGTACTTCACTACCGACGCATGTCGCCCGGCGGGTCGTTGCACCTGCATGGCTCTTTTGGTCCTTCTAGATCTACCCTGCCCATTGTGAAATGGTTTGATCCCAGCCTGGCTTCATATGCAAAGCCAGAATTAAGATTCAGGGTCGGCTGCCTCAGTCTTTCGGGTTGTTCCCGATTTACGTTGGCTCCTACTGCAGGAAACTCAACGCTCTTTACTCAATGTAGATGATTTGCGTCCTTGGGGTCGATTCTGTCAAGCACTGAGTTGTTTCAGCCTCTGATCCAATTCCAAAATAATGATAGAAATTTGGTATCAATGGTATTGGGGGACATCCTGGATGTCACCTTAATGGTGAAAAATGTCCCCCAATGGGTGGGGGTTTGCTGTAGGCTGTCACCCTATATTTGGCGCCGCGCCCCGTCTTTGGCCCATCCTTTCGCAAGAGAGAATGGATCGGACTTGCAGGCGAATCGCGAATCACAGGAACCCCCTGCCCTGTTGAAATTATGGCCTTTTCTGTACTGTGTCCCCGCGGGGACAGGACGCTTTTTTTCAGGATAATAGGTTTTGCGTTTTTTGCAATTACGGCGTAAATGAGTATTGAGGAAAAATTAGCGTCCTGTGCAAAGGGCGAGATACAGCGAAAAGCGAGCGACAGTCATGTTCACCCATGAAGACCTGGCAAAGTTACAGGCCCAATCTTTGAAAATGCAGAGCTGGATTCGACAGCAAACCTTCTCTCCCGAGATGGAAAAGACCCTGCGGCGGTTCTCCAGCTGGGAAGTGGCCGAACTGATCTTTAAAGTGAACCAATCCACGTTGCGTGGACGGCTTGCGGCGGATCCCTCGCTGCCACAGGGGCATGTAGAAGAGGACGGTCGTCAGCGCTGGTATTCGTTGGAAGAGATTAACGAGCTGCGTCGACGCATCAAGATCAATCGCAAGAGCCTGATGCCGCCACGCCCCGAAGGTAAGCGCGCCCTGCGGGTGGCGATCTCCAACTTCAAAGGTGGTGCAGGCAAATCCACAGTGGCATTGCATTTTGCCCATGCTGCTGCTCTGGATGGCTATCGGGTTCTCTGTGTGGATTTTGATCCGCAAGCGACGCTGTCACATTCCATGGGGCTGAGTGATGTGACCGAGGACTATACGGTCTGGGGCATCATGGCGCGGGATCTGGTGCGCGAAACTGAGCGGATGAATGCCTCGACCCGCGGGGCTGAGACGGGGGCCGCCCTGCCCGAGCGCGTTCTGCCCGAGGCCATCACCGGGATGGGTTTGCAGGATCTGCGCATCAACGATTTCATCAAACCGACCAGTTGGCCAACCATTGATCTGGTGCCAAGCTGCGCCAATGCTGCTTTCGTTGAATTCGCCAGCGCCCAGTACCGTCATCTTAATCCCGAGTGGTCCTTCTTTGCGGCTGTGTCGCGCTACCTCGATCAGGTCTCGGCAGATGATTACGACATGATCATTTTTGATTGCCCCCCCGCCATTGGCTACCAGTCGATGAATGCGGTCTTTGCCGCCGACATGCTCTATATCCCTTCGGGGCCGGGGTACTGGGAATACGATTCGACCACCTCTTTTATTGGACAGCTGTCGGAGGCGCTGGAGGATCTATCGGCTTTCAACGGTGTTGTCCCCGCGGGGACATTCACCCTGCCGAAGGCGTTCCTCGATGTGCGGTTCCTGTTGACCCGATATGAGAGCGGCAATGATTTGCACCGTGCCATGCGCGATGCCTTTATCAAAGTCTTTGACGGCCGCATGGCGGACCACCCAATCGAAATGACCCGCGCCGTCGAACAATCCGGGCGGTTCCTCAGTTCGATCTACGAGATCGACTACCGCGATATGACACGCGAAACCTGGCGCCGGGCACGGGCCTCCTTTGATCAGGCCTATGAAGAATTCAAAGGCTACGCCGCTGAGGCCTGGGACAAGATGGAGGATAGATCATGAGCAAACGCCGCGTCTTTGATATCAACTTCCCTTCGGATCCTGCGCCGCAGGCTGCCCCTGCCCCGGAGCCTGCGGGCAAGGAGACTTCGCCTGCGCCTGAAAGTCGGCGTGGTCCCATGGCCACTGCGATCACCGAAAACGCCGCAGCCTTGAAGGCGCGTGCTGCGACTGAGCAGAATATTCGGGCTGAAAACGACCGGCTGGCGCATGAGTTTGTGCGTCTGAAAAAACTGGGGCTGGTGGTAGACCGTATTCCTTTGGACAAAATCTCGACCAGCAAACTGGTGCGTGACCGGGCGACCTCGCGCGATCCGGAACTGGAGGAGCTGCAGGCTTCGATCCGCAGTATTGGCCTGTCGAACCCGATCCGGGTCGAAGAGGATGCCGAGGGCAGCTATCAGCTGGTTCAGGGGTTCCGCCGCCTGTCGGCCTATCGCGCGCTTTACGCCGAAACCGGTGATACCGAATTCGCCGCGATCCCCGCGGGACTGATCGCCAAGGGCGAGGATCTTAAGGGGCTGTATCGCCGGATGGTAGATGAAAACCTGGTGCGGCGCGATATCTCCTTTGCAGAAATGGCGCAGCTGGCGCTCTCTTATGCGCAGGACCCGGATACGGATTGTGAGCTGGTTGCGGATGCTGTGGCGCATCTCTATGCCTCCGCTGGGCGGCAAAAACGCAGCTACATTCGCCATTTTGCTGATCTTCTGGAAATGATCGGCGAAGGGCTGCAGTATGCGGAAACCATTCCGCGGGCATTGGGATTGGATCTGAAGAAGCGGCTGTCCGAAGACGAGAGCCAGGTGGCGCAGCTGAACAGGGTGTTGCAAACCACCCCCTGCCCCGATGCAGAGGCCGAAATTGATCTGCTGCGTGGGTTTCTTGCGGGCACCTTAGAGGCAGAGGATGGGGGGAGCAGCGCCACGTCCGGCTCAGACAGGGTCAAGACTGGCGTGGCCAAAACCACCCTGCGCTGTGCGTTGCCTGCAGGGACTGTGCGGTGCCAGGCGCGCGATGGTAGAATTGAACTTGCCATGGAACGCGACTTTTCAGTGATTGATCGCTATCGGTTGGAGGCGGCAATATCTGCCTTTTTTGCCGCCCTGGAAGAGGACGAGCCGAAGGACTAATCGTTTTGATCTTAGGCAAAGCATAAGGGCTGTCCCTGCGGGGACAGCCCTTATTTCATTTCAAAGCGGGTCACTCGAAATCAGTTCAGAACCTTGAAGGCGATGCGTCGGTTCTTGGCGCGGTTCTGCGCGGTGTCATTGGGAACTAATGGAATGGATTCACCATAGCCAACGGATTGTAGACGCTGTTGCGCGATCCCTTTATTCGACAGATACCGGACCACAGAGTTTGCGCGTTTCTGGCTGAGGCGGGTGTTTGAGGCCGCGCTGCCCTTGTCATCGGTATGACCGCCGACTTCGATCACCATGTCTGGACAGCGGCTGACGATATCAAACAGGCCATCCAGAAAATCGACAGATTTTTGATCCAGCCGTGAGGTTCCCGGTGCAAAATTGACGCTGCGACTACGCGACAAAATATCAAATCGCCCAAGACAGGCTTCACGACTGAAATCGCCTGTGGCCTCCAGGGCCGCTGTGCTGCCTGTATTGGTAGGGGCTGCCAGCACCGGTGTGCCAGGCGCCCGACGATCAAAGGCCAGGTTCAGGTTCACAATGCCAAGCGGCGTGATCGTGACATTGGCCGCTTCCTGCAACTTGTCGCGGCCACCCATCAGGTTGAAATCCTCAAGCTGAAGAATGACTGGATTGAGGGTGGATATGTTGATCCGGTCATTGCTGACCAAAGTGACGGCGACCTCTGCTTCCAGTTCAACCTCGACACCATGTAGCGACAGGGTCACCGGCAGCGTGATCACCTTGCGTCGCAGGCTGGGCAAATCCTGCAGCGGGACAGGATCGAGAACAGCGGTCACTGTGGCCTCAGGGAAGGTGAAAGTCTCAAAAAACAAAAACCGCATGCGCACGTTGCGCAGGTCGATTTTTGTATCTACGGAATCCAATGCGATCACCAGCTGAGCAATGCCACGTTCGGTGATTTGGCCACTTATGGCTGCAAATCGGCTGGTTTCCGCGACCTTGTCCTTTTTGACAGAGAGGAAGGTGATGGCTGAGGCATCAGGGTCCAATTGCCATCCATGTTCAAAGGGATCCGCAGCCAGGGCTGGCTGGGTGAACAGCAAGAAGAGGATGAGGAATGGGCGAAGAAATTGGCGTAACATGGCAAAATACTCATACAAGAATGATGAACTAGGGTAGCCTCGACTTAGGGCCGGGTTTGGGCTCTTCTCTTGATTAACGAAAATCCTAGGGAAAAATGCAAGTATTGCGTAGCCTCGGCCAAATAAATGCCAAGCGTTCGTTGGGTGTCCCCGCGGGGACAGATATTGGAGTATTACTGTAGTGACTGGTTTTTTGGCCAAGGGCCTGTTCCATCTTTTCATCGTTGCCACGCTTTTGTCAGCTCCGGCGCGGGCTTTTGCAGAGGAGCACAATCGCCGCCTGGCCCTGGTCATTGGCAATGCGTCCTACGGAAGTGTGTCTGCGCTGGATAATCCTGCCAATGATGCGCGGATGATTTCAACAACTCTCCAGGATATCGGTTTTACCGTCACCATGGCGGTGGACCTGAGCCAGATCGAAATGAAACGTGCCATTGCCCAGTTCGGCCGCGATCTGCGCGCCGCAGGCGAGGAGGCCACGGGGTTGTTCTATTACGCTGGGCACGGAGTTCAGAGCTTTGGCAACAACTACCTTTTGCCGGTTGATGTCACCCTGTCCGATGCCGCGGATCTGGATTTGATGGCGGTTGAAGCACAATCCGTGTTGCGTCAGATGGCGTCAGCGCGCAACCGCACCAATCTGGTGATCCTGGATGCCTGCCGCAACAATCCCTTTGAGGACGTCCCGGATCTGAATCAAAGTGGTTTGGCGGAGATGAAGGCCCCAACGGGAACTTTTCTGGCCTATGCCACGGCCCCGGGCAGCGTTGCTTTGGACGGGCAGGGTGAGAACAGCCCCTTTACCCAGGCGCTGGTCAAACACATCACCCGACCAGGACAGCCGGTGGAACAGGCCTTTAAGGAGGTGCGCCGTGAGGTGTTAGCTCAGAGTGCCGGATTGCAAACTCCCTGGGATACCTCTTCTTTGGTGAGTGATTTTATGTTCGTCACAGCGCCTGAGCGCCCTATTCTGACGGCAGCCGAAACCGAAGAACTGCAGCTCTGGCGCTCGGTTCGTGCGACACGGGATCCGGTCCAGCTCATGCTCTTCCTGCGGGGCTACCCCGAAAGCGCTTATGCCGAAGAAGCCCGCGCCATGCTGGCAGAGGTCATGGCGGAGGAACTGTCTGTTGGGGCTCCGGCACCAGAGACATCCGCGCTGGCATCGACGGTTCCGGATGAAGCAGAAACGGCGCTTTTTAAGGCGGCGCAGGAGGACGGGTCTGTGACCGCCTATGAGGCCTATCTGCAAAGCTTCCCCGAGGGGACATATGCAGAAATCGCAATGACGGAAATTGCGGCCTTGCAGGCGGGGCAAAGCACGGATCCGATTGGAGAGGGGGTAGCGCCAGTTGCTGAGGCGCCCAGTCCGGACCCCGGACCTGCGCCACGGCAACAAGAGGCGGGACCCGTGACCTATGCCAGCCCACTGGTGTCAGAGTTGAGTCAGATCAGCGGGCTGAGCCTTGCAGAGATAATTGAACAGGCTCCGATGTTTCCCCCGATCGAGGGGTTGCCGGAAAGCTATTGGAAAACTCAGACCTGCAGCTCCTGTCATCAATGGAACAGGGACCGGCTGTGTGAGCAGGCTAATACCTATCTCAGCCTGAACATGCAGCGCTCGCTGAACAAACAACACCCCTTTGGCGGGGTGATGAAGCGGAGCCTGAAGTCCTGGGCTGCCGGTGGCTGCCAATAGTTTGAAGGGCTAAGACAGAACCGGCTTGGCGTGCCCTAAGCCGTACCTTTGGTCCATCCGAGGTTCCGGAAGAAAAGGGGGGCTCCCGCCTAAGATTGTGCACTCAAAGATTGCCCAATCTCAGTTGGGCCCGGCAGCTTGCCATGGGCAAGCTGCAGTGGCTCTAGTTTGCATGGGTTTCAATCAAAAAGTAGACCCATTCTCCTTTGAAATCAGGATCTTGAGATCTTTTTTCATCCACTCTCAGACGCAGAAAGTCAAGATAGGGGGCGGCCGGCTCGCTGAGCGGGCGCAGTGCCTCATACAGAGGGGAAGAGGCAGCAAAGGCAACCGCGATCTCCTGACCATATGGAGGACCTACGGTGATTTGAAGGCCTGGGTCTTCGGGTGTCTTGGCGCCAACGCGCAGTGCGGTTTTGGGCTGCGCCAAGGTCAGCGGAATATGCGCATTTGGGCTCAGATGAAGGACATTGCCAGCCGCATCAAAGTAATCAACGTATAGATAGGCCGGATAATCTGGGGCTGTCAGATCAAAATAGAGTTGCTCGCCACCGGTGTAGCTCAACACCCGGGCCTGAGCATCCGGGCCGAGCAGCAGCGGGTTGGTGATCTGATCGGTGCTTTGCGGCAGGCCAACCTGGGAGATACCACTGAGCGCGCCACATTGCGGACGCGGCAGGAGACGCATTTTGTCAGAGAGGGCAATGTCGCGGCCCATTTGCGCCTGCAAAGCGGCCAGAACCGGTCCGCGCAGACCGTCTTCGGGGAGGTGCCCACGCAGCTCCAGTGTTGCGGTGTCCGGGTCAAAGACGGCCTGCAGCCGGGAGCAGGGTACGGCGCCGAGCAGCCCGGCAAGCCCGTCTCGCAGCCCTGTGGCCCGGCCGATGGGATCATCCGGTTGTGTGAAACTCTGGAATGCGGCAACTGAGGCTGGGTCTAGATCCTTGGTTGCATCGCCCTGAAAAGCCAGAGCGGCGGTGATCGCCTCGGATTGGTTTGGGCTCTCAATCGCCTGCTGTGCAGCTGTAGCAGCGGCGGCCAGCGGCTGGTTTTGCGCGACACTGGGGGGCGTATCTTGTGTGAGAGCCTGGGTGGATACGGCGCTGGCGTTGACCGGGCGGGGCGTCGCTGCCGCGAGCTCTTGTGATGCCGTGGCCTGCGCAGCGACCGCCTGAGCCGCGGCTGGGCGAGCCGTGAGAGAGGTGCTTTCAGCAGGTTGAAGCGGCACCGCTTGGGCGAAAGCGGGTTGGGCTGATACCCACTGCGGCTCGGCCAAAAGCGCCGACAAAGCTTGCCCAGGCGTGGTCAGTGCAGGGGTTTTCTGTGGGGCGGGCGGAGGAGAGGCCAAAGCCGTGGGGGTAGGGGAAGAGCTGGCGAGGCGCTCCCCCTGCGAGGGCGCCTCAGCGATAGGGTGGGGGGACAGGGAACTGGCCTGCGCAGTGGTCCTAGGCACCGCACCCGCGTCAAGGCTCTCTCCCTGGGCTGAGGCTTCTCTACTCGGCTCAGGATCGGCGGTTTGTTCTCGTGCCTCGCTACGTGCAACCTGTTGGGATTCCATTGAAAGCGCGCTTTGAGGGCTGGGTTGCTGCGGCAAGGGGACTGGATCAAGAAACGGCATCAACGCGGCTATTGCCACCAGATGCGCACAGGCCGAAACAGTCAGACCCAGGGCCCAGCCTCCGGCACCCAATGGTGACAGCACATCGGGGGTGTGGGTATCTGGCCAATGGGTCACAGATCGCCCCCGGAGGAGGGGGCTCGTTCTGGCGTCACCACCAAAATGACATCACGAATACCTATGACTTCGGCCTGGCTGACATAGGGCAGAACATGGCGCAGATCTGCATCGCGATGGGCATTGATCCGCAGCCGCAATGCGGGATCTTTCGCCAGGCTTGCGGTCAAGGCAGGGCCCAGTTCTAGTGTCGCAATTTCACGGCCATCTAGGGCAAGTTTCCCGGTTTTTGAGATGGCCAGGGTGATCCCGCCCGCCGGCATGTCTCGCCCGGTTTCGGTCTGCGGCGGGGCGACATCAAAGGGGGCGGTGGCATCCATGCGACCGATCAGCATAAAGAAGACCAACAGGAAAAAAACCACATCAATCAACGCAATGATGGTTTCCGTCTGTGGTGTTCGGCTGGCGCGTTTCAGCTTCATGGCCGGGCCTCCAGTCGCAAAACCCGCATGTTTTGTACCCCTGCCTGTGCTGATTGGTCCATTATGGAAATCAGCGCTTGGGTGGGTGCCGACCCCGAGGGCAGGATGACAAGCTGCGCGAGGGGATCTTTGGCCAGAGCCTGCGCCAGGATCTGGTCTAATTCCTGGCGTGATAAGGCCGCGCCGCGCAGACTGGGGCTGCCATCTGCCTGGATACGGATCATCAGACGCAGATCTGACGCTTCAGTGGGTTTTGCCATTTCCCCGGAGGGGCGCAAGGCCGGGATCATATCCAGATTGAGATATGTCGAGGTCACCATGAAAAAGACCAGCAGGATCAACATCACGTCGATCATTGGCACCAAAGAGATCAAGGCTTTGGGAGGGGCGCGGCGGGTGAGGACCATCAGAGAATACTCCTGTGGCTAGCGGCCATGATCCGCCAGCATCAACTGTCCCACCGCGCTTTCGATCAGCATTGCCGCCGTGTCGATACGGGCAGAAAACAACCCTGCTGCGATGGCGGCGGGAATGGCCACGACCAGGCCTGCCGCAGTGGTCAGCAAAGCCTGCCAGATGCCCCCGGCCAGCACTGAGGCATTGGCCGCGCCCTGGGCCAGCTCCAGCTCCTGAAAGGACTGGATCATGCCAAGCACGGTGCCCAGCAGCCCAAGGAGCGGCGACACCATGGCAATCAGCTCCAAGAGCCGGATCAGGCTGTTCATCCGTTGCACTTCTTCATTGCCGCGCCGTTCCAGTTCCGAGGTCAGAACCGGGCCCTTGAGTCCGTTTTGCAGGGCACCCATGGCAAAATGCAGGACCCTGTCGGCCGGAGATTTGCCCCGTTCGATCTTGGTCCGGGCACCATGCTTGTCGCCAGTCTGCCAGAGCTCGATCGCATCTTGACGCGGGTCCTTACCAGAGGTGACAGGCCAAAGGTGCACCAGTTTCATCACAATCAGGGTTAGCGAAAGCAGCGAGATCACGGCCAAAAGGGCGATGATCGGTCCGCCCGTCGTAAGGTTTTGCAGAATTGCCCCCATGGTTATTTCACCAGCTTGGCAGTGGCGCGCGATCCCAGAGTGAGGATCGGGAAGCAATCCATTTCGGCTTCGTTCTGTGGCTGACAGGCGGTCACGTCGTGCAGCAGAATTTCGGAGATGTTGCTACAGGCAATCTGCGGCACTTCAAAGAGTTTGAGGGTTGTGCGTTGGACGGGCAGGGGGGCAGCATCGACGGACAGCAGCCGGTCGATAACGCCGTCACCATCCAGAATGGCCAGGGACATTTCAAAACCCGCAAAGCTTTTGCCGGTTTGGTTTCGGAACAGGAAAAAGGCGCGGCAGCCGCCGCCATCGATCTCTTCCATCTTATTCAGTTCAACCTGTAGCGGACCGGTTTCGGCGCGAGTGTTTTGCGGCAGGCCCACCATTAGAGCAACGACCAGGCAGCGGCTGATCAGGGAAAGAGCTGAAGAAGAAAGGGGCATTGCGGTCTCCGGGGCTGTAGGGAATAAGTGTCTAAATCTGCTAGCGTGTCTTTGGGTCTCGGCTGTCTCTTTGAGTGGATCGGGTAGGCAACAAACAGGCGGTCAGACCAGCGAGGTCAGCGCTTTTTCGATTTTGTCCATGGCGTCTTTGGCTCCGTTTAGATCGCGTTGCTTTAACAACCTGGCGGCTTTGTGAATGGCCTGGGTCAAGCGATCACGGGCCGGGCCTGGCGCTCGGGCCACATGGGCCTGCAACCCCTGGGCCCGTTTGATCTGGGCCCCAAGCGAGCGCTGATCGGATTCGCGCTGTCCACGTTTCAGCGTGCTGTCTTCGTCCTCTCGATCCTTGCCCAGGGCGGCCAGGGATCGTTCGATCACCAGCACCAGTGTTTCCGCTTCCTGCAATCGACCCGCATTGATGAGGCTGACAGTTTTACCCAAGGCGCGGTTCAGTTTCAGCTCCAAAGGACCGGGGGCTAGGGCGATTCGTGGCTGGATGCGTTTTAATCTGCGTTTCAGCGGTTCGACGGCGGAGGGGGCGATATCCGGGGTTGAGATATCGCTGATATCTGCGTCTTTGCTGGCCGTTTCTCTGGTGGCTTCCGACTTAAGACTGTCGAGGATATTGCCGCCGTCATCCAGGAATAAAACTCCCACTTTGATGCGGCTGCTTTTCAGAAACCGTTTGAGTTGCAAGAGCATCTGCGTCGGCGCCTGCTCGCAGATCATCTCCATCTGATCGCCCTGTACAACATAGGTTCCCCAAAGCATCGGAGGCTTGCCGCCTGCCTGTTTCAAAGGGGCGCGCAGGGCTTCGGGTTTGCTGCCGGGCTGGATCATCATCAGGGGGTCTTTGAGCGGGTCCAGACAGAAAGCAAAGCTCGTCCGCCGCTTGGCACCCTCACGCACCATGGCCTTTACTTCGTCACCTGTAACACGGTCTGCACACATCACAACCACTCACAAAAAGGTGCAAAAACAATTGACTTTAAGATGGCGATAAGGCTCACTCCACGTCAAGTTATTGTTTTGTTAGTGGCGTATCTGGCGTCGCCACATATCTGTATGTTGAAATAGAATGTGGTTTGTCAGACTACGCTTGGCCTGTTTTTTGGGGGGTCAACTGTATGGATTTGGCTGTTTTGCTACAGTCCCTTGGGGAGGAAACTCCGAGTGGGGAAAACCTTGTTTATGACCCCGCCTTTGCTGAAATGGAGCGGGCGGCTCAGTCTGCGCAGGATGACAGCGGCAACAGCACCCCTCCAGACTATTCGACGGTAGAAGAAAACGCGCAGAATGTGCTTGAGCGCAGTCATGAGCTGCGCGCGGCCGTCTTTCTGGCAGCGGCCTATCTGGCGCGGGGGGAACTGGCCAGCTTTGCTGAGGTGACCAGCTATATGCGGGGTTGCCTCGAGCAGTTCTGGGAAAGCTGCCATCCCGAACTAGATGAGGATGACGGCGATCCGATCATGCGGATCAACGCTGTGCAGGACCTCTGTGGGCAGCCCGGGGGTATGGCGGGGCCTTCGGCTGTGTTCAGTGCTTTGCGGCGGGTCCATCTGAGTGACAGCCGCAACTTTGGTCGCTTTTCGCTGCGGGATATTGAAATCGCCGAAGGGGTCATGGCGGCGCCCGAGGATATGGACAGTATTCCGGACCAGGCCACGATCGGGGCCGCATTCCAGGACAGCGATGAGTCCTTCATCGCAGAACGTCTGGCTGCGGTGGAACTGGCTGAAGAAAACATCAAGGCGATGTCGGATGTGTTTTCTGAACAGACGCCGGGGCAGGGGCCTGAGCTCGATCCCTTGGTGAAACTGATGCGCCAGTTGAGCAAGCGACTGCGCGATTATGGCAATCTGGCTCCAGAGGGAGAGGCGGAGGAAAGTGAGACCGAGGCGGATGCTGGAGAGGCCGAGATTGAAGCCGTTACCGCCGGTGGTGCCCGGGGTGCGGCAGCGCCGGGGGCAATCAATTCGCCAACCGATGTCGCCAATACGCTGGATCGGATTATTGCCTATTATCAGCGGGAAGAACCCTCGAGCCCGTTGCCGTTGCTTTTGGAGCGCGCCAAGCGTCTGGTCGGGGCCGACTTCCTGACGATTGTAAATGATATGGCGCCGCGCGGGCTTGAAAACGTGCAGCTGATTGGCGGCCTGGAGGACGACGACTAAGCGGAGACAATGAGGTCTTGGTGATCCGGAGAAACCGGGATCAGCGTTTCCTTGTCAAGTTAGATTACGAGTTGAAGGAGAGCTAGATGGCTGGAAGTTCACAAAAATTTGTTGGCCGCAATCGGGCGCCACGGGTCCAGATCGAATATGATGTGGAGCTATACGGCGCTGAAAAGAAAGTTCAGCTGCCCTTTGTCATGGGTGTTCTGGCGGATCTCACCGGAAAATCAGAGGTCGAGCAACCCTCTGTCGCAGATCGCAAGTTTCTCGAAATTGATGTCGATAACTTCGACAAGCGGATGAAGTCCATGGCGCCAAGAGCGGCCTTTACCGTGCCCAATACGCTGACGGGCGAGGGCAATATGGCGGTGGATATCACCTTTGAAAGCATGGATGATTTCAAACCCGCCGCCATCGCGGCAAAGGTTGCGCCGCTCAAAGAGCTCTTGGATGCGCGCACCCAGCTCAGCAACCTGATGACCTATATGGATGGTAAGACTGGGGCCGAGGATCTGATCACCAAGATCATGCAGGATCCGAGCCTTTTGAAAACTCTGGCAGCCCAGCCCAAGCCCGGCGGCGACGCCGGTGGTGAGACGGAATAAGGAGGGACAGATATGGCAGACGAAGCACTCCAAACCGAAGCCGCCCCGGCAGATGCCGCTTTTGGCTCCAGCGAATTTGCAAACCTGTTGCACAAGGAATTCCGCCCAAAATCTGACCAGGCCAAAACCGCGGTTGAAAGCGCAGTAAAAACTTTGGCGGAACAGGCCCTGGCAAATACCGGTCTGATCTCTGATGACGCTCTGCGTTCAATCGAAAGCATTGTCGCGGAGATCGATAAAAAGCTGACTGAGCAGGTGAACCTGATCCTGCACAACAAAGAGTTTCAGCAGCTTGAAAGCGCCTGGCGTGGTCTGCACTATTTGGTGAACAATACCGAAACTGACGAGATGCTGAAGATCCGGGTGATCCCGATCACTAAAAAGGAATTGGGCAAGAGCCTGGCCAAGTTCAAAGGCACGGCGATGGACCAATCGCCGATCTTCAAGAAGCTTTATACCGAAGAGTTCAGCCAGCTGGGCGGTGAACCCTATGGCTCGCTGGTGGCTGATTTCCATTTTGATCACTCGCCACCGGATATCGAACTGTTGGGGGAGATGTCCAAGATCGCAGCGGCAGCCCATGCGCCCCTGATCACCGGGGCTGAACCCTCGTTGTTCCAGATGGACAGCTGGTCGGAGTTGTCGAACCCGCGCGATCTGACCAAGATCTTTCAGACGCCGGAATATGCCGCCTGGCGCTCTCTGCGCGAGAGCGAAGATTCTAAATATGTTGGCCTGGCGATGCCACGCTTCCTGGGGCGGATGCCTTACGGTTCTAAAACAGATCCGGTGGATGAGTTTGCCTTTGAAGAGGACACCACAGGCGCGGATAGTGATAAGTATTCTTGGGTCAATGCCGCCTATGGCATGGCCACGAACATCACTCGCTCCTTCAAAAGCTATGGCTGGTGTTCGCGCATTCGGGGTGTGGAAAGCGGTGGCACCTTGGAAGAGTTGCCCTCGCATACCTTCCCCACCACAGATGGCGGGGTGGATCAGAAATGCCCTACCGAAATTGCCATTGATGACCGGCGCGAGGCTGAGCTTGCCAAGAACGGCATGATGCCGCTTTTGCATCGCAAAAACACCGATGTGGCGACTTTCATGGGGGCGCAGTCCCTGCACAAACCCACCGAATATGACGACCCGGATGCAACGGCCAACGCGAACCTCGGCGCGCGTTTGCCCTATCTTTTTGCCACCTGTCGGTTTGCCCACTACCTGAAATGTATGGTGCGCGATAAGGTCGGGTCGTTCAAAAGCCGTCAGGATATGGAATCCTGGCTGCAGAACTGGATCAACAATTACGTTGATTTTAACGCCGATATCTCTTCGGAGAACGAAAAGGCGCGCAAACCTCTGGCTGCTGCCGAAGTGGTGGTCGAAGAGGTCGAGGGCAACCCGGGTTATTACAGCTCAAAATTCTTCCTGCGCCCGCACTATCAGTTAGAGGGCCTGTCGGTTTCTCTGCGCTTGGTGTCGAAACTGCCTTCGGAAAAGGGAGGCTAAAAACCACTCCTGCCTCTGAATTTGTCAATGAGTTAAGTTTTGAAAGGATAGCAAAATGGCTGCTAGCATGTTCGTGGAAATCTCGGATATCGAGGGAGATGCCACCGAAGACAAGCACAAGAAATGGATCGTCATTCAATCGGCGAACTGGAATGTTGAACGCGCCGTTGAGATGACAGATCTTGGATCGACACAGCGGATGCACGCCAATTCCAATTTTGGCAAGATCGAGCTGACCTCGCAGATGGGTAAGGCTTCTAATGAGCTGGCGAAATCTGTGGCAAACGGCACTGTGCGCCCTGAAATCATTATGCATTGGTGCCGGTCTGGCGATGCCCAGGCGGAAGGGCTGCTGGAGTATTCCATCTGGAAGCTGAAGGATGTGGTGATCGACAGCTATTCGATCTCCGCCAGCGAGGATGGCATTCCGGAAGAGACCTGGTCTCTGGCCTATGCTGCGATTGAGCACACCTATAAATCCACCAACCAAAAAACGGGCAAGTTGGAAAGCCCGATTGTTTTCCAATGGAACGTTCAGACTGGCAAATTCGAGTATTGATTTGCACCACCCCGGGCGTGCGGCCACGCCCGGGGTTTTTATTGTTTTCTGTTTTGACATGGCGGAGTTTTGACCATGACCCCCGAAGAGCATTTGCGTGCTGGTGATCCGGAGCAGGCTCTTGCTGCGCTGCAAGACCAGGTCCGCGCGGATCCGTCCAATGCCAAACTGCGAATTTTCCTGTTCCAGCTGCTGTGCATTCTGGGGGATTGGAAACGGGCGGTCGCACAATTGCGGCTGAGCGCCGAACTGGATGCAGGTGCCACTGTCATGGCCCAGGCCTACCGCGAGGCGATCCTGTGCGAGGTCTATCGCGAGAAAGTTTTTAAGGGTGAAAAGGATCCTATGGTCCTGGGCGAACCGGAGGTCTGGCTTGCACAGTTGATAGAGGCGCAGAACCTGTTGGCGCGTGGAGAAGTTGACCAGGCCGTCGCTCTACGGGACGCCGCCTATGATGCTGCGCCTGCGACAGCGGGCACGGTGAATGGCACGGCCTTCGACTGGATTGCCGATGCGGATATGCGTCTGGGTCCGGTGCTGGAAGTGATCCTCAATGGGCGCTATTTCTGGCTGCCTTTTTCGCAGATTCAGAGTCTAGAAATCGATGAGCCCTCGGACCTGCGCGATACGGTCTGGATGGCTGGCACGCTGACCCTGGCCAACGAAGGGGCCATGGCAGTGCTGATCCCGACCCGCTACCCGAACAGGGAGGCCGCCGAAGCTGGGGCCAGGCTGGCGCGGCTGACCAGTTGGACAGATATGGGGGCCGACACCTATGTCGGCACTGGTCAGCGCTTGTTGACCATTGGAGATCAGGATTTCCCACTGATGGATATCCGCATGTTGAAAATCGGCGCACAACAGGACGGTCCTGATGGCTGACAAAATGCTTGCCGAACGCCTGCAACCTTCGCTTTTGGACCGGCTGACTGACAACAGCCCAACGGATCAAAAGGAAACACGTGATAGCCGGGTGATTGATTTGAACCGGCTGCGGGAGATTATCCAGCGGGACTTGTCCTGGTTGCTCAATACGCAAAACGCCGGCTCTCAGATTGATGCAGATCGGTATCCGATGGCCTCTGCTTCGGTGCTGAATTTTGGCTTGAGCGAGGTCACCGGCGAATTCAGCACCACCGAAAAGGCCGAAAAGATCCGCCGTTCCATCGAACAGGCGATCACTCATTTTGAACCTCGTATTATCGAAGGCACGGTGGATGTGCAGCTGACCGGAGATGTCGAGGTGGCAGATATTACCATAGGGCTGGATATTCGCGCCGACATGTGGGCTCAGCCGCTGCCGCTGGAGCTTTATCTGCGTAGCAAAGTTGATGTCACCACTGGCGAGGTCAAGATGGAAAGGGGGCTCTGACCATGGATACCCGCCTGCTGGGCCACTATGAGAACGAGCTGAATTACCTGCGCGACATGGGCGCAGAGTTTGCGGCGGCCTACCCTAAGATTGCCTCGCGCTTGGGCATGGAAGGCGTCGAGGTCCTTGACCCCTATGTGGAACGCTTGCTTGAAGGCGTGGCCTTTTTGTCCGCGCGTGTCCAGCTGGAGCTGGAGCTCCAGTATCCGAATTTCACCTCTAACCTGTTGGAAATCATCTATCCGCATTATCTGGCTCCGACGCCGTCGATGATGATTGCGCATTTTGAACCGGACCCCAGCAACTCGGCGGTCAAAAGCGGCTATGTGATGCCGCGCGGTTCGGTTCTACGCTCGCGCCTTGATGAGGGCGGGCAAACGCCCTGCGAGTTTCGCACCGCCGCCGACCTGACGCTTTGGCCGCTCGAGATTTCCGAAGCGCAGTATATTGATGGGCGCGGCGAATTGGTGGCCGCAGGGGTGGCTGCTGGCTACGAGGCCCGGGCGGGTATCCGGCTCCGTCTGAAACGCTCGGACGGGGAGCCGCTGCGGGATCTCGATATGGATCACCTGCAGATCTATCTGGGCAGTGCTGCAGGCAACAGCTGGCCGCTGCTTGAATTGCTGTGCACCCAGGTTCAGGGGATCGTCGCACGTTCAACCGACCGGCGGGCCGATTGGCACCTGCCGTTGCCCCAGGGGCGCATCGTCCAAAAAGGCTTCTCGCGCGAAGAGGCACTATTGCCGGTGCCCGCGCGGGTCTTTGATGGCTATCGTTTGTTGCAGGAATTCTTTGCCATGCCCGAGCGGTTTCGGTTTATCGAGCTGCAGGGCTTGCGCCCGGCGCTGGACAAAGCCGAAGGACCCGAAGTGGACCTGTATATTCCACTGCGGGAAGGGATGCGCGACATCGCCCCCGTGGTGATGCCAGAGGTATTTCAGCTCAATACCATTCCTGCGGTGAACCTGTTTGAAAAACGCTGTGACCGGGTGCGCCTGACGGTGCGTGATACTGAACATCAGGTTGTTCCCAATCGAACCGCTGGTCTGGATTTTGAAATCTACGCTCTGAAAAAAGTCACTGGTATCAGTGGTGAGGGAGCCGATGATGTGGAGTTTCGCCCCTTTTATTCGGCAGATGATTTCACGGCATCCGGTGAAACCCACCCGGCCTATTACACTCTGAAACGGCGCATGCGGGAACGATCGGAAAAGGAGCGCCTGCGTGGCGTACGCTCTTCTTACCTCGGGTCAGAAGTCTATCTGACCCTGGTGGACCGGACCCAGGCCCCCTATGGGCCGGATCTGGAACAACTGGCAGTTCAGGCTCTGTGTACCAACCGGGACTTGCCGCTCTTGCTGGCGACGGGCAACGAGAATGTATTTCACCTGCCCGAAGGCGGGCCGGTGAAACAGATCAACCTGCCGGTTTCTCCCACCCGCCCGCATCCCTCTCTCGCGCAGGGGGATACGGCCTGGCGGCTGATTTCGCATCTTAGCCTCAATTACGTGTCGATTGCCGACAGTGGGCGGGGCAATGCGGCCGAGGCTCTGCGCGAACTGGTCGGGCTTTATGCGCCTCTTGGCAACCGGGTGACGGAAAAACAGCTGGAAGGGATTGTTTCGGTCGCAAGCCGCCCGATCGTGCGGCGCATGAGCGATGAGATCCTGTCGACGGCAGTGCGCGGGATGGAGATCTCCATTGGCTTTGATGAGAGCTTTTTTGAAGGCAGCAATATCTATGCACTGGGAGCCGTGTTGGAGCGGTTCTTCCACGGTTACGCCAGCATCAATTCATTTACCGAAACGGTTCTGACAACCGAAAAACGAGGGGAAATCGCCAGATGGCGACCGCAAAAGGGCCTGGGCCGAATGATCTGAGCCTCTTTGACCGTTTGGTCGAAGCCCCTGAGGAACACCATGTTTTTCAGGCCCTCAGGGTATTGGAGGCGCATTATTCTGATGCGCCCCGGCTCGGGGAGAGTCGTCGCCCGCGGCAGGATCCACTGCGCCTGGGCCAAGAGGCAGAACTCGCCTTTCCGCCCTCTTCGATTGCTGATTTCACCCCCGCGACCAAAGAAGGGCCCGCGCGGCTGACCAATCGGTTCTTTGGCCTCTTTGGGCCGCAGGGACCGCTGCCGCTGCATCTGACCGAATTTGCCCGCGATCGCAAACGCAACCACCGCGACCCGACGCTGGTGGGTTTTGCCGATATGTTAACGCACCGGATGATGTCGCTGCTCTACCGTGCCTGGACCGAGGGTGCACCGGCGGTGAGTTTTGACCGTGACGATGACCCTTTGGCTGATCGTGTCGCGGCTCTAGCGGGTTATCATGGCAAAGGGTTGAAAGATCGCGACGAAATGCCTGATCTCGCCAAGCTGCATTTCACCGGCATTCTGGGACAGGGGACCAAAACCCCAGCGGGCCTGGTGGCGATGCTGTCCGATTTTGTTCAGGTGCCGGTTCATCTTGAAGAATTTGTCGGCAGCTGGTTGCAGCTGGAACCGGATGATCGCTGGCAAATGGGGCGCGGGCAGGGAGGCTTGGGCCAGAGCACCAGTCTGGGCGAAAAGGTCTGGAGCCGCTCTTCCAAGTTTCGCCTGCGTATCGGCCCGCTGACCCTGGAAGACTATGAACGGCTGCTGCCGGGAGGCGCAACGCTGGACCGTCTGCGCTCGATTGTGCGCAGCTATGTCGGCGACTTTCTGGATTGGGATGTGAACCTGGTGCTGGCCGGAGACGCCGTGCCCAGGTCTAGCCTTGGTGGTGCAACCCGGCTGGGGCACACCAGCTGGATCCGCAGTCGGCCGGATCCGGACAAGGACCCGGCGGATGTCGATGATTTGTTTTTATACCCCGGCCTCAGCTCGGGGATTTAAGAGTGCCTTTAGGGAGTGAAGTACCATGACCGAGATCAGCCGTGTGGCGCTATTCGGAAAGCTCAACAAACTGGGCTATCAAGCGGTAGAAGGGGCAACCGTGTTCTGCAAGATGCGGGGCAACCCCTATGTGGAACTGGTCCATTGGATGCATCAGCTTTTGGCGCAGCAAGACAGCGATATGCACCGGATCATTGCGCATTACGGTCTCGATACTGGCAAGATCGCCACCGAAATGACCCGTGCTTTGGACCTGCTGCCGCGTGGCGCTTCGGCGATTTCGGACCTTAGCGATCATCTGATGGATGCGATGGAACGCGGCTGGGTCTGGGGCTCGCTGCTTTACTCAGCAAGCCAGGTGCGCAGTGGCTATCTGCTGTTGGGGATGCTGAAAACGCCTGCCCTGCGCAATATCCTCGCCTCGATTTCGCCGGAACTTGCTAGCATTGGCGCCGATGATTTGGCGGATAACTTTGCCGAAGCCACGGATGGCTCCCCCGAGGCGGGCATGTCGGCGCAGGACGGCAGCAATGTCACCGGTGGCGGTGCCGAACCCGGAGAGGCTTCGGGAGCCATGGCGCCAGGGGCCATGGGCAAAGGTGAGGCGCTGGAGCAGTTCTGTACGGATCTGACCGAACAGGCCCGCAGTGGCGAGATCGACCCCATCGTCGGGCGGGATGAAGAGATCCGCCAGATCGTTGATATTCTGATGCGGCGGCGTCAGAATAACCCGATCCTCACAGGCGAAGCAGGCGTCGGCAAGACTGCTGTGGTCGAGGGCTTTGCCCTGCGGATTGCCCGTGGCGACGTGCCGCCTGCCTTGCAGAACGTGCGGCTGCTATCGCTCGATATTGGGTTGTTGCAGGCTGGCGCTTCGATGAAGGGTGAGTTTGAAAACCGCCTGCGCCAGGTGATTGACGAAGTTCAGGCCAGTGCAGACCCCATCGTAATGTTTGTCGATGAGACCCATACCTTGGTGGGGGCTGGCGGTGCGGCGGGCACTGGTGATGCGGCCAATCTTTTGAAACCGGCCTTGGCGCGCGGCACACTGCGCACAATCGGAGCCACCACCTGGGCCGAATACAAGAAATACATCGAAAAGGACCCGGCTCTGACCCGCCGTTTCCAGGTGGTGAAAATTGATGAACCTTCGGTGCCCAAGGCGGTGCTGATGATGCGGGGCATTGCCTCGATGCTGGAAAAGCATCACCGGGTGCAGGTTCTGGACGAGGGGATCGAGGCGGCCGTCAACCTGTCGGCGCGCTATATCCCGGCAAGGCAACTGCCGGATAAATCCGTGAGCCTGCTGGATACGGCTTGCGCCCGCGTCGCCGTCAGCCAGCACGCGGTCCCAGCCGAGGTTGACGATAGCCAGCGACGGATCGAAGCGCTGACCACCGAGCTGGAAATCATCGGCCGGGATGAAAGCGCGGGCTATGATGTGGCGGACCGGCGCGAGGCAGTTACCTTGGCAAAGAGCGCTGAAGAAGACCGGCTTACAGGCCTGACAGAGCGTTGGGACAAGGAGAAAGCGGTGGTCCAGGAGATCCTCGACCTGCGCGCCAAACTCCGGGAGGGGGCCGCGCCCGTGGACGCCGCGCCGGATGCTGGGGAGGAGGGTGCCGAGGGCGCATCGAACAGCCCGCTCAGCGAGGAGGATCGCGCTGCACTGATGCAGCAACTAAAGGAAAAGAACACCGAGCTGGAGGTTCTGCAGGGGGATTCCGCCCTCATTCTTCCCATCGTGGATCACCAGGCCATTGCCAGCGTGGTGGGCGATTGGACCGGTATTCCCGTTGGGCGCATGGTCAAGGATGAGATCGACACCATTTTGCATCTCGAGGACCATCTGGCCAAGCGGGTGATCGGTCAGGATCACGCGATGAAGATGATCGCCAAACGCATCCAGACCAGCCGTGCCGGGCTCGATAACCCCAACAAACCCATTGGTGTCTTTATGCTGGCGGGCACCTCAGGTGTGGGTAAGACCGAAACCGCCCTGGCTCTGGCCGAGGTGCTTTACGGCGGCGAGCAGAATGTGATCACAATCAATATGTCCGAATACCAAGAGGCCCATACGGTCAGCTCGTTGAAGGGCGCACCGCCTGGATATGTCGGATATGGCGAGGGCGGTGTGCTGACCGAGGCGGTGCGGCGCAAACCCTATTCGGTGGTTTTGCTGGATGAGGTGGAAAAGGCACACCCAGATGTGCACGAGATCTTTTTTCAGGTCTTTGACAAAGGCGTCATGGAAGACGGTGAAGGCCGGGAGATCGATTTCAAGAACACCTTGATCCTGCTCACCACCAATGCTGGCTCTGACATGGTGATGGACATGTGCTCGGATCCGGATCTCTTGCCAGAGTCCGACGGCTTGGCCAAGGCGCTGCGCGATCCGCTGCTCAAGGTTTTCCCACCTGCGCTTTTGGGGCGCATGGTGACCATTCCCTACTATCCGCTGAGCCCAGACATGATCGGTAAGATCACCAAACTGCAATTGGGTCGGATCAAAAAACGGGTGGAAGAAGCCCACGACGTGCCATTTTCCTACACCGAAGCCGTTGTCGACAAGATTGTCGAGCAATGTCAGGAATTGGAAAGCGGTGGTCGGATGATCGACGCAATTGTGACCAATTCCATGCTGCCGGATATCTCCAATGAATTCCTGCGCCGCCTGATGTCCGGTCAGGACGTTGCTTCGGTGGCCATCGACGTCACTGAGGGGGAATTCTCTTATAGTTTTGATTGAGGTGCAGTCTGAATGACGGGGTGATGTAACGAGGAAGGGGAGGAAAGGGCATGGTTAAACATGTTGTGATGGATCTGAAGAATCTGGATATCAAGGTGTCCGGTTTGGAGTTGGTCGAGCCGCCAAAACTGTCTTTCAAGGTGGTGATTGAACTCGACAAAAAGATGGAGAAGGGCACCGAAAAAGACCCGCTGTTGCAGCAGGAGTTCCACGCTGCCGCCAGCGAAGTGCTGGAACAGACCAAGACGACCATCGAAAGAAAGTGCAAGGTGTTTGATCAGGCCTTTGTTCAGATGGTGAACAAAGGTGCCTCTGACAAGGACATGCAAAAACAGCTCAAAGGGCTGAACGACGCTATCAAGAATGACGTTAAGGTGGCCGAGAAGGGCGCGGAACTGGCGGCGCAAAAGGCCTGGAGCGACCTGCAGAAAAAGAAAAAGGAATGGTCCAAATTCAAGATCAAGGTGGCGGTCTCGATTGCCGGGACTTTGGCCGGTCTCGCGGTCAGTATCGCAGCTATGGCGACTTCTCCCTTTTCTGGCGGCGCTGGTGCGGCCTTTGCCATTATTGGCTTTATCAAATCCGGTGTGACCCTGGCCAAGGATGTGGGCAAGCTGGCAATCAACATCGAGCAGTCCAAGGTGATCTTGGTGAAAAACCTCGCCGTGGTTGAAAAAGCCGCCTCCAACCCGGCGCTGAATGCCACCAATGAAGTTTCAGCTGCGGTGTTTCAGGAATTTCTTGGGGTGTCGCAGCCTTCGGTCAAAACCGTTGAGGAAGCCGCGGATACGCTGAAGGCAAAATACGCCCAGATGATCGTCAAGATGCATGATCTCTCCAAAACCCTGGCAAAGATCCTGAAGGAACAGGACAAGCTCAAGAAAGAGTTTCTGACCGAAGTCGGCAAGAAGCTGAAGAAGCACCCGATCAAGGACAAGAGGGCGCAGCTGGTGATGATTAGCAAGGCTTTGGATACGGCGTTGGCCAAGAATTATGAAACGGTGCAAAACGCCATTGACCGGATTCAGATCATGTATGGAGAGACCCGCAGCTGGGCGGATAAGATCAAGGATCTGATGAAGCGGGTGAAGGCGCTGACCATCAAAGATCCCAAGGCGCTGAAAGTTTTTCGCGAGGCCCTGAAATTTGCAGCACTTGGCCTGTCGCCAATCGACGGCAACTCCATCGCCACTGGCACCAAGGATCTGGCGCTTGGTGTTGGCGGTGCCGTTGGTGGCTATGCCTATGACAAGATCACCAGCAAGGCCCTGGACGGGACGGTCTTTGACGCTGCGTGACGGGGCTCCCAAGAAACCCGGGCGCCCCCGTGGTGCCCGGCATAACGCATTGAGCTGACGGAGAAAGAACTGTGGACGAGAGCGCGCAACATCCAAGGACCCTACAAGACCGCGCCCGCATCTTTGTCGAGCGCCCCGTGGTGACCAATTCCATTCTCGGGATCATTATCTTCAATGCCGTGACGCTGGGCCTGGGGACTTCGGATCTGGTGAATGCCCATGTTGGCGGCCTGCTCGCCGTGGTCGACAAGCTGGTGCTCACGATTTTTGTTGCTGAGCTGGCGCTGAAACTCTTTGCCTATCGGGTCAAATTCTTTGCATCGGCCTGGAACATCTTTGATCTCTTGGTGGTTAGTGTCGGGCTGTTGCCGGACCGGCAAGGTCTCTCGGCTTTGCGCGGGCTCAGGGTTATTCGGGCGCTGCGACTGCTGTCCGTCATCCCGCAGATGCGCAAGGTGGTGCAGGCTTTGCTGGATGCGCTGCCGGGCATGGGCGCGGTGATCGTGATGATCTCAATCGTCTTCTATGTCTTTGGGGTGATGGCCACCTTGATGTATGGCGCGACCTTTGACGAATGGTTCGGCACCCTGGGGCGCTCTTTGTATTCGCTGTTCCAGATCATGACGCTGGAAAGCTGGTCCATGGGTATCGTGCGCCCGGTCATGGAGGTCTACCCCATGGCCTGGTCTTTCTTTGTGCCCTTCATCGTGATCACCGCCTTTTCGGTCCTGAACCTCTTTATTGGTTTGCTGGTCAACACCATGCAGCAGGCTGTGGAGGCCGAGGCCGAAGCGGAATTTGAGCAGCTGCGGGATCTGGTGCGCAAGGAAACCGATGTAGTGGATGCCCATGTTCTGGAATTGCACGCCGAGCTAAAGGCGCTGCGTCAGGAGCTGGCAGCGCTCAAGGGAGGTGACAATGGTTGATAGTGCGCAGAAATTCATCGGTCGCAACCGCGCGCCGCGGGTGCAGATCGAATATGATGTGGAACTCTATGGCGCCGAAAAGAAGGTGCAGCTGCCCTTTGTCATGGGGGTGATGAGCGACCTTGCAGGCAAGAGCAAAGCACCGCAACCGCCCATCGCGGATCGCAAGTTCCTAGAGATTGACGTCGATAGTTTTGACAGCCGCATGAAGGCCATGGCGCCAAGGGCGGCCTTTACGGTTCCAAATACCCTGACGGGCGAGGGCAATATCGCCATTGATCTCACCTTTGAAAGCCTGAAGGATTTTAGTCCCGGCGCTATTGCCTCCAGGGTTGATAGCCTGCGGCCTTTGCTGGAAGCCCGTACCCAGTTGCAGAATCTGATGGCCTATATGGATGGCAAAACCGGGGCCGAAGAGCTGATCGAAAAGATCCTGCATACCCCAGCACTGTTGTCGACGCTGGCGCAGGGGGCGGCTGCCTCTGACACAGATCAGGCCAGTGCTCTGGACAGTCTGCGTGGGCAGGCCCTGCCTGAAGCTGCGGAGGAAGACCCAAGCTCTGATGTGCTTGCGGCCCTGTCGGCCAGCGCTCCGGCTCCCAAGGTGCTGGATGACGACGTGAGCGATGCGCTTGCCTCGCTTTCCGCAAATGCGCCGGGGGAAACTGTAGATCCGCAGGCCGCAACCGACGCAGCATTGGCTGCCCTTGCCTCGGCAGCGTCTCAAGAAGCCGCTCCGGGGCATGACGGGGAGGCTGCTTTGGCCGCATTGCGTGATCTGGAACCAGTTGCCGAAGAGGGACCTGACGAGACTGCGAATGCCTTGGAGGATCTCGCGCGCTTTGGTGACGCGTTGCAGGATCAAGAGCGCCCATCCAATGAAGCGATCCTTCAGGATTTGGCAGAAACTGCGGCTCCTGAAATCGCAGAATCTGATCAGGTCGCGGATATTCTGTCTGGTTTGGAGACCGCCGACCCTGATCCTGTGGAAAAAGAAGACGATCTCACAGAGGTGCTTGGGTCTCTGGAACAGGCGGCCCCCCCGAAACAGGCGGCAGAAGAGGATGGATCAGACGAGGTCCTAACGGATCTGGCCGCGCAGGAGGTTGCGCCCGCTCCCGAAGAGGAGGACCTTGCCGCGCTTTTGGGTGATCTTTCTGCGGCGGCACCCGAGGATGAAAGTGGCGAAGATTCCGATTTGGCGGAGATCCTGGGAAGCCTGGAGGTGGCGGAGCCGGAGCCATCCGCAGAGGTTGAAGAGGCTCTGGCTGATGTACTGGCCAGCGTGCCCCAAAGCCCCACAGCCGACGGGGAGCAAGACGCGCTTGCCGATATTTTGGGCGGGCTGGATCTGGATGAGGCGGCAGAGCAAACTCCGGAAGATGCGGATCTTCAGGGCCTTCTGGGCGAGATGTCGACGTCGCCACAGGACGCTTCGGATGATGCGGTTGCGCTGGACGATGTGCTGGCAGGATTGGAGCCAACCGCAGAGCAAATCCAAACGGATGGCGGCAATGCTCTGGATGATGTCCTGTCAGGTTTGGCTGCAGATGTTCCTGTTGAAGACGCAACCGATACTTCAGATGAGCTCAGCCTTGAAGGACTGTTGTCCGATCTGGATCACGGTGGGGATAGCTCTGCAGATGCTGCGGATGTGGACAGTATTCTGGCCGATCTTGAAAGTGACGCGGATCATGGTGACCGGGCCGAGGGTGGCGCGGTGAGCTTGACGGAGCTTTTGGGCGGGTCGGATAGCTCAGAGGAAGATCTGGACGCTTTGCTTGGCGCTTCCGAAACGGGGTCGGGCGCTTCCGAAGATGCGCTCGACCTGGATGATCTCCTGGGTGACTTATCGGCAGGCCCCGATGACAGCCCAGGTGGTGTAGAGCCGGACGAGAACGATGCGCTAGATGATCTCTTGGCAAATCTGGACGGTGACGACATGGCGTCTGAACTGGCAGAGGGTGCAGGCGGTTTAGATCTTCAGGATGATCTGTCTGATCTGGATGATTTGCTGGGGGATCTGGAAACTGATGCGCCATTGGTGGATACTGCCGAGATACCCCAGCAAAGCCAGACTGAGACGCAGGCGGGTCTTGCGGAACCTGTGTTTGCCTATGGTACGATCAGCGCAGCGCGCCCAGAGCTGATCCGCAAGCGGTTTCGCATCGCTCTGTTTGGCGATTTTTCTGGTCGTGCGGCCCGTGGTCAGATCGAGATTGGCGAGGCCTTGGCACGGCGGCCCGCAATCCTGCTGGACCCGGATACCCTCGAAGAGGTGATCGAAGGATTCGCCAGTGAATTGATCCTGCCGATTGGCCGAGAGGACGGGGGGATTTCGGTCAAGCTCAAGGATTTTGACGATCTGCACCCGGATGAGCTGTTTGAAAATGTTGCTCTGTTCTCGGAACTGGTGGGCCTGCGTGATCAGCTGCAATCGGGGGTGACCGTCGACCATGCCAGCCGCACGCTGGCGGCATGGGCCGAAAGACATGGGACCCCGGTTCGGGCTCCCAAACGCAGCTCAGCCAGCAATGCCATCCCGGCTGACCGGCGATTGAGTGCCTTTCAACAGCTGATCGGAGATCGCGACAACAGCCTGCGCGAAGCCTCTCCAATTGAAGAGATGCTGGCCCGTGTCGTCGGCCCCTATATCCGCGCTCTGCCCAGTCCAGAGGTGCCCGCGATGCAGGCGGCGGTTGATGCTGCTCTGTCGGATGCGATGCGTCTGGTCCTGCATCACCCTGAGTTTCAGGCGCTGGAGGCACAGTGGCGTGCGCTGGATCTGATCGCCCGCTCAGTCGAGGTCGACGATAGTCTTGAAGTGGTGCTTTATGATGTCTCTGCCGAAGAACTGGCCGCGGATCTGGCGGCACAGGATGATCTGACGGGCTCTGGTTTGACCCGATTGTTGACCGAGGAACCGATGGATCCCGACCTGGGGCGCGGCGGCTATTCGGCTCTGATCGGTCTCTATGGATTTGAGGAAACCCCACCCCATGCGGAATTGCTGGGCCGGATCGCGCGGGTGGCTGCCCATGTGGATGCGCCTTTCTTCAGCAGCCTGTCGCCGGAATTTTTGAAAACGGCCAAGAAGGACCGCCCCGCGGTAGTGGGGAAGGCCTGGGATACTCTGCAACAGATGCCCGAGGCCGGGCATCTGGGGCTGGCCAGTCCCCGATTCTTGCTGCGGCGTCCCTATGGCGCCAAGAGCAATCCTGTGGATGCCTTCGAGTTTGAGGAATTCACCGAAGGTGAGGGCTTGAAGGGGATGCTCTGGGGCAATCCGGCGGTCTTGGTGACAATCCTGTTGGGGCGCTCTTTCAAGGAAAATGGCGCGTCGATGCAACTGGGTTCAATTATGTCGCTGGGGGGCATGCCCTATCACACGGTCAAAGACCGTTTTGGGGATCAGGTGGCACTGCCCTGCACCGAACGCAACATTGATTTGGATAAAATCGCTCTGGCCAATGAACGTGGCCTCATGGCGGTGAGCGCGGTCAAGGGCCGCGACGAATTGCGCCTGACTTCGTTTTTATCAGTGGCCGGGAGCGAGGTTCTGGGACCCTGGAGCGGGGTTCCAGCGCCAGCGCCTTCGCCTGCAGACCCGCGCGCGAAAACTGGAATCGCGCCCTCTGCACCAACCGAGGACGCGCCAGCAGAGACCTCCGACTCGGAACCGGATGATCTGGACCTGAGCGATCTGGGGCTTGATGATTTGGGACTGGAAGACCCCGCTTCGGGCGGTGGTGATGCGGTGGCGGATGACGGAGACTTGGATGATCTGGATGCCCTATTGGCGGGGTTTTCTGAGGACACGCCAAGTGATGAGGACGATGAGGAAGAGATGGACGCCGAATTGGCGGCCCTATTGGCAGATTTGTAATGACGAGATTTGATTTGGCAGCGGTGTATTTTCACCCAGTTTTTAGCCCGGTCCTGACCGGGAAAAGGAGGAGCCATGGTTGAGAGCAAAGCACATGACAGTGACATGGTGTGGATGTCCGGCAGCTATTCTGTCCGGGATCTTTTGCTGAAACGCGCCATCGTGCGCGAAGGCCTGAGCAAATTGACCGAAACCACTGTTGAGTTTCAGTCAAAGAACAAAGCAATCAAACTGGAAGATATCGTTGGTCAGACGATGAACCTGCATGTCCAGACCGAGGACCAGACGGATCAGAAATTTTCCGGGTTGTGCATTTCAGTTGAAAATATGGGGTTTCGGGATGGCTATGGGCTCTATGTGGCAGAGGTGCGCCCCTGGTTCTGGCTGTTGACGCGCACCACGGACAGCCGTGTGTTCCAAGAGCTTTCTGCGGTGGAGATCATCAAGCAGATCTTTAGCGAAAACGGTTTTAGCGATTTTCGTGACCGGTTGAGCGAAAGCTATGAGCCGCGCGACTATTGCCTGCAGTATCGCGAAACTGATTATGACTTCATTTGCCGCCTCATGGAGGAGGAGGGGATTTACTTCTATTTCGACAGCTCCACGGATAAAAACGCCGCCGAGAAGCTGGTGCTCTGCGATGGCATGAGTGGTCACTCGCCGGTGAATGGCAAGTCACAGGTCGAGTTCCACGCCCGAGATGATCGGGATCGGCGGCGCGAAGATCATATCTCGGAATGGGCACAGGAAGAGGTGATCACTACTGGCAAGGTGACCCTGAATGATTTTGACTTCTTGTCTCCTGCGGCGGATCTGAAAGTCAAAAACGCCATTCCCAAAGGCAGCCACAGTCACAAGGACTTTGAGCACTACGACTATCAGGGCCATTATCGCAAGGACACTGGCCTGGGCAACAAACGCGCGCGGGTGCAGATGGAGGCAGAGGCCATTCGCCACAAGCGCTGGCGCGGCGCCGCCAGTCTGCGGACCCTGGGAACCGGCTATACCTTTCAGTTGAAAAACCACCCGGATAAGCCAGCCAATGGCGAATATCTGGTGGTGGATGCAGTGCATTACCTGCAGGTGGCTGGGGATTACAATGAGCGCGAAAAACGTACCACGCAGGCGGCAGAGGCGGGCGAAATGCGCCATGATATCAAGCCGCGCAACATGGATTTTCCAGAAGAAATCAAAGGTGATGCCTATGCCACCACCTTTGGCGCCATAGAAAAGCACGAACAATACCGCGCGCCTCTTACAACCAAATGGCCACAGGTGCCGGGTCTGCAAACGGCCACTGTTGTGGGCCCAAGTGGCGAAGAGATCCTCACC
Source organism: Phaeobacter sp. 11ANDIMAR09 (assembly GCF_001294455.1). Lineage (GTDB taxonomy): Bacteria > Pseudomonadota > Alphaproteobacteria > Rhodobacterales > Rhodobacteraceae > Pseudophaeobacter. The sequence goes on from NZ_LIKT01000015.1 coordinate 72,301, forward strand.
GACAAACATGGGCGGATCAAGATCGAGTTCCATTGGGACCGAGAAGGCAAGGCCGATGAAAAATCTTCTTGCTTTGTGCGCGTCGTGACGCCCTGGTCCGGGAAAAACTGGGGCATGGTTGCGGTGCCGCGCATTGGCCAGGAGGTCGTTGTGCAATTTGAAGATGGCAATCCGGACCGCCCAATCTGCACAGGCATGCTGTATAACGCCGATACCATGCCGCCCTATAACTATCCGGACGACCAGACACAGTTGGGGATCAAGACCAACTCCTCTAAAGGGGGCGGCGGCTACAATGAGCTGATGTTCGACGACAAGAAGGGCGAAGAACTGATGCGAGTGCAGGCCGAAAAAGATCACCAGATGCTGATCAAGGACCGCTCTGCCGTGACCATCGGTCTGGATGCGCCGGAACCGGACGCACCGGGAACGGATGAAAAAAGCTATGCCATGACCGTTAAGCAGCACATGGATGAGGTGGTCAAAAGCGGCAACCGCACCGAAGTGGTCGAGACGGGTGACAAGGCAGAGACCATCGAGAAGGGAAATATGACCCTGGATGTGAATACCGGAAACTTGACCGAAACCATTGCCAAGGGCAATCATGACGAAACAGTCAGCCTGGGCAATATCTCGGTGGATGCCACGGCAGGCAAAATCAAGATGACTGCTGGTCAGGAAATCCTGCTTCAGGTGGGGCCCACGTCGGTAAAGATCGACAATTCGGGGGTGACGATCAAAGGGCCCATGATCAAAGTTGAAGGCAGCGCCATGGTGGAAGCCAAAGCTCCAATGACAACCGTCAAGGGGGACGCCATGCTGACCCTCAAAGGCGGCCTGACGATGATCAACTAGGTGGGAAATATGTCAGAGAATTTTGAAAACCTGGTCAAGCTCCCCGCCGACCCTGTCGCAAAACTGCTGTCGCATGCCAATGTCCTGCTGAAAACGCCGCTGCAATCGCCGCCAACGGCCAAAGCCGGAGTGGTACTTCAGGAGCTTTACGAAAAAGAGGCCTTGGTTGATCTGCTACGTTTGCTGGGCGTGTTGTTGCCCCCGCGTGAGCGGGTCTGGTGGGCCTGTATGGCCGCGCGAGATTATATCGGGCCGCGCTCGGACAAGGACCCGGCATCGCTGAGCTGTTCAGAGGCCTGGGTACGTGATCCGAGTGAGGAAAACAGGGATGCGGCGCGTCTGACGCTGGATCACGCCTATGTCGATGATGACACCGTGCACTGTGCGCTTTCAGTGCTCTATGCCCCGGGCACATTGGGGCCGGGGGATCTTAACCAATATCCGGCACCCGCGGGGGCTTCGGAAGCAGCGGCCTTTGCAATGAATATGGTAGCATTGAGCCAATTGTCTGATAAGTTTGAAGAACACGGCCGTGTTTTGGTCGCACGTGCATTGGATATTGCACGTGGTGGTAATGGACAGGGGAAGGCCAAAGCAGCCGCCCCTGATCCGGGTAACGAGAAGGAGGCCTGAAATGGGTATGCCACAGGCGCGGTTGTCGGATCTGCATGCGTGCATGTTACCCTCGATCCCACCGCCGCCGGCTTTGCCGGTTCCCACACCTATTATGCCTCCCTGTGCGGTTACGGTTCTGGTGGGCAAACTGCCCGCAGCCCGGCTCAGCGATATGTGTACCGCAGCGCCGCCACATCCCATTATCAAAGGGTCTGCGACAGTATTGATCAACAAGCTGCCCGCGGCGCGTATCACGGATAACGCCGCCTGTGGCGGTTTGATCGTCAAGGGTGAGTTCACTGTGCTGGTGGGAGGATAAGCGACCCATGGGGGTGACACTTAAGTTTCAGAACTCCGGCGCGATGCCAGGCAACGCGGCCCCTGTTTCCATGTTGGGTCCCAGTCTCACAATAGGGCGGGGCGACAGCAATGATATGGTTCTGCCGGATCCGGATCAGCTGTTGTCGCGAAACCACTGTGCCATCGAAGATCATAACGGCAATGTGGTGGTGGTTGATCTCAGCGCCAATGGCACCTTTCTGAATTATTCCAAAATTCCGCTGGGGCGCACACCGACCCCTCTGAACAGTGGCGACGTGCTCTGTATTGGCAGCTATGAGCTGGTGGTCGAAATCACCAGTACGTCGACTGCTCAGATGATTCCGGAGGCCTTGGCGGATGCTCCGGTCTCTCCTGGTGTGGCGGGGAATGCGCCCGATCCGCTTGCGCTATTGGAGGATGCTGGCCCTGCGGGGGACTTCCTGGATGATTTGCTGGGCTCGTCCAATCCCACCGGACCATCGCAGCTCAACCCGGTTGACCCGATTGATGACCTGTTGCCGCCTTTGGGTGAAGAGGAAGATCCGTTTTTTCAAAAACCCAGCGACGGGCGGGAAGGCGAAGGGGCAAGCCTGTCCAGTCATTCTGCCTCGACCGCAGACAGCTTTGCCGCGCCTGCAGCGCATGCACCGATAATCCCGGATGACTGGGATGATGATTTCTTCTCGGGTATCGCAGACCCTGCGACGCCTGAACCGGCTGCTGAACCTGTGCCTCACCCGGCGGAACCGGTTGCGGCGCGCCCGGAACCCGCGCCTGTTGCGTCCGCAGCCAGTCCGGTGGAGGCCGCGGATCCATTTGCCGAACCTTCCGATACTGCAGCTACTGCATTGGATACGCGTACGGAAATGGCGGCAGAACAACCGGCAACCAAAGACGCGCCAAAACCCAGCAAGACGCCCCCTGCGCCCCCTGCGGAGCCGACATCAGATTCGGTCTCTTCCTTTTTGCGTGGTCTTGGCATGGAAGAGGCGCTGTTGGGCGATGAGGACCCCTCCAAATCTATGGGCCGTATGGGGCGGGTGCTGAAAACTCTGGTCACGGGGTTGCGGGAAATTCTGATGACCCGCACCTCGATCAAATCGGAATTCCGCATCGAACAGACAATGATCTCGGCCGGGGGCAATAACCCGCTGAAGTTTTCAATCACCCCAGAGCAGGCGGTGGAGGCGATGCTGAAACCTGCCACCAAGGGGTATCTGAGCCCTGAAACCGCTGCGGAAGAGGCGCTGAAGGATATCAAGGCGCATGAGGTTGCCATGGTCACTGGCATGGAGGCGGCGCTCAAAGGCGTCTTGGCGCGGCTCGATCCAAAGGCGCTGGAAGCTCAGATCGAAGACAAGGGTGGGCTAAGCGGTCTCTTGCGCGGCAAGAAAGCCCGCTATTGGGATGTTTATGAGCGGTTGTTTTCCGAGATTTCGGATCAGGCCGAGAATGATTTTCATGACTTGTTCAGCCGCGAATTTGCGCGGGCCTACAAGGCGCAGCTGGACAAATTAAAAGACTGATCCGTGCTGTTTTGCATGGGCTAATTGAAGGGAGAACCAGGTGTCCTGGGACAGCAAGGTGCTTTGGACTGAGGGGCTATTTTTACAGCCGCATCATTTCCAGCAATCAGATCGCTATACCGAAGGCCTGGTGGCAGGCCTGGCCCGTCGTCTTGCCCCCTATGCCTGGGGGGTCAACGCCTTGGAAATTGACCATGAGGCGTTGAAAATTGGCCAGTTCGCGCTCAAATCCTGCGAAGGATTGACCCATGATGGTTGCATTTTTCGGGTGCCAATGGCCGATCCGCATCCTCCAGCACTGGAGGTGCCCACCACCATAAAGGACTGCGTTGTCTATCTGACGGTGCCGCAACGCCGACAGGGGGCGGTCGAGGTGGATCTCAGCGGTGCAGAACGATCGGCGAGCCGTCTGCGGCCTGAAACCCAGGAAGTGACAGATGTCACCAGTACCGAGCGCAAGCCGGTGCCGTTAAGCGTCGGCAAAATGCGGCTCCAGTTTGCGCTTGGCGTTGATGATATGGCGGATCTTTTGGCGATTCCGGTTGCGCGTATCATCGAGGTGCGCTCGGATAAAGAGATCGTGCTGGATCAGGCTTTTATCCCCTCCTGCCTGGATGTGCGCGCGGCCTCGGTTCTGCGGGACTTCCTGCGCGAACTTGAAGGTTTGCTGGCGCATCGGATGGAGGCTCTGTCAGGACGTCTGGCAGAGGCAGGGACCGCGCGGGGCGCGGCGGATGTTTCTGATTTCATGCTGTTGTCAGTGGTGAACCGGATGTTGCCGATGATCCGCCATCTGCGCCAGATCGAGAACCTGCACCCCGAGCGGCTCTATATGCTTTGTGCGGGTCTGGCCGGAGAGTTGTCTGGCTTTATGTCGACAGATAAGCGTGCGCCCGAACTTCCCTCTTATACGCATGACGATCTGATGGGGTGTTTTGCACCGCTCATTCGTGTGTTGCGCCAGTATCTCAGCTCGGTTCTGGAACAGACGGCCATCGCCATCAAACTGGAGGAGCGCAAATTTGGTATTTCGGTCGGGGTGATTGCCGATCGTAAACTGCTGGGCAGTGCCGGATTTGTCCTGGCGGTGAGCGCTGACCTGCCGGCCGAAGATGTGCGGCGGCATTTTGCGGGCCAGGCGAAAATCGGCCCGGTAGAAGAGATCCGCCAGCTGGTCAATTCAGCCCTGCCGGGGATTACACTGCGGCCCCTACCAGTGGCGCCGCGCCAGATCCCCTATCATTCAGGGGTGGTTTACTTCGAGATGGATGCCGACAGTCCCTATTGGCGTAAGATGACCACCTCGGGTGGTGTGGCTGTGCATGTGTCCGGGCAATATCCGGGGTTGAAAATGGAGCTTTGGGCCATTCGCAACAGTTGAGGCCAAGTGATCTATTCGTCCTCCACCCGGGTGGGGGATTTTAGTAATTTTGTGAGTGGGTAAGAGATCATGGGTGATTATGACGATCCCTTTGCGGAACCGGGCGATACCGATAAAACGGTGATCCGCCCCAATCCCGGTGGCCGCCGCCCTGCGTCTTCCCCGGCGGCGACACCAATGCCCGGCGCCGTGCCCACAGGTGGCCCAGAGGCGCCTACCGGTACAGGCCAGGATGCCTTTGGCGTGCCGCAGGCAGTAGCCCAACGCAGCCAATCCGCCGGATCTGCAGGTGGACAAGCCACGCCGATGGCGTTGACCGGAATGAATCCTCTGGCCGCCTGCGCCTCAACTCTGTTTGCATTGATCAGCCGCATTCGCAATCGCGCCCAGCATATGGATCCGGACGGGTTGCGCAAAAACGTGGTTGCCGAGGTGCGCGCCTTTGAAAACCGGGCTTTGCAGGCGGGTATTGCCGCCCAGACCGTCAAAGTCGCCCGCTACGCGCTCTGCGCGACATTGGATGACGTGGTGCTGAACACCCCCTGGGGCGGGCAATCCAGCTGGGGGCTACAGTCCATGGTGGGGACTTTTCACCGGGAAACTGTGGGGGGTGATCGGTTTTACGATCTGCTGGCGCGGCTCGAAAAAGAGCCGGGCGCAAATATCGATATGTTAGAGTTTCTCTATATGTGCATGTCGCTGGGGTTTGAAGGACGTCTGCGCATTGAGCAGGGCGGCTCTGAAAAGCATCTGCAAATTCGTGCGGCTCTGGCGCGAATCCTGCGCAATCAGCGGGGGCCGGTAGAACGGGATCTCTCCCCACATTGGGAAGGGGTGGTGAAGCCCTTCAAGGTGCTTTCAGCCTGGCGTCTGGTTTGGATTGCCCTGGTGGTTACATCGGCCCTGTTGCTGGCCGAGTTTCTGGGACTCAGCTGGGTACTGTCCAACCAGACCGGAAATGTGGTGGGCCAGCTGAGCATCGTTGATTCCGGGCCGCGGGTGGAGCTGGAGCGTCGGGCACCGCCGCCACCTCCGCCGCCGCCAATACAAACCCTGGAAGAACAAGTGGCAAAGGTCGCGGGTTTTCTGGAACCAGAGATCGCAGAAGGCATTGTTCAGGTTTTCCAGAAGGGCAATACGCTGATCATCCGACTGGCGGGATCGGGGATGTTTGGATCTGGATCAGACCAGTTGAGCACGGATTTCAAGACACCCGTTGCCCGCGTTGCTGAGGCATTGAATGGTGAAAAAGGCCAAGTTATTGTGGCGGGTCACTCTGATAATATTCCGATCCGGTCTTCGCGCTTTCCCTCCAACATGGCGCTGTCCTTGGCGCGGGCCAAATCAGTGATGACGGGTATGGCCCAGGTCTTTGACGATCCAAGCCGTCTTTCTGCCGAGGGGCGCGCTGAAAAAGAACCCATTGCAGACAATGGCACCAAAGCCGGGCGGGCCAAGAACCGCCGTATCGAGATCTTGCTGGTGCAGGAGGTTGACCAATGATCCGCCGTTACTTTTTACCGCTGTTCCGGTCGCTTTATTCGGCGCTGATCCTTCTGGCAATCGCGCTCTCCGCCTGCACCTGGTTCTTTGCGCCCTATATCGGCAGTGCCGACTGGCGCCCCTTTGACAGTATTCAGGCGCGGGTGATCACCATCGTGGTGATCTGGGTGATAATCCTGTTTATTATTGGGCTGGTGTTCTGGCTCAGACGGCGACGTGACCGTGCCATGGCTGACGACATGGTAGAGGCCGTCGATACCGGTAATGATGACGATGTGACGCTTGAGGAAATTGGCGAGCTACGCGGCAAGTTCAAGCAGGCCATGGCAGAGCTACGCAAGTCCAAAAACGGCCGCCGCCATCTCAATGTCCTGCCCTGGTATGTGATTATTGGTCCGCCTGGATCGGGAAAGACCACGGCGATTGTCAATTCTGGCCTGCAGTTTCCTCTGGCGGATAAGCTGGGAAAGGCGGCCATTGGCGGTGTCGGCGGGACGCGCAATTGCGATTGGTGGTTCACCAACGAGGCAGTGCTGATCGACACGGCCGGGCGCTATACCACACAGGAGAGCGATGCCGAGGCTGACAATGCCGCTTGGCTCGGCTTTTTGGGATTGCTGAAAAAATATCGCAAGCGTCAGCCGATCAATGGGGCCATGGTTGCGATTTCCTTGTCGGATCTTTCGCTTCAGGACGAAGTTACGCAAAAGTCCCATGCCCAGGCCGTGCGCCGCCGTCTGTCCGAGCTGCGTGAGCGGCTTGGGGTGCGCTTTCCTGTCTATGTCTTGTTCACCAAAGCGGATCTGATTGCCGGTTTCCAGGAATATTTTGACGCCCTTGGCAAAGAAGACCGCGAGCAGGTTTGGGGTTTTACCCTCCCACTGATCAAAGGCAAGAAAGACCCAGCTGCGATCGAGCATTTTGACGATGAGTTTGCCGCGCTCCTGGGGCAGATGAACGCGCAGCTTCTGGAAAAGATGCAGACAGAGACCGATCACCAGCGCAGGGCGCTGGTTGCGGGGTTCCCCTCTCAGGTTGCCTCGATGCGGGCGGTCGCCAAAGAGTTCCTGACCGAGGTATTTCAGGACAATCGCTATGAGCAACGCCAGATGCTGCGTGGGGTCTATTTCACCTCGGGCACTCAGGAGGGCACCCCAATTGACCGTTTGATGCTGGGCATGGCCCAGACCTTTGGCATTGGGCGGCAGGCGATCGGGACGGGGCAGGGGACGGGACGCTCCTTTTTCCTCACCCGTCTGTTTGAGGGGGTCATGTTCCCCGAAGCTGGACTGGTTTCCGCGGATGACAAGGTGGAGCGCCGGTATCGCTGGACGCGACGACTGGCGATTGCGGCCACAGTTCTGGTGGCCGTGGCCATGGGTGGGCTCTGGGTGAACTCCTACCTCAAGAATGCCGAGTTCATCCGCACCGCCGAGGCAAGTGTGGTTGAGTATCAGGCTCGGGCAGCGACCCTGCCATCCAGTCCGGTGGGCGATACCGATCTGGTGCCAGTTGCTGAGGCTCTCAATCTGCTGCGCGATATGCCGGGGAATCCTGTGCTGTCAGATCCAAGCCCGGAACGCGCCATGACCTATGGGCTGTATCAGGGGGAGATTATTGGCACACAAACAGCGCAGACCTATCGCGCAGCGCTCAATCAACGGCTGTTGCCGCGTCTGTTAGTGCGTCTCGAAGAGCAGATTGAAGGCAATGTGAATAATCCCGATGTGCTGTATGAAGCGCTGAAGATCTATCTGATGCTGGGGCTGCAGGGGCCGATGAATCCGGACCTGATCAAGGAATGGATGCGACTGGATTGGGAATTGGTCGCCTATCCTGGCGCGGCGCGGACGCAGTTGCGCAGCGATCTGATGGATCATGTGTCGGCGCTGCTCTCGCAGCCGATGGAAGAAATTGCTCTGAATGGACCTTTGGTCGCCCAGGCGCAGAATATCCTGTCGGAAATGCCGCTGGCCCAGCGGGTCTATAACGGTATCGTCAATTCCAACCAGGCGACGAGCTTGCCAAAATGGCGTCTGACGGAAATCGGCGGCCCTTCGGTGAAACGGGTTCTGGTGCGCAGCTCGGGCAAGCCGCTGAACGAAGGCGTCGAGGGAATTTTCACCTATGACGGCTTCCACAATGTCTTCCTGCCTGAAGCGGTCAGCGTGTCCGAACGGGTGCAAAATGAAGCTTGGGTCTTGGGTGAACGCGCGGGGGACGGTCAGAGCGAGGCGGCGCTATTGGCACTGAGCCGTGATGTGCTGGATCTCTATTACAACGATTATATCAGCCGTTACGATCAGGTGCTCGGTGACGTGGATATCATCCCTCTGGAGTCGCTCAGCCATGCGGTTGAGGTGACAAATGTTCTATCGGGTCCAACTTCACCCATCATGAACATCCTGACCGAGATCAGCCGCGAGACCCGTCTGGCCGAGGATCGCTCTGCTTTGGATTCTGAATCCCTGAACGAAGGCGTTTCGCAAATCGTTGGCATTGAGACGCGTTCGGGCCTGTCAATTCAGGGGCAGATCCTGCTGGAAGCCCTGATGAAATCTGCAGCCAATGCACCAGGAGAGGCTCCTAAGCCGCCCGGGGCCTATGTGCAGGAACGCTTCCAGTGGTTGCATGATCTGGTGGTTCGGATCGAAGGTCAGCCCTCGCGGCTGGACGATCTGATGGGCTCCCTGCAGCAGGTCTATCAAGAACTGAACAAGATGTCGTTCAGTGGCGTTGCTTCGGGGGAAAGCGGTCAGGCGTTGCTGCAGTTCCAGCAGACGGCTTCGCGAATTGACGGTCCAATCCAACGTTGGGCCACGCAGATCTCAACCGGATCGTCGGGGATCACCTCCGAAGGCACACGGGCCTCGATCAACGCGCGTTGGCAATCCGCTGTGCTGCCGTTTTGTCAAAAGGCCCTGGACAACCGCTATCCGTTCAACCGGCGTGCCCGTGCAGATGTGGCGATGGCCGACTTTTCCAAACTCTTTGCTCCTGGCGGGCTGATTGATGGGTTCTTTGATGAAAACCTGCTGAAATACGTCGATACCCGGAGCCGCCCTTGGACTTGGAAGCGGGTGAATGATGTGGATCTGGGGATCAGTCAGGCGGTCTTGCAGCAGATGCAATATGCCGCTGAAATCCGCGATGCCTTTTTCAATGGCGCGACCAATCCCTCGGTAAAATTTCAAATCACACCTAAGGCGCTGGACCCCAAGGCCAAGGAGGTGCTGCTGGAAATCGACGGAACAAAAGTCAGCTATAACCATCGGATGGGGCAACCCACGCCAGTTTCTGTAAACTGGCCCGGATCGGTTGGCCTGGCTCGGATTACGCTACTTCCGCAGCGGCGCGGCAATGAGAACAGCATGTCGCGGGATGGACCCTGGGCCTGGTTCCGTTTGCTGGACGCCGCTGAGGTGCGGCGCACCAATGTCAGCGATCGGCGCCGGGTGAATTTCCGGGTAGGTGGCCGATTGGCCCTGTTTGAGCTGCAATCCGGATCGGTGGTCAATCCCTTTGCCCTGCCCGCCATGGCAAAATTCCGCTGCCCGAAGTCGATGTAATGGCGGGCGGGTTTGGAGCCTTTGGCAAGATGCCCGATGTCGGAGATTTCTTCCGGCTCAATGTGACGGGTGGTTTTGTGAGGGTCTGGGATAACTGGCTCCAGCAATTGCTGATGGAGGGGCAGGCTGGGTATGGGGCGGGCTTTGACACCCATTACATGTCGGCGCCGCTTTGGCGGTTTGCCCTACCCGCGGGCAAGGCAGGCCCAAGTAAGATCATGGGGGTCTTGATGCCCTCGGTGGATCGTGTCGGGCGACGCTTTCCACTGACACTGGTTTTGCCCTTGGAGACGCCGGGCCCCGTAGCGCTGGACCATCTGCGTGAAGGTGCCCTGTTTGAAAGACTGGAGGATATCGCTCTTTCGACGCTGGAGAATGGCATGTCCATAGATCGTCTAGAGGCGGAGTTACAGGCGCTGGAGGTGCCGGGGCTGAAAGCTTCGGTGCCATTGAGGCAAGAAACAGGGGTGTTGGTTCTGACGGGCGGCGGCAATGACGTCGCAGAGCTTGCGCCGCAACTCGCCGGTGCCCTCTTGGCCAAAGAGGTGCCAGGCGGCGGCGTCTGGAGCACTTATCTTGAGAGTGGTCCAAGAATGATGATCACAGCAGATCTGCCCCTGGGACGGGCAGGCGCCGGATTGTTTGATTTGGCAGCACCAATTTGGCGGGAGGCCCAACCGATATGACAAATGGCAGGACATACCGCTATGTGGCGCAGACCCATGTCGGGCTGAAACGCCGGGTAAACGAGGATGCAATCCTGGCTCTGCCGGATCACAATATCTGGATGGTTTCCGATGGGATGGGGGGGCATCAGGCTGGCGATTTTGCCAGCGCTTTGATCGTCGATGCGGTTGCTACGCTACCAATTGGGCTGGACCCGACCGCAAAAATGCATGGCTTGCGGGAAAAGCTGCAAGAGGCACACAGGGCGATCCAGGCTGAGTCTCAAGCCCGTGGCGGCAGTACCATTGGCGCGACGGTGGTGGCGCTTATTCTGGCCAATGGCCATTTTCTGGGCCTCTGGGCCGGGGACAGTCGACTCTATCGGCTGCGAAATGGCGTGATCGAGCTGTTGACCAGCGATCACTCCGCCGTGGCCGACTATGTTCTTGCGGGCAAAATGGACTGGGACGAGGCAGAGCAACACCCGCATTCCAATGCCATCACCCGCGCGGTCGGGGTGGGCGAGGAATTGGAGCTGGATAAGATCCGGGGCGCGGTGGAACCCGGGGATCGTTTTTTGGTCTGTTCGGATGGGCTGACCAAATACGCAACATTTCCTAAACTGCAGCAGGTGCTGTCGTCGGCCCCACTGGAAACTGTTGGAGATCAGCTGTTGCAGATCGCGCTGGATGGCGGCGGAACAGACAATATCTCCCATATCATCGTGGATGTGGTCTGAGGCCAGGCCCGGGACAGACCCTAGCCGGACCCAATAGTTTGGCGAAGCGCGCTCAGCACCCTCTGTCCTGGGGGGCTTTAAGACGCCAAAACAGATGGCTTTGATTGCTAAGGCAGGGCAGTTTCCAGGATCTTACTGTCCATGGACAGGATCAGATTGGCGTCTCTGGCGCTGTTCTCCTTGAGAGCCTCGGCAAAACCAACCGCGCTTTCGGAGGTCGGGCGCAGCCCTGCAAACAGCGGTTCCGAAGAGTGTAGCACCAGTACCCGACTTTTGCCCAGGGTGCTGTCATCAACCCGAAAAGCCAGGCCGCCATTGAGGGCGGATTCCGCCAAAGTATAGGCAACCCGCACATTCAGGGGCCCTGTTGTGCCCTCTCTCAGACCTGCAATTGAGTTCTCTTGGCGGGACAGGTTGGGCAACAGATGGAAGACATTGCCAGAGACATCCAGAATGGACACAGTGAGAAAGCCTGAGGTGATCGTTGCGGGGAGTTTCACATCAATAACCGGGTTTTCGCCGACAAAGAACCGCCCCGAAGGATTGGGCGCATTGTCATTTCCAGTACTGAACGCGATGTCAATATTCCCGACAGGCGCTCTGGGCAGCGCAGTTTCAACCACGCAGAGGGCGGGGTTTAGTATCTCGATATCAAACGAGATTTTGCGGTCTCCGGCGAGGGAACGCAGGGCGTCAAACATCCGAATGCGGGCTTCCGACCCGGCCAGACGACCGGTGACTGTGATGGCATCCTTGGGACCAAAGCCTCCGCCAGCTGTGCCAGGGGCAACATGTAATGCACCGCAGTCTTCAAAACCACCAACCAGGCCACGCACATCAGCAATTGCCAAAACGGGCAGACGATAGGTGATTTCAGCAACCCCTTCCAAATCGCCAGGCAATCCGTCTTTGAACGCCGCGGCGAGCGCAGAAGCAAGATCCGAGTCGCTGGTGAGACCGCTCAGCTTTGCCTGATTGTCGCTGACCACCAGGCGCCACTGTTGCAGATCCGACAGGGGCTTGATGGTGGCCAGTATACCAGCAGCCCAGTCTTCGCCAATGGCACCGCTGGCAAGGGTGATATCAGTTTGGTCAACCAGAGCGGTCAGTGCCTCACGGCTTTCTTCCGAAGGCATATGCCCGGTTGCGCGGGCGGGGCCGTCTTTGGGTTTCTCAACAATCAGGGTATAGGGCTGCGCCACCGGATAGCTTGGCCCCAACAGCGGATCCAGCAACCCGGCAAAAAAGGCGCCAGCACCGCCACCAACCAGCACAAGCACGGCAACCAAGGCCAAAACCAACCCCTTGCTGTCAGATTTGCCCGGGTCAGTTATAGGTGCTTGTCTGGGGGGCTTGGAAGCCTTGGGGGTCTGGACAATGATCGTGGCCTCTGCCGTATCCAGCAGAGCAGAGGGCTCTTTTTCAGCCTCAGGGTCCTGTTCGACGCGGTCCAGAAAATTCAGAACCTCTGTCGCACTGCCAAGTCGGTCATTTGGGTCCGGATCGCACATTCGATCAATCAACTGTTTGAGCGGCGCCGGTACGCCGCTTGTATCTAGGGGCTTTTGCTTGTTTTCCACCACTTCCATCGGGTTGGCCCCCAATGACGGGGAGGCCCCGCGGAAATTGGCTAACAAGAGCGCTCCAAGCGAATAGATATCGGCCCGGGCGTCGGTATTACCGCCTAATTGCTCTGGGGCGGCGTAGGAGTATTTCCCGGCAAATTCATTGCCCACAATGGTTTCAGCGCCAGGATTGGTATCCTTGGCTATGCCAAAATCAATGATCACGGCCTTTGCTGGGTCGCCATCACGCAGGATGATATTGTCCGGGCTCAGGTCGCGGTGGACGATGTTGCGGGCGTGGGCAGCCTTAAGACCCTCGGCCACACGGCGGCAGATGATCAATAGATCGGCTGCATCCATTGGGCCCTGTTTGAGCTTGGAATCAAGACCTGGCCCGTCAATGTAATCCATCAACAGATAGATATGGCCATCCGGTGTTCGGTGGTTCTCCGAATAGCGGACAACCGCATCATGGCGAATTTCACGGATATTTTCTTCGCGGGCCATCAGGACGGTGAAATCCTCATTGCCTGAAAACTCTTGTTTCAGAACCTTGATGGCCACCAGGTTTCCGGAGATTTCTGACCGCGCCTTATAGACGTTTGAAGTGCCGCCCCGTCCCAGAAGCTTTTCAATTCTATAGGTATTGTTCAGAAGGTCGCCAGGTTGAAACAGATCACTGGGCTGAGAGGTGATCATCGCAGCCTATCCTTGTCCAAAACTGCTGCATCCCCGGTGGGCCAATACTCATCACGCTCCGCTGCGCAGAACCGCAGCGAGTATAGATTTTTCGGCCGTGTTGGGCCCGGCGTGAGCGGCATCAGGTTAGCCCAGAGCCTGGAATTCTACCCGCCGATTTTCATCGGCGCGGGGGTTGGCAGCATTATATGGCGCGGCCTCTCCCATACCGATTGCCTTGAGCATGGTCTCGGGAATGCCACAGGTGGTGATCAGATGACGGCGCACTTCCTGGGCCCGCAACAAAGACAAACGCTCGTTATAGCTGGCGGAACCTGAGCTATCGGTGTGGCCGATGATCTGGAAAACGGTCCCCTGCAGGGCCTGCATCGAGGTGCACATATTTACCAGTTTTGGCGATTGGTCCGCCCGCAGTGTGGCGCTGTCGAAATCAAAGGAAATCTGCAGATTAATTTGTGATTGGCGGTCAACAGGCGCGTAATCGGCGTTGGCGGTGGCGACTGTTGCAGTTTCCAGAGAATCGGAAGCCTGAGGCGCGGTGGCCGCGCTGCTTGGCGCTATCACCAAGCCGCGGGTTTTTTGCTGTTGCAAAATTTTGGTTATCTCTTCTACCGACTGTCCTCCACCGCTCTCCTGGGCGTGGCCTTGGGAGGTGGACAGGAACAGAGCAGAACACATAAAGGCGGCAATAATACTGTCGCGGACCATAACTTGTCCCCTTATACTAAAAACATTACCCAAAAAGACTATACCACATGATTGGTTCTGCCAATGGGCAGGATGGGCCCAAGAGCGTTGTGGATCGAAGTATAATTTCTGGATAAAAGACTTTACTCGCAGCGCGGCTGGGACTTGAATGGTCTGGTATTGAGTTGAGGGTGTTATGCGGGTTCTACCGGCGATTATTATCTGTGTTGGGTTGCTTTTGGCGCCTGCGGTCTGGATTGGCCTGAAATGGCTGCTGTCCGAAGAGGATTTCCAGGGGGCTTCGGTTGATTCGACGGCCCGAATCGAAATCGAAATGCTGCGCCAACAGATCGAGGATCTGCAACTGCGCTTATCGGATGTTCAAAACGAGGTCGCGCGCCTACCTCTTGCCAATGCGGGGCAACTGGCTCCAGAGGCCTCTACCGCCGAGGCAGAGCGGGAAATTTGGGATCAGACCGAAGGCGCGGATCTCGACTATGCGCAGGTCGTGCTGATTGCCGACCGTCTGAATGTCAATCGCGGCCTTCGGGTGACAGGTGGCAAATACCTGACCGAGCGCTTGGGTCGCCCACGCGAGACTTTGAACGATACCTGTCAGCCGATGACCAATCCCGAGTTAAAGGAAAAACTGGTGACGGAACAGGTTGGGCCAATCCGGGTGAGCATGCTGCGCCCGGCAATCGAAAGTCTGAAAGTGGTGTTTGAAAACATCCGTCAGGCCGACCCGGATCTTTACAACCGCATCAATACCGCCGGGGCGCTTTGTGTGCGGCGCATTCGCGGCACAACCAATTCCCTGTCCACCCATAGTTATGGCTTGGCGGTTGATCTGAATATCGACGGTCAGCTGGATAATTTCACCGATGGGAAGACGCAACTGGGTCTGACTATCATGGCAGATTTTTTCTATGATGAAGGCTGGGTATGGGGCGCCGGGTTTCGGCGCGAAGACAGCATGCATTTTGAAATCAGCCGCCGCCAGTTGGATGCTTGGATCTCGGAAGGCCGCCTATAGGCGGGCCTCCTGGAAAACCTGCGCCCTTGTTCTAGGAGCGGAGCAAGACCTTGTTTGAGCCCAAAGCCTCGGCCACCTGCTGGTACTGGCTGGCGCGCGCCGCAGACTGTGTTGAGGAGCGCAGCAGTTGGGTTTCAGCTTCCTCGAGAATGGCAATGGCCTGCCTATGAACGCTGGGGCGTCGGCTCGCGGGAACAGCCACCAACGGGCGGGCGGAGCGCTGACCATCAGCGCTGTTGATGCGAGCGCGTGGCGCTTCGGGGTCGCTGTTTTTACGCACCAAAAGGCGCAGTTCTTCAGCGGTTTCGCGTAAGATTTGCTTCATTTCGCTGTGACCGTCCAACCTTGCGGCGTCCTGGCTCAGTGTAGCAAGACGTTCTGCCAGACAGTCTGCGACATAGCTTCCGGCCGCTGCGCACATAGTTTTCATCTGCGCCAGCCGTGTCGACAGCTGGGGTACGGTCGTGACTTGGGTCGTCGGTGATCTCCCTGTAGGCGACCCGTGGTCCGACGGGCCGGTGTCGCCCCCATAACTTCCGGTGCCGCCTGTCTCCTGTGCTGATGCTGGGACTGTTACAGTGAGCAAAATAGCCAGACCCCAACCAAACAAGTTCCTAGAAATTTGAAACATTAATACCCCCTAAAACCTAATGATAGCGCTCCTGGCTACCTATCCATCTAGCCCATAAGCACGGCGAATACCGCGCTGCGTACCGGGTCCAAAATCACCGTCAATTGAGCCTTGGTAAAACTTGTTTTCCTTGAGTTTATCCTGCAGCGCTCTGCGAGTGTCCAATGTGAACATTGTCGGGCGTTTGCTCAGCAGGTCCAACACATCCGCACTGCCGGAACGCAATGCTGCGTAAAGAAAATGGGCCGCATCCTGGGGGCCTTTGCCTGGGACCAGGCCATCGTCTATCAAGGCGGCAAAATTGAACTGGGCCTGCGGATGCCTGAGTTCAGCCGCACGCTGGAAGAACCCATAGGCTTTTTGTGGGTTGGCAGGCAGGCCTAGGCCGCCCTGATGGTGAAGGAAACCCAGATCATTGATGGCATCGGCAAAGTTCTGCCCTGCGGCGGCCTCATAGAGCTGAAGCGCCCTTTGTGGATTTGGGGCGACGCCGGTGCCGCGCTCATAGAGTTTGGCCAGTTCAAACTGGGCTTCCGGGGCGCCTGCATCCGCCGCACGTTGCAGGAAATCAACGGCTTCGGCAGGATCAAACCGTCCGCCACTTGGGTTGAGCCGCATATAGGCCAGGCCCAGCATCGAACGGGTATCACCGAGCTCCGCCAGCGCCAATAGCTGTTCTTCTTGATCAGGCTTTACCGCAGACCAAGCCTCAGAGGTGCCTGCAGGGATGGCATCGGCGCCGGTAACCTCGGTTGATGCAAAATAATAGGGGACCCCGGTCAGGGATCCATAGGTATGGGGTTCTTGCAGATTGCCCGTTTTTTCCAGAACCAGATCGCGGACCTGACGGAACATCAGGCTGATCTCCAGACCTGGTTGCACCATTTTCTGCATCAAGGCCTGCGCATAGGGACTGTTTGACCCGCTGCCGTCCAGCGCAACCTGTCCGTCGCGAGCGGCAAAGGCCACCAGGGTTCCGCGGTCAGGATCCACGGCGGCCAGCCCGCCGTCGCCACTGCTGCGGGTCTGCTCCGAGCTGGCATTCGAGGTCGAGCTTTGGTCTAGCGCGATGGAGTCTCCCAATGGGTTGTCCCGGCAGCTGTCGAGGATGACAACCCGCATCTTTCGGGCTCTGTCCACCGCTGAAAGCAATTGTTTCAACGAAGCGGATTGGCGCTGCACATCCCGGTTGCTGGTAACATTGGCATCCACAGGGATGAGAAAGTTCTCGCCCTGCACTTCGATTCCGTGGCCGGCGAAATAGATCAAAGCCAGGTCTGCCACCTCGGAGCGGAAGGCAAAATCCTCCAGAAGTCCAACCATATCCTGAGTGGTTGCATCCAGTGAGAGAGTGACATCAAAACCAATGGTTTCAAGAGTTTGCGCCATGCCATTGGCGTCGTTATGGGTGTTTTCCAAGGGGGGCAAATATTGATACTCAGCCATGCCGATAACCAAGGCAATGCGATCCCGTGCCGCTTCTGCGATCTGGGGGAGAGTGAGACAGACTAGGGCTGTCAGGATTTTTACAAAACGAACCATGCCAATACCATTGGGAACAAACCAAAACTATTGGTAATCTAACGCGCTGCGACAGCAAAGAAAGAGAAAAAGCCGCTCAAGCATTTTGCTTGAACGGCTTAAGGGAGCGAGTTGGATCACATACGCGCCGCAGCAGGAAGCTTAGTTTGGAACAAAGCTGCCAATTTCGCGCAGACGTTCCCGCAGTTTTTGCAGCGTGACGGTGTCTGTCGCGGCTTGGATATCGGCCTCACCCGTGTCCATGACCTGTGCTTCAACCCGTTCATAAAAACTCGCCATCCCGGCAAGTGTCTGCATGACCAGATCAAAATCTTGCAGAGACTGCGTTTCCTGACGGGTTGGCTTGGTCCCACGATCAAAGATGTCATGCACCACGTCTTCCAGGGTTTGTACCTTGGAATACAGTTGACGCATCTCCCGCGCAGAAATGGCACTAAGCCCTGAAATGGTTTCGTGCTGTCCCTGCATGATTACAGCCGCCCGACGACCTGTTCGATCGCCTGTTTCATTGTTGCCACGGTAAAGGGTTTGCGAATGATATTGTTCAACCCAAGCTTCTTGCCCACTTCGATGATTTCTGGTGTCGGTTTGCCGGTCACCAGAATGAAGCCGAGCCGTTGGGTAACCTGATGGCCGCGCACGGCCTGCAGTAGGCCCAGACCATCCATGCCAGGCATGTTATAGTCCGACAGTACCAGGTGAACCGGGGTGGTGGTCAGTTTCTGAAAGGCCGACTGGCCGTTGTTTTCCACCATGTAGTTCTTGATGCCGAGCTCGTCCAAACACTGGGTAATGATACCGCGGCTTGTGGACATATCGTCAACAACCATGACGCGTAGAGAGTCTTTAAGGCTCATGTCTTTTTCCTCGTGTTGCTCATGGTGCCCTTTACTGAGCACCGCCTCCTGGGGGAGTGTTGATGTAGGTCGTGATCCCAGATGTTGTCAGCTTTGCTTCGGCTGGCCCGGACATGCGTTCGGAATGACCGATGAACAAATAGCCACCTGGGTTCAAATTCTGTTGAAAGGCTTGCCAGACCTTTTGTTGGGTGGGCGTGTCAAAGTAGATGGCCACGTTGCGGCAGAAAATTGCATCAAACTTGCCCTTGAACGGGAAAGGTTCGATCAAATTCAATACCCCAAAGGTGATCATCGATCTCAGGTGTTCAGGCATGCGCCCACCAGCTTCCATCTTTGGAACCAAGCTGCGGTACTCAGAGGGGATCTGATCGAGCTCTTCCTGCGGATATTTTGCCGCTTTGGCGAATTGGACCACCTGCGGGTCGATATCCGTGCCCAAGATCTTAAAGTCATAGCGCCCAATGTCGGGGCACATATTGTGTATGATCATCGCCATGGTGAAGGGTTCTGGCCCTTTGGAACAACCGGCAGACCAGATTCGAACCCGCCCACCATTGCGTGCTTTTTCAATCAGCGGAGGCAGCACATCCTTGCGCAGGGTTTCAAAGTGATGTGGCTCACGAAAGAAATGAGTGACATTTGTTGTCAGAAGCGACAGCAGCTTGCTGCGCTCCTGGTCACTGTCTTTGCCATTCAAACGTGCCAGATACTCTTTGAAGTTGACGACTTTCTGCTGTCTCAATTGTCGGGCAAGCCGAGCAGAAACCAGAGGCTTCTTACTGCTCGACATCGCCAGCCCAAAGTGCTTGTAGGCAAAATCAGCGATTGCCTCGAAATCCTGGTCGGTCAGGGTAAACCCGTCGCTATTGGGTTCAATAGAGCCAGCAGCCATCATTACAGTACTTGCTCCGGAACTGAGATCACAGCATCAAGATTGATGATCCGCACCATAGTTTCATCATGTGAGATGATACCTTGGATATATTCCATGGTGTTGCGACTATCGACCGGTGGCGTTTCCTGGATCTCTTCGGGATTGATCGAAATGATCTCAGAAACAGATTCCGCTAGAAGTCCGACAGGTTTACCAGCAGAGGAAACCACGATCACAACGTTGCGCTCGCTGGCTTCGGTTGTTTCCAGGCCAAAACGAGCCGACAGATCGTAGATTGGGATCACCGCGCCCCGCAGGTTCATCACTCCCAAAACGTCCGAAGGCGCATGGGGCAGGATGGTGACTGGGGACCAGCGCCGGATTTCCCGGATCTGAGTGATTTTCAGACAGAAGGCCTGTCCGGCGACGGTGAAGCTGACAAACTCGCTAAACTGAGCGTGCTTAACTTCTTGGTCATTACTTTTTACTTCAGCTTGCATTGCTCATTCTCCGCTCGGTATCAAAGGCTCCCACCGCAGGCGAGGCTGCCAGGATGCTTTCAGGGTCAAGGATCATCGCGATCTTGCCGTCCCCCAGGATGGTGGCGGCTGCGACGCCGGCAATTTCCCCGCAGACACCATCCAGACTTTTGATCACAACCTGTCGTTGGTCATGGATGTCATCCACTGCCAGGGCACTGCGCTGGCCCGTTTCGGTTTCCACCAAAAGATAGACACCGGGTGGTTGGTCATCTTTCTTTTCGAGGCCCAGGGCGCCGGCGACATCACAGATCGGGACAAAACTGCCGCGGATCGACAGCAACGTGCCATCTGCGCCCAGGTTGTTGATCATGTCGTCGTTGCCACGCATTGTTTCGACAATCGAGGTGATCGGAACCACCATTGTCTGATCTGCGACCGAAACAACCATACCATCCATAACCGCAAGGGTGAGGGGCAGAATGATCGTGAAGGTCGAGCCTTTGCCAGGCGACGAGGAAATGTTGATCCGGCCACCCAGGCCAGTCACAGCATTTTTCACCACATCCATGCCGACGCCGCGGCCTGAGAGGTTAGAGACCTCTTTAGCAGTGGAAAAGCCGGGCGCAAACAAGAGGTTGTCGATCTCGGCGTCCGTCAGTTCGGCATTCTCAGGGATCAGACCTTTTTCGATCGCAATCTGTTTCACGCGGGGACGATTGACTCCTGCGCCATCATCTTTGACTTCGATACAGACCGAGCCAGAGCGGTGCGAGGCAGTGAGGCGGATCTCGCCTACTTTGTCCTTGTTTGTCCCTTCACGATCTTCGGGCTTTTCGATGCCGTGGTCGACCGCATTGCGCAGAATATGCGTCAGAGGATCTGCCAAGCGTTCGATCACCGTTTTATCGACTTCGGTGTTTTCGCCCTCGGTCACCAGCTTACAGGATTTGCCCGTGGCGCTGGAAGCCTCGCGGACAATCCGGGCCATCCGCTGAAACAGCGGCTTGACCGGCTGCGCACGAATGGACATGACACCTTCCTGGATATCACGGGCCAGGTTCTTAAAGCCCTCCAGTTCGGTTTCAACGTCCCGCACATCGGCCACATCGAGATTGGCAATTTGCTGCGCCAGCATCGAATGGTTGATAATAAGCTCCCCAACAGCGTTGATAAGCCGGTCCACCCGCTCGAGATCCACTCGCAGTGTTGGATTTGGCCCACGCTGCTCCGTTTTTGAATTCTCGGCTTTTGGGGCCGCAGGCTTACTGCCGGAAGCGTCCGGTTTTACCTCCGGTGTTGGTGCGGGGGCCGGCTGTTCAAAAGGGGCTGGGGGGGTCTCTTCAACCATGGCTGCTGGCTCCACTATGGGCGGTGACTCTGCGGCTGGGGCACCACCAAACGCGGCTTCTAGTGCAGCAAGGGCTGCAGCATCCGCATCAGCGTCACCGGCACCTTCGATCGAAAGTTCGCAGAGGCCTTCAACAAATTCAAAAACCGCTTCTACTGTGGCGCGTGCCTCGGTGGTGACAAGCGTCAAGTTCCAGCTCAGATAGCTTTCTTCTGGATCCATACCATCAAAGCCAGGCAGCTCGGAATCGTCCAAGACGATTGTCAGCTCACCCATTTCCTGAAGCGCTTGGAACAGGAAGATTGGCTCGTTGCCGGTGCTGTACATGTCCTTGAGCGGACGGAAATGGATCTGATAGGTTTCCTCAGTCGGTGCCTGAGGAATATCAATCGCACTGACATCCATCGGGCCGCCAAGCCCCATGGGCTCAAAGGTCAGATCCTCTTCCTCTTCAGGAATATACTTGTCCAGTGCCTCAATCAGCATGTTGTGATGAGCCTGATCGGTCTCGCCACCGTCACGAGCGACAGCGACCAGATTGTACAGGTGATCACAAGAACGCAGCAGCAGCTGGATCAGCGGTTCATCCAACTCCATCCGATTGGCTCGGACTTCATCAAAAACAGTCTCGAACCTGTGGGCAAAGGCCACCAACTCGTCCAAGCCAAATGCGCCCGCGCCACCCTTAATCGAGTGAACTGCACGGAAAACGGCATTGACTACCTCTGGATCGTGATCGCCTCCTTCGATGGCGCTCAGACCCTCATCCGTTGCTTCAAGGAGTTCTTCGCACTCCTCAAAGAAGGTATCCTGGATAGATCCGGACATTTTATGCCGCAGCTCCAGTTACGCGCTTGAGCGCGAAAATCAGCGAGGCGTCGTCAAAAGGCTTAGTGATCCAACCGGTGGCGCCGGCATTGCGGGCACGGGCTTTCATTTCCGGGGCGCTTTCCGTGGTCAGAACCAGGATTGGCACTTTAGAGTTAATATCGGTGCCGCGGAGCTCTTCGATTACGCCAAAACCATCGAGGTTGGGCATGTTGATGTCGGTGATGACAACATCGGGGGCGACATCGTCATACATGTCGACGCCTTCACGGCCGTCGACCGCACTTACATACTCGAAGCCGGCCTCTTCTAGGGTGGCGGCGAGCAGATTCCGGATGGTGCGGGAATCGTCGATTGCCAATACTTTGGTTTTCATGCTGGTACCTCGTCTTCAAATCGGTTGGGCTCAAGACCCAAGAGCGTAAGGGATTTGCGGCAGGATTCGTTAATATGGGTTACCGCGAACCCCAGTTCTTCAGAGCGCCATTGCTGTTCTGCGCTGAGCAACATTTGCAGGCAGCGCGATGGCATGGCTGCGACATTGCTACAGTCGATCTCCACTGTGGCGGAGCGAGCCCCTCTCAGAAATGCTGTGAGCGGACTCAATTCAGCAAATGCATTTGGCAATTCCAAAAGGTGTTTTTGCGTTTCCGTGGTCATCTTCCGCGATTCTCACCCCCATTGTCGGTGACATGTGTGTATTCGGTAGCTCCATAGTTAGGCCGTTCGGCTTAACAATTGATTGCCACGAACCATGGGAAAAGCGGTTTTGTACTTTTGCAAAGACGGGAAATCTGCGCATTTTCCTAAAGTTTTCAGCTTACCTGGCAAGCTAGCTTTAAAAATCAGGAACCTGTCAAAAAGCGCTGATGCACAGGAGCGGTCAAGGAGACCGTATATATAGGCCGCATTTTGCTGTCACGAAAATGACCTGTCTGTTGGGAAGTGCTCTCGCGCCCAGCCAAGAAAATTTCCGTGAAAAAGTGACCTTAGATTTTTAAAATTGGAAGTATCAAGGGGCTGCGTAAGCGGCAAATTAACCCCTCTTCTGCAATCTGGCCGCCAGTCACGACGCGGTTTGCCGCGAAAATACCGCAGGAGAAAGAAATGCAGGGTCTCAAATCTCTCAAGATTGCCTACAAGCTTCCGCTATTTGTGGTGGGGTTTGGTGTGTTGCTGACCGCCATAATTGTCACGATCAGTACGATCAACTTCCAAAAAAGCGCCTTTCATCAAGCAGAAGACCATTTCGAATCGCTGGTCGCGGGTCGTAAAACTGCCTTTCAGTCGCTTCTGAGAGGGGTGAATGCTGACTTGTTGACCCTGTCGAGCACCCCATCGACTTCAACAGCAATTCAGCGGTTGTCTGCAGCCTGGAGCAATTTGGGAGCTGACGCCCCCGAAGTCACGCGCAAGGCCTATATCACGGAAAATCCCTTTCCTGTGGGTGAGAGGCACAATTTGGATCGTGGCAAGCAAACGATTCCCTACAATATTCATCACTCTAAGTTCCATCCTGCATTCCGCACACTGCTGACGGCAAAGGGCTATTATGATGCCTTCCTGATCAGCATGCCCGGTGACGTGATTTACAGCGTGTACAAAGAAGATGATTTTGGCACCAATCTGATGAATGGCGCCTATAAGGATAGTGATCTGGGGCTGCTTTTTAGAGAAGCGCTGGAAGCCGAAGCCGGCCAAGTGATCTTTTCTAATGTGACCCCATATGCGCCAAGCGCCAATGTCCCGGCTGCTTTTGCCGCGACCAAGGTGATTGCCCCTTCAGGCCAAACGGTGGGCGTTCTGGCGTTGCAGATCCCCATGCATATGATCAACACGATTATGAATGACGCCCAGGGGATCGGCGACTCGGTTGAGATTTTCCTGGCCGCATCTGACCTCACGGCGCGGTCGAGCTCTCGGTTTGAAGATGGTCATGCCGTTTTGGATCAGCTGCCGCCCAGCGAATATCTGACACAGGCTTTGGAAGGCAATGGCACCTTCACCACCGAGGCAACCGGCCTGCGCGGGCAGCCTGTCGCTTCCTATGCCGAAGACATTCCACTGACCAATGGCACCTGGGTCATCGCAATCGAGCAGGATCTCGAAGAGCTGATGGCACCGGTGTACCGGGACCTAAATGTTCTGCTGATTGCCTCTCTTGTGGGTGCAGCCATCATGTCCGTTTTTGGCTGGCTGTTCGCCCGCCGAATTACCAATCCCCTGAACCGGATTTGCCGGAACATGGATGCTGTCTCTTCCGGAGACCTGGAAACCGAGGTCCCCGATGCCGAGCGCGGCGACGAGATTGGCGAAATCGGCAAGACTCTGGTGTCGATGCAGGAAGACCTGCAACAGGCTCGCATCGCCGAAGAACAGCGTGCAGAGTTGCAGCATGAACAGCAAATCGTAGTCGAAAACCTGAGTGCCGGTCTGGTGCGCCTGTCTAAGGGGGACTTCTCCCTGCCCATCGACCAAGCCTTCTCGGGGGAGCATGAAAAGCTGCGTCAAAACTTCAACCAGACCATCGAGACTCTCAGCGCGACAGTGTCGCAAGTGATTGATGCCTCCAGCTCCATTCGCAATGGGGCCACGGAAATCAGCCGCGCGTCGGATGACCTGTCCACCCGGACCGAAAGCCAGGCCGCAACGCTCGAGGAAACCGCCGCAGCCCTGGACGAGCTGACCGCCAGCGTGAAATCCGCAGCGGATGGTGCGCGCAGCGTCGAATCGACAATGGGTGAGGCCAAGCAAGAAGCTGAAAACACTGGAGAAGTTGTTCAAAGCGCGGTCTCGGCAATGACCGAGATCGAAGAAAGTTCGAACCACATTGGTCAGATCATTTCGGTGATCGATGATATTGCCTTCCAGACCAACCTTCTTGCTCTGAATGCGGGGGTCGAAGCGGCTCGTGCAGGTGAAGCAGGCAAAGGCTTTGCGGTTGTGGCCTCAGAGGTCCGGGCCCTGGCTCAGCGGTCCTCGGATGCGGCGATGGAGATCAAGACCCTGATCAGCGACAGTTCCAAACAGGTTGAACGCGGTGTTGATCTGGTTGGCAAAGCAGGCGAGGCCCTCAACAACATCGTCTCGCGGGTTAGCCATATCTCACAACTGGTGTCGGGCATTGCCGAAGGGGCTGTGGAGCAATCCACTGGTCTCAACGAAATCAATACCGGCGTGATGCAACTGGATCAGGTAACCCAGCAAAACGCGGCGATGGTCGAAGAGGCAACGGCCGCTGGCCATTTGCTCAAGACCGATTCCACGCAGCTGGCGCAACTGGTTTCAGGCTTTAGCATCAAGGATGGCGCAGGCCTGACGCAGATGTCAACGGATGTTGCGGCGCCCGCCGCAGAGGTCCAACCAGCCTCCGCCCATGGAACTGACGATTGGGATCTCGACGAGATCACTCCTGCTCCCTCTGGCGCGACTGGCGCCACGGATGGCAATGCCGCCAAGGATCTGTGGCAGGACTTTTGAGTAGCCCTTCTCGGGGCAGGCACTGCCCCGAGGCAACCGTAATCTTCGGTTTTTACCGATCAACCTGACAGGGTGACACATTGCCGTCTCAGAACATATTGATCATTACAACTGACCGGGCCTTTGCCCGCTCCATTCAAAGCCACATGGAAGCCAGCTACCCTGGTATGAAAGTGCTTTTGGCCAACAATTTGATGATGGCCTACAATCAGGCAGAGGCAGCACAACCGGTTTTTGCCTTTGTTGAGGACGGTTTTACCAAACTGCCGGAATTCGAAATGATGCTGGCGCTATTCTCGGCGCTGGACACCCGCTGGGTTGCCGTCATGGACAGCCTCGGGGCAACACCTGCCCGTAAATCTTCGCCCCTGCTGGACGTCGGCGCCGGGATCTTTGAACTGACCAAGACGGATACACCGCAGCAATTCTCGCAGTATTTCGATATGATGGTCAAAGCCCCCAGACGCGACCAAACCGGGGCTGGCAGGCGCGGGGCCGCCGCAAGTGGCTCGGCCTCGGACTTCAAGAAGATCATCCTGATCGGCTCTTCCACCGGCGGGGTAGAGGCCCTTCGCAGTGTGTTGGTCGGCTTCCCTGCCATGTGTCCACCGACCTTGATCGTGCAGCATACCGGCAAGAACTTTGGCCAGGGACTGGTTTCTCTTTTGGACCGAATCTGTGCGGCCAAAGTTGTGCCGGCCGAGGACAACGTGAAGCTGGAGCCCGGCCATGTCTATGTCGCTGCGGGACAACGGCGCCATATGGGTATGACACAACGCAAACCCATGCGCTTGCGGTTAAAAGAAGGGCCACCAATTTCCGGTCATATTCCCTCTGTTGACGCATTGTTCACCTCTGCCGTGCCATATGGAAAAGAGGTAGTTGCAACCATTCTAACCGGTATGGGCCAGGACGGAGCCAAGGGGCTTTTGGCCCTGCGCAATGCAGGGGCAACAACATTTGCCCAGGATGAAAAATCCTCGGTTGTGTATGGCATGCCGCGTGTTGCCTGGGAAACCGGGGCTGCAGAAAAACAAGTTTCCCTGGCCCGGATGGCCGGGGCGATACTACAGGCTGCAAAAGTCTGATTTTTTGATAAGGAGTGTACTGTGACAACAGTTTTTGCCAATACCACATCGGTCACGGTTTTGCAGGGTGAGTACAGGGTTTCGACAGATCCCAAAGTGGTATTTTCCACAGTTCTTGGCTCCTGTATTGCGGCCTGTATTTATGACGCTGAAAATGGTGTCGGTGGGATGAATCATTTCCTACTGGCCAACGCCAGCGGCGGGGGTGTCAGTGCGCGTTATGGGATCCATGCAATGGAGCTTTTGATCAACGGCATTATGAAAAAGGGGGCCCAAAGGCGGAACCTGAAGGCCAAGGTGTTCGGCGGTGCCAAAATGTCCGCAAACCTGTCCGATATTGGTGCCTCCAACTCCGCTTTTGTACAGCAGTTTCTCTATGATGAAGGCATTCCCGTGATCTCCTCCAGTGTTGGTGGCACCTCTGCCCGCCGGGTGCGGTTCCATGCAGTTTCAGGCAGTGCCCAGCAGACCCGGGTGGAAAATGACCGGCGCTTGGGTGAACAGGAAATGGCTGCCGCACGTCCGGCACCAAAGCCAGCACCCGCCGCAGCCGACCCAGGTGGCCTGACCCTCTTTTGATTCCTGCCTACAGAGCAAAAAACCCACCCCGGTTCCGGTCCGGGGTGGGTTTTTTGCTCTGGCTTAGGGCCAATTTCCGCGCGGATTTGAGCCAAGCTCGCCCTATATATTTGACTTGCCTCTCAGGGGGAGCCAAGGCTACCCAAAAGGAACCCAATCGCAACAGGCCCGGGGAGGCTTTGATATCCTATCCTGCATCCGATGTTTTCTGGCAGCGCTGAGCTTTGCTGGTTGCCTGGCATGGGCTACAGCCGCCTTGGCGGTGGATGTCACGGTCTTTGCTGCGGCCAGCCTCAAGACCGCCCTGGACGACATTGCCACAAAATTTGAGAGGGACACCGGCCATAGCGTCTCCCTGTCGCTGGCAGGATCTTCGCTTTTGGCAAGGCAAATCGCATTGGGTGCACCAGCAGATATTTACCTACCTGCCAGTACGGAATGGATGGATTACCTGCAAGAGCAGGGCCGCTTGGTGCCAGGCAGCCGCCGTGACCTTCTCGGCAACAGGCTTGTGCTTGTGGCCCCCCATCAGAGCGCGCAGCCGATCGACGGCTTTGACGATCCGGCGCTGTTTGCGCAGTTGGGACAGGGCAAAATGTCCATGGCCCTAGTCGAAGCGGTGCCGGCAGGGATCTACGGCAAGTCCGCGCTCGAGGCTCTGGGGCTTTGGCAGGATCTGGCGCCGCATGTTGCGCAAACCGATAATGTGCGTGCCGCCTTGGCCTTGGTCGCCTCCGGGGCGGCTCCGCTAGGGGTGGTCTATGCCAGTGACGCCCAGGCAGATCCGCGTGTGACCGTTCTGGTCGAATTCCCGGTCAAATCTCATACCCCGATCCGCTATCCAATGGCGCAAATTCAGGGGGCAGGAGGCGGAGCAGTCGAGGCGTTTTTTGACTATCTGCAAGGCCCAGACGCCCGAGAAACCTTTGTCTCAGCTGGTTTTTCCATGGTTGCGGAGTAAAGGCGAATGAGCTGGCTTGGACCTGAAGAATGGCAAGCGGTTGCACTCTCGCTAAAGGTGTCGCTTTGGGCCAGTCTTTTGACTTTGCCCTTTGGAATCTTTACGGCCTATGCTCTGGCGCGCTGGCACTTTCCCGGCAAACAACTGGTCAACGGGCTGGTTCATCTGCCACTGATCCTGCCCCCGGTTGTCACCGGCTATCTTTTGCTGCTCACCTTTGGACCGCAGGCTGGTCTAGGCAGCCTGCTGCAGCAATTCGGCATTAGCTTTGCCTTTCGCTGGACCGGCGCAGCCCTTGCGGCTGCAATCATGGGGTTTCCCCTGATGGTGCGCGCCATTCGTCTGTCCATCGAAGCTGTGGATCCCAAATTGGAAGACGCCGCCGCGACCCTCGGTGCCAACCGCTTTTGGAGCTTTGTCAGCGTAACTCTGCCCCTGATCCTGCCAGGGATCATTGCTGGGACTATTCTCGCCTTTGCAAAAGCCATGGGGGAATTCGGCGCCACCATCACGTTTGTCTCCAACATTCCCGGTCAAACCCAGACTCTGCCCTCCGCAATCTATGCCTTTCTACAGGTGCCTGGCGGCGAAACCCCGGCGCTTCGACTGGTGGTGGTTTCCGTTGCCGTTGCTATGGGCGCCCTAATCCTCTCAGAACTGTTGGCACGCAGGGCTGCGCGGCGGTTGGGGGGGCTGTGATGCTCAAGGTTGCTTTGCGTCAACCTCTGGCCGACTTCACGCTGGATCTGTCCTTTGAAGCCCCGGCAGGGGTGACGGTCCTGTTTGGCGGCTCAGGCGCGGGCAAAACCACCGTGATCAATGCTGTCGCCGGGTTAATGCGTCCCGAAACCGGTCGTGTGGCGCTGCAGGACCGGCTGCTGTTTGATGTGAAACAGGGTGTCTGGCTGCCGCCCCACCGCCGCCGGCTGGGCTATATTTTCCAGGAAGCGCGCTTGTTTCCTCATATGACGGTGCGCCAAAACCTGTTGTTTGGCCGCTGGTTTGCCCCGCGTGGCGCAGCGCGTGAGGATTTGGATCGGATCATTTCCATGCTTGGCATCGGGTCCTTGTTGCAGCGCCATCCCGCGGCGCTGTCGGGAGGCGAAAAACAGCGGGTTGCCATCGGTCGAGCGCTTTTATCCAGCCCCGATCTGATCCTGGCGGATGAGCCGCTTGCCGCTTTGGATGAGGCGCGCAAAGAAGAGATCCTGCCGTATTTTGAGCGCCTGCGAGACGAACTAAAGATCCCGATGCTTTACGTCAGTCACTCGGCGGCCGAAGTCGCAAGGCTGGCCACATCGGTAGTGGTGCTAAAAGACGGCAAGGTGCAAAGACAGGGGAGCGCCACCGAGGTTCTCGGCGATGACCGGGTCATGCCGACGGGGGTTCGCGCCGCGGGCGCATTGTTGGAGGCCCGTGTGCTGCGCCACCATTTGGATGGGCTTAGCGAATTGGACGCCGGGGGTCTCTCCCTGTTCCTGCCAAGGGTCCAACAAGATCCCGGCAGCCTGCTCAGAGTCCGTATCCTTGCACAGGATGTGATCCTGTCCCGGCAAAAGCCCGAGGGGTTGTCGGCCCTGAACATCCTGCCCGCCGAGGTCGAACAGATCCGCAGCGGCACCGGACCTGGCGCAATGGTGTCGCTAAAAACGGAGGCCGGCCGGGTGCTTGCCCGGATCACCCGTCGTTCAGCCCAGGCGCTGGATCTTGCCCCAGGCGCTGCCTGTTACGCTGTGGTCAAATCCGTAGCCATTGCCCGCAGCGATGTCAGCGGCACCCCCCAAACAGAGGCCTAGCGCATCTGGGACACGGACCCATCTTAGACCCAAAGGCTTGATTGGCGGCTCATCTATCTGAGATACGAGAGCAGGTTTGTTATCAATTCGAGCCCC
Source organism: Phaeobacter sp. 11ANDIMAR09 (assembly GCF_001294455.1). Lineage (GTDB taxonomy): Bacteria > Pseudomonadota > Alphaproteobacteria > Rhodobacterales > Rhodobacteraceae > Pseudophaeobacter. The sequence goes on from NZ_LIKT01000015.1 coordinate 102,028, forward strand.
CAACAGAAGCAAGCGGGGGCTCAAAATGCGGTCTAGTGTCTTCCCGTGGCACCTGTGTGCCACTCGCTGCTATTGCAGCTGCGCCCAGAACAGCTCCAGGTGGCGGGCAACGATTTCTTCAAACCGCCCCTCCTTCTTGAGCGCCTTCAGCCCTGCATTGATGCGATAGAGATGCGAGGTGCCGCGCCAGTGACGCTTGGAAATCACCACATGGAGCCCCTCTTCGGACAGCGGGCGTTCTACAGGCAGGATGGCGTCGCGCAGACCTTCTGCAATCAAGGTGTTGGCGCCCAGGAACAGATTTACTGAGGCCGCATCTACCCGCCCTTCGTTCACCAGATGAAAACAGGCTGCAGGGGTTTCGGCCTGAACCAATGTGATCTTGTCTTCGCTGAGCCAACGACGGCCGGGACGATCCAGGTCATGGGTGAAATAGCCCTTGGGGCGACACAGAGTCTTGCCTTCCAGATCGCTGTCCTGCGTAAAGACGAAACCCGCATCGGCGCGGGCAAACAGCATGATCGGGATGGTGATCAACGGTTCGGAGAAATGAAAATTCACACAGCGGTCGTCCTGAGGTGTGGTGTCGCAATCCGGTTTGAACCAGGGAAAGCCCATATCGAACTCTTTGTCATTGAGCTTTGGAAACAAATGCTTGGACCAGTCGTTCTCCCAGGTGATGGAGTATGACACTGGCGAGGGCGTCAGCTCCATCGCGGCATTGACCAGCTCAGTAATCAAGCCCTGGCCCGGCAGGTTCTGATCCGTAAAAGGAGCAAAACCGCCACCGGTCAGCAGCTTCATTTCAGCATCATCGCGGCGCAGAGGTGTTGCATCGGGGGCCGAAACTCCCTTGGCGCAGGGAATGTGCAGCACCTTGCCTGGTTCAGCGACCGGCCCTGTCAGACGGCTTTGGTTGCCGTAGTAGATCAGGGTCCACCGGCCTCGATCACCATAGTGATGCTCGGCAATAGAGAACAGGGTATCACCGGGCTGCACCCGGTAGTCTACGTCGCAGATGGCCCAGGCCGCTGCCGGGCTCATCACGCTCAGAACCAGGGTCAGATAGATTGATAGCTTCTTCAGCATGACATCCCCTCCTAGAACTCAGCCCAGATACGGGAAAGATGGTCTTCGATGATGCGCTGATAGGTGCCATCGTCGCGCACGTTCTTCAGGCCCTCGCTAACCAGCGCCATCATTTCTTCGGCGCGGGGGTGGGTTTTGTGCACCACCGCATGAATGCCGAGCACCGAAAGAGGTTGCGGCAGAACGTTGAACTGACCAGCCAGATCATGCTCCTTCATCACGCTACGGCCGGTGAATTCGTTGATCGCCACGGCGTCGGCCTCACCCTTGGCCACCATGTCAAAACAGTCTTTGACGGTGTGGGGGGACTTTAGTGTGATCTTGTTATCTGCAATCCAGCGGCGGCCAGATCCATCCAGATCAAAGGTCAGATAGCCATTGGGACGGCATAGGGTTTTGCCCAGGATGTCGGCATCATCTTCAAAGGTGAAGGGGCGGTCCTTGTCGACAAACAACAGCATCAGCGTTTCAAACATCGACTCCGAGAACAGGAAATTCACACAGCGATAGCTGTCGGGCATACTGTCACAATCGGGTCGGTACCAGGGAAAGCCCACATCCAGCAGGGCATTGGAGAGCAGTGGATCAAAATGTGAACCCCAGTCGTTGACCCAATGGATGGCATAGCCTTCCTGCGGTGCCGCCGATGTCATCACCGCATCCATGACATCCGTAATCAACCCACCGTTATGCGAAGCCTTGGAGGTGAAAGGCGCATAGTCGTCACCAGTAAGCAGGTTGATTTTTTGCCGCACCGAGGCATTGCCTGGGGTCACTTTCACAGGGGCGGCCGCAACCGGAACCGCACGGGAGGCTTCAGTACCGCCCTCCAGCCCAGTTGGCAGACCATTGAGGCAAGGCATTCGCAGCTTCATGCCAACGCGGATTGCATTGGGCTTGGGACCGATTGCATCGATGTTCTGCGAATGGATCGTACTCCAGGTGCCGACATCTTTGTACAGACGATCAGCAATCAGGGACAGGCTGTCTCCGGACTTCACGGTGTAATACCCACCACAGGTCTCGGCGGCGGTTGTCTGTGCTGAAAATAGGCCGGCAACTGCAAGAGTTGCGACCAAAAGCATATTCTTCATGTGGTTCCCCCCCAGGGATGCAAAGGTCCCGGTCCCTGCCATCAGTGTCACGCTTTTGGTGTGAGCCCGGTCAAATCTGTCATATTTTTATTGGATGTTGATTGGTCTGCGCCGCGCGGTGTCAGCGCCTCCACCAGGGAGGATGCGCAGGAACTGCCGGTGACCTACTGGCCGCCGAACAGTGTTAGCAAGGCGCTGGTATTGACCTCGCCCGAATTTGTCAGCAGCACCGCAGGCACCGTCACTTGTTGTGCGCGGTGCGCCTCGTTGACCATCTGATCGATGTATTGTCGTGATTGCCCCTGCTGCAGCGCAGTTAACACCATTGCATAGAGCCCATTGGCCTCCCCTGTGGCGGCGGCGGGCTGCGTCGGAGCAGAGCTTGCCGTCGTAGTGGCGACCGTTTCGGAGCCATTGCGCAGCGCTTGGAGTGTGCCAGCCGTGATCTGAGCCACGATATCTGCATTGTCCCCGGCTGCCTGTGGCGCGGTCAACAAAGCAGAGGCGGTCGGCAGGGTGCTGGCATCAGCTGCAGCGATAACCGGACTAAAGCCCTGGTCCGCTGCCAAAGCGTCATTCTGGCCCGCAGTATCTGATCCGGAAAACTGCAAAAAGGTCAGGGCGATGGCAGCGATACCCAAAACGGCTGCCGCAGCGATAAGTTTGATCATTTTCATAGGTGGTCCCTGCGGCGGCAAAAGTTCAGAATCGATCGTTTGAGGGTCATTGCGGGCTTCAGAGAACCCTTGGTTCCACGGTGCCGGGGCGGCAGGCTGCACACCAGGCGCAGCTTCATCTGGGTCAGTGCGTTCAGGCGCGGCCTGGCAGTCTTCCGGCATTGGCGGCGCGCGATCTTCACCCTCGATCGTGACGGGTTCAACCACCTGCAATCTGGGTTTGGGAACCACGCGAATTTTCCCTTTGGTCACCACTGCGTTCAGTTTAACGGGTCTGGCAGTAGCGGGAGATGGGGAAGTGTCATCCGCGGAGATATCTAAGGATTGTAGCACTGCCTCTGTCACCTTTTAACACGGCAAACCGGCGGGTCTTGGACCGGTAGAGCCAATTGTTTCGCTTACATTAACAATTTATTAACCAATTGCCGAATCACCGTCAATATGCAGCGCTCGCTGGAGTTGCCTTCCTGATTTCACCACAAAAATATTTGAACAAACCCTGGCCGGGATATTGATTTTATTGAGGAATTTTTCACTCTCCGACTGCACAACCCCCGGTGGGGTGGGCCGAAATACAACATGTCAATAATAGATTTTCGAGCCAGGAAATCATCTTGTGAGCGCATAATACCCCCACGGAATCTCTCATGGGTAGAATTTGAGGAAGGTTAGCGCCACATTTCTCCCGCTCAGACCCACCTCATTCAGGAGGTCCGCCCTGATTAGCGCTGGCCGCACGCCT
>NZ_LIKT01000016.1 GCF_001294455.1 Phaeobacter sp. 11ANDIMAR09
TTTCCCTGACATATTTCGCGCAAGGAGGCATCGCCATAACCACACCAGACGCCAATTCCGCTTGGGCGAAGGACCGCAACCATGTTCTGCATACTTATACGGATTTTACCACCTTCAAAGATGAAGGCAGCGAGGTGATCGAAACCGCAAAGGGCCCCTATGTCACCGACGGGCGCCGTCTGCTGGACGGGATTGCCAATCTCTATGCTAAACCGGGGACCATGACCGAAGAGGCCTATTGCGAAGGTCTGGTGCAGGAGTTTGAGAACAGAATTGAACAACATGGCGCAGAAAATGTCGCCGCCTGTATTGCTGAACCCATCATGGGCGAAGGTAGAGTGCTCGTCGGCCCCAAGGGCTATCACCGGCGCATATGGGAAGTCTGCAAACGCCACGACATGCTCTATATTGCAGATGAGGTGGTCACTGCCTTCGGCCGTCTGGGGGAATGGTTCGGCTCAGAGAGTGTATTTGACTATCAGCCCGATATTCTGGTTTCGGCCAAAGGCATTACCTCAGGCTATATCCCACTGGGGGCGACACTGATTTCGGACGAGATCTATGAGGTCATCAGCCGCCCGCAATGTGACGGCGGAGTCTTCTCGATAGGACTGACCTATTTTGGCCACCCCGTCGCCTGTGCAGCGGCGCTCAAAAACGTCGAGATCATCGAACGTGAGGGCCTACTGACCCTTGCACGGGACACCGGCGCCTACTGCAAGAAACAGCGCAAAGCCTGATGGATCTGCCAATTGTTGGTGATGTGCGCGGGCAAGGGCTGATCACGGCCGTAGATCTGTTGGCTGACAAAACGAGCAAAGCGGGCTTTCCGGTTACTGCTCAGGCCGGGGCCCGGATGTCCAATAAATGTATCGAAAACGGTGTCATCGTCCGGCCTGTGAGAGACAGGCTAGTTCTGTCGCCGCCAATCACCATCAACCGTGAGGAATGTGATTTCCTTTTATCCGCCCTGCGCAGCGCGATATCTGACATCGCCTAGACCCCGGGGGGGCGCCCGAAAAGGCGCTGCGGTGCGACCCGTACCTGATCGATTTATAAGCCAGCCATCAGCCCGGATGCTCAGCCTCCGAAAAGGTCATTTCCTGATAAAGCGATTGCACCCAATTGCAAAACAGCCGGACTTCCTCTTTCAGCTGGGCCCTGTCATTCACAACCAAATAGTGCGACCGCCGCTTTGGCAGCCGATAGGGAACAGGGGCAATCAACACCCCCTGGTCTAGATACTGCCTGGCAAAGCTCTCAAGCACCATGGTGACACCCTGCCCCGCCGACACCGTTTGCAGAGCGATCAGCGACGAATCCGCCTTTAACCAATCCGTCGTCACCTTGAGCCCCAGATGATGCAGCTCTGACAGTTTTCCCCAATCGGTCTCGGATCCGATGATCTGAACCACATCGCCAGCGGCCAGGGATTGGATCGTCAGATTCTCGCCAAAGCTCTGGGCATAGTCCGCCCGGCACACAGGCACGGCGTATTCATGGCCAAGATGCGCAATCTGTGCCTCGCCCCAATTTCCCAACCCGTAGCGGATATCAACATCCAGGGCCTCATCATCAAAACGGTCCGCCCAGACCGAAGTCGTCATCTGCACCAGAATGTCCGGATGCGCCGCCTTGAACGCGGCCAGGCGGGGGCCAATCACCAGCGCTGCGCAGGAAATCGAAGCACGCACCCGCAGGATTCGGGTGCGCTTTTTGCCAAACAACCCGTTGGTGGCCAGCGCCATATCTTCAAAGGATTTCCCAATCGTCTGCGCATAGGCCTGGCCCACATCCGTCAGGCTCACCCCGCGTGGCAGGCGTCGGAACAATTGTGCATCCAGATGTTGCTCAAGATGCCTGATCTGCTGGCTGATCGCAGCGGGCGTCAGCCCCAACTCACTGGCTGCAGCAGTAAAACTGTTGTGGCGGGCGGCGGAATCAAAGGCCTTGAGCCAGATCACATGGGGCAGATCCTTCATGCCAATACTTAACCTCAATGATGCCTATGGGTAAAAACCCATTGTTTGATTTATGCCTAATACTGCTTTCATGCTCCGACAAGACATAAGGATGCCGCTGTGACGCAGAGATTTGACTTTATCATCATCGGAGCCGGTTCGGCCGGCTGTGTCTTGGCCGACAAGCTGACCCGCTGTGGTGGACATCAGGTCTTGTTGCTGGAGGCCGGTGGCAGTGATCGTCGCGGCTGGATCAAGATCCCGGTCGGCTATGGCTTCACCTTTTCGGACCCGGCGGTGAACTGGTGTTTTTCGGCAGAGCCCGACCCCGGGCTGCAGAACCGCACAGGCTATTGGCCCCGTGGCAAGGTGATTGGTGGGTCTAGCTCGATCAATGCCATGGCCTATGTGCGCGGCCTGCCCCATGACTTTGACGACTGGGAGACCGCCGGAGCCCAGGGATGGGGCTGGGACGCCGTGCGGCAAAGCTTTGATGCACTGGAAAGCAACGACGAGCTTGGCCCGGATGGCAACAGGCAGCGGCGCGGCGGCGGGCCTGTTCGGGTCACCGATCTGCAGGGCCAGATGCACCCCTTCGCGCAGAACTTTCTGGCGGCCGCCAGAGACATGGGCTGGCCCACATCCACCAATATGAATGCCCTGCCGTCCGGCAACAGCAACCATGCGCCGGGCGAAGGTCTGAACTATGTCCGCAGCACAGTGCGCAATGGCTTTCGCTGGTCGGCAGCGGATGCCTTCCTGCGCCCTGCCCTCAAACGCTCAAATCTGACAGTTCTCCGCCAGGCTCAGGTCGAACAGATCATGCTGACGGGCAAGCGCGCCACCGGCCTGCGCTATCGCCAGGCTGGCCAGATCCACGAGGCCACAGCCAGCCGCGAAGTGATCCTGAGTGCAGGCGCGGTCAGCTCGCCGCAGATCCTGCAGCTTTCCGGCATTGGCCCGGCAGGGATGTTGAAAACCCACGGCATTGATGTCGCCCATCACCTGCCCGAGGTTGGGCGCGGGCTACAGGACCACCTGGCACTGTCACATTTCTACTGGTCCAACACGGTGACCCTGAATGCAACGCTGGGCAATCGCTGGGGACAATTCATGGCAGGGCTGCGCTATGTTTTAACCCGCCGTGGTCCGCTAAGCGTTCCGGTCAATCAATGCAGCGGCTATGCCCGGACCAAGGGCGCCGATGTTCCCGATGTGCAACTCTATTGCAATCCGGCCTCCTATGCGACACGGCCTGACGGCAAACCGCAAATCGACCGGGACAACGGCTTTTTGCTCTGTGTCCAACCCAGCCGCCCCACCAGCCGGGGCGAGATCACTCTGCGTTCAGCCAATCCCGGTGATGCTCCGCTGATCCAACCGAACTCCCTGGCAACCGAAGAAGACCGCGCGACCGCCATACGCGCCAGCCACCTGCTGCAGGAACTGGCGCAAACTCCGGCGATGCAGGCCGTCACCCGGGCGCGACGTGAGCCCGACATTTTACCCATGGATGATGCCGCCCTGCTGGAGAATTTCCGCGCCCGGGCCGGCACCGTGTTCCACCCCAGCTGCACCTGTCGAATGGGCCATGACGCGCAGGATTCGGTACTGGACGCGCGCCTGCGGGTGCATGGCCTCAGCGGGCTGCGGGTGATTGATGCCTCGGCCTTTCCCAACATCACCTCCGGCAACACCAATGCCCCCACCCTGATGCTGGCCGCCCGCGCCGCAGATCTGGTTCTGGAAGACAACACACACAGCGCCCAAGCGGCGGAATGACAGGAAATATCTGATGAAACTCGACAAGATCGAAACCTTTGTCTTTGGCAATCCGCCTCCGCGCCACGGCGGCCGCTATTTCATCTTTGTGCGCCTCACCACCACCTGCGGCATCACCGGGGTGGGCGAGATCTACAACGCCACCTTTGGCCCCGATCTGTGCTGCGCCATGGCGGAAGAGATGTTTGAGCGGCAATTCTATGGGGCGGATCCGCACCATATCGAAAAGCTCTGGCGGCAATCCTATGGCGCCGGCTTCACCCTGCGTCCGGATGTGACCGTGATGGGCGTGCTCAGCGGCTTGGAAATTGCTTGTTGGGACATCATCGGCAAGGCAGCGGGCAAGCCGGTTTATGAGCTGATGGGTGGCAAGGTGCATGACCGGCTCCGCAGCTATACCTATCTCTACCCGACTGAGGGCGATGTCTATCCCGACCCGGACACACCCAATGTCTACAATGACCCGGACATGGCAGCTGAGGTGGCCCTGCAGCGGGTAAATGAAGGCTTTACTGCCATCAAATTCGACCCGGCCGGCCCCTATACCATCTATGACGGACACCAACCCCGGATGGAGGATCTGGAGCGCAGCGAACAGTTCTGCAAGCGTATCCGCGAGGCCGTGGGCACCCGCGCTGATCTATTGTTTGGCACCCATGGTCAATTCACCGTATCAGGTGCCAAACGCATGGCGCGGCGGCTGGAACCCTATGAGCCCCTGTGGTTCGAAGAGCCCACGACGCCGGAAAACCCCGCCGATATGGCCGAAATCGCCCGCTTCACCTCGGTCCCAATTGCCACTGGCGAGCGGCTGTGTACCAAGCATGAATTTGCCCGGGTTCTGGAAACTGGGGCCGCCTCGATCCTGCAGCTGGATCTGGGTCGGGTTGGCGGGCTGCTCGAGGCGAAAAAGATCGCAAGTATGGCGGAAACCCGGCAGGCACAGATAGCGCCGCATCTCTACTGTGGCCCTGTGGTGGCAGCGGCGAACATCCAGATCGCCACCTGTAGTCCGAACTTTCTGATCCTGGAAAGCATCGGCACCTTTGAGGGAGCTTACATGTCCTGCTTGAAATCCTCGATCACTTGGGAGGCTGGCTATGTCATCCCCGCAACCGAGCCGGGGCTTGGGATTGAGCTTGATGACGCCGCCATTGCCGCTAATCCTTATACTGGCACAAAACTCCACCTCGAACTGGCCCATGAGCCCGTTGTTCAGTGACACCGAGAGAAAAGACAAAAGCATGATCCTTTGTGACAAGTTCTATATCGACGGCGCCTGGGTCGATCCGATTGACCCCAGCCCCTTTCCCATCATGAACCCGGCAACCAACAGTCAGATCGGTACGGTCTCGCTGGGCACCCGTGCCGATGTGGATCGCGCGGTTGCCGCCGCCGCTCGCGCTTTTGAAAGTTTCTCAAAAACCTCCAAAGAAGAGCGCCTGGCCCTGTTGCGGCGTCTGCGCGACATTCTGGAAGCGCGCAACGAGGAAATGGCCCAGGCCATCAGCCAGGAAATGGGAGCACCGCTCAGCATGGCGCGCGAGGAACAGGCCGCCTGCGGCATCGCCTATGCCGAAGATTTTGCCAATATCCTGGAGGCCTTGGAAGATCAGGAAGAACTGCCCAATGGCGACGTAGTGTTACGCGAGCCCATTGGCGTTTGCGGGCTGATCACGCCCTGGAACTGGCCGATCAATCAGATCGCGCAAAAGGTGATGCCCGCCCTGGCCGTTGGCGCCACCTGCGTGTTGAAACCCTCGGAATACACCCCCCTCTCCGCCGCCCTCTTTGCCGAAATCATCCATGAGGCAGGCTATCCTGCAGGCGTGTTCAACCTCGTCTTTGGCAACGGCCCCTCGGTCGGCTCGGCCCTGTCGACCCATCCCGATATCACCATGATGTCCTTTACCGGATCCACTCGGGCCGGGGTGCAGGTCTCCAAAGACAGCGCCGATACCATCAAACGCGTAGCGTTGGAGCTGGGTGGCAAATCGCCCAACCTGCTTTTTGCTGATTGCGATCTCGAAGCCCGTGTCACTGCCTCGGTGCAGGAGTGTTTTCACAACACCGGTCAGTCCTGCAATGCCCCAACCCGCCTGCTGGTCGAGCGCAGTTGCTATGGGAAAGCGCTGGAAATTGCCAAGCACGCAGCAGAAACCCAATTATTGGGCGATCCGGCCCAAGAGGGCGCACATATTGGCCCACTGTTTGACCAGATGCAATTTGACCGTGTCCAAGCCATGATCCAGATTGGCATTGATGAAGGCGCGACGCTCCTGGCTGGCGGATTGGGCAAGCCGGAAGGTTTTGAACAGGGTTGGTACGCGCGGCCGACCATCTTTGCCGATGTCCACAATGACATGTGCATCGCCCGCGAAGAGATTTTTGGACCGGTCCTGGTGATGATCCCCTTTGACAGCGAAGAAGACGCCATCGCGATTGCCAATGACAGCGACTTTGGCCTCTACGCCTATGTGCAAACCGGCAGCAAATCGCGCGCGTATCGGGTCGCTTCTTCCTTACGCGCCGGAGCCGTGGCCATCAACGGGCATGCGACGGCCTATGGCTCTCCCTTTGGCGGCTACAAACAATCCGGCAATGGCCGCGAGGGCGGAAAATTCGGCCTCGAGGAATATCTGGAAGTGAAAGTGATGCCCTCTCTGGACCAGCTTGCAGACGATGGATGTTTCTCTCAGCCTTAAGGCGCAAACAGCCCCACTCTCATCCCAGCACTCTGCCTTCTACACAGCGCTGGGATGAGAGAAGTCTGTTTGATTGAAACTCGCATTTACTTGTCATGTTAAATATTAGTTGACAGCTTCTGGCGCCAGAAGCTATGGTGCCTTTACTTAACATGTAAAGGTTGCGGGATGCCCCATTTTCAGATCGACTATTCGGCCAATCTGGAGCAGCGCGTCGATATTTCGGCGCTTTGTGAAGAAATTCGCGCCACCGCCGCCGGGATCGACACTTTTCCCCTGGCAGGCATCCGCGTCCGCGCCACTCGCGTTGATCACTACGCCATCGCTGATGGCAATCCCGAACACGGCTTCATCGACATCTCCATCCGGCTGCGTGCTGGCCGGTCGGGTGAAGTAAAGCAAGACGCAACGCAGCGCATCTTTGCAGCCGCCCAGGCCTTTCTTGCCCCCGCCATCGCAAGATACTCTATCGCCCTCTCACTCGAGATGCGCGACATCGATCCTGATCTCTCCCCCAAAACCGGGTCCATCCGCGACCACCTCGGAAACGCATCGCAAAAGGTATCCTCATGACCGCCCTGACCGACAATATCGCCAAGCTCAGCGGGTTTCTGGCCCGGTTTCAGGACACAGGCGTCCAAAACCGCATCGGCGGCGAGGATCGCCCCGGTGCCGCAGGCCTGTTCCAGTCCATCTCGCCCGTGGATAAATCGGTGATCTGTGACGTCGCGCGTGGCTCCGATGCCGACATCGACGCCGCAGCCGCAGCGGCCAAGGCCGCCTTCCCCGCCTGGCGCGATATGCCCGCTACAGAGCGCAAAAAAATCCTGATCCGTGTTGCCGAAGCCATCGAGGCCCGCGCCGAGGAAATCGCCCTCTGCGAATGCTGGGACACTGGCCAGACTCTGCGCTTCATGTCCAAGGCAGCCCTGCGCGGCGCTGAAAACTTTCGCTATTTTGCCGATCAGGTGGTACAGGCCCGCGACGGTCAGCACCTGCAATCGCCGACCCTGCTCAATATCACCACCCGTAAACCCATCGGCCCTGTGGGCGTGATCACCCCCTGGAACACGCCTTTCATGCTGTCCACTTGGAAGATCGCCCCGGCCCTGGCGGCGGGCTGCACCGTGGTTCACAAACCTGCCGAAGACAGCCCTCTCACCGCCCGCCTGCTGGTCGAGATCGCCGAAGAGGCCGGCCTGCCGCCTGGCGTGCTTAACACCGTCAACGGCTACGGCCATGACGCCGGCAAACGCTTGACTGAACACCCCGATATCAAGGCCATCGCCTTTGTCGGCGAAAGCCGCACCGGGTCCATCATCACCAAACAGGGCGCCGACACCCTCAAGCGCCTGCATCTGGAGCTGGGCGGCAAAAACCCGGTCATCGTCTTTGACGACGCCGATCTTGAGCGAGCGCTGGATGCAGTGATCTTCATGATCTATTCGATCAATGGCGAACGCTGCACCTCCTCCTCGCGCCTGCTCATCCAGGACAGCATCCGCGAGGAGTTCGAGGCTAAGCTGGTCGCGCGCGTCAACAACATCAAGGTTGGCCATCCGCTGGACCCCGCCAGCGAGGTCGGCCCGCTGATCAGCAAGGAACACTACGACAAGGTCACTTCCTATTTTGACATCGCACAGCAAGACGGCGCCACTGTTGCCGCAGGCGGCACCACTCTGGGAAAGGAGGGCTATTTCGTGCGCCCCACCCTCTTTACTGGGGCCAGCAACCAGATGCGCATCGCTCAAGAGGAAATCTTCGGCCCGGTCCTCACCTCTATCCCCTTCAGCACCGAGAAAGAAGCGCTGGAGCTGGCCAATGACACCCAATACGGGCTCACCGGCTATCTCTGGACCAATGACCTCACCCGCGCCCTGCGCTTTACCGATCAGCTCGAGGCCGGGATGATCTGGGTAAACTCGGAAAACGTCCGCCACCTCCCCACCCCCTTTGGCGGCATCAAGGCCAGCGGCATCGGCCGCGATGGCGGCGACTGGAGCTTTGACTTCTACATGGAGCAAAAACACATCGGCTTTGCCACTGGCCAGCACAAGATCATGCGCCTGGGCGCCTGACGCCCTTTTCCGGCTTCATTTGGCCAAAAATATCCCGGGGTGAGATTTCAAATCCTATTTGAAATCGAGGGGCTGGCCCCTCCCCCGCGAGCAACAAGGAGAGACCCCATGGGAGAGATTGTTCTCGCCGCCAAGATGACCCATGTGCCCACCATGCTCATGTCCGAGCAGGAGGGCCCGATCAAAGGCAAACGCCAATCCGCCATTGACGGCCACGGCGAAATTGCCCGCCGGGCCAAGGCGTTGGGAGCCACCACCGTGGTGATCTGCGACACCCATTGGGTGATCAACGCGGGCTTCCACATCAATGCCAACAAAAATTTCGAGGGGCTTTTCACCTCAAATGAATTCCCCCAGTTCATTCAGAACCTGCCCTATTCTTACGAGGGCAACCCCGAACTGGGTGAAGCTATTGCCAAGGCGGCCACCGACAGGGGTGCCTACACACTCTGTCACCAACTCGACAGTCTCGAGCTGGAATATGGCACCCTGGTGCCGATGCGTTTCATGGCCCGCGAGCACGAGATGAAGGTGGTTTCCATCGCGGCCTGGGCCACGGTACATGGGCACGATGAGAGCCGTATTGTCGGCGAAGCCATCCGCAAAGCCATTGAAGCCTCAGATGAAAAGGTCCTCTTGGTGGCCTCTGGTAGCCTTAGCCACAAGATTTGGGCCAACAAGGACTATGCCGCCAACAATGGCACCTTTACCATCTCCTCCGAGTTCAACCGGCAGATGGACCTGCATGTGCTGGAGATGTGGAAACAGGGCGATCACGCCACCTTCCTCAAGATGCTGGGAGACTATGCGCAGTTCTGCTGCGGCGAGGGCTCGATGCATGACACGGCGATGCTCTATGGGGCGCTGGGTTGGGACGGATATGCGGGAAAATGCGAGGTGGTGACCGAGTATTTCCCCTCCTCCGGCACCGGACAGACAAATGTGATCTTCCCGGTCTGACCGGGCGGCACCGATACAAACTACACTTAGGGGGCCGCGCCCACAGGGCCAGCCGCGCAGGAGGAACCAGATGCGTTTTGCAACCTATAAAGCCCAGGGTGAGACTTTCTATGGGGCCGTCACCGAGGAAGGTATGATCGCCCTCAATGCGCTCTGCCCTCAATGGGCAACGCTCTATGATGTGATTGCCGCAGAGGGTCTCACGGAATTGGCCAGTCTCGCCGCTGACCGCCCCGTCACCCATCGCGATTTCACCTATGAAATGGTGCTGCCCAATGCGCCGCGCATCCTGTGCGTGGGGGTGAACTTCCCGGACCGTAACGCCGAATACAAGGATGGCAGCGCGCAGCCAAAATACATGTCGCTGTTCCCCCGTTTTTCCAGTGGTTTTACCGGTCACGACCAAAACCTGGTACGACCGCCGGAGAACCACACCTTGGACTATGAGGGCGAAGTTGCCATTGTCATCGGCAAGGGCGGTCGCCGCATTACCCAGGACGACGCCTATGACCATATCGCCGCCCTGACGCTCTGCAACGAGGGCACCATTCGCGATTGGGTGCGCCACGCCAAATTCAACGTAACACAAGGTAAGAACTGGGACAGATCCGGTGCCATCGGCCCCTGGCTGGTGCCCTTTACCGATGCCAAACAGCTCGATGACGCCCGCATCATCACCCGGGTCAACGGCGAAGTCCGTCAGGACGATGTGTTGTCACGGATGATGTTCCCGATCCGCCGCGAGATTGAATATATCTCCACCTTCATGACCCTGCAGCCTGGCGATATCATCATCACCGGCACCCCTACCGGGGCCGGTGCCCGCTTTGATCCGCCGCGTTATTTGAAACCCGGCGATGTGATCGAGATCGAGGTCGAAGGCATCGGCACCCTGCGCAATGGCGTTGAGGACGAGGTGCTGTCATGACCCCACAGGATCACGCCCAGGCCGCAGCCGATCTGCTCCAGGCTGAACAGACAGGGGAACAGATTGGTCTGCTGACCAAACGCCATCCGGAAATGGACATGGATGATGCCTATGCAGTGCAAAACGCCATCTACCGCGCCAAATCGGCGGCGGGTCAAAAGGTGATCGGTTGGAAAATCGGTCTCACCTCCAAGGCGATGCAATATGCGCTCAACATCGACATCCCCGACAGCGGCATCCTGTTTGACGACATGCTGTTTGAAACCGGCGCAACCGTGCCAGCGGGTCGGTTTATCCAGCCCCGCATTGAGGCCGAGATCGCCTTTGTGATGAAATCCGCCATTGGCGGCGTGGATGTCACCCGCAAAGAGGTCATTGCTGCCACGGATTACGTGACCCCCTCGATCGAGATCCTGGATACGCGGATCCTGCGCGCCGATCCAGAAACCGGCCAAACGCGTTCTGTCTATGACACCATCAGCGACAATGCCGCCAACGCAGGGATCGTTCTGGGACGTGAACGCCACGCGGTGGATGCCCATGATCTGCGCTGGGTCGGGGCGATTACCTCGCGCAATGGCGAGGTTGAAGAAACCGGCCTGGGTGCCGGTGTGCTGAATGACCCTGTGGAAAGCGTGGTCTGGCTGGCCCGCCGCATGGCGCAGTATGGCCAGAGCATTGCCCCCGGACAGGTGATCCTTTCGGGCAGCTTTATCCGCCCAGTTGAATGCCCGTCAGGTGCGGATATTCACGCCGATTTTGGCCCCTTTGGGTCAGTTGACATTCGCTTCGCCTAAGGCTCCTCTAACGTCAAACATTCCCGCATAAGGACATCATTATGCCTGCTCCGCACAATCCGTTCAAAGCCGCTTTGAAAGCCGGGAAGCCACAGATGGGCTGCTGGCTGGGTCTGGCCGACCCCTATGTGTCGCAGATCAGCGCCGGGGCCGGGTTTGACTGGCTGCTGATTGATGCAGAGCATGCGCCCAATGATCTGCGCTCGATCACCGCGCAGATGCAGGTGCTGGCGGGCTATGACAGCCATGCCATCGTGCGCCCCACCATTGGCGAGACCTGGATGATCAAACAATATTTGGATGCTGGCGCCCAGACCCTGCTGATCCCCATGGTCGAAAGCGCTGATCAGGCCCGCGAACTGGTCCGGGCCGTCACCTATCCGCCCCATGGCATTCGCGGCGTCGGCTCGGCCTTGGCGCGGGCTTCCAACTTCTCGGCGATTCCGGACTACCTGCAGACCGCAGACGCTGAAATCTGCCTGCTGGTGCAGGTGGAAAACCGCAAGGGCATGGCGGCACTGGATGAAATCCTAAAGGTCGAGGGCGTCGACGGTGTTTTCATCGGTCCCGCCGATTTGGCCGCCGACATGGGCTTTATCGGCAATGCTGGAGCGCCCGAGGTCGAAGCGACAGTTCTGGAGGCCATGGGTAAGATTGTTGCCTCGGGTAAGGCCGGCGGTATCCTGACGCTGAACCCAAAGATGCAGCGCGCCTGTCTGGATGCCGGGGCCACCTTTGTCGCCACCAATATCGACGTCACACTCTTTGCCGCTGCCATGCGCAACACCGCCAAGGCCGCGCTGGCGCTGCTGCCCGATCAAATTGCAACCGGCGTGGCCCAAACCGAGAGCGCCAGCCGCTACCTGCAACAGCTGTGCAAGCATTGGTCGCACAAAGGCACTGCGGAGTTTGACGAAGCCCAAGGCAGCGTGCGTTTCGACAGCGGTAATCGAGTCGAGATGAGTGCCACAGATCATCAGCTGACAATCATCGCCACCACGGGGCCACGGGGCGATCTGACGCGCTGGAGAAAAGTAATCAGCGATCACCTGGTGCGTTTCGCCTTCCGCGAAGAGCTGCAGATCATCTGGGCGGCGTAAAAAATGCCCCAGCCTAGGCATTGGGGCATTCATTGTTGGCGCGGGCCGATCTAGTCGGTGCCCGACAGATCGCGGGTAAAGATTTTGGCCTCGACATCGCGAATATCATCGGTCACCCGGTTGGCAACGATGACATCGGACACCTGCTTAAAGGCCTCCAGATCCTGCAATACCGCCGAGCCAAAGAACTCATCCTCCTGCAGGACCGGCTCATAGACCACGACCTTGATGCCCTTGGCCTTGATCCGCTTCATGATGCCTTGAATGGAAGAGCGGCGGAAATTATCCGACCCCGCCTTCATCACCAGGCGGTAGATGCCCACCACATTGGGCGCCTTGGCAATAATCTGCTCTGCCAAGAAATCTTTGCGTGTATGATTTGCATCAACGATGGCACGGATCAGATTCTGCGGCACTTCGGAGTAATTCGCCAAGAGCTGCTTGGTATCCTTAGGCAGACAATAGCCGCCATACCCGAATGAGGGGTTGTTGTAGTGATTGCCGATCCGCGGATCATAGCCGATGCCTTCGATGATCTGGCGCGCCTCCATGCCACCCGCCATGGCATAGCTGTCCAGTTCGTTGAAAAAAGCCACCCGCATCGCGAGATAGGTATTGGCAAAGAGCTTGATCGCCTCGGCCTCGCTGGGATCGGTGAAGAGAACCGGCACGTCTTTTTTCACCGCGCCTTCAATCAGCAAGTCGGCAAATCTGTGGGCCGCTTCGCTTTGTGAGCCGACGATGATCCGCGAGGGATGCAAATTATCATAAAGCGCCTGACCTTCGCGTAGGAATTCCGGTGAAAACATCAGGTTTTCGATGCCCAGCTCTTCCCGAATACGCTGCACAAATCCCACCGGGATGGTGGATTTGATGACAATTGTGGCCCGTGGATTGATCTCCAACACCTGAGAAATCACCGCCTCAACGCTCGAGGTGTCAAAGTAGTTATTATCGGTATCGTAATCCGTCGGTGTCGCGATGATCACAAATTCGGCATCGCGATAGGCGACATCTGCATCAAGTGTCGCGTCCAGCTGTAGTGGCTTTTCTGCTAGAAAACGCTCTAGTTCAGCATCAACAATGGGACATTTGCGGGCATTGATCATTTCGACCCGCGCCTGCGTCACATCAACAGCCGTCACCTGATGGTTCTGCGCCAACAAGACGGCATTCGACAGGCCCACATATCCTATTCCGGCAACGGCAATCTTCATTCCACACCTACAGTACTCTTCCCCTATGCGAAGTTGTGTGTAGTCGAAACTCCGGACCAAGCCAAACCGGAAAGGTCACAACCGGGCAGCAGATGAAATCTGACGCGCAGCAGGGCTGGTCCAGAGCTGGGCAAATGACTATATGGGCATCTGCAAAAGCGCGTCAGAAACCCGACGCCCAATCCCTGCAGGAGCAGAACATGCCAGATCAGATTTGCATCATTGGCCTTGGTTATGTCGGCCTGCCCTTGGCGGTGGCCTTTGGGCGCAACCGCCCTACCCTTGGATTTGACATCGACGAAAAACGCGTCTCCGAGCTGCGCACAGGCAATGATCAGACCGGCGAGATCTCGGAACAAGAGCTGGCCAAGGCAACCCACCTGACGCTCACCGCGAACCCCACTGAAATCACTGACGCCAAGATCTATATTGTCACCGTCCCTACCCCCGTGGATACCAGCCACCGGCCGGACCTGCGCCCGCTACTGGCGGCCTCCAAAACCGTTGGGGCGGTGCTCAAGCCTGGTGATCTAGTGATTTACGAAAGCACCGTCTATCCCGGCGCGACTGAGGAAGACTGCGTGCCGGTGCTGGAGGCAGAATCCGGTCTGCGCTTCAACCAGGATTTCCATGTTGGCTACTCACCCGAGCGGATCAATCCTGGTGACAAGAACCGCCGCCTGGCCAATATCACTAAAGTCACATCAGGCTCGACCCCCGAGGTGGCCGCAGAGGTCGATGCCCTTTACAATGAGGTTGTCACCGCCGGCACCCATCTGGCCCCCAGCATCCGCGTGGCCGAGGCCGCCAAGGTGATCGAAAACAGCCAACGCGACATCAATATCGCCCTGGTCAATGAGCTGGCGATGATCTTTAACCGCATGGGCATCGACACCGAAGCCGTCCTGCAGGCGGCGGGCAGCAAATGGAATTTTCTCCCCTTCCGCCCCGGTCTGGTCGGAGGACACTGCATTGGCGTCGATCCCTACTATCTGACGCACAAGGCCGAGAGCCTGGGCTATCACCCGGACATCCTGCTGGCCGGACGCCGCCTGAATGACGGGATGGGCACCTATGTCGCCCAACAGATGATCAAGGCACTGGTGAAACGTGGCAAACCAATGCATCGGGTTCTGATCATGGGGCTGACCTTCAAGGAAAACTGCCCTGACCTGCGCAACACACGGGTTGTGGATGTGGTCCAAGGTTTGGAAGACTATGGGCTAACTGTCGATGTGCATGACCCCCATGCAGATCCAATCGCCGCGAGGGCCACCCTGGGCCTAAAGCTGGTGGAGCAGCCGGAACAGCAGGCTTATGATGGCATCATCCTCGCCGTGGCCCACGCCGAGTTCGCAAAGATGCAAGACAGAGATTTCCGCGCCTTTGGGACCGAAGGCGCCGTGCTCTACGATCTGAAATATATCCTCCCCCCCGAGGCCTCGGATCTGCGCTTGTAGAGCTCACCTGTTGCTCAAACTGCAATCCGATGGAGCTGCCCCCGGGCGCTTTCTTCAGGATGTCTTTGCGATCAGTATACACTTGGACCCTTGCTACGAGCATATCGCAGCCCTCGCCCTGAGGCCGGACAACAGCCCTTTTTATGAGCTAAGTGCTGCGCCCGGATCCAAACACGACCAACTTCCGTGTCGTGAAAACCAAAAAAAACGAATTTATACAACAAAGTGACCCACGACCTTGTTTCGAGCCCCATGCTCCGATACCAAGAAACCAGTGCAACTTCTGTCTCGTTGGGTATCCCCTAGTGACTCAAATTATCCCTATTCTTCTTTGCGGAGGCTCTGGCACCCGATTGTGGCCACTGTCGCGTAAAAGCTATCCAAAGCAATTTGTGCCATTGATGGGCGAAGAAACCCTGTTTCAGGCTTCCGCCAAACGGCTGACGGATCAGGGCAATGGTGTCGAATTTGCAGCCCCCATGGTCCTGACCAATTCTGACTTTCGGTTTATTGTCACCGAACAGTTGCAGGCCGTTGGCATTGACCCCGGCGCAATCCTGATCGAGCCTGAAGGGCGCAATACCGCTCCTGCGGTTCTCGCTGCTGCGCAAAATGCATATGCACAAGACCCCGAGTCGATTTTGCTGGTTGCCCCTTCTGACCACGTGGTTCCTGATGTTGCAGCCTTCCATGCCGCTCTGACCCAGGGCTTGCAGGCTGTGGCCGAAGGCCAGCTGGTGACCTTTGGCATCACGCCGACACACGCGGAAACCGCTTACGGCTATCTCGAACTGGCTGAAAAGCCTGCCGATACTGGCCGACCAGTGCGGCTCAAACAGTTTGTCGAGAAACCAAATGTCGCCCGCGCCACAGAAATGTTGGCTGCTGGGAATTTCAAATGGAACGCTGGCATTTTTCTGTTTGCCGCCAAAGACATCATAGCCGCCTTCAAGACCCATGCCGCCGATCTGATTGCGCCAGTGCAATCTGCTCTGGACGACGCCCAGGTCGATCTTGGCTTTCTGCGCCTAGCCCCCGAGCCTTGGTCAAAAGCGGATGATATCTCTGTTGATTACGCCGTTATGGAACACGCCCAAAACCTTTCAGTGGTGCCCTTTGATGCGGCCTGGTCCGATCTTGGCGGCTGGGATGCGGTTTGGCGCGAAGCAGGGCCTGACGAAAAAGGTGTCGTGACCAGCGGCGGGGCTACCGCTATTGACTGCACCGACAGCCTCCTGCGGTCAGACAGTGACCGACTAGAGGTTGTCGGCATTGGTTTGGACGGCATCATGGCCGTCGCAATGAACGACGCGGTTCTGATCGCAGATAAATCCCGTGCACAGGATGTGAAGCTTGCCGTTTCCGCACTGAAAGAAAAAGGCGCGATTCAGGCCACAGCCTTTCCAAAGGATCACCGTCCCTGGGGCTGGTTTGAAAGCCTGGTGGTGGGAGACCGTTTCCAGGTCAAACGGATTATGGTTCACCCCGGCGCCAGCCTATCATTACAAAGCCATTTCCACCGCTCGGAACATTGGGTCGTCGTCGAGGGCACCGCAAAAGTGACCATTGACGACGAGGTAAGGCTGGTGACTGAAAACCAGTCGGTCTATCTACCGGTCGGCTGCGTACATCGGATGGAAAACCCCGGTAAAGTACCGATGGTTTTGATCGAGGTACAGACTGGCGCCTACGTCGGGGAAGATGACATCGTTCGCTATGAAGACGTTTATGCGCGATCGTAGCTTCAGACTGCTCATCAGTACGGCTTCGCGCTGTCACTTATTGCGGATTAAAATACAGCTAGTAAGGCCCAGTCGGCTGCTTAAACTTCCTGAAGCCCCTTCTTGGATGAAGCCAGTCGTCTGACACTCTGCCGCCATGAGTTCTTATGGCTTCCACGTTTCAGAACCTGACAAAGAACTGCAATACGCAACAAGACCATGTCACATTCTGAAAATACTTGACGGCCTGATAGGGCGTAACATTCTCAAAGCTGCAAGATTTTGTTGCCATGAGCCTGCCTGCAGAACTATTCACAATTGTACAGGCAGATCTAAGAACCGGTTTTCCGGTTTTGGCCTTAGTCGATCTCAACTGAACCCTCGCTTGGGATCAGATTGTTTGAATGTGCCTTCGCAGAGGGCAATCTATTGGTACGAGTGTTACGGGAGCCCCTATGACCGGCACAGGAAATCAAGACTGGCATAGTCCGGATAGCTCCGATGAGTTGATGGTTCTTGCCACCTCAACCGGTCAGGACTTCATGCAGATCTTCACCGACACACTTGCGGATTGCTTTGAGATCGATCTGGTCACAATTGGCGAGCTGATAGTGACGGAGAGCGAGCGGATCAATGTTCTGGCCAGCTGCTTTGATGGCAGGTCACTGGGCGAATTCAGCTACGACGCAACCATCACCCCCTGCTTTGACGTGATCAAAAACGAAACGCGGCAGACCTTTCTGTGCAAGGTCCAAGAGGCCTATCCCGAGGACTCATTTTTCATAGAAGAAAAAATACACAGTTATATCGGCTTTCCGCTCAAAAACCGGGACGGGGAAACAATCGGCCTGATACAGGCCGCGTGGCGGCGTGACGTCGATCAGGAAGAGGCCGACAACGTTATCGAAACGATCGAGCTTTTTGTGGAACGGTTGGGCGCGGAACTGGCAACCGTTCATGCCATGCAGATGCTGTCGGCTTTGATGCAGCGGCCAGACCATAGGGGGAACTTGGAGGCGCTGCGACTGCTCTGCCAACAAATGCAAACCATGCTTAAAATCCGGGTCGTCTTTATCGCTGAATGTCTGGCTGACAACGACAACTGTTTCCGCGTGCTGACATGCTGCCAGGACGGCGCACTGATCGAGGCCTCCGAAGGCAAAATAGTTGCCTATGAGGGCACCCCCTGCGCACATCTAAAGGATAAGGATGTCTTTCTCGTCCCAACCGTGCTGCAGGAGCAATTTCCTGAACAGGACCAAAACAAACAGCACAACCTAGTCTCCTATCTTGGTCTCAATATCCGTGATGAAAACGGATCCGTCATTGGCCATTTTGCGCTGCAACACGACAAAGAGCTCATGTATGAAACGCTGGATTCAGACATGTTTCAGCTCTTTACGTCGCGGGTGAACCTGGAACTTCGCAGATACCAATCCGAGCAACAGAGCTCCTAATACCCCCTGCCCTTCCAGCTCTCAGGTTTCAAAGGCCTCCGGTTCCAGCTCCTGCCAAAAGGCAATAATCGCGCTGGCATTCAGGGCGGACCGCCAGCCATGGGCGCGAAAGTTTTCGCGTTCCAGATCATCGTCCAACCCCGCCATGAACAACTGCTTGTCGGCATCCCGCTGAGTGGGGTTTCGCCGCGAAACCAACTCCTCGACCAAATCAAGCCGACGCGCGCGCCCTGCCCGTTCCGCCTGACGCGCCGCATAATCGGCTTCTTCTTTGGCACGGTCCAGATCTCGCAATCGGGCGGCCTCTCGTGCTTCGGGGCTCGGTTCAGGTTTCGCCACAGGCTTCTGCGGTTGATAGTCATCGCGCAGCGCCGCGGAAAGATAGCCCACGGAGCTCTTGACCTGCGCCTGTTCGCCCATCAGCGAAAGCTTCTGCTTTACATAGTCCTCGCCGTGTTCGGTGATCCATTGCCGCGCCAAACGGTCAGAGACCCCCTGCCCGCGCAGCGCCTTATAGGTGGCCAGGTTGCGCATCCCGTCGCTGTCATCAATCTGGAACATTGCCATCTGGGGGTTGGATTTGATCAGAAAGCGGATGTCGCTCACGGATCGCCCCTTCTTCTGAAACTCCGGCGTGATGATGATATCCGAACTCTTATTCACCTCGCCCACCGCCGGTTTAATGATTTTGGCATTCAGGTGTTTGAAGCTCTCGTAATAGCTGGACCCATCTACACCCATCAGTTTGCGAAAGGTCTCTAGGCTCCACCAACCTGTCGAGCGGGTGCGCACAAAACGATAGCAATTTTCATAGAGCGCCAGTCCGTGGCCAGAGCTGAAATTGCGCTGAATATGCACATTGATCAGCGCATAGATTTTGGGGTCATGCAGTTTCTGGGCCAAAGCCGGGGAATAGGCATATTCGCAAACACCATTCTTCAGCTTAGCAAAGGACAGCAGCGAGGAGACTCCCCATTCCTGCCGCCCTTTTTCATCCAGCATGTCCCACTCTGCAACGGTTTCGGCCAGCGCTCGCAGACTGGCACGTAGGGTGTCAAAATCGTTGGAGTTGTACCCAACGATCGTCGCCAGGGTGCGCGCATCAATCGTGTGGCTCTGCGCCGTGGTCAGGGTGTCATAGGCATTGAGCAAAAGCACATTGGACAGCTTGCGCTGCAACAGGCTGAGCTTGCCGCTGATATGAATCGCGGCCACGTTCTTTTTTACGGTTTCGCGGCGCAATGCGCCGGATAGGGAATCCATGTCGATCTGGGAATCGCTCATCTCAAATACCTGCTCGATTTTTGCGACATCATGCCATATAAGGTACCCATGTTTCAATCACGCACAGGTTCCCAAAACGTCACCTCAAAGGTACCCAATTACAGGAGAGGTCACAGCCGTCTAGAATCATCACGCCCATCGCCAACGAGGCTCAGTCGCAAAAACACCCCACACATGGGCACCACCCCAGAGCTCGCGCAGAGTCATTTTAGGGCCTAACACCCCGCTGAAGTGCCTAATATCGCCCCGAACACCGTCCCGAGAATCGGCACCTCAAAACCCGAAGCCAGCGACCCATAAACCTGTTGATGGGTACCTTAGATCCCGTAAAATGGTACCCTGTAGCCTGTTTTCAGGCACCCAAAACAGACTACAGCATTGAAAAACAATGTTTTTTAAGGACCAAAGATTCTAAAAATCCAAAAAAAACTAAACGTTTGTTGTGCAGATTTTTCTGTTTTTTGGTGGTTTCGCGGCGAAACCTGTGAATTTGCCACGGTTGAGGCAAAAAAAGCAGACAATGCTGGATTGATCCAAGGATGTCCGTTAATTTTCCCAACATACGCCAAAAAGGCGAACATGTTACGAGGCAACAATATGAGCAAACCCCCCTCACCTTCCCTGCCGCCCTATCTCAATCTTGACCCTGAGACAGCCGCAAAGAAGCTGCCAGATGCAATCGGCACCGCCCGATTTGCCAAGGCCGCTGCCTTTTGCAGCAAGGGACGTGAAGACCTGGCACGGCGGGGCTACGCCCCGGATGGCCAGAAACGGCTGCGTAAATTCTCGACCTGGGAGATCACGAAATATCTGATCCCGGTGGCCCCCGCCCATCTGCGTCGGGTGCTCAAGGCCAATCCTGATCTCCCCCAGGGTGAAGGCGAAGGCGGCTCGAAATGGTTTACCCTCGAAGAGGTTCTGGCGCTGCGCCAACATTTTGCCAGCGAAGGTGTCAGCACCAAAGAGTACCTGCCTTACAGGCCCGAGGGCCTGCCCGCCAAGGTCGTCTCGGTGGCAAATTTTAAGGGTGGCGTAGGGAAAACTTCGACGGCTGCGCACCTGGCCATGTCGGCGGCGTTGGATGGGTATAAGGTCCTAGTCATTGATCTCGATAGCCAGGGGTCCATGACCTCAATCATGGGCGGCAAGGTTGCTGATGAATGGCAGA
This sequence comes from Phaeobacter sp. 11ANDIMAR09, assembly GCF_001294455.1. Taxonomy (GTDB): domain Bacteria; phylum Pseudomonadota; class Alphaproteobacteria; order Rhodobacterales; family Rhodobacteraceae; genus Pseudophaeobacter. Next base: position 20,619 of record NZ_LIKT01000016.1, read on the forward strand.
CCGTCTTTCCGCTCATGGCCAAGGATTATGCCAAAGCGGTTCAGGCGGAAAACGAAGTCCGCGCAGCAGCGAGCCAGCCGGAGATCCCGCTGGACGAAACCCTGCAAGAGGCCCTGAAGACCACACCTCAGGATGTCATCCAGAAAACCCACTGGCCCAATATTGATCTTATCGGCGCGCAACTCAATCTCTACTGGGCCGAATTTCAGATCCCGGTCTGGCGCATGGGGCTGCGGAGCTGGCCGCTGTGGGATGGTCTGACCAACTTCTTAGAGGATGAAAAGATCCTGGATGACTACGATGTCATCTTTCTCGATACGCCTCCGGCGCTTGGCTATCTGACCATCAACGCCTTGGCGGCGGCGGATATCCTGCTGGTTCCCCTCGGGGCCTCCTACCTCGAGTTTGACTCTACCGGTCGCTTCTTTGACATGCTCTACACCACCTTTGCCTCCATCGAGGATGGTGAAAACACTGCACAGCGTGCGGCGGGGTTACCGGAAATCAAGTTTGAATGGGATGTTGTACGGGCCATCGTTACGCGTTTTGATGCCAGCCAACAGACCGATATGGCCAATGTGATCCAGGCCTATTTTGGTGATTTCATGAATGCCTACCGGCAGGATTATACCGCGCTTGTGGGCCAGGCCGGTGAGCAGGTGAACGGCATCTACGAAGCGGATTACCGTGACTTTAACCGCGATACCTATGTGCGTGGGCGGGAAACATTTGATCGCACCTATGCGGAATTCAAGGAACTACTGATCGGGTGCTGGTGGCGCGATGCCAATATGGGAGATGAGCACAATGGCTAAACGCAGAAGATTGATCGCCCCGGATGCCAGCGAGTTGCAAGAGTTGGAGGAAGGTTTCGCGACGAAACCCTCGGCCAATCCGTTTGAGACCAAATCAACCGTGCCGCCCATCGCCCAGGTCGCGGCCGAAGCCGCCAGCCTCAATAGTATGGCCGGGGTTACGGATCGTGTGGCGCTGGCCCGGGATCAGGGCGATGCGGCGCGCTGGCGTGAGGCCGAGCAGGAGGGGCTGGTCGTTCAGATGCTGGCGCTTGCGGATATTGATCAGGATTTCATCCGCCGCGATCGTCTGATTGAGGACGCCGAGGCCATGGCCGAGCTGCAGGCCTCGATCAAGGAAAACGGGTTGCGTGCCCCCATCGAGGTCGCCAAGACTGAGGCTGGATACGGGCTTATCTCTGGCTTTCGCCGGCTGCAGGCCTATCGCGCCCTGGCGGCCGACAGCGAGCGCTTTGTCCAGATCCCGGCCTTTGTCCGTGACGCGGATGCGGGGCAGGCGGCCTATGTGTCGATGGTCGAGGAAAACGAGGTTCGCGCCAACCTCAGCCATTACGAGCGTGGACGCATTGCAGTATTGGCCGCGGATCAGTCGGTCTTTTCCTCGGTCGAAGCTGCCGTGGACGCGCTGTTTGGAACGGCGTCCAAGGCCAAGCGTTCCAAGGTGCGCAGCTTTGCCAAGGTGCACGAAGCCCTGGGCGATCTGCTGCAATTTCCAACTGGGTTGACTGAAAAAGCGGGGCTCGCCCTGGCGACAGCATTGCGGGAAGGGAGCCAAGGCCAGCTGCGCGCTGCCCTGGCAGAGGCAAGGGCACAGGATGCCAAATCCGAATGGGTTCTGCTGCAAAAAGCCATGAAAAGCGCAAGCGTTGCGCCTCGTGACAAATCCCGCGGCGGGCGCCCGCAGGAGATCACCCAGATTCCCAGCCGCGACCTGCCCAAAGGTGGCGCGCTAAGCGCTGAGGTTTCAGTGGATGGGCTGCGGATCGAACTGAAGGGCAGGGTGATCAATGCCGATACCGCCGAGCAGATCCTCAATATGATCGCACATCGGATTGGCTGAAACGGTCTTTGGACGCAACAATCGGCTGGGGCTGCTATTTCTGATAGTAGTCTCGGAACCAGCGCACAAAGCGGTCAATACCCTCACGAAAATCCGTTTGCGGCTGATAGCCCGTCAGGGATTTCAATAGGGTCGCATCGGCCCAGGTCGCAGGCACATCGCCGATCTGCATCTCCATGTAGTTGCGGATGGCTTTTTTGCCGAGGCTGGTCTCGATTGCATCGATGAAATCCAGCAGCCGTACCTTTTCCGAATTGCCGATATTGACCACCCGATAAGCCGCCACCGGAGACAGGCTATCTCCCTCTTCAATCTCGTCCTTGCTGGCAGGGCGCTGGGGCACCACGTCGATCAACAGGCGGATACCCCGCACCAGATCATCGACATAGGTGAAATCTCGGTACATCTCACCGTGGTTGTAGATGTCGATGGGGCGGTCTTCTAGGATGGCATCGGCAAATTTATAGAACGCCAAATCAGGCCGCCCCCAGGGCCCATAGACGGTAAAAAACCGGAACATGGTGGTCGGTAGATCCCAGAGATGCGCATAGGAATGGCCCATGCTTTCGTTTGCTTTTTTGCTGGCGGCATAGATGGTGAGCGGCGCATCGGTGCGGTCCAGCTCGGTAAAGGGCATCACATCGTTGCCGCCATAGACCGAAGAGGAGGAGGCCATCAGCAGATGTTCGACCTTCAGGCGTTTGGCAGCCTCCATCACATTGAAGGTGCCCATGACATTGGTTTCTAGATACGACCTCGGGTTTTCAAGGCTATAGCGCACGCCTGCCTGACCAGCGAGGTGAATGATCACCTGCGGAGCAAAACCATCCGCCATAGTGTCAAATCCTGCGGCATCCTCCAGCATCGCCTCGGTGGCGGTGAAATTGGGGTGCTGCAGCAGCATGGCATGGCGACGTCGTTTCAGTGCAACATCATAGTATTCGGTCATGCCGTCAAAGCCATGCACACGAAAACCCTCGTCCAACAGGAGCTTGGCGAGGTGATAGCCGATGAAGCCGGCGGTGCCGGTAACCAGAACGCGTTTCATGTGTTGTCTTCTGTCCTGCCGTCGTGATGCGAAAGGGGGCTTTGTCGCATCATGGCCTCGCGACCGGGGAGGGGCCGCTTGTTGAAATCTGCGCTGCTATAGCACGGGTTGAAACCCGGTGCGAGGGGGCAGGGGTTCTCGATCACACTAGTTTGAAGCCAATGATTTCATTGAACTATCTGGGAAACAACTTGGCTCTTTACCCATACGTTCTTGCCAGCGGCCGATGGAACGGCGGGTTTTAAACCCCACCAAGCCATCGGCGCCGCCAACATCGTGGCCCAGGGCTTCGAGCCCACGCTGCATGGCGGCCACATCTGAGCGGTAAAGCCTGTCCAGCCTCTGCCAGCGGTTGGTGAAATCGCCCACGCCATATCGAATACGGTCACCGACATGGCCGACAAACAGCGCATAGAGATCGCTTTTGTTGTAGTCCTTCAGCACATAGAAATTGGGCGTGACAATAAAGGCGGGTCCATAGCGCCCGGCTGGCATCATTAAATATCCCTCTCCGGTGCGCTCTGCTGCGGGGAAGGGCCGGCCAGAGACGCGGGTAATGCCCAGAGCCTCCCAATCGGCGATGCTGCGGCCCTGATCCGGGCCTTCCAGGCTGCAAGAGACTGCAGCGGGTACTTTGACCTCAAATCCCCAGTCGCGGCCTTGTTGCCAACCGTGTTCGGCAAGGAAATGTCCGATAGACATCAGTGTGTCCGCTTCAGATCCCCAGATATCGGCGCGGCCATCGCCATCGCCGTCCGTCGCATATTTCAGGAAATTGCTGGGCATAAACTGGGGCTGGCCTAGCGCCCCGGCCCAGCTGCTTTTCATGCTGTTGGCCTGCACATGGCCCGCCTGTGCAATTTGTAATGCGGCGAGCAGCTCCGTGCTGAAATACTCGGCGCGGGTGCTCATAAAGGCCTTGGTGCCCAGTACTCGAAACACATTATGCGGGATCTTGGCGCGGCCATGGGCGCTTTCACGGCCCCAGATGGCAATGGCGATCCGTCCCGGCACTCCGGTTTCGGCCTCAACCCTTGCCAGGGTGCTGGCATGGCGCTGCAACATCTTGCGCCCCATGGCGGTGGCCCCGTCCAGCCCGCCTCGGCTAAAATACTTGGCGGGCACGCCAAATTCCGCCTGGCGTTGCTGGCGCGGCACCTGTGCTGTGGTGCCGGGGGGGACCAGATCGGGCAGATCCCAATTTAGGGTCACACCGGAAAAGGCCGCCTTAAAGGTCTTGCGTTTGACACCTTCCGCTTTGGCTGTCGGCCAGATTTCCTGCTGCAACCAGTCCTGAAACTGCCGCTCGATCTTGGCGCGGTCCAGAGCCGAGGCGGGCAGGGGCAGCAGCCAAAGAGCTGCGAGCAAAACAATAAGTCGAGTGAACATAAAGCAGGCTCCGGCGGGCAAAGGGGTGCTTGCCAGCCTAGCGGGGTTTGGCAGAAATGCCAGCCGGGTATCGGCGGGATTCAGCGCGAAAAGGTTCCCGGAAAACGGATGACAAAGCAGGCCCCGCTCTCGCTGGGCTGCAGCGCGATCTCGCCGCCATGAACGCTGAGCATATTTCGCAGGATGGTCAGCCCCATACCCGTGCCCCCCTGGCTGCGCTTGGTGGTGAAAAACGGATCAAAGATCTGTGCCGCATTGCCGGGCGAGATACCCTGCCCATCGTCCGTAATGTTCAACGCCAGATCTGCGCCTTGCAGCTCGGCGTCGATCACAACCCGTTGCGCGCCCTGTTCGCGGGCGTTGTTCAACAGGTGCGTCAGGATCACCCGCAACCCGCTTTCCCCGATAGGCAGCGACAGTTCGATGCCTAAGAAGGAGAGGTCAAGATCGGCAAATCCCTCCCCAAGCCAGGTGCGCAGGGGGGCGAGCGTGCTGCTGCCGTGATGGGCCATCTCGCGGGCGCGTGCGACCTCGCGTAGGGCTGTGAGCTGCTCTTCGATCTGGTGTGCGGCACCCTCAATTTGGGCGAGCAGTTTTTGATCTTCAAGGGGCAGGGCGCCGCCGTCCTCGATCAATTCAGCCGCGGCGCGAATGGCGGAGACTGGGGTTTTGATCTCGTGGCTGACGTGATCGGTGAAACTGCGAATGGTCATTTCCCGGTTGCGCAGGTGTTCGGCCATATCAACGACGTTCTGCGCCATCATGTGCAATTCAGCTGTTCCGGATTGTTCAGGTGGGTCAACGGCTTGGCGGGGTTGGCTGCGGGTCTGAGCGGCATAGGCATTGAGTGCGCGAATGGGTGAAAGCAGCAGCCGAACCAGCAGCCAACCGAGAAATGACGTTGCCAGTAGGATCATTGCCGCCAGCAGGAAGGCGGCATTGCGAAAGCCAATTTCCGGGCCCAGATAGCGCAGGGCAACCAAGCCAATCAGGGAGAGCACCAGTGTGCCGGCCAGCCCACCCGCCAGAACCAGCGCCAGCGAGGGGCGCCATTTTTGAACCAGTTGCGCCCGCATTAGCTAAATGCCCTCAGGCGAATGCCAACGGCATGCACCGTTTCGATCAGGTCATTGCCCCCGGCTTGCTCCAGTTTGGCGCGCAGATTGCGCAGATGGCTGTCCAGGGTTCGATCTGAGACCTGACTGCCCGCCCCCCAGATCTGGGTGATTAGCTCGGCGCGGCTGCGAATGCGGGCAGGGTCTTGCAGCAGCAGGATAAGGATTCCCTGCTCGCGAGCAGTCAGCGCGATTTCCTGCCCGTTGATCTGGCAACGGTGTGCCAGGGTATCCAGGCTCAGGCTGCCATGGAGCAGCGTTGTTGGTGCCTGGGCCTTTTGGCTGCGTTTCACGATGGTGCGGATGCGGGCCACCAGCTCGCGCGGGCTAAAGGGTTTGGTGACATAGTCATCGGCGCCCAGTTCAAGTCCCAGAATACAGTCGACCTCATCGTCACGGGCAGTGAGGAATAGGATCGGCACCTCTGAACGCTGACGGATGCGGCGGCAGACCTCAAACCCGTCCAGTTCCGGCAGACCAATATCCAGCACGATGAAATCCGGGTCTTCGCGGCTGGCGTGCAGCAACGCCTCTTGGCCATCGGCGGCCGTCACCACCTGCCAGCCTGCGCGTTCCAGTGCGATGCGGACGAGGTCGCGCAGGCGGGGATCATCATCGACCAGTAGGATTTTCATCGCTCTTTGCCTTATCTGCGCTTGTGCCGTCAAAATTCAGCCCAGCATAAGAACTTACCCGCCAGGAGCGAAAGCCCCATTCGCGCCAGCTTTTTTGATCAGCAGCGAGTTGCCAGCAGAAGGCATAATCGGGAGGGATTGCGAGATCGGCATCTGCACGCTGTGCCGCTTGTATACCGCTTGCTGCATTTGGCCCAAGGGTGCAGAGGTAATACCAATCGGGCGATTGGGCTGAGCTCATGCTGAGGTTCTGAGTAGCTATCACACTGGCAAAATTTACAAAAGCACAGATGTAGAGCGTGCCCAGCCCCAAGCCGACACACCGTAGCAACAACCACCGGTTTGAACGCACTTTGAGAATTTGCCAAGCAGTCATCATCAGGCCGACTACCACCAAACCGATCCAGATCATCGCGTAGAGCCGCAGGTAGGTAAGGCCAAAGCTGGCGACATAGAGATCAAGCCGCAGCACGGAGCTGAGCCCGAGCAGGGCGTTCTGGCCAAGCCAGAGCATCATCAGCGGTTTCAGGCTGGCATGGCTGTTCAGATAGGGGCGGGCAGCAAGGGCAAAGCTTCCGGCCAGCATGGCCGTGATCAGCAATGGGTAGGCGCCGCGATGGGCATAGTTAGCCAGGGTCATGCCCCGGGGCAGTTCCGCCCCGCCAAAGAGGATGGAAAGATCCAGCCCGCTCTGCACAGTCAGGATCAGATTGAACACTACCAGGGCGCGCAGCACTGAGCCGCCATTGAGACCAAAGCTGGGCCGCTTGCGCTTTGCACTGCTGGCGGGATCTGGCGCGCGGGAGGATTTGGTCTGCACTGGCACAAGCAGGGGCCAGATCATCAGAGCGGTGCCGCTCCAAAACATCAGGCGCTGCAGCAGGGCGACGACATCTAGATCAAAATCCAACAGGTCCAACAGACCCTGCTCCAGCAGGGGGTTGGCCTGCAGCATGAGGGTGATCAGCACCAGAGCACCGCCCACAGGGAAGCTCCAGTTGCGCGCGTGGCGCGACAGGGCGGCGGCTCGTTTGCTCTTTTGCGAGTCCTTTGTGCCCCTCTCAGTGGGACTGGAGAACAGGGCCTTCAGAAAAGCCCGCAGGCCGGAGAGCGGCAGGGTGCGCAGCAAATGCAGGGCTGCCGCTGGCAGCTCCTCAATCTGGGCCTTGGCTGGCAGGTGACCCCAGGCGATGGCGGTAACAAGCCCTAAGAGTTGAAAGCCCATTGATAGAGCCTGATAGTGCTCGATAACCGGCAGACTGGTCAGCAGCAACAGCAACAGGGCAGGCTTGGTCCGGTCTTTGAACTGCGCGCCGTCAGGCCGGTTCAGCAGTATGGTCACGCCAAAAAGTGCCCAGCTGAACAGAGCGATGGAAATCCCCGGCGCATAACCCCAGAACAGCCAGTCGGCCAAGGCAACCAACACCACCAGCGCCAGCAGAGCGCCACTGCTCTTGCGGCTCAGATCTGCCCAGTTACTTTGCCGGGGAGGGCTAGCGGTGGGAGAGTCTTCTGCGCTGTCACAGGAAAGCCACCAGCCATCCTGGGCAATAGATGCGGGCAAGCCGCGCACGATATAGTCACCTGTCATCTTCTGTTCCTCGGTTTTGTTTTTGTCGCAAGCGCTGTTCAATACGCTGCCAGAATGTCTTGCGAGAGGAATGCCACAGGCCCTGCGCAGCTCTTGCGCATGAAATGTGCAGGAGTTGTGCAGAGTGGATATGCTGGGCGGTGATCTGTGCTTCGGCGGGGAGACGCCAACCGCAGTTGCGCATAGATTGCAAGCCGGGCGAGATGCGCTAGGGTGAAAGAAAACAGCGAGCAGTGATCATGAGTTTTTCCAAGAGTAAGACAACGCAGGTGTCGCGACGGTGCTTTGGCCTGGGGTTTGCCGCCTTTGGGCTGGTGGCCTGTGGCAATGTCACCTCGGCCAATCAGCGGGTGAATTCGGGGGGGAGCCCCGTGATCCAACCCGGGCTGCCCGCGGATCTGCAGCCCACGCCCAATGCGGGCTATGATAAATGGGTTGAAGGCTTTTACCCCCGTGCCCAGGCCAAAGGCATCACTGAGGCGACGCTGCGCGCGGGCTTTCGCAATGCCGGCTATCTGCCGGGGGTGGTGAAACGCGACCGCAACCAGACCGAATTCAAACGCACGCTTGAGGATTATCTGTCGATTGCCGTCTCGGATCAGCGCGTCAGCAAGGGTCGCGCCGCCTATCAGCGGCATCAACGTACCCTGCTGGCCTTGGAGGCAAAATACGGCGTGGATGCCTCGATCATTGCTGCGATTTGGGGGCTGGAGAGCTTTTATGGTGAACGGCGTGGCGATGTGCCCGTGGTTTCGGCGACCTCAACGCTGGCCTATGACGGACGGCGCGGCGCGTTTTTTGAAAAGCAGCTGATCGCGGCGCTGAAGATCCTGCAAAATGGCGATATTTCGGCGAACCGGATGACCGGCAGCTGGGCCGGAGCCATGGGCCATACCCAGTTTATCCCAACCTCCTACCAGGCCTTTGCGGTGGATTTCACCGGTGATGGACGCCGCGATATCTGGTCTGAGGATCCGACGGATGCCCTGGCCTCTACCGCCGCTTATCTGGCGCGCAATGGCTGGACCCGGGGACAAAGCTGGGGACGTGAAGTGACAGGCGCAGCCGCTGCGGGGGCCCTGCAGCCGCAGGCGGGCGGACCTAGCTTTGCTGTCACCAGCAATTTCCGGGCGATCAAGCGCTATAACAATTCGGATGCCTATGCGATTGGGGTGGGCCATCTGGCCGACCGGATCGCAGGCGGCCCTCCGCTGCGCGGCAAGTTCCCGCCCGATGCCAATGGGCTGACCAAGGATGACCGGGTCGCGCTGCAAAAGCGCCTGACGGCCAAGGGGTTTGATACTGGCGGTGCAGATGGAGTTTTGGGCCCCAAAAGCCAGGCGGCGATCAGCGCCTATCAAGCTAGCGTCGGGCAGCCTGCGACTGGTACACCGTCGATCGAGCTGTTGCGGGCTCTGAAATAGCCACTCGACCGTCTTCGACCTGCCAATCACCCTGTTCTTCAGACCCGCCCGCTGTGATCTGACAGCAGGCGGGCCTTTCTGTGACGCGTGATCTCTTCAGTGAACAAAATCCGTTACGTAATTTCACTATGGGGATAGCAATTCCACATATTGAAATTATTCTACTCTCACGCTATACCCGGAGAAACAACGCTCTTCTTGCTGCAGGGCAGCAGAGAGGCACCCTTTTGGCGCGATAAAGAGGGAAAGCGTTGAGTTTCAGTAGGATTCACAGGGAGGGGACCTGCGTGCAGACCCGAATTCACGACACGTTACAGGCGGCAGCTGCTGCCAAACCCAGCGCATTGGCGATGATCGACTATGCGGATGGCAGGTTTACCTGGGCGGATCTGGCGGCCGCCACGGCCGATGCCAAAGAGCTTTTGCAGGCGCAGGGGGTCAAACCCGGGGATCGCGTGGTCATGGTGTTTGAAAACTGCCTTGCGGTTTGCGCCTTTATCTTTGCCACCAGCGAGCTGGAGGCCATTTCGGTTCCACTGAATGCGCGTCTCACCCATGCCGAGCTTGATCGCCTCATCACCCATAGCGATCCAAGTATGGTGGTGTTTTGCAACGATGCCTCTGAGACAGCGGTGATCCACGGCAAGGCCTTCTCTGCCAAACCCTCCATGGGGCGCTACGGCACTGTTGGCGTGTTTCAGCGCAATGGCAGCCAACCTGAGCCCTGTTTCGAGGCCGCAACCGAACAGGTGGCGCTGCTGCTCTATACCTCGGGGACAACAGGCGTGCCCAAGGCGGCGATGCTGACCCATCACAACCTGCTTTGTGCTGCCGCGGCAGCAGCCAAGGTGCGCGGTATGCAGGCGGATGACATGACCTTCCTGGCTCTGCCCCTGTCGCATATCTTTGGCTTTGTCACCTTCTTGTCGATCTGTGGGGCCCAGGGCTCTATGCGGTTGGAAGCACGTTTTTCTGTCGAGCGGCTGTATAAGGCGCTGCAAACTGATGTGACCCTGCTGCCGGCAGTGCCACAGATGCATGCGCATCTGTTCCACTATGCCCGGGCACAGAACAAACCGCAGTATGACACCGGGCTATTGCGCTTTGTCTCCTCTGGCGGTGCACCACTGGACCCCACCTGGAAACGTGAGGCCGAAGCCTTTTATGGTATTCCACTGCAAAACGGCTATGGGCTGACAGAAGGCGCTGCCGGCGTCTGTGCCACGGCGAGCCCGCTGGGCGACCCGGATGTGAGTGTTGGCTACCCGATGCAGGACAGCCTGTTCCGGCTGGATTTTGAGGCCGAAGGCGCCACAGCGGATGAGGGCATCGGGGAGATCCTGGTGGGCGGGCCACAGATCATGAAAGGCTACTTCCGCGACCCCGAACAAAGCGCCAAGGTGCTGACCGAGGATGGCTTTTTCCGCACCGGTGACCTGGGACGTTTTGATGACGAGGGCCGTTTGCATATTGCTGGGCGCTCCAAAGAGTTGATCATCCGCTCAGGCTTCAATGTCTACCCGGTTGAGGTCGAAGGCGCGTTGACGGACCACCCGGAGGTGATCATGGCAGGCGTCGTGGGAAGACAGGTGTCGGGCAACGAAGAGGTCCTGGCCTTTGTCAAAGTTGCGGTGGGTTGCACCCTGAGCGAGGCGGATCTCTCCGCCTTTGTGAAGGACAAGCTTGCGCCTTACAAACGGCCGACCCGGATCATCTTGGCCCAGGATCTGCCTGCGGCCCCAACGGGAAAAATCCTCAAGGCGAAACTGATCAGCAGCTTTTCGGACGAGCTGAACGGAGAAACCGTTAGCTGAACAAAAATTCTACTATACGGAATAAGATTCTGTATGTTAGCCATATAAGATATAATCTCGGGGAGGAGATTTTGACCATGCGTTTTGTGAAATCCACATTGGGGGCCGCAGCTGTTGCCCTGTCTTTTGGCACCGTTGCGGCGGCGCAGACCACCATCTTTTATGGCCACAGTGGTCCGGCGCGCGGCACGGTTCCTGCGGCGCTGAAATGGTTTGATGGCCGCATTGGTGAGCTGTCGGATGGTGATCTGAAGCTGGATGTGCAATGGGGCGGAGCCCTGTTCAAAGCCTCGGCTTCTGTGCAGTCGATTGGCGATGGTGTGGCCGACGCAGGCTCGATCATCTCGGCCTATTTCCAAAAAGAAATGGCGGCCTATTCCCTGGCGGACCTGCCTCTGGGCGGTCCTAACCCCTGGGTTGGCCTGCGTGCCACTGATCACTTGATGCGCACCATGCCAGAAATCACCGAAAACCTGGCACGACAGAACCTGGTCTATATCGGCACCTTCACCGCGTCTGATGTGAACGTGGCCTGCAAGGGCGCCGAGATCAATTCGATCAAAGACATCGCGGGCATGAAGGTGCGCGGCGCCGGCGTCTATGGCAAGGTCTTTGGCGAGCTGGGCGCCACCATGGTGAACCTCAGCGTTTACGAGGCCTATCAGGGGCTGGATACTGGGCTGATCGATTGTTCCCAGGGCTATTCCTACATCATTCCAGCCCTGAAATGGCATGAAGTCATCGACAGCTACACCGTGCTGAACTGGGGCCAGATCGGCGGCTATGGCATGTTCATGAACAAACAAAGCTATGACGCGCTGAGTGATGCGCAGAAAGAGGTTCTGACTCAGGCGGGCACAGAGCTGGCGGATAAGTTTGCCCAGATCGTGATTGGTGCCAATGCCAAGGCGCTGAACGCGATGCGCGAGGGCCAATATGAGCGTCCGGTCAAGGTGATTGAGGTCTCCGCCGAAGAGCAGGCTGAGCTCAACGCGGCGACCGAGCCTTTCCTGGCGGATTGGAAAGAAAACGCTGCCAGCGTGGGGCTGAACCCGGATGCGATGATTGAGGTCTATACGCAGGCGGTTGCGGATTACACCGCAGAGTTTGAAGCCGAGGGTTACCCCTGGGAGCGCAACTAACCGGCGCTACTGATCTGCGACCCCGGGGCAGGGAATAGATTGCCCCGGGGTCGCAATAATCCAATACTTGCAGGGAGGGGCGAGATGCTGGACCGGATCGAAAGACTTTGTATCGACGTGGCGACGGCTTCGATCATTTTGCTGGCGTTGATGATCTTTGCCGATGTGATTGCGCTAAATCTGTTCAAATCTTCAGTGCCGGATGCGGTGATCATCGTGCGCGAGCTAATGGTTCTGGCGATCATCATGCCCCTGGCAGCGGCGACGACCCAACGGGCGCATATCTCGGTAGAGTTTCTCACCAATATGTTGCCACCCCGTGTGGTCAATCACTTCGTGATCTTTGGCACCCTGTTTGGGATCTTTGCCCTCAGCCCGCTAATCTATTCGGGCGGCAAAGAGTTGATGCATCAGATCAACACAGGCAGCGCCTTTTACGGAGATCTCAACCTGCCGCAATGGCCGGGTAGGTTGGCCTTTGTCATTGGCATTTCCCTGTGCTGGCTGCGGTTGGTGGTCATGGCCATTGGCGATATCGTCACCGTCTGGCGTGGCGGCACCATCGAGACCTCACCACATTAAGGGCATGCGCCCTTTCTCAAGAATACTTCAATTTCGGGAATAGACTTCATGGATCCGGCAACGATTGGATTACTGGCCTTTGGCCTGATGCTGGTGCTTTTGGCGATGCGGGTGCCGATTGCCTTTGCGCTGATCGGCGTGGCGACACTGGCGGCCTTTACTATTTTTGCCTTCAGAACCGGCACCTTTATGCCGGAACGAGCGATCCGGGCGACCTCGTCTTTGGTGTTTTCCAATTCCTTTGATCTGGTTCACAGCTTTGATCTGTCGATGATCCCGCTGTTTGTGGCGCTTGGCAATATTGCCTATCGCGCGGGCATTACCACGGCGGTCTACAATTCCGCCAAGGTCTGGCTGGTGCGACAGCGCGGTGGTTTGGCTGTGGCCTCGGTCGTGGGGTGCGGGGGATTTTCCGCCATCACCGGGTCGAGCCTTGCCTGTGCTTCGACCATGGGAAAGATCTGCACGCCGGAAATGTTGCGACTGGGTTATGATCCGCGTCTAGCGACGGCAAGCGTGGCGGCGGGCGGCACATTGGGGTCGCTGATCCCGCCAAGCATCCTGTTCATCATCTATGCCATTTTCACAGAAACCTCGGTCAGCAAGCTATTCCTGGCAGGGGTTTTGCCGGGGCTGTTGACGCTGGCAGGCTTTGTACTGGTGATCTGGGTCTGGATCCGGGTCAATCCCAAACTGGTCCCCGAACAGGGCGTAGCTGCCAGCTGGGCCGAGAAGATGGCCGCCGTGCGCGAGGCCTGGCCTGCGGCGCTGATCTTTGTGATCATCGTGGTTGGCATCTATGGCGGCTTTTTCACCGCCACAGCGGCGGCGGCGGTCAGCGTGGTTGTCACCACTCTGATCGGTTTTGGCCAGAAACGCCTGACCCTGCAGGGGCTATGGGAGGCGGTGCGCGAAACCTGCGTGCAGACCTCGGCGATCTTTGTGGTGGCGGCGGGTGCCAAGATCTTTGTCGCGGCGATTGCTCTGACTGGCATGGCACCGGCGCTGGTGCAGTGGGTGGCGGATGCACAGCTGACACCCATGATGCTGCTCATTTGCATCTGTGTGGTCTATCTGATGCTGGGGATGTTTCTGGACCCCATCGGCATCATGGTGCTGACCCTGCCGCTGGTGGTGCCGCTGGTTGAATCCTATGGCATGAACCTGATCTGGTTTGGGGTTGTGGTGGTCAAGCTGCTGGAGATCGGGTTGATCACCCCGCCGGTTGGGCTGAATGTCTTTGTCCTGGCCAATGTTGTCGGACGTGAGGCGCCGATCGGCACTGTCTTTGCAGGTATTTGGAGGTTCTTGTGCGTCGATGTGGTGGTGCTTGCGCTGATTGTAGGCTTTCCCTCGATTTCATTGCTGCTGTCGATGACGGCGAGATGAACAGGCTTTTTCAACAGTAGGAAATTCTATAAGTTGGAATTTCCTACCATAAAGGGAACATGCGGCCATGCCAGATCTGAAAGACGACAAGCGATTTGCCAATACTCTGGCGCGCGGCCTGAATGTGCTGCGTGCTTTTGGGCCCAATGATGATGGCCTTGGCAATCTGGAGATTTCAGAGCGCACCGGCCTGCCGCGTTCAACTGTGTCGCGGCTGACCTTTACTCTTTGTGCATTGGGGTATCTGACCCATGGCCACCATCATGACAAATATCGCCTGGGGCCTGCGGCCCTGGCGCTTGGCAATATTGCCGGCGCGTCCTTTGGCTTTGTGGAAACTGCCGGGCCGATCATGCAAAAACTGGCTGATGCCACCAAGACTTTGATTGGTGTGGCAATCCAGGACGATGGCAAGATGCTGATCGTCAAAACCTGGCGGCCCCGCAATTCGACCACCACCTGGTTGAATGTTGGCTATCGGATGCCAATGCTGCAGTCCTCTTCGGGGGCGGCCTTTCTGGGGGCCTTGGGGCGCAGCGAGCTTGAGAAACTGACCCAGGGCATGACGCCGGAGGATCAGGCCCAGTACGCGGAGTTTGCTGGTCAGGCGCAGTCCAGTCTGCTGAGCGATGGCTATGCCTTTGTGCGTGGAGAACAACGGTTCAACGCCACTATTAACGCTATTGCCACCCCCTATCGACCCTCGGAATTTGGCGAGCCAGTGGCGTTCCTAAGCGGTGCGCGCAAAGCGGATCTGGCGGATGAGCAGGTCACGGAAACCGTCGGGCCAGCTTTGGTGACAGCGGTGCAGGAGCTTTTGCATATCACCGGGCGGCGCTTTCCCATCATGCTCGAGGACTGAGGGACAGTGTTTGCCCTCCTGCCGCTCTGTGGCAGAAGGGCAGGGGGTTAGCCGACGATCATCTGCTTGAGCTGAAGCGCTTCATATTCCAATGCGTTCAGGCGGTAGTTCACCACATCGCCGATGGTCAACATACCGCAGAGCGTTCCGTTGCTCACCACTGGCATGTGACGAAACCGGCCTTCATTCATGCGACGCAACACCGTGACCAAAGGATCACCAGGGGCGCAGGTCTCGACCTTGGTGGTCATGTTCTCGCCCACCGTCTGCGGCAGGGTTTGCCCAGGAGTCTCGGCCAGTTTGCGCACGATGTCGCGCTCGGACAGGATGCCTTCCAATGTGCCATCAATCCCGGTGACCAGCAGCGCCCCGATGCGGCGATCCCGCAGGACGGTAACAGCGGTGCTGAGCGTATCGCTGGACGAGATGGTATAGGTGGTTCCGCCCTTTTTGCTGATCAACTGTTCGACCGTTGTTTGCTCCTGCGAGAGATTGCTCTGGGCAGACTGGCTGTGCGTGGTCTTTTTGGCCTGATCCCCGCGGCTGGGGGCCTGATAAGAACTTGGCATGTTGAAATGCTCCCTGTTGTTGGCGGCGTGTGGTTGTCTAAGTATCCCGTGCTGTGTCATTCAGTTTAGACAACTTGGTGCCTTAGGGTAGCTTAGACGACAAAATGCCTTAGGGGGAATAGCTTGCTTGCCTCGCAGATCACACTGACGCCGCTTATCGCCACGATTTTGATTTTTCTAGCAGTGCTGGCGGGCAACCGGTATCGCCGGGTC
Organism: Phaeobacter sp. 11ANDIMAR09; assembly: GCF_001294455.1. Taxonomy (GTDB): domain Bacteria; phylum Pseudomonadota; class Alphaproteobacteria; order Rhodobacterales; family Rhodobacteraceae; genus Pseudophaeobacter. The sequence continues at coordinate 36,267 of NZ_LIKT01000016.1, forward strand.
TGGAAAGCCGAAGGGCCGCGTTGGCAGCTCTGGCTCTTTGGCTTGATTGCGGCTCTGGCCCTGCTGATATTAGCCTTTGTGCCGATGCAGGGGATTTAGGTCGAGCAGCCAAAATCAAAGGCCCGCCCGTGTTCCGGGGGCTTTTGGAAAGACAAGGGCGCGCACGGTCTAGGCGTCAGCGCTGATCACAAATAATTTGCGCATGTGTTCGTGAATGGTCCATTCGCCGACCCAGCCCTGTGGCAATACTAACAGATCTCCGGGGCCAATTTCGCGGGTGTTTGACCCATCGACATGGCTCACCGATGCGCGCCCCGAAATGATGTGGCAGTATTCACCCGCTGCGGTGCGGTCCGCGGTGAACCGTCCAGGGGTGCATTCCCAAACCCCAATCGAAGTGCCGCCATTCGGCGCTTCCCACAATACATTGGCAGCCTCGGTCTGACCCTCGGTGCGGCTGGTGGGTTTGAGCTTGAACTCTCCTACCGGAGTGTCCGCCAGGTTCTTGAAACTGTCGAGTGAGATCATGATCGTCTTTCGCATTCTGCTCTGAGTGAGAAGGGAGGTTTACCGGCTGCGCGCGGCCTGGCGCAGTTCGAACTGGTCTTGCCAGCGGTACCAGGTGACGGCGGCGGGCAGGAACCAGGGGGTGCCGCGATAAAAGGGCCGGGTCGGGAACTTTAATCCGTCAAGTGCGGTTGCGCCTTCGCTGAGGCCGAGGATCTTTTGCCCGACCCGCATGCCAAAATAGCTGGCCAGCGACACGCCAGTGCCGCAGTAACCGGTGGAATAATACATGCCTTGGTGCATGCCCACATGGGGTAGCCCGTCAAAGGTATAGCCGACTTGCCCGGTCCAGGAATGGGAGATACCATAGTCGCGCAACTGCGGGAAAATTCGGCACATGTCCTGGTGCAGTTTGGGGCCGCTGACAGATGGGTCGGTTTCCTTGGCCGAGACCCGCCCCCCAAACAGAACCCGGCTGCGATCCGGTGAGGGGCGAAAATAGTAGACCACCTTGCAGGTGTCATTGATGATCCGGTTGCTCGGAAACAACTCATCCATCAGCCCGGGCGGGATGGGATCAGTGGCGATCACATAGCTGCCAATGGGGATGATGCGCCGTTGCAGCCAGGGAGACAGCGGGCCGCTATAGCCTCCGGTTGCGATCATCACTTCCCGGGCTTGAACCATGCCTTTGGCGGTTTTGAGCCTAAACCCATTTGCCTCTTTGCTGACCTCTTCAACGGGGCAGTTACCGGTGACATGCACCCCGGCCTCAAGTGCCCGCTGCAGCAGGGCGCGGTGGTATTTTGCCGGATCAAGCGAGGCATGATGAGGAAAAACCATGCCGCCAAAATAACTGTCCGACCCCAGCTCGCTGTGCTGCTGGTGCCTTGGAACCGCATAGGCCTCGGCGCCCTCGGTCCTGTTCAATACATCGGCCGAGCGCTGAAGCGCGTCAAAATGTTTGGGGCTATGGGCGGCGTGATACCGGCCACAACGGGTGAAATCGCAGTCCAGCTGCTCGGACTGGACGAATTGTTCCAGCCAGTTCAGGGCATCAAAGCCTTCCTGCCGAATGGCGCGGGCCTTTGCGGCATCATAGCGGGCGGTCAGTTTTTCCAGACTGGGCTTGATGCTGGTGCTGATCTGGCCGCCGTTTCTGGTGCTACAACCCCAGCCGGGATTGCCAGCCTCCAGAACCATTGTTGATCGACCGGCGCGCGCCGTGACCAGAGCAGCGTTCAAGCCAGTGTAGCCAGACCCCAAAATGGCCACATCCACCTGAGGCAAGGGGTCAGACGGCGTATCTGGCGCAACTGGCAGACTCTCCAACCAATAGACCTCTCGGCTGTCTTGTGGGGCAGGGGAGGCAGAGCGGTGGTTTGTTGTCATTTGGGTTGATCCTGGGGCACGTCTGAATTCCATAAGTCCCAGGCTATTTTGTTGCCGGGTCGAGAGGAAGAGACGAGAGAAGCTGGGGTGTTTCTAGCCCCGTTGCGACACCGAGACAAAAAGTCATGGTTCTGCCTAGTTTATTGACCCAGAATAGAAAAAGGCGACCGCTGGGGCCGCCTTGCAAAAAGCTGGATAGGGCAAAACCTGTTGTCAGGTGTCGGCGCGCATCTCGGCTTCCATTTGTTCGACCATCTTGCGGGCCCGCTTGCACTGCAGCTTGTCGCGCAAGGGGCTGTCGGGGTCGATGTCCTTGCTGCACACCACACATTTGTCGGCGCCAGAAATGGCATTCAGCCCACCGCAGCTGCCCTTGATGGTCTTACCCATCAGCAAAACGCCCAGCGACATGCCCAGCATGACAAGTGCCAAAAGCCCAAAGGTGAGAAGGAAGGTTGCCATGGGGTCTGTCCTTACGGCTTGGCTTGCAGTTTGGAGAACTGCGAGCTGGTGGTGGTTTCAAAGCCTGTTGCACCGGAATCGGGGCTGCGTGCAATGAACAAAACCGCGAGCCCTTCAGATTCGGCAATTCTGAGCCCACGCTCCTGGCCCAAGGCCAGCAAGGCGGTGGCCCAACCATCGGCCATCATGGCGTTTTCCGCCAGAACGGTCACCGAAGCCGTGCCATGGGTGATGGGGCGGCCCGTCACCCCGTCGATGATATGCGAATAGCGGATGCCATTCTGTTCGAAGTAATTGCGATAGTCCCCCGAGGTGGCCATGCCGAGACCCGAGACATCAACCACTTCTTCGATTGTCTGGCTGGCGGCATCGGGGCGTTCAATTCCAATGCGCCAGGCTTCGCCCTGTGGGTTGTGGCCTGCCGTAACCAGATCACCGCCAATTTCGACCATGTAGTCGCGGATCCCAGCCTCGGCCAGAACCGCAGCGACCTGATCAACGCCATATCCTTTGGCGATGGCCGCCAGATAGACCGAGGTCTCGGGCAGATGTTTGGCCAGGGTGGCGGCGCCGCTGTCCAGGGTCAGAACCTTGCTCTGGCCCACAACATCAAGTGCGGCGGCGATTTTCTCATCTGCGGGCACCGGGCTGTCGGGGGTCCGGGCGCCAAAGCCCCAAATTTCGATCAGTGGCCCCAGGGTCACATCAAACAGGCCTTCGCTCTTGTCATGGATCGCATTTGCAGCAGTCATGACAGAGGTCAGCTCGGGCGAGATCTTGATCGGATCAGAGGAGGTCGCGCTGTTGAACCGCGAGATTTCGGAGTTCGGATCCCAGTTCGACATCTGGCTGTTCACTTTGGCCAGGGTCGCAGTGATTGCCGCTTCCAGGGCATCCGATGACAGATCCGCCGTTTTGTCGATGGCGACGATATTGTAACTCGTTCCCATGGTCTCGCCGCTGAACTTCAGCGTGACGGGATCTGATTTACAGGCTGCTAAGAAAAACATCAAAGCGACAAGAAAGAGACGTGCCATTTGTTCACCTACCCTTGAAACGCCCTTGTATTGTACGCTATTCGCGGCCCTGTCAATCAAGGGCGGATTCAGTCGGAAATGGCACGGTAACGGGCTTTTTCGTTTTTCCCTGTGGGAAAATGGTCCGGATCAGACTATTTGCAGGCCGAATCCGAACGACGGCCCAGACATGTTGGTTCAGACCCAACAGCAAAAGAAGAAGAGATAGAGTTGCGGCAATATAAGCTACGAAAAGGACTCGAGCTTCCGGTTGCGGGTACCCCCGCGCAGGAAATTCATGATGGTCCCGCAGTCAGGACCGTTGCCCTGCTGGGCAGCGACTACCTGGGTTTGAAACCCCGTCTTGCGGTGCAGGAGGGCGATGTCATCGCCGCCGGTGCCCCGGTCTTTGCCCATAAGGACACGCCTGATGTCCAGGTGGTCGCGCCGATCTCCGGTCGCGTCAAAGCGGTGAACCGCGGCGCACGCCGGGTGCTGATCAGCGTCGAGATCGAAGTGGACGCTGCCGCAGCAGAGCCCGTCGATTTCTCCGGCGTCGGCGATGTTGCCACGTCTGAGGGCCTGGTAGAGCGCCTGTGTGCCGCGGGTCTGTGGACCTCTTTCCGCACGCGCCCCTATTCCAAGGTGCCCGCCTCCGATACGCGCCCTGCCGCGATTTATGTGACGGCGATGGACTCCGAGCCCCTCTCGGCAGATGCCAGCGTCATCATCAACGCAGCGGCGGATGATTTTGCGGCGGGTCTCAAGGCCATTGCGGGTCTGAGCGAAGGCAAAACCTATCTGTGTCAGTCCAGCACAGCCTCCATCCCCAGCGCTGAGGGTGTTGAGGTTGTCGGCTTTGATGGGCCGCATCCTGCTGGCCTTGCCGGCACCCATATGCATTTCATCGAGCCCCCCACCGGCACCAAGACCGTTTGGTCCATCGGCTATCAGGACGTGATCGCCATTGGTCGCCTGCTGGCGACCGGCGTAATCAACCCTGAACGCATCGTGGCGCTTTCAGGTCCTCTGGTTAACAGCCCTCGTCTGCTGCGCACTGTTGAAGGCGCCTCCATGGCAGATTTGACTGCGGGTGAAGTTGACGCTTCGGTTGCGGCGCGGATGATTTCCGGCTCGATCCTTTCGGGTCGTGCGGGCGAAGGCGGTGATGGCTATATGGGCCGCTATGCGCGTCAGATCACCGTGATCGAAGAAGATCACAAGCAAATCCCCATGGGCTGGATTCGCCCGATGGCGAGCAAATATGCGGTGCAGCCGGTGCTTGGCTCGCTGTTTTCCAAAAAGCTCTATGCGCTGACATCCAACCTCAACGGTGGTCGCCGCGCCATGGTGCCCACTGGTACGTTTGAGCAGCTGATGCCGCAGGACTATCTGCCAACGCAGCTTTTGCGTGCGTTGCTGGTCATGGATACCGATCAGGCTCAGGCGCTGGGGGCGCTGGAACTGGACGAAGAAGATCTCGGGCTGGTCGGCTTTGCCTGCCCGGCAAAATACGAATACGGACTGGCGCTGCGCGACAGTCTGACGAAGATCGAAAAGGAGGGATAGTCTCTTGGGTCTCCGTAACTTTTTTGACCGCATTGAGCCGAATTTTACCAAAGGCGGCAAGTGGGAGAAACTGTTCCCCATCTATGAGATGGTGGAAAGCTTCCTCTACACACCTAAGACGGTCACCACCGTTGCACCTCATGCGCGGTCCTATATCGATATGAAGCGGATCATGACCTATGTGGTCATCGCGACGATCCCATGTATTCTGTTTGGCCTGTATAACACGGGCCTGCAGGTCAATACCGCCATTGGCACCTATGGGGCCTCGGGTTGGCGCGCTGCGCTGATCGAGTTCTTTGGCATTGGCTTCAACCCGGAAAACCCGCTGGGCAATATGCTGCACGGGCTTTTGTATTTCCTGCCGATCTATATCACCACGCTGGTGGTGGGTGGTATTTTTGAGGTGATCTTTGCCACCGTGCGCGGCCACGAGGTCAACGAAGGCTTCCTGGTGACTTCGATGCTTTATGCACTGATCGTCCCTGTGAGCATTCCATTGTGGCAGGTTGGCCTTGGCATTGCCTTTGGCGTCGTCATCGGCAAAGAAGTCTTTGGCGGTACAGGCAAGAACTTCCTGAACCCCGCGTTGACCGGTCGTGCTTTCCTCTATTTTGCCTATCCAGCCTATATGTCTGGTGACAGCATCTGGACGCCTGTTGACGGTTTCTCCGGCGCCACGGCTCTGTCGGTTTCTGCCTCGGCTGGTTTTGATCAGCTGGCGGCCAACGGGATCGAGTGGATGGATGCCTTTGTCGGCACGATCCAGGGCTCCTTTGGCGAGACCTCTACGATTGCCTGCCTGATCGGTCTGGCCTTTCTGTTGATAACCAAGATTGCCAACTGGCGTCTGATCGTCGGCTGCATGGCAGGCATGGTGGGTTTCTCGCTGCTGCTCAACACCATTGGGTCTGACAGCAACCCGATGTTTGCGATGCCCTGGTATTGGCATTTGGTAACCGGTGGTTTTGCCTTTGGCATGGTCTTTATGGTCACTGAGCCGGTGTCTGCCAGCCATACCAATATGGGCCGCTACATCTACGGCGCGCTGATTGGCTTCATGGTGGTGATGATCCGGGTGATCAACCCGGCCTTCCCCGAAGGCATGATGCTGGCCATCCTATTCGGCAACGTCTTTGCGCCGCTGATCGACTATTTTGTTGTGCAGGCCAATATCAAACGGAGAGCGAAGCGTCATGTCTGAGCAAACCAACAAAGGCGCGATTCAGCGCTTCCTTGAGGCCTCACCAGATTCCACCGGCAAAACTCTGTTTGTCGCCGTGGCGCTCTGCCTCTTTGCTTCGATGGTTGTCTCCGCAGCTGCGGTGGCCCTGCGTCCAACGCAGGAAGCCAACAAGCTGAAAGACAAGCAGATCAACATTCTGCAGGTCGCAGGTCTTTATGAGCCCGGCGTCGATATCACCGAGGCCTTTAGCGCTTCGTTTGAACCAAAGGTGCTGGAGCTGGCCACCGGTCGCTTTACCGATGCGTTCGACGTTGCCACCTTTGACGATCGCGCTTCTGCGGATGATCCGGCGACCTCCACCGCTTTGGAAGATGACCCGGCCTCGATTGGCCGTCAGTCGAAATACATGACCGTCTATCTGCTGAAAGATGACGCGGGCGAGATCGACAAGGTGATTCTGCCGCTGCATGGCTATGGTCTGTGGTCGACGCTCTATGGCTTTATCGCTGTGGAAGAAAACGCCAATGACATCTTTGGCCTGCAGTTCTACAGCCATGCCGAGACCCCCGGTCTGGGTGCCGAGGTGGACAACCCCCGCTGGAAGGCGCTGTGGAACGGCAAGCGCCTGGCGGATGACAATGGCGAATTGCAGATCACCGTGGCCAAAACCGCACCTGCCGCTGGCAAAGACTTCCATGTGGATGCGCTCTCCGGTGCGACGCTGACCTCGGTCGGTGTCGACAATCTGGTGCGCTTCTGGATGGGTGAAACCGGCTATGCCCCCTTCCTTGCCAATCTCAAAGCAGGAGATTTCTGATGGCCCAGACACGTAGGGAAATGCTGCTCGACCCATTGGTCGACAACAACCCGATTACCCTGCAGGTGCTTGGCATCTGTTCCGCCCTGGCGGTGACCTCCTCGCTCAAGGTGGCGCTGGTGATGACCCTCGCGGTAACCCTGGTGACGGCGTTCTCGTCGATGTTCATCTCGATCCTGCGCAACCAAATCCCCAGCTCGATCCGGATCATCGTACAGATGGTGATCATCGCCTCCTTGGTGATCCTGGTCGATCAGGTGCTCAAGGCCTATGCCTTTGAGATCTCAAAAACCCTGTCGGTTTTTGTCGGTCTGATCATCACCAACTGTATCGTCATGGGCCGCGCCGAAGCTTTTGCCATGAAGAATCCGCCCATGGCTTCCTTCATCGACGGCATCGGCAATGGTCTGGGCTATGGCCTGATCCTGATGCTGGTTGGCTTCTTCCGCGAGCTCTTTGGCTCTGGCTCGCTCTTTGGCGTGACCATTCTGGAAACCGTGAACAACGGTGGCTGGTATGTCCCCAATGGCCTGCTGCTGCTGCCGCCCTCTGCTTTCTTTGTCATCGGTCTTTTGATCTGGGCCTTCCGCACATGGAAACCAGGACAGGTAGAAGAGCGTGAATATAAAATCCAAGTCGTAGAGGCCCACTGATGGAAGCGCTCCTCTCTCTTGCGGTCAAGGCAATCTTTGTTGAGAACCTGGCCCTCTCCTTCTTCCTCGGCATGTGTACCTTCATTGCCGTGTCCAAGAAAATCTCAACCGCGATTGGTCTGGGGATTTCGGTGATGATCGTGCAGGCCATCACCGTGCCCGCCAACAACCTGATCCTGACCTATCTGCTGGCGCCCGGCGCGCTGGCCTGGGCCGGGTTCCCGGATGTGGATCTGACCTTCCTTGGTCTGATCTCTTACATCGGCGTGATTGCTGCACTGGTGCAGATCCTCGAGATGGTTTTGGATAAATACTTTCCGCCGCTCTACAACGCACTAGGTATCTTTCTGCCGCTGATCACCGTGAACTGCGCCATCCTCGGGGGCTCGCTCTTTATGGTGGAACGCGACTACGGCTTTGCCGAGGCGGCGACCTATGGTCTGTCTTCGGGCTTTGGCTGGGCGCTGGCGATTACCGCCATGGCCGGTGTACGCGAAAAGCTTAAATACTCTGACATCCCGGATGGTTTGCAGGGTCTTGGCATCACCTTCATCACTGCAGGACTTATGGCCATGGCCTTCATGTCCTTCAGTGGCGTGAAACTGTAAGGGGGGCTGACACAATGGCTACTTTTGGACTTGGCATTGTCCTCTTCACCCTGATCGTTCTGGCGCTAGTCAGCATCATCATCGCGGCCCGTTCCAAGCTGGTGTCGACCGGCAATGTGAACATCACCATCAACGGCGAGAAAACCATCTCAGTTCCCGCTGGGGGCAAACTGCTGCAGACGCTGGCAGCTGAAAAGCTGTTTGTGCCTTCAGCCTGTGGCGGCGGCGGCACCTGTGCCCAGTGTCGCGTGCGGGTGCATTCCGGCGGCGGGTCTATCCTGCCGACCGAAGAAGGCCATATCACCAAGCGTGAAGCCGGTTGCGGTGACCGTCTGTCCTGTCAGGTTGCGGTCAAACAGGACATGGAAGTGGAGGTGCCCGAAGAGGTGTTTGGCGTGAAAAAGTGGGAATGCACCGTGCGTTCCAACGAAAACGTCGCCACCTTCATCAAGGCGCTGGTTCTCGATCTGCCCGAAGGCGAAGACGTGAACTTCCGCGCGGGTGGTTACATCCAGATCGAAGCTCCGGCCCATGCGCTGAAATACACCGATTTTGACATCGAAGAAGAGTACCGCGAGGACTGGGACCGCTTTAACCTCTGGCAGTATGAGTCGGTGGTGAATGAGCCAGTTGAACGCGCGTATTCCATGGCCAACTACCCGGATGAGAAGGGCATGATCATGCTCAACGTGCGGGTGGCCTCTCCGCCCCCCGGCTCAGAGGGCATCCCTGCCGGCCTGATGTCGAGCTACATCTTCAACCTGAAGCCCGGTGACAAGGTAACGATCTCTGGTCCCTTTGGTGAGTTCTTTGCCCGCGACACCCAAAAAGAGATGGTTTTCATTGGTGGTGGTGCTGGCATGGCTCCGATGCGCAGCCATATCTTTGACCAGCTCAAGCGACTTGAAAATCGCGATCGCAAGATCTCCTTCTGGTACGGTGCGCGCTCCAAGAAAGAGATGTTCTTTGTCGAAGATTTCGACACGCTGGCAGAGGAGTTTGACAACTTTGACTGGCACGTGGCCCTGTCGGATGCGATGCCCGAGGACGAGTGGGAAGGCTATACCGGCTTTATCCATAACGTGCTGTTCGAAGAGTATCTGAAGAACCATCCCGCACCCGAAGACTGCGAGTTCTACATGTGTGGCCCGCCGATCATGAACCAGTCGGTGATCAACATGTTGCTCGACCTTGGGGTCGACCGCGAAGACATCATGCTGGACGACTTCGGCGGCTAAGCCACTCCAATAAAACCAATAAAAGGGCGGCTCCTGTTTCAGAGGCCGCCTTTTTATTGTTTGATTGGTGTTTGAGCGAGCGCCGTCTTTTGTTCTAGAAAGGCCGCTGCTCAGTCCGTTTCCTGGGGCGCGGATTTGCCCAGGGCTTTGCGGCTCAGATCCAGAAAGATCCTGCGTTCCTGCGGCGTCAGCTCTTGCAGCATTTCATCTTGCATCCGTTCCACCTTTGGCAGGATCTCCTGAAACAGAGCGCGGCCTGTTTCTGTAAGCCGGACCTCGCGGGCGCGCCGATCCTTTTCGCTGACGGTGCGGGTGACATGTCCCTTTTGAACCAGCCGGTCGATCACCCCGCCAATGGTGGCGCGGTCATAGGCGATCTTGGCGGCGACCCCAGCCTGGTCAATGCCTGGGTTCGAGGCGATAGTGTCCATGGCCGCAAACTGGACAGGGGTAAGATCCACGCCATCTTCCTGCATCTGTTTGGCAAAGATATGGGTCGATGTCTGGTTCAGGCGCCTGATCAGGTGACCTGCCATTTCCTGAACTTTCATCGGTCTCTTTCTCCCACATTTCCGTACCCTATGTGCTGTTTATTACAGGCTGGGCGACGATGATAGCAGGGGCTGGATTGTTTCTTGACTCAATATAGTAAGTATAGTTATTAAAATGAGAGCTAGGTGATCCGCGAGGATCTGGTCTAAAAATGGGGGATGCGGTGATGCAGTTTTACAAGGACGGTTTTCGAGGAGGCGATCCTGATGTGAAACCCGCGGCACCTTCAGTCCGGAGCTATGAGACCTTCGCGCCCCTGCCGGATAAAGTGGATGTGCTGATTGCAGGCTGTGGTCCTGCTGGCCTGTGTCTGGCGGCTCAGCTGGCCCAGTTTCCTGAGATCACGACCATGATTGTTGACCCAAAACCGGGTCCGATCGAAAAGGGACAGGCCGATGGGGTCAACACCCGCAGTATGGAGATGTTCCAGGCCTTTGGCTTTGGCGAGACGGTTAAACGCGAAAGTTATTGGGTGAACCAGACGGCCTTTTGGTCGCCTGACCCTGACAATGCAGCGCATATCCGCCGCATTGGGAGGGTGCAGGATGTGCCCGAGGGCTCTTCGGAAATGCCGCATACGCTGATCAACCAGGCGCGGGTGCATGAGCTGTTTCTGAATGTGATGAATAATGCCCCAAGCCGGTTACAGCCGGATTACTCTTGGGCGGTGCAGGGCGTAGAGGTCGATCCCGGCAGGGCGGATCATCCGGTAACTGTGACGCTGGAGCAGACTGGCGTCAACCTGGGTGAAATCAGGACAGTGCGGGCCAATTATGTGGTGGGCTGTGATGGGGCGCGCTCAACGGTGCGGCAGGCCATTGGCGGCGAGCTGCACGGCGATGCAGCGCATCAGGCCTGGGGTGTGATGGATATCCTGGCCAATACGGATTTCCCCGATGTGCGGCAGAAATGTCTGATCACTTCGGCCGAGGAGGGCAATATTCTGATCCTCCCCCGCGAGGGTGGTTATTTGTTTCGGATGTATGTGGAACTGGACAAGCTGAACCCGGATGAACGGGTCTCGGCGCGAAAGTTTTCCGCCGAAGATATGATTGCGGCGGCCAATCGTATCCTCACCCCCTATACCCTGGAGGTGAAAGAGGTGGTCTGGTGGTCCATTTATGAGATTGGCCATCGCCTGACCGATCGTTTTGACAATACTCCGAAGGGGTCAACCGAAAAACCGCGGGTCTTTACCGCTGGAGACGCCTGCCACACCCATAGTCCAAAGGCCGGGCAGGGGATGAATGTCTCGATGCAGGACAGTTTCAATCTGGGCTGGAAACTGGCGCAGGTTCTCAAAGGGCGCTCTGATCCGGATTTGTTGTGCACCTATTCTGCGGAACGCTGGGTCGAGGCGAAGCGACTGATTGAGACCGACCACAAATGGGCGCGGATCATGTCTGCCCCCCCTGGAGAATCCGAACTGGATGACGGTGGTATGCCGCGTTTCCAAAAGCAGTTTATCGAAAATTTGGAGTTCACCGGCGGGTTGGCGGTGAAATATGACCGCTCGCGACTGACAGGCGGAAGCAGCCACCAGGGTTTGGCTCCCGGGTTTGAGATTGGCCGCCGCTTTCACTCGGCGCCGGTTGTCCGGGTGAGCGATGCCATGCAGATGCAGCTGGGCCATGTCGCAGAAGCGGATGGTCGTTGGCGGATCTATGCCTTTGCCGGAGAGACCTGCCAAGCGGGGTCAGGTCTCTACGGGCTTTGCGACTGGCTGATGAAGGATTCTCATTCGGTTGTGCAGAAATATCGCCATAAGGAAGAGGACATCGATGCTGTGATCGACCTGCGCGCCATCTTTCAGCAGGATTTTGAGGCGATACTGGATTTGAAGCTGGCCGAGATCCTGAAACCGCACAGGGGTGAGATGGGGCTACAGGACCACGAAAAGGTGTTTTGCGTCGATCACAAGGGGGCAGGGGATATCTACCAGATGCGCGGAATTGACCGCCAGGCGGGCTGCATGGTTGTGGTGCGGCCGGATCAATATATTGCCCATGTTTTGCCGCTTGAAGCCCATGACCAGCTGAGCGATTTTTTCGCCGGGATTTTCCTGCCGCTGGCCCCGAGCTGACAGTTGCCTTTGGTCTGTTTCCAAAGCGGGTCACTGGCCAAAGAAATCAGGCAGCTCCAGACTGTCCCCACGCGCGACGGCCTTGGCGTAGACATAACTCGCCAGGGCCACATCCAGGACCCCCATGCCAAAGGGCGAATAGATCACTGGCTTGCGATCCGTGAGGGTCACATTGCCCTCAATCACCTGGGTGAGAGAGCCGGCAACAAAATCGCGCCCACCAGATAGGGTCTCGGCAAGATGGGGAGAGGTCTGCGCCTTGAGGCAATGGTCCACATCGTCAAAGACATTCTGTGCCGCTAGGATTTGCTGCGGTGCGATATCGCGTAAAGATACGTTTAAAATGGTCTGTCCAGGGGAAAACTGAAACGTTTCAGGTAGGTAGGGCGTTACCGCGTTGGTGGCAAAGACCACGAGTTCCGCATCCAACGCCTGCTCCAAGCCGACAGATTGCGCTGCAAGGCCGCAGCCCTCTGCGGCATGGTCAACCAGCGATGCGGCGGTGTCTGGATTGAGGTCGTGGCAATAGACCTTACCGATGTGCCAACCCCGGGCGCAAAACTGGTACAGAATATTGCGGGAAATCAGCCCCCCGCCGACAAAGGCGATGGATTTTACCCGACGTCCCAGGTTTGAACAATGATCCGCCCCCAGCACGGCGGAGGCTGCCGTGCGCATGGCGCTGATCTGTGCCCCTTCCAGAACCGCAAAGGGGTAGCCGGTTTCAGCGTCGTTGAGGATGATCACGGCTGAGGCGCGGTCCAGTCCTTTGCTCAGATTGGCGGGGTAGCTGGCGATCCACTTGATGCCCGAGACCTGGAGGTCCTTGGTGGCGATGGCGGCGGGCAGGGCAATGATACGGTTGCGGTCGCTGTCGGGAAAGCGCAGAAAATAGCTGTCAGGATTGACCGTTTCTTGCTGGTGATGCGCCTGATAGGCACGCGCCACCAATTGTTCGATCTCCTCGGCATTGCCCTGCAGCACCTTGCGGATTGCATCCGCTTTGATCAGCTGCAGGCCAGGCTTTGGGGGTTGGGGTTCGGTTTCCATGTCAGCTGACCTCGCTTGCCGCCTCTTCCAATCGTTGCCGGGGACGGTCGGCGCTTAGATCCAGCGCGGGTAGGGCGCCATAGACCTCCTGCACCCAGGCGTCGTTGTAGACCGTGTCCAGGTATTTTTCGCCGCCATCCGGCGAGAGCGCGACGACTTTGGTCCCTTTGGAAAATAGATCTGCACGGGCCCGAATGCCGGCCAGAACCGACCCGGTGGAGCCCCCTGCCAGATAGCCATGGCTGGTGGCCAGCCAGCGACACAGGCGTATGGCTTCTGGTTCGGGAACCAGGACGCTATGGCGCAGCTTGTCGGCCTGATAGATTTCCGGGATGCGGCTGGTGCCGAGACCGGGAATGAAACGCGGGCCAGCTTGGCCGCCAAAGGTGATGGAGCCGGTTGAATCTACCGCCAAAACCTGGGCCGGATGACGGATACCGTCGAAATAGTCGAGAAACCCCATGAGAGTGCCGGTGGTGCCAGCTCCAACAACGACCCAATCGGCCTCCGGGTGAGCCATAGCGATCTCGACCGCTGTAAGCCGCGCATGGGCCGCCGGGTTGGCTGGATTTGCATATTGGTTGGTCCAATAAAGGGTAGGATCGGCCGCTAGCATTTCTTTGATTAAGGCAATGCGGGTTCCCAGATATCCCCCCTGTGCATCGCGGGCGGTGACTTGGATAACCTTACCGCCAAAGGCATGGATCATGGCCACGCTTTGGGCGGAAACATTCGGATCTACCACACTGGTAAAACCATAGCCGCGTTTTGCACAGAGAGCGGCCAGTGAAATGCCTAGATTGCCGGAGGTGGATTCAATAACCGTGCCACCGGGTTGCAACCTACCCGAGCGTTCAGCCGCATCAATCAGGCTGATAGCCGTTTTGTGTTTGATGGATCCCGAAGGGTTTACGGATTCTATTTTCAGAAACAACTCCGCCTCAATCAGACCGGATAATTTCATAAAGAAGGCATCTGGTAATTCATCTCTAGCGGGCATTTAACCTCCAAGCAGCTTTCTAAAGTTTGAAAACCACTATAACGAGTAATAATGTATGATGATTCAGTCAATAGGGGCGTTTGTCTTGGAAAGGCCATATCTCCGGTCAAATACAATAAAATCAGGCATTTCGCTCTTTCTTTGTTTGGTGAATGCGCCAGGTAGCAGTTTGGTTTCGGCCCTGTTGCCTGGGTTGACGGATCAAGAACGCCAAAGAGCTGCGCGCTTTGTCTGCCCTGAGGCGCTGCATCTGTTTGTTCTGTCTCATGCCGCTTTGCACTGGGCCCTGCGGGGCGCCGGAATTTGTAGCTACAGCTTTGCCTGCACTGCGCAGGGCAAACCCTATCTGGCCGATCACCCTGCGTTGCATTTTAATTTGTCGCATACAAAGGGGTTGATTGCTGTGGCGCTGAGCGCGGGCCATCCGGTTGGTGTGGATGTCGAACGGCTGACGACCCCACAAACCTACCGTGAACTAGCCCCGCGTGTCATGACCCCAGCGGAGTGTACCTATATGGCGGCGCAACAAAGGCCAGAGGATCGCTTTACCCAGCTCTGGTCTGCCAAAGAGGCGCTGATGAAGGCGACCGGGCTTGGTTTTACCCTGCCGCCGCAGGACATCGAATTTGCGGGACCAAAGCCCACCCTGACCCGTCTGCCCACCACTCAGGGTCCGGTCGCAACATGGCAGCTGCGTACCCAACGTTTGCCGGGGCATTGGCTCGCCCTGGCTGCGCAGGCTCCAGCGCTGGCGTTTGATCCGATCCACCTCAGTCCGCAGGATCTTGTGGCGCCATGACAGCTCTGCGCACAGGATCGGGCCAGCCCGAAGGATCCAGGCCCTTTTGACGCACAAAGGCATAGAGCCAGCGCTCCAACCCAAAACCCATACAGGCACTTTCGGCCCTGGTTCCGTCGGCAAAAGCAATGTCATAGGTGCTGGTGTAGAAATCACGGTGCAGGTTGAAGCTGGAGGCCGCTAGGGGGGCGTCCCGGTCTGATATGTGAAACAGCAGCTCGTATTTCACCTCTCCCATTCGCTGATAGACCACCTTGTCTCGGCTGCTATCCACAAAAAAAGGATCATTCGCCAGCTCGAGACTGACCTGCATCCCCAGGGTCTCGCAAAAGGCAAACACCCGCTCCATCACCTCGGCACGCAGCCGGGTCAGTTCCGCTCCGGAGCCAAAAAATACAATGTCGCGCACTGAAAAATCCCAGCCGCGCGACAGGGGTTGAAACCGGTTAGCCTCGTAGCGGAACACATGGTTTTGCATGGTCAGCCGTCGCACTTCGCCTCTGGCCAGCCGCAGACCTGCGTGTTGAGAGTAGCAGGGCAGGCAGACCGCGGGGGTCAGCACGTGCTCGGGTCCTTCCATGACGGCGCCCAGCTCGGCTGCGCGGGCTTTGGAGAGCGGTTCCTTGGCCATCTGTGCCACCTGTTCTAGAACTGGCAACTGGTCGGGGAAATGACTGCACAGGGTAACATGCTGGGGAAAATTGCTTGTATAGCCAACCTCTTGCAGCAGTTTGGCAGGCATCATAACCGGATAGTGCTGATCCAGTGCGGCGTAGTCGTCGGCCAGATCCGCAAAGGTGGCCTCAAAGTACCGAAACAGCTTGAGCAACTGTCCAGAGATCCCGGTCAGCCCATCAGCAAAGAAATGCAGATCTTCGCTGGCCGCCAGATCTTCATCCGAGCACCCCTGCGCGCTAGGCGCGGAGGTTTCCCGCAGCACGCGGCGGGCCACCAAACGGTGGGTTTTGCGCATCGCTTCGGCAAATCCCAGGGCTTCGCCCATCTTGGCTTCTCCGGTCGCGGAGATCTGCGCTATGCCGTCGGGCTGCAGCTCTACCGTCACCCCAATCGCCAGTAACCCGTCAACAATGGCAAGCCGGCTTTCTGGAGTCAGCGCCGTGAGGTCAAAATCACAGGTCCGGGTCATGAGAGATGCACCTCTGAGAGGGACAGCCGGGCGATCATGCTTTCCAGCACCTGGGTGGTGCCCTCGATCACCTCCATGATCCGTGAGTCGCGATGGAATAGCGCCATGGGGGTGTTGGGGCCGATGCCTTCGGCGCCAAAGATCTGCTGCGCATCGCGGGTGACGCGTCCGACCATCTGCGAGGCAAAGTATTTGGCCATGGTTGCCTGTTTCGCCGCATCCATCTGGCGCAGGGCGCGCGCGGTGGCGGCCGATTGGCACATCAGCCTGGCGGCGTGGATGTCCGTTGCCATACGGGCCAGCATTTGCTGCACCAGTTGGAAGTCACCAATTGGCTTGCCAAATTGCTGGCGGGTCTTGGCCCGCCGCAGCGCCAATGTGCAGGCGGCATCTGCCAGGCCGACACAGCCCCAGGCGAGGTTAAGCCGCCCGGCCTCCAGCCCAGTGACCGCGACATGCGACGCTCCAAAACCGGGGCGGCCCAACAGGTGATCCTCGGGCAGATAGGCCGCCTCTAGGTGCAGATTGGCCATCATATAACCGCGGCACCCCAACAGGCCCTCGATAGGGGCAATGCGCAGGCCCTTGGTCTGTTTTGGCAGCAAAAAGGCCGTTGGTCCGGCTTCCGTTTTGGCGATCAAAACAAAGAGGTCTGCAAAATCTCCACAGGTAATCCAGGCTTTTTGACCGGTGAGCTCATAGCCGCCTGAAACGGGTCTGGCCTGGGTCTGCACCGCCGAGATGTCGCTGCCAACTTCGGGCTCGGTCATGGCAATCGCGCAGCAGATCTCGCCGCTGAGCACCCGTGGCATCCACTGGGATCTTTGTGCTTTGCTGCTCCATTTTGCCAGCGCGCTGCCCCCCATGTGGTGGACATTCAGCACCCCCTGAACCGAGGCGCTGGCCGCGCCCAGGGCCTGATGCATCTGGCCATGGTCCAGGCTTGCAGAAAGTGCCTCCGCCTGATCTGTTGCGGGCCCGCCAGGAAAGCCACTGGCAAAGGCCCCAGCCTGGCGTAGCGCCATAATCACCTGTTGCGGCACCCGGGCGTCCTGATCAATCTGGGCGGCCAAGGGCGCTATGACCTCCTGCGCCAGGCTGTCCCATCGGGTATGGTCCGGAGTGGTCTGGACAGTCACGCGGCGGCCATGGCTTGCTTGCGGGCAACCAGGGCGGCAACGCGATTGATCGAACGAAAATTGTCGATCTCCAGATCTTCTGCTTCAATGTCCAGGCCAAAATGTGATTCAACAAAAGCAACCAGCTGCATGGCAAACATGGAATTGCCATAGCCGGCTTCAAAGATATCCTGATCGGGTTCGATCTTTGCGCCGTCAAAGGAGCGCGTCATGAATGCGGCGATGGCGCCCTGGGGATTGGTCTTGGTGTCAGTCATGGGAACCTCTTTGTTATTGATCATAGGTGTGAAAGCCGCGCCCGGCCTTGCGTCCGGTTTGCCCGGCATAGACAAGCCGTTTGAGCAGGGGGCAGGGGCGGTACTTGGGGTCGTTGAATTCGTCATAGAGAATATCCAAAGACAGTTTTACGGTATCTAGCCCGATCAGATCAGCGGTCTCTAGCGGACCCATTTTGTGGCCAAAGCAGGTCTTGAACAGCCGGTCCACGCCCTGAACATCGGCCACGCCCTCATGGACTAGAAACATGGCCTCATTGACCATCAGCATCATCACCCGATTGGTGACAAACCCCGGGCTGTCGTTGACCAGAATCGACTGTTTGTTGGCAGCCGCGACCAGATCCGCTGCCGCCTGCAACGCCTGCGGCGTGCTATGGGTGGCACGAATGATTTCGACCATGGGCATGATTGGCGGCGGGTTCATAAAATGCATGCCAATGACGCGGTTAGGATGGCGCGAGAAGCTGGCAATGCGGGTGATCGGGATGGCGGATGTATTGGCGGCGACCGGCGTCTCGGGGGGCAGAATGTGATCAATCTCGTGGTGGACTGCCGTTTTCAGAGCCACGTTTTCGGTGATATTCTCAATCACGAAACCAGTCCCCGACAGAGCTTCCATATCCGTTGTAAATGTCAGCCTGTTCAGGACGCCGGCAGGGGCGGGTAGGGATTTGTGCACCATGCCATAGAGGCGGGCGTTCTTGGTGATGTTTTTGCAGGCGGTTTCCAGCTGCTCGGCGACGCTGTCCACCAGCACCACCTGCAACCCGGATTGAGCAAAAAGTTGGGCAACACCTGATCCAATAGTCCCGGCGCCAACAACGCCGATGGTTCCAAAGTCTCTCATGGCTACTCCTTGGTTTGTGACCTGTTTCTAGGGGCCTTTGCGGCTGCGGGGTGCAGCGCGGCGATGGCCTGCTGTGCCTGGGCTGCCAGTTCCGGCAGCGTGTACATCCCGTCAAGAATCCTGTCGGCCTGCGCTCTGGCCTGCGCCTCTGCCAGGCGATAGGCCTGCCGTTGTGGCCCCAGATATGCCTGAAACTGGGCAGCAAGATCCTCCAGGGCTTCTGCGTGCCAATGCGCATGCGCCGGGTCCGGTTGTGCCTGGGCGCGGCGCAGCGAGCGACGGGCCAGCGCAATGTCCGGGGGTAATTCTAGGTGCAGCGCCAGATCGATCAGCGGCGCAAGGGCGCTGCGGGCGCGGCCAAAGGGATCTTCCAGCAGGATCAGCTCGGCCGGAGCGACTGGCGCGCGACCTCCCGAGGGATGGATGGTTTGATTAGACTGTAGGGCCAGCAGATCATCCGTGAGCCCTGGTGTCTTGATGGCATCCGCAGGGGCACCCTCCGCGACCCATTGCTGGATCTCATCCACATCGGTGCCCAGCTCGACATAGTCATCAAAAAACAACAGGGCCGCGCCGCCCTGCAGTGCCGCGAGGTGGCGCATCAGAGAGCTTTTGCCCGCACCTGAGGTGCCCGAGACAACAACGGTGATGGCCATCATATCCCTCCCGGCCCCAAGCGGGGCATGTCAAAGCATTCCAGGAAAATTCCAAAGCTGAGCACCGTCAAAAGCGCGTCATCCGGCGCCCCGCCGGAAGGCAGCGCAGGCCCTCTCAGTGCAGCGCGTTTGAGCGCTTCCACGGAATCGACGTTAAAGAAGCCCTGGGCGCGGATTGTTGCGGGGGACAAGAGGTCAGCAATCCAGGGGCAGTTCTGCAAGAGCAAAAAGGCGCTGCCCGGGGCGCCAAAGGCAAATTTCTCCCGGTTGATGATTTCTGCGGGGACATGCGGTTTGGCCGCCTGTTTCAGGACATGTTTTTCCTCAAAGCCATGCAGCAATTGGTCCGGTGGGATTTGCGTCACCAGCTGCACGAGATCGCGATCCAAGAAGGGAAAGCGCCCCTCGACTGAATTGGCCATCAGCATCCGGTCCCCGTGATCGCCAAGCAGGTGATCCCCAAGGCGCAGTTTGAAATCCAGGTAGGAGCGTTGGTGAATCACATGCCGATCCTTGACTTTGCTTGGGTCCACCAGCGCAGTATTGGAAAAGCAAAACTGCTGTAGTTGGTCCGCCAGCGGGGCCGAATAAAGCCAGCGGCGCTGTGCTTCGTGGGCAAGGAGGTCTTTTTCATAGAACAGATCCGCTGCCCCAAAGGCTCTGGCGCGCAGTTCAGCCTCGGCGGCGGGTGGATCGACCTGGCCACGTAGGGCCCGAAAGGCATCATAACGATAGCCCAGGTAGCCCGCGAACAGCTCGTCTGCGCCTTCACCCGACAGCACAACCGGCACCCCGGCGTCACGGGTGGCAGCCGAGAGCGCCAGCGACGCGGTGTTGTAGCTTTCTTTGATTGGGCATTCGGCGTGCCAGATGGATTGCCGCAGAGCGGCGGCGATATCTTCGGCGGGATGCAGTGAGCTGCGGTGAATGGTTCCGCATTCTTTGGCAACGAGGCTTTGGTAGCTGTCTTCGTCAAACATCGGTTGATCGAAGGTGATTGAGAAGCTGTTCAGCGCCTCGCAGCCTTGGTCGGCCATCAGAGCGGTGATAAAGGCGCTGTCCAGCCCGCCGCTCAGGTAGCTGCCAACCGGGACATCCGCCATCAATCTGCGCTCGACCGATGCAGCCAAGGAGGCGCAGACCTGCCTGTCATGCTGGGCAGTGCTGTCGGGGGCCTCTGCCGTTGTCGGATAGTTTAGATCCCAATAGGCTGTGCACCGCGTCCCGGCCCCATCCACCACCAGTTTGCATCCGGGCGGCAAGCTGTGAATGCCTTTGAACATGGTTCTGGGGCTGACCAGGCCGGGCAGGGACAGCACTTGATCCAAACCAGTCAGATCCACTTCTCGTTTGATGCCGGGATAGGTCAAGATCGCCTTTATTTCCGAGGCAAAGATCAGGGCATTGCCGTGTTCCGTGTAAAAGAAAGGGGCCACTCCAAAGGGGTCGCGGGCGCAAAACAGACGCTTGTTGTCACTGTCATAGAGGGCAAAGGCGAATTGGCCGTTGAGCTGATCCAACAGTGCCTCACCATGGTCCTCATAGAGGTGGAGGAGGACCTCCACGTCCGAGCCGGTGGCAAAGCGATGGCCCCGTGCCATCAGCCGTTTGCGCAGCTGCGGCGCATTAAAAATCTCGCCATTGCAGATCAGGTGCAGGCTGCCATCCTCGTTGGCGATGGGCTGGTTGCCGCCTTCCAGATCCACAATGGCAAGGCGGCGAAACCCGAGCGCTGCCCTGTCATCCAGAAACATGCCCTCATCATCCGGGCCGCGATGGGCCAGTTGTGCCTGCATTCGGGCCACCACCTGTGGCGAAGCCGGAGGCGGGCCAGATGCGGAAAAAGCGCCACATATTCCGCACATGGCTAGTGCTCCTGCCAGGTGGGCGGGGCCACCAGGGTGTGCCAATCCTCGGGATGCAGGCAGGGGGCGGTCTGGGCCTCAGCGGCGGCAATGGCAACGCGCAGATCCTTGAGCCCGGTTCCGGTGCCCAACAGGACCACCCGCTCATCCGTGGCAAAACCGCCCTGTTGTTGTAGTTTTTCAAACCCGGCATATCCGGCGGCTGAAGAGGGTTCCAGAAAGATGCCAAATCTAGAGGCCATAGCCATGACCGCCTTGGAGATTTCTGCATCATCCACCACCACCGCGCGGCCATTGCTGTGGCGTAGCGCCCGGACGGCGGCGCGTTCATCCATCGGCGCCGGGACATGGATGCTATCGGCGCAGGTGGTCTGCGCCCCGCCTTGTAGACGAGGGTCAAAGGCCTGGGCAATAGGGCAGGCGGCGGCGGTTTGCACTGCCAGCAACCGGGGCAGATGCGGGATCAATCCGCAGGCTTTGAGATCGGAAAACCCTTTGGCCATGGCGCTGAGGATATTGCCATCTCCGGTTGGAACCACCACCCAATCGGGGGGCTGCCAGTCCAATTGTGCCGCTATCTCCAGCGCGCAGGTCTTTTTCCCTTCGCGGGTAAAGGGATTGAGGCCGGTTGTTCGGTTCAGGGCACCGCGCGCCCGTGCCAGGTTGCCAGCAACGGTGCAGGCAGCGGCATAGGGGCCTTCAATTCTGTGCACCTCAGCGCCAAAGGCTTGAATCTGGGCCAGTTTGGCTACCGGAATGTCCCGCGGCACAATCACAGTCACCCGGGTTTTCTGTGCGGCACCTACGGCCGCCAGCGAGGCCGCCGCATTGCCCGTAGAGGCCATGATGACTTCGTCGATCTCAAAGGCCGCCGCCACTGCGAGGACCAGCTCGCTGGCGCGATCCTTGAGCGAGCCGGAGGGGTTTCTGGTCTCATCCTTGAGCCAGAGCCTGGGGCCCTGATGGGGGCCGAGATCCAGCAAGGGGGTGCCGCCAACCTGCAAATGCGAGCCCCAGCCAGCCCTGAGGGGTAAAAAATCTTCAAATTGCCACATGCCAGACTGCGGCGACGTCTGAACCCCATGTCGCAGCCTGTCTGGAGAAGCCGCGAGGGGCTGTGTCAGTTCAAGATTGCCGCCGCAGGCGCAGGCCAGGCTGCGCGCAGTGATGGCGTGCTGGCGCCCACAGTCCAGGCAAGCGCCCGAAATACGATGGAATTGGGATAGATCGGATAGCTCCACGTTCCCTCCCTGTGTTGGTCAAAACAACCGTCCACACCGTCACAGAGGCCTTGGATGGCCCTGACTGAACGGTCCGAAGCGTTGCGGGTCGCCAAATTCATCGTCGGGCGATCGGTGTAGTGATAGGCGATGGGCACCCAGCGCAGGGCGCAAGGGTGCCCAATGGTGCTGGCGCAGGGATCAGCCGGCCATGGCTTCGGCTTTTTTCTCGCCTTTAATTGATTTGGCAGAGGCTTTAGCGGAATCTTTTCCTGCTTTCTCCTTTGCCTTCATATCCTTGGCCTTTGCTTTTCTCTCGTCTTTCTGGGCTTTGCCCTCGGCTTTTCCTTTTGCCTTATGTTTGGCTTTCATCTCGGCTTTCATGGAGTCTTTTTTGGCTTTGGCTTCCGCTTTTTCCACGGGGATTCTCCTCATGTTAGATAGATCGGGATGTCAGTACCGGTGCTGTCAGTCGAAAAACAAAAACAACCTAAGCAGGAATAAAGCAGTAACATGAAATTTTTCAAACATCCATATACTGTTTTGAGTTGTGTAATACATATTTAAGTTGTGTTGATAATTATTTTGTGGTTTCAAATATATGGCGATCTCTTGCCTGTGGATTTGAAGTTTTAAAATCTAGCTTGCCAGGTTTGAGAAAGTCGTAGCGGTTTCTGTCTGGAGTTTTATTTGACCAAAAATCTCCAAAGGTTTGAATCATAATTAAAAAACCAAGGCAGATGCAACGGCCTTCGCGCGCTCCGGGCCTCGTAGGAATCAGTCCAGTGTGGCCTGACACGAGGGGTGGTCTTGGTTGAAGCGCAGGGGTTTGAAATCCGCAGACTGCTGGGCCCTGACTCGGGGCCGCGTAGAGCGTGGATAGGATGAGTGGTGTTGCGACATGCGCGGCCTGCGCCAAAGGGAGAAGAGAGGGAGAGAAAGAATGGGGTTCGACACAGGATTGATCAGAAGTTTGCAAGACCGCGCAACCGAAGGAAAACAGGTCGCATTTTCGTTCCTAGTGTCACCCGATCAGCCCCCGGAAACCTTGACCTATCAGGGCTTGGATGGCACTGCCAAAACCCTGGCTCTTGCCCTGCAGGCCGAGGCTAAGACCCTGCAGTTTACGTTACGACAGGCTCCTGTGCTTATCGCGCTACCTGCCGGGTTGGCCTTTTTGCAGTGTTATTTTGGCTGTCTCTATGCCGGGGCAATTGCTGTGCCAATCAAGTATCCGCAGCGAAATAAGCCGATGGATCACACAGAAAATGTCGCGGCTGATTGCGGCGCCCGTCTGGTGATCGCGACTCGGGAGATGAAGGTGCGGTTGAGCGAGGCTTTGCCGGATCTACGGGTGCTTGCTATTGAGGATCTGTTGTCCCGCCCCGCCCCGGCGGGTGCGATCTGGACCGACCCGGATCCCAAGGGCACTGATATCGCGCATCTGCAATATACCTCGGGTTCGACGTCAGCGCCCAAAGGGGTAGCGA
Source organism: Phaeobacter sp. 11ANDIMAR09 (assembly GCF_001294455.1). Classification (GTDB taxonomy): domain Bacteria; phylum Pseudomonadota; class Alphaproteobacteria; order Rhodobacterales; family Rhodobacteraceae; genus Pseudophaeobacter. The sequence goes on from NZ_LIKT01000016.1 coordinate 59,841, forward strand.
TCAGCCATAACAATATTGCGCAGAATGCAGCGGATGTTTGCAGCAGTTTTACAATTGATGAGACCAGCCGCCTGTTGTGCTGGTTGCCGCATTACCACGACCTGGGGCTGATCTTTGGCTGTATCGTACCGGTGTTTTCAGGCAGTCACAGCCTTTTGATGCCGCCGGCCCATTTTGCACAACGTCCCGTGCGGTGGTTGCAGGTGATGCAGGCGCATCAGGTCACCCATTCGGCTGCGCCAAATTTTGCCTTTGATGCCTGTCTGGCGGTGCCTCGCAGTGTGACCGCAAATCTGGATTTGTCCTGTGTGCAGGCTCTGTTGAATGGGGCAGAACCCGTCCGGGCGCAGACCGTGCAGCGTTTTGTCAGCCGTTTTGCTGAAAACGGGCTGGGAGCGGATGTGCAATGCCCCTCTTACGGGATGGCTGAGAACACCTTGGTCATTAGTGTCAACGGTCCGGCCAATCCGCTGACATGGGCGCGGTTTGATAGCGAGGCTCTGCGGCAGCGCCGGTTGGTACCTGTGGAAGAGTCGCATCTGCGGCACCGCGCATTGGTGGTTTGCAGCGGAGCAGAGTTGGGTTGTGAAATTCGCATTGTAGAGCCGCAAAGCCTGCAGGCCTGCGCGCCGGGTGAGATTGGCGAGATTTGGGTGCAGGGGCCTTCTGTTGCGGCGGGCTACTGGCAGCGCGATGCGCTGACGCAAGAGAAGTTTCAGGCCCGGCTTAAGGGGGAAACTGGCCTGTGGCTGCGCACCGGAGATCTGGGTGGGTTCTGCGACGCTGGCCTGATCGTTATTGGCCGGTTGGATGATGTAATGGTTCTGCGCGGCATCAATTACAGCCCCGAAGATATCGAACTCTCCGTTGAGGCCTGCGACCCGGCGTTGGAGCCGGGTGGGGCTGTAGTTTTTGCCAGTGAAATCACAGCGCAAGCCATGGGGCAGGTTGATGGTGAAAATGGCGCTGAAAATAGCGGTACCCAGCGGTTGGTTGTGGTGCATGAGGTTACGCGGAGCGCGCTTCGGACGCTGCGGCGTGGTGGCGCGGCCTCGGAGGATCTAATGCAGCATCTTGTGGCCATCATTCGGGCACAGGTGGCAGAGCAGCATGACCTTGATCTGGGCGCTTTGGTCCTGTTGCCGCCCAAAGGGGTGCCCAAGACCCATACCGGCAAAAAGAAGCGGCATGCCTGCCGGAGCGGATTTGCTGATGGCACCTTGACGGGCGAGGCGCGCTGGTTTTCGTCGCGCTATACCCGCGCAGTTTCGACTACTCTATCAGGTGATACCCCCTCTCAGACCTGCGGCCAGCAAGAGCCCTCACCGGATGCAGAGGCGCTGTCCAGCACCACGAGGGATCTGATCGACTGGCTGCGGCACTACGGCGAAACACGTCTGAACTCTCGCCAAATGGATGAGCGGCGCACGATGCCGCCCTATGTGGTGATGGATTTTGCCAGGCAGGGGCTTTGGGGCATGGTTGCGCCACAGCACTATGGTGGGCTGGGTCTGCGCAACAGTGATTTTGTGGATGTCGTACAGCAGATGGCGGCAATCGACACCACTTTGGCCTCATTCACGGTTGTCAATAATGCCTTGGGCCTGCGCCCCATTCTGCGCCACGCTCAGCCGGATCTAGTGGAGCGGCTGATGCCCGAGCTGGCCAGCGGGCGCAGGCTTGCCTCCTTTGCCATGACCGAGGCTGGAGCGGGCTCGAATATTCGCAATCTCTCAGCCAGAGGGGTGCCGAATGGCCGCGGGGGCTGGCAGCTGCAGGGGCGTAAACTCTGGTCAGGCTCAGCGGCCTGGGCAGGGGTGATCAATACCTTTGTCAGGATCGAAGATCCCCGGGGCGGCCAGGCGGTCAGTGGCTTTGTGGTGGAGGCTGAGACCGCAGGGCTGCGCCAGGGCCCCGAGGCCTTGACTCTGGGGCTGCGAGCCATGGTGCAAAATGAGGTGCTGCTGGAGGGGGCAGAGGTCACTGCGGATCAGCGTCTGGGGGAAATCGGACAGGGCATGGTCGCGGCCTCGGATGCGATGGAATACGGGCGTTTTGCCATCGCTGCGATGTCACTGGGCGTGGTGAAGCGCTGTCTGCAACTGATGCTGCGTCACGGCAGCCGTCGTATGATTGCCACGGGCGCTTTGCTGGACAACCCGGCAACCAGCCTGCGGGTTTCTGAACTGGCAAGCGCCGCTACTGGCATCGACGCCCTGGTGCGGACGGTAGCCGCGCAGCTGGATGCCGGTCAACCGCCCCCGGCCGAGATGTTTTGCGCCTGTAAATCTCTGGCGCCTGAATATGCCTGGAAGGCCGCGGATGGGCTGATCCAGCAAATGGCGGGTCGGGGCTATATCGAGACAAACATCGCCCCTCAGATCCTGCGGGATGCACGGGTGTTGCGAATCTTTGAGGGGCCAACAGAGCCGATGAATGCGCATATCGGCGCGCGTCTGGCGCAATTCCCGCAGGCGCTGGAGGACTATGTCGGCACCCGGTTGCAGCAACCGGAGCTGGGCACAGAGTTGGCTCTGAGCGCCCAGCAGATCTGGCGACATCACCTGGACCATCAGATCCTTTGGGGCGGATATGCTGCGGCCAAGGCCCAGGCGCATCTGGCGATTGGCGAAGCCGCAAGCCATGGCTTGATGCTGGCATGCCTGGTTCATCAGGGCGAGACAGGGGCTGCAAACCCAGATGGGGCCAACAGGCGGGCGCAGGATTGGGCGCGACGTCAGTTTGACAGGGCCTGGGCCAAGGCCCTGACCATGTCTCCTGCACAGGCGGTGCGGTTGGATCAAATGGAGATGGAGGCTCTGCGCGACAGTTGCGCCGCCGCGATTGGTGATGTCGAACAGCAGATGGCGGGATCAGATCATGAGCTCGACGGGTTGCTGAGGCGACAAAAACCGCAGCCAAAGCAAGAAGTGGCGCCTGCACAGCAAGGCGGGGCACAGGTCTCCTCTGGCCAGGGTGATGCGTTGCAGTCGGGTGATGGGGAGACATCGAAAACGGCTGAGGTCCGCGCGCTTAGCGCCTGGATCAAACGCTGGATGGCTTCAGAATTTCAGATCGAAATTGCTGCGATCGACGAGGCGGCCCGGTTTTCAAGCTTTGGCATGGATTCGGTGGCGGCCATGTTGCTGACAGGGGCGCTGGAGGACTGGACTGGCGTGGACCTCCCTGCCTCGCTGGTCTGGGAACATCGCAGCATCCGGGCTCTTGCCAGCCATGTTGCGGGTCTTGCTGGGGTGACAATTCCAGGACTGAAAACTGTTGCTGCAACAGATCCTCAGGCGGAGGTCGAGGCGGTGGATTTGATGTCCTTGTTGGCCGGTGCGGATGATCTGTCCGAGACAGAATTGGCGGCGCTGATTGCGCGTCTTGAACAGACAACACCGGAGGTCACATGACACAGAAACTCCCCCCAAAGGACCTCAGCAAAGACGCGTTAAAAGCCCAGTTGAAAAATCTTGTGCGCCGTAAAATGGGTGCCTCGAGCAAGGGGCACCCGCTGAGCCACGGGCAGCAATCCCTGTGGTTCTTATGGCAGATGGCACCGGATAGCGCCGCCTTTACTATGGCATTTCCGATGCAAATCACCGGAGCCTTGGATCGGGGCGCTCTGGACCGCGCCTTTGCAGCTTTGGTGGATCGGCACGCCTGTCTGCACAGTGCCTTTTCCGAAGAAGGTGGCAGTCTACGTCAGGTCAGACACGATGGGCCAGAGCCGCACATTCAGCATCAAGACGCCAGAGGATGGAGTGAGGAGGCGCTGCGCACGAAGCTGGAAGAAACAGCGCGCCAGCCCTTTGACCTGCGCCGGGATGCCTGCCTGCGGGCCCATTTGTGGCAATGCGGGGCAGAGCGGCATGTCTTTTGTCTGGCGATGCATCATATTACTGGGGATCTGTGGTCCCTGGTGGTGCTGATGGATGAGCTGCGCCAACTTTATAGGGCGGAGCAGCAGGCCCGTGGTGCGGCGCCTGCCGCGGGTGTATTGCCGGAGATTGCGGTCACTTATGGGGATTGTGTGCGGGCGATGCAGCTGGAGCACGCGCGTGGCAAGCATCAAACCGCATTGGCCTATTGGGCGCAGGAACTGGCCGGAGATTTGCCGGTGTTGGATCTGCCCACGGATTTTCCGCGCCCGGCCCGACAACAGTTTCACGGCGCAACGATTTTTCAGAGCCTGGATGCAGATTTGACCTCTGGCCTCGAAGCGCTGGCACGGGATCAGGATACCACCCTGTTTGTGGTGCTCATGGCCGCCTATCAGGTGCTGTTGCATCGGTTTTCCGGCCAATCTCAGCTGCTGGTCGGAACGCCCTTTTCGGGGCGCAGCCTGCCCGGAACTGATGCGACCATTGGCGATTTTATCAATATATTGCCGCTCAGGGCCGCCTTTGATGAGGGGACTACATTTGCCGCGCATGTGGCGGCCCAGCGGGACCACTTGCTGCAAGCGATGAAACATCAGCAGGTGCCTTTTTCGCAGATCGTGGATCGCCTGGCACCGGTGCGTGACCTCAGCCGGCCCCCGGTGTTTCAGACGACCTTTGTTTTGCAGAAATTTCATCGCTACCCGGCACTGCAGAATGCCTTTTTGCCGGGGAAGGGCGAAAGCCCGGTGGCCTTTGCTGATCTTGAGCTCACCGGGTTACAACTGGCCCAGCAGGATGGGCAGTTTGACCTCAACCTGGAAATGAAGCGCGATAGTCTGGGGCGGCTGCAGGCGGCCTGGAAATACGACAGGGCTCTGTTCTCCGCAGACACTATTAAAGATATGGCGGGCTGTTTTCGGGTTCTGTTGCGCGCTCTGGTTCAAAACCCTGCCGAACCGGTGGCCAGACTGCCGCTTTTGGAAAGGGGCGAAGCCTCAGCGGTGATTGCAGCGGCCAAGGGGCCAGTTGTGCCCCGACCTGAGCAGAGCTCCGTAGTTGAGCTGTTTGAAGGCTGGGCGCAGAAAACCCCGGATGCGTTGGCCGTTTCCTGCCCCGCCGGAGGGCTTACCTACGGCGCATTGCGGGACAGGATGCAGCATCTGGCGCGGGCCTTGGCAGCACGTGGGATCGGGCGTGAAACCATGGTTGCTCTGGTTTTACCGCGCGGCTGTGATCTGGCTCTGGCCATGCTTGCCACACAGCGTGCGGGTGGCGCCTTTCTGCCACTGGCGCCAGATACGCCGCCCAAACGGTTGCAACAAGTTCTGGGTCTGAGCGAAAGCCTGCTGGTTCTGACCTCTGCTGCCAGCGAAGCTGCGCTGCGGGTCACGCTCGGCGTTTCTGGCCCAAAGGTGCTGAGTATCGAGAGCCTGTTGTCAGGACCTCAGGATGGTGCTGTGCCTGAGCTGCCAGGGGACAGGGATCTGGCCTATATGATGTTCACCTCCGGGTCGACTGGCGCCCCCAAGGGAGTGATGGTGGAACATCTCGGCATGGTGAACCACACGCTGGGTAAGCTGGAGGATCTGGCGTTCACTGCGCGCGATTGTCTGGCGCAGAATGCCCCGGCCAGTTTTGATGTGGTGGTTTGGCAAAACCTGGCCCCCTTGGCCTGCGGGGGTTCGGTTCAGGTCATTGCAGAAGGCGACATCGAAGATCCGGCGCGGTTGTTTGCGGCCTGTCGAGACCGGGGCGTGACGGTTCTGCAGGTGGTGCCCTCGATGATGCGGGCTCTGATCGAAGAGGCCGAGACGGCGGGACAGCCACCGGATCTCGGAGCGCTGCGCTGGCTGGTGCCAACAGGGGAGGCCCTGCCCACTGAGCTTTGCCACCGCTGGCTGGCTCTTTACCCCGAGATCCCGATCCTGAATACCTATGGGTCGACTGAATGTTCGGATGATCAATGCCATTATCGGCTGGTCAAAATGACGCCCGAAGATGACGTGGCACCCATCATTATGGTTGGCACGCCCATCCGTAATATGGCGGCCTATGTGCTGGATCCGGCGCTCAATCCGGTTCCCGCAGGCGTGACGGGTGAACTGTATATCGGGGGCATTGGCGTTGGCCGGGGCTATCGTGGGGATGTGGCAAAAAACCAGGCTGCATTTCTGCCTGATCCGTTTTCCAGCCGCTCCGGGGCTCGGCTGTATCGCTCGCGGGATATGGCCCGGCGGCGCCCGGATGGGCGGATAGATTTCCTGGGGCGGCTTGACGGTATGGTCAAGCTGCAGGGGGTGCGGATTGAACCGGCCGAGATCGAAGCGGCGCTGGTTCAGGACCCTCAGATCTCCAGCGCCGTTGTCCAGGCGCGTTCCGACCCCGAGGGCCGGCTGCGACTGGTTGGCTATATTGTGACCGCCCAGGGCCAGCCGCCGGATCAGGTGCAGATCCGGGCCAATCTGAGCCAACGTCTGCCCTATTCGATGATCCCTGATCTTTTGCTGCCGCTGCCTGACCTGCCGCTGACGGCGAATGGCAAACGCGATCTGAACGCGCTGCCCGAGCCGGACTGGCCGGATCAGGGGCAGGTGGATCTGGTGCCGCCGGAAACCCAAACCGAACAGCAGATTGCCGAGATCTGGGCGCGGCTGTTGGGGCGCGAGGCGGTCTCGGTGCAGGAAGATTTCTTTGCGGTTGGGGGCGACAGTATCAAATCCATCAGGCTGGCAGCCCGCGCCCAGGAGCTTGGCCTGCCGTTGGAGGCGGCGGATGTGTTCATCAATCGTACTATTGCTGCCATCGCGCAACAGGTCGACCTGGCCCGGGTGACACGCGCGGATAAGGACCGGCTCAAATCCATTGCCAAGGCCGCCATCAAGGAAAACACCAAAGAGCTGTTTGATCCTGCGCTTTTGTCCAGGGCGGCAAAGCTCGTGACATTCGATCAGGACGACAATTGATCAGGAGGGACTTACGGATGCAAACCCCAGAGGATCTTGATGCCTATCCGCTCACGGCAATGCAGGCGGGCATGTTGTTTCAATCGCTCTGCGTCCCGGATAGAGATCTGTATGTCGAACAATATGCCTGTGCCCTGCATGGCGTGCTAGACCCCGAGGCGTTTGAACAGGCCTGGCGCCAGGTGATCACACGCCATGCGCCGCTGCGCACCGGATTTGCCTGGGAGGGAATGCCTGTGCCGGCGCAGCTGGTCCTGCCAGGAGTCAAGGTGCCGTTGCGCCATGTGGATCTGAGGCAAAAACAGCTCGGCGAATTTGAGACGCATCTCGCCGAGATAAAACTGGCGGAACGGCAGGCTGGGTTTGATCTGAACCATGCGCCGATGATGCGGCTGGTTCTGGTGGCGGGGCCTGCGGGTAGGCACCATATGATCTGGAGCTGGCATCACGCAATTCTGGACGCCTGGTCGGGCCCCATTGTGTTAGACGAGGTGTTGCATTGCTATGAGGCGCTGATCCTCGGCACTGAAATCACCCTGCCACCTGTGCGCCCCTTCAAGGATTTTATTACCTGGTCTTTGCAGCAGGACAAAGCCGCAGCGCAGACCTACTGGCAGCAGTTGCTGACCGGGTTGGAGCCCCCGGCTCCCATTGATCTAGGGGCGGCTGTGCCACTGGAACCGGAGGCTGCGACCTACGGGTTGCAATTCCTTGACCTGAAGCCTGGGGAGATGGATCATCTGCGGCAGGCGGCGGCCAGTCATGGGGTTACGCTCAACAGTTTTGTCCAGCTGGCCTGGGCGGTACTGCTAGGGCGCTACACGGGGCAAAGCGAGGTGGTCTTTGGCACCGCCACCTCTGGGCGTCCGGCGACCCTGCACGGGGTGGAAACCATGGTGGGGCTCTTTATCAACACCCTGCCGGTTCGGGTGTCTTTGCCGGAAACCCGTGAAGTAACAGTGTCGCTGCGCGCGCTGCAGGAGCAATTGCTGCGCAGCCGGGCGCATGAGCATATGCCGCTCGCTGATATCCAGAAACTGACCGGGCTACCAGCTGATCAGACGCTGCTGCACAGCCTGTTGGTCTTTGAGGATTTTGGCGAGCAAACCTATCGCACCGAGGCCGGGGGAATCCGGCTTGGTGCGCCGGAATTTACCGAACGGGCGAATTATCCGGTGACCATGCTGTTCAGTGTGCGTGCGCAACAGCAAATTGGCATTGGCTTTGATCGAAGCCAGTTCGATGAGGGCATGGCGGCGCGCCTACTGACGCAGTTCCAGCAGGTCCTGCGCTCCATGTCGCAGGCGGAAACAAGGCAGCTTGGGCAAATAGACCCGCTTTCAAAGGTTGAGCGGGACTTGCATGCCGGGGTTTGGGCCCGGGACCAGAGCTGGGAGCCGCCAGCAGATCTGGAACTGTCTGTTGCGCGGGCCTTTGCCCAACAGGTGGCGCGCAGCCCGGACCAGCTGGCTGCGGTGTTCTGGACCCGCGATGGCGACCAATGTCTTAGCTATCAGGAGCTGGATCAGCGCTGCAATCAGATGGCCCGGCGCCTGCTGGCGCTGGGGGTTCAGTCCGGAGATCGGGTGGTGATCTGTCAGGAACCGGGTCTGCATCGGCTGGTGGCGCTTTTGGCCACGCTCCGGGTCGGGGGCATATATGTGCCGCTCGAGGCCGATCTTCCTGCAGCGTTGCTGGCTGAGCTGATCGCCGATGCGCAGGCGCGGTTGGTTCTCGTGGATGCCATCATGGAACCGGATCTGCCTGACCTGGGACAGGTGGAGACCTATGTTTGCCACCCAGAGGGGGCAGATTGTCGCCAGTTGTCGGACAGCACGTTAGAGCCACAGGCTGAAGGGGCAGATGCGGCCTATATGATCTATACATCGGGCTCGACGGGTCGTCGCAAAGGCGTGATCATCGAACATGGTGCCTTGGCGCAGATGGTGGCAGCGCAGAGTCTGGCTTTTCAGGTGTCCCCCGGCGCACGGGTTCTGCAATTTGCCGCCTTTGGTTTTGATGCCTCTGTTTCTGAGATCTTTACTGCGCTTCTGACCGGGGCGACGCTTTTTATGGCGCCGCGTCAACAGCTTCTGCCCAGTCGAGAGTTCCTCACCCTGCTGGCGCGCTGGAAAATCACAACCTTGACCCTGCCGCCCACGGTCCTGGCACGCCTGCCCTATTGGGACCTGCCGGATCTGCGGGTTTTGGTCACCGCTGGCGAGCCCTGTCCGGCGGACCTGGTGGCCGTTTGGGGACCGGGTCGGGTTTTTATCAATGCCTATGGGCCGACCGAATGCACCGTCTGTGCAACGCTGGGAGAGGTGATACCCGATGGGCGCAAGCCCAGCATCGGGCGCGCTCTGGGCGGGGCCGAGACCTATATTCTGGACAGCGCCCAGCGGATTTGCCCGATTGGAGTGCTGGGCGAGCTGTATCTTGGGGGGCCGCAGCTGGCGCGGGGCTATTGGCAGCGGGAGACGCAAACACAGGCTGCTTTTGTGCCGCATCCTTTCGACGATGCGCCCGGCGCCCGGCTCTACCGGACGGGGGATTTGGTGCGCCGTTTGGAAACAGGCCAGATCGAATACCTGGGTCGGCGCGATCAGCAACTCAAGCTGCGCGGCTTTCGCATCGAGCCCGGCGAGATTGAGGCGGCGCTGTGCCAGTCGTCACAGGTGGCAGAGGCTGCGGTGCTGGCAACGGGCGGGGCGGCGACGAAACGGCTCACGGGTTTTGTTGCCCCACGGCCACCGGCTGAATGGTGGCCGTCGATTTCAGAATTTCTGGTCTATGACGACTTGGCCTATTACGCCATGACCAGCGATGAGCGGCGCAACGACAGCTACCGCGAAGCCATCACCCGGCATGTGCCGGGCAAGGTTGTTGTTGATATTGGCACCGGCCCCGAAGCCCTATTGTCCCGGTTCTGTATCGAGGCAGGCGCGCGCCATGTCTATGCAATTGAACTTCTGGAAGAAACCTACCTCAAGGCGCAGGCCCGGCTGGCCCAGCTTGGGCTGCAGGATCGGATCACTCTGATCCACGGCGATGCAACCACTGTTACCCTGCCAGAATTGGCAGATGTCTCGGTCTCCGAGATCGTGGGCGCCATTGGCAACGCCGAGGGGGCGGCACATATCATCAATGGTACACGCCATCTGTTGAAATCAAAGGCGCAGGTGATCCCGGAACGCTCGCGAACGCTTTTTGCGCCGGTACAGCTGCCGGATAGGCTGCTGTCCAACTTAGGTTTTGCTCCGCTTGCCAGACGCTATGCCGAGCGTATTTTTGACGCAAATGGTGGCCCTTTTGACCTGCGTCTTTCATTGCGCGGTCTTGGGTACGATGATCTTTTGGCCCCCCCGCAGATCTTTGAAGATTTTGATTATCGCACTGACCTTCGCGCTGAATTCGACGCTGAGGCGCAGTTTGAAGTGACCCGTTCGGGGCGGTGTGATGGGTTTTTGGTCTGGCTCACGTTGGATTGTGGGGCTGGGCCGGTGTTGGATATCCTGCAGCACGAACATTGCTGGCTCCCGGTTTTCTTGCCCCTGGCAGCGCAGGGCCACCCGATGAAAACAGGCGACCAGATTGAGGCCCAAATCGCCGCGGTGTTGAGCGACGATGGCCTGCATACGGATTACCGGGTCATTGGCCAGTGCATGAGCTCTGGTCAGCTGCAGGGCTTTGACATTCAAGCGCAGCATCACGATCGCGGGTTCCGGCGCTCGGCCTTTCATGCGGAGTTCTTTGCCGATGGACCACTGCCGCGCGCGCAGACCCCTGCCCTAAACCTGGAGAGGTTGCACAGGCAGCTGCAGGCGAAACTGCCGAGCTACATGGTGCCGCACCAATTGGTCGAGATTGATCAACTGCCGCTGAACAGCTCGGGCAAGGTCGACCATCAGGCCTTGCAAAAACGGCTTGAAGACAGCCGTCCAGAGGCGAGCCAGAACAGGGGTGCAGGCGAAAGCTTTGACCAGAAGGAAGCTAAGGTCGCCGAGATTTGGCGAGAGGTGCTGAGCCAGGAGGTCACTCTGCACGGCAGCTTCTTTGAACAGGGGGGGCATTCGTTGCTGTTGCTGGACCTGCAAAGTCGGTTGAGCGCGGCATCTGGTCGCCAGATTGCTCTGACTGACTTGTTCAAATTTCCTACAATCTCCGCACAGGCCCGCCAGTTCTTGTCGGCGTCTTCTGCGGCGGAAGAGCCCGCAGATGAGTCCCGTGTGGCCGAGCGCAAAGCGGGGCGGGGACGGATGGCCGCGCGCCGCCGGAGCCTGGTATGACTTCGGTCTGTTTTGATGAAAACGCCATTGCGGTGGTTGGCATGGCCTGCCGATTGCCGGGCGCGCCGGATATCGACAGTTTTTGGCAGGTTCTGGCCCAGGGCCGGGACGTGATTTCCCGCTTCACCAAAGAGGAGCTGATTGCGGCAGGAATAGACCCAGCGGAGCTGCAGGCAGAGGGCTATGTCGCCGCCAAGGGCCTGTTGCAAGATGCCGATTGTTTTGATGCGGATTTCTTTGGGGTTCCGCCTTCGGATGCAGCGCTTATGGATCCGCAGCAGCGGGTCTTTATCGAATGCGCCTATAGCGCCTTGGAACATGCCGGCTATGGTGCTGGCGCTGGGGCCCAGGTTGGGGTTTTTGGTGGCTCGATCCTGTCGATGTATATGTTGTCGCATTTGTGGCCGAACAAACCTCTGCTGGAGACATCTGGCCTATTCAGTGTCGCGGTTGGCAATGATCCCACTTTTCTGGCCACCCGCGCGTCGTACTTGTTAAATCTGTCGGGCCCCAGCATGAGTTTGGGCACGGCCTGCTCTACCGGTCTGGTGGCGGTGCATCAGGCCTGCCAGAGCCTGCTGGCGCGGGAATGCGACATGGCGCTGGCGGGCGGGGTGTCAATCCATTTGCCGCTGGTCGCTGGGTATCGCTATGGGCAAGGGTCGATCCTGTCGCCCGACGGGGCCTGCCGTCCCTTTGACGCGGCGGCTGCGGGCACAGTGTCCAGCGATGGCTGCGGAGTTGTGACGCTAAAACGGTTGCAGGATGCGCAGGCGGATGGCGATACCATCCAGGCCGTCATCCGTGCCTCGGCCGTCAACAACGATGGCCATGACAAGATCGGCTTTACCGCGCCTTCGCTTACGCCGCAGGCGCGGGTCATTGCCGAGGCCCAGGCTCTGGCGGAGACGCCTCCTGACAGTATCACCATGATAGAGGCCCATGCGGCTGGCACCAGCGTTGGGGATCCGGTTGAGCTGGCGGCTCTGAGAGAGGTCTTTGCCCAGAGTGGGCAGCCCTGTGCCATTGGCTCTGTCAAAAGCAACATTGGCCATGTGGATGCGGCCTCGGGAATTGCAGGGTTTATCAAGGCAGTCCTGGCTCTGCACCACCGGGCGATCCCGCCAAGCGTTCATTTTTCCAGCCCAAATCCGGCTCTGGGGTTGGAGGAGAGCTGCTTTTACGTGCCAAAACGCCTGTTGCCACATGATGCTGCTCTTGGGCCAATGCGGGCTGGGGTCAGCTCCTTTGGGATTGGTGGCACCAATTGCCATGTAGTCCTGCAAGAGCCCACAGCCGTGGAGAAGCCTGCGGCAACAGAACCGGTGCGCTCGGCGCATTTGTTGCAGCTCTCCGCGCGCAGCAACGAGGCCCTGGACCAGATGGCGCAACAGCTGGCTCAGACTATGGAACAGCCAGATGCGCCGGGTCTGGCGGATGTTGCCCATACGCTGCGCTGCGGCCGAACGGCCAAAGAGCAGCGGTTGAGCCTGGTTGCATCCAACACCTCAGAGGCGGCCCAACAATTGCGCCTGCCGGTTTCAGCCCGGTGCGCCAGCCCACAGCGGTTGGGTTTTATGTTTCCGGGGCTTGGGGATCATTACCCGGCCATGGGGTGGGAGCTTTATTGCCAGGAACCTCTGTATCGCGAACAGGTGGACGCCTGCGCAGCAGAGCTGGCAAAACATCGCCAAGGCGATATCCGCGATCAGCTCTTTGCCGGGAAAGACTGGACCAATGCCAGTCCGGAGCTGATCGCCACAGCGCTCGCGCCGAAACTGGACATGCGTGCCATGTTGGGCCGGGGCGGCGGCGAGAGCCCGCCGGATTTGTTTGAGGATCCGGTCAATGGGCAAGCGGCGATCTTTGTCACTGAATATGCGCTGGCCCAGCTGTTGCAAAGCTGGGGACTGCGACCTGCGGCGGTGACGGGCTATAGCATTGGAGAGTTTGTGGCGGCCTGTCTGGCTGGGGTGTTTTCCCTATCGGATGCGCTGCGAATAGTGGCGGCCCGCGCCGGGTTGATCCGCGATCGGGCCGTTGCGGGGGGGATGCTGGCGGTGCCAATCGGGGAAGAGGAGCTGCTGGGAATTTTGCCTGTCCCCCTGTCTTTGGCTGCGGTCAATGGTCCCCGGCTCAGCGTTGTCGCCGGACCGGAAGCGGCGCTGAGCGCCTTTGCCACGCATCTGCATGACCTAGGCCATAGCTGCCAGCGGTTGGGGGCCACCTTTCCCTATCATTCCGCCACGATGACGGACATCGTCCCGGCACTTCGCCAGGTGATCAGCAGTGTCTCTTTGGCGCCCCCCGCGATACCCTGTGTTTCCTGCGTGACCGGGGATTGGCTCTCTGTTCAGGAAGCCACGGATCCGCAATACTGGGCCGGCCATCTGTGCCAGACGGTCCGGTTTCGCGATGCGGTGACAACGCTTTTGTCACAAGAGGATATGGCGCTGGCGGAATTGGGGCCGGGGCAATCACTGTGTTCGCATGCCATTGCGGCCTCTACTGCACGGGGTCAACGGGCCCCGGTGGCGGCTATGATGCGTTGGTCTTATAGCTCCCAACCCGAGTATCAGACCCTATTACAGGGGGTTGGTACCCTGTGGAGCGCCGGGGTGGAGGTGGATTCTGCTCTGCTTCTGGCGGATAGATCTGCGCGGCGCGTGCCTCTTCCGACCTACCCCTTTGCGCGGCAACGTCACTGGATTGCTCCGCCCAAAGCTGCCGCTTCAACAGATCCGGAGGCGCGAAAACCGGTGGCAGACTGGCCGCTGGTGCCGCTATGGAAGCCAGCTCCACTGGCGGCGCAGGCGGCTCCGGCTCCGGCTCCGGCGCATTATGTGGTGCTGATGGATGGCTCCGAGGCCGGCAGAAAGCTGCTCGACGCCCTGCGGGAGGCAGGGGTAAAAGCCTCCGCTTTCTGGCCAGATGCCACCCGTGCAGTGACCTCAAAGAGCACGGCACCCTCGGCCTGGGAGCGCGAAGCGCTGGTGAGGCTTATTCAATCTCTGCCAGCTGACCCGGAACTGCCGCTGCATTTTCTGCATCTGGATCTGCTCCGCGACTTTGCGGATTTCGAAACCACTCAGCGCCATGGCTACCACGCCATCGTGGCGCTGGTGCAGGCTATAGTTGAGACGCGGCAAGCGCAGGCGGCCATTACCCTGATCGGGTCTGGATTGGCGGACCCCGGCCAGGACCAGCGTTTGCAGCCAAACAAACTGCCAGTTCTAGGGGCTTTGACGGTGGCCACACAGGAGCGCCCCGGGCTGACAACTCAGGCTCTGGATATGGAGATACAGGATCCGGCCCGGATCGCCAGTCTGGCTCTTGCCAATCTGAGCCAACCGCTAGATGGGACGCCTGTCGCCTATCAAAAAGGCCGACGTCTGGTGCAAACTCAGGCGGCTTTGACTTTGCCGGAACGGGATGTCGGGGCAATCCGCCCAGAAGGCACCTATGTCATTACCGGCGGCCTGGGTGGGGTTGGACTGGCGCTGGCGCGAGCGCTGGCGGCTCGGGGTCCCATAGGCCTAGCTCTGATTGGCCGCTCTGTCCCGGATCCGGAGCTGACGCTGCAACAGGTCGAAAAGATGCCCCCGGTCTCCCCGATCCGCCGCCGTTTTGAAGCGGTGCGCGCGCTGCGCAAATGCGGCGCGCGGGTGATGGTCCTGGCGGCGGATGTGACGGATACCGCAGCAATGGAGACGGCTTTTCGGCGGATCGAGGACCATCTGGGCCCAGTGTCCGGCGTCTTTCATTGTGCCGGGGCAATCGACGCCGAGACCTTTTGTGAGATCAGCGCCCAAACCCCGGAACAGGCGACCCGGCAGTTTAACGCCAAGGTTCACGGGACTGAGGTGTTGGCGCAGATCCTCATACCCCGCGGGGCTGATTTCTGCGTGCTGATGTCCTCGCTCGCGGCGCAGCTGGGGGGGTTGGGCTTTGCCAGCTATGCGGCGGCAAACCTCTATTTGGATGGCTTTGCCGAAGCGCGCAACGGCAAGGCGGGCACCCGCTGGATCTCGGTGAACTGGGACGCCTGGCAGCTCGGGGAGGTGAAATCTGCGGTCCAGGGGTTTGGCTCAACCGTCAGTAATTTCTTCATGGAACCAGAAGCGGCCTGTGATCTGTTGTTCCGCATCTTGGCGCAGCAGGACCTGCCGCGTGTCATCGTCTCCAGCGGGGATCTCGAGCAGCGTCGCGCACAATGGGTGGAGCGCCGGGCCGAGCCTGTGCTGCCCCGCCAAACTCGGGAGCATAGGCCCACGGACCTGGCCCCGGCACAGACGCCAACCCAGGAAGTCTTGGTGGATATCTGGCAGGCGCTTTTTGCGCTGGAACCCATTGGAATTCATGACAACTTCTTTGCACTTGGCGGGCACTCCCTGTTGGCGACACAGCTGAATGCGCGGATTGCTAGCCGTTTGGGCGCGGACCTCTCTTTGGCGGCCGTATTAAATGCCCCCAGCATTGCACAGCTGGCTGAAGAGATTGACAGCAAGACCTTGCAACGGGCCGACCCGCAGATCCTGGGAGGGTTGCTGAGTGAGTTGCAAGAGTTGAGCGAAGAAGAGCTGGAGGCACTGCTGGCTCAGGAGGGCTCTGCATGAGTGATATGAAACTGAGGCTGCAGGATTTGACCCCGGCGCAACGGGCTGTCTTGTTGCAGCGGCTGGCCAAACGAGAGGCCGCCAAGGCGCCGCCAGCGCATGATGCCACGGATCTGTCTTTTGCTCAGGAACGTTGGGTGTTTCAGGATCAACTGTCACCAGCGGATCCTGCGCATATCATCAATGGGGCGTTGCGATTGCAGGGACCGCTGAACAAACAGGCCCTGCACCAGGCCCTGCAGCGGGTCTATCATCGTCACCTGCCGCTGCGGCAGAACTTTTCCAATGCGACGGGCAGGGCCCGCGCCCAGACCCGCCAGAACTCGGAGCTGCAGATTGTCGATTTTGGTCCGGTGGAGTTTGACAGTGACACCCAAGATGTGACCCAGCACCCCGCCTATGTTGCCAGCGTGCAGAGAGGGTTTGATCTGTCGCGGGACCAGCTGATCCGGGTCACGCTTGGCCAGCTGGCCGAAGAGGACCATCTGCTGATCTTTGCCATGCATCACATCATCAGCGATGGTTGGTCCCTGGATATTTTTCTGCGAGAACTCAGCATCGGCTATCAGGCCTTCAGTCAGAACAGATCGGTGGATCTGCCAGAACTGACAGCCAGCTACAGTGATTTTGTCGCCTGGCAAAAGCAGCAGCAGTCCGGCCCGGCTCAGGATGTAGCCCTCGCTTATTGGCGTGACCAACTGGCCGATGCACCAGGGCCAACCCGTTTGATCCCAGATCTACCTGTTGGATCGCAAAAGGCGCGTGATCTGTCTGGCGCAACGGTAGAGGCCCGATTGTCTGCTGGTCTGGCCAGTCGGCTGACCGAGCTGGGCCAATCAGCGGGCTGTTCATTGTTCACCACGCTTTTAACCGGGTATTTCGTGCTGTTGTCGCGCTTGACCCACCAAGATGATCTGATCATAGGGACACCGGTGAGCGGGCGCCTGCGTGAAGAGTCAGAGCCCCTCATTGGCCTGTTCCTCAACTCGCTGGCGCTGCGGGCGCAGGTGAACCCTGAGATGGACAGTGAAGCAGCGCTGCGGACCGTGAACCAAGTGGTGCTAGAGGCTCTGGAACATCATGATCTGCCCTTTGATCGTGTGGTTCAGGAGGTCGCTCCTGTGCGGACGGCCCAGGATCATCCTTTGTTTGAGATGCTGTTCAATTTCACGCCCAACCCGCCGCGCGATATACAAATGGGGGCTGTGCGGGCTGAATTTGTGCCACCGCCGAACCACAGCTGTGCCTTTGCCTCAGCCCTTTATGTGACCCAGTGGGCGGGGCAGTTGGAGTTGAGGCTGGCCTACCAGGCGGCACGATATTCGCAGCAGCGAATGCAGGATTTTTTGCACCAATATGAAGCGGTTCTGACCCAGATGGTTGAAGACAGTGGCTTGCCCCTGGCTGATTTTGACCTGCGCGGGGGGCAGGCGGGTGGAGGGGGGGCAAGCCTTCCTGCGCCCAGCTGCCCCGAACAAATGGCTTTGACCCGGCAAATCGCGATCTGGGCCGAACAAACGCCAAAGGCGCTGGCTTTGGATTGGGCGGACGGTTCCCTCAGCTATCAGGATTTTGCGACGCAGATGCGGGCTATTGCGGCGAACCTGCTCCAACAGGGGGCAGTGCGGGGGCAAACCATTGCGATTTTTGCCCCCCGTGGGGCGGCGCAGGTTTTGGCGATGGCCGGGGTTTTGGAGTTTGGCGGCGTAGTGATGACCCTTGATCCGGATCTGCCCGCCGAGCGGCGCGCGGTGATGCTCGAAACTGGCCGGGTTCAGCATATTTTATATGGTGGGGCGCTCTCTGTGGCGCAGATGGCGTGGCTGAGGGCGATTGACCTGCCGTATTTTCCCATTCCTGAAACCGGCACCGCCTTGGGGCCAAGCAGCCAGGTCCCCGACCCGTTCGACCCGCCGGCCGGCGCAGATGACCCGGCCTATCTGGTCTTTACCTCCGGATCCACCGGGACCCCCAAGGCGATTTTGGGCACAGCTGGTGGATTGGCACATTTCCTCAGCTGGCAGCGAGATAAGTTTGCGCTTGGCCCCGGTGACCGGGCGGCGCAGTTCACTGGCCTGTCCTTTGATGTTTTATTGCGCGATGTCTTTGCGCCCTTGGTGTCGGGGGCAACCCTGGTCCTTCCGCCCCCGGGCATTGGGCCAGCGCAACCCGGCGCCCTAGAATGGGTGGAGGCTGCCAATATCACCTTGCTGCACAGCGTTCCATCGATCTTGCAAAGCTGGTTGCTCAATGATCCGTCCGGATCGTCTTTGGGGCGATTGCGGCTGCTCTTTGTTGCCGGGGAAGCTTTTGAGGCTGGGCTGTTGCAACGATGGCATCAGCGTTTTGGCAAAGGCACGCGATTGATCAATCTCTATGGCCCAACCGAGACAACCCTGGCCAAATTTGCATGTGAGTTGGGCCCCGAGGCCTTTGAAACTGCCCAGCCAGTTGGCCATGCCTTGCCCCAAACAGAGGCCATCATTCTGACAGAAAAGGGAAAACCGGCGGCTCGGGGGGAGATCGGCGAGGTGGCGATTTCCACGCCCTTTCGGTCCTTAGGCTACGTCAACGATGTCACGATGACGGCGGCGCGATTTGTCCCCCACCCTGAAAGGGGCCGCGCTGAAAGGCGGACGGATGATCTGGTATATCTGACTGGGGATCTGGGGTGGTTCGACCCGACCGGGGTGCTGCATTTGGTTGGACGGATGGATGATCAGGTCAAAATCCGTGGCGTCCGGGTGGAACCCAGTGAGATTGCTGCGCTGTTGCGGCGACATCCGGCCGTGGCGGCCAGTGCGGTTGTGGCGCGCCAGAATGCGGCGGGTGAGATGGAGCTGGATGCCTATTTTGTTGCCAAGAAGCGGGAGGGGGCTGGTGGAGGCGCTCCGGCGGCGCAGACCTCGCCGGATTTGCGGAGTTACCTCAGGGCGCGCTTGCCTGCTGCATTGGTGCCAAACGGGCCGATGCAACTGCCAGAGCTGCCTTTGACGCGCAATCACAAACTGGATCGTCGCCGTTTGCCCGCGATTGAGACGGCCCTGGATAGCCCGACACCAGCGCAGCCAAAAACACCCGTTGAGGCGCAGATGTTGCAGGTCTGGGAGCAGGTTCTGGAGCGTTCGGGCTTTGGGGTGACGGATGATTTCTTTGATATCGGCGGACATTCGCTTTTGGCGGTGCGTTTGGTATTGATGATTGAACAGGCCATGGGGGTGAAAGTCCCCCTCGCTGAGCTGTTCAAATCTGCCACTGTCGCCCATCTGGCGCAGGTGGTTCAGACCCGCCAGGGAGGCGATGGTCTGGTGCCGCTGTGGCTTGGCGGTCAGGGTGCTCCCTTGTGGCTGGTGCATACCGGTGGAGGTATGCTGTGGAACTATCAACCCTTGGTGCAGGCAATGGCGCCGAATTTTCCAATCTTCGGGTTTGAGGCCAAAGGCCTGTTTGATGGGGCCGCGCCCCAGAACTCGATCGCGGATATGGCCGCAGATTTCCTGACCGCGATGCGCCGATATCAGCCCCAGGGCCCCTATCGGGTGGCGGGGCATTCCTTTGGCGGTCTTGTTGCCTGGGAGATGGCCTGCCAATTGCAGGCCGAGGGCGTCGAGGTGGAAGGGGTCTCGTTGTTTGACAGCAGTTTGAGCCGCCCGGAAGATGCCTGGTATGCCAGCCAGAGCACGGCAGGGGCTGCGGCACGGGATCTGTCCAGCGCGGTTGAGGTCTTTGCCCGGTTTACTGGCGGCACCCAGCAGTTGGATGAAGAGCATCTTGCAGGGCTGTCCTGGGAGGCACAATTGGACAGCTCAGCGGCGGTCATGGCAGGCAGGGTCGGCTCGCAACAGGACGCCCGGCAGATGGTTCAGAGCCTGCTGCGCCTCGCAACCTGCCATCGTGCCGCGCGGTTGGGCTACCAACCCGCCCAACTACGGGCCCCGGTGGCTCTGTTTCAGGCGGAGGAGCGCGACGAGAAAGACGAGAGCCTGCAGTTCTGGCGCAATCTGGCAGGGGGGGGATTTGAAACGCATGTTGTGCCGGGGGATCACGTCACCATGATGGCACAGCCTCATGTTCAGGTGCTGGCTCAAATCCTGGCTCAGACCTTGTGCCGTGGTCTTGAGCCAGCCCAACAGACCTGAACCCGTCAATCAAGGACCTCTGGCAACATACGACCGGTGGTTCCCGAGGGCAGTCGGGTCCGGGCATAGGCGGCAATTGTCGGCGCCACATCAACCGTTTGTATTTTGCGATGCACAGTCTGCGGCGGAATGTTCGGCCCCATAAAGAAGACCGGGACATGGCGGTCATAGGCATAGGGTGATCCATGCTGGGAGGCCCCTGCCAATGGGTCCGGGTCTTTCATGAACCAGCCGGGTGACAGTATCGGATAGAGATCCCCAGAGCGCGAGGGCAGAAAATTCGCGGTGACAGCTCCGCCCAGATGGGTATCTGGCAGATTTCCTAGGGCGATGCGCTCTTTCTCAAAAACCCAGGCCAATCCCGGAAGGCTGCGTAGGGTTGTCGCGATCAGGGCCTTTGCCTTGGCCGGATCGGCGCCGGCCGACTGCAGCAGGGCGTGATCTATGTAGATCCAGGGGGAGGTGTAGTGGCTGATGGGATCACTGATGCCATAGAGAGCCTTGAACTTCTGAACCGCTGGAGCCTGCTCGACCTGATCATAGTCAAACAGCTGCAGATTGGTGCCGATGCGGGCGTTCATATAGTCTGGGACTTCGGTGGCGCCATGATCGGCTGACAGAACCAATAGGATATTCCCCAGCCCGACAGCTTCATCCAGATGGGCAAAGAAATCCGCCAATTGCGCGTCCAGCCGTTTGAGATTGTCTTCGGCCTCCAGAGAAGAGGGGCCAAAGGTATGGCCGATATAATCGACGGAGTTCAGGCTGATCGCCAGATAATCCGTCACCTCATCTTCGCCGAGCTGCTCGCCCGCGATCATTGCTTTGGCAAAGCTAAGCGTCAGCTCATCTGCCGCCGGGGACGTTTCGAGAAAGGCCTGATAATAGGCATTTGAAGTATCCGGGTAGAGGTGGTCGGCAAATACGATGCCCCAGCCCGGATAGTCCTTCTCCCAGGGCTGATCATCATAGTCTGCAAAGGCATAGTTTGCTTCGGGATACAGCAGCTCCCATCCTGACCCGGCATAGCGGGCGGGCAGCTCTTGCATGGTCCAGTCGTGCACCCATTGCGGATAGTCTGCAAGATAGAACAGAGAACTGAGAAAGGTGGAGGCGTCGGTATTGTACCAATAGGCCGTGCCGGCATGACCCGTTGCACCAATGGCGGCGCGGTCCTTCATTGAGACCCCAAAGATTTTGGCCGCCTCACCGCGCGACAGGCGGATTTCATCGCCGATTGTGGTAACCAGCAGATCCCGTGGTGACCGCCCGTCTTTGGGGGAAGAGTGGCTGCCATCCGGGAAGACCAGCGGAGAGTGAGGGTCCTGGGTCGCAAAATGCAAAGCGTCAGAAACATCCAACACGATGCCTTTATCCTCCGTGTCACTTTTTGTAGGGGCAGGCGGGGGTAAATGGGTATCGAGGTAATTGTTGCCGATCAGCCCATGTACTGCCGGGTCAGCCCCTGTAGACAGGGTTGTATGGCCGACCACTGTTTCCGTATTGGCATGGCGATGCTCGGCGTTTCTGAACCAGGTGCCTTGGGTCATCAGGAGCCGAAACCCGCCCTCGCTAAAGCCTGTCGAAAATCGCTCGATCAGGTCAGCGCGCAGCTGGTCTACGGTGATCTGGACAATCAGTTTGGGCGGCAGCGCGCGCCCCTGCGCCAAAAGCGGTGTTGATGCCACCAATAGACCAATAAACAGGAGTAAGAAGCGCATAGCTTATCCAATCAAAAAGGCGGCGGAGATGCAAAACTGAGAATCTGGGGTCTTGAGGTCTGGTTTTGGCGTGCAGTCATGCCAGTGGCCCATGTGCCGCAGTATCAGGCAGAGGCAGGTTAACGCGTTATGAGTATTTTTCAATCGCCAAATACCCCCATAGGTAGAATATCAAACTCATATAATTCCAGCCCTCAAGATGTGCTTTTGCGGGGAGGCTCAGATCCGGTGGAACATCAGGCCTTTTGCGAGGTTATCTGAGGCGCCGAGAAAGCGGCAGACACTGCCGTAGGCGGCAGCTCAAGGCTTGCACTCTGGCTGCCAGAGCCGTACCCCGTTACAAAGTGCAGTGCGCCCGCGGCAAGGATTCACGTGCGCAGGTGGCAGGTTGAAAGGGATTGCGGATGAAAAAAGCGCTTATTACCGGTGTGACCGGCCAGGACGGATCCTATCTGGCGGAGTTTTTGCTGGAAAAAGGCTATGAGGTGCATGGTATTAAGCGCCGCGCATCGTCGTTTAACACCCAGCGGGTGGACCATATCTATCAGGATCCCCATGTGGATCACGCGCGCTTCAAACTGCATTACGGTGATCTGACCGACAGCTCCAACCTCACGCGCATCCTGCAAGAGGTGGAGCCTGATGAAGTCTATAACCTCGGCGCTCAGTCCCATGTCGCGGTGAGCTTTGAAAGCCCGGAATATACTGCAGATGTGGATGCGATGGGCACCCTGCGCCTGCTCGAAGCGATCCGCTTTCTGGGGCTGGAGAAAACGACCCGGTTTTATCAGGCCTCGACTTCCGAGCTCTATGGCCTGGTGCAGGAAACCCCGCAGCGCGAGACCACTCCTTTCCATCCGCGCAGCCCCTATGCGGTGGCCAAGATGTATGCCTATTGGATCACAGTGAACTACCGCGAAGCCTACGGCATGTATGCCTGCAACGGCATCCTGTTCAACCATGAGAGCCCGCGCCGCGGCGAGACCTTTGTCACCCGCAAGATCACCCGTGGCTTGGCCAATATCGCCCAGGGATTGGAAGACTGCCTGTACATGGGCAACATCGACGCGCTGCGCGACTGGGGCCATGCCAAGGACTATGTGCGGATGCAGTGGATGATGCTGCAACAGGATGCGCCCGATGATTTTGTCATCGCGACGGGGGTGCAGTATTCGGTGCGCCAGTTCATCTCTTGGTCTGCCGCCGAGCTGGGCATCACCCTGGAGTTCTCAGGGACCGGCATTGATGAAATCGCCACGATCGCTGCGATTGAGGGCGATATGGCTCCGGCGCTGAAGGTCGGGGATGTGATCCTGCGGATTGACCCGCGCTACTTCCGCCCGGCCGAGGTCGAAACCCTGCTGGGGGATCCGACCAAGGCGAAAGAGAAACTGGGTTGGGTACCGGAAATCACAACGCAAGAGATGTGTGCGGAAATGGTGCGGGAAGATCTGAAAACCGCCCGCCGCCATGCCCTGCTCAAGGACCATGGCATGGATCTGCCAGTCAGCACTGAAGGCTAGAAAGATGGCGAAGAAAATCTATGTGGCCGGCCATCGCGGCATGGTGGGGGGCGCAATCCTGCGCCAGTTGCAGGTGCGCCGCACTGGCGGTGAAGATCTGACGCTGATCACTCGCACCAGTGCCGAGTTGGACTTGACCAACCAGGCGCAGGTGCAAGATTTCTTGGGGATGGAACGCCCAGATCAGGTCATCCTGGCGGCAGCCAAGGTGGGCGGCATTGTTGCAAACAACAGCTACCCGGCGCAATTCATCTATGAAAACCTGATGATGGAGTGCAATGTCATCCACGCCGCCTATGAGGCTGGGGTGACGCAGCTTTTGCAGCTGGGATCCTCCTGCATCTATCCCAAACTGGCGCCTCAACCGATGGCAGAGGATGCGCTGCTCACTGGGGTTTTGGAACCCACCAACGAGCCCTATGCCATTGCCAAGATCGCAGGCATCAAGCTCTGTGAAAGCTACAACCGCCAATATGGCGTTGATTATCGCTCGGTGATGCCGACCAATCTTTATGGGCCCGGTGACAACTTTCATCCGGATAACTCTCATGTTTTGCCTGCACTTATCCGCCGTTTCCACCTGGCAAAACTGAATGGGGATGCCAGTGTCACCATCTGGGGTACGGGATCGCCGCGGCGCGAATTCCTGCACGTGGATGACATGGCCGCGGCGGCGCTGTTTGTGCTGGAGCTGCCCAAAGCAATTTATGAGAGCGAAACGCAAGAGACGCTGAGCCATATTAATGTGGGCTGCGGCAGCGATATCTCGATCCTGGAACTGGCGCAGCTGGTGGCCCAGGTCACAGGTTTTACCGGTGAAATTCTGACAGACCCAAGCAAACCGGATGGTACCCCGCGCAAATTGATGGATGTCTCACGTCTGGAGCGTCTGGGCTGGTGGGCCGGAATTGAACTGGGTCGGGGCATTTCCGAGACCTATGACTGGTTCCTGCAGCAAGATGCGACGGACCTGCGCAGCAAGTAGCGGCCTGCGCGGGGTCAGTGTCCTCTAAATCGGGGCGAGGCCAGTTATGGCCCCGCCCGTCTCGTTTCAGGCATGGTTGATCGTTGGCTCAGGCCTGTGGCGCAGCTGGCCCGCCGCAAGCGCGCTGAGCGCGACCATTGTCGCGGCGGTGGCTAGGCAGGCTGGCAAACCGCCCAACTGATAGGTCAGACCCGACAGCAGGGTTCCCATCAGGCGACCGCCGGCATTGGCCATATAGTAAAACCCGACATCCATCGTCACCCGTTCGGCCTGAGTGAAGGCCAGGATCAGGTAGGAATGCAGCGAAGAATTCACCGCAAAGATAGCGCCAAATCCTAATAAACCCGCCACCAGGGTCGCCGTGAGCCAGGGCGCAGGGCCATCGGTAAAAAGCACCGCCAGAGCCAGGAGAGCAGGCACCCCCATAAGCAACAGAGCCCATGTGCGTGCGGCGCCGATCAGTTCAGCCTCGGAGCGAGAGGCGGCCTTTAGGATGCGCGGTGCGCTGGCTTGAACGATCCCGTAAAGAATGGTCCAGATGGCCATGAAACTGCCGATCAAGAAAAAGGCCGCCCGATTGCCCTCATGACTGCCGTCCGAGAACACCGCATAGAAATAGATCGGGATGCCAACCACAAACCAGATGTCGCGGGCGCCAAACAAAAACACCCGCGCCGCCGACAGCCAGTTCACGTTGCGCGACTTGGAGAACACCTCGGAAAACTTGGCGCCTTTGCGACCGGTTGGCAGGCCGGGCGGCATAGCGACGACCACGGTGATCAGGATCAGGCTTAAAATCAGCGCCATGCCCAGAACGGCCGTCATGAAGCCAAAGCTCGCCAAAAGGCCGGCGCCGAGAAGAAAGCCCATGCCTTTGATCGCGTTCTTTGAGCCGGTCAGAACCGCCACCCAGCGAAACAGCCCGTCGCCCGTTGCAGGAGCCAGCAGTTTGACCGCCGATTTTGACGACATCTTGGCCAGGTCCTTGGCCACTCCGGACAGACCCTGTACCAGCATGACAAAGACAACCGTGGTGGCGATCTGCCAGCTTGGGTCGAGCTGGGTCAGCGCCAGAAGGGCAACAATCTGCAGCGACAACCCGGCATATAGGGTTGAGGCCAGACCAAACCTGGCGGCAATCCAGCCCGCAGAGAGATTGGTCACCATGCCGGCGATCTCGTAGAGCACAAAGAGATAGGCCAGCTGCACCGGCGAAAATCCCATGGCGTGGAAATCCAGCAGGATCAGCATCCTGAGAGCGCCATCCGTCAACATGAAGGCCCAGTAAGCCGCCGTCACGGCAAAATAGGCTGACAGCCCTCGTGCCGGTGCCTGTGTCACAGCTGATCTCCGACCATGCGGGCCACATCCACCAGACGATAAGCATAGCCCATTTCGTTGTCATACCAGGCGTAGATTTTCACCTGGGTGCCATTCACAACCATGGTAGAGGGCGCATCAATGATGCTGGAGCGCTGATCATTGGTGTAATCGGCCGAGACCAGCGGGCGGGTCTCATAGCCGAGGATGCCTTTGAGCGGACCTGTCTCGGAGGCGGCTTTGAACAGGGCGTTGACTTCTTCCGCAGTGGTTTCGCGCTCGACCTCAAAGACGCAATCCGTGATCGAAGCATTCAGCAGCGGGACCCGCACGGCGTGGCCGTTCAGTTTGCCGGTGAGCTCGGGATAGATCAGCGTGATTGCGGTGGCGCTGCCAGTGGTGGTGGGGATCAGATTGGTCAGGGCCGAACGCGCCCGGCGCAGATCCTTGGCAGGTCGGTCCACGATGGTCTGGGTATTGGTCACGTCATGGATGGTGGTGATTGATCCGTGTTTGATGCCAAGGTTTTCATGAATCACCTTGACCACAGGCGCCAGGCAATTGGTGGTACAGCTGGCGGCGGTGACGATGCGGTGGCGATCCGGCTGGTAGATGTCGTCATTGACGCCGACCACGATATTGGCAGCGTCGCCATCCTTGACCGGGGCCGAGACCACCACCTTTTTCACACCAGCCTCAAAATAGGGGGCCAGTTTGGCCTCCGTCTTGAACACGCCGGTGCAGTCGATGACCACATCCACACCTTCAAGCGGCAGGTCCTCAAGACGAGAGCTGCGATAGCTTGGCAGGCGGGTGCCATCAATTGTGATGGAGCTGTCGTCATGGCTGAAGGCGGCATCCCAGCGCCCATGGATCGAGTCAAACTCCAGCAGATGGGCGTGCATCTCGGGAGTGCCCACGGCATCGTTGATCCAGGCGATCTTGGCCCCGCTTTCCAGCAGGGGTTTCAGCGCGAGCTTGCCCATTCGGCCAAGGCCGTTCAGTGCATAAACAGTCATAATTTTTGTCCTATCCGGATGTGCGCGCGATTTCGTCGACGGCGCTTTGAAGAGAAATTCGATCCAATTGTTCGATGGGAAGGGCGGCAAACCCCTGCAGGCGGTGGTTCAGCACCCCGTAGGCTTGCTGAAAGGCAAGGCTTTTTTCGGCGTCGGTTCCGGTGGCCTTGACCGGATCTGGCATGCCCCAATGGGCGCTGATCGGCTGACCTTCCCAGGTTGGGCATTCCTCATTTGCGGCCTGGTCACAGACGGTAAAGACAAAGTCGAACTCCGGGGCGTCTTTTCCCTTAAATTCCTCGACGTTCTTGGCCCGCAGGGGGCTGATGTCATGGCCTTT
The DNA here is from genome assembly GCF_001294455.1 of Phaeobacter sp. 11ANDIMAR09. Taxonomy (GTDB): domain Bacteria; phylum Pseudomonadota; class Alphaproteobacteria; order Rhodobacterales; family Rhodobacteraceae; genus Pseudophaeobacter. The sequence continues at coordinate 86,643 of NZ_LIKT01000016.1, forward strand.
GGCCTTGAGCATCTCGAGCGCAATGGGGTTGAGGCTGGATTGAGGCTGTGTCCCGGCAGAGAAGACACGGAAGCGGTCCTGACCCTTGGCGGTCAGGATGGCCTCGGCAAAGATGGAGCGGGCGGAATTGCCCGTGCAGATGAAGAGAACGTTGTATTTCCGGTCAGTCATATGTTGATCCTTTGGCGCAACAGGCTGCTGATAGGAGGAGCATAAATCCGGGCGGCCACGGCAGCAGTCCAGATACAATGAGTCGAGTGTTTCGCGTGTCGTGTTCATATTGACCTGGTAAAGCAGCCAGGTGCCTGTCCGCGTTTTGGTCACCAGATCCGCCTGCATCAAAGCAGAAAGATATGACGATAATGTGCTGGATTTGATGCCAAGCGCAGCGCTGATTTCCCCGGCAGGAACCTGGTCGGGGAAACGGCGCATCAACAAGCGGAACACCGCAAGGCGCTGGGGGTGCCCAAGGATGGACAGGCGGAGGGGAATCAATTTTTCCATAATTCATGAAATAACGAAATAATATTGACTTTGCAATGGTAAGACTTGCAACAAGCCTCGGCTATGGCACCGGCGGCGTCGAACGGTGCGCTGCAGCCTTTTGCGCATAACGGGGGGACGGGGAGAAGTGGTTCGGATAAGAGTTATATTCCCAACAAAGGGAAACTGTGGCATCCAAACAGGATGAAAATTGGCGATATCATCTCGGTCGACGACACAATGCAAAGGGGCTACCAATATAAGCTGGTCGCACCGGTTGGTGATGTTCAGTGTGCGAAATTTAAACCGTATTTCTCTCCAAAGGAGATGCTCAGGATGGGTGTCTTTGAAGGAAAATACTGCACGGATTGTTCCAACGAATTTCCGCTGGATTGGTTTGAAGAAGCCAAATTTAGCAATAGGCCTGACCCGTCAATAAACTATTTTGGGGTCAAGAGTCGCCAAAGCCTGACGGTATGGCAGCAAAAGGGGTGGATTTTTGGACGTGATCCCCGTGGTTGGTTCCAATGGTTCTGTCGATACTACCTCGGGCGACGCCTCGGAGAGATCGATGACATTCAGATCAAACGTTGGCGGGCCTTTGCGCGCCACGCAGGGCAGGTCCGAGCCAATTGCCAGCCCGCAGATGTGTTTTGCCGCCCGCGCCAGAGGCAAGCTCTTCTCCAATGGTCCTATGACCCATTGATCTAAGCTCTGGTAGAACAACAACCAAATCCAGAGGCACACGGAATGTTTGAGCTAGCTTAGGTGTGGGTCGCCCTACTTGTTCAGGATATCACGATGGTAACGGCTGAGAAGAAGAACGCCAAAGAACATCGGAATTAGGCTGCAAAACAAGACATAGGGAACACTGACAAAGTGAGCTTCATAGAGGGGGAAGAAGCCCTGTCGCATAATGCCCAGGATGTGCACAAGCGGATTATACCACAAAACGCTCTGCGCCATCTGGGGCATGTCCTCAAAAATAAACAGCACCCCAGACGCAAGAAACAAGGGTCGCGTTGCCACCGACCAAAGCAAATCCCAGACCTGTATCAAGCCCATGAGAGCGCAGTTGAGTACACCGACGGCGAAACCCAATAGGAGAGCGAGGGCCACAGATTGTATGATGGGTAGCAGATTCAAAGCCGTTCGCGTTTCTGTCGCCAGAATAATCCCAGAGAACAAAATAAAGGTGACAAGAATGCCTGTCAGGGCGTTTAGCGTGAAGCGAGCGATAACTGCGTCAACCCAAGTTACGGCCGGGTAAAACAACAGCGGGCGCGAAAAAACCAGGGCCCTGGCGACCATGACCGAAACATTCTGATAGAGGTTGAAAGGTAGGAAGCCAGTGGCAAAGAATAGAATAAAGCTGCTTCCAAGTGGCGGGGTGTTGAACAGCAGGGAAAAACCCACTGCAAAAATCATAATGGCGCCAATGGGTTCGAGCAGCGCCCAGACATATCCACCCGGGGAACGCCCATATCGCGTTGTCATCTCTCGCAACAACAAAGCCATGATCGTACGTGTCGTCGCGAAACGGCGCACGTAGCTCGTTTTTTCTGTCGAAGTGCGATCCTGACGTGGCGCATCGGCTGTCATCTGGCTAAGTGTTCCTATAGTGACGTGTTATGCAGTCGCTTGTAGAACGCTGCTACTGATTTCTAAAGGGCCGAGTTTCGTGACCGATAATAAAGTAAAACCGCTGCCAGCAAAGCCAAATGAAGGTGCGCCTCAGAGCCCTGCAAAAGCGCCGACTCCTGTTGAAGTGCCCACTGCCACCAAAAAACCAACTGCTGCAAACACTGTCCGCGCGGTGGCCAGCCCGGCCCGAATGAAACGGCGCCATTGGGCCGGAGTTGGCAGCTTTTTTGGCTTGGTTTTGGCGCCTTTGATCATATTTTCCCTGTATCTTTGGATTTTGGCGGCTGACCAATATGCGTCAACCACAGGGTTTACCGTACGTTCGGAAGAAGGGGGCGGTGCGTCGGAGGTCTTTGGCGGCCTGATGCAGCTGGCGGGTAGTAGCGGAGGTGCGATGGATGCGGATATCCTGTTTGAGTACATCCAGAGCCAGGAAATTGTGTCTGAAGTCGAGAGTAAGCTCGATATCCGAAACCACTATAGCTCAAATTGGCCCAGTGATTTTCTATTTTCCATCTGGCCCGATGCAACCTCGGAAGAATTGAATTGGTTCTGGCAGCGTTTTGTCAATTTGTCTTATGATAAGTCTAGCGGGTTGATTGAGGTTCAGGTATTAGCCTTTGATCCGCAGACCGCCCAAGATATCGCAACTGAAATCGTTAAGTTGAGCCAGTCTCTTATCAATGATTTGAGCATTCAGGCGCGAGAAGATGCGACGCGATATGCCCGCGATGAATTGGAAGTTAACCTCGTGCGCCTTAAGGCTGCTCGGGAAGCACTGACCGGATTTCGAACGCGTACACAGATTCTAGATCCGGCTGCAGATATTCAAGCCCGTATGGGCGTGCTGCAAAACCTGCAGCAACAATTGGCGCAGACACTTATCGAACATGACATGTTGAGCGAAACGGTCAATGCGAGTGACCCACGTATCGAAAAATTCCAACGGCGCATTGAAGTGATCCGGCAACGTATCGCGAGCGAAGGTCAGACCTATGCTTCGGCCCGGACCACCACCGGTGCGGTTGGCGAGGACTACCCGCTTTTGTTGGCGGAATACGAGAGCTTGATGATCGATCAGCAATTTGCTGAAGAGACATACCGCGTTGCATTGGCTGCCTTGGACGTGGCGAAAGCAAAAGCTGCGCGTCAAAGCCGCTATCTTGCCGTCTATATCCAGCCCACCAAAGCCGAGAAATCGGAATACCCCCGCCGTTTCGTTTTGTTGGGCCTCACAGCTCTGTTGCTGTTGCTTCTGTGGTCGACCTTGGTGCTGATCTATTACAGCGTCCGAGATCGCGGGTAAGACAGGAGAGAGGGCTGTGATTAAGTTTGAAGACCTGACCAAAGGGTTTTGGGTAAAAGACGAACGTAAGATTGTCATCGACAACCTAAATATTACTTTGCCAACTGGAAAATCCCTGGCGCTCCTGGGGCGGAACGGAGCAGGAAAGTCCACCCTGTTGCAGATTGTTGCGGGGAGTATGCGACCAGATCATGGGCGCGTCATAAGTGACGGCTCCATTTCCTGGCCTGTCGGGTTTGGGGGCTCGTTTCACGGTGATCTAACGGGCGCACAAAACGTGGCCTTCCTCGCGCGTGTCTATGGAGTTGATACCGACGAGCTTCTGGACTTTGTGCAAGACTTCTCTGAACTGGGAAAACATTTTGCAATGCCGGTTCGGACCTATTCCTCGGGGATGCGGTCACGGCTGACCTTTGGCACTTCGATGGGCATTCCTTTTGATACCTATCTCGTGGATGAGGTCACTGCCGTAGGAGATGCCGCTTTTCGGCGCAAAAGCCGTGCGGTTTTTGAAGAACGCATGCGTGTTTCGAGTGCAATTTTGGTCAGCCACGAAATGGGGCAGGTCCGACAGTATTGTGATGCAGGTATTGTTTTGGATCAGGGGCGGCTGGACTACTATGATGATCTTGAAGAAGCTATTGATCTGCACCAGCGCACCCTAAAGTGACGCAATGAGGTTTTACTGAGCTTCTTTTTCAAGACTTTTGAAGGACCTTCTGCCAATAGTGTTTGCTTGTCATCCTGCCATAGTCAGACCGGTAGGAGGCCTTCAGTCCTCTATATCTCTGGAAAAAGCGCATCAGCACTTTGCTTGTTTGCCAGGCAATTCTCACAAAGCGTAGCTTCGACTGCGCAACTGTATAGCCTTTGGTTTCTGCGGCGTTGAAATAGATAATCTTTTGGTATCCAAAGGCTTGGGGGATGGTCCCCCTGTCCTGAATACCAACCCTTCTCTGACCTGCCAGCGATGACCAAAACGGAATAATGTGGCCGTTGAGGGTTAGGAGACCAAGATAGAAAAGCACTCTTTCCGGCAGACGGCTGAAAACGCCCGGATGTTCAAATTGATCGACCTGGCTTGGCGCTTGCCAGTCTTCATCCCGAGATAGCTCTTTGATTTGAGCGCGTCTAAGGGTCATGTCGAGATGGTCGTCAAAGAAACCAGGCCCCTGTAGGATGTCGCGACAGGCCAGGAGCTGCGCCCGTGCGCTGCTGTAATGAAAGCGGAGAAGTGATCGCGCTAGAAAATGCAAGATTATCTTGGAAAACCCAAATCTATTGCGTGCCAGATCGTCAAAGACGAGATGATGCATCAGGTGATTGCGTAGATCTAAGTATAGCGTTAGAGGGCTTTCTTTTTCGCTGAAATCTTCCTGAAAAGACACAACACCGTTCAAAGTGAAAATTCGAAAGTCATTGGCAAGAGAAAAGCCGACGTCATCCCCTCTGACAAAGAACGGAAAGGGATAGTGTTTCACCTCGCGGATTGGGAAGGCAAAAAACCACCAACCCCCGTAGAGTGTCTTGTGATCCTGATCGGGGAAGAGCTCCATCTGGGCAACTTCAAGACGAGAGCGCAGATCAGTGCCAGAGTGCAAGGGGCTACAGGCGCCATCAAAATAGGCGCCATTTTCCCACATCGCCCATTTGTTCGTAGTATTGATCATCGCGCCTGCCAAAGCCGTTGATGAGTCTTTTGCGAGGGCCAAGAAGGCATATGTCCGGACAATGTTCTCCATGTGAAATGTCGCGTCATCATCCATAAACAGACAATGGGTAGATCCTGCGGCCTCAGCCTCCAACAACCCACGGGAAAACCCGCCAGCGCCGCCTAGGTTTCTGTTGAGGTAAACAGCTGTCTGGTCGCTGGGGGGGATCTGGACTGTGTGGCCGTTGTCGACCACCTGCACCTGGATGTTTTTGGCGAATTCAAAATGCTCCAGAAATCGCTCCAATCGCTGTACTGTCTTTTGTACCTCGATTTCTCGGAGGAAGGTTGTGATGCTGATCGCCAATTGGGGGAGCTGCGTCACGCGGGTCGAACTGACAAAGCGCCCGCGCAAAAAAACCGCTTTTGCGTCCAAAGCTTGGAGCTCCAGATGCAGAAGCCCAGTTTCTTCGTGCTGGGCAACATCTGAAAGGTTGAAAAGTTGCGTTTGGTTGAGAGCGAGTGTGAGTTTTTTCTCCAGAACCGTTGCGGCGGTGGCACCGGGTTTGTTCAAAATGATCTTCAGATGGAACCTGCCTCTTCCGACTATCTCGAAACTCAAATCGGACAGCTCGCAGCCGGACTTCCAGCGGCCGAGGTTGAAAAGGTTGAAATAGGTCTCAAAACTGAGAGTTGCCCCCATATCCATCTGAAAACTATTGGTTTTTTCACAAAATGCAACACCGTCACCTCCCTGATAATACAGTTCCTCCTCGGAACAGATATCTTGTTCCGGGCCGACAATGTTCTGCAGATTGATCATGAGGGCATTCTTTGTTTGAGATTTTGAGGGCCGCCAGACAGAGTGGCGATGTCGGCCGGTTGCTTTCAGGCTAAGACCTGTGGTTCCGCAACGCCCTGCACGTTGGTTTTCACAGCAAAGGTTTGGCCTGCTGTTTGTCGCCAAGAGGTCGCGTCATCGGGCAGTTTCTGGGTCGCAGTCGTGATAAAAAGTATGTCCAAAGTCGCGCTGCCAAATGCGGGGCAAGAGGTGTGCCCGGTTGGCAAATCGATTGCCCTTAGAAAATCCCCGTTCGGGGAATACCGTGCTACTCGGGCCGCCCCCCATTGCGCGCTCCACAGGCAACCCTCGGCGTCAATCACTGCACCGTCCGGTTTGTATTCCATTTGGTCTGCTTGGGCTGTCAGGTCCAGAAAAATACTGCGTTCTCCGATAGGCCAGCCTTTGTTTGGATCTAGGGGCTGCCTCCAGATGAGCCGGGTCTTGGTATCGCTGTAATAGGCGCAGTTCCTAGCCTTGTCGAAACAGATCGAGTTGGGTGTGGTTAGCCCCTCTTGCAAGATACGCAGTTCGCCATTGAACCAGCGATACAGGGTGCCTTGTTCGAATTCCCCGCCCTTGCCCATTGTGCCGACCCAGAACCCCCCCCAGGGGTCGGCTCGACCATCGTTTGATCGCGTTGTGGTACGATCTGCCTCAATTGGGCAGAGCATTTCGTCTTGCCTGTTGGACAGGTTGAAACGACTGAGCCCGGTTTCGCTGGCAATCAGTAGATGCTCCCTGTCCAGCCAACCCGCTGCACTGACATGGCGGCCAAACTGCCAGTCCAGTGCTTGATCCTGGTGTCGCGACATCAGTCGGGACCCCATGATGTCAAACCAGAACAGTTGCTGGCGCAGCGGATGCCACAATGGTCCTTCACCTAGGGTGCAGCTTCGGCTGTCAAAAATGCTGGGTGTCATCACGTTTTTCCTTTGGCGGAAACAGGGTGTCAAAATCAGACCGTTCAAAAACATCAAGGCAGGTTTTGCGCGAGGCATTCAAGATCCTGATGTCCCGCGCAGCGCAGAAGTCGCGTGCTTTGCGGTAGGACACTTCCAGTACTTCCAGGTTGGGTTGATGCCATTTCTCTCCAGCAGTTCGATACTCAGGATGAAAATGGTTCTGCTCTCCTTCGTAGTGGTAAATGTTTCCTTCCTTGATCTTCGGTAGGGTATAGGAGTGATCCACGCCGATAAGAATGATCTCGTTGCAGCCCATATGGATGGCCATCTGAATTTGGCTATAGGTAATTGTTGATCCCCAGCAAAGCCCCTGGCACAGATCATCGCTGAACCCAGGGAAATCTGGATCAGCCAAAGGCTCTTGAAATGATTTGGGGGGCAGCAGCCTGGGATAAATGGCCTTGCCATCGGTAAATCCAAAAGCCCGAACCGTATCCGGAAAAATCTTGATGCTGCCATCCAAATCCGCGATGGCTCTTTGGTTGTTTTGAATCACTAAACTGTCCTCGACAGAATAGTAGGTTGGACGCCACTTTGTTTGACCATAGGCTAGGTAGATCTTGTTGGAGGCAAAGGTTACCTCAGTCTTGAGCCGGTCCAAATCTGCAATCTCAAGGCTTGGACCATTCCCAATGACCACAGCGCGCTTTCCTTTATGGCGGTTTTTCAATAGAGACAGCATCATTCGGTTTGAGTGGGCCTGTTGCCGCCGACACTCAAACAGATCTCGCTGCAATCTTGAAAGCCTGCCATTGGGAGAGCGAGGGTGCGGAACGCTGAGATGTTGCCGGATTCGTTTTGACAGGGGGGGGCGGAGAGAAGCAGGTGTTTCCTGTAGTGTCTCCGGGGTGACAGAGCGTCGGGTCCCGTCTTGTACTAACCGGTAAAGATAGTCTCGCAAGTCCGCGCGCGGCAATCCCACCTCGTAAATACATCGCAAATCAAACAGCGCGGCTGGCCAGGAAGATGACATGCCCGGATGGTGAAAAAAGCGATCCCGCGGCATGAAGCGAGATAGCATCAGGGCGCGGAGGAAAAGGTCAGGAAGAGGATCGTGATCTGCCTCAAGAATGCAGAGATGGGTGCATTCTTGACTGGTGAGGCGCCCATAAGAAACTTCATAAGCAGCTCGGCGTGGAAAGCTCCCGCGGCTCCCTGCCAGCACATGCACGCCTTCTACAGAGACACGGTTGCGAAGCGGTCGGGGATTGAGCCGACCTGTGTCAAAGAAGAGCCGACTGTCCGCCCCTGCGTTTTGATCTGACTCGAGGTCAGTAAACCCTTGGTACAGGTTAGATACACGCGTGATGACTTCGGCCGAGGCGCCTTGGATCAAGAAAGCAACGCGTGTGTCCGGGATTCTTGCCTCTTGCAGCGTGCCAAATGTTAGCTGGTAGCGGGCATCCTTTGTGGTGTTCACAATGACGGGCAGAACAGCAGTATCTGAAGAGCTAAACTTCAGGTACTGCGGCGCGTGCTCTGTGTCACAGGCGCGTAATCTCGCCGATTCCTGGCCCGTTTCTAAAGCTTCAAAGCTGACTTCTACGCTGCCGCTGGTAACCCGGAGTTCAGCACTGAAACCAAACAGCCCAGTTGCGCGGCTCCATAGGCCAGGATCGAAAATGTTTTCGCTCCGCTGGCCAGCTTGGGGGTCAAACCTTTGAAACCGCGCGCCGAGGGGCGACATTTGACTCACTCCGCGAGATGTTTGAACAGGTTTTCAAGCGTGTTTTCATGGACAAACTCGATGGCCTCGATCGTGCTGTTGGCGTTGTGGCTTGAAACAGCCACATTCTCAAATGACAACAGAGGGTGGTCCATTGGCAACGGTTCATTTTCAAATACATCTAGTGCGGCAGCGGCGACCTTTCCAGATGTGAGCCCGGCCACCAAAGCCTGCTCTTCAATCAGGCCACCCCGTGCGACATTGACCACGATAACCCCATCTCGGGCTTGTTCAAATGCAGCCGCATTGAGGAGGTGGTAGTTTTCGTCTGTCTGGTTACAGCACAGGCAGATCACATCGGCCTGGGAAAGCAAATCTTCAAAGGAGACCAATGCTGCGCCATCTGGTGCGATCTGCATGAAGGGGTCATGCGCGATGATTTCCATATTGAAACCCCGCGCGCGTTGACCAACGCCCTGGCCGATAGCGCCATAGCCGATCACACCCATGGTCTTGCCGCTCAACCCTGGATAGCGCCCCTTTGGCCATTCTCCCTGGCGTATCATGCGGTCGGTTCGTGCCAGTCGGCGCGTGGCTGTCAAGAGTAACCCCATGGCGTATTCGCTGACGGCATCGCGAAAAGCGCCCGGAGAATTGCAAACAGGTAAGCGGAGCGTCTTGGCAGCCTCAAGGTCGATTGAATCGACGCCAGTGCCCCATTTGGAAATCACCTTGAGGCGCGGCAGACAGGCCTTCAGCACCTGTTCGGTGATTTGGTCGTCCCCAGCCAGCCAGCCGTCAAAGTTTCCAGCCAAAGACAGGCATTGTGCCTCATCCATGAACTGGTTCACCTCTGGCCAAATCGGGTCCAACCCGTGATCCCGTAGGATCCCATCAAAGCGCTCCCGCTCGTTTATCATCATAATATTGGAGACTAGGACCTTCATGATCACTTCCTCTTCCCTGCTGTGCAGTGGCTTACTTTTTGTCCAGAATTTTGAGCAGGGCCTCGGCAATATCGAGATCCTGCTGCGTCTTGATGACATGTCCGGAAATCGCGTCTACGGGGTAAAAGGCGATTTTGCCATTGTAGGTGCCGATACGGCCTGCTTCAACGGCCTCGAGATAGGGCTTGGCCTGCCATCCGGTGATGGACCAGGTGACCCGCTGCGTGGGCTTTAGATCTTGCGAGTTGGTTTTCTCTGCAAAGGTGAAGTTCACAGGCTGATCCTGATAGGCCACTTCGATCTGGTCCTCGATGCAGGATAGCATCACCTCTGCATCCGAAGCCACAAAAGCCTCGGTGAAGGATTTCACTTCTTCTGCTGTCAGCAGAGGCGCAATGGAATGCACCTGTACCAGCCTGTCACAGTCTACATTCTTCAGGAAATCATAAACAAATTGCTCAGAGGTGGCGACGGAATTGCCCAATTCTTCAGGACGCTGATAAAACTTCACGCCGTATTGCTCTGCAAATTGGCCAAATTCAGTGTTTTCGGAATTGATGTAGATCTCGTCAAAAAGCCCGGAGGCTTTACACTTCTCAATAGCATGCGTGATCAAAGGCTGGCCTGCCAGCGGCGCGAGGTTTTTCTTTTTGAGGCGCTGACTGCCCATGCGGGCAGGGATCATGGCAATGGTCTTCATGGGGGTGATCCTTTGTGTTGTGTGGCCGGATGTTTCTGTGTCAGTCAACAGCTTAAGGCTGTGACAGCGCCAGAAGCGGAGCGTAGTTCTCAAATAGGGGAGCGGGGGCGCAGAGGCTGAACTGATCCGCGTTGATTTTTGGCCGACCCTGGGCAGGAAGATGATAGGCTCCATAAGTGAGCCCGGCCTCACGGGCAATCAGTGCCCCGGCCATATCATCCCAACCTTTGGCTTCGCGGCTGGCGACAAGACTAAGATTTCCCGCAGCGGCATAGCACAGATGCAGCGCCTGGCTGCCAAAATTGCGAAGCTTGAAGTCCTGCAGCAGCTTGCCCAGCGTTTGCGGGCTTTGTTCGGTCAAATCACGCAACAGGCCTGAGCTGGCCACAGCCAGTTTGGCGACACGAGGCCGAGGCACAAGCGGGGTTCCATCCAGAAATGCCCCGCCGCCAAGTACGGCAGAGTAGGTGCGTTTGTGCGGCACGTCATATACCGCAGCAAGAACGGGCGTACCGGATTCGACCAGAACTACGGCGATCGCATAGGATGGCAGCCCGGCGACGAAGTTCACCGTGCCATCGAGGGGGTCCACCAACCAAAAGGGGGCGGATCCAGTTGCTTCCGCAAAGCCTTCTTCACCAACAACCTGCGAGCCTGGTAACAGCCTAGGCAGGGCCTCTTCCAAGGCAGCCTGTGCCGCAAAATCTACGGAAGTCACCAGGTCGAGGCCGTCCTGCCCCTTTTCAACTGTCGAAAAGCGGCCAGTGAAGATTTGCTCTGCAACCTTTGGCAAGAGCGCACAAAGCTCCGCGTGCAATCCAGTTAGATCAGCCACGCTAGAACTTCCGTTGACCTATCAAGCTCTGGTCCATGTGACTCATGCGGAGATACTGGGTGAGGATGTGAATGAAGGCCATGTGAATGTCTTCGACCACGCCGTAGTTCTGCGCATCTACATGGGCGTTCAAATCCGCCAGTCGGCGGGAACGGCCGCCGGAAAACCCTGTGAATGAAACGGAAGCCAGGCCCTTTTCACGCGCTACCTCTAGCGCGCGGACCACATTCCCGGAATCGCCGGAAGAGCTTACGGTCCAAACCAGATCCCCGGGGCGGGCCATTGATTCTAGCTGATAGGCAAAGACCTCGTCATAGGAAATATCATTGGCCAGGGCAGAATTCATTTCGGTATGGGCCGCCAGAGACATCACCCTTGGTAAAAGGCCTGTGTCGGTGCGCACACATTTGAGGAAATCGCATAGTGAATGATTGGCAATGCCTGCAGAGCCGCCATTGCCGCAGATATAGATGAAGTTGCCATTTTCGATGGTTTTTTTCACCAGCGCAGCAATTTTGTCGAGCGCGCTAAGATCGCAGGCTTGGGCCGCCTTTGCCAGGGTGGCAAAATAGTCCGAAGCAAAGTTGGCGCAGTTATCAAATGGGGCGGCGGGGAATAGATCGGGCATAATAAATCCAGTTATGTTTCGAGAAGAAAGCGCAGAACACCTGATTTTAGACTGCGTTGTAGCAGGATCTGCAAATCATGCAGGCGATTTTTATCAGCTTCACGGAAAAATCCCGACCAAAACGGAATGTCTGCGTTATCTGCACTTTTGAAGTAACGCTCCAAGATTACCGCATCGAACCGCCCGGGAGTGGAGGTTTCCAGGATTTCGTAGCCTGACTTTTCGGCTAAGGTTTTGAAACCGCAAATGGAAAAAATGGTGAGCCGATCTAGAGGGATAAAACTGGGCGAATCCGCTCCAAGGATCTCATATTCCAAGCCATCGGCGCAGGACGAAGTGACAAAAACGATCGTTCCCGCCGGGGAGTTTTCGCGGATGACCTGCAACAGCATGGCAGGGTCCGCGGTGCGGTCCATTTCTGCCGGAACCAAAACGGCCTTAGGATTGGTTTCGCGCAGCTTTGCTTTCAGGCTGGCGAATGTGCCATCATCGGGCGTAAGTGGCAGAAAATGCCAGCTGCGATTGCGGCTTTGCCGTTGGACCGTATCCTGCCAATCTGGCGCTTGTGTGCAGAAGCGCACATCCAGAACGCTGTCTAGAGAACGCTCCAGGCGGGCTTCTGTCAGACTGATCCAATTCAAGAGCGAGATGAACTCAAACTCACGGTCTTTGCCTGGCTCAGTGGCGTTGATCTGTTCCAGGCGGAGGTTATCTAAAACAACCTGGGGGGGCACATCGGCGGCATAGATGGAGTTGCAATTGGAGCACCGCTGAAAGTCCATAAATGTATGGCTAAAGCTGCGACTTTTGCCGCGCTCTTGACCGCAAGCAGGACAAGCGCTGCGAGTTTGCCAGTCGCTGTGATCCTTCAATAGAAGGTCCAGCAAGGCCTTATTGCGCTGGTGTCGGTATTGCCCGGATTTGTGACTTACCACAGCGGAAACATCTGGTAGTTGGTCGATAAAAACTGGAGTCTGCATCTTCGTAATCCTAAATGGCCTTGATCTGGGCATCGGCCTTTAGTTGGGCATTCCATTCCGGGTCGGCCGCATAGATTGCCTCAACCAACAGCATGACATCCAGCGCTTGCTGTGATGTTCCACAGCGCAATGGTTTGCCATGTGCAATTGCATCGTAAAACTCTGCCACTTCCTTGTCCCAGGATTTATCCTCGGTAAAGCGAATTTCCTGGCTCTCGGGGTTGGGCGAAGGGTTGCCGTCACGGTCGGGACGGTTCAAGGCCATGGTCAGAACCTCGGCACCATAACTTCCTGACGCGGACAGAATTCCGTCAATCGAAATGAGGCCATTGCGCAGGTAGAGTTCAAGCCGGAACGTATGCTGCCATTGCGTGGCGGAGGAATGCACCGACGCGACAACGCCATCTGCATTTTTCATAAGCGCAAAGGCATTGTCTTCCACGGGAACCTCGGTCCAGAACTTGCGTTGGACAAAGCTTTGCACACTGGTAAAGCGCCCCGCAAACATCTGAAAAAGATCTAGCATATGAATGCCCTGATCGATCAAAATGCCCCCACCGGACAGCGCCGGGTCGTTGCGCCAATTTTGCGCATAGTTTTCTCCACCGGCTTTGCCATAGACACCTCGCATGAAGTAAAGATCGCCCATCGTGCCGACGTCGATGACCTTTTTTGCCTCTTCAATGGCGTCATGTACCCGGTGATTGAAGCCAAACTTCAACACTTGACCAGCATGAGCGGATTCAGCGTTTTGCATTCTACGTACATCGCTGGAATTGCGTCCGGGGGGCTTCTCAGAAAACACATGTTTGCCACGAGCAAGAGCTTCGCAGACCACATCTGGAATCATCATATTTGGAACGCTACAAATGATAACATCCGGGTTGTAGTCATACACTGCGAGCGGATCGGTGGTCATTGGGATCGTCGCGTTTGGGTCAATGGCAGTATCGCAGGCGACGACCACTTCAAATCCACCGTGGCGCATCATCGCATCATGCCGAATGCGCCCCATTTTCCCATAGCCAATAATGGCTGCTTTTAGTGTCATTTTGAAGCTCTATTTGGTTGCTGTATGTAGAGTTGAAAGTGGAGGCCAAAAGATGAGGATCTATACCCAATTCTCGCGGCACTTTATGGCTGGAGTTGGGGTAGTGCAAGCCGTATCCATGCTGCCTTCCGTTCGTTGGCCCGTCTTTTTTTTCTCTTTTTTGCTTCAGGTTATGGATCTTGTCCGTTTCCACTGCCGGCAAGCTGGTCTAGAGTGCGCAAATTCTTTTCGATGAAGTTTGCTATAAGGGGAGATTGGCCATGGTAGAGCTACTTGGTGAACTTAAGGCTGCAAGGGAGCAGGGGCGTGAGGCGGAAATTTCCCTGACTGATCTTCCGAAATCTACGTCCGAGGCCTATGCGTGGCTTACTCCCCAGGTATCCCATGCCGCCGCTTGGAAAATTGGGGGCGCCAATCCTTGGTCGCGCGCTGTTTTTAACAATTCCGAGGTGTTTTTTGGTCCGCTGACGGCCTCCGAATTGTTGGTGGAGACGGCCGAGATCTCGCTAGCTGGGCTGTATGCTCCACTTGCCGAACCCGAGGTGATGTTGCGGCTTGGCGATCTTGAAGCTGTGACACCAGATCGTCTGTTTGATAGGGTTGGCCTCGGTTTTGAGGTTCCGGCCTCTGTACTTCCGGGGGTTGCAAAGGGGGAATTGACGGGCCAGATCGCTGATAGGGCCGGGGCGGGCGCTCTGTGGATTGGCGCGGTTCAGCCTTTTGCGGAAGAGTGGTTTTTAACGGATTTTGAATCTGAGTTTCGCCACAACTGTGGGGAGCCGATAGTTGGGGGAAGTCGAAACATCATCGGCGGTCCACTGGGTGCTGCACGTGAGTTTGTGCAGCTCGCAAAAACTCACGGCTACGTTCTGAGGCCAGGGCAGTGGATCGCCTCTGGGGGGCTAAGCCCGGCTGTTTCCGTATCTCCAGGTGACCGTTTGACGTTTGTTGCTTTGGGCAAGACTGTGCAGGTGGAACTGGTCTGACCTGAGTTGCATCTCCTTGGGCGTTCCAATTTTCTTATGGCGCAAACATCTCTTGGAGCGGGGGCGGAAGGCGTCTTAACCTTTTCTTAGGGTTTGCAACCGGACGGCGTTGAAAACAGTCTTTTCACACATTATAGTGGCCCGTGCTTTAGGGATTTCTTCAACCGTTCTCCAAATTTTTTGAGGTTATTTATGTGTCAACTTTGTACCCAGACTGGGGTTTTTGATCCGCTCCGCCATTCTACTTTGTTAAATGACCTCAAAAATCTCCCGGACGGTTTGATTGAAGTGCATTTCCCCATGGTGCAGGATGTCGATGCGATCGACAACTCGCAGCTCAGTGCGGCGGTTTTTGAAACCAGTGATGCGGCCAACGATCTGACAAGTTCGACCTACACAATGTTTAGCGGAGACACGTTCAGCGGGAGCCTTTCCAGTACTGATCAGGTAGATGTTGTCAGGGTTTATTTGTCCCAAGGGCAGCGCGTTGAAATCAATCTGGGAGGAGTTAGCTCCGGCGGAGGTACTGTCTCGGACCCGGCCTTGGAGGTTTATGATCGGAATGGGAACTACTTGGGACTCGATTTTGATGACGGTCCCGGCAATGATGCAAGCTACTCCCTGACGGCCTCTGCAAGTGGCTACTATAGGGTCGCCATTTTTGATTACGGACAATTTACCGGCTTTGGCGATGGCGGTAGCTACGCTTTGTCGATTCAAGATGCAGCCCCGCCTCAGGATGGTACATTGGATGAGATGGCTTACCAGCTGACCAACGGTGGGTGGGGTGGTCAGCAGTATAAATTCAACACTTCGGGTTCCAACCAGATCACAGTTGATTTGAGTGATTTGACCGCTGAGGGCAAGCAGCTGGCTCGTTGGGCGATGGAAGCCTGGGAAATGGTTGCCAACCTGGACTTTGTTGAGGTCAATTTTGGTGCGAGTATCGTGTTCGACGATGAGGATTCGAACAGAGCTTGGGCCTATGCGCCAAATACCACGCCATTTGGCAGCGATGACTTAAACGTTGGAAAGGGCTGGTTGTCCACCTACGGAACCAATATGGATTCCTATTCCTTCGCCACCTATATCCATGAAATCGGGCATGCCATCGGCTTGGCGCATCAGGGAAATTACAACGGCTCGGCCTCATATGGCAGCGATGAGCTGTTTGCCAATGACAGCTGGCAGCTCTCCGTCATGTCCTATTTCAATCAAACAGAAAACACATCCACGAACTCGAGCTTCGCCTATGTGGCTAGCCCGATGATGGTGGATATTATCGCCATTCAAAATCTATACGGCGCTCCAACTGCAAGCTCTGTGACCAGTGGCAACACAACCTACGGAGTGGGCTCAACGGTTGGGAATTATTTGGACGATGTGTTTGCCGCACTGACTTCTGGATCCGGCAGTACAAATGCAATGACAGCTACTATCTATGACCGTGACGGGGTGGATACGATCAGCTTCGCGGGTGTTTCCCATTCATTGCGCCTAGACATGCGCGCTGAGCACTTTTCTGACGTCGGGGCGCTGACAAACATCCTGGGGATTGCGCGGGGAACCGTGATCGAAAAGGCGATCGGTGGCAATTTAGGCGATCACATTACAGGAAACAGCGCAGCCAATACGGTTTTTGGAGCGGGTGGCAATGACACTCTGGTTGGCGGCAGTGGCAGT
>NZ_LIKT01000017.1 GCF_001294455.1 Phaeobacter sp. 11ANDIMAR09
GCCAAAAGTTTGATCCGATATTCCAGAACTGGAGGCCGTCACATTGAAAGACCCTGCGGTAGAATTTGCCGTGAAAGTACTGGAAGTGGCAACGCCGGAGGCATCTGTTGTCACCGTTTCAGTTGCCGTGCCCGTGCTGGCAAATGTGCCACTGGCACCGGACCCCGGCGCCGAGAATGTGACCGAGGTGCCAGGCACAGGCGTGCTGCCCGAATCTTCAACTACGACTGTCAGAACAGAGGAATATGCCGTTGAAATGGTGGCGCTTTGACCGCCGCCGGTTGGCGAAGAAAAGGCCGCGGCTGGCCCCGGACCGCCTCCATTCACCACCCCCGTTCCAGCGGAAAACTGATAGCTGGAGGAGAAAGGCACACCATTATAGCTGCCGGTAATGGAACAACTGCTGGAGCAACTTGTGGTTATCCCCGTCCCAGTTAAATTCACCCCATTAATCTGTATAACAAGAGGGTTTGGATCTCCGCCACCGTCATAGGGGAAAAAACTTGTACTTCCCGTCGCCCCGACTGCCTCGATCGTCAACGCTTTTTCAGTGCCATCAAAACTGGCAGGCGTCGGGTCGGTATCAATACAGAGATCATCGGTAAAATTGAATGCGATCTGGTTGCCGCTCAAGACAAAAGTCACGGTTGGGCAGCCGGAATCGAAAGCCGCTTTGGCTGCCCCCGGCAGGCCCAAGAAAATGAGCAGGCTGAGTGCTCCAAAAAGTAAAAGACGGCTCACCCTTACAGAAACTGACTTTGAAAAATGGTCCATAATACGCAATAGCCGAACGGCCCCGCCAATGTTCCAACAGAGCACATGGCACGCCACCGGACCATCATAGCGAGAAACCCCTCAAGCCCCCCTGATTCCACATTCAACTTATTTTACAATTTTGGATTGCGCATTAAACTTAAAAATGCAAGCGTTTCATTACCCAAAATCGTTAATCAATCATTAAATTCCTCTTTGTGTTGTAATCCAAACAACTAAAGAGGTTTATTCGTAAGAATCACCCCGAAACGGGGTATTGGAGGTTTTTGTGTCAGAGCCCTTTCTTGCAGAAGTTCGTATGATGGGGTTCAATTTCGCCCCAAGAGGGTGGGCCTTTCTGGATGGCCAAATTCTGCCCATAAATCAAAATCAATCCCTATACTCCCTTTTAGGAACCACCTATGGCGGTGATGGGCGAACCACATTCGCGCTACCTGATCTGCGCGGGCGTACGCCAATACATGTCGGAGATGGCCATCCTCAGGCGCAAAAAGGCGGAGAAGAAACCATCTCCCTGACAGCTGCACAGATCGGCGCCCATAGCCACACCGCCAGGGCTTTGGCCGTTGTAGGTAACCAAGACAGCCCATCTAACAACTTACTGGCCGAAGAGGTCGCAACGGATTTTGCCTATAGGGACCCGGAGGCTGGCCAAATGACCGCTCTACGCAGTGGCACAATTTCAAATGCCGGCGGCGGGCAGGCCCATGAAAATATGCAGCCCTATCTCGCTGTCAATTTTTGTATCGCCCTACAGGGGCTGTTTCCATCACGCAATTAATCCTTGGAGGACATTGAATGTCTGAACCTTTTGTTGGTGAGATTCGCATGTTTGCAGGCAATTTTGCTCCACGCGGATGGGCGTTTTGCGATGGCCAACTTTTGGCGGTTTCGCAAAATGATGCATTGTTTTCCTTATTGGGAACCATCTACGGCGGCGATGGTAGAACCACCTTTGGATTGCCCGATCTGCGCGGACGTTTGCCAATTCATCCGGGAACAGGTCCTGGTCTTTCGCCGCGTCGGCTTGGCGCCAAAGGTGGAGCAGAAAAGGTCACATTAACAACCAATCAGCTGGCGAGTCACTCACATGACTTTAATGCGAGCAAGGCCATTGCGGAGGCACAAAGCCCCCAAGGCAAAGTGCTCGCGACGGGTCTAGGCGTCAACTACTTCAACGAGTCAGGGCAGGACCTGAGCATGGCGTCAAACATGGTTGCGAATTCGGGTGGATCGCGAAGCCATACGAACCTAATGCCTACTCTTTGCATCAATTTCATTATTGCTCTCTTTGGCATTTACCCAAGCCGTCACTAGGAGTTTCCAAGATGTCAGAACCATTTATCGCTGAAATTCGCATCTTTGCCGGCAATTTCGCCCCTCGATCCTGGGCTTTTTGCAACGGTCAACTGTTGCCAGTCTCGCAGAATACTGCCCTGTTTTCGTTAATCGGCACCACCTATGGCGGTGATGGTCGCTCAACCACGGCCTTACCCAACCTGCAGGGCCGCGCCCCTATGCATCCGGGACGCGGCCCAGGTCTGACTGCGCGGCGACTGGGCCAGCGCGCAGGAGTTGAAACGGTCACTCTTAGTGAAGCACAAATCCCATCGCACAGTCATACTGGACGCGCGACCAACGCTCCGGGCACTGCCGGTCTTGCTCCCTCAACATCCACGTCTTTGGCAAAAAATGGGTTCGGGGACAGACTCTATCATTCGGGGTCCGGCCAAACACCCGTGGACATGTCCAGCTCAACGCTGAGCACAACGGGCGGCGGCCAGGCGCATGATAACATGCAGCCCTATTTGGCGATGAATTTCATTATCGCGCTGCAGGGCCTGTATCCATCGCGTGGCTAGGGTGAATTCGTCAACGCCTTGCCCAACAAGAGGGCCCCTTGCGTAGCTCCCCGCTCTCCTAACGGTTCAGCTCTATGGCGCTTCTCCGCCCCCTGACAATGATCACCTTCGAAAACAAAGGCGCTTCTATGACTGCCCCTCCTTCGCTTCATCATGCCGCGCGCCACGGCATTGGCTTTCGCGAGATCACGGATCAGGATAAAATGTTCCTGTTGTCGCTCTACCGCTCAACCCGAGAAGCGGAGCTGGCGCAGGTTGATTGGAGCGATAAGGAGAAGCAGGCCTTTTGCAAGATGCAATTTGAGGCTCAGCACAGTCACTATCAACAACATTACCCAGATGCGCTTTGGCTCATGATCGAACAAGCGCAGGCCCCGATTGGACGGTTGTATCTCGAGCGTTGGCCCAATGAGCACAGGATTATTGATATTGCGCTGACCCCTGACGCACGCGGGCGCGGCATTGGCACTGATTTGTTGCGGGACTTGCAAGACGCTGCGGCAGTGGATGGCGCACGCGGCATTGGCATCCACGTGGAAAAAGCCAACCCGGCCATGGCGCTTTACCACAGGCTGGGATTTACCAAGCGTGAAGACAAAGGCGTCTACGATCTTTTGTTCTGGGCGCCGACCGAAGCCGACCAACCCGCTTCAGACCCTGCAGGCGATCAGGTAAACACCGCCTCATACTGAAATCCGGCATCCTGCTGACCGACTGGCACCAAAAACAGAGCGAGTTCACCTGCTTCGGGATGTTTCAACCGGTGGGTTTGCTGGTCCACGAATGGGGTCTCGGGCCCCTGCCACAGGACTGAAAAAGCGCCACCTTCACGCTCGCCCGAGCCAAGCTTGGACACTTCGATCAGTTTCAAAGTGATAGGCCCCTCGTCGGTGATGACCTCAAAGTCCTGGTCCTGAAACCTGGCAAATTGCTCAACAGTTGCGGTGATCACATCAATCATAGCGGCACACTCTCTTGGGAAATCTCGTGTCAACTGTGCCCGCAAAACACTCACCCTCCAAGTGCTTTCTTGGCCTCGCCTCTCCTTTAGGTCGAAATTCACCTTGCGTGACAGTCAAAGAGATGAGAAAATAGGCCATAAACCACATTTGCCACCCAGCCCTCACAGAAAAATCACGCTGCCTTCACAGGCCAATTCTAGTCTGTTTCCCAAAACACCAAAGTGGTGAAATCGGGAGAGAGATATGGCTGACCTTCACACAGCTGAGAAAATCGGCAATGCCGCCCCACTTACTGACCTGCCTGCGGACTTGGATCACGTGCTGCACAGGGCCTATCAGGCTTTCGGTTGTCGCTCAAGTTTTCGCGGCGTGGACATTGGCTACCGCTGGACGGATGGGCAGCGGACAAATGACATCTGCCTGCGGCTGCATCTGCAGCGCAAACTGCCCGATACGGCTCTGCTTTCTTCGCAACGCCTGCCCAGCCATGTTGACGGCATCCCGCTGGACGTGATTGAGGCCGCCTACCAGCCTTCTCTCGAACCTGGGGCCACCCGTCGCCCCAGCGCACGGCAGCCCTATACAATGGGGGGGCTGTCCTGCGGCAGAACCGGGCAAGGCGCCGGAACAATTGGCCTAGTGGTCATTGATAAAACCAATGGTAAACCGGGCATCCTGTCCAACTGGCATGTTCTGGCCGGCCCTGGGGCACGCCGCAACGATCCGATCATGCTACTGGGTGAACAGGGAGATGAATTTGATCCCCGGAACCACATTGCCAACCTGAAGCGATGGATGCTGGATCGGGAGGGAGATGCGGCTCTGGCGGAATTGCTGCCGGACCAGCCCTGGCTGCCCCTTCAGTTCGGTGCCCTGGAAACGATCTCCAAGACCCGCTCCGCCCAGCTTGGAGAAATCCTGCAAAAGACCTCGCGCTGCCCCAAAACTGCGCGCGCGCGTGTTGATGGCAAAGGGCTGTACCGGCTCCAATATGAAACACGGCCTGGGGTGTTAGAATACCGTGATATTGCTGGGCTGAACCTCGTCTATGACACAGATATTCCGGCAAAAGACGGCAGGACCTTTGCAGCCGGTGATAGCGGCGCGGTCTGGGTCGCGGTCTCCACCGGCGAAGCAGTTGCCTTGCAGGTCGGCGGGCAAATTCTCCCTAATCAGAACACTGTACGCGCCGGGCAGGGGATCATTGCCTGTGAGGTCACGCCCATCCTCGAGCGATTGGAGGTGCGCCTAGCCTCTTTCGAGGATCTTCTCGCGCAGAATGGCCAAAGTGCCACGCTGACGCAGCGCCAAAGAACCTATGCAGACCTGTCCCACGACACTGAAGCGGCCTTGCCCTCGGCTCAGTGGCCACACCCGCAACATTGGGCTGATGCCGCAGCCGCCCGGCCTGAGCGCAGGGACATAGCCAAATCCGTTGGTCAAGTTGTCCCCATGATCCGCATCCGAGCAAATGGGTGCTTACCCTTGCAAGGTGGCTTGAGCTCTACGTCCCGCCAGTTCAGCATTAAGAAAGAAATCTGGCAGGATCGGTTGTATCCGGCCCTGGTGGATTATGATGCCAACTTTCAGGGGGTTTTGCTGGACGAGGCCATCTCCCAGCGGATTTCGGCAATGGATGCCCGTACAATTCACGCCTTTTTTGCACTTCTGATCAATACGTCATCCCGCTTTGATGACATCGGATTGAAACAGGTTCTGGGCTCCGACTTTCAGGGCGCAACCAGCTATCTGCAAATCTGTGAGCACATCTTTGCGCTGCGCGCGGATTTCTGAAGCGGCTTTGCCAACCTAACGCGCTGACCGGCGCTGCCTCTTCACGGGGCAGCGCCTTTCTCGATCTGTTTTGAGACTCAGACATTGCACCCTCACGTTATAATTAAATCCTATCGAACACATATGAAAGTGCGATTTCATTTTATGAGAAGGCCTTGCTACCCTCTCCTCACACCCGTGAGAGAGGACGCAAGGATCCTGCCCTCTCCCTTTCGACGAGCCCAGAATAGCAAGCCAGATCGGAGACCATAATGGACACAAACACCCCCCCAAATTCAGGCGGCTGCCCGGTGATGCATAGCGGCGCACAGGCCGCCTCTACCGGTGTCAGATCAAACAAGGACTGGTGGCCCAATCAGCTCAATCTGAAGCTCCTGCACCAGAATTCTGAAAAATCCGATCCGATGGCGGCGGATTTTGACTATGCGCAGGCCTTCAAATCGCTGGATCTCAAGGCACTGAAGCAAGATCTCGTAGCCTTGATGACCGACAGTCAGGACTGGTGGCCAGCCGATTATGGTCATTACGGCGGCTTGTTCATCCGCATGGCGTGGCACAGTGCCGGCACCTATCGCACCTCGGATGGACGTGGCGGCAGCGGCACTGGTCAGCAGCGATTTGCCCCGCTCAACAGCTGGCCCGACAATGGCAACCTGGACAAGGCGCGCCGCCTGCTTTGGCCGATCAAAAAGAAATATGGCAACAAGATCAGCTGGGCCGATCTGATGATCCTGGCGGGCAATTGCGCCATTGAAAGCATGGGCGGCCGAACCTTTGGCTTTGCTGGTGGGCGCGCCGATGTCTGGGAGCCCGAAGAGGACGTCTATTGGGGCCGCGAGGACGAATGGCTGGCAGATAGTTCCGCCAAAGACAGTCGCTATTCCGGTGAGCGAGACCTGGAAAACCCGCTGGCCGCGGTGCAGATGGGCCTGATCTATGTGAACCCCGAAGGACCGGATGGACAGCCAGATGCGCTGGCCTCGGGCCGGGACATCCGCGAGACCTTTGCTCGTATGTCCATGAACGATGAGGAAACCGTGGCGCTGGTGGCCGGGGGCCATACCTTTGGCAAGGCCCATGGCGCTGGCGACCCGGCCCTGGTTGGCCCCGAGCCCGAAGCCGCACCGATCGAAACCATGGGCCTGGGCTGGATCAACAGCCATGGCAGCGGCAAAGGCGATGACACCACCACCAGCGGGATTGAGGGCGCGTGGACTGCCAATCCGACCCAATGGGACAACGGCTATTTCGACCTGCTGTTTGGCTATGATTGGAATCTGACCAAATCGCCTTCGGGCGCCTGGATCTGGGAGCCGGTAAATGTGCGCGAAGAGGACATGGCCCCCGCAGCCCATGATGCCAGCAAAAAGGTCAAAACCATGATGACCACGGCGGACATGGCCATGCGGATGGATCCGATCTACGGTCCAATCTCCAAACGCTTCCATGAAAACCCCGAAGACCTGGCCGAAGCCTTTGCCCGCGCCTGGTTCAAGCTGACCCACCGCGACATGGGCCCCCGCGCGCTGTATCTGGGGGACGAGGTCCCCACCGAGGAACTGATCTGGCAGGACTGTGTGCCCGCCCCGGATCACCCCCTGGTCAATGAAGCGGATATCGCTTCCCTTAAGGCGCAAGTCCTGGCCGCTGACCTCTCAGTTGCTGATCTGGTTTCGACGGCCTGGGCTTCTGCCTCGACCTTCCGGGGATCTGACAAGCGCGGCGGTGCCAATGGCGCCCGGATCCAGCTGAGCCCTCAGAAGGATTGGGAGGCAAACCAGCCCGCCCAATTGTCTGGTGTGCTGGAAACACTGGAAGGCATCCGCAGCACCTTTAATGATGCATCAAGCGCCGGTCAGATCTCCATGGCGGATCTGATCGTCCTGGCAGGCTCTGCTGCGGTAGAGCAAGCCGCAAAGGCAGCAGGTCAGGAGATCGAGGTTGTCTTTGTACCGGGCCGCACCGATGCAACGCAGGCGCAGACCGATGTGGACAGCTTTGCGGTTCTCGAGCCGGAAGCCGACGGGTTCCGCAACTATCAAAAGAAGCGCTATAGCGTCTCGCCTGAGGAAATGCTGCTAGACAAGGCACAGCTCCTGACCCTGACCGCACCGGAAATGACCGTTCTGGTCGGTGGGCTGCGGGTTCTTGGTGCCAATCACGGCGCCTCTAACATGGGGGTCTTCACCAGCAACCCTGGCAGCCTGAGCACTGATTTCTTTGTAAACCTGCTGGATATGGACACCCAATGGGCGCCCCAGGAAGATGGCAGCTATGCCGGAACGGATCGCACCAGCGGGGCCGCGAAATGGACGGCAAGTCGGGTCGATCTGGTCTTTGGCTCCAACTCGCAGCTGCGGGCCATCGCTGAAACCTATGCGCAGGACGACGCCAAGACACGCTTCGTGCAGGACTTCGCGGCAGCCTGGGTCAAGGTGATGAATTTGGATCGGTTTGACCTGACCTAGCACCACTCCTAGGGAACGCTCCCTGGAAAACAAGGCTCAGAGGCCGCCTTTTTTGGTTTGGCCTCTGGGAAAAATATCAACAATTTGACCTAAACCCCAACAAACCCAAAGGTTGTGAAGCTTCATCTTCACGTCTGTACGCCACAACCCTTAAGGGAATTCGGCAAGCTATACGCCCAAAAGATACCTTTAAAAAGTATCAATTTGAGAAATTCTACAGCTTCACAAGGCCTTACCCCTCGCTCTCTGGGTCCTCCCAGGGTTCTCCCTTTCGCAACGGGAAACCAATCTTAACCCTTTTCCTGCCTTTTGGCGCTCAACGAATTTTAGCTGACGAGTGCTGTGACATGAAAATTTCGGTGAACTTTATCTTCCTCTTTATCATCCTGATGGCAGGCGCCATCATGTTTGGACTGGCGGGGATTTCCTACTACACCCATGAAGTACGTGATGAGCTGGAAGAGGATGTTCTTGTCATTGAACATATCTACCAGTCTCTGGACAAGATGGAGATCGAGTTCCTCATGGCGCGGCGCTTTGAGAAAGATTTTCTGCTGCGAATGGATCCCAAATACATTGATCGCCACGCCAGCGCGATGCAGCATCTTTACGATACAGAGCACTCGCTCGAAGAAGAAATGCCACTGCTAGACAGCATGCGGGATCAAATCGAGCCTCTGCGTGCGCTGATGGCAGCGGCGAAATCCTATGACCAAAGCTTTGCAACCCTGGTCGACAGCCACAACACCCTGGGTCTCGATGAAAAATCCGGTCTGCAGGGTGCACTGCGCTCGGCGGTTCACGGGATCGAAGAACGCCTGTCCGAGATGGGGAACGCTGAAATGACGGTCAAAATGCTGATGATGCGGCGGCATGAAAAAGACTTCATTATGCGCAAAAATACCAAATATCTGGACCGGTTGAACGCCCGCGTAGACGAGTTCCTGGCCTTCCCGGACAGCTATTACAACAGTGCAGACCAGCGCAGCGAAATTGAATCTCTGTTGCAGACTTATCAGACTGCCTTTGCCTCTTATGTAAAGGTGAGCATGGAGGAAACGGCCCTGCGCAAGGATCTATCGGCCCGGTATGCAGAAGCTGAGCCAATCCTGATCGACATTCACAAAGCTGCCGCAGCGCGTCTCGCCGATATTGTTGAGGCCACCCATGTCGCCAGTGCCGATGCAAAGTACTATTCCTTGCTCACTAGCGCCATCGGCACTGCCGTCTTCCTGGTACTTGCCTTCCTACTGGCACGCAGCATCGCGCGCCCCTTGAGCAAACTGGAGTCCGTTCTGCAGGGCATCGTAGATCATGACTTTTCCGAAGAACCGCCAAAATCCCGCCTGGGCGAAATCGCCTCGATCAGCAGCGCGGTGGCTGTCTTCCGCCAGGGAGAGATGAAGAAGGACCAACTCACTCAGGACATCTCGGAGGTCATCTCTGCCTGCGCCGAGGGCGATTTCACCCGCCGGATCGCAACAGATGACTCCGACGGCACCTTTGCCGAACTGGGCAAAGGGGTGAACTCCATCGGGGAAGCAGCGCAAAAGGGCCTGGGTGATGTTCTCACGGCGTTGGCAGCCCTCAGCGAGGGAGATTTGACCAAACGCATGCCGGAGGGACAAAAAGGTATCTTCAAAGAGATTTCAGATGCCACAGAGAATCTCAACAACAGCCTTGGCAGTCTGGTTGGACAGCTGACCAACAGCAGTGATCTGCTGAAAAACACCTCCAACGAGATTGCTGCGGCCGCGGATGACGCCTCGCAACGCAGCGAACGCACTTCGGCCTCCATTGTGGAAACCGCCGGCGCCTTGCAAACCCTGGGTGAGACCGTCAAAGGTACAGCCGACAGCTCGCAACAGGCCAGAAAAATTGTGTCCGGAGCTCAGGACCGTGCCCGGGAGACACAGGAAATTGCCCAGCAGACCAATCAGGCCATGAAGCGGATTGAGGCCTCCTCGGGTGCAATCGCCAAGATCATCAGCATGATCGAAGATGTCGCCTTCCAGACCAGCCTTCTGGCGCTGAACGCCGGGGTAGAGGCGGCGCGGGCTGGCGAAGCGGGGCGTGGTTTTGCCGTCGTCGCCTCTGAGGTGCGCTCACTTGCCCATCGCTCAGCCGAAGCGGCGCAGGAAATCAACGATCTGATCTCTACCAGCGAAAAGGAAGTCGCCGAGGGTGTCAAACTGGTGGGCCAGACTGGCGCCTCCCTGGAAGAGATCCTGACCATGGTTGAAGAGGTGGTTACAAAAGTGAACGAGATTGCAGATACAACTGTCGAGCAATCCAAGAGCATCAACCAGGTCAACGGCCGCGTAGATGCGATGGACAGCGATGCTCAGCAAAACGCAGCCATGCTGGAAGAAACCGCCGCCTCCGGTCAGATGCTGCGGGATGAGGCCAGCAATCTGGTTCAGATCGTATCCAAATTCGAGCTGCCGACCAAGCTGCCTGAAACCGGAGATTTCGCCGACCAGGATGCCCCCTTTCAAGAGGATGCCCTGTACGGTGACGATACCTGGGCCGCCTAGGCCCAGCCCGTCACCAGCTAGACTCAACAAAGGCCGCGCAGATCCAGCGCGGCCTTTTGTCTTTGATAGGGTCTAAATCCTATTGGTCTAGACGTCCTGCAGGGCAGCCGAAATCGCCAACTCCAGCTTGTCGACGACCTCACCAATCTGATCTTTCGAGATGATGAAGGGGGGGGCCAGCAGGATGTGATCTCCCAACTGTCCATCGCGTGTTCCCGACATCGGATAGCAGATCAACCCCGCATCAAAGGCCGCACGCTTGACCTTGGCCGCCAACCCTATGCCAGGGTCAAAGGGCGTTTTGCCCGCCCGATCCGCCACCAATTCAATGCCACGGAACAGGCCGCGCCCGCGAATGTCCCCCACATGTGGATGCGCGCCAAAGCGCTCGACCAGCGCTGTTTGCAACTGCGCGCCTTTTTCGCGGCACTGAGAAATCAGATCGCGATCGCGCATTTGCGTCACAACGGCGAGCCCCGCGGCGGTGGCAACGGGGTGGCCGATATAGGTGTGGCCATGTTGGAAAAAACCGCTGCCACCGGCAATGGCGGCGTAGATCTCGGCGCTGCACAGCATTGCGCCTATGGGCTGATATCCGGCCCCCAAGCCTTTGGCGATACACAGGATATCGGGTGCAACCTCATCCGCTGCGCAGGCGAACAGATGGCCAGTGCGCCCCATGCCGCACATGACCTCATCCAGGATCAATAGAACACCGTATTTATTGCAGATCTCACGGATGCGCTGGAAATACCCGGGCACCGCTGGCACCGCACCTAGCGTCGCCCCAACAACAGGTTCAGCGATAAAACCCATGACCGTCTCTGGCCCCAGCCGCAGGATTTCTTCTTCCAGCTCGTTGGCCACCCGCTGTCCATAGTCATAGGCGTTTTCGCCGCCCTCGCGCTCGGCATATTCATAGCAAGGCGCGATATGGGATACGCCGATCAACAGCGGATCGAATTGCTGCCGCCGCCAAGCATTGCCGCCTGCAGCCAAGGCCCCCAATGTATTGCCATGATAGCTCTGCCGCCGCGCGATCAGATGACGGCGTTTGGGCTCTCCCCGCTCCAGATGATACTGCCGCGCCAGCTTGATGGCCGCCTCTGTGGCCTCAGACCCGCCAGAGACAAAATAGACCCGATCCAGCCCCTCTGGAGCCTGTTCAACCAGCAGATCCGCCAGCGCCTCTGCCGGTTCGGACGTCATAAAGCCGGTATGGGCAAAGGCCAGTTTGCCGACCTGCTCCTGCACCGCCGAAATCACCGCCGCATCCGAATGGCCAAGACAAGAGACCGCCGCACCGCCGGAACCATCAAAGTAGCGCTTGCCCTCTGCATCAATCAGATAACACCCCTCACCGCCAACGGCCGTGGGGAGTTTGGCTTTGGTGTGGCGTGGAAAAACATGACTCATTCCTTAGGTCCTTTTTAAAATATGGCCAGCCTCAGAGGCCGCCTTAACCAGCGCAGCAACCGAGGCGGCGTTGTCTTGCAGAAGTCCCCCGTCCGGGGATTCCAGATTGTTTTCAAACCCAATGCGCACATTGCCGCCCGCCTGGATCGCCGCCAGCAGGCAGGCGCGCTCGTCTCGGCCAAAGGCACAGAGGCTCCAGCTGAGATCCAGCGCCTGCGCCGCTGCCACAAAGGGGACAAGTTCCTGAGGCCGGGCCGGAGTCGCGGGGGCATACTTTCCCAGAACAAAGATCACATCCCGCATCTGGGCAGGCACGACCCCCTCTGCATACCAGGCCTCGAGCTGTGCAATGCAGCTGGGGCCATAGAGTATATGCTGAACCTCGGTGCCGCTTTCAGCACAAAGTGCATAGCTGCGCGCTGCAACTGCAGGATCCTGAGCCATTTCCCGCACCGCAATCGAGGCCGCTTGGGGGCACAACGCCTGCAGGCAGGCCATTTGCGCCGACGGCGGATAGATCCCGGCGCTTTCGGTGGTGATCTGTATTCCCATGCCGGGAGCCGCCCCGCGCACCGCTGCCATGGCTTGGCGGTAAGCTGCGGCATCCAGGGAATGCCCCCCCGCCGCATCGCGGACATGCAAATGCACCCTGCCGGCGCCTGCTGCTTGGCAGAGACGGGCCGTCTCTGCCAATTCCTGTGGCGTTATCGGAAGCTCAGGATGATCCGTTTTTTGCCGCCGCGCCCCATTGGGCGCCACTGTCACCTGGTAGTCTGCCACATCTGACCTCGTGTTCTGTCTTGCACCAAACACTGGGTGGAGCGCGATGCGATCTCAAGGTGGCGAATGCAGAACATCCGTTCTTTCGCCCATGTCTCACTGCAATGTGACCCAGGCTGGCATTTCTGATCCTCAAACAGTGCGCCCCTGTTGCACCGCTACGAGGGCATTGGATTGCTGCCCTTCAGAAAAACTCTTTTTTACCAGAAGGTTAAAATTGCACTTCCTATGCCCCTCGGCAAAATACGCCAAAACTGGACGCAGAACACCCCACCATCTGGCCCTAGAGTATCCGCCCGTTTTGGCGTTTCGTCACATTAGATCGACTCCGGCTGACAGGCAGCTGGCAGACACCCCACTCTTATATTTATGGAAGGACATGTCATGGACGGCACGTTCAACGAAAACGATCTCAGCCGGGTAGTTGCGGCTGACAAGGCCCATGTCTGGCACCACCTGATTCAGCATAAACCCTTTGAAGAAAATGATCCGCGCATCATCGTCGAAGGCAAAGGCATGCGGGTCTGGGACCAGAACGGCAAGGAATTCCTTGATGCAGTCTCTGGCGGTGTCTGGACCGTCAATGTTGGCTATGGCCGCGAAGACATCTGCAAGGCCGTCTACAATCAGATGATGAAGCTGTGCTATTTTGCCCAGTCCGCAGGCTCGATCCCTGGCGCTTTGTTCGCTGAGAAGCTGATCGAAAAAATGCCCGGCATGAGCCGCGTTTACTACAACAACTCCGGCTCCGAGGCGAACGAGAAAGCCTTTAAGATGGTGCGCCAGATCGCGCACAAGAAATACGGCGGCAAGAAAACTAAGATCCTGTATCGCGACCGCGACTATCATGGCTCCACCCTGGCAGCGATGTCCGCTGGTGGCCAGGATGAGCGCAACGCGCAGTATGGTCCCTTTGCGCCTGATTTCATCCGCGTGCCCCACTGCATGGAATACCGTAAGCACGAGCTGGGTCTTGAGCATCTGTCGGGCCGTGAGTTCGGCATCGCAGCGGCCAATGCAATCGAGGAGGTCATCCTGCGCGAAGGTCCGGAAACCGTTGGCGCCCTGTGCCTGGAGCCCGTGACTGCAGGCGGTGGTGTGATCGAGGCCCCCGAGGGCTATTGGGAACGCGTGCAGGAAATCTGCAAACAGTATGACATCCTGCTGCACATCGACGAGGTGGTCTGTGGCGTGGGCCGCACCGGTACCTGGTTTGGCTATCAGCACTATGGCATCAAGCCCGATTTCGTGACCATGGCCAAAGGCGTTGCCTCCGGCTATGCGGCCATCGCCGTGCTGGTCACCACCGAAGAAGTCTTTGACATGTTCAAGGACGATGCCTCTGATCCGATGAACTACTTCCGCGACATCTCCACCTTTGGTGGCTGCACTGCCGGCCCGGCTGCGGCGCTGGAGAACATGCGCATCATCGAAGAAGAAGGCCTGTTGGACAACTGCACCGCCATGGGCGAGCGGATGATGAACAACCTCAAGGCGCTGCAGGAAAAGCACAGCGTCATTGGCGATGTGCGCGGCAAAGGCCTGTTCATCGGCGCCGAGTTGGTCTCGGATCGCGAGACCAAAGAGCCCGTGGACGAGAAACTCGCCCAGCAAGTCGTGGCAGACTGTGGCGCCCAGGGCGTGATCATCGGTGTCACCAACCGCTCTGTCCCCGGCAAAAACAACACGCTTTGCTTTAGCCCAGCGCTGATCGCCACCGCCGATGACATTGATGCCATCACCGATGCCGTCGACAAGGCGCTGACCAAGGTCTTTGGCTAGACCCTAAGCTTTCGCAAGAGTTTTGAAACGCCCCGGAGAATCCTCTGGGGCGTTTTTGTGTGCCCCGCCGTGGCATAGCCTGACGCATGCCGCTCGTTCATTTTGGACTGACCCATTTTCTAGAAAGTGGACCTTTCTAGAAAACCAATAATCCTGCAGCTTGTTCCAAAATCCACCACGACGAAGGACTTATCCCATGTGGGCCAAACCCGTCACTCTCTCCGGCCAGCAGGTCACGCTTGCACCACTCTCGCAAAACCATGCCGACGATCTGGCCGAGGCCAGCGCCGATGGAAATCTCTCTAGGCTTTGGTACACTATGATCCCGGCTCCAGCAGGGGTGCCAGACGAAATTGACCGGAGGCTCGCTCTTCAGGAGGCCGGTAGTATGGTGCCCTTTGCCATTCTGGACTCCGCCGGTCGCGCCGTTGGCATGACCACCTATATGAATATCGACCACGTCAATCAGCGGTTGGAAATTGGGTCCACCTGGTATCGCAAATCGGTACAGCGCTCAGGGCTGAATACCGAATGCAAGCTGCTGATGCTGCGCCATGCCTTTGAAGATCTTGATGCCATCTCGGTCGAGTTTCGCACCCATGTGATCAACCATCAAAGCCGCCGCGCCATCGAACGTCTTGGCGCCCGGTTGGACGGTATCCTGCGCGCCCATATGCAGATGGCCAATGGCACCATTCGCGACACCGCAGTCTATTCGATCATCGCCCCAGAATGGCCTACGGTAAAAGCCCATCTGGCTCATCAGATGGCCCGCTAAGGCGCGAAAACTGGTTCCTGCCGCCTGCTCCAACCGCCACAGCGCCGCGCATCAGCGCGGCGCTGGGCCCAACGGGAGGAAGGCATTCTTTGAATGACAACTCCGGGCGGGAGCCCCGCCGGGTGCTCCTGTAAGTCAGATCAGCTGAAACAGGATTCCTGACACAATCGCCCCACTGACCCCCATCCCCAGATATGTGGCAAAGACCTGTGGTTTCACTAGTGACCAGACGGCTGCCATTGCCGGGATAGAGCTCACTGCGCCTGCCACCATAAAGGACATAGCAGCACCTGCTGTCATTCCCTGCTCCATCAGCCCAGCCAGCAAGGGGGGGGCTACATAGGAATTGAGATAAGCAGGCATGCCAACCAAGGCTGCCACAGCAATCGGCAGGACCCCTTCGCCACCAACGGCCTGGGCGATCAGGTCTGCGGGCACATAATTCACCAGGATGGCTTCCAGCACATAGGCCAGCGCCAGCCACTTCAGCAGGAACAGGCCATTGCTGACGAATTCCTCGCGAAATTTCAGCCGACGCGCAGGTTCCTGCCAGAACTTCCAATGCGGCTTATCATCCAGTTTTGGCCCCGCGCTGCAGCAGCTCGAGCAGCTCTTCCCCTGTTTCAGCGGATTGGCAAAGGCCCCCTGCCCCATCAGGGTTTTTATAAAAAAGCCGCCAAACAGCCCCAAAGCCACGGCAATCACCGCCTTGCCAATGGCAAAGTCCCAGCCCAGTGCCCCTGCGGTAATCAGCAAAGTCGGCGGATCAATCAGGGGTGAAGCGAGCCAAAAGGCCATCACAGCCGACAGCGGCGCGCCCAGCGCCAACAGCCCGGCAATAAAGGGGATCACTTCGCAAGAGCAAAATGGTGCCAGCCCCCCAAAGAGTGCTGCCAGGAAGATCATCCGGGTCTCGCGCCCAACAAAGGCTCGTGCCACCATAGTTTCTGCGCCAGTTGCCTTGAGATAGGACAGCAGAAGAACCGCAAAGAGGATGTACTGCCCGGTATGGGCCAGAGCCCCGGCAGCAAAGGAAATCACCGCCTGGAAGTTGCCCGGATCCAGTATGGCCACGGCAATCAGGATCAGAACGCTCAGTGTCCAGGGGGTCTTGAGCCAGGCAAGAGACACACCAGAGGCCTTGGGCGCCGGGCCCGATGAGTTTTGAGAAATATCAGCCATCATTTGCCGCCTTTTTTGCAACGTCAGCACAACATTCACTGAGGATGAAACCAGCCAGTTGCTCCAGCTGATCAAAATTGGCCCGGTTGAGGATGCTGCGCCCCGCGCGTTCCTGTTCGATGACCTCGGCTCCGCTGAGGAACTTGAGGTGATGCGCCAGGGTCGAGGGCGCGATGCCCGTGCGTTCCTGAATCTCGCTCACTGTCAGCCCTTCTTGGCCAGCCCGGATCAGGCAGCGCAGCACCTGCAGGCGTGCCTCTGATCCCATGGCGGCAAAGCCCTGTGCCGCTTCTTCCCACTGCATTGTGCAACTCCAATTGATTCGATAAAACTAGTTATATAGTTTTTAAAGTCTCCCTGCAAGCCTCAATTTTGCCGCCAAAACCCTTCACAGTGTCGTAAGTCCAGATTGCACCCGGTTTATGTCCAACCTATGGTGTCTCGCATGGCTATATCTGTTGACACATTCTTCCTGAACCCGGACGCCCAGGGCACCCTGCAGGCGCAGATCCAGGAAATGATTGCCGAAGGCATCCTTTCGGGACGCTTTCGCGTTGGAGAAAAACTGCCCTCCTCGCGCAAACTCGCGCTGCACCTCAGCATTAGCCGCATCACCGTGACGCTGGCCTATACCGAGCTCTTGGCCAATGATTATCTGACCTCGCGCGGCCGGTCGGGATACTACGTGTCAGAGAATGCTCCGGTCCCGCCCAGCTATACCCCGCCGGTACAATCCACCGAAGCGGTGGACTGGAATCATATGCTGGTGCGGCGGTTCACCGGAGGCGACACCCCGCGCAAAGCGCGCGACTGGCGCAGCTATCGCTACCCCTTTATCTATGGTCAGGCCGATCCTTCCTTGTTTGACCATGCCAATTGGCGGCTCTGTTCCCTGCGGGCCTTGGGACAAAAGGATTTTGCCGCCCTGACCGATGACTACTTCGATCAGGATGATCCGCTGCTGATCGAATATATCGCCCGCCACACGCTGCCACGGCGCGGAGTCATTGCCCGCCCGGAACAGATCCTGATCACCCTTGGGGCTCAGAATGCACTGTGGTTGGCGGGGCAATTGTTGTTGAACCGGGGCCGCAAGGCCACCATTGAAGACCCAACCTATTACACTCTGCGGGATCAGTTGCATCACGTCCGATGCCAGGTCGATTGCATCCCCGTGGATAAGGACGGCTTGCCGCCTCAGGAAATCTCGGACGACACAGATGTGATTTTCTGCACCCCAAGCCACCAAAGCCCAACCACCGCGACCATGCCCATGGCCCGTCGCCGCGAACTGTTGCAACGGGCCCATGATATTGACGCGGTCATTGTCGAAGACGACTATGAATTTGAGATGTCGTTCATGACCGCTCCCTCGCCCGCGTTGAAATCGCTCGATAGCGACGGTCGGGTCATCTATGTCGGCAGTTTTTCCAAATCGCTGTTTCCGGGCCTACGGCTGGGCTACATGGTTGGCTCCGAAGCCTTTATTCGCCAGGCCCGTGCCCTGCGTGCCAATGTGCTGCGCCACCCTCCCGGCCATGTGCAGCGCACCGTCGCCTATTTTCTGTCGCTGGGCCACTATGACGCCCAGATCCGCCGCACGGCCAAGGTTCTGCAGGACCGCCGCCATGTCATCGAAGAGGCCATTACAGCCCATGGCCTCACCGTCTCGGGTGCCGGCGTCTATGGCGGGTCATCCCTGTGGATGCATGCGCCGGAGGGCGTCGACATGGCAGAGGTTGCGGAACGGCTCAAACCCGACAGCGTCATTGTTGAACCCGGGGCTCCGTTCTTTTCGGCCCAGAATCGCAAACACAATTATTTCCGGCTTGGCTATTCCTCAATCTCGGCCAATCGCATCGCCCCTGGAATGGAGTTCCTGGCAAAGGCTCTAAAGGGCGTATGAAACAAGGGCTCCCCAATAGGAGCGCGCACCTGCAATGTGATAAAATGAGACGTTTCAACTCATTTATTCATAGCGAAGATATGCCTCTCTGACGGACGGCCTTGAAACTGTTGAGGAATTCACGGTTTCTCTGCCGCTTAGCCCTTTTTGGCCCTATCCGCGTTTGGAACTGGCCCTAACTGAGGCGGCATTGTCTGCATAAACCGGTATCAATCCCCGGTATCTGGCCGGGGCTCTATACGTCTCACTCAGGAGCACCCGCCATGAAAATGACCACCGAGGAAGCCTTTGTAAAAACCCTGCAAATGCACGGCATTCAGCATGCATTTGGGATCATTGGCTCAGCGATGATGCCGATTTCCGATATCTTTCCCGACGCCGGCATCACCTTCTGGGACTGCGCCCACGAAGGCTCCGGCGGGATGATGGCTGACGGTTACACCCGCGCCACCGGCAAGATGTCGATGATGATCGCCCAGAACGGCCCCGGCATCACCAATTTTGTGACTGCCGTCAAAACCGCCTATTGGAACCACACCCCCCTGCTGCTGGTGACTCCGCAGGCCGCTAACAAGACCATTGGCCAGGGCGGCTTCCAGGAAATGGAACAGATGCGCATGTTTGCTGACTGCGTCTGCTACCAGGAAGAGGTCCGCGATCCATCGCGTGTGGCCGAAGTACTGAGCCGTGTGATTATGCAGGCGAAACGTTGCTCTGCCCCTGCTCAGCTGAACATTCCACGCGACATGTTCACCCAGATTGTCGACATTGAGCTGCCGCAGATTGTTGAATTTGAACGCCCTGGAGGCGGTGAAGCCTCCCTGCAGGAAGCCGCGGATTTGCTTTCCGCTGCCAAGTTCCCAGTGATCCTAAACGGTGCCGGTGTGGTTCTGGCTGGCGGCATTGAGGCCTCTAAAGAACTGGCTGAGCGTCTGGGCGCCCCCGTCTGTGTTGGCTATCAGCACAACGATGCCTTCCCTGGCTCGCACCCGCTGTTTGCAGGTCCATTGGGCTATAACGGTTCCAAGGCCGGTATGGAGCTGATCGCCAAGGCCGACGTCGTTCTGGCGCTTGGCTCGCGCCTCAATCCCTTCTCGACTTTGCCCGGCTATGGCATTGATTACTGGCCCACGGAGGCCAAAATCATCCAGGTCGACATCAACCCCGATCGCATCGGCCTGACCAAAAAAGTCACCGTTGGTATCGTTGGCGACGCCAAAAAGGTTGCAACCTCGATCCTCGAAAAACTCTCAGCTTCTGCTGGAGACGAGGGCCGCGACGAACGCATGACGCTGATCTCTACCGCCAAGTCCACCTGGGCACAGCAGCTGTCCTCAATGGATCACGAGGATGACGATCCAGGCACCAATTGGAACGAACGCGCCCGCGACGACAAACCTGAGTGGATGAGCCCCCGCATGGCCTGGCGCGCAATTCAATCGGCGCTACCGAAAGACGCCATCATTTCCTCCGACATCGGCAACAACTGTGCCATCGGCAACGCCTATCCCTCCTTCGATGAGAGCCGCAAATATCTGGCTCCCGGCCTCTTTGGCCCCTGTGGTTACGGCCTACCTGCCGTGGTTGGCGCCAAGATCGGCTGCCCGGATGTGCCCGTTGTCGGCTTCTCCGGCGATGGCGCCTTTGGCATCGCGGTGACCGAACTGACCGCCATTGGCCGCGAAGAGTGGCCTGCTGTAACCCAAGTGGTTTTCCGCAACTATCAGTGGGGCGCGGAAAAGCGTAACTCGACCCTGTGGTTTGATGACAACTTTGTGGGCACCGAGCTGGACCAGCAGGTTTCTTACGCTGGGATCGCCAATGCCTGTGGGCTGAAAGGCGTTGTTGCTCGCACCATGGAGGAGCTGACCGCCGCGCTAGCACAGTCGGTTGAAGACCAGAAGAACGGCATCACCACCCTCATTGAGGCGATGATCAACCAGGAACTGGGTGAGCCTTTCCGCCGCGACGCGATGAAAAAGCCGGTCAAAGTGGCTGGTATCAACGCCGCCGACATGCGCGAACAGCAGGTCTGATCGCGATGAACCTGCCCTTTGATCTGACTGCAGGCCAAGGGGCATATCTGGCCGCCGCATTGTTTGTGGCGGCCTATATTCGCGGCTATTCCGGCTTTGGGTTCTCCGCGATTTTTATCATTCTGGCAGCGCTGACCACCAATCCGCTGCCGCTAATCCCGGTGATCTTTGCCTGTGAGATCGCCATGACCCTGTTTCAGGCCCGCGGCATCTGGCCCCATGTGGACTGGTCCCGCATCCGCCCGCTGTTGCTGGGAGCGGCACTTGCCACTGTTCCCTCTGTGACCGTCATGGCCAGCCTCGGCGAAAACCAGGCCCGTCTGGCCATTTCCGCCGTTATACTGTTGCTGAGCCTTATCCTGCTGAGCGGCTGGCAACTGCGGCGCCAAATCGGATTTGGTGGTAATTTCTCGGTTGGCCTGCTTTCTGGCATGGTCAATAGCGCCGGTGTTGGTGGCCTTCCTGCCGCAGCCTTTCTCACAGCTCAGCCGCTGGCTCCGGCGGTGTTCCGCGCCACCATGATAGTCTTTTTGACCGGCATTGATCTGATGGCCCTCCCGGTGATGCATGCCAATGGTTTGACCGGAGGCGAGACCCTGATCGGGGTCTTGCTGGCCTTTCCTATTCTGGGGCTGGGTATCTGGGCCGGAGGTCTACGGTTTTCCTCAGCGTCACAGGCGCAGTTTCGCCGGGTGATCGTTGTGATGCTAACCCTGTTTTCAATTCTCAATATCGCCAAGGTGATCGCATGACACAGCCCCTGCCTCCCTCGGCCCTGCTGGGTCAAACCCCCACCGTCAAGCGCTCAGTCATCGCGCTCAGCGAGGGGAGCGATCCGCGTGTGGTCGCCGGAGCAATTGCTGCGCGTTCAGCCGGGCTTGCTGACCTCATTCTGGTCGGAGTTCAAGCCGATGTGGAGGCCGAACTGCTCGCGCTTGGCACAGCCTCTGGGCCCGGACTTACAATCCATGTTCCCCACACTTCTCCGTTTCGCGCAGAGTTTGCATCAGCCTATCATGAGCTGCGACAGCACAAAGGCGTAACACCCGAAGCAGCTGCCAAAGCAGTACAGGACCCACTGATCTATGCAGCCATGTTGGTACGTCTCGGCCATGCGGCAGGCACAGTTGGTGGTGCTGTGGCCACGACTTCAGATGTGGTGCGCACCGCACTGCAAGTTATTGGAAAAGCACCGGATGCCTCCATGGTGTCGAGCTTCTTCCTGATGTACCCACCAGAAAACCCAACCGCAGATGGGCGCGCCATGCTCTATTCCGACTGCGGTCTGGTCATTGACCCCAATGTTGATGAACTGGTGGCCATTGCAGCAGCCTCGGCCAAGTCTTGCAAACAATTGCTGCGCCAAGACCCAAAACTGGCGATGTTGTCGTTTTCGACCAAGGGTAGCGCAAAACACCCCACCGTCAGCAAGGTAACACTGGCGACTGAAGCCC
Source organism: Phaeobacter sp. 11ANDIMAR09 (assembly GCF_001294455.1). Classification (GTDB taxonomy): domain Bacteria; phylum Pseudomonadota; class Alphaproteobacteria; order Rhodobacterales; family Rhodobacteraceae; genus Pseudophaeobacter. Next base: position 21,732 of record NZ_LIKT01000017.1, read on the forward strand.
TACATAGGACCCACCCCGAGCTCAATGTCGACGGAGAGCTGCAATTTGATGCCGCTTATTCTCCGGAAATCGGTGACAGGAAATCACCTGGCTCTGCTGTGGCCGGACGGGCCAATGTCATGATCTTTCCCAATCTCGATGCCGGCAATATCGCCTACAAGATCACCCAGCGCCAGGGCGGCTATAGCGCCATTGGCCCCATACTGCAGGGCTTGGCACAGCCAGCCAATGATCTGTCACGCGGCTGCACCGCCGAAGACGTGCTGGAGATGATTGCAGTCACCGTCCTTCAAGCCAGCCAAAGCAGCTAACCAATCACCTACAGACACAGGATGCGAACCTAGACGACGCAATTATCGAAATATCATTCCGGTATTACCGTCATAACCAGAAAATTCTCGCCAACAGCCCGGTATCCGACCTAGCTTGTGCGGGCGCGACAAACAAGGAAGACCATGGCCCTTTCACAGCCACAGACCAAGCCCGAGGCTGAGGTCACATGGACAGCACAGGCAAAGTCCAAATCGCAGGAGCTGTTTCCCGGCATTGCGGTTGCTGTGATCGTTGCGGTCACCGCCCAGTTTCTGGCTGAGCACTACGCCACACCGGCGATGCTGCTGGCGCTGCTTTTGGGCATCGCCGTGAGCTTTCTTGGTGAAGAGGGCAAGACCGTTCCTGGCATCGCCTTTTCGGCACGGTCCCTGCTGCGATTGGGGATCGCCTTCCTCGGCGTGCGAGTCTCGATGGTGCTGATGATGGGGCTGGGCTGGGATCTCATTGCCTTGGTGGTGGGCGGTGTCGTTGCCACCATTGGCTTTGGCCTGCTGGTGGCGCGGCTCTTTGGTCACAAATGGCGTTTTGCCGTCCTCACCGCCGGATCCGTGGCGATCTGCGGCGCCTCAGCCGCCATGGCCATCAGCGCCATCCTGCCCCGCGATGAGCGCTCCGAAGAGCGGCTGATCTTTACCGTGATGGGGGTCACCGTACTGTCGACCATCGCCATGATCGCCTATCCCATCTTGGCGAAATTTCTGGCGCTGAGCCCGACACAGGCCGGGGTCTTCCTCGGCGGCACCATCCATGATGTGGCGCAGGTGGTAGGCGCCGGGTTTTCCATCTCCGAACAAACTGGCGATACCGCCACATTGGTCAAGCTGATGCGGGTCGCCATGTTGGCTCCGGTTGTTCTGGTGGCCTCGCTGATGATCCGCTCCTTTGCGGAATTGCCAAAAGACGGCACTCGGCCACCGCTTTTGCCAGGGTTTGTTGTCGCGTTTTTACTGCTCGCCGGTCTGAATTCCTTTGGATTGATTCCGGCTGCCCTGAGCGATTTTCTCAGCCAGTCGTCACGCTGGCTGCTGCTAACGGCCATTGCAGCCGTCGGAATGAAGACCAATCTGAAACAGGTGCTGTCCGTTGGAGGCGCGGCCATCGCCCTGTTAATCGTAGAAACAGTGTTCATCGCCGGTTTGATACTGGCGGGGATTTCGATCCTGAGTTGAGATCCACAAGGACCAGAAAAAACAAGAAAAGGGAGGCCAGATGACATTCCAGCAACCCCGGGTGGAGACATCCCCCAAGGTATCCGACGAGATCCGTCAGACCACCTGCTACATGTGCGCGTGCCGCTGTGGCATTAACGTGCACATGAAGGATGGCAAAGTTGCCTATATCGAAGGCAACCGGGATCACCCCGTCAACAAGGGAGTGCTCTGCGCCAAGGGCTCGGCCGGCATCATGCAGGTCAATGCGCCCTCGCGGCTCAAGGCGCCTTTGAAACGAGTCGGCCCGCGTGGCTCGGGCGAGTTTGAGGAAATCTCCTGGGACGAGGCGCTGGAGATCGCCGCCGGGTGGCTGGAGCCTATCCGCAAGGACGATCCCTCCAAGCTGGCGTTTTTCACCGGGCGCGATCAATCCCAAAGCTTCACCGGTTTCTGGGCGCAGAACTTTGGCACCTGCAACTACGCGGCGCACGGCGGCTTTTGCTCGGTCAATATGGCAACGGCGGGCATCTACACCATGGGCGGCGCCTTTTGGGAGTTCGGCCAGCCCGACTGGGACCACACCAAGCTGTTCATGCTGTTTGGTGTTGCCGAAGACCACGACAGCAACCCGATCAAGATGGGCCTGGGCAAGATCAAGGCTCGTGGCGCGCGGGTGATTGGCGTCAACCCAATCCGCTCCGGCTATAACGCCATCGCCGATGACTGGGTTGGCATCACCCCCGGCACCGATGGGCTGTTCATCCTCGCCCTGGTGCATGAGCTGATGAAGGCCGGCAAAATCGATCTGGATTACCTCAGCCGTTACACCAATGCCCCGGTACTGGTGAACCAGGACCCCAATTCCCCCGACAAAGGTCTGTTCCTGCGCGATGACCACGGCACCCCGCTGGTGATCAACCGCAAGACTGGCAAGCTCGCCCCCTTTGATATGAAAGGCGTACGCCCTGATCTCGGCGGCTCTTTCAAGATGGGCGATATAACCCATGTCTCGGTGTTCCAGCTGATGGCCGAGCGCTACCTAAAGGACGAATATTCCCCCGAGGCCGTGGCGGAACGCTGTGGCATCCCCGCCAAACGCATCCGCGCCATCGCAGCTGAGCTGGCCCGCGTCGCCTTTGACGAAGCCTTTGAGCTGGACCAGGAATGGACCGACTTCCGCGGTGAAACCCATAGCAAGATGATTGGCCGCCCCGTCGCCATGCACGCCATGCGCGGTGTCTCGGCCCATGCCAATGGCTTCCAGACCTGTCGCGCCCTGCATGTTCTGCAGATCCTGCTGGGTACGGTAGAGGCCCCAGGTGGTTTCCGCTTTAAACCCCCCTACCCCAAACCGGTTGAGGCGCATCCCGCCCCTCATTGCCGGGTCACCCCCAACAAACCCCTGGATGGCCCGCATCTGGGTTTTGTGCATGGGCCCGAACATCTGGCGCTGAAAAGTGATGGCAGCCCAGCGCGTATCGACAAGGCCTTTACCTGGGAAAACCCGATGTCCAGCCATGGGCTGATGCATATGGTGATCTCTAACGCCCATGCGGGCGACCCCTACAAGATCGACACCTTGTTCATGTATATGGCCAATATGTCCTGGAACTCCTCGATGAACACCGGCGGTGTCATCGACATGCTGACGGATAAGGGCGAGGACGGCGAATACAAGATCCCGCGGATCATCTACTCTGACGCCTATTCCTCCGAAATGGTAGCCTATGCCGATCTGATCCTGCCCGACACCACCTATCTGGAGCGCCACGACTGCATCTCGATGCTGGACCGCCCCATCTGCGAGGCCGACGGCGCCGCCGATGCCATCCGCTGGCCGGTGATCGAACCCGACCGGGATGTGCGGGGTTTCCAGACCGTACTGGTGCAGCTGGCCAATAAGATGAAGCTGCCAGGCTTTACCGCTGAAGACGGCAACGCCAAATGGCAGGACTACGCCGACTATATCGTCAACCATGAGCGCAAACCGGGTATCGGCCCGCTGGCCGGTTTCCGCGGCCCCGATGGTGACAAATCCGGGCGCGGTGAGCCAAACCCAGAGCAGCTGGACAAATACATCAAAAACGGCGGTTTCTTTGTCGAACATATCCCGGCAGAGGCCAGCTATTTCAAACCCTGGAACCGCGCCTATCAGGACTGGGCGGTCGACCTTGGCCTCTACGACAGCCCCCAGCCCTATCTGTTCCAGCTCTATGTGGAGCCGATGCGTAAATTCCAACTGGCCGCCGAAGGTCACGGCGAACGCCAGCCCCCCGAGCATCTGCGCCAGCGCATCAAAGACACTATGGACCCGCTGCCGATCTGGTATGAAACCGATCAACAAGGCAACGAAGGCTTCACCGTCAATGCGCTCACCCAACGCCCAATGGCGATGTATCACTCCTGGGGCACGCAAAACGCCTGGCTGCGCCAACTGCACGGGCGCAACCCGCTCTACTTGCCCACAAAACTGATGCGAAAACATGACCTGAACGACGGCGACTGGGCCCGGGTTTCGTCGCCCCATGGTGAAATCACTGTCCCGGTGATGGAAATGGCAGCTCTCAACGACAATACGGTCTGGACCTGGAACGCCATAGGCAAACGCAAGGGCACCTGGGCCCTCGAAGAAAATGCACCTGAAGCCACCAAAGGCTTCCTGCTCAACCACTTGATCCACGAGCTGCTTCCGCCCAAGGGCGACGGGCTTCGCTGGGCCAATTCCGATCCCATCACCGGCCAGGCCGCATGGTTTGATCTCAAGGTGAAAATCGAAAAAGCCGGCGCTCCGGAAGATTTCACCGAAAGCCAACCCGCACTGGAGCCCATCAAATCTCCCGTCGGCACTGGCCCCAAAGATCTGACATGGAAGGTGGGCAAATGACCAGGATCTTCCTTTCACTTTTCCCTAAATATTCCGGGGTCCGGGGCAGCGCCCCGGTCCTGCACTTCAAAATGAGCGGAGCTATGTTCTCATGACTGAACTCCCCACCAATACCGCCAAGAAAATGGGCCTGGTCATCGACCTGGACACCTGCGTTGGCTGCCATGCCTGCGTGATCTCCTGCAAAGGCTGGAACACCGAAAACTACGGCGCGCCCCTGTCAGATCAAGACGCTTACGGCGCTGATCCCTCAGGCACCTTCCTGAACCGAGTGCATAGCTTCGAGGTCCAGCCAGCTGCAACGCCCAGCCAACCGGATCCAGCGGCCCAATTGATCCACTTCCCCAAATCCTGCCTGCATTGCGAGGATGCCCCCTGCGTCACCGTCTGCCCCACCGGCGCCAGCTACAAACGGATTGAGGATGGCATCGTCCTGGTAAACGAGGACAATTGCATTGGCTGTGGCCTCTGCGCCTGGTCCTGCCCCTATGGCGCGCGGGAGCTGGATCTGGCCGAGGGCGTAATGAAGAAATGCACCCTCTGTGTGGACCGGATCTACAATGATAACCTGCCCGAAGTAGACCGTGTGCCCTCCTGTGTGCGCAGCTGCCCTGCAGGCGCGCGCCATTTTGGCGACCTGGGCGATCCCAACAGTGAGGTCTCCAAACTTGTGGCGGATCGAGGTGGCATGGATCTGATGCCGGAAATGGGAACCAAGCCGGTGAACAAATATCTGCCGCCCCGCCCCAAGGATCAGCTGGAAGAACAGATCGACGTGCTGGCCCCCCTGCTGGCTCCGGTTACGGAAACCCCCGGCGGATTCCTGGGCTGGCTGGACAAGGCACTCGACAGGCTTCCCGGTCAAACATCGGATCAATCTTCAGGAGGACAAGCCTGATGCATCCCGCACCCTCTGTTATTCTCTTTACCACCCTCTCTGGTCTTGGCTTTGGCCTTTTGACCTTTCTCGGCCTCGGCTACCCCGGCGTGACAGGCTGGGTCGCCTTTGTGTTTTACGCCATTGCCTATGCGCTGGCGGTTGGTGGCCTGTTGGCCTCGACCTTTCACCTGGGCCGCCCCGAGCGCGCACTCAAGGCCTTCAGTCAATGGAAGACCAGCTGGCTCAGCCGCGAGGGGCTCTGTGCTGTGGCGGCTCTGATGGTCATGGGTCTCTTTGCTTTGGGCGCTATCTTTCTGCAGCAAGACTGGCGTCTTTTGGGGATCTTGGGCGCGGCCCTGAGCCTCGCAACAGTCTTTACCACCTCGATGATCTACACCCAGCTGAAAACCATTCCACGCTGGAACATGGCCCTCACTCCGGTGATGTTCCTCAGCGTCTCGCTCGCGGGGGGCGCGCTCCTGGCCGGCAAAGAAAGCTGGGCGATCTGGCTATTGCTTTTGGCCGGGGCCGTGCAGCTGGCCTATTGGGGCAAGGGTGATGGCGCCTTTGCTGCTTCTGGCACCACGATGAAGACCGCAACGGGCCTGGGCGGAAACCTGGGAGCAAAACAATCTGGTGCCACCGTGCGGGCCTTTGAACCGCCGCATACCGGCAGCAATTACCTGTTGCGCGAATTTGTCTATGTTGTCGGCCGCAAACATGCCTTCAAGCTGCGGGCCATTGCGCTGACGCTGGGGTTTGCCCTGCCCATTCTATTTCTGGCACTGCCGATGGAAAATCTGCTGATCAAACATCTGATGGCCGGGTTTGCGGTGCTCAGCCATATGATCGGGGTCGCGGTTTCGCGCTGGCTGTTCTTTGCCCAGGCCGAACATGTTGTCGGGCTCTATTACGGCAAGCGGTGACGGGTGGCCCTTTAATAAAAGAAGGGGCCAGCCCCTCTGCGCCTTTGGCGCATTCACCCCGGAATATTTAAGGAAAAGTGAAAGTGGAAAGAAAAAACCCCGCAGCAGGTGCGGGGCTTTTGGCATCACGTTTTGATGCTGGCGCTGTCTTACAGAAGGCCCGCGTGCTGCATGGCAGCATCGATGGCGGCTTTGGTGCTGTCTTCCAGGCCTGTTAGGGGTGAGCGGATCTCTTCGGAGCACAGACCCAGTTTGCTGAGGCCGTATTTGGCGCCCACCAGGCCCGGTTCGATAAAGATCGCCTCGTGCAGCGGCATCAGTTTGTCCTGATATTCCAGCGCCTTTGCATAGTCCCCCGCAAGCGTCGCGGCCTGAAATTTGGCGCAGAGCTTTGGCGCCACATTGGCGGTTACCGAGATACAGCCCACACCGCCATGGGCGTTGAAGCCCAGTGCGGTGGCATCTTCGCCGGAGAGTTGGACAAAATCAGCGCCACAGGCGGCACGCTGCTGACTGACGCGGGCGATGTCGCCGGTGGCATCCTTGACCCCGATGATGCGCGGCAGCTTAGCCAGCTCCCCCATGGTGGCGGGAGTCATATCGACAACCGAGCGACCAGGAATATTGTAGATGATGATCGGCACATCGGCGCAGTCATGGGCGGCCTGGAAATGCGCCAGCAGGCCACGCTGGGTGGGCTTGTTGTAATAGGGTGTAACAACCAGCGCCGCATCGGCACCGACTTTTTGGGCAAATTCGACAAAGCGAATCGTCTCAACCGTGTTGTTCGACCCGGCACCAGCAATCACCGGGACCCGACCCGCTGCGGCCTTGACCACCTCGGCGATCACGGTTTCGTGTTCCTCATGGCTCAGGGTGGGGCTTTCCCCAGTGGTGCCAACGGGCACTAGGGCGCTAGAACCTTCAGCGATGTGCCACTCAACCAAGCGTTTGAGCGCATCCAGATCCAACGCGCCGTTTTGAAACGGGGTGACGAGGGCTGGCATAGAGCCTTTAAACATGGGTGCGCTCCCTTAGCTGATGGTCTTGACAGGCGGAGGCCCGCCTTCATGGTGGACATGACCGGAATTTGTGTTGATACCGGCCATTCTCGAATTATCGTCAATGCCTCTATCCCCGGATCAACCAAAAAAGCAAGCCATGACACGCATTCTGCTCTTCTTATCGCTGATCCTGATGCTTGGATCCGTCGCAAAGGCGCAAACTCCCCCGTTACAGCCCGCTCTGGAACAGGTCCGAGCCAAGAACTGGGCCCAGGCGCTGCGTCTGGCCGGGGCGCGGGGCTCGGTCTCCTACGACATTGTGGAGTGGCATCGCTTGCGGGCCAAAGAGGGCACCGTGGAGGATGTGGAAGCCTTTTTGGCGCGGCGCTCTGACTGGCCCGGCCTACCCTATCTGCGGCGCCGCAATGAAGAGGTGATGATCGAGAAATCCCACAAGCGGGTGCGTGCCTTTTTTGCCGATCAGCCCCCGCAAACTCCAGAAGGGGCCGCCAGCCTGGCGCGGGCCTATTTTGCCAAGGGAGATCAGGCCCTGGGGGAGGCCCAGCTGATCCATGCCTGGCAGAGCATGCCGATGAGTGCGCAGACGCAGGCTGCCTATCTGGAGGATCATAGCAGGCTGCTAGCACCACATCACCCCACCCGGCTGAGCCAACTGCTGTGGGATGGGCATGATCAAAGCGCCGAGCGGATGTTGGCCCTGGTGGCGGCAGGCCCCCGCGCCCTGGGTGAGGCCCGCATCGCCCTGCAAAACCAGGCAAATGGTGTCGATGGCAAAATCGAAGCCATCCCTACCGCGCTGCAGAATGATCCCGGGCTGGCCTATGATCGCTTTGTCTGGCGCGACCGCAAAAGGCGCCAGGACGATGCCGTTGCCTTGATGATGGATCGCAGCACCAGCGCCGAGGCTTTGGGCCAGCCCGAAAAATGGCTGCGCCGTCGCCGGGATCTGGCCCGCCAGTTGATGCGCGATGGCAAAGTTGAACGGGCTTATCAGCTCGCCGCGCACCACTTTGCCCCAACGGAAGCGGGCTATGGCTATTCTGATTGCGAATGGTTGGCCGGATATATCGCGTTGCAAAAACTGAAAGATGCCGAATTGGCCGTGCATCACTTTCAGCGTTTCCTGGACTCGGTCGAGACGCCCATTTCAGTGGGGCGTGGCGGCTATTGGCTGGGCCGCGCCTATGCCGCGCTTGGCGATGTGGACAAGGCCCATGAAGCCTATGCCAAAGGTGCCGAGTTCCAAAGCTCCTTTTATGGGCTGCTGGCTGCAGAAACACTGGGGCGGGCTTTTGACCCGGCCCTGGTGACACCGCCGCAACTGCCGCCCTGGCGCAGTGCAGATTTCCTGAACTCTTCGGTGGTGGAAGCGGGATTATTGCTGCTACAGGCCGGGGATCTATCGCTGGCGGAGCGGTTCCTGACCCATAAGGTCGAGAGCCTGTCGCCGACCGAAGCCGGGCAGATGGGCCAAATGGCTGTGGAGCTGAAAGAGCCGCATCTGGCCGTGATGATTGCCAAACGTGCCGCCCGCGCCGGCATTGAGCTACACGGCGCTTACTATCCGCTGCATCCGGTCGCCCTGCAAAAGCTGCCAATGGCCTCGGAGATGACATTGGCGATTGCCCGTCGCGAAAGCGAATTCGACCCGGTGGTTGTCAGTCATGCGGGTGCGCGTGGCTTGATGCAGCTGATGCCGGCTACCGCCAAATTGGTGGCCACAGAGCTGGATATACTCGCAAAACATGACACCGCCCGCTTGACCTCGGAATGGGACTATAACGCCCAACTGGGCAGCCAGTACCTGGCCGGGTTGGCGGCAGAATTCAACGGCAATGTAGTGATGATGGCTGCAGGCTATAACGCTGGGCCGCGGCGGCCAACTGCCTGGATAGAACGCTATGGCGATCCCCGAAGCGGCAGCCCAGATATCATCGACTGGATCGAGCACATCCCCTTCAACGAGACGCGAAATTACGTGATGCGGGTCACCGAAAGCCTGCCCGCCTATCGGGCTCGGTTAGGCCAAGTGGCTCTCCCGGTGCCTTTCTCAAAGGAGTTATCCGGCGCGAGCCTTGCGGCTTTCGCGCCATAGCGTGAAGAGCCCCGCCGCGATGATGATGGCTGCGCCGCTGGCGACATTCAGACGAATTACTTCGCCAAAGATGCTGACGCCCAGAATCGCGGCCCAGATCAGGTGAAAATAGGCAAAGGGCTGCACCGCGCTGGCTTCGGCCACCTCGTAGCATTTGATCAGCAGCCAATGGCCACTGACGCCCGACACACAGAGCAGCGCCATCCAGAGCCAATCTCCCTGGCTCATGGGTTCCCAGAACCAGATCCCAATCGCGGTCATAAACACCATGCCCGCGATACCGGTCCAGAAAAAGCTGGTGGCAGTGCTATCGCGCCGCGCTGCATAGCGGGTGACCAGGCCATAGACGGCAAACATCAGCGCCGAGGCAAAGGGGATCAGGGCCGCGGGATCAAAGACCCCCACCCCCGGCTGCAAAATGATCAATACGCCAATCAGGCCAACGCCAATCGCCGCCCAGCGCCGCCAGCCAACGCTTTCCCCCAGCACCGGACCGCTGAGCGCCGCAACCAAAAGCGGGTAACAGATAAACACGGCTTGGCTTTCGACCAGCCCCAACAGGGTAAAGCCATAGACAGCAACGCAAATCTCAGCGACCAGCAGGACACCTCGAAAGATCTGCAATCCCAGCTGACTGGTGCGTGCTACCCCTTTTATGCCACCCGGCGCCCGCATCGCCAGGAACACCACAAAAGCCGCAAAAAACCAGTAGCGCACCATCACCACCATATAGGTGTTGTAAGTGCCGGCCAGATGACGCGAAATCCCGTCCTGCAGGGCAAAGACAATCGTCGCCCCGATCATAAACAAAATGCCCATCGGCACATTGTTGCTCTGGGGGGCACTGCCTGCCACTGCCTTGTTCATTCCAAAATCACCTCTGCCCTGACCGCTCTGGTCATATGCCTTTTTCGTCCAAACCCCGGAACCCGCGTCACGGTGAACCCGGCATCCTCTAGCCCTCGCCGCACAAAACCCGCCGCCGTATAGGTGGCAGCTGTCCCCCCTGGGCCAGTATGATCAGCAACCGCCTGCAACAGATCCTGCTGCCACAGCTCAGGGTTCTTTGCTGGTGAGAACCCGTCCAGAAACCACGCATCTGCCAGCCCCGTCCATTCCGGTAGCGACAGTCGCGCGTCGCCCGTGACCACCTCCAGGCGCAGTGTCCCCAAATCGCAAGTACCGCTCCCCTGCCAATGCGTCAGAAACCGATCGGCCCAGGGCTGGATATCGGGAAAAGCCGCCAGGGCTCTTTTCATATCACCAGGCACCATCGGAAAGGCCTCAAAACTGGTGAACCGCAGCGCCGATTGCTGGCCACTCTGCTCCCAGGCGCGCCAGGTTGCCAGCATGTTGAGCCCAGTGCCAAAGCCCAGTTCAGCCACATGGAACCCGGGGCCAAACCGGGCTGGCAGATCATTTCCCGCAAGGAACACATGCTCGGTTTCGGCCAAGCCATCCTGGATCGAGAAATAGGGATCATCAAACCGATCCGAGACCGGAATGCGATCCTCTCTCCAGCTGAGCTGTGCCTGCTGGTCTGCCATGGCAATATCCCCTACATGATGCTTGGAAACTGGCGCGACACTGGCGAAAGGCTTGGCAAATGACAATGGCAGATATCACCGTCCGAGGCGCAGGTATTTTTGGGCTCTCCATCGCCTGGGCCTGCGTGCAACGCGGCGCCCGGGTTCAGGTGGTGGACCCTCATGGGGCCGGAGCTGGCTCCAGCGGCGGGTTTGTCGGTGCTTTGGCGCCACATGTGCCGGAAAACTGGAACCCCAAGAAGCAGTTCCAGCTTGAAAGTCTGCTGATGGCCTCGGGCTTTTGGACCGAGATAGAGGCCGCCGGTGGTGTCTCTGCCGGGTATGGGCGCACTGGCCGGTTGCAGCCACTGCAAGACGCGCGCGCCGTGGAACTGGCCCGCCAGCGCGCGCAAACCGCCCGCGAGTTCTGGCAGGATCATGCGGAATGGCGGGTCCTCGCGGCGCAGGACATCGGGGATTGGTGTCCGCCCAGCGCCACCGGGCTGGTGGTGCAGGATACATTGAGCGCCCGCATGCATCCCCGCGGGGCCTGTGCCGCTTTGGTTTCCGCCCTGGCGGTGCAGGGTGTTTCTGTCGTGCCTGAAGCACCCGACCAGGGTCAGGTAATCCACTCCAAAGGCTATGCCGGGTTGCTGGAGCTCAATGCCGCCTTGGCCGGAAACATAGGTGGCGGCGTTAAGGGCCAGTCCGCACTGCTGCGGTTCAACGCCGGCGACGTCCCACAGCTCTATGCCGATGGCTTGCATATCATTCCACATGCCGATGGCACCCTGGCCATTGGCTCCACCAGCGAACGCCTGTTTGATCACCCGACCAGCACAGACAGCCAGTTGGACGATGTGATTGCCCGCGCCGCTCAGGCGCTTCCCGCCTTGCGAGAGGCCGAAGTCATCACCCGTTGGGCCAGCGTGCGCCCGCGCGCCAAAAGCCGCGCCCCAATGCTCGGGGCCTGGCCCGACCGCCCTGGACATTTCATCGCCAATGGCGGCTTCAAAATCGGTTTTGGCATGGCCCCAAAAGCCGCTCAGGTCATGGCCGCACTTGTGCTGGAAGGGAAAGACCAAATCCCAGAGGGCTTTCGGGTCGAAGACAACCTATAAAGTGAAATCCTTCCGCGCACCTCCCGCCAGGCCAGATGCCGGGTCAAGGGCGGCGCCAGCCGCCGCGCCTGTGGCGCGGGTTACCCTTTACGCGGCATGTGGCCACTTAGGCTCGGTCAGGCGTCTTGAGAGGCAGATCTGCCGCTCAAGCGCCTCCCCAGCCCCTTGTTGCGCCGCGCCAGCGGCGCCGGGCCCAAGGCTTCTTTTGCAGACCTGCGCAGCAGGTTCGCAAAAAGGCGTGGGAGCCCTCCCCCTTTGGTTTGCAGGGAGCTCTCACCTGTAGCTTAGTCAGTTCTTTGGGATGGCCTGGGCCTGCATGCACTGGCGCCCGTCCGGGGCGCGCACCCAAAGATCGCACCCCTTGCAGCAGAGGCTTGCCGCTTCAAAGTGCATCAAAGGCGCTGTGGCGCGAAAGGAAAACTCAGCCAGCGGCCCCATCAGTTCTTCGGCCAAGAGCATCAATTTCTGCGCCAACAGTGGCCCATGCACCACCAGCCCGGTATAGCCCTCTACCTCGCGGGCATAGTCCAGATCGTAATGGATGCGATGGCCATTGAAGGTCAGGGCTGAATAGCGAAACAGCAGGGTTGAACTAAAACTGACCTGCCGCGCCACCGCCTCATCCCGTCGCGCCTCTGGCGGCACAGGTCTGGGCGCATCGGCAGATGGGTCTTCGCGGTAAACAAGATCGTGCCATTCGCTCAGGCAGAGCTGCCCGTCCTGATGAATGTCATGGCGCAGCGTCACGAAGCCTAAGGGACCGGTACGCCCCTGCTTGCGCTCTGAGTGCTCCACAATCGAGTGCTTTTCGGCCTCAATCCCGGCCCTCAGCGGATGCATAAACCGCAACCGCCCGCCGGCCCACATACGTCGTGGCAACCCCAGATCGGGGATCAAGCCCGTCTTGCTCAACCCCGGGTGTCCATCCCGGCCCAGAGCCTCTGGTGGTACCGGCGTCCAGAAATAGAGCTGATGAAAAAACGTCGGCAGCTCTGATCCTGGCCCAAGGGTCGGCTGTAGCCCAAGCGCGATTTGCAGGGCCGTAGACCTGGCCGGGTCCATCACATCGGAGGTGCAAAACACCTTCGCAGGATCAGATGCGGGCAAAGCGGTATCTTTGGAAACTGTCATGGCGTCACCTTACGGGCTGTCCCCATTAGGGCAACTGCTCCATCGCGCCTGAGACAAAAAAGAGGCCACAAAGTGATGTGGCCTCTGATCTGAATTCATCTTGGCCCCGGGCCCCGCGTCAGGTGACCGGCACAATCACGATTTCGACCCGGCGGTTCTGCGCCTTGCCCTCAGTGGTCAGGTTGCTTGCCACGGGCTGGGATTCACCGCGTCCAAAGGTCTGCAAACGGTTATAGGGCACGCCCCCGGCCTGGATCTGATCCGCCACGGTATTGGCCCGCTGCTCTGACAGGGTCTGGTTATAGCTGGCATCCCCGTCGCTGTCTGTATGACCGATCACCTGAACCGAGCTGTTGGGATAACGCACAATGCTCTGGGCGACTTGGCGCAGATCGGATTCCACTGCCGGCGAGATCGCCGCGCTGTCACTGGCAAAGGTCAGATCATTGGGCAGCGACACAATCAGCCGATCTCCGGTATTGACGATGGTAATGCCGTTGTTGGAGAGGTTCTCACGCAGCTCTGCCTCCTGTTTGTCCAGCTGGCTGCCAATGACACCGCCCAGCAGCGCCCCGGCAGCAGCACCCGCCACAACCGCAGCGCCCTTATTGCTGGAGTTGGACAGCCCGGCCAATCCGGCACCCACAATCGCCCCGGCGATCAGCCCGTTGCGTTCTTTTTCGCCAGGCTGGCGCAACGCATCGGTATCGGTACAGGCGGTCAGCCCAAGGGTCGCGGCCAAAACAACTGCGCTGGAGATTTTCAAAACGGTCACTGCGACACCTCTTTATCTGCTCATCGGTACAGGTTTTGCACCTTTCCTCCTATATCGGCGCTCGCGGCATTCGGCTCAAGCTCTTGCCTGTTCTCTTCGGCGAAATACTGCGCAAAACCCTGCCTTAGCCCCTCAGATCTCTGTTCCCTCGGACTTTGGGCTGTCTGCGCGGGCAGCCTCATAGGCGAGCATGGCCCGTTTGACCGGTTGCCCCCAGTGATAGCCCCCTAACTCGCCAGATTTCTTGAGCGCGCGGTGACAGGGGATAAGCCAGCTCACGGGGTTGCGACCTACTGCCGTCCCAACCGCCCGCACGGCCTTGGGCGATCCGATGGATTTGGCAATCTCCGAATAGCTGGTCACATGCCCATCGGGAATCGACAGCAGCGCTTCCCAGACCTTGATCTGCAGCGGCGCTCCGATCAGATGCAGCGCGGTTTCGCCCTTTTGGGAAAAGGCCGCATCAACCAAGGGGCGCAACGCCATGGGATCCTCAACAAACGCTGCCTGCGGCCATCTGCTGCGCATATCGGCCAGAGTGGGCTCGGCCCCGGTTTCAGCGGCAAAGCCCAAGCCGCAGATGCCTTTTTGTGTGCCCATCACCAAGGCCAGCCCAAAGGGGCTGTCAAACCAGCCCCAGAGAATCTCAAGACCCGCCCCCTTACGAGCAAATTCACCGGGGCTCATCGCCTCCCAGCGCAGAAACAGATCATGCAACCGGCCCGTGCCAGACAGCCCCACCGCATGGGCCGTTTCCAGGGTTGAAAAGCGGTCCCGCAGCAGGGACTTTGCGTGGCCAAGCCGCAGATACTGCTGATAGCGTTTGGGCGAGACCCCAACCCAGGCCGAAAACAAACGCTGAAAATGCGCCGGACTCATGCCCATCTGACTTGCCAGCTGCTCCAGCGACAGATCATCCCCGCCAGCATCGATCAGCTCGATCGCGCGGCGCATAACGCCATAGTGATAGCTTTGCTCAGTGGCTTGAATGTTCACGGCCACCTCCTTTGTACTGGTCGTCTTGTCAATTTCCTGACCTTAGCATAGCGCCTTGCCCCCAGTCTCAGCGACCCGGAACTTGCGATAAGGTCCACACTTACCGTTTGGCGCGCTGGTCTTGTTCCCCCCTGTGACCAAAGAACCAGCCGGAAAGTCCTTGTAAACCGCGCTGGCGCTTTGCCGTTGCAGCCATGACGCCAAAGCTGCAAAAGGGACGGCAATGGCAAAGCAACTCGATTATCATACCATCCGCGAGATCTTTTCGCGGTTTCAGGCAGCAGAACCAGAGCCCAAGGGCGAATTGGAGCATGTCAATGTCTACACCCTGGTGGTGGCCGTCGCCCTGTCGGCGCAGGCCACTGATGCCGGGGTGAACAAGGCCACACGCGCCCTGTTCAAAATCGCCGATACACCACAAAAGATGCTGGACCTTGGCATCGAAGGCGTCACCGAACATATCAAAACCATCGGTTTGTTCCGGCAAAAGGCCAAGAATGTCATCAAGCTCAGCCAGATCCTGGTGGATGACTATGGTGGCGAAGTGCCCAACTCCCGCGCGGCCCTGCAATCCCTGCCTGGTGTCGGGCGCAAAACGGCCAATGTGGTATTGAACATGTGGTGGCATCAGCCCGCCCAGGCTGTCGACACCCATATCTTTCGCGTCGGCAACCGGTCCGGCATTGCGCCGGGCAAAGATGTCGATGCGGTCGAACGCGCCGTCGAGGACAATATTCCTGCTGATTTCCAGCAACACGCTCATCACTGGCTGATCCTGCACGGGCGCTATCACTGCAAGGCGCGCAAGCCGCTCTGTGGCACCTGTCTGATCCGCGATCTCTGTCAATACGAGGACAAGAACCTATGAAAACCTATCAAATCGTTGGCATCGGCAATGCGGTTGTCGACGTGATCTCGCAGAGCGATGACAGCTTTCTCGCCCATATGGGCATCGAGAAGGGCATCATGCAGCTGATCGAGCGGGATCGTGGTGAAGTGCTCTATGGTGCCATGGAAAATCGGGTACAGACGCCTGGTGGTTCTGTTGCAAATACCATTGCGGGCGCAGGTGCGCTCGGTCTGGATGCCGC
The DNA here is from genome assembly GCF_001294455.1 of Phaeobacter sp. 11ANDIMAR09. GTDB lineage: Bacteria > Pseudomonadota > Alphaproteobacteria > Rhodobacterales > Rhodobacteraceae > Pseudophaeobacter. The sequence continues at coordinate 37,666 of NZ_LIKT01000017.1, forward strand.
CTTTATCGGTCGGGTGCATGACGATGCCTTGGGGCATTTCTATGCCGATGCGATGAATGAAGACGGGGTGGATTTTGTCAATCCGCCCGTTGCAGGCGGCGAGCTGCCAACCTCGCGCTCGATGATCTTTGTCTCGCCGGATGGCGAACGGTCGATGAATACCTATCTGGGGATCTCCTCCGAGCTGAGCAGCAAGGATGTGCCCAACGCGGTGGCCGGCAGTGCTCAGATCATGTTCCTGGAGGGCTATCTCTTTGACAAGGACAAAGGCAAGAGCGCCTTTATGGAAGCGGCCCGTGATTGCCGCAAAGGCGGCGGCAAATCCGGCATCGCCATTTCCGACCCTTTCTGCGTTGAACGCCATCGGGCGGATTTCTTGTCGCTGATCGAAAATGATCTGGATTTTGTCATCGGCAATGAGGACGAAATCAAATCCCTATTCGAAACCGATGATCTGGACGCTGCTCTGGCCAAGACAAGCGCGATCTGCCCGCTGGTGGTCTGCACCCGTTCGGGCGACGGGGTCACCGTGATTGGGAACGGCGCCCGGATCGACGTGCCGGTGACCAAAGTGGTGCCAGTCGATGCAACCGGAGCCGGCGATCAGTTTGCCGCAGGTTTTCTGTTTGGCCTGGCCACCGGCCGCGATCTGGAAACCTGTGCCAAGATCGGCAATATCTGCGCCGCCGAGGTGATCAGCCACATCGGGCCGCGCCCCGAAGCAAATATGCAAGACCTGCTGCGCGAAGCGGGCCTGCTCTAAGCAAAGGCCTGTCGCCGAACAGCACAGCGGGCGGCTCCCGCCCGTCGCCCCTATCGCCATAGGCGAGAGGGCTCCCGTTGGGCCCGGCGCGGGCCGGCCCAGCCGCCCCGCGTCACCGCCCCTGTCCCGGGTTTGTCCTTAGTCCAGGGCCTGATCCACTGCGATCTGAGCGCGCGACAACAGAACCTGAAAGGCTTCGCGCTCTGCGCGCGGCATTGCCGCCAGCAAGGTTTCCTGTGTCGCCACATGCGCCTCCAGAACCTGATCAATCAAATCCAGCCCCTCGGCGCTCAGCTCAATCAGAAAACTGCGGCTGTCGTCAGGATTGATCTGGCGCTGCACCAGGCCTTCGGATTCGAGGCGGGAAATGCGGTTGGTCATGGTGCCCGAGGTCACCATCGTGGCTTCGAGCAAGTTCCCCGGCGACAACCGGTAAGGGGCGCCCGCACGGCGTAGGGTCGCCAGCACGTCAAATTTGGCAGCATTCAGCCCAAAGCGCGCAAAGGTCGCCTGCATGCCCGCCTGATAGGAAAGGTAGAGTCGCGCAACCCGCCCGATGATACCCATGGCGTTAACGTCCAGGTCCGGCCGCTCCCGCGCCCATTGCTCGGTTATGAAGTCCACATGATCCATGCACATAGTCTGTGCCTCATTTATCTTGAAGTCAAGATTTAAACGGTTATCTTCACATCAAGATACTTATAGGAGACATGAGATGACCCGTATGGACCTGCTGTACACCGCTCTTGCCCCGGCCATCTGGGGCAGCAGCTACATCGTGACGACCAGCCTGTTGCCGGGCCAGTCCCCTTTGCTGGTGGCACTGTTGCGCGCGCTGCCCGCCGGGCTGATCCTCCTGCTGTTCGTCCGACAGCTGCCCTCCCTTGCCTGGATGCCAAAACTGCTGATTCTGGCGGCGCTGAACTTTTCCCTGTTCTGGACCCTGCTCTTTGTCTCGGCCTATCGGCTGCCGGGTGGGGTGGCCGCAACCCTGGGGGCGGCGCAGCCGCTCTTGGTGGTTTTCTTCTCTGCCTATGCTCTCAAGACCCCCATCCGACCCTCCGCCTTATTGGCAGCCGCGCTGAGCATCTTTGGCGTCGCCCTGCTGGTGCTGACCCCGGCTGCAAGACTGGATCTTTGGGGGATTCTGGCAGGACTGGGCGGCGCCGCATCCATGGCGGCGGGAGTGGTTCTGAGCCGCAAATGGCAGCCCCCGGTCCCGCCACTCACCTTTACCGCCTGGCAGTTGACCGCTGGGGGTCTGTTGCTGCTTCCCTTTGTTGCCCCGAATCTCGGCGCTATTGCCGCGCTCACCGCGACCAATCTCATCGGCCTTGCCTATATGAGCCTGATCGGCGGTGCCCTAACCTATGTCCTGTGGTTTCGCGGTCTCGCTCGGATCGAACCTGCAAAGGTCTCTTTGCTGGGGGTACTCAGCCCGCTCACAGCCGTCATCCTGGGCTGGGTCTTACTGGCCGAAGATCTGACAGCTGCGCAGATTGCGGGCGCCACGCTCGCCCTGTTCAGCCTGTGGCTGGGACAAAGCGATCTGAACCTGAAACGCCGCTCACCAGCCTAGGCCAATTTGGGGCAGGCCTTTAACCTAGGCCTGCCGCGTCAGAAATGCGCCGCAAATTCCTGCACGACGCGGGCATAGACTTCCCGTTTAAAAGGAACAATCTTTTCAACCAGTTGATCCACCGGCTGCCAGCACCAATCCGAAAACTCAGGGTGTTCGGTTTCGATATCCACCTGATCATCCTGGCCAAGAAAGCGCATCAGATACCATTTCTGTTCCTGACCGCGGTACTTACCACCCCAGAATTTGGGCACCACATCATGGGGCAGATCATAGGGCAGCCACCCATCGCTTTCAGCAATGATCTCAACCAAGTCCTGCGTGACACCGGTTTCTTCTTCCAGCTCCCGCAGGGCTGCGACCCGGGCGTCCTCCCCTCGGTCAATCCCGCCCTGTGGCATCTGCCATGCGTCCTGAAACCGATCCTTGCGCTGCGCCACAAAGACATGATTGGCCGCATTCACCAGCATGATGCCTACATTGGGGCGATAGGGCAGCTTTGCAATTTCTTCGGGCGTCATTCTGGTCTCCTCGGGCATTGGTGCCAGGGCAAGAACAGCCGTGGCACAACACTGTAATGCATCGCGGCAATGCAATGTCTCTCTCGGCTTCCCTTAGACCCTGTGTCGTCAGGGCAGGCAAGGGGGTGACGCCGCGTTTCACGGTGACAAACCCCCGCCAAACAGGCCATTGTGACGTTAACGTCAAGGGAGAGTATCATGACTGCGTACCCAAATCTGCTGGCCCCGCTGGATCTCGGATTTACCACTCTGAAGAACCGTGTCCTTATGGGCTCGATGCACACGGGATTGGAAGAAACCAGAGACTGGAACCGGGTGGCAGAGTTCTATGCCGAACGGGCACGGGGCGATGTGGGATTGATGGTTACTGGCGGCATCGGCCCCAATCTCGAAGGCTCCGTCTTGCCGGGCGCGTCGATGATGACCAATGACGATGAGGTCGCCAGCCATCGTATTGTCACTGACCGGGTCCATGAGGCCGGCGGCAAGATCGCCATGCAGATCCTACATGCGGGCCGCTACTCCTATGGGCCAAAATGCGTCGCCCCCAGCCCGGTGAAATCCCCGATCTCTCCGTTCCCGCCAAATGAGCTGGACGAGGCGGGGATTGAAAAACAGATCGCCGATATCGTCAATGCCGCGGCTCTGGCGCAGAAAGCGGGCTATGACGGGGTCGAGATCATGGGCTCAGAGGGTTATTTCCTCAACCAGTTCCTGGTTACCCATACCAACAAGCGGACCGACCGCTGGGGCGGATCTTATGAAAACCGCATGCGTCTGCCCATTGAGGTGGTGCGCCGCACCCGCGAGGCCGTTGGCACGGATTTCATCATTATCTACCGGCTTTCAATGATTGACCTGGTGCCCAATGGCTCGACCCATGACGAGGTGGTGCAGCTGGCTCAGGAGATCGAGAAGGCAGGCGCCACCATCATCAACACCGGCATTGGCTGGCACGAGGCGCGTATCCCCACCATCGCTACATCGGTGCCACGTGCCGCCTTTGCCTGGGTGACCAAGAAGCTGATGGGCAAGGTCTCGATTCCGGTGATCACTTCGAACCGGATCAACACGCCTGAAGTCGGCGAAGAGGTACTGGCCATGGGCTGCGCCGATATGGTCTCGATGGCACGGCCAATGCTGGCGGACGCGCATTTTGTGGCAAAGGCCAAGGCCGGCAAGGGCGCGCAGATTGCCCCCTGTATCGGCTGTAATCAGGCTTGTCTGGACCATACCTTTGGCGGCAAGCTCACCTCCTGCCTGGTCAATCCTATGGCCTGCCACGAAACCGAGCTGGTTCTGGGCAAGGCAGATCAGGTGAAATCAGTGGCCATTGTTGGGGCGGGCCCTGCGGGTTTGTCCACCGCGCTTGCGGCAGCCGAACGCGGGCACCAGGTCACTGTTTTTGACAGGGCCGATGAGATCGGCGGCCAGCTCAATATGGCCAAGCAGGTGCCTGGCAAGGAAGAGTTCTGGGGATTTGTCGATTGGTATTGCACCATGGTGACCGAGGCAGGCATCACGCTTGAGCTGGGACGCGAAGTCTCGGCTGATGATCTGACCGGCTATGATGAGGTGATCATTGCGACCGGTGTCACCCCGCGTGATCCCCAGATCCCCGGGCAGGACCGCCCTGAGGTGCTTAGCTACATTGACGTGCTGCGCCACAAAAAGCCCGTCGGCAAGACTGTTGCTGTGATTGGCGCTGGCGGCATCGGTTTTGATGTCAGCGAATACCTGCTGCATGAAGGCACCAGCCCCACGGTGGATCTGCCGCTCTGGATGAAGGAATGGGGTGTCACCGACCCGGCCGAGCATCGCTCGGGCCTGGCTCCAGAGGGGCCACAGCCCGAAGCCCCGGCGCGTGAGGTCACCCTGCTGCAGCGAAAAAAACAGGCCCATGGCAAGGGGCTGGGCAAGACAACTGGCTGGATTCACCGGGCAACACTAAAGATGAAGGGCGTGCACTTTGTTGGAGGAGTGAACTACGAGCGTATTGACGACGAAGGCCTGCATGTCAGCTTTGGCGAGGCCCGCGAGAACCCTACGGTGATTGCCGCAGAGACAATTGTTCTGTGTGCCGGGCAAGTCTCCGATCGTAGCCTGGCCGATGCGCTAGAGGCTAAGGGCGTTTCCTGTCACGTCATTGGAGGCGCCGATGTGGCGGCTGAACTGGATGCAAAACGTGCCATCAACCAGGGGACCCGACTGGCGGCCACGCTGTAGGCTGCCACAGCCGCTCTGAAAGCCAGTCCTCCCGCGCCCGCAGATGTCCTGGCCTTGGGCCAGGCCACCTTCCGTGCGACCTTGGGGGTAGCGCCGCGCGCTTTACGCGCGGCGCTACCCCCAACGGGAGGCGGCTTTGCCAAAAGCCAACGACGGGCGGGAGCCCCCCTTGATAGATCAATCCACAGCATGGGAGGCTCTGCTATCTGCAGGCGCCTCCTCCCGGTCCTGCAGGCCATAATCACGCAGCACTTCAGCCACCCTGAGCCGATAGTTGGCAAAGATGCCCTGGCGGCCTTTGCTTTGTGCGGCGCGGTGCTCAGCCAATTGTCGCCATTTCAGCACCGCTGCCTCATCGCGGAAGAAAGACAGGGACAGCAGCTTGTCTGGCTGGCTGAGGCTCTGGAAGCGTTCCACGGACAAAAAACCATCCACCTGTTCCAGCAGGGGTTTCAGCTCGCTGGCAATCTCCAGATAGCTGGCCTTTTGCCCCTCGGCGATCTCAACTTCAAAGATGACAGCAATCACCTGCGCGCTCCTGTAGTGGGTGCATTTGGCGCTGAGGCCAGTTTCAAAAAGCTGCGCTCCTCGCGCAGGATAAACCGCTCTTTCTGGGCAAAGGCGTAGTTTTCCTGCCCCAGAGGGTCGGCGGCCAATCGCGCCCGATAGGCCTCGTAGCTGGCCAGATCCGCAATATTGTAAATCCCATAGGCCTGGGTTGCCGACCCTTCGTGCGGCGCAAAATAGCCGATCAAATCGGCACCGTTGCGCGGAATGGCCCGCCCCCAATTCTGCGCATAGCGACGAAAATCCTCCGTCTTGGTCGGATCGATCTGATAGCGGATAATACAGGTGAGCATTCTGAGGTCCTTTGTGCTTGAGCACCCCGTTCATAGCCCGCAATGGAAACAAAACGCTTCGGTCCAGAGCGAACCCTTTGCGACACGCCCAGCCCCCCTTTGCCAGGCAGCGCGACGACAGCCGCGCTGCAACACCAAGTCCACCTCTTGTCTAATCCGTGACGGTAATGGTGATCACATCCGAAACGACCGGAGTGCTATGAGGGACATGACCCAGATCCCCCATCACCAGCTGCAAAGTATGCGCGCCTGGTGCCAGCTCCACTGTGGTTTCGGTCTGACCGCCACCAAAATGCAGGTGGTTCTCATCCGCCGGAATGCCATAGGACAATTCATCTGCGCCATCCTCGCCCTGCCCCAAAGGCGGGCGGTCGATCAGCAGATGATGGTGCCCGGTATTTTCCTTTTCTGTCCCGGCTGGCGCAACCCCCATGCCCGACAGACCAAAGACCACCTTCACGGGCGAGCTCACCTCTGCCCCATCGGTGAGATTGACGATATAGACCCGCGCCTCCGGATTTGCGGCGGTCTCGCCGCCGGCCCAGAGGGGCGACGTCAATAGAGTTGCAAAACAGAGTGCGGCACCAAGTGCTGTGAAACGTTTCATACTTATTCCTCCCAAACCAATTAACCCAGCCAGCTTAGCCGATTGGGTGCAAAATCAAAGCCAGTGTCATTCACGTTTTATCCAGCCCCTTCCGTACAGCCCTGTTTTTAAAACGGGTCATTGCGACCCAAAGCCGGAAAATCCGCTTGCCGTAGCCCCTGTCCCCTATCAGGGTGCAGGGGACCACACCCCTCGAGGCTCCAATGATCTTTGCCACAATCCTTCTGGGCCTCATCCCCAGCTTTTTGATGGTTGCCATCGGTGGGTTGGTTCGCAACCGCCTCAGCCCCGAAGCCTGGCAAGGGTTGGACCGGCTCAACTTTGAAGTCCTGTTTCCGGCTTTGCTGTTCTTTGCGGCCTGCGGGCGCCCGATCGCGCCGATTGAAGTGCTGCGTATCGGACCGGCTGTTTGGGCAATCATCGGATTGGCGCTCGCCTTGGGCTATCTGGCCCGCCGATTGGGGCCGGACAGCTTTCTTGATTTTGCCGGGGCCTGGCAGACAAGTTGGCGCTTCAACACTGCCATCGCCTTTGTCGCGATCCCTACCCTCGACCCTGCCCTGATCGGGCAGATGGCCATTGCCGTAGGGATGGCTGTTCCCGTGGCCAATATTCTGGCGGTCACAGCCCTGTCGCGCGGCGGTAGTCTGTCCTTTGTTTCCACCCTTAGAAAAGTCATGGGCAACCCATTCCTGATTGCCTCCGTGGCTGGGGTTGCGGTCGGGGTTTCCAGCTACAAGATCCCAGCGCCACTTCTGGCCCCTGCCGAAATGCTGGCAAAGGCCGCCATTCCCATTGCTCTGCTCTCAATTGGTGCCACGATGAATTGGCGCGCGCTGACGCGGCTTGACCGTTTCAACGGCACCCTGTGTCTGGTGCGACTGGTCCTGGTCCCAGCAATCGTGTTTGGCCTCTGCCTGGCCTTGCCGCTCGGCGACGCGCTGTCGGCAGTCTTCATCCTGTTTGCCGCTTTGCCAACCGCCTCGGCGGCGCATGTGCTGGCTTCTGGTTTTGGCGCGGATCGCAGATTGGTCGCCACCTTGATTGCGCAATCTACTTTGCTGGCTGCGGTGACATTGCCCCTGTGGATCCTGGCTACCAAGCTGGCTTTCCTGAACTAAAAGCCAAATTCAGCCCCATTGTGCAAGTGTTTCCAGGGACGGAACGATAGCGGGAAAACCCTGCAATTATCCCACCACCGCCCCGTTCTTGCCCGAATTCAACGCCAAACACAGGTCCAGAAGAGGCAAAGAGAGGACCCTGTTGATGGATCGACTGACCGAAATGGAAGCCTTTGCCAATGTCGTGGACCAAGGCGGGTTCACCGACGCGGCAAAGAAGATGGGGATTTCAAAATCCGCAGTATCAAAACATGTCTCGAGTCTGGAGACCCGCCTCGGCGCCCGGTTGTTAAACCGCACCACCCGCCGCGTCTCGCCCACCGAAATTGGCCTGGCCTATTATGACCGCGCCCGTCGGGTGCTGAATGATGCGGGCGAGGCCGACGCACTGGTGTCTTCGATGCAATCCGCCCCTTCGGGCCTGCTGCGGATCTCTGTGGCAACCGATTTTGGCGTCAACCACCTGTCGCCGGTGCTCTCAGACTTCCTGCGGGACTTCCCGGACATCACCGTCAACATGGTGCTCAACAACCGCTACGTCGAGCTGATTTCCGAAGGCTTTGACATGGCCCTGCGCATCGGGGAACTAGAAGACAGCTCGCTCAAAGCCCGCAAGCTCACCGAGACCACCAAGCGGATGATTGCCTCTCCCAGCTACCTCGAGCAATTTGGCCGACCGCAAAAGATCGACGATCTCAACACCCACAAGCTGCTGCATTACTCCAACCAGTCCAGTGGCAATGTCTGGAAAATCACCGCCCCGTCAGGCGAGAAGCGCCAGGTACGAACCACGGGCTGGCTGTCAGTAAACGATGGGCAATCCCTGCTCAACGCTGCGATCTCCGGTCTCGGCATCGCCTATCTGCCCAGCTATCTCTATGCTGAAGCCATGGAAGAAGGCCTCGTCGAAGACGTCATGCCCAATCTGCCAATGGAGACCCAAGGCATCTATGCGGTCTATCCTCCGGGCAAGTTTACCCAGCCCAAGGTGCGCGCCTTTATCGATTTTCTGGCGCATTCCTTTGCCGGCAAGGACAGTGAAGATTGGCGTCAGTCCGCCTGATCTTCTCCGCTCCAGACGACCTTCTTTGCAAAACTGCTCTCGCCTCGGCGGAGCAGTTTTTTTCATCAGGTCTCAATAAATTGGTCGCGTGAAATCGGGTTAACAGGTAGCTCACATGACGAGCAGAACCACCTCTACCCGGCGGTTTTTCTCTCTGCCTGCAGCGCTGAGGTTGCTGGCAACAGGGGCCATGAACCCGGCCCCTTCAACCAACACACGCTCTTCAGAAATTGCGTAGCTTTGGACCAAAGCCTCCTTGACCGCCTGCGCACGGCGCAGCGACAGGGACTTGTTGTCCTCCAAACTGCCAACGCTATCCGTATGGCCAACGATCAGAACCTGGGCCTTTGGCTCATCCTCCAAAAAAGCCGCAAGGGGCGCCAAACTGGCAATGGCCTCTGCCCCAAGTGTCTCGGCACCAGTGTTGAAGACCACAGCTTCCAGCACCACGTGACCCTGATCTGTCAACTGACCTGCCAGCCCGGATGTTGTCTCGCCCCGGGTCGGCTCCGGCTCGGACGCGGCCTGGAGATCGAGGGCTGTCGGCTCGGCAGAACTCAGTGTCAAAGGCGCCTGTTTGGCCGGAGCAACCTCGATCAGTTGAATATAGGTCGTGGCACCGCTGCGCGACACCAGCAGGGAGAGGGTCCGGCGAGCTTCGGACTCAGTGTCCGTACCAACAGGCATTTGGGCCGCTAGAAAATGATAGTCCGACAGGCTGACGACCATGTCCGGGGCAGGCACCACCTCGATGCCAAAGCGAAAATCAAAGCCACCGCATTGACGGGTTTCGCATTGAAACAGGAGGTCAAAGCCCTGATCCGCAAGCTGGCGGCGCAAAACATCCACCACTTGCAAGACAGTCACATCGCCCTGCAGATGCCAGGTTTGGCGCAGGATATGGCCCTCAATCACGCGCGTTGGGATCCCTCCCTCGCCAAAGGCACCAATTGGCAGCGCATAGGTGCCCAAAACCGTTTCACGCTGCGAGCGCGGCACCGCCCCCTCGGGCAGCTGCAACAGGGCCTGCTCCCCCGCCCGCACCTGGGGGGCAAGGGGAGAGAGCGCCAACATCAAGCTGACGCCAAGGGCCACAACAGCTGGGCCACGCCTCATCTGGACTGCGCGTGATAGGCGTCGTTGGGCACCATGCCCGTCGCCGAGGCAACACGGTTGGACATGTTGTAAAACCCAGTGACATTGGCAATGTCCCAGATGTCCCGATCGCTGAACCCGTGCTGGCGCAGGGTCTCGCGGTCAGTCTCTTCCACCTCAGTGCTGGCCTTGGTCACCTTGACAGCAAAATCCAGCATGGCGCGCTGGCGCGGCTCCAACGGGGCCACCCGGTAATTCATCACCAGCATTTCTCCCAGCTTGGGATCTCCGGACAGCTGGCGCACGGCGGCGCCATGGGAGGCAAGGCAATAAAAACAGCTGTTCACTGCCGATACCACTACCGCGATCATCTCACGCTCCAGCTTGCTGAGGGCACTATCACCCAGCATCAGCTCGTTATAGAGCGCGCTGAAGGTATTGAGCTTGTTCTCGTCAAAGGCATGGGCGCGCAGCACATTGGGCACCATGCCCAGCTTTTCCTGGCAGATGTCGAAATACTTTTGCATGCCCGTGGGCAGAGGATCCAAAGGGGGTAGGTTCAATGCGGTTGGGGGTGTTTGATCGGTCATGATAATTCAAGCTCCTAAGGCAAATATCGGTAATGGTATTGGCCGCTGCGGGTCATCCCCAATGAGGCATATAGTCCGTTTGCCCCAGCGTTTTCTTTGGTGCAAAGCACCGCCATCTCGGTGGCGCCATTGGCCGCAGCCCAAAAGGCCGCTTGACGCATCATCCAGGCCCCCATGCCGTGACGGCGCTGATGCGGCAGGATTTCCAACGCATGCACCATGGCCACGCCCTCATGTATCGCCACAAAACCCGCTCCGGCCGGCTTGTCGTTGTAGCGTCCCAACAGGGCAGCCTTTGGGCCCGCGGCGCGCTCCATAATGGCTTGACGTTCGGGGCCGATACCCCCGGAAATCCAGATCTCGCGTTGAATCTCAAGCGGCGACCACAGGGCAAAGGCAGTGACCCGCGGGATCTCCACATCCGTAAGTGTTTCGATTGGGCAGACCCAAAGATTGACCGGGTCTTTGACCAGATAACCACGTGCTGCCAGCTGGTTATCCAGAGCATCCTGCCCGTCGCGGATCATGAACAGACAATCCTGCCCCATGGCCCGCATCGCCTGTTCGGCGGCGTCAAAATCGTCAGCAGAGGCGGAACCCTCAAGGCTGGCCGCCGACACACGGCTGCCGCCACCCTGGCCCTCGCGCAGGGTCACCGGGCCAAGGCTGCGTTTGGCAGCAGCGGGCCAGGTGGCCTCGACCACCGCGTAGTATTTAGGGTCGGTCACAGTGGCCTCCATGCTCATAACCCCATCTCCTGTGCCAATTCGCGCATGGCCGCGTCTACACCGGCGCCGTTGTGTCCACGGATCACCACATTGGCGCCATAGGCCCCATTCTGCTGAAAGGGATAACAGCCGATGGACAGATCACCATGGCGGGCCGCCAGATCAGACAGGAAGGCGGCGATATCGCCTTCGCCGCGCATCACCCGCAGGCTTTGCGACAACAGCGGCTCGCCCCCGGTCAACCCCGGCAGGACGCTGGCCACCATGGCCTGAAAAACCATGGGAACCCCGGCCATGACATGCACGTTTTCCAGGGTAAAGCCTGGCGCCGAGGATACTGGATTGTCGATCAGCGCCGCACCATCGGGGATCCGCGCCATGCGCAGGCGCGCCGCGTTCAGCTCCTGGCCTGAGCTGGCATAATGCGCCGCCAGAATGGCGCGGGCATCCGCACGCACACCCAAATGCGCATCAAAGGCTTCTGCGATGCAATCAGCGGTAATATCATCATGGGTGGGACCAATGCCACCGCTGGTAAAGACATGGTCATAGGCTTTGCTCAGAGCCTGCACGGCGGCTATGATCATATCGGCTTCGTCGCTGACCACCCGCACTTCTTTCAGGTCAATGCCCTGTTTGGTGAGCTCTCCTGCCAGAAAATGGGTATTGGTATCGCGGGTACGCCCCGACAGGATTTCATCACCGATGACCAACATTGCGGCACTGGGGTTGGGCATCTTTTCTCTCCTATTGCGGCGGTCTGCGCGATCCTCGCTGCAAGATAGCCGCTCCAGCATGGAGGGCAAGCGGGCATCCCGCCTCAGGCTGGATCTCACGCAGGGTTTCTGAGGCCCCTCGGTAAAAACCGCGCCTGTGCCGGGTCTTTTGTGCCCGGCGCTCCGCCCTGGATGATTGACACCGCCTGCCAGTGCGCTACCCAAGCAGTATGGAATTCACCACGCCTTTGATCCGCGCCACGCTACTGCGCCGCTACAAGCGCTTCCTTGCCGATTGTCGTCTACAAGACGGACGCGAGATCACCGCCCATTGCGCCAACCCCGGCTCGATGATGGGGCTGGCCGACCCCGGTCTCACAGTCTGGCTGGAACCCAATGATGACCCAAAGAAAAAGCTGAAATATGGCTGGCGTCTGATTGAACATGACAACGGTCACTTTACCGGCGTTGACACCTCAGTGCCCAATCGTGCGCTCAAGGCCGCTCTGATTGCCGGGGAAATCCCTGAGCTGGCAGCCTATGGCACCGTCCAGCCCGAAGTGAAATATGGCGAGAAAAGCCGCATTGATTTCCTGCTCAGCCAAGCAGGGCTGCCGGACTGCTATGTCGAAGTCAAAAGCGTCACCCTGTCGCGGCAGCGGGGGCTGGCTGAATTTCCGGACAGCGTCACCGCGCGTGGCACCAAACATCTCAATGAACTGACAAAAATGACAGCACAGGGCCATCGCGCCGTGATGCTCTATTTGGTGCAACGCACCGATTGTGCACGCTTTGCGCTGGCGCAGGATATCGACCCAGACTATGCCGCAGCTTTTGAAACAGCGCAAAAGGCGGGCGTTGAGCGCCTAATCTACGACACCCGCATCTCGCCGCAGGGGATCGGCATCGGACACAGCCTGCCTGCGGCTTAGGCGGCGCAGCGCTAAGGGCTGCTGGTTTTACGGCGGCAGTACTGGTTCTTTTTACCAAATCCGCTTACATAGGCGACAAGACACAAGCCTATGGAGCCCAGCTTGATGAGATCGAAAGACGGCCGTACCACCAAAGACGGCATTCGCATTTACCAAGAGACAGATTTCGCCGGCATGCATGTGGCGGGGAAACTGGCCGCGCAGATCCTTGACGACATCGCACCGCATGTTTTTCCGGGACAGACCACCGGTGAAATCGATCGCCTGATCACCAATATGGTTGATGAGGCCGGGGCCAAATCGGCCACCATCGGCTACAAGGGCTATCAGCACGCCAGCTGCATCTCGGTGAACCATGTGGTCTGCCATGGCATCCCCGGTGACAAAAAGCTGAAGGATGGCGATATCCTCAATATCGATGTGACCGTCATCGTTGACGGCTGGTTTGGCGATACCTCGCGGATGTTTGTGGCCGGAAAATTGCCGCGCAAGGCCGAGCGCCTGATCCAGGTCACCCATGACAGCCTGATGAAGGGGATTGAGGCGGTAAAGCCTGGCAATACCTTTGGCGACATTGGCCATGCCATCCAATCCTATGCCGAAAGCCAGCGCATGAGCGTCGTGCGCGATTTCTGCGGCCACGGGCTGGGCCTGGTGTTCCACGCACCGCCCAATGTACTGCACTATGGGCGCCCCGGCACCGGTCCCAAACTGGAAGAGGGCATGTTCTTTACCATCGAGCCGATGATCAACCTAGGGCGGCCCGAAACCAAGATCCTGGCGGATGAGTGGACCGCGGTTACCCGCGACAAATCCCTGTCGGCGCAGTTTGAGCATTCCATCGGCGTGACCTCAGATGGCTGTGAAATCTTCACCCTGTCTCCCGGTGGCCTGTTCCATCCAACCTACAGCTAGGCGTTTCGCCCAGCTTTCCAGACCTCACAGCAGCGCCTCGTCCTTCGGTCGGGGCGTCGTCATTTTGGCCAAGAGTTTCTTTCACAGCCCGATTAGCGCGGCAACCTCTGACATTTCGCTAAAAACTTCGGCGCCCTGCGCTGCGAGGTTCTCGCCCGTGCCGGTCGGCGCAAAACCAAGGCAACGCATCCCGGCCCGCGTTGCCGCCAGCACCCCTGTGGCGCTGTCCTCGACCACCAGACAATCACGGGCCTGGACGCCAAAATGGCTGGCGGCGGCCAGAAACAGGCCTGGATCTGGTTTTGCCACGCCCAGCGATTGCGCTGAAAACATCGCCGCCGGATGAAAGCGCGCCCACAGATCATTCTGTCCCAGAGTGATGCGCATCTTGTCTTCGCTCCCGTTGGAGGCCACGCAACAGGGGATCTGTTTTGCATCCAGCAGCGCCAGTAGGTCCATCACCCCCGGCATCAGTGCCACGCCCGCTCTCAGGGCCTCATAGGTTTCGGCATAGACTTCGTCGATCCAGCCCTCATGCAGGTCAGCACCAAGTTCAATCGCCTTAGCCATAGCGCCCGACATCGTGCTGCCGACAAACAGTTCCATTGAGCGCTCAACGGTCATAGGCAAACCGTTTCGCGCCAGGTTTTCGACCATCACCTGATTTGAGATAGGTTCACTGTTAACCAGCACCCCATCGCAATCAAAGATGACCAGCCGTGGCGTTGGATAGGTCGTAGGCATGTGCAAAAACCCCGTGCAATTCAGCAAAGTTCAGCGCCACTCTGCCGCGTTCCGCATAGGGAGGCAAATCCTGCACTGGCACAAAGTCGCGCGTCAGGGGAGCGCCTGTTTCAGGCTGAAACATCACGCAACATCAGGGTGATATGGCTATCACCATATCTGCGTGCATCGCGCAACGCATAGCCTTCTGGCGGGGACATGGCTGCGTTTTCTTCCCAGATGATCAAGGCATCCTCTGCGATCCAACCGCCTGTCTCGGCCGCCTGCAATGCCTTTTCTCCCAAAGCTTTGCCATAAGGGGGATCGAGAAACACCACATCAAAGGGCGGCTGCGGGTTCTCTCCCAGTTTCAGTGCATTCCGTCGGATCAGGCTGGCGCGATCTTTGGCGCGGCAGATCTCGATATTCTTGGCAATCAGCCCCTGCGATACCCGGCCATCATCAACAAAGGTCACGCTCTCGGCGCCGCGCGATAGGGCTTCCAGCCCCAAAGCGCCGGTTCCGGCAAAGAGATCCAGCACCCGCATACCGTCAAAATCAACCTGATGCGCCAGCACGTTGAACAGGCTTTCGCGCACCCGGTCGGTGGTGGGGCGCAGATGCGCGCCCGCATCGCCCTTACCCAGCGCCGCCAAGGCGCGGCCGCGAAAATCTCCGGCGATGATCCTCACGCTTTCAACAGGGGCTTCAGATCTGCGGCAGGATCGGCAACCACCGATTTATCCGCCGTCTTGCCCATATCAATCAAGCGCTTGCCCACCATATAAGCCCGCGGATCGTTCATCGCATCCACCGCAACCAATTCATCACCTTTGTAGTACCAGAATGAGGTCGTGCGCCCCTCACCAGCACGGGTAACGACATTGTCGAACCCCGTGTTCAGACCTGCGATTTGTAATTTCACATCATATTGATCCGACCAGAACCAGGGCGTTGCCACATAATCCTTGCCCGCACCCATCATGTTCTGCGCCACCACTTCGGCCTGGTCGATGGCGTTGGGTACGCTTTCCAACCGGATGCGGCCACCTTTGTAGGGGAAGGAGGCACAATCGCCCGCCGACCAGATCGAGGGATCCGAGGTGCGCCCCTGGGCATCGGTTTTGATGCCATTATCCAGCTCCAGCCCGGCCAGTTCGGCCAGCTGCGTGCCGGGGGTAATACCAACGCCAACCACAACAAAATCGACATCGACACGGGAGCCATCGCTCAGCACTGCGCCAGTCACTTGGCCTGCGTCGCCCTCCAGTCGCTCCAAGCCGGTGCCTTCGAGGATGGTCACACCGTGTTCGCCGTGCAGGGTGCGGAAGTAATCAGATGTCTCGGTTGCCGCCACCCGTTGCAGGATACGATCACCCATCTCTACCAGGGTGACATCAACACCGCGCTTGGCGCAGACCGCTGCTGCCTCCAGCCCGATATAGCCCCCGCCAACGATCAAAGCCCGCTTGCCTGTCGTAACATGCGGCGCCATTGCATCCACGTCACCAAGGCCACGCACCACAAATACACCCGCCAAATCCCCGCCAATAGCACCGGGCAGGCGGCGCGGATCAGATCCGGTGGTCAGGGCCAATTGATCGTAGCCGATGACCTCATCCTCCAGTGTCACGGTCTGAGCCTCGGTATCAATCGCCGTCACTGCCGAGCCAAGACGCAGGGTAATATTGTTCTCGACATAAAAGCTTTCGGGACGCAGGAACAAACGCTCCAGTTCCATTTCACCCAGCAAATAGGCCTTGGAGAGCGGCGGGCGCTGATACGGCAGGTGGTTTTCGGCCCCAATCAGGGTGATTTCGCCATCAAACCCGTCTTTGCGCAGTTTCGCCACCAAGGACGATCCTGCCTGGCCTGCTCCGATCACGACGATATGGCTCATTTCGGCCCTTGCCTCCCACACTGGTTTTGGTCTCCTGTTGTCGTGACCCTATAGGGGCCGCGAACCAAAACGCAATCACCACAAGAGAGGAAACGCGCAATGATTTCTGCAGGAGAGAAACTCCCCGATGCAACCCTGACCGTGATGGGGGCAGAGGGACCTGCTCAGGTGCAGATGGCAGAAAAGGTAACTGGCCGGAAAGTCGCAATTTTTGCCGTTCCTGGTGCCTTTACTCCAACCTGTCATTCGGCCCATGTGCCGAGCTTTATCCGAACCAAGGATCAGTTTTTTGCGAAGGGAGTGGAGGAGATTATCTGCATCTCTGCCAATGATCCCTTTGTTATGCATGCCTGGGGCGAGGCCACCGGCGCCAATGCCGCCGGCATCACCATGATGGCCGATGCGGAAAGTGCCTTTACCGATGCCATTGGCATGCGCTTTGACGCGCCGCCCGCCGGGCTTATCGGGCGTTCGCTGCGCTATGCAATGTTGGTCGAAGACGGCATCGTCACCAAGCTCAACATGGAGGAAAACCCCGGTCAGTGTGAACTTTCCGCCGGTGAAGGCCTGCTGGACTCAATGGACTAATCAGAGCCACGGCTGTGCCAGGGCTTTCCCCGGCGCAGCCGACCCTATGTGACAGGCAGTTAGACCAAGCTGTCCATCTTCCGGGCCAGTTTGGCGTCCAAAGCCGACAGTCCCTCGACGTCATGGGTGGTCAGGACCACCGTCACCCGATTGTAGATATTGCTCCACTCTGGATGGTGGTTCCATTTTTCTGCCCAAATCGCGGCGCGGGTCATCCAGCCAAAGGCCTCGACAAAACCGTCAAAAGCAAAGGTCTTGATCAGGGCGTCGCGCCCCTCGACCATTTCCCATCCGCTTTGGAACAGGGGATCCAACAGGGGCCCCCGGGTGGCTTCGGATAATCTTTCGGTCATTCCTGTTCCTCCACTTCAGTTTTGCGAAACGGCCCATAGCTGGTCAGGACCTCAACCTCTTCTGCCACCGCCGCCCGCTCGGCCTCCAGGTAGCGGCCCACGGCTTCGGCAAACCCGGCATCCCCCAGCCAATGCAAGCTATGTGTCTCCACCGGCAGATAGCCCCGCGCCAATTTATGTTCGCCCTGTGCGCCGGCCTCCACACGTGACAATTGGTGAGCAATGGCAAAATCAATCGCCTGATAGTAGCACATTTCGAAATGCAGGCAGGGGTGATGTTCAGTACATCCCCAATAACGCCCATATAGCGTGTCTCGTCCGATGAAATTCAAGGCACCTGCCACTGGCACGCCGTCTCGTTCCGCAAGGATGAGATGCAGATCCTGCGCCATGGTTTCGTGAATGATGGAAAAGAACTCTCGCGTGAGATAGGGGCTGCCCCATTTGCGCGAACCGGTGTCCTGATAAAACGTCCAAAATGCATCCCAATGCTCGGGGCGAATCTGGTCGCCACTATAGCTGCAGATTGTGCCACCAAACCCCTGTGCCTGCGACCGTTCCTTGCGGATGTTCTTTCGTTTGCGCGAGGACAGCGCGGCAAGAAAATCGTCAAAACCCGCGTAGTTCGCGTTCAGCCAGTGGAATTGTTGGCTCACTCGGGGCATCAGCCCCATCTCGGCACCAATCTCAGCCTCCTGCGGCGTGCAAAAGGTCACATGCAGCGAAGAGACCTGATTGTCTGCCGCAAGCTGCACAGCCCCCTGCACCAGTGCTGATTGGCCGATCCCTTCATAGCCGGGCCGCACCAGAAGCCGCCGGCCGGTGGCAGGGGTAAAGGGCACTGCGACCTGAAGCTTGGGGTAGTAGCGACCACCCGCGCGCTCATAGGCATGGGCCCAGTTGTGATCAAAGATGTATTCGCCCTGGCTGTGGGATTTGGCATAGAGCGGCGCACAGGCGATCAGGCGGCCTTCGACATAGGCGGTGAGATACTGCGGCTGCCAACCGGTGCCAGGCCCAACCGATCCGCTCTGCTCCAAAGCGTTGAGAAAACGATAGGTAGTAAAGGGGTCGTTTGGACGGGAGCCGTCCACGGCTTCCGGGCAGGCACAGGCGTCCCAATCCGCAGCCTCAATCTGCGACAGGCTGCCAAAGACGCGTATTTCAACCGGTTTCTGATCCATCAGCACTCCCTGCGCCTGACAGTATTTGAGCAGCGTTGCGCCCGTAATCAACCCGGCAAAGGGGAAAGATACTGCTCGAAGGTAACATTATCGACCCATTTGCGCGCCTCATCCTCGGCGGCCTGGGACGTCACTGTCCAGCAGAGAACCGGAATTCCGGCCGCGCGCAGATCCTGCACTCGGGGACGCTCCAGATCGCCCACTTCATGGCTGATAAAGCTCGACCGGCTGCTGTCAAAATCGGGGATACCGCGCAGGCGATTGCAGGTCTCAGCTGGGACCGGGACCCAATCCTCAGGGTCATAAGAGCTGGTCACCAATCCCCGCGCAATATCAGGTGCATAGCGCGCCAGCGCCGCTGTCGCATGTGGATTGAACGACATCAAGGCGACCGTCCCGGTATAGCCCTGCAGTTCTTTGGCGGTGGCTTCTTCCAGGGCCCCAACATTGGGGCCCAGATTGCCATCCTGATCCTTGATCTCAATCAGCAATGGTACCTGCCCGGCAACCAGATCTAGAACCTCGGCCAGGGTTGGTATGCACTCGCCATCTCCGCCTTTTAGCGGGATCTGGGTAAGCTCTGCCTGACTGCGTACCATGATCCCACCGCGCGCCTCCGCAAGGCGATCCAGCATGTAGTCGTGAAACACCATTGGACAGCCTTCGCTGGAGCGCTGCAGATCAATTTCGATCGCATAGCCCGCAGCAATGGCCGCGCGGATGGCCGCGCGGCTGTTTTCGGGTCGCCCATCGGTCACATCATGCAGCGCCCGATGCGCCACCGGCTGCGACAGAAACTCGGCGGGTAGCTTTGGGATCATTTGATCTGGAACACCGCGTCGATTTCAACCGCAACGCCCAGAGGCAGCGAAGGCGCACTGACGGCGGAACGCGCGTGACGACCGGCGTCGCCCAGCGCTTCGACCAGGAAATCAGAGGCCCCGTTCACCACCTGTGGCTGCTGGGTGAAATCAGCGGTGGAATTGACAAAGGCGCCCAGTTTCACCACCCGCACCAGACGTTCAAGATCGCCATCACAGGCGGCCTTGAGCTGTGCAAGCAGGGCAATGGCGCAGCGTTTGGCGGCGGCCTGACCGGCATCGACATCCATATCCGCGCCGAGCGTGCCGGTGATCAGCCCGTTCTCATCCGACGAGATCTGACCCGAGACATAGACCATGTCACCTGCGACAACAAAAGGCACATAGTTGGCCGCCGGCGCAGGGGCCTCTGGCAGGGTGACACTCAGGTCTTTCAGTTTTGCTTCGATGCTCATTGTCGCGCTCCTTCACGGCCGATGTTTCGAGGCGACGCTAGCGCTGATGAAACCCGCCGGAAAGAGTAAAAGCGACAACATCCCTCTCTGTTCGGACATCAATCTTCGCGGAAGGCTTTGACAAAATAATCCGCCAGCGGTTTCACCAGATAGGATAGCGGCGAGCGATCCTGGGTGCGGATGTAGCTCTCCACCGGCATGCCGGGGATCAGCACCGTGCCTTCCGGCAGGCGCTGCGCTTCATCGGGGTTGAGCTCGACCTCGGCTCGGTAATAGGAGACCCCGGTGTTCTGGTCCTCAAAGGCATCGGCAGAGACCAGCGTCACCTTGCCAAACAGATCCGGTGTATTGCGCTGATCCAACGACGAGAACTTGAGCGTAACATCCTGCCCGACATAGATCTGCTCGATATCCGTGGGCGAGACCTGTGCGGCGATCACCAGCGGGCGGTCCTGCGGCACCAGATAGAGCACCGGATCTGCCGCCCGTATGACGGACCGCGGGGTATGCACCTGCATGTCATAGACAATGCCCGAAACCGGAGCGGTGATATCCAACCGCGCCAAGCGCTCGATCAGGGTGCGACGGTTCTCCCCGAGTTCCAGTTCTTGATAGCGTAGATCACGCAATTGAGTAATCGCCTCTTCGCGGCGGGTTGATCCCAGTTTCAGGATCTCGATCTCGGTCTCAGTGATCCGTCCCAAGGCCTGGGCCTCGGTTGCAATCAGCTCGCCGAGGCGACCGCTCAGATCGGCCTCGGTGCGGCGCAGGTTCAGCACAGTGCCAGCCTGGGCCAAGCCACGCTCTAGCAGGATATTCTGGTTTTTCAGCTCTTCAGCGATCAGCTCCAGCTGCAACGCCATCGATTCCTGTTGTGCTTTGATCCCGGTGATCTGATCCTGTGTCTGGGCGCTGCGCTTGTTCAGCTGTTCGATTTCCCGGGCGATGGATTCCGCGCGGGCGACAAACAGACGCTGCTGCCCTTCAATCAGATCCCTCACGGCAGGGCGGGTTGCCGTCAAAGCCAACAGCTCCGCGTCAAACTGCACTTCCTTGGTGCTGTCGCGCTCTGCCTCCAGCCGCCCACGGCGCGCCATCATCTCAAACAGCTGCCCCTCAGTAATGGCCAATTGCGAGCGGAGTTCCTTGGCGTCCAGCCGCAAGAGCAGGTCGCCACGAGTCACGCTGTCGCCATCATCCACCAGGATCTCAGACACAATGCCGCCATCCAGATGTTGGACGACCTGTCGGTTGCGATCCACCTCAATGCGCCCTGTCGCCACGATGGCCCCCGCGATCGAAGACATCACCGCCCAGGTTCCAAAACCACCCAAAAGGATCATCAGTGTTAGAGTGCCAATCAGCAGCGGGCTGCGAGCGGACCATTCCTTATCCTGGCTCATTGAACCCCTCCCGTCCCAGCGTTTTTGCGGATGGATTGATGATTGGCCACCATTTCCTGCAGCACTTTGTCTTTGGGACCAAAGGCCGTTTGCACGCCTTTGTCGATCACCAAAAGCATCTCACATTCCTGAATAGCCGCAGGTCGATGCGCCATGATCAGCACCGATTGCCCCGCCGCCTTGAGCGCCTTGATGGCCTGGTTCAGCGCAATTGAGCCTTCGTTATCAAGATTGGAGTTGGGCTCATCCAGAATGACGATCACTGGGGTGTCATAAAGCGCACGGGCCAGAGCGACCCGTTGCATCTGCCCCCCCGACAATCGCCCGCCGCCTGCCGAAACACGGGTGTCATAACCCTCCGGCAGGTTGACGATCATCTCATGCGCCGCAGCTTTCTTGGCAGCAGCCACCACTTTTTCCGCATCCGGCTCCTCGGCCAGCCGGGCAATATTCTGAGCAATAGTGCCCTCAAACAGCTGCACGCGTTGCGGCAGATAGCCAAAATGCCGCCCCAGGACATCCGGGTCATATTGATCCAGAGCCGCACCATCCAAGCGAATGGTCCCAGCGGCAGGCCGCCAGGCGCCGGTCAGCGCCTTGGCCAGGGTGGATTTGCCCGATCCAGACGGACCAATCACTCCAATCGCCTGTCCCGGCTCCACCCGGAAGATGACATTGCGCAATTGTGCCCGGCTGTCCCCGGGCGGCACCACGGCCAAGGCCTGAACCTCCAAACGCGCCTCGGGCTGTGGCAACGCCATGCGCTCGGCCTCGGCAGGCACTTTGGTGAGCAGTTCAGCAAGGCTGTGCCAGCCCTTGATGGCGCGTTGCACCATGGCCCATTGCCCAAGCCCCAGCTCGATTGGGGCCAGGGCCCGGCCCATTAGAACCGAACCGGCAATCATTGCCCCTGGCGAGACCTCGCCATTGAGCGCCAGATAGGCACCAAGCCCAAGCATGGCAGATTGCAAAAACAGACGGAGCGTTTTGGTCAGGGTGGTAAAGCCCCCCCCGGTATCATTGGCGGTGAGAGTATCCTTGAGCGCTGCGTTGCGCAGTTTCTGCCAGCGCAGGAAGGCGGCTCCGCGCATACCCATGGACTGGATCATCTCGGCCTCGCCACGAATTTCCTCGGAAGACAGATTGGCCCGATGCCCCGATACCGCCGCCTGTTGCAAAGGCGCGCGGCTGAAAATCTGATTGAGCAGCGCCACTGCAACCAAAACCGCACCACCGCCCAGTGCCAAGAGCCCCAACCAGGGGTGAAACAGCGCAATCCCTGCCAGAAACAACGGCGTCCAGGGTAGATCAAAACCTGCCCCCAGCACTGGCGAGGACATCAACCGCTGGATGGCTTCCAGATCCGCTGTTGCAGTCTGCGCCACCGGATCCTGCGCCACCGCAGAGCGGCGTACTGCAGCGTCAAATACCCGTTTGTCCAACGCCGCCTGGAACCGGGCGCCAATTCTGGCCAGAACCCGCCCTCGCACGTAGTCCAACAGCCCCATCATGCCGTAAAGGAACAAAACCAGCAGCGACAGGGCCACAAGAGTGGCCTCAGAGCCGCTGCCCAACACCCGATCATAGACCTGCATCATGTAGAGAGGGCCAGTCAGCATCAGCAAATTTACAAAGACACTGAAGAGACCAACCGCCCAATAGAGGCTGCGGCTTGAACGGCGACAGGCCGTAAGTTCATCATATCCGGGCTTAAAAGTTTTATTTGCCATATTGACTATGCTCTATCTGTTCAAACGGTCCGCGACATATTAGACCCTGCGCCAACGACAACTCTTGGGAAACCTGTTCCGAATCTGCCACAAACGTGCAAACAAATTGCTGTAGAACAGTGGGAATCTTCGGAATTGCCACTAAGTAGGTGCTCGTGTTTCTTAAATAGCGAATTAAGTGGGTTACAACTCAAATGCTAATTTTCACCAAACCTCGTTTTGTCTTTGCTGCAGTTGCGTTGGTTTTGTCCCTGGCAGGTTGCGCTGCACAGGACCCGGCAGCAAAAGCAGCGGGTGAGGTTTTTGATCCCTATGAGAACACCAACCGCTCCGTGCACAAGCTCAATCTCGCTGTCGATCGCTTTGCCTTCCGTCCCGCATCCAAAGGCTATGTGGCGATTGTTCCCGAGCCGATGGTCACCAGCTTTTCGTCTTTTGCCGAAAACCTGTCGATGCCCGGCCAAGCGGTCAATGCCCTGTTGCAGGGCAATCCTAAGCTCGCCGGCCAGGCACTTGCACGCTTTGCTCTGAACACCACGATCGGTTTTCTTGGCTTGGCCAACCCCGCCTCTGATTTCAACCTCCCCGAGGTGAATACGGACTTTGGTCAAACGCTTGCCGTTTGGGGCGTGGGTGAGGGCGCCTATGTCGAGCTGCCCCTCTACGGTCCCTCTACCGCACGCGATGCCACAGGTATTGTCGTCGATTTCTTCACCAATCCGATTGGCTATGCTCGGAACAATCCCGCCGATAACATCAGCATCTACGCAGAAATAGTGCGTCGCATGGGGAACCGTGGCAGATATTCGGATACGGTTGATTCTATTCTCTATGAAAGCGCTGACAGCTATGCGCAGGCCCGCCTGCTCTATCTGCAGAACCGGCGTTTTGAGCTGGGCGAAACCGCCGAGATCAGTGAAATCGATCCCTTTGAACTAGATACCGAAGGATTTTAAGCCATGCATCGTCGCAGTTTCTTGACCGGGCTTTCCGCCAGCGCGGCGCTTGTGCCCGCCACACCGCTTTGGGCTTTGAACGAGGCCGGGGCCAGCAAGCTGATCAACAGCCTGGTTGCCGACATCAACACAGTCATCGCATCGGGCAAAGCCGAGAACGCCATGTTCCGCGAATTTGAGCGGATCTTCAAACGCTACAGCGATACGTCCTATATCGCCGCCTATGCGCTTGGGGTTGATGCACGTCGTGCCACCAAGACGCAGAAACGGAACTTCTCCAAGACCTTTCAGGGCTATATTTCCCGCAAATATGGCAAACGCTTTCGCGAATTCATCGGCGGCAGCCTGGAAGTGAAAAGCGTGAAGCGCGTGAAGAAGTGGTATGAAGTAAGCACCCTTGCCCGTCTGCAGGGCCAAGCTCCGTTTGAGGTCACCTTTTTGGTCTCTGATCGCTCCGGCAAGGACCTTTTCTTTAATATGTATATTGAGGGTGTGAACCTACTGCTGACCGAACGCACCGAAATCGGGGCGATTTTGGACAGCAACAAAGGCGATATCGACGCCATGATTGCCGAGCTGAAACGCCTAAGCTGATACCCCTTGCGTCAAGGCGCAGGGCTCCATGCAGTCTCTGAATTGAAAAGGCTCCCAGTTGGGAGCCTTTTTTACATCGCGAAGCCAAAGAGGCCAAACCTAGTTGCGGCCAAAGATATCGCGCAACAACCCGTCCACAGCACGGCCGATTTCCTGGCCCGGCCGGTTGCGTTCGCGGCGCCGTTGCGGAACCGGTTGCACGGGGTCCGGAATAACAATCGGCGCTGGCTCCAACATCGGCAGAGGTTTGGGGGGCAGGCCTTCGTGTACCCGCACCATGGCCTCGTGCCAGATCTCTGCCGGCAGGCCACCACCAGTGACACCGCTCAGGGGCGTGTTGTCGTCATAGCCCATCCACACCCCGGCCACGTAATCCGCGGTAAACCCGATAAACCAGGCGTCACGTGCGGCCTGCGTGGTGCCGGACTTCCCAGCCGCCTGCCAACCCGGAATCTGCGCGCGGCGCCCTGTGCCCTCGGCAATGACTTTCTCCATCATCCAGACCAGCTGCTGCGCCGCCTCGGTCCGGATCACCCGCTCTCCCATACCGCCGCTGCGTCCCATCAGGGGTTCGGTATCGGTAACCAGTCGCAGCTCGCTTACGCCATAGGGAGTGACCGAAGAGCCGCCATTCAGGATCCCGGCATAGGCCCCGGTCATTTCCAACAATGTGCTTTCGGAGGCCCCAAGCGCCAGCGCCGGACCTTCAGCCATCGCATTATCGATGCCAAAATCGGAGGCAACGCGGCGCACCAGATCGCGACCCACCGCCTCGGAGAGCTTGACCGCTGGCACATTCAGCGAGTCCCGAAGAGCCCGGGCCAGAGTCACCTCACCATAGTATTTGCGGGTATAGTTCTTGGGGCACCACTCCCCAGAGCCGGGCAGATCCAGACAGTATTCTGTGTCCAACAAGATATCGAGCGGGGAATAGCCCAGCTCCAGGGCCGTGGCATAGACAAAGGGTTTAAAGGCAGAGCCGGTCTGCCGTTTGGCCTGGGTGGCCCGGTTAAAAACACCGGAGACACGGGTCCTGCGCCCGCCAACCATAGCCCGCACGGCCCCATCTGCGCTCATGACGACAATGGCGGCCTGCGCTTTGGACCCCTCCCGCACCTTATTTTCAAACACATAGGTGATCGCATCTTCGGCTGCCGTTTGCAGACGCTGATCCAGAGTGGTGCGGATCACCACATCCTCGGCAGTTTGAGCGCCAAAATAGCTGGGCACGCTGTCCATGATCCAGTCGGCAAAATAGCCGCCCGCCCGCGCCTCTGCTGCAGGGCTCAGCCGCGCCGGATTCTCCTGCCCTGCTTTGGTTTCCGCGGAACTCAGATAGCCCTGATCATGCATCAGGCGCAGCACTGTCGCGGCACGATCCTGCGAGCGCTTCAAATTGTTGGTTGGTGCCAATGACGATGGCGCTGTCAGCAATCCTGCAAGCATCGCGCCCTCAGCCGCGCTCAGCTGGCTGGCCGATTTACCAAAGTAGCGCTGTGCTGCGGCCTCCGCGCCATGGGCCCCGCCGCCCATATAGGCGCGGTTCATATAGATCGAGAGGATCTCATCCTTGGTGTATTTGACCTCCATCGCCAGCGCATAGATGGCTTCGGTGCCCTTGCGCCACAGAGAGCCCTGGCGGCAGTCCTTTTCATAGGCGGCTTCGCTTTCCCATTCAGTGGGGTCATAGGTCCGGCCAAGACACAGAAGCTTTGCCGTCTGTTGGGTGATGGTGGAGCCACCATGTCCAGACAGGGGGCCACGGCCCTCGCTCAGATTGATGCGCACAGCCGAAGCCACGCCGCGCGGCGAAATACCAAAATGGCGGTAGAAGCGTTTGTCCTCAGTGGCGACGATGGCGTTTTTCAAATGTGGCGAGACGGTCTGTGCGGTGACCACGCCGCCAAATTGGTCGCCCCTCCAGGCAAAGACCTCGCCCTCGTGGTCTAGCAGGGTAACAGAGCCCCTCGCCCGGCCATCCAGCAGCGTTGCCACCTCTGGCAAGTTGATGGCCTGATAGCCCACGGCCATGCCCACCAGAGTGAGGACAATCACCCCAATCCGCCAAGAGAACCCCCAGATCAACCGCAGCAGCCAGCGAAAGGGCATCAACAGGGTGGCGATCACGCCCCGCGACTTGCGCCGCGAGCCTGCGGGCTTTCTGCGCGCAGGCGCCGCCCGCTGTGCTTGCGGCTTGGAGGAGGGTTTGGCGGTTGGCCTGGATTTTGACTTGGGCTTTGGCTTGGGTTTCGACTTGGGTTTCGAATTTCCAAACAGCAGCCCCCAGAGACCGCCAGCCCGTTTGGCTGGCCGCTTGCCTGCTGCCTTTGCATAGCGTTTCTCCGCCACCAGTGGCTTTCGCCCTGAACCCTGCGCCATCTTGAAATCCTGCCCGGTTTGCCCGTTTTAACCACTTTAGCCCTTTCGCACAGCTTTGTAGAGAGGCGGTTTATGGGGAATTTCCATCCCCCCACCGCCCAGATTTCGGGCATGTTTACCTTTTTGCGCTCGTTTTTTGACCGTCCGCCCTCATGCTGCACCTGCAAAACGCCCCCTCCGGTTCCCCCGACTCGGCGCCTTGGTTTTTCTGCAGGTGCAAATGCGCGGGTGCTCCAGCCAGATCCTTTGGTGACAGGCACCCTCCAAGACGAGGATGTCGAAATGAAAATGATCATCGCTGCCATCAAACCCTTCAAACTGGAGGACGTCCGTGAAGCGCTGACCGCTCTTGGCGTTTCGGGGTTGATGGTGTCCGAAGTAAAGGGCTTTGGCGCCCAGGCGGGCCACACCGAGATCTACCGTGGGGCCGAATATGAAGTGAATTTTGTCCCCAAGCTGAAACTGGAAATCGTGGTTTCCGCCAGCCTGGCCGACCAAGTGGTCGAAACCATCGCCAATACCGCCCGCACCGGAAAAATCGGTGACGGCAAGATCTTTGTGATCGACGTGGAGCACGCCCTGCGGGTGCGCACCGGCGAAACCAATCAAGACGCGCTGTAAGCGCCGCATTTGGAGGATAACTGATGCGTAAACTCTCTCTCTCTTTGTCGGCGCTAGCGCTGGCCACCCTGCCGGGCCTGGCCATGGCGCAAGAGGCGGCTGCCCCAAGCTTTGACGAAATCGGCCCCTACATCATGACAACCCTGTTGTTCTGCATGGCAGGCTTCCTGGTGTTCTTCATGGCCGCAGGCTTTGCGATGCTCGAAGGCGGCCTGGTGCGCTCCAAGAACGTCACCATGCAGATGACCAAGAACATCGCGCTCTACTCGATCGCGGCCATCATGTATTGGCTGGTTGGCTTCAACACCATGTATCCGGGCGATTTCAATGGCTTCTTCTCGATTGGTGGCCAAACGGTCTTGGATGCCGTAGGGGTTTCCGCAGCAGATGCCGCGCTGGACTATGCCTCGGTCGGGTCTGACTTCTTCTTCCAGCTGGTGTTTGTTGCGGCCACCGCTTCGATCGTATCGGGCGCCCTGGCTGAGCGGATCAAACTGTGGCCCTTCCTGGTCTTCGTAATCGTTCTGACTGGCTTCATGTACCCAATTTCCGGCTCCTGGAAATGGGGTGGCGGCTGGCTCGACGCTATGGGCTTTTCTGACTTTGCTGGCTCCACTGTTGTGCACTCTGTAGGTGGCTGGGCTGCTCTGGCTGGTGCGATCGTTCTTGGCCCCCGTTTGGGCAAGTACAAAGACGGCCGCGTCAACCCAATGCCTGGTTCCAACCTGGCCCTGGCGACGCTCGGCACATTCATCCTGTGGCTCGGCTGGTTCGGTTTCAACGGCGGCTCGCAGCTGGCGATGGGCACCGTAGGCGATGTTTCTGACGTGTCGCGCATCTTTGCCAACACCAATATGGCAGCTGCTGCCGGTGCCGTTGCCGCGCTGATCCTGACACAGGTATTGTACAAGAAGGTTGACCTGACCATGGTCCTGAACGGCGCGCTGGCCGGTCTCGTATCGATCACCGCTGAACCACTCGCCCCTACCCTCTTTGGCTCGCTCTGGATCGGTGCCGTCGGTGGTGTGATCGTGGTCTTCGCAGTCCCAATGCTGGACAAGTTCAAAATCGATGACGTTGTCGGCGCCATCCCTGTTCACCTTCTGGCGGGCATCTGGGGCACCATCGCGGTGATCTTCTACGGCGAAGCCAGCCTGATGACCCAGCTGACCGGCATTGTAGCCTACGGTGTGTTCACCTTTGTCGCTTCGCTGGTAATCTGGTTCATCCTGAAGGCAACCATGGGTATCCGCGTCAGTGAAGAAGATGAGATCAACGGTCTCGACATGTCGGAGCTGGGCATGGAAGCCTACCCAGAATTCAAAACAGGCTAATCTGGCCAAGAACTCCGAGCAGAACACTGAAACGCGGCCCCAGCGGGCCGCGTTTTTCTGTTACTGTGTTCAGATATCCGCCCACGAAAAAGCGCGCCCTGCCAGGGCGCGCTATAATCATTCTCGCTAAGGCTTAGCTGCAATCAGACGCCGGCGTCGATGATCGCCTCGGCCAGGATCGGAACCGTGGTGGTGTTCAGACCGGCAATGTTCATGCGGCTGTCGCCCACCATGTAGATGCCATTGTCCGCTCGCATTTTCTCCACCAGATCGGGCGAAGTGCCCAAGAGCGAGAACATGCCACGGTGCTGGGCGATAAAGCCAAATCGGTCAGAACCGCTGAGGCGCTGCAGCTCATCGGCCAGCTGCTGACGCAGGCCCAGCATGCCCAGCCGGACCTCTTCCAGCTCTGCGGCCCAATCGGAGCGCAGCGCATCGTCGTTCAGGATCATGGTTACCAGACGCGCCCCGTGATCAGGTGGGAAGGAATAGTTCTGCCGGTTCAGGAAGGCCAGGGTGCCCTGGTTCAGCGCCTGCGCGCTGGCGTCGTTGGAGACCGCCATCAGCAATCCGGTACGTTCCCGGTAGATGCCAAAGTTCTTGGAGCAGCTGGCCGCAATCAGCACCTCGGGGCAGCTGGAAGCCACCAGGCGCACGCCCTGGGCGTCTTCTTCTAACCCATCCCCAAAGCCCTGATAGGCGATGTCGATCATCGGGATCAAACCATTGGCATTCAACAGGTCCACGACCTCTTGCCACTGGGTCAGATTCAGGTTGGCCCCGGTGGGGTTGTGACAGCAGCCATGCAGCAGCACCACATCGCCCTTGGAGGCCTTTTTCAGGTCTTCCATCATGCCGTCAAAGTTCACACCACGGGTCTCGCGGTCGAAATAGCGATAGGTCACGGTTTCGATGCCAACATAGTTGAGGATCGAGATATGGTTGGGCCAAGTCGGGTCCGAGACATGCACCTTGGCAGCAGGGTTGGCCATCTTGATCAGCTCAAAAGCCTGACGCACAGCGCCGGTGCCACCAGGTGTGGCCGCCGCAGCAATGTTTTCACGGGCAACAGCGCTGCCGAGGATCAGCTGGATCATGGCATCGGAATAGGCAGGATCTCCGGCCAGACCCACATAGGATTTGCTGGTCTGCTCTTCCCAAAGCTTGTGCTCGGCGGCCTTGATGGCGCGCATCACCGGCGTCACGCCCTCGGCGTTCTTGTAGACGCCAACGCCAAGGTCGATCTTGCTGTCACGCGGGTCTTCGCGGAACTTTTGCATCAGAGCCAGGATCTTGTCAGCTGGCTGCGGTTTCAGGGTTTCGAACATCAGTTCTCTCCGGTTGCAACGGGAAGGGTCGGGAAGGCGCCCCATTCCGACCAGGAGCCATCATAAAGCGAATGATCGGTCTTGCCGATCCGCTCCAGGCCCAGGCTCAGGACGGCAGCGGTAACGCCGGATCCACAGGTGGTAATGGCGGGTTTGGACAGATCAACGCCGGCGGCCTCAAAGGTGGAACGCAGGGCCTCCGCCTCTTTCATGGTGCCATCTGCATTTAGCAGATCCGTATAGGGCGTATTCTTGGACCCAGGGATATGGCCTGAACGCAGACCTTCGCGGGGTTCAGCCACCTCACCACGGAACCGCGCAGCGGCGCGAGCGTCGATGATCTCATGATCGCCCAGCTTTGCCGCCGAGGAGACCTGGGTCACATCACGCACCAGGTGGTTTTGCACCCGCACAGTCATATGGCGGTCACGGATCACCGGCGGCAAGTCTTCGGTCTCGCGACCCTCGGCCAGCCATTTTGGCAGGCCACCATCCAGCACCGCGACATTGTTCTGACCCATCAAGCGGAACAGCCACCAGACGCGGGCGGCGGATTTCAGCCCGGCCCCGTCGTAGACCACCACCTGATGGCCGTCACCAACGCCCATGGCGCGCAGCCGGGACATAAATTTCTCTACCGGGGGCACCATATGCGGCAGCTCAGAGCGGTGATCCGAGATGTCGTCGATATCAAAGAACCGCGCATTTGGGATGTGTCCGGCGTCATATTCCGCCTGAGCATCTCGCTCTTCCTGAGGCAGATACCAGGATCCATCCAGCACCCGCAGGTCCGGATCTTTCAGGTGAGCAGCCAGCCACTCGGTGGATACAAGAGTTTTTGGATCGTCGCGCATCAAAGCCTCCCTGAATATGTGTCAATGCCTACTATTGGCGTGCCAGAGGTGCAAGGGAAGGCTGAAAGAATGCTCAAGGCTGTGTAAAGATCCCCCCTGACCTAGAGAGTTGCAAACAAAGGGGCCGCGGCGCGAACCCTGGCTGCTGCCAGGCGTGCTTGTCCCGCGCCGGGTCTGTTCGAGCCTCTAGCTGACCACACGCAATTCGGGTCTTTGGCCGCGCTGACTGCGGGCCACGGGCCCCGCCGGGAAGCGATCGGCAAAGGAGAGCCCCGCGCGGATGACATCCGGATCCATGGTGCAACCGGTGACATTGGCCACAGCCTCTCGCGCCCGCGGGGTGTCATCGCGCCGCATGTGGTGCAACATCTGCAACAGTGCCTGCTCATCCCGTGTGACAAAGTCTCGTTCGTCCAATGCCAATGGGTCGATGGCGTCAAATCCCGCACGCCGCGCTTTGAGGGTGAATTGGACCAATTTGAACAGGGACTGGGCAACCGGCAGACCCAGGGTCTCGCCCCAACGCTCCGCTGCAATCTTATAGGCAAACTGCCAGGATTGGCTCTCAGGCCGAGTCAGGCTCAACATAAAGTGGCGCAAGACCGGCAACAGCCCTGTCTCGAACTCATCCAGATCGCAAAAGGTCACAGGCATCATGTCCCGTTTTTCCAGGGGACGGCGCTGTGGCTGTGCCGAGCAGTGTGAAGATATAGAAGAGTTGGTTGAAGGCGTCATGGATCTGTCCTTTGGCCGGTGCTGCGGCTTTGGTTTTTGAAGACAGGAGTGCCGGGCGGGATCACGCAGGATCAATCTGACTGGGCTACCGATCTGGATTGCGCGATACCTGACAAAATTAATCAGATTAATCAAGTCCCGATTTTTCGCCAACCGTCCCCGTCCCACCCGCAGTTCTCCTTTCCGGGAACCTGACGCGCTGACACAAAAACAGCCCCTCTGATCATGCAGAGAGGCTGATAGCGGATCTTGTCAAAACAGTTGCCAGTAGGGCCCCCGGCCAAAGCGCCTGAGCGTCAGCCATGATCCTTCATCAGGCGGCTCTTTTGGCGCGACCAATCGCGCTTGGCCTGAGCTTCGCGCTTGTCATGCGCCTTCTTGCCCTTGGCGATGCCGATCTTCAGCTTGGCGCGCCCCTTGTGGTTAAAGTACATCACGATGGGCACCAGGGTCATGCCCTTGCGCTGTGTTGCATTCCACATATCCGACAGCTGCTTGCGCGAGACCAGCAGCTTGCGGCGACGACGTTCCTCATGTTTGAACATCTTGGCCTGCGAATAGGGCGGCACATAGGAATTCACCAGCCACAGCTCGCCATCTTCCACAGCCGCATAGCTTTCGGCGATATTGGTGCCGCCTTCGCGCAGGGCCTTCACTTCGGAGCCTTCAAGCATGATGCCGCATTCCACGTCATCTTCGATGGCGTAGTCAAACCGCGCGCGGCGATTTTCTGCGATCACTTTGTAGTTCGGGTCTGATTTCGTCTGGGCCATGTCTGGCAGATGTAAGCCCCCCTGCGGGTGGGCGCAAGGTGACTCTATCTTCTGGAACTACGGAGGAGGGTGAAGAGACCGCTTGTCACGATCACGGCGCTGCCCAGCAGGGTCCAGCTGTCCGGGCGTTCGCCAAAGACCAAAATGCCCAGCGCCATGGCAAAGACCAGTCTGGTATAGCGAAACGGGGCCACAACCGAGATTTCGCCATGCCGCATCGCCCCGGTCAGCGCGTTATAGGCAATGACACCGATACCGGTGGTCAGAGCCAAATAGAGCCAGACCCGACCGCTGGGCCAGAGGGCACCCCCCGTCCAGGCCAGCGCTATGGCACCGGCGATCACCAGCATGGCAAAGCCAAACAACCCCAGTTGCAGGTTGGTCATGGATTTGGGAGCCGCCCGCGTGGCCAGGTCTCGTCCCGCAAAGCCCAGGGTGCCAATCACCGCAAACAGAGAATAGATCTCAAATCCGCTGGCGCCGGGACGCAGGATCATCAAGACCCCGGCGAATCCCAGGCCAATTGCCAGCCAGCGCCGCCAGCCCACCTTTTCGCCAAAAAACACCACAGCACCACCCGCCACCACCAGCGGGGTGGCCTGCAAAATGGCCGAGGCCGAGGAGAGCGGCGTCAGGGCAATGGCCAGGGTGAAACAGAGCCGTCCTGTCACCTCAGCCAGAGAGCGCAGCACCAAAGGGCGCGTGCAAAACCCCGGGTGCCACAGGGGCTGCCCATGCGCACGCGCCACCGCCGCAAAAACCAGCATCCCCCCAAGTCCAAACAGAATGAGGATCTGCCCGACCGGCAACTCCCGCGCCACCTGTTTGATGAACATATCCTCGAGGGCAAAGGCCACCATGGCCAGGGCCATCAACAGGCTGCCACGCAGCGTTTCCATGATCAGCTCTCCTCTGGGCTGGTTTGCTGTCACGGTCCAAGGCGACCCGCCTCAACCGCGTGCAACGACACCGACGTGACGTGGGTAATGGTGCATATTCAAAAATTCAGCCCCCTGCGCACCACCGCGATAGCCATGGGGCTGATCTGCCTGGAACCGGATCCCCTCTCCGGCGCCCAGTGCCACCCAGTCTCCGTCGCGCAGCACCTCCATGTCTCCGGTCAGGACAAAGACCTCTTCAACCACCCCGCACTCATGCGGCTGCGAGACATGTGTCTGGCCCGGCGTCAGACTGATGCGAAAGGTCTCCCCGCCCAGCTCCGGGTCAAAGGGAAAGACGATTTTCACCGCGATACTGCCGGGAAACTGCACCGTTTTAAAGGGCTCTGCCGGGTCTGGTTGGGCTGCGTCCAACTCTCCGATCAGTGCCGACAAAGGCAGGTGAAACCCCTTGGCGATTTTCCACAGCGTCGCAATCGTCGGGCTGGATTCCCCGCGTTCGATCTGTCCCAGCATCGCCTTGCTGACCCCGGTCAGATCTGCCGCCTTGGACAGGCTCATCCCGGCCCCATTGCGGATCTTGCGCAGATTTGCCCCGATGGCATCCTCACTCATGACTATTGCTCCAAAGAGCCTGGATCAGGCAGGTTTCAAATAGGACTTGTGCGTTATAGCGCACAAATGCAATATGGGCGTTATAACGCACAAAACCATAGCCCAGCCCCGAAAGAAGGAAAACCCGAATGTTGTCACAGCTGAAGCTCTCTCACCTGGCAGCAGGTGCCGTGGCAGTGCTGGTGGGTTACACCAGTTCGGTGGCGATCATCTTCCAGGCCATCGAGGCTGTGGGGGCAAGCCAGGCCCAGGCCAACAGCTGGCTGATGGCACTGGGGCTGGGCATGGGGCTGACCAGCTTGGGCTTGTCCTTGTGGTTTCGCATACCCGTGCTCACCGCCTGGTCAACACCAGGCGCGGCCCTGCTGGTGGTTGGATTGCAGGGGGTTCCCATTGATCAGGCGGTGGGCGCCTTCCTTTTTTGCGGTGCTTTGCTCACGCTAACAGGGCTGACCGGCTGGTTTGAACGCCTGGCGCGATTGATCCCTGACAGTCTCGCCAATGCGCTCTTGGCCGGCATCCTGTTCAAATTTGGCCTCTCGGCCTTTACTGCCCTCAATGAGGATACAGGATTGGTCGCAGCGATGGGCCTGGCCTTTCTTGCAGGGCGCCTCTGGTTTGCTCGCTACACGATTTTGGGCGTGCTGCTGATCGGCGCAATCTGGGCTGGTTTCACAGGCAGCTTTGGCGATTTTGACCAATTGAACACCAGCCTCTCGCTACCCTCCCCGGTACTGCCAGAGTTTTCGCTGCCTGTGCTGATCGGCGTGGGACTGCCGCTCTACGTGGTCACTATGTGCTCGCAGAATATGCCCGGCACCGTCACCCTACGCGCCGCCGGCTATACCCCGCCTGTCTCTGCCACCCTGAGCGTGACCGGCGCAGCCACGCTGGTCCTTGCCCCCTTTGGTGGCTTTGCCTTCAATTTCGCCGCCATCACCGCCGCCATCTGCGCGGGTCCCGAGGCCGATGACGATCCTCAAACCCGCTATCTCGCCAGCGCTGCCGCCGGCCTGTTCTACTGCCTCGTGGGCCTGGGCGGCGGCACCGTGATCAGCCTGTTTCTGATCGCCCCGCCCGCATTGATCGCTGCGGTTGCCGGGCTGGCATTGCTGTCTACCATCGGCAACAGCCTCTCCCATGCGCTGCGAGACGAAACAGGACGCGAGGCCGCCCTGATCACCTTTATGACTGCCGTTTCCGGCATCAGTTTCCTTGGCATTGGAGCGGCCTTTTGGGCCCTGGTGCTGGGGCTGGGGGTGAATCACCTCTTTGCCCGCCCCCGCCACTAAGCCACAGGCCCCCTACACCAGGCCGCCCAAACGCCATCAAGCCACCACCGCAGAGACGAATACTCCCCTCAAGATCGCGCTCTTGAGAGGAAAAGAACCAAAACCCGCCTCCGGATATTGCGTTTATTGCGCAAATGATGTGTCTGAGGGCAAAGACAAGGGAATGAGCCAAGATGCCAATGTACCGATCCAGAACTTCCACCCATGGCCGCAATATGGCGGGCGCCCGCGGTTTGTGGCGTGCCACCGGCATGCAGGACGATGATTTCGGCAAGCCGATCATCGCCATCGTCAACTCGTTCACCCAGTTTGTGCCCGGCCACGTGCACCTCAAGGACCTGGGCCAGATGGTCGCCCGCGAGGTAGAGGCCGCCGGTGGGGTTGCCAAAGAGTTCAACACCATTGCGGTGGATGACGGTATCGCCATGGGCCATGACGGCATGCTCTATTCGCTGCCATCGCGTGAAGTCATCGCCGACTCGGTGGAATATATGGTCAATGCCCATTGCGCCGATGCCATGGTCTGCATCTCCAACTGTGACAAGATCACGCCGGGGATGATGATGGCCGCCATGCGCCTGAACATTCCGGTGATCTTTGTTTCCGGCGGCCCGATGGAGGCCGGCAAGGTCGATCTCGAAGGGCTCGACATCAAAAAAGTCGATCTGGTCGATGCCATGGTTGCCGCCGCCAGCGAGACCATGACCGATGAGCAGGTCCAGCATATTGAAGAAAATGCCTGCCCCACCTGCGGGTCGTGTTCCGGCATGTTCACCGCCAACTCGATGAACTGCCTGGCTGAGGCCCTGGGCCTCGCCCTGCCCGGCAATGGCTCCACCCTGGCAACCCATGCAGACCGCAAACATCTGTTTCTGGAGGCCGGGCGTAAGATCGTCGAGATCACCAAGCGCCACTATGAGGGTGAGGAAAAGGGTCTGTTGCCGCGTGAAATCGCCAGCTTCGAGGCCTTTGAAAACGCCATGAGTCTGGATATTGCCATGGGCGGCTCGACCAACACGGTGCTGCACCTGCTTGCGATTGCCCATGAGGGCGAGGTCAGCTTTACCATGGATGACATCGACCGGCTGAGCCGCCAGGTGCCTTGCCTGTGTAAGGTCGCCCCCAATATCGAAAACGTCCACATGGAAGACGTGCACCGGGCTGGTGGTATCTTTTCGATCCTGGGCGAGCTGTCTCGTGCCGGGCTGCTGCATGATGGCTGTTCCACCGTGCATTCGGCCTCGATGGGGGAAGCCATTGCCAAGTGGGACATTAAGGTCGCCAATAACCCAGAGGCCGAGCAGCTGTTCAAAGCGGCTCCGGGCGGCGTGCGCACCACCCAGGCCTTCTCCACCGAGAACCGGTTTAAAGAGGTGGATGTTGACCGCGAAGACGGCGTGATCCGCTCCAAAGAACACGCCTTTAGCCAGGACGGTGGTCTGGCGGTGCTGTTTGGCAATATCGCGCTGGATGGCTGTATCGTAAAAACCGCCGGCGTGGATGCTTCGATCCTGAAATTCACCGGTTCTGCCTATGTCTGCGAAAGCCAGGATCAGGCGGTGAGTGATATTCTGACCGGCAAGGTCAAGGCCGGCGATGTGGTGGTGATCCGTTATGAGGGCCCGCGCGGCGGACCCGGCATGCAGGAGATGCTCTACCCGACCTCCTATCTGAAGTCCAAAGGCCTGGGCAAAGACTGTGCCCTGTTGACCGATGGGCGTTTCTCCGGCGGCACCTCGGGCCTGTCGATTGGCCATGCCTCGCCAGAGGCTGCCGAGGGCGGCACCATCGGCCTGGTGGAGATGGGGGACAAGATCGAGATCGACATCCCCAACCGCAGCATCCATCTGGCGGTCTCGGATGAGGTTCTGGCGACACGTCGCACTGCGCAGGATGCTGCAGGTTGGAAGCCTGCCAAACCGCGCAAACGCAAAGTCTCCAAGGCGCTGAAAGCCTATGGGATGCTGGCCACCTCCGCCGCGAAAGGCGCGGTGCGCGAACTGCCAGAAGACTACGACGGCTGATCCATTTTGACTTAGCCGCTCAAGCAGCCCTCTGCATTCCATATGCAGAGGGCTTTTTTGGCCGCAGGCCCAGCAGCATCACTTCAAAGCGCTCCCGCCCCCTCAGCCCGCCTTCTGCCTTTCGGCAAAAGCCAACCAGAGGCCTTGGGCATGGCGCCGGGCAAAGCCCGGCGCGGGCTTCGTCGCTGATCGAGCCTTGCCATCGAAACACCAGGGCCACAGCTGGAGTGTCGGAACAATCTGCTGAGAAGCGGTTTAGGGGCAGGTCTGCCCCTAAACGCGCCTTTTCGATTCTGAATAACAATCCCGCCTCAAGGGTCGCCCGCGCCAAGGCGCGGCGGCTTTGCCGCCCTTGACCCGGGAGCAGGCGCGAGCCGTAAAACTGAGGTCTGTTTTTACCACACCCGCGCCGCGCGTCAGCGCGGCGCCATCCCCAACGGGGGAGGAACAATCTATAGATTGTTCCGAGACGGGCGGGAGCTCCCCCTGCTCTGGCCCCAACAAGGTTATTCGCCGAGCTTAGCGTGCACCTCGTCGAGGTCGATCTCTCCAATTGGCATCTTGTTGGAGGGATCTTCAAAATCGTATTTGAACAGCTCAAAATCACGTTTGTAGATCTCGTAGATCAGATGCATAGACAGATCGTCGAAATAGTCCTCAACCGGATGCGCGCGTTTGGGGCCATGGCCTTCGCTCTCATTGAAGCGCGGGATCGCGCCCAGGTCGACTGTATGAGGCGTCTCGATGGCGTCCAGAACCTCCTGCATGCCGCCGTTGAAATCCTCGGTCCAGAAGATCTTGTTGTAGCGGCCGCCATTCCAGATAAAGGTCGAGACATGGCCTGACATGGCAGACCAGTGGATATCGGGATCCATCGGGCGACGGAAGCGAATGCTGTCGCGCACAAAGAGCAGGAACCGACGGAAGCTCTGGATCTGGTCAAACTCCTGCTTGCCATCCTCCCCGCCGACCTCAATGCCATATTCATAGATCAGTTTGGGCACCAGATTGCCGCGATACCGTTTGCCGTTTCGCTGAATGCCGCAGATCTTGTCAAAGAACGAGCTGAGCACTCGCGTATAGGGGTTGCGCACACAGGTGAAGGCATAGGTGCGCTGGCCGCGGACATTGCGGGTAATCGGACCCTGGCTGTGCTCCAGCGCCCATTTGTGCAGCCCCTTTTGCGCGTCATGGATATCGCCGTCAAAGAATTCACCATGATCCGAATAGTGCAGGATCTGACCAATGGTCGAGCAGGCGCATTTTGGCACTACGCGATAAATCACGC
Organism: Phaeobacter sp. 11ANDIMAR09; assembly: GCF_001294455.1. GTDB lineage: Bacteria > Pseudomonadota > Alphaproteobacteria > Rhodobacterales > Rhodobacteraceae > Pseudophaeobacter. The sequence continues at coordinate 76,231 of NZ_LIKT01000017.1, forward strand.
TTTCGCTCTCGGTCATCCAGGTGCCCGGAAATCCCATGTCAGCCTTCCTCCAGTCGTGCCGCTTTGGCGGTACAATCCACATCTAAGCATAAAATTCAAATAATCTGGTTTATTCAATGCGCTCGCGCCTTTATCAAGGGGACAATCAGCTAGAAACAGGGTGTATCGTCTCCAAAATGGCAAAAATTGCGTATATTCTGCTCTGCCACAAGGATCCTGAAGCGATCATCCAGCAGGCTGAACAGCTGACAGCCGTCGGCGATTACATGTCCATCCATTTTGACCGCAGTGCCAGTCCAGAGGATTACGCCACTATTCAAAAGGCCCTGGCAGACAATCCAAACGTCTGTTTTGCCAAGAAGCGCATCAAATGTGGCTGGGGCGAATGGTCCCTGGTTCAGGCCACTCTGCATGCGCTGAGCAGTGCCATCGAAGAGTTTCCCCGCGCCACCCATTTCTACATGCTGTCTGGCGATTGTATGGCGATCAAAACCGCTGAATACGCCCATGACTTCCTGGATCGTCACGATTGCGACTTTGTCGAGAGCTTTGATTTTTTTGAGAGCGACTGGATCAAGACCGGCATGAAGGAAGAGCGGCTGACCTATCGGCACTTCTTTAATGAGCGCACGAACAAGGCGCTGTTTTATGGCAGCGTGAATCTGCAAAAGAAACTGGGGCTAAAGCGGGAGATTCCCAGCGATATCCAGGTACAGATCGGTAGTCAGTGGTGGTGCCTGCGCCGCCGCACTGTGGAATCGATTTTTGACCTTCTGAGCCGGCGCAAAGACATCATCCGCTTTTTCCAGACCACCTGGATTCCGGATGAGACCTTTTTTCAAACCCTGGTACGCCACCTGGTTCCGGGCTCCGAAATCGACAGCCGCACCCTGACTTTTTTGATGTTCACCGACTACGGCATGCCGGTCAATTTCTACAATGATCACTATGATCTGCTGCTCAGCCAGGACTTTCTCTTTGCCCGCAAGATCAGCCCCGACGCCAAAGAGCTGAAACTGCGGCTGGGCCGTCTCTATGCCGCCCAGGGCGTGAGCTTTCAAATCTCCAATGAGGGCCGCAGCCTGTATAAATTCCTGGTCAAACGGGGGCGTATTGGCCGCCGCTTTGCCACCCGGTTCTGGGAGAAGGAAAGCTCGCTGGGGCGCGAGCGCGAGCTGATGATCGTAGTCTGCAAAAAATGGCATGTGGCCAAGCGGCTGATCGAACAGCTGCGCAAAAGCACCAATATTCCAGCCATTGAGTATCTGTTCCACGAAGAGGGCACACCATTGCCCGATCTTGGCGGCATCCAGGCCTCTTTGAACAAACGTACCCGGCACCGGCGTGCCCTAATGCGGATGCTGTTTGAGTATTTTGATACTGACCGCCTGGTCATCTGCATGGATCCTGCTGCTCTGGAACTTATGAACGACTTCAACTCAGATCGCTCAACCACGCGAACCCTGCAAATTGAATGCGATTTTACCGATGATTACCTGATCGGCCATGCCCACCGCGTCGGCCTGGCTGGCGAGCGCACGCCGCAACAAACGCTGGAACGGCTGCTGCCGACTATCCGCAACGATATTGTCTACGAGTCCGACCGTATTCGCGATTCTGGCTATTCCAACTATTCGATCATTCGCGAAACCGACAGTGCCGAAGAAAACGCCGACCAGCTGGCCAAGTTCTTTGGCCTGCCCTTCGAGACAGCCAAAGAACTGGCTGAAACGCCTTATCTCTTTGCCGATTAAGCGCTTTGTCTGCTTCCCTAGACCTTGCCTTGGTCGGCCCGCCTAAAAGCGGGCCGGCTGATGCTTCAGCCTTTCAGGCCAGAAAGCCAGCGGCGCAGTCGTCCGCGACGCTCAGAAAGCGCGTCGCCCGCCGCATAGAACCCGTCTTCCACCTCCTCAAGTACCGGATCAATCCGGTTGCGCCGGAACCGGCGCCAGCGCACGTAAATGGCCCAGAACAGCGCTGCTAGCAGCGTCAGGAAGATGATATTGAACCAATTGACCGGCTTGTCATCGGGGCCTGCCGCCGGCGTGATCGAGATCGCATTGGGGAAGGTAGACAAAAAGACGCTGCGCCAGCCGTAGTGCAGGACTACAACCCATTCCGGATCATCCTTGGTCGAGATCGCATCATTTGCTTCAGTATAAAGATTGGCCGTGTCGAATTTAAAATAGGGCGGCCAATGCCAGCCCGTGTCCTCGTTGCGGTAAACGATTGCATCGCCATTGGCCTGGAAGGACTGAATAAACTGAACATCCCGGGTCACGGCTGCCTGTGACTGACTGTCCGGAGTGGACCAGAAGATCCGCTTCCAATTGTCCAGCTCCTGGCGTTCCTCATAGGTGCTGACGATCCGCACCACATCGTATTGTGGCAGGGTATAATGCAGGAAGGCTGCAAAGACAGACCAGACCGTGATCAAAAATCCCCATTTGATATAGGCCATGACAGATGCCCCTCAGCTAAAGTTTACCATATAGATGACCAGCGCAATTGCGCTCAGCGGCAAGATATAGACCAATAGGATCAACCGGCGCCGCAGGGAGTGGTCGTATTGTTTCAGCCCCCGCTGGATGAAGGTCCGCCGGTCTCCGGTCAACCCCCTCTCTGCCCACCGCTGTTTCAACTTGGCGCGGCGCCGCTCACGGGAGTAAAGCGAAACCCCTCCATAGATCACGGTCAGCCCCACCAGCAGCAGCAAAGACAGGCGAATAAAGGCAACCATATCAGGCTCCTGTTTGGCCGACTCCCCAGCAGTCAGCGGGCGCGTTGCAAAACCCTGCGGCTCTCACCTCACTCGGAGGGGGCCGAGGGACGGGTAATCAACCCCCAGACCACCAAACAGACATAGCTCAGGCAGAGCAGAACAAGGGTCGACCAAGCATAGGTCAGAACCGCTGCCCCGGCAAAGGCGCAGGCCACCAGAAAATACTTCACGTTCTCACGCGAAATGCGCACCATCTTGGGGGACCAGGTGGGGATGCGGCTGATCATCAGCAAGCCGATGACGATCATATGCAGACAGATCAACAGCTTGGGAAAGCCGGTCCCGGCACCAAAGGCAAAGGAAATGAACATGGGCAGCATCGCCAAAAGCGCGCCTGCGGGCGAGGGAATGCCAACGAAGTAACCACCGGGCACCTCACTCGCCTCATCGGATTTGGTGGCAACATTGAACCTGGCCAGCCGTACGACACAACAGACCGAGAACACCAGCACTGAGATCCAGCCGGCATTGCTCATATCTTGAAGCGCCCAGAAATAGATCACCAGCGGCGCCGCCACGCCAAAGTTGAGGAAATCTGCCAGGGAATCCAACTCGGCCCCCATCTTGCTGTCGCTGCCCAGCGCCCGCGCCAGCCGTCCGTCCAGCCCGTCCAGAATGGCAGCAGCTAGGATCAGTTGCACGGCCAGCACATAGTTGCCCTGCACCCCAAAGCGAATGGCCGAAAGCCCGGCGCAGATTGCGCCGACCGTCATGATATTGGGCAAGAGCTGGATCAGCGCAAACTCGGTCAGGCGTTTATCGTGAGGTTCATCCATGGCGCAGCGTGGTCACTTATATGAGACAGAAATCATCTGTTGGGAACATAGCCCCACCCGCTGTCAAAACCAAATCCGCAACTGACGCGCAAAGAACAAATCAACACCTAGGCGAGGCGGCCCACTCATAAGAGATTTCATCTTGAAAGCAAGGGAAAGCCGCGCGACTCAGGATAGGGCCATGACAAATATGAGCTGCGCGCGGGATCATCTGGCACCCCTTGCCTGGACTGAAGCCGCAGGTCTGGCCGCGCCACAGGTCTGGCCGTATCAGAATGCAGCACCGCGCCAACGGCGCGGTGCGAGGCCCAACGGGGCGCGATCCCGTCAGGGATCAAGGCCGGGCGGGAGCGCTACCCCCACCTTTCCTAGCCCAGCGTCAGGACTTTAGCCCACGACGTTGAACTCCGGCCCATAGGGGTATTTGGTGATGTTCTCGTTGCCATCCTCGTGGATGATCAGGATGTCATGCTCACGGTAGCCACCAGCGCCGGGCTGGCCGTCAGCGATGGTCAGCATCGGCTCCATCGAAATCACCATACCGGGTTCAAGCACTGTGTCGATGTCTTCACGCAGTTCCAAACCAGCCTCGCGGCCGTAGTAATGCGACAGGACGCCGAACGAGTGACCATAGCCAAAGGTGCGATACTGCAGCAGATCCTGCTCTTCAAAAAAGGCATTGATCTGATGGGTGATCTCGGCGCAGCTGGCCCCGGGTTTCAACAGCGAAATCCCCAGCTCGTGGGCGGCGACATTGGCCTCCCAGATGCGCAGGCTCTCGGCATCCACCTCCTTCACAAACATGGTGCGTTCCAACGCAGTGTAATAGCCTGAAATCATTGGGAAGGTGTTCAGTGACAGGATGTCGCCACGCTGCAGGGTGCGCGATGTCACCGGGTTATGAGCGCCATCGGTGTTGATGCCGGACTGGAACCAGACCCAGCTGTCACGGTATTCCGCATCCGGGAAACGCTTGGCGATTTCCAGCTCCATGGCATCACGGCCCGCCATGGCCACGTCGATTTCGCGGGCACCTTCCTTAACCGCATCACGGATGGCAAAACCACCCACATCCGCAACCGCAGCCCCAGCGCGGATCATCTCCAGCTCGGCTTCCGATTTGCCCATACGCTGAACCATGGTGGCGTCATATAGATCGACCAGCTTTGACGGGTTCAGGAAACCTTCCAGCTTGGCTTTCTGCATCAGGGTCAGATGATCGCTTTCATAGCCAATCACCACGCCTGCACCAGAGACCGATTTGATCGCCCGCCAAAAATTGTCGCGCTGCCAGTCGGTATAGGTGATGTTGTCACAGAAAGAACGGCGCCAGGGCTGGCCCGCATCGATCCCGGCAGAGATCGTCACGGCCTCGTCGGCGGTGACCACCAGGCCGTAAGGGCGCCCAAAGGCACAATAGGTAAAGCCCGAGTAGTAGGAGATATTATGCATCGAGGTGAAGACAGCGGCGCTCACCCCGTTGTCGATCATGATTTTACGCAGACCCGCAATGCGAGCCTCATATTCCGAGACTGCAAACTGCAGCGGCGCTTTTTCACCGTTGTGAAAACGATACATTTCAGGACGTGAAGTCATATTAGACCCTTCCTTCTTACAAGAAAGGTCCCGGCGTTCAGGACGGATTTTGAGATTTAGAAGGGCAGCATGTCTCCCATGCGGCGACGCCATCGCCTGGCCCTGTGCCGGACCATGGCGGCGAATCCCGATTGAGGCAAGCGATTTCTTCGCCCCTCTCATTCAATAGGATGTGTCAGCCCCTGTCAGCGGCCGACAGACCCCTGCGGCCCTAACTGACCAGCAGCCGCACCAGATCGCTTTCCGGATCCGCCAAGGGATCAATGACGTTGAAATGATGTTTGCCAAAGGCAATCACATGATCCGCCTGCCAGGCATCGGCCAACCACTGGGCCTGATCCAGGAAGGCCGGGCGTTCCTCTGCGCCGACCCAGACAGTTACCTCGCTGTGGAAGCGTTGCTGCATCTCCACCGGGCTTTCTGCCTTGGCCGCGTCACAGTCCATCTGGAACTTGTCGTTCATCGAGGTTCGCAACAGCGGCAACAGATCCGCCAGCGGAGAGATCGGCACCACCACCTTCATACGCTCTCCAACCTCAGCCGGAATCATCTCGGGATCCAGCATCCGGGCCACCAGATGCCCCCCTGCCGAATGGCCGGTCAGAGAGATCGGCACGTCTGGCACCTCCTGTGCGATACGGATCACCGCCTTGGCCACCTGCTGGGTGATATCAGCAATTCGCACCTCCGGGCATAGATCATAAGAAGGCATGGCAACCGCCCATCCATGGGCCAGAGCACCAACCGCCAGATGCGACCAGGAACTTTTGTCAAAGGCCATCCAATAGCCACCATGTACAAAGATCAGCACGCCCTTGGGGGCGGCTTCCGGCAGGAAGAGGTCGAAACGATGCCGCTCTCCCTCTGCATAGGCGATGTCCAGCCGCGCCCGCTCATGCAGGCTATTGCGGAAATCCTCGGCCGAGGCCGCCCAGCGCGGCGGGAATTCCTCGGCGCCCGCAATATGGGCCCCATTGGCGTAGGCGTCGTCCAGTTCCATGCAATTGCTCCCCTCATTGGTCAACAAGTGACAACCTCCTCCAGCCATTGTCAAATGGTCTTCTGCGCTCTACAGTAAAATTAACAAGTGAATTACTTTATGATCAAATTCTGGACTCATGGATCTTTCTGGACATATCTAGTCAGAACCGTTTTCCATGCCGGCACAAACACCCCCGGGAGGCCCCTATGCTACAAACCACCACTGCGCTGAAATCTCTGCTGAGCGATCCGACCTTGCTGGAAACCCGCGCCTATATCGGCGGCGCCTTCACGGATGGCGATGGCACTTTTGACGTCACCAATCCCGCCCGTGGCGATGTGATCGCCCAGGTGGCAGATGTCAGCCGCGCGCAGGTAGCTGGCGCCATTGCCCAGGCCGATGTTGCGCAAAAAGAATGGGCTAAATGGACCGGCAAAGAGCGGGCAAACGTGCTGCGCAAATGGTACGACCTGATGATGGAAAATCAGGAAGACCTGGCTGTCATCCTAACCGCTGAAATGGGCAAGCCTCTGGCAGAAGCGCGGGGCGAGATCGCCTATGGCGCCTCCTTCATTGAGTTCTTTGCCGAAGAAGCAAAACGCATCTATGGCGAGACCATCCCCGGCCATCAACGCGACAAACGTATCACAGTGTTGAAACAGCCGATCGGCGTGGCGGCCTCCATCACGCCCTGGAACTTCCCCAATGCCATGATCACCCGCAAGGCAGGTCCTGCGCTGGCCGCGGGCTGCGCCTTTGTGGCCCGTCCCGCCGAACTCACACCCCTGTCGGCCACGGCTTTGGCAGTTCTGGCCGACCGGGCAGGCATTCCCGCTGGTGTCTTCAGCGTTGTGCCCACCTCCAACGCCTCGGAAACCGGCAAGGAATTCTGCGAAAACAACGCCGTGCGCAAGCTGACCTTTACCGGCTCTACCGAAGTGGGTCGTATCCTGATGCGCCAGGCCGCCGATACGGTGATGAAATGTTCGATGGAGCTGGGGGGCAATGCGCCCTTTATCGTCTTTGACGACGCGGATCTCGATGCCGCCGTCGAAGGCGCCATCATGTGCAAGTTCCGCAATAATGGTCAGACCTGCGTCTGCGCCAACCGGATCTATGTGCAGGCCGGAGTCTATGATGCCTTTGCCGCCAAGCTGAAAGAGGCCGTGGCCAAAATGAAAGTCGGAGACGGAATGGAAGAGGGCATTCTCTTTGGCCCGCTAATCAATGCTAAGGCCGTCACCAAGGTGCAAGAGCACATCGCAGACGCCACCTCCAAGGGCGCTGAAGTCATCCTGGGCGGCACCCCGTCAGAACTGGGGGGAACCTTCTTTGAGCCCACGATCGTGACCGGTGCCACTCGCGACATGAATTTTGCCACTGACGAGACCTTTGGCCCCCTGGCGCCTTTGTTTAAATTCGAAAGCGAGGATGAGGTCATCGAGATGGCCAATGACACCATCTTTGGTCTCGCTTCCTATTTCTATGCCAAGGATCTGAGCCGGGTCTACAAGGTTGCCGAAGCCCTGGAATATGGCATTGTCGGCATCAACACCGGCATCATCTCGACCGAGGTCGCCCCCTTTGGCGGTGTCAAGCAATCCGGCCTGGGCCGCGAAGGCAGCCATCACGGAATCGAAGACTATTTGGAAATGAAATACATCTGCATGGCAGTTTGACGCCGAGGGCAAATCTGCAAAACAGTTCCACGACCCTGGGCCCCTATTTCAGATTGGGGCCCAGGTCTCACTGCAGAAACTTTGACCTGTCCCCCGTTAGGACTGCGTTTCCAGATCTGCATGCCCTTCGGCCTGGATCAGCTGCATGACACCCTGAATGGCCTGCTTCCAAACAGCCACCTGCTCCGGAGAAAGCTCGTCGCCGAGCACATCCTGCAATGCTGCCATCACGGCCCTTCCCGCCATCTCCGTTTCCTGAGCCCCCAAACCATAGCGCGCATGTGTCTTGGCAAGGCTAGCGCCCGTATGGGCCAGGCTCTGGTTGTTGGCGACGCCTTTGAGACAATAGGTCAGCATCGATGCAAACATTTCTTTCTGTTTGGCAAAGTCACCGTCAAAGAGCTGCTCTACCTCTGGTAAAAGCGCAAAGAGATGGGCATAGAACCGTTCGGCCAACTCTGCTTTTCTGGCATAGATCTTGGCGAAACTGGACTGCATCACTTCGATGTCCTGAACTTCCATTCTGCAACCCTTTCAAAAACAACACAAAAAGCCAAATTTTTAGCAAAATACGCTTTTTGCTTACATCTTTACTACACCGAATTCAGGAAGGAACAAAACCAAACTTATTTCAAGCCTTTTGAACGGTTTGGGTTTTGATACACGCAGAAAGAACTCTCCTCAAGGGCGTCATTTGTGCGGAATTAATACTGCACATTTCTGGGGTTCCCTCATTCCAGAACCATTCTCCGAACCAGATCGCGCAGATGCGCCCCTGCCTGCTGCTCGGCTTGTCCCAGGGGGGCGGGGCCAAATCGCAGTGCCAGGCTACTGCGCACGGCTGGAAACAGGCATGTTGCCCCCAGCAACTTCATGGCAATCGACAAGGCCGCCGGAAACCCGGCCTTCTGCCACCGAGCTGTGGCCTGAACGAGGGCCACCAGTGGTTCCAGAAAATCCTGCAAGGGTGGAGGGGCGTCCTGTGCAATGATGGCCTGCCCCGGCCCATCAATCAAAGCTCCGATCACCAGTGCCGAAGCTGACTGCTCAGCCTGAGAAAAATCGGCCAGGGCCACAAAGAAACGCTCCAGCTGATCCTCAGGATCTTCCGCCTCATCCATCGCAGCAAACAGCAGCTGCAACAGATCCTGGTTCAATTGGCCTAGGACCGCCCGGTAAAGCCTTTCTTTGGAGCCAAAGTGATGCAGAAGTCCCTGCTTTGTGATGCCCAGCTCCGCCGAGATCTGAGCCAAGCTGGTGCCCTGGTATCCACGGGCGGCAAAATGGTCTCGCGCAACGCGCAATAGCGCTTTTTGTGTTTGTTGGGCAGACGACATGGGCGAACCTCGGATCAGAATGAGTCAGCCTACCGCGATCTTATGCAACTTACCACTTGGTAAGTTATCTCACTTACCGAATGGTAGGCTCTATCGAACCATCGCCAATGCCAGGCCCCACAAATATGGCCCCAGAGTCCATCGACATTCTGGGGCCATAGTCGTTCCATCCGAGCTCCCTGGAGAAAGCTAATGAATGGAAGGGTTAGCTTTGAAAAATCAGTTGATTGACTGAGCTTCTGCCTCAATCGCAGTCTGCTTTGGTCCGGTCGAACTGATCTCGATCCGGCGCGGTTTCAGCGCCTCGGGCACTTCACGGTGCAGGTCAATATGTAGCATCCCATCGGCATGGCTTGCACCCGTCACTCGGACATGATCTGCAAGCGTAAACCGGCGCTCAAAGGCCCGCGTGGCGATGCCGCGATGCAAAAAGCTTCGGGCCTCGTCCTCATCCGCCTTGCGGGCAGAGACCACCAGGGCATTTTCCTTGACCTCGACGGTCAGGTCTTCATCGCTGAATCCCGCCACGGCAATCGATATGCGATAGCTGTCATCCGCTGTTTTCTCAATATTATAAGGGGGGTAGCTGGGTTGACCGACGTCATTGCTCATGGCGCGATCCATCAGATCAGCGATCTGGTCAAAACCAATGGTTGCACGGTTCAGCGGTGCAAAATCAAATCTACGCATGTTTCATCCTCGTATATGAGCGATATTCATGTGCCCTCCCTTTGGGGACGGGCCCTTGTCATCCAGGCCCCGACATCCGGCGGCCCCGACACAACATGAAATATGTATGCTCCCAAGGATTACAAGACCTGCCCCCGAGTCCCAGGTTTTGCAGAGAGATAAGAGCCGCTTAGCCGCCGGGACGAATGAATTTGGCACCGCCCGTTGTGCGGGCACCGCCAACCTGAACACGCCCCACGCCTTCGGGCATGCGACTGCCGATACGGGCACTGGTGAGCTGCGCCCGCAGGATCTGTAGCTCTTCCGTCAGGGCCGCGCCCAGTGAAACCCGCCGCCCCTCGACCTCGGCCTTGGCCGACACCACGGAAACGATGCGTGGCTTGCCCCCTTCAAAAGAAAAGACCGGCGCGCCGGAGGAGCCAAAATCAACATCGCAGGACATGATCAGCACCCCCTCCTGTTTTGCCATGACGGCGCAAAGCTCCTGTATCGAGGGCGCCTCAGAACGATCATGAGCATAGGAGACAACCCCCACATCCGTGCCTTTGCGCGGGCGATTATCCGTCTGAAACGGAATAACAGTGGTATTGCGAATGGGGCGCTGCAACTGCAGCAGCGCGATATCCTTGCGCACCCGATCCGTCGAGACTTCGCCATCAAAGATGTAGTCCGGGTGCACCACCGCCCGCGCCACAGTGCGATAGGCCGAGGCCCGGCCATTGCGCCAACCGGCCAGAAACTCGATGGTCTGGGGCTTGATGCGGGCGCCACTGCGGGCATCATACAGGCAATGCGCCGCTGTCAGCACCAGATCCGGTGCGATCAAGGAACCGGTACAAAAGCCCTCGCCATTGACATCAAGTCGCCCGACAGCCTCCCAGCCGCGCCCGGCATCCGACGTCTCCATAGGCTGCAAGCGACTGTCCGCTGCCGAAGCGGCCACAGCAAACAGCCCGACCAAAGCAGCTAGCCCAACCAGGCCCTGTCCAATGCTCCGCATTCCTAGCAAATCCGTCTCCTCACCTTGTTGCAGGCGGTCTACCAGCAAGCTTCGGCAAAAATACGGCATCCCTGTACAAAAGACAGCCCCAAAGAGGGAAATCCGCATCCCCCTCCTGATATCCAACTGGTATCCCTGCGCCTCAGCGCAGAATAGGCACGTCACTTCGCCGTGATATCTCGCCCGTCAGTGCTGCGGGTTTTGGCCCGCCCGTCGCCCAATCCAGCAGCTCCACCGTATGCAGAACTGGCACACCCGTTGCCGAGCCAATCTGCATAATGCAGCCAATATTGCCCGCAGCGATCAGGTCCGGGGATTTGGCCTCCAGAGTTTTCACCTTTCGGGCCTTCAGCTCGGCAGAAATCTCCGGCTGCATCAAGTTATAGGTGCCAGCAGATCCACAGCACAGATGGCTGTCTGCCGGTTCCACGACCTGAAATCCCGCGCGCTTTAGCAGGGTCTTGGGATGGGTTTTAATCTGTTGCCCGTGCTGCAGCGAGCAGGCAGCGTGATAGCCAACCGTCAGGCCCTTATCCGCTCCCTCGGGAAACTCCAGCTGCATCAACAATTCCGAGATATCCAGACTGCGCTCAGAGATCCGCGCCGCATCCGCTGCCAGCGGATCGTTGCGAAACATATGACCATAGTCCTTGACCGTGGTGCCGCAGCCCGAGGTGTTGATAACAATGGCATCCAAGCCCTTGCCATCGATCTCGGCGCTCCAGGCGCGGACATTCTTGGCCGCCGTGGCATGACTTTCGTCTTCGCGGCCCATGTGATGGGTCAGAGCCCCACAGCAGCCTGCGCCTTCGGCCACCACAACCTCGCAGCCCAGGCGGGTGAGCAGGCGAATGGTAGCATCGTTGATATCGGTGTTCAGCGCCTTTTGCGCACAGCCTGTCATCAACGCCACTCGCTTTTTCTGCGGCGCCAGCGGGGCAAAGCTCTGCGGATCATCATTGCGGCTCACGGAGGGAATGTGCTTTGGCGCCATCTCCAACATCGCCCGCAGTCGTGCATCCGGTACCAAAGCCTTGAAGGGGCGCGCGATCTTGGCCCCCAGCAGTGCCAGACGAAAGCGCCCGGGATAGGGCAGGATCCGCGCCAGCACCGCCCGCAGCAGGCGATCCGTCAGGGGCCGTTTGTAGGTCTGCTCGATATAGGCGCGGGCATGGTCCACAAGATGCATGTAATGCACCCCAGACGGACAGGTGGTCATACAGGCCAGGCAGCTGAGACAGCGGTCAATATGTTTGACCGTCTTGGCATCCGGCTTGCGGTTGTTTTCCAGCATATCCTTGATCAGGTAGACCCGCCCGCGCGGGCTGTCCAGCTCATCCCCCAGAACCTGATAGGTCGGGCAGGTGGCGGTACAGAACCCGCAATGAACGCAGGAGCGCAGGATCTCATTGGAGCGGGCAATCCCGGGATCTTTCAGCTGTTCTTTGGTGAAACTTGTCTGCACGTCAAACCTCCGGCGGTAATTCTTCTGGGCGCGGCGGGCGCACATGGGGAAACATATCTGACCGACAAGCAACAATCTCACGGTAGTTCCTGCGGGCCTCCTCTAGACTAAGCGGCGTGAATCCGCCCTCGTCGAAGTCCGGCCTCTGCCCCGGGCCATCCTCCCAGAAACAGGCCGAACAGATCTCATAGCAACCGGGCGTGTGGTTGGTCAGACGGTCACAACAGTGACCGGACAGATGCGGCTCAGGGATGGCGGCCTGACAGGCCCGCCACGGCCGCATCTGCCACTGCTTTCCCTGCCAGCTCATCCCATCAGGCCCGGATTGAACAGTCCCCGAGGATCGAACCTGCGCCGCAGCCCCTCGGAGATCGCCGCGAGTGGCGCGGCCTGCGGCTGGAACCGGTCCAGCGTCGCAATGACTTCCGGTGCTGCCCGGACCAGAGTGGCATGGCCTGCCACTCCCGCATGTGCCAACCTGGCGCGCAGATCCCTCCCCGGCGCAGTCAGCGCCCAGATTAAGCCACCGCCCCAATCAAACTGCAGCGCCTCCGCTTCCAGCAGCGGCGCCAGAGCAGGCGCATCGCTTGGCTTGACCGATATCCGCCACACATCCCCTTCTCGTTCATGAAACCCCGCCACATCGCGGATCCCCCGCCAAAGCACTGCCGAATCCTCCTGACTGGAAATTTCGCCAAACCCGGCCAGCTCCGCGCCCAGCCGCTCCTTGCGGTAACTCACCGAGGGCGCAAAGCCCTCCAGGCGAATATGCACTTGGCTCATCACCGGGTCATAGGCGGCCCCCGTGACATCATAGGGCGAGCCAAGAGCCGCCGACATCGCCCGCACCGCCTGGGTAAGATCCGGCACCTCGACGGAAACGGTGGCCAGGGCTTCCGGCGTTGGCAGCACCTTGAGAGAAACCTCGCTCATCACCCCCAGCGTTCCATATGCGCCCGCCATCAGCTTCACCAAATCATAGCCGGTGACATTCTTCATCACCCGACCACCGTTTTTGACAGATTGCCCGATCCCATCGACAAAGCGCACCCCCAATAGGTAGTCGCGCGCCGCACCGCCTTGGATCCGGCGGGGACCCGAACTGTTGGTTGCAAAAACGCCGCCAATTGTTGGCTCACCAACCGTGCCACACAACCCACGTGCATCCATCGGTTCAAAAGCCAGGCGCTGCCCTTCGCTGGCCAGAAGCGCCCGGATCTCCGCCATCGGCGTTCCCGCCCTGGCAACCAGAGTTAAAGAGCCCGGCTCATACAGCTCAATACCGCTCAATCCACGCAGGCTCAGCCGCTCGCCCCTGCCTCCACACCCACGTGTTCCTCCGCCTTCAATGCAAAAGGGCGCCTTGGCATCGGCAATGAGTGTGGCAAGTTCGGCCTCATTCTTTGGGCTATGCATTATCATCTTTCCAAAAATATTCTGGGGGTTTGGGGGCAAAGCCCCCATCACTGGAGAAGGTCACTCAGCTGTCGTCACTCGGCCGCCAGGGCCTGGCCACGGCGGGCCTTGGTCACCGACAGTGGGAAGACCTTGGCCGGGTTAAGCAGCCATTTGGGATCAAAGACATCCTTGACCAGAAGCTGCGCTTCCAGGTCCTCCGGCCCATATTGATGCAACATCAGATCTCGCTTTTCGATCCCGACGCCATGCTCGCCGGTCAAACAACCGCCGACCTCAACGCAGAGCTTCAGGATCTCGGCCCCCAATGCCTCGCAGCGCTCCAAGTCTCCCGGTTTATTGGCATCAAACAAAATCAACGGGTGCATATTGCCGTCACCAGCATGGAACACATTGGCCACATCCAAGCCGAACGCGTCGGACAATTCCCCGATCCGTCGCAGCACCTGGGGCAAGGCACCAACCGGGATTGTACCATCCAGACACATATAGTCGTTGATCTGCCCCATGGCACCAAAGGCCGATTTGCGCCCCAACCAAATGCGCGAAGCCTCATCCGCATCCCTGGCCTCGCGCAGTTCAACCGGGTTATGGCTGCGCGCGATCTCGATGATCAGGTCCAGCTGATGGGTGATTTCCGCCTCGCTCCCCTCAACCTCGATGATCAACAATGCCTCGCACATCGGATAGCCCGCCTTGGCAAAGGCTTCGCAGGCCTCAATGCAGGGGCGGTCCATGAATTCGATCGCCACCGGCAAAATGCCCGCCTTGATGATGTCACTAACACAGGCCCCGGCCACCTCATTGCTGTCATAGCCGATCAGCACTGGGCGCGCGCCTTCGGGCTTGCGCAGGATCCGCAGGGTGGCCTCGGTCACTACGCCCAACTGGCCCTCGCTGCCGCAGATCACCCCCAATAGATCCAGTCCGCCCGCGTCCAGATGCGCGCCACCAATCTCCACCACCGTGCCATCCATCATCACCATGGTCACGCCCATCAGATTGTTGGTGGTAACGCCGTACTTCAGACAATGCGCCCCGCCCGAATTCATCGCGATATTGCCGGCAATGGCACAGGCCAGCTGGCTCGACGGGTCCGGTGCGTAAAAAAACTCTTCTTCCTCTACCGCGCCGGAAACGCTGAGATTGGTGCGCCCCGACTGCACCCGGATCACCCGGTTGTCGTAATCCGTTTCCAGCACCTCATTCATCCGCGCCACGCCCAGGATCACACTGTCCGCTGTGGGCAACGCCCCTCCGGCCAGCGAGGTCCCCGCACCGCGCGGCACCACCGGAACCCCCTCTTCATGACAGATCCGCAAAATATCCGAGACTTCCTGCGTCGTGCGCGGCAGGACGGCCAGGAGGGGCGGGCAGCGATAGGCCGCCAGCGCATCGCATTCATAGGCGCGCGTCTCCATTTCATCCTGGATCACGGCATCCTGCGGCAACACCGCCGCCAGACGTGCAGCAAGATGGGCCTTGCGGGCCAGAATGGCGGGATCAGGGGCAGGCATCTCCATGGGGCTCTCCTTTGGCGGTGCAGTATTTGGTAAACTAATATTACCAATTATCGAAATTTTGCAAGGGCGAACTTGTCGCGCCCCCATGTGCAGAGCAAAAAACACGCCTTCGTGACTTTGCTCGCGCTGCAAAACGCCTAGGCTGGCCCCATGAATATGCATCTGTTGACGATTGCCCTGACCCTCAGCGCCCTTCCGGTTCTGGCGGATCCGCCAATAATCGAATCTGTCTCCGCCCATCAAACCGGCGAGACATGGCGCTTTGACGTAACCCTGTCGCACCCGGACACCGGATGGGACCACTATGCCGATGGCTGGCGGGTGCTGGACATGCAGGGCAATGAACTGGCGCTGCGGGTGCTGGCACATCCGCATGTGCAGGAGCAACCGTTTACCCGTTCTCTGTCCGGCGTCACCCTGCCCGCAGGCAACAGCCAGGTTCAGATCCAGGCCCGCTGTTCCGTCGACGGCTGGGGTGAACAGCTTTTCACCCTCGATCTGGATTGAGCCGACAGGCTCGGCACCAAACAGCGCCGCTGCGCCGTCTTCCTTGCAGCAAAGACCATCTTGTGACACAGGTCAGTCACTCCGCCACCTGTTTCTTACTATGGGACCTCTCCTGCCATGACCGCTACAAAACGCGTCGTTCTTTCCAGCGATCACGCCGACATCCAGCTCCGCCAGACCATTGCCGATCACATTGCCAGCCAAGGCTGGGAAGTCCTTGACCTCGGCCCGACCACCTCGGAAAGCACCGATTATCCAAAGCATGGTCGCGAAGCCGCCGAGCGCGTGGCCTCAGGGGAGAGCGATCTGGGCATTATCGTCTGTGGCACTGGACAGGGCATCATGATGGCCGCCAATAAGGTCAAAGGCATCCGTTGCGGTGTGTGCTCTGACACGTTTTCGGCCCGGATGATCCGCCAGCATAACGACGCCAACATGCTGTCCATCGGCGCCCGTGTCGTGGGCAAAGGGCTGGCGTTGGATATCGTCGATGCCTTCCTGTCGGCTGAATTCGAAGGCGGCCGCCATGCCACCCGCATGGAAATGATCGAACCCGCCAAAGGCTAACCGCCAAGAGACAGAAAAACGCGCAGCTGGATACCACCGGCTGCGCAGTCTGCTACCTAGCTACGATGATAGGGGCTGCCCGACAGGATGGTGGCTGCACGGTAGATCTGTTCAGCCAGCATCACCCGCACCATCATATGTGGCCAGACCATCTTGCCAAAAGAGATCGAAAAATCCGCCTCCGCCCGCAGGCTGGGATCAATGCCATCTGCCCCGCCAATGATCAGCGCCAGGTCCTGACGGCCCGAATCACGCCAATGGCCCAGGCGGTCCGCAAAATCAGGCGAGCTAAGCAGCTTGCCGCGTTCATCCAATGTGCAGATTACCGCCCCTTTGGGCAGGGCTTTACGCAGCAGGCCAGCCTCTGCCCCCATACCAGCGTTTTTCTTGTCCTCGACCTCGACAACACGGGCCGGGCCCAGGCCCAGCGCACGGCCAGTACGATCAAATCGGGTGAGATAGTCGTCGATGAGGGTCTTTTCAGGCCCCGCGCGCAGCCGTCCAACCGCGCAGATATGGATACGCATTGGCTAAGCCCCAGTTCTACCGTGCCCGTTAAACAGTGTGATCTGGCCCACAGTCTGGCCCAGGGGGCCAGGCCGGATCAGGTCAGCGCGGCTGAGATGGCATCAAAGCGGCGCCATCTCCCAGGCCGCTAGGGAGGCTCAGCTCTCTTCCGACCCGGGGGTCATGCCGGGCTGCCAGAGCTTTTCGATCTGGTAGAACTCGCGCACTTCCGGGCGAAACAGATGCACAATGACATCGCCGGTGTCGATCAGGACCCAATCGCCTGTATCACGGCCCTCGACCTTGCTGAGAATACCATATTCCTGCTTCAGGCGGTCCGTCAGCTTTTCGGCGATGCCTGCAACCTGGCGGCTCGAACGGCCCGTCGCAATGACCATAAAATCGGCAATAGCCGTCTTACCGCGCAGATCAATCTGCACGACATCTTCGGCCTTGTCATCATCCAGAGAGCTCAGGACCCGCTCCAGCAATTCCACATTGGTTGGGCGGCTCTTGGCAGCGGTTTCGGCTGCGTCGCTAGCGGCGGCGTCAGCCGCTTGAGGTTCGGTCGACAGAACACTGTCCTCCATAAGGCGCGCCGACCCTCCCCCGGCGCTGGGGATATGCTAAAAATAGCAATTCCCGCGCCACATTTCAACGAAAGCGACACCGGGACTCGAATCATCGGCACTCCTTGCCTGATCTGGAGCCCCGCCGAAAGAGGGCAAGCGGTATATTTACAAGGATTCAAGGCAAAGATCGCCCAGATTGCCGCGATCAAACCCTGCGAACCCTTGATCGCCTGCCCGCTCGCCTGTATCTGACGCCTATGACCCTCGTATTGGCCCAGACTATTGAGTTGCAAGACCGCGCCCGCCTGCGCGAGCGATTCTATGGTGCCGCCCGCACGGTCCTGGCGCGCCTATAAGGCCGCAGCCCAAGCCCAAAGCCAGCTATATACATTCGAAAATACGGGAGAGGACACATGTCCCCCAAAACGCTCTATGACAAAATCTGGGATGCGCATGTCGCGCATGAAGCAGAGGATGGCACCTGCCTTCTTTATATCGACCGTCACCTGGTCCACGAAGTGACCAGCCCGCAGGCCTTTGAAGGTCTGCGCTTGGCCGGCCGCAAGGTGCATGCGCCGGACAAGACCATCGCAGTGCCGGATCACAACGTACCCACCACTGCGGGCCGCGAAGATCCCGCGCAGATGACGGCCGAAAGCCGCATTCAGGTCGAAGCGCTGGACAAGAACGCCAAGGAATTCGGCGTGCACTATTACCCCGTCTCTGACGTGCGTCAGGGCATCGTGCATATCGTCGGCCCTGAGCAGGGCTGGACCCTGCCCGGTATGACCGTGGTTTGTGGCGACAGCCACACCGCCACCCATGGTGCCTTTGGCGCCCTCGCCCATGGCATCGGCACCTCCGAAGTTGAGCACGTTCTGGCGACCCAGACCTTGATTCAGAAAAAATCTCTGAACATGAAGGTCGAAATCACCGGCAAGCTGAAGCCCGGTGTGACCGCCAAAGACATCACACTGGCCGTGATCGGCGAGACCGGCACCGGCGGCGGCACCGGTTACGTGATTGAGTATTGCGGTGAAGCAATCCGCGATCTGTCCATGGAAGGCCGCATGACCGTCTGCAACATGGCCATCGAGGGCGGCGCCCGCGCGGGTCTGATCGCACCAGATGAGACTACCTACGCCTACGTCAACGGCCGCCCCCACGCCCCAAAAGGTGCGCAGTGGGAAGCCGCTTTGAACTGGTGGAAAACGCTCTACACCGATGAGGGCGCGCATTTCGACAAGGTTGTCACCCTGAAGGGCGAAGACATCCAGCCGGTTGTCACTTGGGGCACTTCGCCCGAGGATGTGCTGCCGATCTCTGGCGTGGTTCCAAACCCAGAAGATTTCACCGGTGGCAAGGTTGAAGCTGCCCGTCGTTCGATCGAATACATGGGTCTGACACCGGGTCAGAAACTGACCGATATTGAAATCGATACCGTCTTTATTGGCTCCTGCACCAATGGCCGTATCGAAGATTTCCGTGCCGTGGCCGAAGTGGTCAAAGGCAAGAAGATCAAAGACGGTATGCGCGCCATGATCGTTCCCGGCTCTGGCCTGGTGCGGGCGCAGGCCGAAGAAGAAGGTCTGGCTGATATCTTCCGCGAGGCCGGTTTTGAATGGCGCCTTGCGGGCTGTTCCATGTGTCTGGCGATGAACCCCGACCAGCTGTCCGAGGGTGAGCGCTGCGCCGCCACCTCGAACCGCAACTTTGAGGGGCGTCAGGGCTACAAGGGTCGCACCCATCTGGTGTCGCCAGCCATGGCCGCCGCAGCTGCCCTCACCGGCAAGCTGACCGACATCCGTGATTTGATCTGAAGGAGCGAGACAGATGGAAAAGTTTGAAAAACTCACCGGCATCGCCGCACCTATGCCTTTGGTCAATATCGACACCGACATGATCATCCCCAAGGTCTTTCTGAAGTCGATTGCTCGCACGGGCTTTGGCAAGAACCTGTTTGACGAGATGCGCTACAACCGCGACGGCACCGAAATCGAAGATTTTGTGCTGAACAAGCCGCAGTACCGCAACTCCGAAATCCTGGTGGCTGGCGACAACTTTGGTTGTGGTTCCTCGCGCGAGCATGCGCCTTGGGCGATTGCCGATTTTGGCATCAAATGTGTGATCTCCACCTCCTTTGCCGATATCTTCTTCAACAACTGCTTTAAGAACGGCATCCTGCCGATCGTGCTGCCACAGGAACAGGTCGACCTGTTGATGAAAGACGCGGAAAAGGGCGAGAACGCTCGTATGACCGTTGATCTGGAAGCACAGGAAATCACCACCTCCGACGGTGAAGTGGTCAAATTCGAGGTAGATGCCTTTAAAAAGCAATGCCTGCTGGAAGGCCTGGATGACATTGGTCAGACGTTGCAAAAGCAAGCAGCCGTGCAGACCTATGAAGGTAAGATGGCGCAGGAACGCCCCTGGGTTTGATCCCCTAACCGACTGTTCAGGCGCCCAATACTGTCCTGGCACAGAATGAATAGACAAAGCCGCCCCATCCCCGGGGGCGGCTTTGTTTTTAGGTGGGTCGGCACAAGGCGGCGGCATTTGTGGGTAAATTTAGACAAATGCGCCACAAACTTGCCGCATTCCCCCTTCCCTGTCCTCTTCCCACCCCTGCTGCGCCGCGCATTGGTGCTGCAAGATCGCCGACCACTACATCTGGTAGGGGTCTGGCAAGCTGCTGATAGACATAGCCAAAATTGCGGCATTCCAGCATCAGCCTGTGCGGTTTTCTGCAAGAAAGACAAAATTCCGCAATTGGAAACTTGAGCCCGAAGGGCAATCCATGCACAAATGGGGCAAAATTGAGGCGCGCATTCCGGGCAGTCTGGGATGCATCAAGTTGGAACAAGGGCACGGCAAAGTACCGTCCAGTCCAGTTTGAAGGGAAAAATAGCAGTGTTTGCTCGCATAACAGGCGCGGCAACTCGTGGTCTATTGGTTGCATTGCTCATTGCAATGCCATCTATGGTACTGCCGGTTTCTGCCACAGAATCTCCAGAGATTATCGCCCTCATGGCGATACTTGGCGGAGCTTTGACCTTTGCCGAGTATTTCTCCAACTATCCCAGCTTTGTTGAATTCCGCGAGGCCCCACCGCTGAACCGGATGCGCTTTGTGGCGGCTTTTGCCATGATCAGCCTGCTCAGCCTCTTGACCCGCGACGCGCTGGACCCAACCGGGTTGACGGCCCTGGTGCAAACCCTCGGCACCCGTTTAGGCGAGGCACTGGATTTCGCCTACTCGCCGGTGCAGCTGACAGTCTTGATGCTGCCGCAGGCCACGCCCATCGACAGTCTCGAGCTCACCCGCAACGCAGCTGGCATCGCCTATGTGGTCTCGGCATTGGCAATCCTGGGCTTTGTCCTCGCCATTCGGGTTGGAAATTGGCCCATTGCCAATGGTGCCTTTAACGTCTGGGTAAACCTGCCGCTGTTTGATCCGACAACTGGCGGTGATGTTGTTACCCGGCTACAGCGGGACGGTCGCATCAACATCATCATTGGTATCTTGCTGCCCTTTGGCATGCCCGCCACGATCAAGCTGATGTCTGGTCTGATCGACATCAGCCATCTGACCTCTCCTCAGATGCTGATCTGGATGATCGCGGCCTGGGCTTTTGTTCCGGCCTCGATGATCATGCGCGGACTTGCGATGCTACGGGTCGCGGATTTGATTGCTCAAAAAAGACGGGCCGTCTACGCCCATGCCGAAACCCTGCAGGTCGTATAATGACAGGGGCATTGCAGAGATATCTCTGTACTGTGCCCACTCTGTCTTTGCTGCTGACCCTGCTGGCCTCACCGCTATGGGCACAGCCAGAAACCCTGCGTATCGCCACCTTTAATACGGAACTCTCCCGCAAGGGCCCAGGTCTGCTGCTGCGCGATATCACCCGTGGTGAAGACCCGCAGATCACGGCCGTGATCACCGTGATTGCCGAGGCCCAACCCGATATTCTGGTGCTTCAGGGGATCGACTGGGATCATCAGAACCTTGCACTTCGGGCGCTGGAACACCAGCTGGCACAGGTCGGTGCCGCCTATCCCTATCTGTTTTCAGGCCAGCCCAATGCGGGGCTTGCCACCGATCTGGATCTGGACGGCGATGGCCATCTGGGCGGTCCCGGAGATTCTCAGGGCTATGGGGGCTATACCGGCCGCGGCGGTATGGCCGTGCTGTCGCGCTATCCCTTGCTTGCGGAGGACCTCACCGACCTTACCCCGCTGCTGTGGCGCGACCTTCCCGGTGCCGCGCTGCCTCAGCACCCCGATGGCAGCCCCTTCCCCTCAGAACAGGCGCAGGCGATCCAGCGCCTTTCCTCCACCGCGCATTGGGTGCTGCCCGTCGCCGTGGGGGAACACCAACGGCTGACCCTTTTGTGTTTTCAGGCCACCCCGCCCCTGTTCGACGGAGCAGAAGACCGCAACGGTCTGCGCAATGCAGATGAGATCCGGCTCTGGCAGGTCTTTCTGGATGGGCAGCTCGCAACTGGCGCTGCTGCGCCGCCAATCAAAGGTTTTATCATTGCCGGGGGCAGTAATCTCGACCCCGAGAAAGGCCAAGGTCGACGCGCGAGTATTGCAAGTCTGCTGCAGGACCCACGGCTTCAAGATCCGCGCCCGCAATCCCCTGAAGGTGGCACTGAAACAGTCGACTGGGGAGAGATGCGCCGCATGCGGGTGGACTACCTGCTGCCCTCAAAGGACTGGCAGGTGACGGGGGCCGGCGTGGTCTGGCCCGACAGGGCGACCTCCCCCGCCGCGACCGCAAGCCGCCACCGGCTGGTTTGGGTGGATCTACTGCTGGACTAGCCCCCGGGGCTAGACCGGGTTTTCCACCAGATCGCGCCTTTCGCCGGGCTGCTGTTTCAGCAGGGCCTTAGGCAGGCATCGCAGCAGGGCCTTTTCTGGCGGCGTCGCCTGAAAGCCTGGCAATAGCTGCTGCAACAAGTCGTGGCTCAGACGATGCGGCGTATCCCACAAATAACGCATCTCCAGCAGGCAGCGCCCCATGGGCCAGAAAGGGCGGGCGAGCTGCAGGGGCAGCCAAGACATCTGTTTCAACTTGGCAGGCCGGCGCAGATGCATATTCAGGATCGCAAGCATCTCCTGTGCCGAAAGCGTAAACCCCGCAAAGGGCAGGTCCAAGAAGGGCGGCAGCTCAGAACGCCTTTCAGCCAGACCAACCGCAGCCTGCGCCAGATCCGGCAGATAGGCCCAGGAATGGGGGATATCCGCACGCCCGGGAGAGACAAATAGCCCTTTGCTCAACTTGGCTGTGATCATCGCATCAAACCAGTTCCCCGAGGCTTCGGTGTCCAGAAAGTCTCCGGCCCGCAACAGGATCACCTGTGCTTTGCAATCCCGATAGGCCGCCTCCATCTCGATTCGGATACGCCCCAGAGGGTTTTCGGCGGCATGGGGACTGTTCTCGGACCAGGGAGAGGGCGTCTGCGGACCAAAGACATAGACATTGCCCGGGAGGATAACCGTCGCGCCACTGACTTCCGCAGCCTGGATCACCTGACGATGCAAACCTGGCACCTGACTGGCCCAATCTGGGTAGGCCGGGTTCCAGCCATTCACAATCACATCCACCCCGGCTGCGGCGCGCGCCAGATCATCCTGCCCCCGCTGAAAGCGTTTCACCTGCCACCCGGCCCGCTCAAAAGCCAGAGCGCTGGCGCGACCAAAGCGCCCGGAGGCCCCCAGAATGAGAACCGTTTGTACCATCAATATTCCTCCTGTGCTGAAACCTTCCTGCAGTTTCACCCATTCGAAAGTTGCGGGCTATTGCCAAAATGTTCAGATCTGCCATTCAGTATTGAATGGAAAAAATACCCCTCACCGACTGGTCGCTGATTCAGAGCTTTCTGGCCGTGGCCGAAACCGGCTCGCTTTCGGCGGCGGCGCGGCGGCTGTCCCGCAGCCAGCCCACCCTCGGGCGTCATATTCAAAGCCTGGAAGCAGATCTCAATCAACACCTGTTCGAGCGTCACCCACGCGGGTTACAGCTATCGCAGGCGGGCACTGCGCTGCTGCCTATGGCCCGCGAAATGCAGACGCAGATGTATCGCTTATCACTTCAGGCTGCGGGCCAGTCCGAAGAACTGGCCGGCACCGTGCGTATCACCGCCAGTGTGTTTGCCTCGCATTATCTGTTGCCGCCCCTTCTGGCCGAGATCCGCAGGGTTGAACCTGGAATCGAGCTGGAACTGGTGCCAACGGATGAAAGCGAGAACCTGCTTTACCGTGCCGCCGATATTGCACTGCGCATGTATCGCCCCACCCAGCTGGATGTGATCACCCGGCATGTCGCCGATCTGCCGTTGGGGATCTTTGCCGCCAAATCCTACCTGGAGCAACGCGGCACGCCGCAAACAGCAGAGGAGCTATGGCGCCATGATTTGGTGGGCTACGACAGCAATGATCTGATCCTGAACACCATGCGCTCCATGGGATGGCAGGTCGATCGCACTGCCTTTCCCATGCGCTGTGACAACCAGGCCACCTACTGGCAACTGGTGCGGGCAGGATGTGGCATCGGGTTTTGCCAATGCGATGTGGCCCGCGCAGATGCCAGCGTCGCCGAGCTGGATCTGGGCATCAAAATCCCACCGCTGCCGGTTTGGCTGACCACCCATAGCGCCATGCGGGAAACGCCTCGCATCCGACGGGTGTGGTCGCTCTTGGCAAAAGCTCTAAAACCGGCGGGCAAATCGACGCCTGCACCTTGGGAATCAGGTGCTGTTGTTGACCCTGAGGCCCCATAGGGGTAGGCCATTTCCAACTGTTTTTAGGAGGCACATATGTCCAATCCATCGATTCTGATTCTGCCCGGCGACGGTATCGGCCCAGAGGTCATGACTGAGGTTCGTAAAGTCATCAACTGGTTTGGTGAAGCCCGCGACATTCAGTTCGATGTAAGCGAAGATCTGGTCGGCGGTGCCGCCTATGACAAGCACGGTGTGCCTCTCGCAGATGAGACCATGGCCAAGGCGCAAGAGGTCGATGCGGTTCTGCTTGGGGCCGTTGGTGGCCCGGCCTATGACGATCTGGACTTCTCGGTCAAACCCGAGCGGGGCCTGCTGCGTCTGCGCAAAGAAATGGATCTCTATGCCAATCTGCGTCCGGCGCAGTGCTTTGACGCTCTGGCCGATTTCTCCTCTTTGAAACGCGACATCGTTGCCGGTCTCGACATCATGATCCTGCGCGAGCTGACCTCGGGCGTCTACTTTGGCGAGCCTCGCGGCATCTTTGAAGAAGGCAACGAACGCGTTGGCATCAACACCCAGCGCTACACCGAGTCCGAGATCGAACGCGCCGCGCGCTCTGCTTTTGAACTGGCGATGCGCCGCAACAAAAAGGTCTGCTCGATGGAGAAGGCCAACGTCATGGAGAGCGGTATCCTGTGGCGCGAAGTTGCCACCCGTGTGGCCAAGGACTACCCCGAGGTGGAGTTGAGCCATATGTATGCCGACAATGGCGCTATGCAGCTGGTCCGCGCGCCCAAGCAGTTTGACGTCATCCTGACCGACAACCTGTTTGGCGATATTCTGTCTGACTGTGCTGCGATGCTGACAGGATCATTGGGCATGCTGCCCTCGGCCAGCCTCGGTGCGCCAATGGCAAATGGCCGCCCCAAAGCGATGTACGAACCCGTGCACGGTTCCGCCCCTGACATCACCGGCCAGGGCAAGGCAAACCCCATCGCCTGTATCCTCAGCTTTGCAATGGCCCTGCGCTACAGCTTTGACATGGGAACTGAGGCAGATCGTCTGGAAAAAGCGATCGAGAAGGTCCTGTCGGACGGCGCACGCACTGCCGATCTGCTTGGGGAAGATGGTGTTGACCCGATCTCTACCAGCGAAATGGGCGACGCCGTTGTCGCGGCCCTGCAGGCCAGCCTGTAACGCTGCTTCTCTGGGGGGCGCACACCGGGCCGCCCCGTGAAAGCAACGCTGTGAATGAAGAAAGAGGGCCCCAGTGCCCTCTTTTTTACTCTCAACACTGGCGGGATGATCTCAGGGCAGCTTTGGGACACTTGGCAAAACCGCCTTGGTCGCCGCGCGGTAATGCTCCAGCCTTTCGAGATGGCGCAAAGCGGCCAGCAGGGCCGTGCAGGTGGTGCCTATATTCATCCCCGCCACAATGACAATGCGCTGTGTCAGGCTGATGGCGCCACTTTGGATCGTTACCAACGCCAGGGCCATGG
>NZ_LIKT01000018.1 GCF_001294455.1 Phaeobacter sp. 11ANDIMAR09
CCGCGTTCACTGGGTCAACTGCGGGTATGTGGTGACGCGTGATGACCTCGGGCAGTACCTCATCACCTTCACGCTGAATGGGTCAGCTGTTGGATTGACCAGTCGGGACGGCACCCGCTTGAATGGCAAGCCCGACGAATTTTTCATCGGGGAAAGTGCAGAGGTTCGCCATGAGGTATTCTAACATCAGGCAGGCGGCCCGAGAGGGCCGCGCCAGCGTGCATCTGCATGGGTTCTATAATCTGCCCGATGGCGGGCAGGAGTATTGTGATGATCCAGAACTGATTGATGGCTGGGCAATCTATGTCCGAGTTGAGACCCCGGACGACCCGCAACAGCCCTTTGATCTGCACGAGCTGCCCGACCATCAAACCTATTCCAGCGCCGAAGGCGCAGCCTGCGCAATAGCGCTGCAATTGCTTGGCGATGCTGAGGCGTGGAACCACGACTAGTGGTGCCAGGCCTTGCGCATGTGGCCGGGTTTTGCCCGGCTGTCGCAGCCTAAGGCTGCTCCAAACGGAATACAGACAGTTGATGCAATATTATAATATTGAATCAATTATGGCGAAATGCCATAACAGGGCTACCTGTATGATGCTGGCAGGGCTACCTGTATGATGCTGGCAAGAAATAGGGGTGATTACTTCACATGGGCCGACCGCGCGCACCAGGGCACAAGCGACTGACGCAAAACCAGCGATTTGCCATCGTGCGCAAGCGTGCCGAAGGGGTGCCGATCGAGGATCTGGCCCGTGAATTCGGCGTCACAACCCGCAGCATCTTCTACACGTTGAAGGCTGATCAAAGCCGAAAGCTCGACGCGCGCGTGCGCTCCGAACTGGTGAATGTCCGGCTCACACCGAAAGAGCTTGGGAGCTTTGATGCAGTGCTAACGCGGCATGATATCACCAGCCGTGCCGAGGGGTTGCGGCGGCTGATCCATGCATCGAACGATCTCTTCGTTCCCGACGATGAACTGGCCAACCAGATGCAGGGGCTCTCGGCCTCGCTCAATCGCACCGGCAACAACATCAACCAGATCGCACAGCGCCTGAACGAGGCAAAACGCCAGGGCAAGACGCCGCCCTATGGTGATTCTGCCCATAGCCAGGTCCGCGCCTTGGCCGGGCTGATCTTCGACATCGCTGACCAAGTCCAAGACATGGCGCAGCGCCGCCGCAGCGCGCTGTCCGGCGAGGTTGCCCGCGTTCTGGGGGGCTTTGCCGATGGCCCGGAATAGCGCCGTTGCCGCCGCACAGGAGGCATTCTTCGATCGCGACTGGAGCCGCATTCGTGGAAGCGTCCCGCGCGCCCGTGCCAAGCAAATGGCGCGCGCCGCCATGGGGCATTCCCCCGCGATCTTCAAAGCCATTCGTGACGGCGGCACACACAACAAATCTCAGTTGCGCAATCAGCTGGAATACCTGACCACCAAGTCGAGCTTCATCATCGACAGCCGTGGCACCTACGACGGCCAAAGCGTTCTGTCAGGTAAAGAGATCGAGCAGGTCATGCGCCGGTTCTCAGCGCAATGGAATGAGGGGTTTCATCCCAAACTGGGGCATACTTCACATCTGTTGATGGCGTTCCCGATTGGTACACGCGGAGAGGATGTCGCCGAGATCACGCGCGAGATCTGCGAGCGGTTCTTTCAGGGCGAGGGCAGCCATTTTGACTACATCGCCGCCGTGCATGAGGACCGGGACCACCCGCATGCGCACATCGTTCTGAACCGGCGCAGCAAGGACGGCGAGTTCTTCTTCCTAAAGGAAGGGCACCACTTTAATTACGACAGTTTTCGCGAGGCGATGGTGGAGGTGTCCGACCGCTATGGGCTGCGCCTTGAGGCGACACGAAAACTCGAGCGTGGGGTCACGACGAAGAGGCCGAGCGATATAGATCAGCGTCGCGCCGAAGCCACGGGTCAAAAGCTGTCCGGGCGTGAGCGTGTGGGGCCGGAGCTTGACCGTGCCTTGGCTGAGGTGGCGCAGAACGCGCGACTCTATCGCGGCCTGGCGGCCGAGGCCTCGCGCGAGAACCAGCACGACATTGCAGCGGCCTTGGACAAAGCCGCGACACTTTTGGCGCAGGGCAAACCGATTGAAGCAGATGGAAAGGTATATGGCATGGTCGAAGAACAGCATTCGTTTGATGAGGTTGTGGATGCCTTTCACGACAAGATCAACCAAGCCGAACGCATTGTTGCGGCGGCCCCTGTGGAGCGGCGCGCGGCGCTCGAGCATGAGCTGAACGACATCTATCGTTCACTGTCACATCTGAGCCCCATGGGAACGCAGTCCCACATCTTGCTCGAAGACGCGTCCGATAGTGGGATCTATTCTGCCGCAAATATCAGGGCCGAGGCCCAAGGCGCTTTGCAGGATACAGCGCTCGCCGAACGTCTAGAACAGGCTTTGAAACGCACCGGAATTGACGCGCAAGAGGTGACGCGTCGTGTCGAAATCGGCGCGGGCAATGCCGCGCTTGAGCGGCAATGGCTTGGACAGGATTTGAAGGCGATTGCCGAGAAGGACGGTTTTGACCTGTCACGCGCCGATGAGCTTGAGAAAGCGATCGACCGTCTTGACCAGGTGCACAGTGATCTGGGTCGTTTGTTGGCCGATGCTGAAGTTCTCAAGGACAGTGGGGCGGTGGAGGTCGACCGGCAGGAAGCCATAGTCGACGGGTTGCCGCCGACCACCTCTGATATCCTGAACCGTATGAGGGACGACCCTACGGCGGATCCATTCCGAAACGATCTGGAACGCGAGACTTTGCGTGCTGAGATGGAGGAGCTGGTCAGAGAAGAGGATACCTCGGACTTGGCGATTGGCGATGAGACCACGCTGGAGGAACATATAGAAGACCGCCTGGACCGGCTCTATGCGGCCAAGGCATATCTCCAGAGCGATGCCGCTTTGGCGAACAGCGTAGCGATGGAGCATGTCCTCGACGAGATCGCCAATGAAGAAATAGACGTCCGACGCGAGCGGCACGTCGATGCCGACGGCGAAAAGGGCGTGACGCATGGGTAAGGCGCGGATCGCACTCGGCGTCATAAGCTTTGCTCTTCTGGGAGCGGTGTTGGGCTATGTTCTGGCGTCGGCCTTTCTGACGTTCCGCTGGTTCGGGGTTGGGGCTGACATCGATTTCTTGATGCTTGCGCGCAGCTATGGGGTTCTTCGAACGACCCACGCGGGCGATATGCAGATTGTTCACTCGATCGTGGGGATCAGCACAGGTTTCGGTGTTTTGCTTAGTGCCGTCTTGATGAACGACGCGCTGACCAAGTTTGGGGAAACCCACTGGCAGCACATGTACGAGATGAAGCGAAACGGTTTCTTCGGCAAGCCTGGCCACGGTTTTGTCCTCTGCAAAATGGGCAAGCCCAAGAGCCGCAAACCCTTTGTGATGTCCAAAGTATTCCCCCATGCCCTGATCGTGGCCCCAACCGGGCGCGGCAAGACCACGGGGTTCGTTATCCCAAACCTTCTGACCTATCAGGGCAGTGCGGTGGTGCTGGACGTGAAAGGCGAAAACTTCGATGCGACGGCCCGCCACAGGGTCGCGCAGGGCGACAAGGTGTTCCGGTTCGCGCCGACTGATTGGAAGGACGGCCGCTCGCACCGCTACAATCCCTTGCTGCGGATATCGGCGCTGGAAAACGTCGACCGCCAGCAGATGGAGCTGCAACTTCTGGCTTCGCTGTTCCTGCAAGCAGATAACGACCGGGTCCAAGGGCTCCTCGATGGCGGTATCGATCTATTCGTGGCGGCAGGGCTTTTGGCGTTCGAGCGAAAGCGGCCGACTCTGGGCGAGATCTACCGCATCACCGCATCTGGCGGGGACAAGCAGAAGGAATACCGCCGCCGCGCCGACGAAGTGGTCAATCCAGCTGCCAAGCTGATCTTCATGCGCATGGCCTCGACCAACAACGACACGCTGACCTCTTACCTTTCGCTCTTGATGACATCTGGCCTCAAACAATGGTCCAACCCCGCCATCGACCGTGCAACCGCAACCTCTGACTTCGACTTCTGCGACATCCGAAAGACGCCGTTTTCAGTCTACCTGGTGGTCGAACCGCTGATGGTGAAACCCCTCGCGCCACTGATCCGCTTGTTCTTCTCGGATTTGCTGGCATCGCTGCAAGATCATGAACCCGGCAAGGACGAGCCTTGGCCTGTGATGATCATGCTCGATGAGTTCAACCGCTTGGGCAAAATGCCCATCGTTCTGGACAGCATCGAAACCCTGCGATCTTACCGGGCGAACCTCGCGATCGTCACACAGACGATCCCGGCGCTGGACGAAATCTACGGTGAAAACGCCCGCCGCGCCTTGCAGGGCAACGCGGGTATCAAGCTCTATTTGACCCCCTCAGACGAAAAGACCATCGAAGAGCTCAGCAAGGCCGTTGGCAAAACAACCAAGCGCGTTGTGACCCGCTCGCGTTCTGTCGGCCGAAACCCTTTCGCTGGTCGCAGCATGTCTGAACGGACTGAAGAAACCGCGCTCCTACCCGAGGATGAGGCACGGCGTATGGATCTTGATGACATTGTTCTGGTCGTCGACGCGCAAATGCCCGTCCGCGCCAAGCGGATCAAATACTATGACGACAGGTTCTTTAAGCAGATTTTCGACAAGCAGACCGGCGATCTACCTTATCCCTCGGCAGGAGACCAGATGCGCGGGCTGCAAGGGCAGATCAAGGCACTGGAGGCAAAGATCGGAGAGCTTGAGTTGCCGAAGGTGGTGCCAGTTGGTGGTTCCGCAGGCGGTGGGAAACTGCGAGAAGAGGTCGAAGACCTTGTCAGCGAACAGCGGAAAGTAACGTCGGACGACACGCCTAGCCGGGGCGAGTATCAGGCTGGGACAGATCGAGTGGAGAGATTTTTGGAGGAGGCAGCTCGGGGATAAAATGGGAGAGCAGACACTCACCGCGGCCGCACGAAAAAAGAAGGGCATGAGAAAGGAAACCGGGAAAAACGGCTTCAATTCGATAGGCCGCCCTTCAATTTTCAGCCACTTCCGGCTCTAGCTCTTCAGCGTGCTCTTCTGCTACTCCAACAAGATGCTTCTCGTAAGTCTTCTTGAGGTATTTTAAGGCACTGTCCATATCGACGTTGGCATTTAGTTTATCCTGCACAAACTTCATTCGCGACTTGCATGCATCCAGAACCTCCGCCCAGCTTTTCACCCACACCTCCACCATGCCATCATCAGACGCATAGATACGACCAGGTGGACAGTTTAGCTGACGGGTCTTCCTCTTGGCGCTGGCGTCCAGTTCATTGGAAACTACCCAGAAGCTCCATCGCGTATTCAAATGCCGAAAACGCTCATCCTCGATCACAGCGAATGCATAGTCTTCGATCTGATTGATCTCTGCTGAACCTATTTTGCAACTAGGTCTTTTTAGTTCCACAATGAGATGCTCACATTCGCCTTCCCGACGCTGTGGAAGCGCCCTGGACAACATCAAGTCGACGATGCCCACCTTTCCATCCACCCTAGTAACGGGGCGATCGATGACGGTATCCTTTCCGATTATCTTTTGGTGCTTCCGTAGCACCTCAGTCAGCGACTGGTCATCGACGGTCAGGTTGAACTCTTCTCCGAATATCCATGTGTTGTTTTCGGCGATTAAGCGGTGCAGTTGGCTGCGCTCTTTGAGGTGCTTTTTCGTATCAGGGTGAAATATCAGCGCTTCTAACCCGGTAGCGAACCTGAGCCGATCAGATACCAACCTCGCGGCGCTGATAACGTTGGCTAGATCGGCTTCTTCAAGCAGCTTGGACATTTCCTTCTGGGTTTTTGGCGGAAGCTCCAGAACTTCAGTTAAAATATGTTGTAGCTCGTCGGGGCCTTTCTCGATGGCCTGTCTGAGCATACGCATCTGGAACGCCCTACTCTTGGAACTTTGAATCTTGAAATCCGGAAGGTGCTTGTTGACGTTAAGCGCGACAATATCGAAGACCTTGCGTTCAGCCTCTTCGACGGGGGATTGCGGCTCGATCCTATAGGGGTAGACCTCTTCTTCTTTCCACTGCTGAATCTCTGTTTGCGCCGCCTCCGCGTCCTTGTTTTCAAAGTGACGTTTAATGACTTCGGCGGCAGCATCCTGTGCTTCTGATAGTGCCGGTGCGATCATCTCGGCTAGTTCCAGTTCACCGCGTTCCTGAAGCTCATCGATGAAGCTGGATTTTAAGTAAGCTGAAAACTGGTGTCCGGGCGCGTGGAAACGTGGCTTGACACGTTGGAACGGAAAACCGTGCTGCCCACATAGGAAGAACCAGCGTTCGGTTGATGTCTTCCACTCAATAAGATCAAGGGAAACTGGGTAGGCCTTGGCGTTGTCGCCTTCACCTTCGATGATAGGGTCTAGGTCGATGCTGACCTTCTCTTTGATGGCTTTGTTCGGGTCCAACTTGTCGGTCTCGACAAAAATCGACACCTCCTTATAGTCCGTCAAATAAAGCGCAAAGACCTCGGACAGCGACTGTACCGATCTTTCCGGTTCAAGGGACCGATAGTTCTTATCGAGCTCGGCCACTTTGACTTCCACGCCGGTGCCAAGAGCAGGATCGGCCTCTTCCGGTTCAGTCACACGAACATCGACAAGATCATCCCGTAGAAGGGAAACCTTGTATCCGAGCAGTTTGCCTTTGCCGTCTTCGTCCCTGTAGCGCACAATCCACTCAGCCGATCGCCCGAGCGCCAAAGCCTTCAAGCGACCTTTACCTTCCTTGCCGTGCAGGATTCGCTTCTTGCCCCTAGAGCGGCTTCCGTGGCGCTTCCAAGACCCGCCGATGCTACCGAAGAGTTGCTTGATTTCCTCGTGTGGAATGCCGTGGCCGTTGTCCCGGACAGTGATTGAGCGCATGCTGATATCATCATTCTCAATTTCGATGTCCACGCGAGTGGCGTCAGCATCGACTGAGTTCCATATCAATTCCGACAAAGCCTTGATGGCGTCTGCGCTTGCTAGCTTTTTAAGGTGGTCCTTTTCGACCTGCACTCTGAAATGGGCGTCCGCCATGAAATTATCTGGCCTCATAGTTCTTTCTTAAATCTCGAATATCCTAACCTGTCTTTTGCGGATAGACCAACTTTTCAAGCAACCCCGAGTTGAAGCTAAGACCAGGTGCCACCTCCACGGATTTCGAGGCTGCTCTCATGGGCTGCAGTTGCAAAGATTGTCTGCTTCGAAAGGCCGTGTTGAGGTCTCCGACTTTCTCGACGCAAAGTGGCTTTGGGCCAGTTTTACTCCAACCGCTTCGCCCGTTCAGCAACCTTCTGAACCATTGAAACAGTAGCTCCGCCCGCCTGCCGTATTCCGGCTCCCGCGATCTCGGCGTTTGATCTGGTCCCAAACCGAGCACGAGCCCGCGAGCCCTTGGTGCCGATCAAGCCCTTGGCGAACCCGCCAGGACCGGGAATGCTCGGCGGTCCGGCCATCATGAAGTTGCCTGAGATAGAGCGTACGATCAGCGGAGTGGCGATGATCATGCCGCCTGCGAGAAACATCATCATGAAGAAGGGCACCAGTGCGCCGATGTTGCTCGCGCCTGAGGGATCACCGAGTTCGGTCATCAGCGAGCGCGACATTCCGACGACGGTGGAAAACACGCCCGCGATCACGAGGGGGTAGAGCGCGTAGGACACCGTGCTGGACAGCCAGCGATGGAAATAGTCCTTGCTGACATCAAAAAGCGAAAGCGCGATCATGATGGGAGCGATGCCGATCATGAAGGCCAGCATGATTTTCGCGAAGATCAGGACAAGGCCGCAAAGCGCCCCGATGACGCCGAGGAGGAAAGCGCCGATCGCGCCGATCAGGGCTCCGGCCATCCAATGCATGTTGTCACCGGCCGCGTTCAGGTAGTCGCCGAACTCTTCGATGAGATCGTCGAAGGCCTCGGCAAAGTAGGACGCACCTGCTCCGCCGCCGCCAAGCCCTGCCACCATGCCGCCCGCGAGCTGGTCGAGCCCGTTGATGAGGGCGCTGGCTACTGCGTTGAATTGGACCCAGTTCATTGCAAAGAGGGAGATCAGCATGAGCTTGAGGGCGAACCAGAAGGCGGTTCGCCCATCCATGGATTTGTACTGAAACACCATGTTGAGAAAGACGCCGATCACAGCCAGCGTAGAGGCCACGGCAATCACGCCACCAAGCTGACCGGCGACGTTGCCAAAGGTGGTTTGGGCCGCGTCATCCAGAAAGTTGTCGGTGGTCTCTACCATCCAGGTCACGACGCCCATCGGATCCTCCTCAAGTTGGCTTTAGGCGCTCGCGCCTGTGCGCCGCTTCAGGAAGGCCCTCAGTATGTGTTCGCCGTCAAAATCCGGCGCCACTGAGACCAGTTCCCAGCCTTCTTGGCCGAGTGCGGTCAGCTGCGCTTCGATCTTTGGCGGCTTAGTTTTGGCGGTGTTAATCTGTTCAATCTTGTATTCAAACATGGGCTGTTTCCTTCGAATGGGCCGGATCAATCGGCAGGTAGAATTCGGTAATGCCGCGCGCACCTTCATGGCGACCGGCTTGAATGATCACATCGATCGAGCGTGTGATGTAGTCGTTCATGTCCTGGTAGGTCATGGGCACGTCGGTTTTCAGGGCGGCGATGGCGAGGCGCTGCACCGCCAGTTGCGGCGTTTCAGCGTGCAGGGTAGTAAGTGAGCCACCATGGCCGGTGTTGATCGCCTCGAGGAAGGTCATAGCCTCTTTGCCGCGTACTTCGCCTAGGACGATGCGGTCCGGCCGCATGCGCAGGGTGGAGGTCAGCAGGACATCAGCGCTGCGCGTGGCTTCATCGCGGTCAGACATCAGGGTGACGACATTGGGCTGCGTTGGGCGTAGCTCGGCGGCTTCTTCGATGGTAATGATGCGCTCGTCAGAGGGAACGAAGGAGAGGATCTTGCGCGCCGTGACGGTTTTGCCGGTCGAGGTGCCGCCAGAGACGATCATGTTGAGCTTGTGGAACACACAGAACTTGATCGCGGCGTCGATATCACCCGTGGCCACGACATTGCGCAGCTCGGCGTTGCGCTTGCGCCTTGCACCCTCGTTGCTGCGCTCTTTTCCGAAGAGATAGGACAGCTTGATCTTTTCCAGCGGCAGGTCAGCGAAGAACCTCAAGGAAATCGCATAGCCACCATCAACGGCGGGGGGCTGGATGACCTGCGCCCGGATTGGGCGGTCACGGTAGGTAATGCTGACCGAGACGATGGGTTTCGTTCGGCTGAGCGTGGTGTTCGCGGCGGAAGCAACCTGATTGCCAAGGTCCTTGATCTCGTTCTGCGTGAGCCGCCGATTGACGGGCCGCATAAAGTGATCCCCCTGAAACTCGGCCCACAACTTGCCGTCGGGATTGATGCAAAGCTCGATCAGCTTCGGATCACGCGCCTCGGGGATCTTGTCCATCGAGCTTTGCAGATAGCTGGCCGCCATGATCAAAAAATCTCCAGATCACGATCGACCATCACGGTGACACGGGCACCTTGATCGACATAGATCACGGGCGAGACGGAGAGATATTCGCCAATCACGCTTTGCGCGCTGTCTTGCAGGTCTTCGCCAATGCCTTCCAAGACATCAGAGGCTATCTCATCTTCGGTATTCTGGGCTGCCACGGCGGGCAAGGCTCCGATCAGCGAAATCAGGGCGGCTGACCCGAACCGAGTGCCAAAGCGGCTGTCGACAAAGCCGGTCGTGCCAGACCTCCCCAGTTCGTCGCCACCAAAAGCACTGATTTCAACGGTCTGGTTGCTGGGCAGAATGATCCGGTCCCAGGCGATCGTCACGCGTTGTTGCGCGATGTCGAGGCCAGATTGATACCGTCCGATCAGACGTGCGCCTCGAGGGATCAGGATCCGCGAGCCGTCATAGGCGTGGACATCTTCCGATACCATGGCGCGGACCTGACCGGTGAGCGAGCTGTCGATTGCGGTCTCCAGCACCGCCTGGATCATCGTGCCCTGAACTACTGTGTTTGCCGGATTCACGATCAACTGGGCTTGCGTCACCTCGGCGGGTTCAGCGCCATTGCGGACAAAGTCTGTGTCGCCATCAAGTCGCCGCTGCTGCGCAGCGGTTTCATTGTTGCCGCCTCCGGTGCCGCCAAAGGCGATGATAGGACTGGCGATGCGGGCTTGGAGTTCCTCAAGTTCTGCTTGCCGCCGCCGCTCGAGCTCTTGAAGGCGCAGTTCTTCGGCCGTGGGGCCGGTTGGTGCGGGAGTGCGCGCGGTTTCCAGGCGTGCAAGTTCCAGATCGTTCTGCAGTCGCTGGATTTGTCGGGCACGTTCTTCCAGTTCTTCGCGCAAAGCGGCCTGAGTTGCAGCGGCCTCACTGCGCAGGGCATCGATCTCTGCACCCAAAGTATCAAGCGCCTCCGTGTCAACGGCAGGGGTCTCGGGTGCTGGCGCGTTGCGCAGTGCTTCAAGTTCAGACCGCATGGCGTCCATTTGCGCGCGCAGCTCTTCCGTCTCGCTGTCTGGTTCCAGCTCTGGCGGTGGCGAAGTGTCTATCGGTGCAGGGGGTGACTCTATCGCGCCAAAACCCGGTCCCGCTGCTTGGAACTCATCCGGTGAGGCTGTTTCCAGGCTATCGGGTTCAGAGCCGCCAGAGAACAACAGCAAGAGGCCGCCAAGTGCGGCGATTGCCGCAATGCCTAGGGCAATCGTGCCAGCAGAAGGTCGCGATTTTTGGTTTTGTGGTTTTCCTTCAAGCGCTTCGAGGCGCTTCTTAAGCTCAGCTGTTTCACTCATCGGGATTTGCCTCGCTCATCTCTTGGATGCAAATCTCGTCCTCGCCGAGCCTGAGAACCCATCGATCGCTGACACCTGACACGCGGATCACTCCATCCGGTCGCGCGAGCGCATTCACGCTGCCCTCATTGCCGCCGGACCAACGAAAGATCGCAGGCAGCGGTGCGTTTGCGGCAAAGCGGAAGTAGGTGAAGGTGCCGTCGTCCCAGATTTCACGCGGAGTGATCTCGGACCGTGCGCTGACGCCATAGGCGTGGTTGGCAGGTTGGCTTGCCGCCACACGCGATTGCTGGGGAGCGGACTCCGGATAGGTGAAGCGGATGACATAGAAAGTCGGCGAGCTCGCCTCGGTGACGTTGAAATAGTAACTGCGCCGGTTGGTATAGACGTTGATGTTGGTATGCGCGCCGCGCGATACCGGCTTGATCGCAAAAGCCTGGCCACCGGGCACGCCGTCCAGGAGAAACCCTTCAGTGTCGCCTGCAATGATTGAGCGGATTGTCTCGCCTTGGCCGAATTCAATGCTGGTCACATGGGTCAGGCTGGTGCGGATGCGGTAGACCTGCCCATCCTGATAGGTGGCCAGTCGGACGCGGGCATCATAGGGGCCTTGTCGCGGCTGGGTTTCTGCATAGGCGGTTCCGGCAAGCGGAACAAAGAAGATGAGGATCAGGAACAGGCGACGCATTGGTTACTCCAAGCGATCCGAGCGGATCGCGTATTCGGTGACGGTGAAGCCGAAGGGGTTCTGCCAGACGTCGTCAATTGACCGGCTGTTCTCGGGTCGAAACTCAAACATAAGCGTTGCGGTGAAGAGCCCGTTTTGACTGCCGCGCGGCGAGCTGAGCCGCTTGCGCAGGCGCACCTGGGCACGATTGGTACTGATATGGGTGATCGACAGAACCTCGACTTCAAGGCGGGCATCTGTGCCGTAGCTGTCGGGCGGATAGGCCTCATGGCCGCTGGTCCAAAGCGCGCGCAGTCCTATAGCGGCCGCGCCGTCAGACTGGTCCAGGACCCGCCGCACACGCACATCATTGTCGAGCTGGTTGTATGTCTCTCGATCTATGACATAGCGGTAGACCTGTGCTTCGATGATAGCGGGGCGTTCCGTGAGTGAGACCGCTTCAACCATGGCATTGGGGAGGGCCATGCCGGTTTCGCTATCAAAGGGCACGATCATGGGCGGCGGGTCCACATCGAACAGGGCCACGAGGGCAGCGGCGAGGCAACCTGCCATGCCAAACGCCATGCCTGTCAGCCCCAGTTTCCGCCACAAGAGCTCGCGTCGTCGTGCGCCGTAGACGAGCTCTTCTTCGATGATTTCTGCCTCACTGTTCATAGGATCAGTTCGCGCGCAGCTCTGGCAAGGTGAAGTCCATGTAGCGGCGCTCTGCGGCAAGCGTGGCGGCATCCACCACGCCGGACTGGCCCGCGCCGACGGTCTGAATGGCTTCGAGTTCCCACATGCGCGTCATGGCAATCGCCAGTTCGGCTGTAACGCGTGTGTTGTGATCGACAGCCTCCTTGAGCGTTTCCATGTCTGGGATCAATGAGACCAGCTGCTCGACCCGCTCGAGAGACTGCGCGGCCTCTTCATAGCTGTTTTCAGCGGCTGCCGACATGACGGCCCCGGTGCCTGCCTGACTGGCAATGCGCTCCGCCCCTGGATTGCCGCTGCTGGCCATGTCGGACAGGCTGTCTTGATCAAAGCCCGCATCCTCTAGGGCTTGCGTCATGCGGCCTTCCATCTGAGGGGCGGCGTTGCCGATGAGGCCGCTGAAATCGCCGCTTTGGATTTGCCGTATGGTGCCAAGGAGGTCGCCGAATTCCTGATCGAGAAGCCCGTCGAGATCACCACCCATGGCCATCTCGATAATATCCGTCGCGCCAGTCAGGGCGGCGTAGGTCTCATTGAGTGTGTCGAGTTGCTGCTGCACCAGGTCGAGCTGCTCGAAAAGCGTGTCGAGCTGGTCGGTCTGGATCCCGAAATCCTCCAGCATCTGCTGCAGCTGGCGAATTTCCTGGGCGATGTTGCGCGTGTCGACCGTCGGCACGCCTTGAGCAATTGCAGGAGACGCAACCAACAATGCGCAGGTGGCTACGGCAGAAAGAAAGCGGATCATCGGAGGGCCTCCAGATCGAATTGCATGAAGTCTTGTTCGCGGGCCTGCGCGGCCGCCATGGCCAGCGCTTCCGCGCTGAGCGGGCGGGTGTGGGCGGCCTTGAGGCGCGTGCGGATGGCGATCAGGCGGGCGAGTTCGGCCCGCGCGTAGGTGTTGAGCGACATGGCCGCGTGAATGTCATCTGTCTCGCCAATGCGCCTGATGATGTCCTGCACGCGCAACGCGGCCGCTTGCACGGAGACCAAGGAGTAATCGCCATATACGCCTGCGCCGAAGGAGGTCAGGCTCATTGTAGAGTTTGCGAGCAAGACGGGATCAATGGTGCCGAGCGCGTCAACGCCGCCGACACGGGCAAGGTAGAGATTGTAGCGCTCGGGGATCACCTGGACGTAGTGCTGGGTCTCAGCAAAGGGTGGCACGCCACCGTAGCGCTGCACATTGCCGGGACCGGCATTGTAGGCCGCGAGCCCGTGAATGATGTTGCCGTCAAACATGGCCAACATCTGCGCCAGATAGCGCGCGCCGCCCGTGACCTGGATGTAAGGGTTTTCATAGTAGGCCGGGTAAATCCCGAGATCCTGCGCCGTTCCGGGCATAATCTGGGTCAGACCGAATGCGCCGACAGGGGAACGCGCGCCGATGGTGAAGCGGCTTTCTTGCCAGATCAAGGCCTGTAATAGGCAGCGCCATTGCTTGGGCGATAAGCCCGCCGCGCGCACACCTGACATATGATGCGTTTCCTGAGACGCACGAATGATCAGCTGCTCGATTGAACCAGAGGCGTCGCCGAACATCTGAGCCGCGCCTGGGTTCGGGTCGACCGGGCCATAAAGCGTTTCTGCAGCACTCTCAGGCGAAGAACCAGTTTCCAAACTCGCGACCAATGCGCCGGGATTCCCGCTGGCCAACGTCGTGGAATTGAGGATGTTTTCCAGCGCCTGGAGTTGTTCTTGCTCGAGCGCCTCAAGCTCTTCTTCTTTGGTCAACCGATCCTGCTGCAGCGCCAGATCTTGTTCGCCCTGCTGCAGCACGCGCTCGCGTTGCAAGAACATGCCCGCATCAAATGTGGGCACACCTTGGGCATAGGCCAACGGCGCGGAGAAACAGACCAAGCCCGCAAAGATATGCAGGCGGTGCTTACTCACTGAGACTACCAATCGGCCCGAGCAGCTCGAAATTGCAGTTGCTGTGACTGACCTCTGCAAACGAGTTGAAGCATTCAGCTTCGGACGGTCGGTATTCCGCGCAGGCTGTTAGGGTCAAAAGGGTGAGGGTCAGAACGCAAAGTCTACGCATCAATCTGTCTCCAAAAATCGGGGTTCTGGCGATAATCTGCACCGACCAGTGCTTCGCCCTTTTCCATGCCGCCAAGGATCGTGAGGTAGGGCCCAAGGGCGCTCAGATCGGCATCGATCACCACCGAGCCTTGATCATCGCGCACCAACGCCAGACGGGAGTTGCTGCCTGTGCCGAGCAGAACGCTGAGTTCTTTTTCAGTGAGGCCCAGCATGGTGTAATCGCTGGATGAGGCGCGGATGTTAGGAAGCAAGAGCTGCGTTGGCACAGCCTCGACAATTGTCTTGCCGGTGCGGGTTTTATCGAGCTGGCTTGCGTATTGGGTCATCATCACAACGACTGCGTTTTGTTTGCGCGCGGTCACAAGCCAATTGCTCAGGCGGTCGGCAAAATAGGGGTTATCCAGCGCCTTCCAGGCTTCATCAATGATGATCAGCGTCGGCTTGCGATCCTCGATCACCCGCTCCACCCGTCGAAACAGGTAGGACAGGACCGCCATGCGTTCTTTCTCACTTTCGCTGTCGAGAATGCCGGTCAGGTCAAACCCCACGACATCACCATCGAGCGAGAAGGTATCCTCGGTGCTTTGCCCGAATATCCAGCCATAGCGGCCATCTGAGGTCCATTCCTGTATCCGCTCAAACAGATCCCCTTCATCCGCCCCGGCCACAAAGAGTGAGGCCAAATCCTGCCAGTTGCGAAGCGCGGCGTCGCTCGCCCCGGCGTTCTGGCGCACCACTTCTTGGATGCGGTTGATCTGGACCGGGCTTAGAGGCTTGTCAGCACGATGTAACAGCGTCGCCAACCAATCCGACAGCCAGGCTTGCCCGCGTCCGTCGATTTCTGTGCGCAGCGGGTTTAGGCCTGTCGCTTCTCCAGCCTTAATAGCACTGTATCGCCCGCCATTGGCCCGCACGGCCATTTCCATGCCCGCGCGATAGTCGAAGACGAACACGCGCGCGTCGCAACGCCAGGCTTGGGTCATGAGGAATGCTGACAACACCGACTTGCCGGAGCCAGGGCGACCGAGGATCAAGGTGTGCCCGCCTGTCGGCTCTTTGTCCGGCTGACCCGTCTCATGGTAGTTGAAAAGGAAGCCCGAGCGTTCAGGTGTCGGGAACAGGGTAATCGGTTTGCCCCAAGGCACCTGATGGCCAGGTTTGCCCAGTTGACCGCGATGAAGCGCTGCGAGGTCGGCAAAGTTCGTGTTGGTGATGGCGGCCTTGCGGCTGCGCATCTGCCCATTGCCCGGATGCTGCGCGAAATAATGGGTCCGCGCCGCAAAGCTCTCGTTCACCAGATTGACGCCTTCGCTGGCCGCGATGTTGCGCACCTCGGCAGCGATGGCTTCCAGCTTTTCCTCGGTCTCGGCGAAAACCGTCACCGTCATGTGATGATCGCCAAAGCTGAGGCGCTTGGATTCCAGATCGTCGAGCGCGTCGACCAGTTCTTCGGCGAGGGAAATCGCGCCGTCATCGCTGGCCTTCATCAGACGCTGTTGGCGCTTGATCCGGCTGGCCATGATGTTGCTGTTGATCGGCGTGAAGGAGTGTGTGACCACCATGTCGACGGGCAGGTTCAGCTCATCGAACATGGTGCAGTTGGTTTTGGCCGGATAGGTCTTGATCGCAAAGCTGGTGCCAAACCGCTTTCCCGCTGTCCCGTCGTCGAGCGCAAAGCCGCGCCCCTGAAACGTGACACGCGTATTGGCCACATCATCGGCAATGACGCTAAAGCGGGATTTCGCGAAGAGCGGTCGCTCTTGGCCAATATTGAGTGCCCCGAGGAACCCGAGTAATTCGCCGCTTTCAGCTCCAAGAAGGCGCGGGCTCATCTCTGCGAAAGACGAGAGCAGAAAACCGACGACCTCCTCGAGCTTGCGCAGCTGCTTGGTTGTCTGTTCTTTCAGCTGCGCGATTGAATCTGCACGTTTCAGGCGCAGCCGAGCGCCGAGGGGAGGACGTTTCAGAACTGTGAGTGTGAGCGTTTTGTCCCGCAGGCCCGCCCGCGCCATGGCCGTTTGCCATCGGCTATCCAGCTCTTGCGCAAACCCCTCATTGGGCACCGGTGACAAGGCGGTCTCGATCGCCTTGGAGACCTTGTGCACGTAGAAACTGTACTCTGACCCGATCTGCGCGATGATCGCAGCAAAGAGCGCGCGGATCTTCTCCAAATGCGCGTCATCGCTGGTCATACTGTTGACGCCATCAAGGCGGATGCACTGGAACAGCGCATTGCCGCGTGTGCGGATCGTCACGTCATTCACGAGGCTGACATAGGGCAGCATACTGGCCATCGGCCGCTCTTTGCGCGCCCAATCCGGCAGCACGGCAAGATCATCCGAAGGATCATGGCGCATAGCTGTCCCCCGAATGGATCTTGCGGTTCGGGGTAGGCGGCGTCTCCTGCAAGGCGGTGACCATCACCTCAAGAAAGGCCGGGTCCCAGTCAGCGGCTTTCCACAGCGCGGGATAGGCCAGAGCGGCAATGATGATCACCGGCCAGCTCTGGACCCACAGAAACAGCAACACAAACCCAAACAGCCAAACCATGGCATACATGATCGGCAAGCCGATGAGCTTTGGCGGCCGGATTAGGCCCAGGAAGAGGCGGGTTTGCGTTGCCATGCCGGATTTACGCGCCCCAGATGGCGGTCACGATGGTCGGCGCAGCTGCGATGCCTGCGATCGCGACCAGTACCCAAAGAGCTTGGCGGAAGTCGAGGATGCCAAAGAGCCATGAAAGGAACACGCCGATCAAGGCCAAGGTCCCGATGACAATGCCCAAGGGGCCGGTGATCGTGTCGACGATGCCCTGCAAAAGGTTCTGCACCGGGGAGAGGTCAATGCTTTGCGCAAAGGCCGGGTTGGCAATCATTAGACTGGCCAGAGCCAGCGACAGGATCGTACGAAATTGTATGTGCATCAGGAGGCTCCAGTCAGTCGATCACGCACGGCCATGACGCGGCGCACGTGGTTTTGGGTTTCTCGGTAAGGAGGTATGCCGCCATAGCGCGCGACCGCGTCAGGCCCCGCGTTATAGGCGGCGAGTGCGAGTTCGGGCGTGCCGAAATGCGCCAACATCATCAGGAGGTAACGGGCAGAGCCATCCAGATTGGCTTGCCAGTCATGCGGATCAACGCCGAGCTGCGCGGCAGTCACAGGCATCAACTGTCCGAGGCCAATCGCACCTGCGGAGCTGCGCGCGTTCGGGCGATAGGCGCTTTCAATCTCGATATTGGCTTGGAAGAGGGCCTGCCATTCCGTCACCGACAGACCCGCGCGACGCAACGCCGGGTGCCCGCCATAGCGATGCGCGGTGCTTTCAAGTGCTGCGAGGATTTCAGGTCGGGGAACTGCTCGGGCGGGTGCAGGAGGCCGAGCATCAGGCTCAGGCGCTGCAAAGACGATCAGCTCTGGCGGGTTTGCACCAATCCCGTCGACATAACTTTGAGCGAAACCGGATTGGGGGGATTTGGTTTCCAGCTGGCCATCGGCCCGCATGGAAAGCACGAAGCCTTCAGAATTGGCGGGCGCAGCGATGATTGCTGCAAGGACGGCAAGTGGCTTAGCTCGCGTCGTCCAGCTTGTGAGAGGCGACCTTGCCTTCGAGCATCGGGATCGAGACGATCGAAACGCCAAGTCCTGCAAGGAAACTGACGAGCCCGTTGATCGTTTTGAATTCCCGGCCCACCATATTGTTGCGCGAAGTAACCAGCAGTCGGCGCATCTCACCGTCAGGTGACAGGCAATGCACAGTCCAGACACCAGACCACTGGGCAGAGGTTCTTGTAGGCGTAACGCGGCACAGGACATCCGCCGAATGTCCTTCAGCAAGCAGCGCGCGCAGCCCGTCTTCGCTAACAACATTCGGGGCATCTTGCATTAAGTTCATAGGTCAGGGCCTGCGTGTCAGTGCAATGACCTGTTAGCCCGTCATGGGCTGCCTGATCAATGCAAGATTATAATATCGCAATCAATGGCGGTTATGTGTTTCGTAGCCATAGTAATGCTGAAACAGCCATTTAGTGGATTATCTTCCACAAGCCAAGGTGGCTGATTTGATGTGCCGAAAATTCTTGGGGTATGTGATGATGCGCATTTTAGCCGGTCAAGCATCTGGTGGATATAGTTGTGTGCGTCCTCTTCCAC
This sequence comes from Phaeobacter sp. 11ANDIMAR09, assembly GCF_001294455.1. Classification (GTDB taxonomy): domain Bacteria; phylum Pseudomonadota; class Alphaproteobacteria; order Rhodobacterales; family Rhodobacteraceae; genus Pseudophaeobacter. The sequence continues at coordinate 18,341 of NZ_LIKT01000018.1, forward strand.
CTTATCTACGTGAATGTATCGACGATATCAGGACGTATTCGAGCCTTCTGCATTGGGATAAAGAGACGCGGTTTTCCGAAGTACAACTGTATTTTCGCTGCATCGATACCGAGCGTCCTGAAATGTTTCGAGAAGCTAGGCAAGCGGCTGAGGATCATTCGGAATTGTTTGAAGTTGGCACAAAGACAGGCGAACAGTTCCCAATGTGGGTTTCAAGTTCTTCGGTAGAATAGTCAGAATATAGTGCAACTTGCGTATCGCCGTTGTCCCACTGATAGAGGAGGCCGACTTCTTCTGCAGTCATAATGCAGATAATGCGTCCGATAGGGGCCGCTGTGTTGCGTACATTTTTCTGTGTGATCATTTCTTTTCACGGGGTGCGAGGAGTACTTGAGGGTCTACGTCCAAGGCACGCGCAAGGCGTTCCAGAATGTCGAGGGAAACTGAGGATTTCGCCAATTCAATCTCGCTAATGTAGCTGCGATCAATTCCTGCGGATAGAGCGAGTGCCTCTTGGCTCAACTTTCTGGAGTACCTTGTGTTTTGTAGGTTTAAGCCAACACGTACCCGTAGATTCATGCCCTTTCTTCAGCCGGAACCGCAAGAGGGCTCTACGGACCATATTCCACAAAGCAAATTGGAAAGCGGTCCTGTTCTTTTTCATCGATAAAACAGTTCCTATTCACTGACGCTTGGCACTCGAGAAAAAGGAAGCCAATTTCAGAAAGTCTAGCCGCCCGGAAGACCGGGCGACTGGTGCGATATGCGTATTAGCGTGTGTAGACAGCTGTAATGTCTGCGGAACCCAAAGAGTTCGCGCCGGTCATGAAGCCCACCAAAGCAGCGCTGGCGTTTTCGTCGAGGCCGAGGCTTTCAACGCCCAGAGCGTGAACGGTGAACTCATAGCGGTGTACTTCGCCTGGAGGAGGACATGCGCCGCCAAAGCCGGGGGCTCCAAAGTCAGTACGGCTCTGGACTGCTCCGTCAGGCATGTTGCCACCTTCGGAACCTGCGCCCTGTACCAACGAGTTCACGTCCGCAGGGATGTCAAAGGCAACCCAATGCCACCAGCCGGAGCCCGTCGGCGCGTCTGGGTCGTATGCAGTTATGACGAAGCTCTTGGTGCCTTCGGGAGCGTTGCTCCATTCCAGAGCGGGCGAAATGCTGTCGCCTCCACAGCCAAAGGCGTTCAAGACGAATGTGTTGTCGAGCTGCTGCCCTTCGGCGATGTCAGGGCTGGACAGGGTGAAAGCTTCGTCTGCAAAAGCCGGGGTAACGAGGGAAGCAACCAGTGCTACCGTTTTGATCAGGTGTTTCATTTTCGATCTCCATCAGAAGTATTTCGGATGATCGTTATGTGCCACTCAGGTCGCGCCTTATATCTCCGGAATCGATCAAGCTTTTACGCTATTCGCTCAAGTTGAGCTTCAGACGCCCTTAGTTTTCCCGGTGTGATATCGAATCGTGCTTTGAACGCTTCGCTAAGGCGCGATTGAGAGCTGAACCCACATTCAAAAGCGATCTCGGCCAACGAATGCTGTGTTGTTTGAATGCGCATCAACGCAAACGACAAGCGCACATCGCGCAGCATTTCGATGAAACCGGTGCCTTCCTTGCTGAGCGTCCGGCGCAATGTGGCTTCGCTCATACCAAGCTCTCGGGCGGCTTGCGGAGCCTTCCAACTGCGCTCCAGATCGCCCTCAAAGAGCATCCGCAACCGATCCTTCAGGCCTTCACAGCAGTGAACACGGTGCTCGGCACCCTGCAACTGCAGCCACATCAGCAATTCCTGCGTTCGGTAGGACAAAATGCCATCACAGAGATCGGGATCATCCAGGCTTGCGACAACGCGAGAGAAGGCGTCGTTGAAGCCGTTCGGCATGACCCCTTTTCTGATTTCGCGCGCAGTGCTTGGGTTTGGATGCCGTTGCAGGAAATCAGAGATAACACTGTCGTCAATCACCAGGCATTCCGAGAAGTAAAGACCAGTATCACCGATGATGTTCCCGATCGTCAGGTTTTCACCACGACGCAGATAGACAAACTCGCCTTGCTCAACCGTTGTCTCAGCACCCGCAAAGGTCCGGACTGTTTTCCGCCCGGAGCGGATGCGCAAGATGCAGGTTTTGGAGATGTGAAGTTGATGAAAATCGGCGCTGCAGCGTTGGCGGAATTCGACATACCCAACAGGCCGGTTCGTCATATATGTCTCGGGCAGATGTGAACCGTCCATTCAACTATCTCCTTGCAGCGCACACTGCCTTTTATTCGTACACTGATATCTCGACCAGGTTCTGATCCGGATCGCGTAGATACACGGAATTGATGGGTCCGGTTGCGCCTGTGCGCGGAACGATACCTTCTTCAACCTCGACGCCACAATTTTCGAGATGCGCGACAACTTCAGCAATCGGGACAGCCGAGATAAGGCAAAAGTCGCCGCTGCCCGGTGTCGGCGTCAGAGATTTGGGCTCAAATTCGTTGCCATGTTGGTGAAGGTTGATCTTCTGCGCCCCAAACGAAAGCGCCTTACGTCCTCCCGCAAACTCCGTCACTTCCATACCCAGAACCTTTGAATAGAAGTCACAGGTCGCATCGATCGAGGCGACTGTCAGGACGAAATGATCCACGCGATCAATTTGCATTGCTTGGTCTCCTTACTTTTGCAGACAAAATAGGTGTTTGCCCTCGTCCTAAACCATTGCTCAATGACGACAGACCCCATCTCAATCCCAGATGCCGGGACTAAGAGGCCTCGGGGAATTCACTGGTCAGATGGACCATGAGAGATCTAATGGGCCGCGACAGTGCTTCAGCATCACGCACGGCCACCTTCAACGTGCGTTCAGCCCAGTTATCCGCCACAGGGGCCATCCGCAGGTTAGAGGCCGTCAGGTACGGCTCCACGGCTCCAAGCGGTAATATCGCGATGCCAAGACCCGCTTCGACCATGCGTCGCACCCCATCGAAGCTGAGGACTTCAACCCGTGTTCTCAGCTCCAACTCCTGCTCTGCGGCGCGCTTCTCGATGAAGGCCTGCAGAGAGCTTCCCTTCTGAAGGCCGACAAGATCATGTGTTGAGAATTCGTTGAACGAAACTGGCCCATCTGTCCCAAGCGGATGACCTTTCGGCGTCAGGACAACAAGTGTATCCTTGCGATAGGTGAACACGTCGAGATCCGGGTTTGGGATCATGCCGGAGAAAATGCCGACATCTGCAATACCATCGCGGACGGCGGTTACGATTTCATCTGACGTTTGCTCGGTGAGATCGATCCGCATGTCGGGATGATCCGCGACAAACAACGCCAGATCCTCCGGCAAAAACTGTGTAATCGCAGACGTATTTGCCGCGATCCGCACAGTTCCACGCAAGCCTTGCGCAAAGTCGCTCATATGATCGTCGATACGATCTAACAGACGCTGCAGGTCTTTGGCATGGCGAAACATTTCTTCGCCGGCAGGCGTGAGGGCAACGCCTTTTTGCTGTCTGTAAAAAAGAGCAGTACCAACCTGGGCTTCAAAATCAGATATCCGCTTGCTGATGGCGGACGCGGCGATGTTCTCAGTTGCAGCGGCCTGCGCGATGCTCTTCGACGTAGCCACAGCCAGGAAGAGTTCGAGGGTAACGAGGTCAAATCTTTTCCGCATGGCTCAGGTACTCACTTATCTCAATGAGATTGCCGTCCGGATCGTACAAATACAGCGAAAGGATTGTGCCTTGAGCGCCGACGCGCTCCACCGGTCCTTCTTCTATGCGGAGACCTATCTCTTTTAAGCAGAATTCTACATCAGAAAGGCCTTGCTCGACCAGCAAACAAATATTTGCAGACCAAGACCTTCCAGCATTTTTGGGCGGCCCATAGTGCCGGTTGTTGGGCTGAAGGTTGAGCTTGCAGCGCCCGAACGTCGCTTCGACACGGCCATCATCCAACCGGTTGATCGCCATGCAAAGCCCGCCGCCATAAAAGGCGACGGACTTTTCGATGTCGGCGCAAGTGATCACTGCGTAATCCAGTGCTGCCCACGCGATACGATGTGGCTTCCCCATCAGAACAGGCTTGGCAGGATCAAGACAATCTGCGGGAAGAACAGCACCAGCAGGATGGTTGCAAGGATCGGGATCAAGAACGGCAGGACTGATAGAACCACCTTCTCAAACCGCATTCCTGTGATCGGAACCAGAATATAGAGAACCGTTCCGAATGGCGGTGTTATCACCCCGACCGATAGTGTGATGACCATGAACACGCCAAAAAACAGCGGGTCCACTCCCGATGCGGCGACGGCCGGGACCAAAATGGGTGTTAGGATTAACACGCTCTCGATCACCGACATGAAGCAGCCGACCAGGACGAAGAACACCATCAGGATCAGTAGAAGGATCGTCGTGTGCAGATCCATGGCGACCAGACCGGCAGCCAAAGCTTGCGGCACCTGCAGGCGCACCAGCAGCCAACCATAGAACCCTGAGATCGCGATGATCAGCAGAATGACGGCACTGAACTCCATGCTTTGCACAAAGACCTGGAACAGCTCTTTGATCTTTACATCGCGGTAGACAAACACACCGAGCGCGATCGCGTAGGCACAGGCCACAGCTCCGGCTTCGGTCGGTGAGAATATGCCACTCCATATGCCCCCCACGATGATTAACGGTGTCAGCATCGGAAGCACGGCCCGGTGGCCGGTTTCAAAAACCTCACGCGCTGTTGGCAGCGAGCGCGTCGGCATGTCGATCTTGTAAGACATGATGAACGTCGTCGCCATCAACAGCACAGCCATCAGCACACCAGGTACAAAGCCCGCAAGAAACAGATCTCCGACACTCACGTCTGCCTGCCAGCCATATACAAGCATGGCGACACTTGGCGGAATGATCGGACCGATCACGCTGGAAGCAGCTGTGATGCCAGTGCTGTACTTCAGGTCGTACCCTTTTTCCCGCATGGCGCGGATTTCCAGAGCGCCCAGACCCGCAGCGTCGGCGGACGCTGTGCCAGACATGCCAGCGAAAATCATTGAGGCTACCACGTTCACGTGTCCCAGCCCCCCACGCACAAACCCGACCATGACATTGGCAAAATCGAAAATCCGCGTTGTGGCACTTCCTCGGTTGAGCAGGTTTGCTGCAAGGATGAAGAGCGGGATCGCCAATAGTGGGAAACTGTTTAGCGTCTGCGTGATCTTCAGAGACATCAGCTCCACCGGCAAGCCACCGGATGCGGATGTCATCGCGAGAGCGAGAAGACAGGTTGCCCCTAGTGCAACAAAGACCGGCAGACCCAATGCCATAAAAAAGATCAGGCCACCAACAAATGGTAAAAAGATTTCCATGATCTCTACCCTTCCTGTTTTGGCTTGTCGAAAAACTCACCGACAAGACGGAGAAGGGATGCAAAGACCATGCCTGCGAAGGCGAGCAGCAGTCCCCCATAGTAAATCGAAAAACTCATTGAGAGAGCCGTTGTGCGGTTGTTGGCGCTCCGCTGCATCATCTCGGCAGCACCCCATGCCGCAAGCACAAGGAATACAATCGACAGGATTTGCAGAAAGAGCGCATAGCGCGAATGCCAGACGCCTTTTATGGCCATAGGCACCAGCTCAACGGAGATGTGGGCTCCGCGAGACCACGCGCCGATCGAGGCGAAGGCTACGGCGTAGATCGTGATCAGCGTGGCGATTTCTTCGAGCCATGGAACGGGAAAGCGAATGACATCGCGCGACAGGATCGACAGGACCAGCAATCCAACAAGCCCCATCAGCATGATGCCCGAGAACAGTTCTGTGATCTTTACCAACGTCTTTTCGACACGTCCCACGTTGCGTGTCGGGATCGCCGCAGCGTCCGTGTTTTCATGTTCAAGCTGCATGTGGTTCCCCCTGCGCTTATAAAAAAACGCCCGCCATAAAGACGGGCGTCCAGTTTCAGGGAGGTTACGAATTTGCAGCGATCGCGTTTTGTAGGTCTTCGATCACACCGTCAGCCAGTGATGACATTGCATTGTCGATAGCGGGCTGTGCCTTGGCCTTGAATGCAGCCACATCAGGCTCAACCACGGTCATGCCTTTTTTCTTGAGCTCTTCGAGATAGAACACATCCTTCTGCGCTTCGACAGCAGTGCCTTCAGTACGCGCAATTTCGACGGCTGCACGGACAACGGCCTGATCTTCATCGGATAGGCCCGAGAACCAGGAGTTCGATGCAACCCAATGCCATGGGAAATGCACGTGGCCGGTCATGATGAGATGCGATTGCACCTCATAGAGCTTGCGCGAGAATGGCGAGACGAGAGAGTTCTCATGGCCATCGACTTGACCAGTCTGCATTGCAAGGTAGATCTCCGTAGCGGGCACAACGACAGTTTGCGCGCCCAAACCGCTCCATACATCGACCCAGACAGGAATGCTCGGCAAACGCAGCCGGAACCCGTCGAGGTCGTCTGGCGTCGTAATGGCCTTGTTCGAGGTCATATGACGCGGTGCGCGCATCTGAGCCCCCATCTCTACGATGCCACCCTGATCAATGCCGCGCTGTTGCAAAGCATTGCCAGAGTCAGTGGCCATGAAAGCTTCGACAGCCGCGCCGTTCGGGAACAGGAACGGGATCGAGATCGGATCGTAGTCAGGTGCGTACTGAGCGCGCCAGTTGCCACCTGTCAGGGAGATTTGGGTCTCACCGATGTTCAGCAGTTCCAGGACAGCGTTTTCGCCGCCCAGCTGACCACTCAGGAATGGAACAACCTCAAACCGGCCCGGAGCCAGCTCCTCTAGCGCAGCCTTGAAGCGCGCGATACCCGCTTCTTCAGAACCGCCTGGTTTCATAGTTGTATTGACTTGAACTGTGATTTTGTTTTGAGCAAGAGCAGGTGTTGCCAGTGCGGCCGTTGCCGCAGCCAGAGATTTGAGCGCAGTGCGTCGTGTGAGTTTCATGGTTTCCTCCCGAGAATTCTGTGGTCCCAGAAGGATCAGGCGAAACATGTAATCTGCCCAGAATTGGTTCGATAACGGAGCCATCGCGTTTCGCGATGAACATAAGCTTTGTTTCATCCTCTTTGCTAAGGAGCCTTTAGGGGTCTTTCGCTTCTGGATTGGTTAAGCACACCTAGAATCATTAGAACCGGCGACTGACGGAGCTCTTCAAGAGCTTTGTGCTGGCTGGGCTTCGAGAATTTGTTGCGCGCGAGCAAGCACCGGCTTGTCAACCATCTGGCCACGAAACTGGAAGCTGCTTTTTTCAGTTTTAGAGGCTTGGAGAACAGCATTCGCCCATTCGAAGTCACTGGAACTCGGGGAAAATGCAGTATGAATAATGTTTGTTTGGCGCGGATGAATACACATCATGCCACCCATGCCAGACGCTCCCGCATGCTCTGCTGCACGTTGAAGTCCGATTTCGTCGTTCAAGTTCGTGAAGACACCATCTACCGGTGCAGGAAGACTGCCCAGCCGAGAATTTGACACAAGCATGAACCGGGCTGTGTCGAGTGTGGATTGGCTGGCAGCATGGGAAATATCCACCCCCAGATCCATGGATAAATCAATTGTACCAAGCAGAAGACGCCCAAGATTTTGCAAAGTCACGATTTCCCTTAGGTCGACGAGGCCCTGCACGGTTTCGATGAGTGGCCAGACAGGCGAATCCAACCTTCGTGTCAATTCCGAACAGCTCTTTGCATCGGCTTTGGGAAGTATGATGCCTGCCAGATTTTTGTGACTTGCCAGTGCGAGATCTTCATCGTGGAACTCGCTGTCTGTGCCATTGATCCGGACCAGTATGTCCTGGCCGACCACCTTGTCCAGAAAGCTTCTCGCATGATAGCGTGCTTTCACTTTGGTCTCGGGTGACACCGCATCCTCAAGGTCAATGATAATGGCATGGGCACCTGCGGCTGCCGCTTTGGCAAAACGCTCTGGCCGGTCCCCGGGAACGAAGAGAAAGCTGCGGGCTGACTTTAGATTAGGCATCAGATCACCCTTTCATTTTGCAATCTTGAGATTTCACTGCCTGAGTAGCCAAGCTCTGCAAGGAGATCAGCGGAGTGTTCACCAAGCGCAGGTACGGCATCCATACGGGGCTCTGATCCAATTCCACCTGGGGGAAGCAACGCAGGAATTGACCCCTTTGGTGTTTGCACCTCGCGCCAACGATTGCGGGCTTCAAATTGCACATGATGCCAGACGTCGGACATGTCATTCATGTTCGCATTGGCGATACTGGCCCGGTCCAACCGCTCGATCACAGCTTCGGTTGTCAGATCATCGAAACTGGATGTGATGATCTGGGTAAGGGCGATCTTGTTCTCGGCGCGCAGGCTGTTCGATGAAAATCGCGAGTCTGTTGCAAGTCCCGGTGCTTCAAGGACCACGTCACAAAAGGCTTTCCATTCGCGTTCATTCTGTAAGCCCAGAATGACCGTGCGCCTGTCCCCGACCGCAAAGGGACCATAAGGGAAAATCGTGGCATGGCTGGCACCGGCACGCGCAGGAGGTTCAGCCCCCTCATAGGCGTAGTAGAGCGGATAACTCATCCATTCTGTCATCGCATCCAGCATCGACAGATCAATCTCGCAGCCCTTTCTGGTTTTTTCACGCTGCATGAGCGCTGTCAGGATGTTCGTATAAGCGTACATTCCGGCCGCAATATCCGCGATTGAGATTCCGGCTTTGCTTGGACAATTCGGTGTGCCGGTCGTGGTCACAAAACCGGATTCAGACTGAATCAGCAGATCGTAGGCCTTGCGGTTCTCGTCCGGCCCACCTCTGCCGTATCCAGAGATGTTACAAACTATGACACCGGAGTTGGTCTTGGATAGATCTTCGTACCCAAGACCGAGGCGCGCAGCTGCGCCAGGTGCGAGGTTTTGCACAACAACATCAGCCTTTGTGACCAGCTTTTGCAGGATGTCGGCCCCGTCAGAGTGTTTGACATCCAGCGTCAGGCTTTCTTTGGACCGGTTTGTCCAGACGAAATGCGAGGCCATGCCGTTTACGCGGGTGTCGTAGCTGCGCGCAAAATCCCCAACGCCAGGTCGCTCAACTTTGATCACGCGCGCGCCCATATCAGCAAGCTGGCGGGTTGCGAATGGAGCCGCGATCGCATGTTCAAGGCTGACGACTGTAATTCCTTCAAGTGGGAGCATTAGAATGACCTCGGCAGGCCGAGAACATGCTCGGCAACATATGACAGGATGAGATTGGTGGAGATTGGAGCGACCTGATAAAGCCGGGTTTCGCGGAATTTGCGCTCCACGTCGTATTCGTTGGCAAAACCGAACCCGCCATGGAATTGCAGACACGCGTTGGCCGCTTCCCAGCTGGCCTTCGCTGCCAGATATTTGGCCATGTTGGCCTCAGACCCGCAGGGCAGGCCCGCATCAAAGAGCTGGCAGGCGCGGAACCGCATAAGGTTGGCGGCTTCCAGTTCTATTTTTGCTTCTGCAATCGGGAACTGGACGCCCTGGTTTTGACCGATCGGCCTGCCAAAAACCTCCCGCTCTTTGACATAGGCGCTCACTTTTTCGATGAACCAGTAGCCATCACCGATACCCTCGGCGGCGATCAACGTGCGTTCTGCATTGAGCCCGTCCAGTATGTAACGAAACCCCATGCCTTCTTCGCCTATCAGGTTCTCAGCAGGGATCTCCAGATCATCAAAGAAAAGCTCATTGGTCTCGTGGTTGACCATGTTGGGAATAGGGTTCACTTCCATGCCGTTGCCGATGGCATCTTTGAGTTCGATCATGAAGATCGACATGCCTAGCGACTTTTTCGTGACCTGATCAATCGGCGTGGTGCGTGCCAGCAGGATCATCAGATCGGAATGTTGCACCCGGCTGATCCAGACCTTCTGACCGTTTATAACGTAGCGATCTCCTTTTTTGACCGCGGTCGTCTTGATCTTGGTGGTATCCGTGCCGGTTGTGGGTTCGGTCACTCCCATCGATTGCAGCCGCAATTCACCACTGGCGATCCGGGGCAGATATCGCTGCTTTTGCACGTCCGAGCCATGGCGCAGCAGGGTCCCCATATTGTACATCTGGCCGTGACACGCGCCGGAGTTGCCTCCTGACCTGTTGATCTCTTCCATGATGACGCTCGCCTCGGTGAGGCCAAGGCCCGAGCCGCCATAGTCTTCCGGGATCATGGCGGCAAGCCAACCCGCCTCTGTCAGGGCGTTGACAAAATCCACTGGATAGCCACGCTGTTCATCTATTTTCCGGTGATATTCTGGTGGAAATGTGGCGCAAAGTGCCCGAACGGCTTCACGGATCTCTGTGTGGTCAAAATTCATATGACACCTCAAGCAATCGTTGCTTTGGCGTTCATGGCAAGCGCGCCATCCTGCCGACGCGCCCAGAGATGGAAGGTTTTTCCATCCTTGTCAGCAGCGCCATGGACCGAGAATTTTTCAGTGTCGAAGATTGTCGACATCGCGCGGAACTCGAAGCTCTTGACTGTCGCGTCCGGTTTTTCGCGGCGCAGCAGGTCAAGAAGTAACGTTGCCAGTAGCGGTCCGTGAACGACAAGCCCAGCGTAGTCTTCTGAATTCACACAGAACGGCTGATCGTAGTGAATCCGGTGGCCATTGAACGTCAGAGCGGAGTAACGGAACAAGAGAACCGGATCAGGATTGATGTCGCGGGAGAAATCGGAAGCGCTCGGGGCTTGCAGTGGTGTCAGGGCCGGGGCACCCGCTTTCGGTTCCTCGCGATAAACAATGTCATGCTCTTCATCGATGCCAAGCGTGCCGCCGTCAAAAACCTGGTGGCCAACGGTGACAAAGACCAGCTGACCGGATCGCCCGGATTTGGTCTTCACCGATTTGATTGTCGAAATCTTCTTGAGCTCTTTACCAATTCGCATCGGAGCATGGAAATGCAGTCGGCTTCCTGCCCACATCCGACGTGGCAAAGGCACCGGGGGAAGGAAACTGCCAAGGGCAGCATGACCATCATACCCAGCGTCGGACAGTTTGAAAACTGGCAGGAAATGCAACCAGTGCCAAAGTGGTGGCAGTGCGGTCAGGGTTTCGTAAACAGGATCGTCACGATCAAGTGTCGCCGCCAATGCGTTCGCTGGGAATGGCGCGATACGCTCAATCCTATGTTCTGATTTTCCCACCCATTCCTGGAGTTGGTCCTGTTGCATGGTAACCTCGACTTCAGTTTCACAGGAGGTTTACACAGTTCTCGCCTTCAGAAAATTCGCATATAAATAAGACCGCGTTCGTGTTAGGTGAACGCCATGAACCTTGAACTCATCGATCTGAAGCTCTTTGTATGCATTGCCGAATGTGGAAATCTTACACATGGAGCCGAAAAAGCATTTCTGTCGCCACCGGCAGCCAGTGCCCGTATAAAATCGCTCGAACAGGAAACCGGGCAGCAATTGTTCTTACGAAGCAACAAAGGCGTCACGCTGACCGATGCAGGCAAGGTGTTCTTACGTCAGGCGCGTTTGGTTCTCCGTCAAGTCGATTTTCTGATCGAGGAAATGATCAACCCGGATTCCGGCCATATTCGAATCTCGGCAAACACCACTGCATTGACTGAGTTCTTGCCAGAAACGCTGGCGCATTTTTTGTCAAAATGGCCGGGAGTTACGGTAGATTTACAGGAACGTCTGACACGTGACATTGTTCGCTCAGTTGCAGATGGAACATCCGATCTCGGAATAATTTCCGGTGACCCAAAGACGGATGACCTGGACATTATTCCATTCTCAACTGACAGATTAATGCTCGCAACGTCAGCTCATCATCCACTGTCCAAATCCGACGGCGTGATGTTCAGAGATACCTTGAGTTACGAGCATATTTCGCTGCACGAGGGCAGTACGCTTCTTGATTTTCTAAGGCGGCAATTTCGGCGAAGCGGGTACGAAAAACACCTTCGTTTACAGGTGCGGAGTTTTGAAGCTATGTGCCGCCTTATTGAGGCTGGAGTCGGGATAGGTATCGTCCCGGAATCAGCAGCTAATCGTCACAGAAAGACGATGAACATCGCCTTGTTGAATCTGCAAGATGACTGGTCAATCCGTACCCGATCTGTCCTCGTTAGAGATCGGACCAACTTACCGCCCGCAGCACGCGCGCTCGTTGATATGTTAGTTGAGTCGAGTCCAGGTGGTGAGAGATTGATGATGGAAGATTCTGCTTCAAGCGCGAGTCCTTAGTTTTTCTGAGGAGTTAGAAGAACTAACTCATAGTCCGGTGGAAGCCCCTTGTCGGGAAGATTAGGAAACTTGAGTGCCCCAAATTGGAACCACTACATTCCAGTATGGTGGCTCGGGTCCATTATGGGGAGCATCAAAAACTGGTAGTGAATCCCCCAGCAAGTTTCCGCAAACAATCCGGTCGCGGCTTTCTCCCTTAAAAGCCAGACTAGATATGTTCTTAAGCCTCTCGGCAGGCGAACTATCAAAGTGCGTTCGATCCATCGTGTGATCATCGAGCGCTGCTTCAACACTTTCCACCCAAGCTTTGTCGCGTTCCCCGACAACCAGGGTGGGGACTGCTTCCGGATCAATGTGATAAAGCTCGCTCGATACAATACAGGCCGCGTAAAGCCCGCCAGCGCCGTCCAGTTCGATACCATCCACGAACGTGCCAGGCCCGAATTGGAGGAAAAGTTCCGGCTCACCACGCACACCCTTTTCATCGAGGCGCACGCGCGTGATCTTCTGACCAAAGGTTTCCGCGATGTAGAGCCACCCGTTTCCATAGTCGGGACGCAGTTCGTTGGTGTAGTGCAGCCCTTGCAAGACAATCGAAAAGGAATTGTCGGAATTGATCAGCCCGACATAACCGTTCTTCACATTACGCCGATAGGCCCGTGAGCGCGGCCGCAGCTTCGATGAGACCGTCACCCAGGTTTTGCCAAGTTCATCGACATAGACAAAGTTCGCCGGTGGAAGCGCGTCTTCTCTGGCAGCGATGGGATGTGGTCTCACACCATCAGCATCCAGCTCCAAGATACCCCCTGCATCAGAGATGTTGGCAATGAGGAACGAGCCGTCTTGCCGTAGCGCAATCCCGTTTGGCACGACCGGCATTCCGCCAAACTCGGTGTCGCCTTGCAACAGGAACTGGCGACCATCCGGACAAATCCGCATTACGCCAGCCCCTTTATGCGAGCAAAAAATGTCGCCAGAACGGGTCGCAAGCACACATTCCGGACGGCTCAAACCTTTGCCGATATAGGATATGCTTGGTTCGTTGGTCATGCCGGGAGGTTCTTCGAAATGCTCGCTTCGACTTCACGCCGCAAACGATAGGCGTCCGTGTTCGTATCTGCTTGCACGTCACTCCATTTGACCGGCTGACCTTCAGGAATATCTCTGATCAATGTGACATTGTGCGCAAGACCGAGTGGAACGTAGCCCTCAGCAACAGAAATCGATGCTGGGCGAAGACCACCGGCCACGGTGTATCCACCCTCGCCATCAAGGATTTCGCCCTTTTTTAACTCTCGCTTCGAGACGGCCGCAACATCGGCCCGGAATTCATGCGCCGCCCCTGTGGGCTCCTTGCGAATGCCAACAGATGCGACCGAGATCCCGAGTTCCAGCCCGATCAGATGCCAGCGCTTGTAGTTGCACATGTAGCGACCGCTATCATCGGTCACGACCTTGTACTCTTCAAAGCAGTTGCGCAGGTATTCGGTGTCCCCTTCAAAGCAGACCCAAACGCCCTTCCGGATGTCATGCGGGATCTGCTCGCCTTCTGGCGTCAGACAAGAGATGACATCGACCATGCCTTTGTGATCCAGCACACCGCCTTCTGAGCGCGGCCGCGCCAGATTTGGAACGTCATCGATCCCACCCGAAGGGAAGACCAGGCCATTTTCAGGGGCGTCCAACCCACACACATTGGCGATGGCTGCACTTTCAATGGCTGGCTTCGAGCCGTCCAAAAACGCATTGAACATTTTGGGGTTCAACCGACCGCGCTCGGCTTGCTCTTTCGTCAGACCCCAATGATCCCACACAGTGTCAGGCGTCGATTGCCGGTAATGCGGCATCCACTTGTGGCCTCGGCCAGCCGCAACGACGCTGAAACCGCAGCCCCGCGCCCAATCAACCAGGTCACTGGCAAGCGCCGGTTGATCCCCATATGCCATACTGTAGATCACACCCTCTTCCTTGGCCTTGTTTGCCAGGCCCGGCCCGACAAAGGCATCTGCTTCAACTGTTACATTGATGATGTGCTTACCGTTCTCGAACGCCTTGAGACAATGCGAGACGGCCGCGATCGGGTTCCCGGTGCATTCAATGATGATTTCAATATCCCGGTGCGCTGTAAGCGCTTCCCAATCATCGCCGACAAAGGTTGCGCCAGATGTTGCCGCATCATCCAGGCTGGCCGCTGAGTAGGCCGCTGCATCCCAACCAACGAGCTTCATGTTGGACTTGGCCGCATCAGGACGCAGATCGACGACACCAACGATATGAATCCCCTTCAATCGAAGTGCCTGCGCAAGAAACATCGTGCCAAACTTGCCCGCGCCAATCATGCCAACACGGACCGGTTGCCCGTTCGCTGCGCGCTCCTGAAGTTTCGTAAAGAGGTTCATTCGGCGTTCTCCTTGGACCAGCCTTCTTGTGTGAGGAAATCGAAATCGCAGCCTTCGTCGGCCTGCAGAACCGTCCGGCTATAAAGCCCGCGATAACCCCGATTTTGCAGCTCCGGGCGCTTGTGCTGTTCGAGACGGCGGGCGATCTCGGCGTCATCGACCAGCAGATCGATGCGCTTGTCTGCGACCGAGAGACGTACACGGTCCCCATTCTCGACAGCGGCCAATGGCCCGCCAACCGCGGACTCGGGTGACATATGAAGAACGATGGTCCCGAATGCCGTCCCAGACATCCGAGCGTCTGAAATTCGCACGATATCCTTGATACCTTTCCGTGCCAGTTTTTTCGGGATCGGCAGATACCCGGCTTCCGGCATTCCCGCAGCTACTGGTCCCGCGTTTTTCAACACCATGATGTCGTCGGCCTCAATATCGAGGTCCGGGTCATCAACGCGCCTGGCGAGATCTTCGAGACTGTCGAAGACCACGGCACGGCCTTCGACTTCAAAAAGCCCTGGTGTCGCCGCCGCGCGTTTGAAAATGGCTCCCTGAGGCGCGATGTTCCCATAAAGGCTGATCAACCCGCCCTCATTTGAAACAGGATCGTCAAACGACCGGATCACCCGGCGATCAACCCAATCAGGCTCATCGTCCAGACGCTCCGCCAGGGTTTGACCTGTTACATCCACGGTATCGAGGTGCAGGAGGTGGCGGATCTCGCGCAAGACTGCTCCGACACCGCCAGCGGCATAGAAATCTTCCATGTACC
The DNA here is from genome assembly GCF_001294455.1 of Phaeobacter sp. 11ANDIMAR09. Lineage (GTDB taxonomy): Bacteria > Pseudomonadota > Alphaproteobacteria > Rhodobacterales > Rhodobacteraceae > Pseudophaeobacter. Next base: position 33,686 of record NZ_LIKT01000018.1, read on the forward strand.
CTTCACCGACTGGCTTCAAGTCAACCAAAACCGGTGTTTCGTCCGAGATTTCATTGAGGCGTTCGGGTGAAATCCTGATGCCGAGACGACCCGCGACAGCTATAAGGTGAACGATGGCATTGGTGGACCCACTGACAGCCATCAGCACGCGGAAAGCGTTCTCTACCGACTTCTCGGTGATGACCTCGCTTGGTTTTCGAGGGTTCTGGATCAGCTCAACAGCCAGCTTGCCGCATTCCTCAGCTGCAACGAGCCTGTCTGCGTGAACAGATGGAATGGCCGCTGTACCGGGCAATGACATGCCAAGTGTTTCGGCGATGCACGCCATGGTGCTCGCTGTTCCCATAACGGCGCAGGTGCCCGCCGTTGTCGCCAGTCGGCCTTCGATCTCTGCAATCTCTTCACCTTCTACCTCACCGGCACGGAACTTGCCCCAAAAACGGCGGCAGTCAGTGCAGGCACCCAGGCGTTCACCCTTGTGGCGACCGGTCATCATCGGGCCGGTCACAAGTTGCACGGCCGGAATGTCAGCGGACGCCGCGCCCATCAGCTGAGCTGGAACTGTCTTGTCGCAACCACCGATCAAAACCACTGCGTCCATTGGCTGCGCACGAACCATCTCCTCAGTGTCCATTGACATGAGGTTCCGGTAGACCATGCTGGTCGGGTTCAGAAAGACCTCGCCAAGAGACACCGTTGGGAACGGTCGCGGCAAAGCTCCTGCAGCCAACACACCGCGAGAGACAGCTTCGACCAGCTCAGGCATCGCTCTGTGGCAGTTATTGAAGCCCGAAGGGGTCATCGCGATCCCGACAATCGGTTTATCGAGCATTTCCCGCGACAAACCCATTGAGCGAGCAAAAGACCGTCGCAGATACGCTGCAAAATCCTTATCGCCGTAATTTGTCAGTCCGCCCTGAATACCTTTACCTTCGGCCATTTTCACCCCTCCTTCCGGCAATCGATGCCAAGCAGTCGTTCATAAACCAGCACCATTGCGCCTTTGTCTTTCGCGCCATGGCCCTCAAGAAGTGCCTGCTGATAGGTGGTTGTCGCGGCGGCCAACACAGGTGCCGGGATCTGATAACGGGCTGAGATTTCAGCACCGCTGATCAGATCCTTGTAGGCGGCTTGTAGCGGGTAGCCGGTGTCAAACTTGCCTTCGAGGATCTGGGGAATGAAGTATTCCGACGCATAGCTGCGGCCGGTCCCTGAGTTCACCACCTCGGCGGTGTTTTCCGGATCAAGGCCCAGCTTCTTTGCCATCGGCAGGATTTCGGCAAGGGCCGCCACATTGATGTCGAAGAGAAGCTGATTGATTAGCTTGGTGAGCTGACCCGAGCCGACAGCGCCAGTGTGCAGGATGCGGTTCGACATTGTTGCAAGGGCTGGTCTCAGCGCCTCGACAATCTCGCCGTCTCCTCCGATCATCATTGTCAACGTGCCCTCCTGGGCCCGCTTCCACATGCCAGAGACGGGCGCATCGAGAAAGCGAAGCCCGAGGGCTGAAAGCCGCTCGCCAATGCTGAGCGTCAGTCCGTATTCTATGGTCGAGGTATCGATGACAATCGTGTCGGCTGAAAGACGCTGTGCAATCCCATGTTCAGGGTTGAACAGCGACTTTTCCACGATCCCACCACTTGGCAAGCAGGTGATCAGCACATCCACGCCTGAGAAATCTGCCGTACTTCCGGCCTTAGTGGCACCGGCTTCAGCGGCGGCATCCATTGCCTCCTCGCTGAGATCAAAGACCATTACGTTGTTTGAGCTAGCAAGGTTCGCCGCCATCGGTGCACCCATCTGACCCAAACCGACAAATCCAAATCGCATGTTGATCTCCTTCCTATTATTCCGGGGAAGGACTAGCATTGCGACCGTGCTAACCTGGCATTCTCAATTGCGATTGCCCCTCTCGGGGAAAACGTTGCTTTGTAGCGTTGAATTTAATGGGAGGTTACGGCGTTGATTACAGATCAGTTCTGAACTCTGCGAGATGCCTTGCTTTCACTAGGCGCATAGAGGCTTCGCAAGCAGTTTCAGAAACAATTTCGCCAAAGCTGGTCGCTGCTAATAACTCAACGAGAAAAGGTGGATTTCCTTGTCTGGAAATTTGAGGGGTGCTGCCGCCTAGGGCTCTCGCCTAGAACCATGTTTTTCGCTCAATGGAATAGATGGCGAGAAGAGCTCGTTCTGAAAAGGGGAACGTTCAGCGTGCCCCAATTGGGACCATTGGCGTTCTCAGGTCGCCAAGTGAGAAACGGCTGACGGAGGATACTCCACTAAAGATGACCTTTGAAGTTCAGGACCTTGAATGAACGAATAGATGCCTGAAATGATTAGAGCGCTTCGATAGATACCCTAGAATACCCGATCATAGATGGGAGATGTCATGCTGTTTAAAGTTTTCCTCAACTGGACAGGTGGTCTTGCCATTGCCCTCGTGTTGGGTTTTGCTCCCACTCCTGCTCGAGCTTATCAGATCGACTGCGCCATACTGCTTTGCCTGGCTGGTGGGTGGCCCGCGTCAGCAGAATGTGCTCATGCCCGTGCTGTGTTTATCCGCCGGATCACGCCTTGGCCGATTGAACCGCCGTTGCAAATCTGGCGTTGCCCGATGAATGTTTCTGAGCGCACGCCTTTGCAAAGCCCGATCCCGAAGATCTGGGAGGCCAGCCACCAGACAAGCCAGATGCTCGGCCAAGTCATTCTGGCTCAGATGGTCGAAGGCGGTGCCAATATCGACATCAGCGGCCTCGAGTTCGATTTCGTACGCTCGATCCGAGTCTGGGATGTTCGATACTACAGCCATCGCGAACGTGGCCGCGACGATGATTGTTCTGAGAGTTACAACATGCGCCTCGGAACCTACGGCACGCAGGGCGAATTTGGCTGGCAACGCACAACACCAGCGGCCGCCCCGCAATGGGTTCTGCCGTCGCGACGCTGTTCGTCATCGAATTGGCGACGGGGCGTCGGCGTTGAATGGGAGGATCACGAAGGCAACCACGGATATGAGTGGGTGGCCTACTAGGGCTATTCACCGATGTCTTTCATGCGTTCCGCGATATCGCCCGCAATGCGCTCATACAGGGCGGCTTGCTTGTCCCTAGGTGTCCCAGGCTTCGGGTTTCTTCGACGGATGCGTTTGGCAAGCCAAAAGAGCAGCCGCGCGGCGGGATCTTCCAGCTTTTCGGGCACGGGTGCCGGATAGTTTTCTTCAAGTAGGGCCACGACCTCAGCATTCATACTGCGGTGGTTGGCTTCCGCCGCGAGGCGTATTCGATCGCGCAGGCCGTCGGGCAGGCGCACGATGAACTTATCCTGATTTTGAGAGCTCTGTTCTGGCATGGTGGCACTGTGCCATAAATTTTGATTGACGCAATAGTGGCTAAGTGCCACTAATGGGTTGCGATTTCAACCTGGAGGCGTTTCATGAACAGTCGTAAACCAATGCAGCTTCGGCTTCCGCAAGAGCTCAAGGAGTGGATCAAGGCGGAGTCTGATCGAAATGGCAACTCTCAAAACTCCGAAGTGATCCGCGCCATTCGCGCGGCGAAGGATAGACGTTCCGCCCCCGGAGCAATTGGAAATATCAAAATGGATCAGGGTGATAATGCACGTTGTTGACGAGTAAGAAAGGTGTCGTTCAGATGACCAAAGCAAGTGTACAGACAAAGGCGAAACAAGCTGCCTCTGCCTTTATCCGCGAGGCGCGGGAGGCAGGTTGGCAGCGCGCGAAGTTCGAGATCAAGCCCGATGGCAGCGTCATCGTCGATGCCAACATGGTCGCGTCAGAGGCGGCAGACGACTTTCTCAACAGTGACCTGAGAATGGGCGAATGACTCGCAAAAGCTTGCCCAAATACGTCTACAATGACCGGGGGTATCTCCGGTTCATCCGGCGTTCGCGCGGTATCTCGGTCATGATGCACGAGGAAGCGGGCACGCCGGAATTTTGGGATCATTACAATCGCCTGCTGAAAGGAAAACCAGCGCCTGCGCCGGTCAAACGCAATTTTGAGGCGTTGATCCTTAGCTACTACGAGAGCGACGCCTACAAGAAGCTGAAGCCCCGGACGAGATCCGACTATCGGCGGTATATCAGCCACATTCGTGAGATCTGGGCCGACAAAGACCCGGCCAGGATCGAAACCCATCACATTTATGAATTGCACCGGGCCAATGCGGATCATTGGCGGCAAGCCAACTATCTTGTCCAGGTCATGGTCGTCCTGATGAATCACGCCCGGTTGATCGGCTTCATCAAGAAAGAGCACGGCAATCCGGCGAAGGGTATTCCGCTTTTCAAGCAGCAGAGCGACGGCTGGGAGCCTTGGCCAGTTGATGTTCGGGCCGAGTTCGAAGCGCTGGCTTCAAAGAGGGCGCGGCTGGTTTACGAGCTTTGCGTTGGTACAGGCCAGCGTATCGGCGATGTCGTGAAGATGAAATGGGAGCACTTCTCCGATGAAGGATTCGATTTCACGCAGGGAAAAACCGACAAGCCGTTGTGGATCCCGCTCACCGACCGCTTGAAAGCCCATCTCGACGGGCTCGCCCGAACGGACGGCACTGTTGTGGCTGACGTCAAGGGACGACCAGTGAGCTACCGGATCGTTGCGGAAGAAATGCGCACTATCAAAAAGAAGATGAAGCACGAGAAGGCGAGCTACTACAAAACGCACGGGCTCAGAAAAAATGCGACGATCGAGCTGTATCTGGCTGGATGTGATGACGAGATGGTCAAAGCCGTCACCGGTCACTCAGGCGTTGAAATGCTCAAAAAGTACGGCGGCCCGATCCGGCAAAGAGAGCTCGCGAAGCGCGCTCAAGAGGCAAGAAATCAAATGGAACGAAGCAAGACCGAAACGTGAAAGTTTCAACGGTTGTTTCAAAAATGGCAGTGAAGGAGAGGTGGAATGACGCAAGTCATTGTTTTTATTGGAGGCGAGTACCGGAATCGAACCGGTGTACACGGATTTGCAAGAGATGGAATGTCACTGAAATTGTACAGTCTTCCGGTTAGACTTGGCTAAGAAGATCGCGGAACATATGGGGAATGCCTAGCCGTGATCCCTAGCCCAACTAGCGGGCTGCCGAGTGTAGACCTCTTTGCCCAACAAAAGACTTGCCGTGGTAATCGGACGTGTTACACGTGGTTTCTACCAGCTGCTTTGAGCAACCGTCTGTGTCGTCGCAACCGAAATGGATTTACGTTAGGTTATGTTACAGAACACCATGTTTAAGATGAGAAGCTCGCTTGAACCGGTGGCAGGTGGACAGCAGCAATCGAGCCAAAACGAATATGTAAATGGCGACGAACTATGTATCATATGCGTTGTTCTGAGCGTCAGGTACAAGCGTTAAAGAGAACAGTCTGTCACGTCGGCCGAGAAGTATAGCGCAAGGTATCGGAGAAGCCTTCCAAGAATACAGACATCGTGGCAACCGTAGATAACACCAACAATCATTACCACCGCTCAACCGGATTACGGGCGAACCTAGGACTAAGGCCAGACTGACCAATGCTTACCAAATACGACATTGTTTTCATGCCGCACAAAGATTACCACTCCTCAGCGATGTACCCGATAGCGAATGCACTAGAAGCGCACGGTTTTTCTTCCGCGTTTCTGGAGCCGACCGAAAACCATAGGGCCAATGGCGCGATCGAGGCACTTGAAGGCAAGCCGGTTGCATGGATCCCAAATGAGGATTTTACCAGTCGGATACGATCACCCAAAGCGGTTCTTGTAATGAATGACTGGGATGTCGCATCTTCCCATTTGCTAAGCCATTGTCAGTCGATGGGAATCGATATCATTGGGTTACAGGAAGGCACGACTGATTTTTTAAGGAAAAATTGGAATAACAAGGGGTACTCGGATCCGAACCGCTTGCCCTATACAAAAAGCGACTTTCTGTTGCTGGCCAGCGAATTTGACGCCACATATTTCGCGGAGCGGCCCCATGCGATCATTGGGATGGATCGTGTCGAGCCATTGTTCCATGAACCTGTATCTTTTCCATCGACGCCGTTGGTCCTGATTAATATCAATTTTTCCTTCAAGACCTGCCTTGAGTTTAGCCGCGATTGGCTGGTTGATGTTGCGACCAGCTGCGAAGCGCTTGGGCTGGAGTATGTATTGTCCGTTCACCCCCAAGATGAAACCGACCTGACGGGTTATGAAGACAAAGTAAGCGAAGCCCCTCTGCATGATCTTTTAAAAGAGTCCACTCTTTTCATCAGCCGTTTCTCGAACGCAATTTACGAGTCCTTGGCTCTTGGAAAACCTGTCGTCTATTATAATCCTCACGACGAAGGGTCCCGCACTTTCAATGAAGCAGAAGGTGCATTTTCCGTCGCCAAGACAGCAGCTTCGTTGAAGGAAAGCATAGCCTTTGAAATCGAGCAACGTGACATACGAGAGCGTGCGCGAGCATACTTCGATAGCCACCTCAGCATCGTGTCAGGCCGCACGTCGACCGAGCGCGCGGTAGAAGCGATTGTAAATCGATTTCAGAAACAATCATCCGCATCTCCGGGGGGCAGCCTGTCCCAGTCAGAGAATGACAGAGTGTCGATTATTCTGCCAGTCTACAATGTAGCGGACTATCTGGATCGCTGCCTTGACAGTATAATAAGTCAGAGCCATCGCAATCTTGAAATCATTGCAGTCAATGACGCATCTACCGATAATTCGTTGAAAATTCTACAAGAATACGCGCGTCTTGATGAGCGCATTCTTGTAATCAACCGTCCATTGCAGTTGGGACTGTCCTCAGCGCGAAATCTTGCTATGATGCGTGCATCCGGCAAGGCCATGATGTTCGTGGATTCCGATGACTGGCTGGCTTATGACGCATGCGAGAAAGCATTTTCCAAATTAGTGGCCAGCGATAGTGATGTGACGGTGTTCGACTGTTTTGATTATTTTCAGCCCAATTCTAAATGGGTCAGCCACTATGATTGTACCGAGATTGAAAACGGTACATTCAAACGGCATAACTTTGCAAAAATTTGTGCGGTTTGGACGAAGATCTACAGAACGGATTTCCTGCGGCGAATAGGTGCGCACTTTCCCGATGGAGCAAACTTTGAAGACTGGTTCTGGACTGTGCAATGGTCCACTCAAGCCGGAAAGATCTCGGCCATTTCTGCGCCGCTCTACTTTTACCGACGAAATCGCCCCGGATCTATCACGGCGGGTAAGCGTACAGAAGCGGAGCAGATGCGGAACATCGTGCGCAATCTCTCGTTGTCGAAAGCGTATTTAGATGCCCGCGGCTTAGATTATTTGCCGCTCACGGTGTTGCTCAACAAGGCAGACATACGCGTGAGGCCCGACAAATCCGACATGCCCGAGCCTGAGAGGCGCGCCGCCTATTCCGTTTTGACGAACTATCTCACCAAGGAGTTCCCGTTCGGCCTACCTAAGGGCGTTGTTTCCCCTAGTATCGTTGCAGCCTATGCCGAACAGCAGCCTCAGCTGCAGAGGGAGGACTGAAGTAGTGGCATTTTTAAAGGAAAGACTGTCACGCATTTACCGCCGTTTTTCTCCGCTTCGGCGGGTTCTGGCTCGCATTGAAGATCAGCTTGTAAATGTTGAACGTGTCTTGATGCAGGGGAACAACGAACAGCTTCTCGAACTGCAGCGTCTCCGGTCCGAGGGCGCGGATGACCTCAACAGCATGGGCCTGAAACTTGAGACGGAACTCCAGCCGCTCAAGCGGTTTGGCGAATTCGAAAACCAGCTTCAGCGGCGGTTTGATGAACAGCTTCTCGAACTGCAGCGTCTCCGGTCCGAGGGCGCGGATGACCTCAACAGCATGGGCCTGAAATTTGAGACGGAACTCCAGCCGCTCAAGCGGTTTGGCGAATTCGAAAACCAGCTTCAGCGGCGGTTTGATGAACAGGAAAACTTGCTGAAAGAGCTTTGCAGGGAGGGTGAAATCCATCGCGAGCGAGCAGCCGAACTGCACGGGACAATCGATCAGTTGAGCGACGGCATTGCTGATATTCCTATACAGCTGGAGCAGACAAGAAAGAGCATGGCGGACTCGCTCTCATCATCCGATCACGTTGCGGAACTAAAGCATAAAATTGACGATCTTCAGGCTATTAGACAGGATTTCGAAGGCCTGCCAAATTTGGTCGAACGCTCTATAGATAAGGCGCTTGATGTGATGAATGCGGAGCCAACCGCAAGCGCCGAAGACCTGAAATCTACGGTGCAAACGCTGTCGGCAAAGCTTGAAGAGATCAAGAAAGAGATCAGCGTCACTCAAACCAGCGTTTCTAGAACGATACAGGCCCACATGGATGGAACCCGAGACGAGGTATCCAGACAACTCAGGCGAGTAACTGACTCAATGCTGGAGGCAAGCAAGAACTTTTCTTCGAACACCAGACTTCAAGAGCAGGAACTGCAGACGATCCTGTCGCTTCAAGAGCACTTGGTATCCAATGGGATAAGACCCGGCGCTGGACCTAAAGACCTGCCTGATTTTCGTAAACTTGCTTTGGCATTGGAAAACGGAGAGGCGAAGCTTAACACTGAGCAGCCTAGTGTCGAGTTTATGGGCCATAGCCTTAACTTCGATGATCTGTTTTCTGTTTATGTCGTCTACAAGGAGATCTTTCTCTATGAAGACTATTACGCGGAACTGGGCGCCGAGGCTCCCCGAATAATCGATGGCGGCGCTCACATAGGGATGGCGGCTTTGTACTTCAAGAACCGCTACCCTGCGGCCAAGATACTGTGTTTTGAACCGGATCCGCGTAATTTTGAACTGCTGACAAAAAACACGGCACATCTCGGTGAAGATATTGAAAAGTATAATTTAGCCCTTACAGATGACGGTGCCGACTATCCATTGATGCGACGGCAAGGGCAGTCCATGGCCTCTTCCATCTACTCGCGCTATACAAAGATCAACAACGAAGATGGTCTTGTAATTAAGTCTGCCAAGTTGAGTGATTTTCTCGATGCCCCCGTTGATCTTCTTAAGCTGGATATCGAGGGTGCGGAAGATGGCGTTTTGCAGGAGTGCAAACATCTTCTCAAGAACGTGCATTATCTTTTCATCGAGTTCCATACCGGTGATCAGCTACCGTTATCGCGCTTGAGGGCGATCTTGGAGACTCTAGATGATGCTGGATTTACCTATCAGATCGAAAGGGCACGGGAGTACCAGATCCGAATGCTGCACCGACCTTTCACGCACTTGGATCAGCTCTGCACGCATGTCATTCATGCGAAAAACTTGACTTGGTGAAAAACGAGAAGGGAGTTGGAAAGCATCCATTGGTACTCATTGCGGGCCATTCTGCAGCCCCGCCCGCAGTTGGCCGTACCAATCGGCGCAGCGTAAGGTTCGGGCGTTCTGCCGCGCAAGGGCCGCGTCAGCCTTCAGCACCGCCACATCCAGCCGGTCACCTTCACGCACGCCGCTATAGGACAGGCGGCGGCAGTCTTCTGGCAGGTCCGGCAGAACCTGTTCCGCCCGCGCTTCGCCGACCGCAACACCTGCGGCCTGAATGCGTGCGATGTCAGTTTGCCCGCAGGCGCTCAAGAAGACCGGAATCCACAACACCTTCAGGATTGACTTGCGTGTCACGTTCATATGCCTCCAGTTCGGCGGCAAAGCGCAGGGCTTCGCCTTCAGCCGCCTGCACCTTTTCCCGCAGGGCTTGGTTCGCTTCATCCGCCGCAGCCATCCTGCGGCGCATCGCATCCAGTTCGGTCTGAACGGCAGTCAGTTCGAATTCGCGCACAAACCCGTCGCGGGCGGCGCTGACCGCTTGACGCTTGTCATAGACATGCCAGCCCCACAGAAGGGCGCAGACCACGACCGCCAGACCGATGCGGCTGGTCAGAAATCGCCAGCCATACCGAAGAACCCCCGCCATCATTGCCCGTCACCCCATCCGGTTTGGGTGCTGACCCATTCCATGCCGTGGGCCAGTGCAAGGTTCGCGATGACCATGGGAAAAGCCAGCGACAGGATGGATTGCGTGCCTTCCATGGCCACGCCAGCAGCTTCCTTTGCCGCCATCCACGCGAAGGCGAAGCACCACAGCAGGAACACGGCCCACGCCTGTTCCCGCTTGCCCGACCGACCGCCGATGATAAACCGACCGAAGAACTTCAGCATATCAAAGCCTCGCGAATTGGAAGTGCATCCAGTCCTTGCCCCATGCGTAGCCCGCAGGAGTGCCGCCGTGGGCCATCACGATGTTCCAGAAGGGCTCATATTCCGGCCGGGCGAACTGCGCCCGGTCAGCACCCCAGCGAAGCTGGTTCTGTTCCGGGTTCAGGTCCACCGCCGCGCCAAAGGCATGGGTGGACAGCGTGCTGCCGCCACGTTTCTTGCGGAAATTGAAACACCCACCAAAGACGTTCAGCTGCAGACGCTCGATGTCAGCCTGCCCGTAGTGCTGCAGCGCATGGCGGAAGATGTCGGTCAGCGGCTGCGCCAGCTTTTCGTGGCAGGAAAACCGCTGGATGGTCTGGCGCTTGTTCCACGCGATCACCATGGGATAGGCAAGACCCACCTTGCCCGCCGCGCACTGCGGGCCACCAGCTTCACCATAGAAATCGGCCATGTCGCGCTGGCGCGGGAAAACGTCTTGCTTCGGATGACTGCGCGACCCGGTGACAGGCGACCGCTCCACCGCAGCAGACACGCCAGCCTTGGCGCTGCGCCACGCGGTCAGGGCTTCGGCGGTATTGTGCCCGGTGTAACCGTCGATGACGCCGGGTTCATGGCCAAGAACAGTCAGCGAGGCCTGACCGGCACCAATCAGGCGACGGCGCTTTGACCAGCGTGACGGCGCATCGCGGTAATTCGTGCCCTGCAGCTGTTCTACACGCGACACCGCCGCCCACGTTTTCGGCCCGGCATCACCGTCGATTGCGCCCGTGTACCAGCCGACATCGGCCAGCAGCATCTGGATGTCCGACACTTGCATGTCACACCTCGCTTCAGTTTCGATTTTCAGGGAAATGCCGCGCGTCAGATGCGCTGCAGCAATGGTCGCAGCAGGAACTTCAGCGCGACCAGCGGGAACAGGTAGGGAAAGCGCAGCCGATAGCCCTTGGCCTTCAGGTCGCCGCGCGACACCAGCTGGCGCTGAATGTTATCGGTCCAGCCGCGACCACGGCACCAAACCACGGCATGCCCCGCACCACCCGGCGACAGGCAATGCCAGAGCACGTATTTGAAGGTGGCCAGCGCCCACCAGAAACGCCACATCGACCGGCCTTCATAGAGCCAGACCAGCGTCAGCGAATAGTCTTCGCAGTCGCCCGCCACAGGCCCGTCACCGCCCATGATGCGCCAGCTTTCGCCTTTGTCCGCACGATAGGTGAAGCGCCCGTTCAGGGACGCCTGAACAGCATCAGCAGCCATTGCCGCCTCCTTCGATTGTGAAAATCAGGTCAGTCCGCTGGCAACCACGGGCCAGCCGCGAATAGGTTCACCTGCACCCGACCGTTCGGGCACAGGTGGAAGGCGAAGATTTCCCACCCCGCCGCACGACCAAAGAGCGGCGCGGAAATGACCCAAGGCCCCCACACTTCCGCAATTTCGGAAGGGGGCCGCGACCCGCCACCCCAGACGGCGGTTTCGGGCGAAACATCCAACGCGACAGGCACGCGCAAACCACTGGCGCGGACCACATAGGCCCGAAGCCCCTGATACTCGCACCGGCGCTTGACCATAGTGCCGCGCACGGTCAGCCCACCATCGACCGGTTCGGCTTCAGCGGTCACCGCATAGAACGGGGTCTGCATCGTGATGTCGCGAAACCACCGCTTGCCTGACAGGGCATCCCACGCGGCGGAAAATCCGCTGATGACCATCACCGCCAGCAGCAGCACAATCATCGCAAAGTTCTGGCGCAATGCCGCGCGGGTGTTAATCATCCTTCGGCCCCCCGCCAACCCGTCGCCGCACCATGTCCTTCACGAATTCACGATCCGCGAACAGCGCGGTGATGGTGTCCAGCAGCACCAAGGCAAAGGCCATGATGGCCAGCGCCGCTAGAACTTCGGACCCCCGCGTCAGCGGGGCCAGCGTGGGCGATAACCCATAGGACAGGAATGCAGACGCCACGGTCTTCACCGCCCGCCGCGCCAGCGGTTCCCGTTCGGCATCGCGACTCATGACATAGAAAACCATGCCGATGACCACGGCCCAATACTCAAGACTTTTTCCCAGCAAGCCTGCCCCCTTGACTGTTATTCAGCCTTAAATTTGCCTGTAAAAGCGGTGCGCAGACCGCCGGATTTCGTGAAGGTGTGCGTCACCCTATCAAGGATGAATTCACGGCCATCGACCAGCGGGCGCACCCCCGCATAGATGACGGGCTGGCCCGCCATCAGCGCCGGGCGACCGACGATCGAACACCCGGTTTCAATCAGGCCCCGCATCATTTCGCGGGCAGCGGCCTTGGCGGCAGCGGTTGCCTCTTCCTTCGAACTGTATGGGTCGCGCAGGACATGTTCGCCGCTTGCTTCCGGGTCGGCATCCACGATGACTTCCTGCCGCTTCGCGCCCTTGCGGTCCTGCCAATAGGCTTTGACCTTCGCAAAACGGTCCACATCGGTTTCCGACACCCGACATGACCCCTCAATAATGGACGGCGCGAACACCAGCGACGGCGGAATGGCCGTTCCGTCCGCCAACTTTCCTGTGCCACGTTCCAGCCAAAGAAGCGTGCCGTTTTTGATGGTGAACAGCGCCCCGTGGCGCTGCGCCAGACGTTCCAGAAAGTTCAGGTCGGATTCATCCTGCTGGCCGATCCATTCATAAACATGGCCCGACACGGTATCGGAAATCTTGGACTGCAGGCCATAGTCGCCGGCCTTTTCTTCCACGATGTCCTTCACCGACGCATTGTCCCAATGCTTGGTCTTGTTCGCCTTCATTTCAGACCGCAGGTCAGCCGAATGCCCCCTGACCGTGATGGTGTAGGGCAGGCATGCGAATTCCACCCGGTCGATGATGTAGGCCCCGACAAACCCGCCGCTAATGCCGTTCAGGATAGTGACAGTGGCAACCGCCCCACGCCGGGGCGACTGGAAATGCGGGGCCGCGTCATTGAAAACCAGATCCAGCGTATCAGACCGGATGCCTTCGCGGTCGGTGATGGTCAGGCTGACAAGCCGGTCAAAGAACGCACCCGACACGGGCACGCCATCGACAGTCACCAGAATGCGCGGATGCGTCATCAGTCCCACAACCTTAATGGCCGGCCAGCCCTATCCTGCACCACCATGTCGGGCAGGGTGATTTCAGTACCCACCGGCAATCGGTGGGCCACGGCTTTGATATGCGGGTTCGCCTCGAGTACCCGCTCGACCGCACCCGCCTGCGCCCCGTACTCGCGTAGGCAAATCAGGTCCAACGCATCCCCGGCGGTGGTCACGTAAACACTGGCCATCAGAAAATCCCCAGCAGTGACAGCAGGCTGAACCCGGCCCCGATGCGCTTCACTTCTATGGTGAAGGCATTGCGGCCCGGTGTGCCGTAGCGGTCATGGAACGCGCGGTCTTCATCGACCTTCTGGATGGCGTGACTGCCAAAGACCTTGCCACCCAAGGACACCAGCATCAGCGGCACCCCGGATTTCGCGGCCAGCCGCACGCCTTCCAATGTGCCAGCCCCGCCGAATTCCTGCGGGAACAGCACGCCATTGATGGTCACCACTTCGGTGCGGGGTCCGGTCCACTGCAGGGCGTTCAGCCGCCCCGCAGTTTCGATTTCAGCCCACGTGGTGTCCAGCTTGCGCCCAACTCCGGTGTAACCGAAGCCGTGGGCACGAAACATGAATGGCCCCAAGGCCATGGTCACAGGTCCAGCCATCTCACCCCCTTAGTCGGAAAAACTGGCAGACATCGTGGCCGCGACACGCTGCCCGAGACGTTCAGACACAAGGTCCGCGATGGCGTCAGGGTCGGACACGCCGGACGGCACCTGAATGTTGATGCCGCCATTGATTTCCACTCGCACTTCGCCCTTTGGCATAGCGCCGTACGGGCCTTGCGCCGCAGCCGGGGCCGCAAGCGCCGAACTGGTCAGCACCGCAAGGCTGGCAGCGCGAAGCCCCTGCGCCCCACGATGCAGCCGCGCAAGGTCGGGGTTGCCGTCAACCGGTCGCGGGGCCGATGCGGACAGGTATGACCGGAAGGCCGACTGTGCCTGTCCAACATTCAGAACGCCGCCCGACCGACTTGGAACGAACCACTCCGAACGCGGGGTGTTTTCGTTCACAAGATAGGGCAGGCCAGTGCGAACGGGGCCACCACGGGCGCGGGCACCGGCGGGCTGCGGCGTAACCGTTGCCCTGATTTCAGCGCCAGACACGGCCCGCAGGTTTGCCAGCATTTGGGCAATCAGGTCATTGGCCCGCTCAATAGATGCCGTGCCGATTTCAGGCGCGACATCTGTTCTATGGATGACCTGAAGGGCCGTTGCCAAATCGCCCGCGCGCCCTTCGGCATTCGACAGTTCCGCTTCCACCTTCTGCAAGTCCCTGCGGCGGGCGTCCATGGTCTGTTGCAACGGCATCGCCATGGTTTCAGCCATTGGACCTTCGCCAAGGTTGTCGATTTCGCCCTGAATGCCCGCGATTTCATCGCGCAGGCTGGCGGCATAGTCTCGCAGCTCCTGCAGATGCGCAGGGGTCGGAAGCGGTCCAGAGTGGATGACCGAAACAACCGTTTCCGCCGCCGCCCGCTCTGCAGCAGGCAATTGGTCGAAGCCGGGCGCATCCATCACGGTCGGAACCGGCGCTGCGGGTTCGTCTTCGGTGCCCATCAGCCACTTCAGCCAATCCGGCGGCTCCGGCCACTTGATCAGACCGGCGAAATCAATTTCACCGATGAAGTTCCAGTTCCACTCCGGCAGGAAGTCCGACCATTCGAACCCAAACCAGTCCGACCAAGGGATGTTCGGAATGAACCGTACCCATGAAATCGGGCTGATGTAGGTCAGCCAGTCAAACGTCAGCCAACGCGACCAATCGACATCGGAAATCCATTCCGGCCAGTCGATTGCCGACACGAATTCAGACCAATCAACTTCAGGCAACCAGCCTTCCCACGAAAAGGCACCCCAGATGCGATGCCAGTCAATCGACGGCAGGTATTCATCCCATCCCAGCGGCTTAATCAGGAAGTGCCACAGCAGTTCGCCAGCCAATGTGGCCCAGCCAATCACGGGGATGAAACGCAAAGCGCCACGGCCAAGCCACGAAAGCGGACGGATCAGCGAAGTCCAACGAAGCCCGCCTGCCAGCGAAGCCCAACGAATGGACGGAATCAACCCTGCTGCCCAACGAATGGGCGTTACTAGGCTTGCAAGGCGGAACCGAGGCAGACGGCGCAACAGCCCAAACCGACCGGCCAGACTTGCGATGTTGCCACCCGCGAAGATGGCACGCGCACCAAGCCCAACCAGCCCGAAGCGCAGAACCGCCATGGTGCCGATAAGGCCCGCCGCTGCCGTCAGAAGGGCACCACCGGCAATCGCCAGTCCCCCAACCGCCGCAGCACCGATGACCAGCCACTTGGTCAGCTTCGGGTGTTCCTTGGTCCACGCCACCATCCGGTCGATGACGCCCTGCGACATTTCCAGAAGGTCATTCAGCGGCGGCAGAACAACTTCCCCGATACTCATACCAAGGCGGGCCATTTGGTTCCGCATCAGTTGAAGGTTGTTCGCCGTGGTTTCCGCGCGGGCCGCATATTCAGCTTCAGCGCTGCCCAGATACTGGCGCTCTTCCGCGACCATAGACAGAAGCTGCGGCAACAGTTCCGCGTTGTTAATCAGCTTGGTCAGTTCACGCGCCTCATCACCAAATAGGTCAGACATCACCGATGCCTGCATATGTTCCGGCAATTCCCGAAGGCGCTGAAGCACGTCAGCAGTCGTGCCGACTGCATCACGCTGCATGTCACGGGCGATCTGTTCGGCGTCAAGGCCAAGGGCTTGCATCGCTTCAGACTGCCGCTTGGTCGCACTTGCACCGCGCGTCAGCGCCCGCCCCATGTTGCGGAAGGATGTGGCGGCGGTATCCGCACCAGCCCCTGCCGCGATCATTGCAGCGCCTATGGCAAGCGTTTCAGTGTTGCTGAAGCCGAACGTCGCGCCGGATGCACCCGCGCGGTTCACAAAGTCCAACGTTTGGTCAGCACGTGCGGCAGAATTGTTCGACAGATGGTTCATGGCATCGAACAGGGAGCCTGTTTCGTCCAGCGTCAGCCCCATGGCGGTCTTGATGCTGGCCATGGATGTACCCGCAAGGTCCGCAGAAATATCGAACGCCACGCCGATCTTCGCCGCCATTTCAGCAAAGCGCGTCAGTTCTTCGCGGGCGATGCCCGACTGGCCACCAGCCGCCACGATTTGCGCCAGACCGTCCGCTGCCATTGGAATGCGGGTGGACAGATCCAGAATGTCATCGGACATCTGCGTGAAGGATTCCGGCGTGTCGAAATCCACCACCTTGCGGACATCGGACATCGCGCTTTCAAATTCGATGGCCTGCTGCACAGGGCCGGACAGCGCCGTCATAATGCGGCGACCGGTCATCATCGAGGCATTGCCGACAAACGAAAGGTTTGCCGCCGTGGCCAGCGACCGGTCCATGCGTTCCCGCGCCTCCGCAATACGAGTCTGCATCGTTTCAAGGCGGCGCATGCGCTCCATCTGGCGACCGAAGGCCGTGGTCGCGCCATCTAGCGCTCCGGCCAGCCGCCGCTGTTCCCCGGCAAGATCGCCAGTGTTCACACCCGCTTGGCGCAGCTGCCCCTGCAGGCCGGACAGCGCTCGGCGGTTCTTCTGGTGCTGCTGCTCAAGTCGGTCTGCGGTCGCACGTGCCCGCTCAAATTCACGGCGCATCTGCGCGGTCGGATTGCGAGTGGTGATGATCGCATGCTGTAGCTGGCGAACACGTTCCCGCGCACGCCCCAAGGCTTCACCGGATTGGCTGACAACCTGCTGCTGTTTGCGGAAATCTTCAATCAGCCGAAGCGGGCCGCGCAACCCCTGAAGGCGGCTCATTTCGGTGCGCACACCATCTGCGAAACGCCCTGTAACCGTCCGCATATTGTGCAGCATGCCGGAATACTGATCCACCGCCTTGATGGTCAGCTGCGTTTCGATGCGCTTGGTCGCCATGGGTCACCCACTCACATTGCAATTTTAGGAGGAAATGCCTATATTTAGGCCATGGAATTTTTTGCGATGATCTTTGCCATCTTGATGATTGCCGCCGCTATCGCGGCGATAATACTTGTCGGAATGTTTGCTGGCGGGATTTGGGGTGCACTGGCCTTCGCAGCACTGCTGGTGGTGACCTATCGCGCCATGACGTATCAGAGCGGGCCAGCCCGCCCGATGAAGCGCGACCAGCTGAACGCTTTCCAGCGCCCATTGTCTGACGACTGACGCTATTCGAATTTCAGGCGGGTCGCCTCCCACACATCACGGGCCGTATCTTGCCAGATGTGGAATTCACTGACCTTCATGGCCAACACCTGCGGAAGCGGGGTCGCCAGCGACTTTGCGACGAACCCCGCGGCAAAGCGCAGGTCTTTCGCTACTTTGCCGGTTTCCCGTTTCCCGCATCAGATCCCTGCTGCGCGGCCACGTGGGCCTGATAGGGTTCCAGAACGCGCTTGCCGATTTCGCGGAAATCGCTTTCCTTGACCTTCAGCATCACCGCGCGGTCCACGCCCGCCATGCCCGCCAACAGAATGGCGGTCTGTTCTGCAGGCGACTTCGCCTCTTCGACCGCGATGCTGGTGCCGAGGTCCGGTTCATCGAACACCAGCTTTTCGATGGTTTTGCCACCCATGGTGACGGGGCGCTGAAGGGTCACTTCAATTGGATAATCCATGGTGCCCCCTTACAGCAGCAGCGCGGCGCGGATGTCGCCGGTCTGGCTGACGCCGCCCACCGAGAAATCGAAATCGTCAATCTCGAAGATTTCCGACCCGTCGATTTCCAGCTTGGCATAGTTCTGCACCACGGTGCACTTCAGTTCGGCCTTGTCGCCGGGTTTCCAGTTCCCGGCATCGCCCGCGACGAGGCGACCACGCACGTAGTAGACGGCACTGTGCGTCACACCGTCTTCATCGACATGGGCACCGGTGACCATGAAACCATGTTCGGTGCCGGGCTTGCCGGTCATCAGCTTCAGGGTGGCGGGGTCGAAGGCGGTCAGGGTGAATTCAAGGTCATCATGTTCATAACCCATACTGGCCTTGCGTTCCTTAATCATGCCGCCGTTGCGGAAACTTTCGGTCTTTTCCTTCGGCATCGAAATCGACACTTCGGAAAACTGACCGACCTTCACGTCTTCATTGGCCCACAGGGCGCAGTTCCGCAGGATGTAAGCGGGGGTGGATTTCATGGCTGTTACTCCTTCTCAGCGCAGCTTAAAGGGGCGAACGCACCGGCGGCGCATTCGCCTTGTTCACTCACCGGTGGCGCAGGCTTACGCCGCCGCCTTCAGCGCTTCCTTGGTCAGTTCCAGATAATACTGGATGTTGCGGTGCGTGATGAACCGGATGTCTTCCATCGGGGCGGGCGGCTCAAATTCCATGGACAGGGTGATTTTCCCCGCCGCCATTTCGGTCGGCTCGTTCAGGGTTTCGTCAATCCAGACGCGACCGCCCAGAATGGCCCCGGATGCCTTGAAGGTCCGCATCGCCGCGTTGCCGCTTTCCAGCATGAACTTCAGGTTGCCCGCCGAGAACGGCTTATCCACAAATTCCAGATACGCCTTTTCGATGGCTTCATTGATGAAGTCCGCCGTCCGGCGCACCGACAGGAACACCCACAGGTCATCGGTGGTGGCGGCGCGGTTGCCCCATGTGATGAAGCCGGACCCCATGTTGATGATGGTGCCCACATGGTTTTCGTTCAGATAGTTCGCCTGCAGCCCGTAGGTCACAGTCCGCGACGCGCCGCCGATGCCGTTGATGTTCTTGTTCGACAGCGAATGCCAGAACCCCAGATTGGTATCGACGCGGGCCTGAACGCCGGCGAACCGGGCCGACGCCGGGCGGGCCACATAGGCGCTGGTGGCGGTGTTCCAGACCAGCACCTTGGGGTCCACCACATAGACACGCTGCGACCCGATCAGGTCGCGATAGGCGATGGCATCGGCATCGGTGGTGTCCGGCCCATCGACAAAAGCCACGGCCTTCAGCTGGTCCAGCACACCAATCAGTTCGGCCACCACCGGATTGGCGGTCACACCGTCCCCGCTGGTAAAGCCCGGAATCGCAATCAGGCGGGGCTTGATGCCCAGCTGCGCTTCGGCCTTTTTCAGCGCGTGCACGCCGGTCAGCTGCGTAGCGTCGCCCACCAGATTGGACATGGTGGCGGCGGTGTCCACGCCCTCATCGACACGGATGACGATGGTGTAAGCACCGATCTGGTCAAACACATCATCGACCGCATCCTTCAAGGTGCCCGCATCCCCAAGGTCAGCCGCCGCAGCAGGATTGCCCGTAAGCAGCACCGGGGTGTTCAGCGGGAACTTGGTCGCGTCCGCATCGGGCGCGGTGCCCAAGAGGCCGACCACTGCGGTTTGCGCGATCTGCACCAGCACCGGGGTTTCATTGGACTCCTGCAGGCGGGTGCCGTGGTGGAAGCTAAGAAAGCTCATCTTCGTCTCCTTTGACAAAAGAAAACCCGGCACTCCTCAGCCGGGCATGCCCCGGCATCCGCCGGGAAGGGATTTGAATGGTGCCAGAAGCGTTGCTGCGCTCGACCTCAGAACCGGTCGATAAGAGGCGGAATTTCGGGCGGCAGCGCAGGCCAAGCCGCGTCGCTCAAAAAATCCGCGTCGGGATCTGCAGCCAAATCCTCAAACGCCGCACGCATGTCGGAAACCCAAGCAAGCGCCACCTGAACGCCGTTCAGAACCGTATTGTCATCATCGGTGCGGTCAGCTTCTGCCTTTCCGGAAACCAATGCGACGGCGGTCGCCATGTTCATCTGCGCCTCCACCGATGCGACGGAATAGATGCGACGGCGACATTCAGCGCTGACCGCGCCACGGCGTGCATCCAGCTTGGCGGATGCGATCACATCCGCAGGAACGCCAGCACGGCGGGCATCTTCTTCGGTCCACCCTTCATAGCGGCGACCGTCAAAATCAAACGAAAGCATGTCGTTTCCTTTCTTGGTTTGCGTTACAGGGTGTTGATATTGGTCATCAGAAGATGACCGTAATCAGATGCTGGCGATGCCGCTGCCGCGCCGGGCAGAACCGAACCGCCATAGGTGCCCGCGCCGCTGGTGGTGATGTTGGCGAGTTGAAGGTAGTATCCGCCGTAGTCGCCAAGCAGGTTGCCGTAGTAATCGGCGGGGATGTCGATATTGCAGTAGCGAATGGTGCCGCCACCAACTTCCATCCGATCCGATGCGCCGTAGCTGAAAAGACCGATGGAACGGTTATTGTCACCGGTCGCGGTCGGAAGCGCGGCAAGCACCGCCGCCTCGCTCGGCAGCTTCACATTCCAGCGCACAAGGTCGATGTAGCCGCCCCACGAAATGTCAAAACCCCAGACCTCGCGGATGTCATTGAAGCCGAGACCGTAGGAAATCGTGAAAGCGGGATAGCTGGCCGGATCACTCACGATCACCCATTCGCTGTCATAGGCCGAGATGCGCACATGCCGCCCCATCGTTTTGTAGCGCCGGGTGGTGGTGTAGGCCCCGCGCACCCGAATATCAGCAAGCGCGGTGTAAGGGGTCATGTCGATAGCCCGCTGGATGGTCTTGACCGGCGATGCCTGCGTGCCGGGGTTTGCATCATTGCCGGTCACCTGATCGACATAGAAAGACACAAGGAAGTCCGAATAGGCTTCCGCCGCCGCAGAAAGCGCCGTTTCGATGCCCGATTTCTTGGTCTCGAAGGTGTTCTTCAGGTCCGTATAGGCCCCGATCAGGTCGTTGATTTGTTCGGTACTGGTCGCCATTCCGTGGCCTCCTCAGATGAAGAACGTGCCTTCAGCCAAGCGGATGGCATCCGCTTGGCGCAGCTGTTCAAGTTGCAGGTTTGCGATTGCGGTGCCGGTTGTGACAGCAAGGTCGAACACCACGTCATCCGGCGCGTTCACGATGACCAACCCTTCATCGACCCGCGTGAAGCTCAGAACATGGTCCACCAGATAGGTGATGGCCCCAGTCTGGCGCGGCACCACGTCATTGCCAGCCCAGATAGCAATCAAATCGCCGTCTGCGTCGAAGAACCCCATTTCACGCACCGCGAAGGCCGGGGTGTCGGGGTCGAATTCCGCTTTCACGCGCCAGGCATTGCTGCCAACGATGTGACGGGTCTGGATGGCCTGCCGCGCCAGTTCGCGCTGCAGGGCGGTCTGGGAATAGCTGGGGGCGTAGTTGCCCCCATTACCGTCACCAAGCGCGATATGCGTGATGGCGACCGCTGTTCCCGAACCGGCGGCGGCGGTAATTTTCGCCTCCGCAGTATCGGTCAGAAGTGTTGTCGGCATTAGCCCGCTGCCCTCCTTTGAACATCATGGAATTCCTGACTGACGGCCAGAGCACGTGCCGCCAACCGCACATATGCCGCAACGGGCGCTGGGGCCGGTCGCGGCTGCGGTTCATGGGTTTCGCTGCACACCCGCCGAATGCGCTGCCCCGTACGTAGCATCGGCCCGCCTTCGGCCTGCGCGGGGCGCGGGCCGGGGTCGATGTCGGCCTGATGCAGATGTGCGGGGCGCGCGCCGGTGCGCAGATAGCCTTCAGTGCGGAACCGCTCACCTAGGCGAAAAACCAGCTTCCGCGACACAGGGGCCACCCGCTGCACCACAGAATTCATCGCGTGCACCATCCGGTTGTCGATGGTGTTTTCATTCGGCCCATAGAGCGACCGGCTGGCATATGCCGTGACGCGGAAGCTGCCCGCGTCCATAGCGTCAGCCACCCCTTCAGGTTCGAACCATTCCAGCAGTTCGGTATCGACATCGAAGGCCGCAAGCGCGGTGCGGATGGCGTGGGGCGTACCCTTGAACCGGTGCACTTCTGCACTGACCGCGACGACGCTGCGCTTCACATCTTCCGGCCAGTCCAAATCCCACACATCAACCGAATGTTCCCACGCCAGATGATCCAGCAAACCCACACCAACTGTGGCCGGGTCTTTGGAAATCATTTGGACCGGCAGGCTGAACAGCCGTTCTTCCAAAATGTCCAACGCTTTGGCCAGTGGCGTGGCAGTGGGCGGTAGCTGCGTGTTCTTCACGTCATACATCGCGCCACCCCCCGGTGATGGACTGCAGCGTCAGCGTGATGCCGGTGCAGTGAGGGGCATCGAACGGCCCAATCTCCAAGTCTGCGGCGGGCGACACCAGTTCGACATCGACCACCCCCTGCACGCTCAGCGCCGCCGCGATGGACGTGCGATAGAGTTTTCGGCCAATGCGGATGCGGCCATTCACAAAGGCTTCCGCCGCCGCCTGCGCCGCCGCCTGAACTGCTGATGCCGTTTCCGGCGTGGTCACATGCAGAACCGCTTCGATGGCGTAGGGCACAGGCTGCGCGGATACCACGGTCAGCTTGTCGGCAACCGGACGGCGCTTGTCAGTTGTGCAGTGCTGAAAAACCGCATCCAGCAGCGCGGCATCCGCCGTGCCATCGCCTTCGCTGGATAGAATAACCATTTTCGGCTCTGCAGGCGGAATGGCTGGGTCCAGCCCGTGGTTCGGCCCATAGACCGCCACATCCACCACTCGGTCATCAGCATCCAGCGCCCAATAGACATACGACCCTTCAGTGCCATGCGGCGACCACGCCTCGATGACCAGCTGGATGCGGGCGCGAAACGCTTCATCGCTTTCCATGACCGGGTTGTCCGGGTCGCTGTCATCCAATACCTTGCGCAGCACACCGCGATTGGCCCCGATCTGGTCAAGGTCATCGCCACGCGCCGTGGACAGGAATACCGACCGCACCGCTTCATTGATGCGATTTTCCAGATACAGTTCCCGCGCCGCCGCCGCTTCATTCAGATAGCGCATCGGGCTGGCCGCGATGTTGCGGGCCAGCGCCATGACTTCGGCCACCTTCGGCGCATCGAAGACTTCCGCCAGCTGCGCTTCCAGTTCGACCAGTCGCGCTTCCAGAATGGCGTCGAAGTCCAGCACGCCAATCGCGGTCGGGTCCGGTAGTGTGGTCAGGTCCAGCGCGGCAAAGCGGCTCATGCGGCAAGGCTCCAATTTTCCACCCGGTCACGCATGACACGGATGGTCTGAATGTCATCGGCAACGGTGGTCAGGTCACCCTTGTGGGCGTTCGGTCGGTGGTTTCCGATCAGGGTCATGGTGATGGCCCCCGTTTCCGCGCCTTCCACGGCAACATCGGTCAGTTCGAAACGGGGTTCCCAACGCTCCAGCGCCTCGGCAACGGCCACATACAGCGCCAGAACATTGGCTTCATTCATCGGCTCATCGACCAGCGCCGGGACTTCGGACCCGAATTCACGCCGGAAGACGCGGGCGTTTATCCGGGTGGAAAGGATGGTCTGGATGCTTTGCACCACATGCGCCCACCCTTCGACCGCGCCCCCGGTATCGTGATTCAGGTCCATACCGGGTCAGGCGCTCGCCTTGTCAGCCGCAGCTGGGGGCTTGGCGTCATCAGCCTTGGGCTTCGCTGCACCTTTTCCGGCAACTGGCTTCAGTCCGCTGCCATAGGGCGGCAGATAGTATTTCGCCTGCTGCACGGTCATCGGCAGAACCTCGCCCTTGCTGCGAAACACCCCGCCAATTTCGCGGGCCTGCGTCACCTCATAGTCCGCCAAAGCGGTTTTCTCATCACTCATCGCTTTCTCCTTGGTTTAGGGCGTTAACCGCCCGCGAAAACATTGCCAGACCCGCTGGCAACACTTGACCCGCAATCCACCGGGTCACCGACCCGGCCAATCTGCTTGCCATTGACAAAGACTGTGCTGGACCCGGCAGCCAATGAACCGCCATGGCAGCTTGGCAATGGGTCGCAATGAACAGCCCAACCATCCCCCTGACGGTGCACCGGAATGCCGTTGACAAAGACATCCGGGCTGCCGCCAGTGCTGTTTCTAGGCGGGAATGCGCCGTGACCAGTGCACATGTCGCCCAATCGGGTAACTGCAGGCATCAGTTCAGATCGAGGCGCGGCGTGCTCAGAACGATGCCGCCATCGGTCATGGTTATTGTGCTTGCCCCAACTTTCAAAACCATGGTTGCCCCTCCGCCGCTGATTGTCACGCTAGCCGCTCCAACCGACGCCAGCACATATTCATCCCCAGCCCCGGAAGGCCGGCCATTCGCATCAGAATTCAGGCTCCCCTGAATACTGGCATCATACAGGTCGCCCGACTCCGAATAGACCTTGACCTGCTGCCCAACGGACGGCGGGTTGTGCGTCTTGTTCGCACCCGCTGCAGGCTCTTCCCACGGTATCCAGCCCGTCAGAAATGGCTGGTCACCGTCCAGAAGCCTCACCCGCGCAACGCCCTTGGCGGCATCCACTTCCGCCACCACGCCGGTGCGGGATTGCGAGCGCGTGCGGCGTTCCAACTCTCCAACCCGGCGGCGCAGGTCATCAATGATTTCCGGAAGCCCTGCCATCAGGACGGCACCGCTTCATTGACCGCATCCGTCACGACGACATCGCGCGCGACACCGCCAAAGGTGTAAAGCTGCAATGACTGCGCATCGCGCGTGGTCATTCCGGTCAGGCGCTCAAATTCAGCATAGGGGCCGGAGGCCGCTTCGCCCAACAGCTGCTGGAACAACGCCAGCTGCGGGACGTCGTGCTCTTCCATCAGCGCCATAAAACGCGGCCAAGGCCCGCCATCAGGCAAGGGCTGGCCAAGGCGGGGGTCCGCGAAAACTTCGACCGTCAGCTTGGTTTGTCCGGCGGCAAGGCGCACGTTTTCCGCCGCGCTGCTGGACCGCACATGCTCCTTGGCGACATAGGACTGCACAAAATCACCGAAGACCTGCGCCCACGGGCTGTCCGGATCGCTCAGAACGCGGCCAATCTGTACGTCCAGAACATCCAGAACCGCTTCAAAATGGGCATCCGTCGCCGGGAACCCTTCAACAATGCTGGCTTCGCCGGTTTCCTTGTCAGTCTGCGCCATGGTCAGCGACACGCCGCAGTTGAACATGATGTCCACCCGGCCATTGGACCGAAGGCCGGTCTGCCCCAATTCCTGAGATTTGGCCGCGTCGGTGTAGACTGCAATGAACGGACGCTGTTGGTCGCTGCGCAGCTGGCCGTCCGCCGTCTGGTCGATGGCGGAAATCTGGCTGTCCAGCACGTTATCGCCGACCAGCGTGCCGCCAGCCTTCAGCGCCTGAACCGCCGCAATCCGCAGCGCCATCATCGTCAGCGACATCAGTTCGCATCCCCAAGTTCGCAAATCAGTCGAAGGTGCGACCGGTCATCGACCGACAGCACTTCGAACACCGGCCGGCCATCACGATCCAGTGCCACCACCTTGTCGCCCTTGCGGACCACCAGCGCGGCATGCACCGCACGGTCGATGCGCAGATGGCCACCATCCGCCGTCACACCGGCGCGGGCATTGTTCCCGCGACCAAAGTTCATCCGCTCCGCATCGCGGTCGCCCGTCCGCAGCACGGCTGTGAATTCCACCGCATCGCGTTCAGGGTCTTTGCGGCCATCGGCCAGCGGAAGATGGCGGACGGCTTCCGACCACACATCATCCACTTCGGCCATCAGGTCTTCGCGCAGACTGCTGTCCATCAGGATGCGGCCTGCAGCGCGGCCAGTTCTGTGACCGCTTCATCCAGTTCTTTGGTCAGGGCTTCCCAACCGTCATCGCCCTCCGACATTTCGCCCAGCTTGGCGTTCAGGTCATCGACACGGGCCTGCGCCGCCTCCAGCTTGGTCGCAGCATCCGCAGCAGCCTTTTCTTCAGCGGACTGTCCGCTGGATTTCTTCGGCGCGGCCTTCTTCGGCGCATCACAGAACGCGGCAAAGCCATCCTGCACCACGTGGTCCGCATAGGCTGCGGGCAGCTGGACGGGTTCACCGACCTGCATCTTCTGGTCCTTGTCTTCACCCATCACATCGCCGGGCACGGTGGCATTGCTTTTGAAGGCCACCCACTTCTTCTTCGTCTGCGCCATGATTGTCTCCTTCACAGGCTGAATTCCGAAGCGCCGCACGGGCGCTTGGGGATGCAGCCAAAGGCCCGGCAGTTTACCGCCGGGCCTTGCTTCACTGTCCTGTTCGAAAGAGGTCAGACGATGGTCAGCTTTTTCAGCACGCCGGGCCGGGTGCAGAGCGAAATCGCATTCATCTGACTGTCCAGATGGCGACCCTTGCCATTCGGCATCGGATACTGGTGCGCGTAGCGCGGCAGGCCGATGGTGTTCACCGTTTCTTCGAGGTCCGCCGGGGCGAAGCGCGTGATGAACAGATCCGCGACACCGACCGGGAACACCCGCGCTTGATCCGCTGCAATGAAGGCTGCGCCACCATTTGCGGCGGTCGCTTTCTTTCCGGTGCGGTAGCGCTCGAAGGTGACCTTGCCGACCGTGAACACGTCCGGCGCACCGTCGCGCAGCTGATAGCCCATGTTGTCGGCAAGGAAGGTTTCGCGCACTTCCTTCTGGTCCCATAGATAATCGTGGAAATCGCGACCACACATCGCGTGGATGTGATCATAGGGCGCGTCCAGTTCGTCTTCGATGGCATAGACCACATCGCCCTTGATCTTGGTGGCGATGCCGTCCACCTGCGCGTTGATACCAAGCGCAATCGGCGCAGGCACAGCAAGGCCGAAGCGGTCATAAAGGTTGTGCAGCACCTTGCCTTTGCCAGACAGGATCACACCCTTGATGGCCCCGACGCGCTGGTGTTCCAGCGTGGCGTCATGCGCCCGCGCGTGGGTGGACAGCTTGGAATCAACCCGGTTCTGGACTGTTTCCAACTGGTCATCACTGCCGAAAATCCGCACTCCTTGGGTTTCATCGGCCAGCACGGCATCATTGATTTCGTAGTGGTCGATTTCAAACGGAATGACGCGGCGGTCATCGTCACCGATGGTCTGACCGGGGCCACCGCGCGGGGTCGGTTCGATCAGCGCCAGCGTGCCGTTGTTTTCTTCGATTTTGATGGTGGTTACGGCCACGCCATCTTCATCGAAGATGCCGGTCGCGCCAAGCTGACCCGGCACGAAAGGCTGATTGTTGATTGCTGCCGTCAAGGCCAGCACAGAAAATTCAGTTTCCCACATGGTCGCGGTCTCCTTAGCGCACGCGGATGCCGACAGCGTTCAACTGCGCCACCTTCGCATCGGTTTTGGGTTGGTCAGCCACGGAAGCGTCAAAAGACAGCATCGGCAGCTTGGCTTCGGCATCGCGGTCAATGGCGGTGACTTCCACCGCTTGGTCGGTCGCATCGACGCCATAGGCCAGAATGGCCACGGCGGTTTCGGCACCTTCTTTTCCGACCACTTCAGCATCCGAAGCGGGAACGTATTCGCCGGTGGCGGTTACCTTGCCCAGAACAGTGCCAGCGGCCAGCTTGCCTGCGCCATTGGCGATGGTGACGATGCTGCGCGAACGGCGACCTGCAGCTTCAGACAGCAGGAACGCCAGATTGCGGGTCTGCATGGTTGCATTTTCCATGGCTTATGCCTCCTTTCCGGTACGGCGGGCGGCATAGATGCCCCCGGTGTTAATGGTGGCCTTCGGCTTGGCCGAAGCGCCCGGCGCGGGCTGCGCAAGGTCAGCGGCGGCACTGCGGCTGGCCTGATACTTGGCGGGGTTCGGGGCATCGTCGGTCTTCGCTTGGCTAGCGCCGTCGGTTGCTGCCGCCTTCAGTGCCGCAATGGCGTCATTGGCGGGCATGTCGGTGTCGAAGGCCAGATGCTTCGCAAGGGCTTCATGCCCCGTCGCCGCATCGTCTTCGGTGATGGCTTTGATGCGGGCCTTCACATCCGCAGCGCTGGAAACATCAGCGCCGCCGGTCGGCTGACCGGTGGCCGGATTGGCGGGTGCCTTGTCCGCCGCTTCGGGTTTGGGTGCCATGGTCGGTGTCTCCTTTTCATGGGCCGGGGGGTGCGCGGCGGACGCCGCGTTTCGGGTCGCAGCTTCGAAGGACCACTTTTCCTTCTTCGCCATGGCCACGAGTTTCTTGGGGGCTTGGGAATAAACCCGGTAATCGAAGGCGGCGACAGCCTTGGCGCGGCCCCCTTCGGTATCGGTTGCGAACCCGCGTTCCACCGCTTCCGCGCCGGTCAGCCACAGTTCGGTCTTCATGTCTTCGCGGATGGTTTCGGCATCTTCGCCGGTCTGTTCGGCGTAGATGTCGGCCATCAGGTCAGCCAGTTTGTTCAGCTGTTCGGTGGACTTTTCATGGTCGCCCGCGTTGCCCCACGTAAACTTCGCCGGGTCATGGATCATCATCAGGGCACCAGACCGCATCGTGATGGTGTCGCCCGCCATGGCTATGACCGAAGCCGACGATGCGGCGATGGCATCGACCACCACAGCGACATCCCCGCGATGTGCCTTCAGGGCGTTGTAGATGGCAATGCCGTCATCGGTGTAGCCACCGCCCGAATTGATGCGCACGGTGATGTCCGCATCACGCCCCAGCATTGCCAGCGCGTCGATGACCTGCGATGCGGTGAAGCCATCACCCCAAAAGTCATCCCCGACGAACCCGTAAAGAACGAGTTCGCCATCCACCAAGATGGTCATGTCTGTCTCCTTGTCGGTCAGGTGAAGCGGAACCGCTTCGCATGTCTGGTGCGGGCCGCGCCGCCGGTCTTCCGGCGACAGGCGTTTTCGTATTCCGCAATCAGCTGTTTCAGGTCATCCAGCCGCGCCCGCTGGAATGTCACCTCTTCGCCGTCCATGCGCACGGTTTCCCGCAGCTGGCCTGCACTCAGTCGAATGCGAACCTTGCGCAACGCATCGGCCATCGCGCAGGGGTCATCCATCTGCACGACATCTTGGCCAACCTTCATCGTACTCATGGGGCAGGCTCCGTTTCGATGACAGGCTGCGCATCACGCGCCGCATAGGGCGATTCCATCCCGGCATCGACATAGCGCTGGTGTTCCCGCTGGCGCTGTTCGAACAGCGCATCCGGGTCCACCCCAAGGTCGCCGGTTTCATTGGCGATGGAACTGGTGCCGTTCGACAGCCGTTCGGTTGATGCCCTTGCCGACTTGTAATCGTCCGCCGTGGGTTTTGCGGGGCCTTGCCAATTCGCCGCAGACACCCGGTCACGGTTCGCGCGGAAGGCTTCATATCCGCCCTTGAACGGAATACGGCCTTCGCCCACTTCTTCATCCAGCCAGTTGCCATAGACCATCTGGCACATCGGGGCAGCGATGCGTTCGCGCCGCCGCATCACCACCGCCCAGATGGACGCATTTTCCATGCGCACGCTGGAATAGGTCGCGGCGGTGTGGTCCATCGTCAACCCGCCATAGGTGATGCCGATGGTGCGGGCCATGTCGCGGGCAAGGCTGTTCGAAAACGGCAAGAAGTCCTGACCGGGCACCTTCGCGGTTTCCATGCCCAGCTTTTCGCCGGGGCCAAGGTGCGACACCTGCGGGTCAGCGCCAACCGAAATCCGGCTTTCCGCTGCCCGGTCCAGCTGCGCCCCAAGGAAGTCCAGATACTCCTGCGCATACCCCGTGCCACCTTTGCTTTCCTTCAGCACTTCCAGCGCTTCATAGGCATCTTGGCTTGGCGCTTCGGATGTCAGCGTGATGGCAAAGACCGTCTGCAGAATGGCCATCTGCAGGGTCGCATCATCCAGCATTTCCGCCTGAATATGCTTCCGGAAGGCCGGTGCCAGCAGCGAAATGCCGCGAACATCGGTGGCGTCCATCGGGTCAAAGACGTGCATGACCAGCGGGCGACCATCGACATCGAATGCCGCATAGTCGCGCTTCGCCTTCAAACCGCCGGTGACGGTTTCGAACCGGTAGGACACCGGACGGCCCTTGCCATCGTGGTGCACGCCTTGGAACAGACCGTCCAGCGGGCTGGTGTCCTGCACCAGCCGGGGCGGCGGAACGAGGCACAGCTTGGTGCCGCTGGTGATGCCATACCGGCTGCGGTCGCCTGCGGTGAAAAAATCGAAGACGCCGGTCGCCTCGCCATAGGCGATGTGCCAGCGCAGCCCGATGTCCACCATCTGCGGACCAGTCAGCTTGCCACGCATGTCGCATTCGCGGGCGTTGTGCCAGTAGGCCCGCCAGCGTTTCTTGACCAACCGAATCCAGTCAGCCTTTTCCTTTTCGTCATAGCCCATGCCTGACAGGTCGGGGTCAGGCGTCAGCGTCAGACCCACGCCCACCGTGTCGGCCAGAACTTGGTCGGTAGCACCCTTCAAGCGACCGCTGTTCTGGATCAGGTCCATGGCCAGACCTGCAGCCCGCGACCATGACCGCCGCACATCATCGCGATGGCTGGTCAGGGGCGCGACACGGCTGGCGATGACACCACTTTTGGTGTCACGCATATAGCGGGCGGTCGGGCGCGAAGACCGTTCAGCCGCCACCAATGGCGTTCCGTCTGGCTTGATTAGACCGCTCATCGCGTCCTGTTTCTCCACTTCGACCGCGCACGCTCTTTGGCCTGCGCTTCAGTTTCGTCTTCGGCGGGCTTTTCGTCCGCCACCTGTTCGGCCTGCGGCTGCGCCGCCATCAGCAGGTCTTCGAAGTCGCCCTGCACATCTTCCGGCGGGCGTTCGCGTTCCGTCATCAGGCGGTCCCATTCGGTGTCCGGCAGATTGCGCACCCCAAGGCGAATGGCCGCAGCTTCCGCCTGAAGGTGGGTGTCCAGACCTTCGTTCGCTTGGTTCGGGTCTTTCACCCACAGATACCGGGTGAAGCCCGATTTCGCTTTCTGTGCCTTCCGGCTTTCCGCTGTCAGCTGGCGAAAGAATTCATCTTCCAGACCTTTCGGCAGGGCGATGAACCCGCGTTCTTCCGGATCTGTTTTCTTCAGGTTCCGATAAAGCCCCATCTTCAGAACCGACGAGGCGAAGTTGAAGAAGCGCTTCGAATAGCGAACGATCTTGCCGCGCCGGTTCCGTTCCTTCTTCACCTGCGCCAGCAGCGGGGCGCTTTCAGGATGCACACCCCGCACCATGATGACGCGGGATGCCGGGTGCCGACGCGCCCAATCCCACACGTCTTCGGTGTAGGCGTTGCCGTCGATGGCCAGCAGGTCGATTTCAACCTTCCGGCCATAGGCGTTCCGAAAGTCCTGCCGCAGCAGGCCGTTCAGTTTCGACTGGCACCCTTCATCGGAAATGTGGCCGTTGAACACGCCATATTCGACCACCGCGCGGCGCTTGTTCTGGCCCCACGCGACCACCTGCCATTCCACCCGGTCGCCCTGACAGTCCACACCGCAGGTCAGCAGAGGGAAGCCCGCAGGGATGGTGCCGTGGGCATAATCCGATTCCGACGCCCGGTCGCGGATGTCTTCCCAAGGCGGCGCTTCACCCAAGACACGATAGGCTTTGCCCACCACGTCATTCCAGAAGGTCTGCTCCTTTGGCGGGTCGCCCTTGGCCGACAGCCATGACCGCGCGATGCGCTCAAACGACTGCAGCAGCGAATAGGCCGACCAGATGTAGAATGACCGGTGCACCCGCTTCATCTTCGGGTTCGCGGCGATCCACTTGGCCCCCCGCAGCATCTTGGGGCGATGGTGTTCTTCAATCGAAGCCCCGCAGCCTTCGCAGGTGAAATGCGCCCGTTCTGGATGGTCTTCATCCAGACTGGCCAGCATGTTTTCCCATTCCAGCACCTGCATGTGGCCGCATTCGTCATGCGGGCATGGCACGTGCAGAAATTCCTGACTGCCGGACTCGAAGTTCTTGGTGATGCGGCACCCCGGAACCACCATGGGTGTCGAAATCTTGAAAATCTTGGCGAATTCGTAACCCTGACTGCGGCTGTCCGCTTGGGTTTCCGGGTCGCCCGCGCTGTTCATATCCCACTTGGCAAGGTCATCCTGAACCTGCCGGGACATGGACACCTGCGAAAGCGAAGCGGGCGAATTCGCGCCTGAAATCTGGATGGCCCCGCGACCGTCGCGGCGCTCTTTGTAGAAAACCGAATCCTGCCCGTCGCGGGCCTTCATCGGGAAAATCTTGCGCAGCGCCGTGGTGCCTTTCAACATCGGGGCCAGCTTCATCTTCGACCACCGCCGCGCGTTTTCGTCGGTCGGGTGGACATAAAGGAAATCGCCGGGGTCCATGTCCATGGAACCGCCGGTGAAGATATTGGCCAGCACCGTGCCGCCCAGCTGCGCCGACTTCGACAAGGTGACAACCCGGCACGGGTCATCGGGCGACAAGGCCCGCAGGATTTCGTCAAAGTAGCTGAAGCGTTCCCGGTTGTACGGGCCGGGCAGCGGACTTTCCCGCGACGAAAACACGATGTTTTCCTCTGCCCATGTCAGGTAATCGACAGGCGGCGGCGGGTCGATGACATCCGCCAGAACATCGTGCGCCATCCATTCAGCGCTTGTGACTGCAACATCCAGCATCAGGCATCCAGTTCAACCGAGGTGGCCACGTCCTTTTCCACTTCATCCGCGCGGGCGCGTTCTTTCATCGCAGCGGTCTTGCGGACCTTTTTGAACTCTGCCCGCAGCAGGTGCAGGACATCACGCTGCGGGACGTTGAACTGCGCTGCCATCGCAGCGGCAAAGTCAGGCAAAGCGCCTTCGAAAATCTGCAGCATCATGCCCGCGATGCGGGTCATCTGTTCGCGGGCATCGTCGGCTGACATCAGCATGCCTTGCCGCAGCGCTTCATCCGCAGCCTGAATTCGGTTGCGGCGCAGCTGTTCTTCCAGCTTGGCCCGCTTCAGCTGGTCTTCGACCGTATCGGGCTTTGGTGCAGCCGGGGTCGATGACGCGGCAGGCGCTTCGGGAACAGCCTGTTCAGCCGGGGCGGCTTCGGCCATCGGCAGGCTTGGCTGCTGAACCGGCGCGGGGTCAGGCGCAGCGGCAGGCTGCACCTGCGCCGCATCTTCCACCGTGGTCCGGGTCGCGATACCGTTGCCAAGCGATTGGCCGATGTCACGGTTGCGCCGGACCTGTTCAATCGCGACCGCATAAATGATCTTGCCGGACTTGCCCGGCTTGGTGAACGCATCGTCGCGCAGGATGTCCTTCGACTTCCATTGGCTGACCGCCGCGCGGCTGACCCCCATGGCACGCGCAAAATCGGCCTGCGACATTTCCTGATGTGCAGCTTCCATGCCTGACCCGTTCAGTCCGTTGCCGGTCGGGCCAATTGTTAAGCCCCCGGCGTTAATCGAACCCCCTTGTGTTAAGGCTTTCCCAAACCCGTCTGACTACCGAACCCTCGGGCGGTTCCACCACCGCGTGCTTTCAGAATGGAGGTACGGTCCCTTTTTTCAGGGGCCGATTTTGACCTGTTTTGGCCACCTATGCTTGTACTCATATCGCCGGGTCACAGCCCCAAAAGGCGGCTGATTTCGTGATCCAGACGGCGCGGCAGGTTCTGCTGCACGCTGCGTTCAAAGGCGTCGGCGGTCGCGCCTTCCACCATCTCTTCTGGGATGAACACGCCAGACTTCACCTTCTTCAGATGGAAGCGCTGTTCGCTCATCCGGTCCATCACGTGCCCACCGAAGGCGCTTAGATCCACGCGGCGGGGGAAAGCACCGCCCCGAAAGAAAGTGCGGGGAAACAGAACACGGCCACGGGCTGCACCAAGATTGGCGACCACGCCCTTCTTGGTCTCGCGCTTCTGGAAATACTTCAGCGCCACATCACCGCCCGCCGACTTCAGCGTGTAAGTCAGGTCATCCCATGATGACCGCTTGACCTTCACGGACTTGCGGATGGTCTTCTGCGGCAGGCCGGTCTGCTTTGCCAGCGTGCGGACAACCTGCGTCCGCGCCATGTCGCCGGTGCGGTTGATGGCCCGGTTCACCGCCTTTGGCGCTTCCGCCCCCAAAGCGCCCAGCATGTTTTCGAACCGCTGCAGGCCCTTCACATCGACTTCGCCCACGCTGAACATCTTGAACCCCTCCGAAATAGGTACGCGCAGGCGCGGTGCATAGTCGTGGCGCATCACGCATCTAGCTTTAACCCCGCAGGCTAAATCGGCAGCAGGTGCGCCCGCCACCGAACCCCCTCTGGTTCGTTTGGACCTATCGAACCACTGCACGCACAAAAAAGGCCAGCCGCAGGATTTCCGCGACCGGCCTTCAAACCAAGGGACAAAGGAAAGTTCAGATGCGCTTCATCGCTGCCTCCATTGCTGCTGTTCAAATCTCACACAACCGTCAGACATGAAAAAGGCCCGCGCTTTCCAGCCGGGCCATCGAACAGAGTAACATCGTGCGCGATCTGGTGGCGTTCATTCGCCTAAATCACGACGCGCAACGCCATCTAAGGCACTTGCCCCACCTACTCGGTCTAACTGCATCGCGCCAAAGCACTTCCGTCAGGGACTTGGTATTAGTGGTGGAATCACTGTTAACTCCACCACCACCCTTGCGTCAATCCCCCTTAACAAATCCGATTATAGCTTAACATCGGATGACCGAAGGGCTTCCAGCATGTCGCTGCGAATTTCGGTGACAACTTCGCCGCCAAGAATATCCAGCGCCGCCTTGACGGTCGGACCCGTGACATCAATGACCCGAACATTCACCCCAGCCAGCGGACCCGTGACCACGCGAACGGTATCACCCGCCGCGAATTCGCAGCCCGCCTTCAGGTAGCGATGGCATTCCGGCGACAGCTGACCGCCACCCCATTGCCGCATCAGGCGCATCACACGGGCGGGCGGGATTTCCACCGGACGCCCGCCGGTGCCCATGACGCCGGTAACCACATCCAGTTCCATCAGGTCTGGCCATCGGCTTTCCCCGACCGGCCATCCCACGAACATCCAGTCCACCAGCAGCGGCTGCGACACCAGAACCTTTTCCGGGCTGAAGCGGTTCTTACGCCGCAGCACCTTCTTCACCGGCAGGAAGACTTCGAACCCCGCACGCCGCAGAAGGTGTTCGGGAAGAAACACCCGGTCGCCCGTACCATCCACCCGCCGCTTCCGCACGCGGCCCGCGCGGTCGCGGTAGGACTCGAACTCGCCACCGACCGTGACGGTGCGAATGCCGCCCACCTGTTTGCGCTTCACCCGGCACGCGAACCACTGCATTTCCTGCGCTTCGATTTTACCCATCAGCATGCCGCGCCCCCGATCCCTTGGCCAAGGTCAGCAATACGTTGGCACTTGGCGATGGCGGCCAGAAGGCGCGACCGCCACTGGTCTTCAGCAGGGGCCAACACGTCACCCCGCGCCAGCTTGGCATCCAGATCCCGCATCTGCCGAACCGCACCGTCCGCCTTGTCCTTGATGATCTTTACTGACCACGACCCCGGCCAGCGCCGCGACCCCCGCAGTTCCACTAGTAGTTCCGGTGCCCATCCACCAGCCAAGGCATCCAGCCCCAACTGGTTAGCAAAGACCGCGCGGATAAGCGGCGAAGCATCATCGCCCGGCGGCTGGATTTGCGCCGCCCATTCCAGAATGCGCTGGCCGATTGGGAACCGGTCCTTGTCTTTGCCGCCTGCATTCGCGGCCACCTGTTCTTCCAAGGCCATCAGGTTCGCATCGGTCATGTAGGCCAGCCGGGCGCATAGGTCTTCCACCATGTCGCCAAACTGCGCCTTTGTCAGACTGGTCGGCTTTGCCAGCCCCCGTCGCATCAATGGGTCAATAAGCACCCCCTTGACCCTTTTTTCACCCATCGCCTGTTCAGCACTGTCCATCGGTTCTTGCCCTTCTTCATTGCATCTGCCCCGGTCTCAAATGGCGCTTCGGTCGGTATTGGGGCGCTTTTGGCAATTTCGTTTTTTATATTTTCTTCTTCTTTCCTTTCAGCCCGGAAGAAATCGGAACGA
Source organism: Phaeobacter sp. 11ANDIMAR09 (assembly GCF_001294455.1). GTDB lineage: Bacteria > Pseudomonadota > Alphaproteobacteria > Rhodobacterales > Rhodobacteraceae > Pseudophaeobacter. The sequence continues at coordinate 69,681 of NZ_LIKT01000018.1, forward strand.
ACGAGGCGCAGAACGTGCAAATTCCATCCCAAATCTTCCGATTTTCTTCCGGTTTCTTTCCGCGTTCCTTCCAGTTTCCTTCCGGCGGAAGAAACGCGGAAGGAATTCAGCAGCCGATTTCGGCCTTCCAGTCGATGCCTTCCTGCGCCAGCGAAAACGCTTCCAGCGCCTTGCGGATCATCGCAGGACGGCGCTGGCCTATGGCGTCAAAGTGGTCCACCAAGAACTGGTCGAATTGCAGAACCATCACCGGGTCTTCGGTCATGCCCTTCGGCGCACCGCTGCGCAGCATCTTGTCCGGCAGCGCATCCAGCCGCTTGCGTTCGCGTTCGGCTTCGCGCTTGGCCAGCCGGTCTTCGCGCAGCCCAAGAGCGTCCTGCGCAATCTTCAGAACCACCGGGTGATACAGTCGCACGTGGCCGTTGTCGCAGCGGCATTGCTTCCAGTTGTAGAGCGGGCCAATTGGGCGCTCCATCAGCCGCCGCCATTCTTCCAGCGATTCCCCGGCCAGACGCGCCAGCAGGCGTTCATCGACCGGCAGCGTGCCCACGGGGTCTTCCTTCTGCGCGATGTTGAAAAGGTCGAAACCGATCGCGCGGACTTCCTTGTCTGCCAGCAGGCGGAATTCGGAATGAAGCCACCAGTCGAACCGCCACGTGATGAAGAAATGGCTGTCCAGCCGTTCGCCGGACGGGATGGGGTATTCATACAGGGTGTCGCTATCGACCAGCCTGATGGTCTTTGCCGCTTCAGTCATGCTGCCTCCTTTCGGACGCGCGGGCCATGCGGTCGCGATACCATTCCGACTGCAGCCGGGTGACATAGTTGCGACTGGCGCGGGACAATGCCCGCAGACCGGCGTCCTGTTTTTCATATTTGCCCATGCGCCACGCCAGCAGGGCAGGCGCGGCCTTCTGGCCGATGCGGCGCATTTCGGCTTCATCCATCTTGCGGCAGGTTTCGCAGCAGTAGCGCTGCCAGCTGCGCGATGGCGCGAAGACGCGCGAACACATCGGGTTCAGACAAACGCCCGGCGCGACCAGCGGAAATTCCGCCAGTTCGCGATGCGCCGTAACGTGAAAGGGTTCCAAGTCAAAATGCGCCGCCGGTGCATTTGCAAGGCGTGGTGCCGGAAGGGTCACGGTGCTGAACCCCCTGCATCGGCGCTTTCCGCGTGAAATGTGGCGGCGGCAAAATCCCACCGGATTTGCGTGAAACCGACCGCTGGCAGGCCATAGCGATTGTCGAACCAAGCCTGCATATTGCCAGCGCTGGCGAAGCCTTCGATGCCCGCCAGCTTTTCCATGTTCGCGCCCATACAGCCCACGCCGTCGATGACCGCACCCCAATGATGGATTTCGACCGGCTTGGAATAAAGACACGGCACCCGCAGCAGCAGGCGACAGGAAGATGTTCGCATGCCCACATACAGCTGCAGTTCATCGCCAGCGACCGCATGGCGGCGCTTGCCGTTCGGGCGGATGGTGGACAGCTTGCGGCCAGACAGGATGTCAGGGGCGAAGTCGGTCTGGAAGTTGTAGGCCACCATCAGCGCGACCCCCCGACAGCACCGAAGACCGGCACCGACCCGCCATGCTTCGCAGCGTAGTGCATGGCCGCGACCATGATGCGCTCTTGCCCGCGCTTCGATTTGCGCTTGACCGCCTTCGCGATGAATTCTTCATCCTTGAACCCAAGGGCGCGACTTGCAGCCCGCATCGAAGGGAAGGACAGGGTGCCAATCTGGAAGCGCTTTGACTTCCAAGGGTTGTAGCGCTGCGGACGGGCCACCCGATCAGGGTCACCATCCGCCAAAGCGGCCCAAATGGTATGGGGGCAGCACCCGAAGTGCTTGGCGGCGGCGTGCACATTGTCAAAGACCTGACCCGCGATTTGAACCCGCATCGGTTCTGGCCCCACCCGACCGGTGCCGACGCGATGCAAGGTGCCGTTGCGATAGGCCGCGCGAACCGTGTTCGGGTTCACACCAAGCGCCCGCGCCGCATCGCTGAAGTTGTCATAGGTCACACCACGGATGGTGACAGGCCGAAAGTCTGGCCGCGTTCCCAAGGTATCAAGGCGACCACGGCGGACAGCCATGCGCACCTGACCAGCAGTGACACCCAAGGCGTCCGCCGCCGCATTCGCATCCGCATAGACCGTGCCGCGCACGTTGATGTCGCAATAAAGGCGCTTACCCATGACGGCCCCCATCTGCAGGATAGGGGCGGGCCGACAGCCCATAGGCTTCCAGCAGCTTCAGCACGTTCGGCACAACCCGAAGCCGGTGCCAGCGCTGTTCGACCGCGATGCGCGACCGATCCAGCCGGACTGCGATGGCGGTGAAGTTGTCACCGGCGGCACGGGCCTTCAGCAGTGCATGGTCATCCGCAGATGACCAAAGCGGGTGAAAGACCGACAACAGCCGTTCCGCCGCATGGGCGGACTTGGCGCGGTTCGATGAAAAGCTGGCGCGGGCATTCATATCAGCGTTTCCTGCACAGGGGCAGCGGGCGCTGGCACGAACAAATCCGGCTGACGATAGGCGTCTTCGACCCGCTGGCAGGCGATGTCGAAATAGGCGGGGTTGATTTCTATACCCACCCCCCCGTCCATTGCGGGCTGCGGCCACCAAGGTGGTGCCCGACCCCATGAACGGGTCAAGAATGACATCGCCGGGATTGGTGAAATCGGTGATGATTTCGGACATCAACCGCCACGGCTTTTCGGTCGGATGACCGCCGTGCCGGTCGGGCGGATTGGTCAGGTGACGATAGATGCCGCGCTTGCCGCCCGCATTCCACTTGGCGTGGCCATCGCCCGCCCATGCGGTGACAAAACATTCAGCACCCTGCGCCGGACCCTGACCGTTTAGCTGCGGGGTGCTGTCAGGCTTCACCCAAATGCACGCCCGCTTGTATTTCATGCGCGAAGGATTGATGGCATCCGCCCACCGGGCGACACCTTCGACGGTGCAGAAGGCCACGAACCAACCCCGGCACATGCCCGCCGCCATGTCGGTGAAGTCGCTGCGGATGGCGTCGATGCCTGCGAAATCCAGCCCGCGCAGATCCACACCGCCGTCATTCTGGATGCGCCGCTTCAGGCTGTTCTTGGCATCGTGCAGCGACTGTTCATAAGGCGGGTCGGAAATGATGTGGTCCACCGGACCGAGCCCCGGCATCAGCGCCAAGGCATCGCCCAGGATCAGGCGGCAGTTGCCGATGGTCACGTCTTTCAGGATGGCACCGGTCATACGGCACCCCCGAATTCCGACCCTTCTGCCACCAGATACACCGGCACATTGTGCAGCAGCGCCCAACAGGCTTCACGCCAAACGCCGCGCGACACATCCCAACCATCCATTGCTGGAATGACAACCGACCCACAGGCCGACAGCATAGGCTGGCACCACCGCGCCCAAAACGCATCATCCAGCGGGTCCAGACGACCTTCGACATCCGCATGGCAGATGGCGCAGGACATCACGATGGGCGAAGCGACGGTGACACCTTCAATGGCAAAAGCCCGCGACCAGCGTGCGGTGCGGACTTCGATGTCAAAAGATAGGCCGCGATCCCATTGCAGGTCATCGTTCAGCACGGCCTTGGTGTAGGGCGTGGCCAGATAGGCCATACGACCACCGACGCCGCGCACCACCTCCATGAACGGGCAGTCCACGTGCAACAGGATGTTGCCGGGATAGCTGGCCTTCAGCCATGGCCAGTCGGGCTGGCGCGGGAAATCGAAATTAAGGCCCATCAGGCACCCCCGCACAGGGCAGCGTGCAAGTCGGGCCAGCGGGTGCGGGACAGCGGGAGGAGGTGCCGCCCCGCACCACTGGCAGCGCCGGAAATCTCGGCACTACCCCCAGAGCCAGCCCCGCCCGTAGCAGGACCGACCGCGCCTTGCGCCTGTTTGGCGTGGCCGACCAGCTGGCCCACCACGCGCTTGGTCACCGATTGCACCGCAGACCGGTGACCGGCGACCGTCAGGAAATCGGGATGATTGCGGAACGCATCGACCACGGCCCCTTCGACCAAACGCCAAAGCCGCCCATGGTCGCGATGCTTCAGGACGGCAGGATGGCGGGCAGAGGGGCGGCGCAGCGTGGTCACTCGGCACCCCCGTTCCCCATCGACTTTTCCAGACGTGCCCGCGCTTGGCGCAGGGCAAACATGGCGTCATCGACTTCCTTGATGGCCTGCGCAGATTCATCGGCGCAGTTCGATTGTTCCGCCGCCAGAATGGCCGAAATCGCTTCGCCGCTTTCCTTGGCGATGCTGGACCCGTCCTGCAGCAAGCTGCCACCTTCAGAGACCGGGCGATGTTCCAGCCGCCGCGCCATCATGCGGGTGACAGGATAGCGGCCAGCCGCATCTTCCAGCGCGATGACATCGGCCACCGTCCAGTCCAGATTGCCGCTGACCTTTTTGCTGACCGTGCCCTTACTGGCACCGCCGCCCCACCGAGCGTTGAAAGTTTCGGCCACCGCGTCATAGCAGCCAAACCAGTCCACAAGGGACTTCATGTTCGCGCGAACGATTTTGCGGAAGTCAGGCATGGGAGACACCCCCGGAATTTGCCGCTACGCTGACCCCAACACTGACCTGCAGGGGGGCACCGCATGACGGGCAAGAACACGGAAGAACGCCTTGCGGCGCTGGAATGGCAGATGCAGCACCTACAGGGGAGGCTTCAGTCGCTTCAGTTTGCGCTGCTAAATGCCGCTGAACTGCTGCGCGAGAACGACCCATCGCTTGTGCAAACGCTTCTGGCGGTGGCGCTTGAACCACACCTTGAACTGACGACGCCGCTGCCAGAAGAACCGCATCTGACGGGTCAGCATGAAGAACTGAGGGAGCTTGTGGAAAGATTACGGACGCGGCCCATCTGACCAATTCCCGAACCCTGACCGAAAGACGAACTGAATAGCGGCGATCAAGCGCGGCTTGGTAAGCCCGCACCGACGCATCCAATCGCGCCCGCGCTTCGCATTCGCGCCGCGCGGCCTGTTCGTTCATCCAGTCGAAGCCGGTGCCGGTGATTTTGACAGTCTCAACCACAGGAAACCTCGTTTCCTGTGCACGCGCGGGAAAGCGGTGCAGGGTGGAGCCATGAAACGCAAAGCACATATCCCCGCATCAGCTGGCCCTCTTCATCGGTCCGCCAGCATCGCCACCGGCAGTCGCCGGGGGCACGGGGGCCGGATTTTCTTGCATGTATTTCAGGATTTTATCTGCCGTGCGCAGGGTGGGCGATCCGTCGCCCGCTTCCCACTTGGCCCACGCAGCCCCCCCCAGCTTTGCAGCACGCTGCACAACGGTCGAAGGTTGAACCCCAAGCGCGTCCGCGTAGGCGCGCACCTTTTCCATGAACTGTTCCATAGTTCAAAGATAGGGATTTTGTCCTATGTGGTCAAAGGTTTTTTGAACGATAGGCGAAAAAGCCTATCGGGGTAGAATTAGAGCCATGTCCGAACCTACTTTTGCAGAACGCCTTCAGCGCGTCATAGATAGCGATCCGAACCTTACAGTGGCTGGCCTTGCGGTGAAGGCTGGGCTGGATAACAGCGCCTTGCGGTCCCTGCTGTCTGGCAGGGTCAAGAACCCAAGACTAGACACCGCGATCAAAGTTTGCGCCGCCCTTGGAACCACATTGGAAGACTTCATGTCCGGGGCCTACGAGGCTGGTCGGGTTCCGGCTGACACAGAAGCGCAACGTATTCGGTCCCTATTGTCTCAACTATCACCGCGCGAACGCCGTCTTCTGATAACTTACGGAGAAGGGCTTCGCGATGCGCACGGCATTGACAGCGAAGAACTTCCTGAAGGCGATGAATGAATTCCGTTTTTTCCAATACACCCTCCCTACAGATGGGAACATTAAGAGAACATTAAGCCGATTTGGCAATGCACAAGATGTTGGCGCTCCCGTTTTGGTTGCACCCAAACCGAGTGCCTTTCACGAACGGGCGGCAAAGAATCGGCCAACCTGTGACATTTGAAGGGACTGACAATGCTTAGATTTTCACTTGCCGCGTGTGCGATTGCAGCGCTTGGGGCTTCATCCAGCAAGGCTGCGGCGGACAACGCTGACACAGATGTCCTGACCTGCCTCCGCGCCAACATTGCCGTGACCCCAATGGATTTCAGCGCAGATGCCATCGAAGGCCGCAGCATCACAGCAATAATTCGAAATGAAATGAACATCCCCCTTGGCGGGGTGTGGCTGACATATTCCATTTGGGCAGATGATAGGCCGCAGGCCATCTACAGCGCATCCATAAGGCCCGCTGCGACCATCGACGGCGCGTTGCTGCCGGGCGAACAGATGGAAGCCCGCGATTTTCATTTCATGTCAGACCGCGAAAAGGAAATCGCAAGGGATGCTGACACCTTGCGGCTTACCATCGAAGTGGACAACGCCGCAGACGGCCAAATGAATGGTTTCCTAGATCACCCAAGCATGGGCAGCTGGACGGGCAACACAACCGAAGCGACCTGCGCGGCCCGCGAATCGTGAAGTAGGGATTTTGTCCTAAATTTGTTGACATAGGGTTTTTGTCCTACTAGCGTGCCCCCATCAAACCGATGGAGGCACCGATGCGTGACACTGAAGTCCAGCCGCTTGTCAGCGATGACCTGCTGGCCGAACTGGCCAACCCCGACTATCACCAGCAATGCGGCGAGTTCGACGCGGAAACCCGCGCGATGCTGGCCACCGCCTTGCCCGAAATCTGCAGTGAACTGCTGCGCTGGCGTCAGACCGCCGCGAACCGCCCCTTTGCCTTGGCACTGGCCCTGCGGTCGGAAGCCATCGAAAACCGGTTGACCGATGCCCGCCGCGCCATCCGCGCCCCGGACCCGATCCACCCCCGCGACCTGGCCGCCGCCTGCGAAACCCTGCTGCGCCATTCGACCGATGCCTCCGAACGCGCCGCCGCATCCGATGTTCTGGCACAGATGCAGGAGGCCGCGTGATGGAAATGCTGAAAGCCATGAACCCCGCCAAGGCGGCGGGCCTTGCTGCAGCGAAAGCGCAGGCCGATGCGATGGCCGAAGTCGCCGCAGGCCGCAGCCCGCGCGGCTTTGGCTGGCGGATGTTGCCCCGCTTCAAGGTGGTGAACGGACGCCGCTTCCAGCTGCACGCCACGCGCGGCTGGAAATGCGTGGGGAGGGTGTCGTGATGGATGCCCTGCGCAGCCGCCTTCCGGCCTTCCTGCTGAACTTAGAATGCCTGTCCGCCGATGGCCAGATGGACGCCTTTGTGAACGAGGTGATGGAAACCTTCGGACGGTTCGACCCGCCCGCAGGCGACCGCACCCACCGGTGGGAACTGGACCTTCACGGCATCAGCGCCGATGGCGCGACCGAAGAAGAGGCGATGGCCAACTGGAAACGTTTGGCCCGCCAGACCTGCAAACTGGACGGCACCGAAGATGACGGGTTCATCACGGTGCACCCGCCCATCAAACAGATTGGGGCCGCGTGATGACGATGCACGCACGCCCCACACCCTTGCCGTATGAAACCGGCACCACTGCCGGGGGCGGACTGCTCGCCGCTCCCGGCTCTTTTTTCCGCCGGTTTCGCAAAGGCACCGCTGGTGACACGGCCCAGCCCGTGCGCCAGCAGCCGCTGTTTCCCGATCAGCAATGGCTGGTGACATACGAACGCCCGAATGGCGACGTGGCCACCGAAGTCGTTCTGATAAATGGTGGCAATCTACAGGCCGACATCGACACGCTGGCCCGGCTGGCGCTGCGCGAACAGCGCGACATCGACTGCGCCACCATCATCCGCATCAGCATCGACTACCGCGCCACCCCGGCGCGGGTCGAACCGTTGGACCGCATCACCCGCGACTACAACGCCCGCCTTCGCTTCGAAGCGGAATGCGGCTGATTTCAGGAGGTATCATGAACGAACAAATTCATTTTCCGACCGAAGCTGCAGCGCAGGCCGCGCTGAAAGAAAACGGCTTTAGCCTTGGCACGAGCCAGCGCGATGACCCGCGCGGCATCATGCACGGTGACTTCTGCATCATGAAATGGCGCAACCTTGACGCCAAGGACAAGGAAGACCTGCACGGGGCGTATGTCCGCAAGTTTCGCGACGGCCCCGTGACCATCACCCTGAAGCCGAACTGCCCGCCGCACGCGGCAACTGCCCTGCGCCGCGCGGCAGCTGAAGCCGTGGCCGCGTAGCCCACCGACCACGAAAGGATTGCCCGTGTTCTACAAAGACGAAAACTTGGCCCTGTTCATCGACGGCCCCAATTTCTATTCCACCGCCCGCGCGTTGCAGTTCGACGTGGACTATAAGCGCCTGCTGGAAGCCTTCCAGACCAAGGGGCGGCTCTTGCGGGCCAGCTACTTCACCCCGCTGGCCGACACCGATGACCATGTGGCCATCCGCCCGCTGGTAGACTGGATGCAGTACAACGGCTGGAACGTGGTGACCAAGCCCGCCAAGGTCTTTGAAGCCGAAGACGGGCGCAAGCGCATCAAGGGCAACACCGACATCGAAATGGCCGTGGAAGTGATGAAGCTGGCACCGGCCATCGCCCATGCCGTGCTGTTCACCGGCAACCGCGACTTCACCCCGCTGGTCACGTTCCTTCAGGAACGCGGCACGCGGGTCACCGTGGTGTCCAGCATGCGCACGCAACCCCCGATGATTGCCGATGACCTGCGCCGCGCAGCTGACGCTTTCGTGGAACTGGATACCCTGCGCGATGCCATCGCCCGCAAAGCCCGCGACGGCGCTGCAGCCTAACGACCTCAACCCCTGAAAGGAGTGCGACCTTGATGACCAAGCGCAAAGAACCGACCGCAGTGCCCGCTGCGGACCCTCACGACCCCTACAAGATGCGGACGCTGGAACAGATTCTGATGCTGTTCGATGGCGGCGACTTCATGGGAGAAGTCATGTCCGGGCATCAGAAGCTGATGCAGGACTTGCTGGAACACAACGCCGAACACGGCCCCAAGGGCTGCAACGGGACCATGACCCTGCAGCTGTCCTACGCGGTCGGGAATTCTGGCGATGTCGGCATGGGCGCAACCGTCACCTTCAAGGCCCCGAAAAAGCCGCCATCCAGCGCGGGCGCATACATCAACGATGCGGGGGAACTGACCCTGTACAGCCCGATGATGAAGCGGATGCACCAGCCCGTGCGCGATGTCGATGACTACAACTATGACCCCACCACCGGCGAAATCCGCGACATCGAATAACGCCATCAGCAGCACACAAGGAACAAAGACGTGACCGAAGAACTTGCACAATTCAGCACCGAAAACCCCGCCGCCACCATGCGCGATGTCATGGAAAAAATCGGGGGCACGGAACACATCACCCGTCCCGAAGACTATGATCTGACAAGCGCACATCTGGTCGCGATGCCCAGCCATCGCAAAGTCGAAGACCTGACGGCCAAGCATCGCGAAGCGGCAGAATTCCTGAAGCCCGCCCGGCGCAAGGGCACTGCCCGGCTGGATGATCTGCAAAGCCTGATTGATTGGGGCAATCGCTTCAAAGGGCCGACATCGGTGCTTTTCGCAAAGCCCGACCTGAATGCACCGACCATCACCTGCATTGCAGATTACCATGCGGAAGGCCCCGCCGATCAGGCGACCGCAACCGGTGACCCCACCGCACGCCATTGCCACCACCGGGCGATCTACAGCTTCCCGCTGTCCGAAGAATGGAAGGCGTGGACAGGCGTTTCTGGCAAGCCGCTGGAAAAGGATGACTTGGGCGAATTCATCGAAGCGAACGCCAAGGACATTATGGACCCGACCGCCGCCATTCTGGCAGCGAAGGAAAGCGACAAGAACCAGCCGTGGGAAAACCGCCTTATCCAGACGGCGCAGCAAATCGAAGGCCGCTATGGTCAGCTGACCCAACTGCTGCAGATGTCGCGCCAGTTTCAGGTCTATGAAACCAGCAACCTGAAAGTGACCAGCAATCGTGACACCGGCGAAAGCGAAATCCAGTTTCTGAACGAACACAAAGGCGCTGACGGTAAGCCGCTTCAGATCCCGAACCTTATCATCATCGCCATCCCGGTGTTCATGGGCGGTGCCCCTTACCGGATGCCGGTGCGGTTTCGCTATCGCAAGATGGGCGGAGCGGTTCGCTTCATCCTGTCCATCTACAACCCGGAAAAAGCGTTCGAAGCGGCATTCAAGGAAGCCGTCGAAGAGGCGACCGAAAAGACGGAACTGCCGACCTTCAAAGGCACCCCTGAAAGCTGATGCCTCTTTCTGGCCCTTGGGAACAGGGGCCAGCGATGGACACCAGAGAACCGAAAGATAGACATGCCGGTGCAGTTCGCAAACCCCAAGGAACGCGCGTTCCAGGCCCTGCTGGCCAAGGACAAGGTGCGCCTGCGCAACCCGCAGACAGGCGAACTGCTGCACCTGTCCGGTCAGGGCACCACCACCGATGTCACGTGGTCATGGCTTGGCTATCACCACCAAGCCGAAACCCTGCGCAGCCGTGCAGCCATCAGGGGCGAAGACTGGCCATTCGTGCCTGTGCACCGCAACCTGCTGGACCCGGTACGGGAGGCGGAAGAATGAAGCGCCCGTTTTCGCAATTTCTGCGCCTTGTCTGGATCGACTCGCGGCTTGAACAGGGCACTATCAACCGCAGCGACATTGCGGCAGCGTTCGGCATGTCTATCCCGCAGGCATCGAACGACCTGAAGGCGTACCAGACGGACCACCCCAACCGCATCGAATATGACCATCGGGCGAAGACCTATCAGCGCCCACACCGCACGAAACCGGCTTACCCGCAGCACCTGCGCCTGCAGGTTCAGACAACCGTGCACGCGGTCAACACGCATCGGGAGGCGGCGCAGTGACTCAGCCGTCTGAAATCCACGATGACCTGCAGCGCGTGCTGGCGCTGGCGAAACGGGCCTTGATGGCACGCGGTGACGCCGCGGCATGGTCGCGGGCACCTGAAAAACAGATTGGCCACCACGGGGCGTGCAGCGATGCGCTTTGGGATGAACTGGAAAGGCTGGCGCAGATCCACGATGGCATCACCCCAGCTATCGAACACCCCGCACTACGCGAACGACGGATTGCCAAGGAAATTCGCGGGCGCATCGTTTCTGAAATTTTGGAAATCGCCCGCGACCGCCTCGAGACAACGATGGATGGCGCATTCGTTTGGGAAGAACCGGGCGCGTTGACCCGGCACGAAACCGAGGAGTTGATGTGATGGCTGTCTACGTCGATGCACCCCGTCACCGCGTCGGTCGGATGGTTATGTGCCACATGCTGGCCGACAGCATGGAAGAACTGCTGGCGATGGCCGACCGGATTGGCGTGGCCCGCAAGTGGTTCCAGCCCGTCAGCCATCCACACTTCGACATCTGCAAAGCGATGCGGGCCAAGGCGGTCGCCGCCGGGGCCATCGAAGTGGAACGCCGCCAGCTGGTCGATGTGATGAAGCGATACCGCAGCAAGTGGTTCGCAGACCTTGACGAACGCGCCGCAGTCGAAGCGGCGAAAGCCGCCTGCGCCTCGCGCACCAGATCCCGAACAAAGGAAATCCGCCATGACTGACGCCACCGCAATCCTTGACACCCGCAGCCTTGTCGATGCCCTGAAGCTGGTCGATGTCGTGCGCGAGGCGCACCACATTCCAATTCTGGCCGTCGCGGTCGCGAACTTCGATGACAAACCGCACCTGAAGGCCACCGACCTTGACCAAGAACTGACCGTGTTCCTGAAAGCAACGCGCACCGGCGAATTCCAAGTGGCGATTGACCCACCTACGGCCATCACCGCTTTTGGCAACAGCACTGGTGCTGCGACGGTCAGCCTTGATGACGGGGCAGCGTATATCACCACCAGCCAAGTCGCGGTGCGCGGGCCAAAGGGCATCGACCTGAACGATTTCCCGACCCTGAACACCGGCAAGCCCGTGCACAGGTTCACAATCGCGGAAGGCAAGCTGCATGCGGCCCTTCAGGCGGTGCGGTTCGCGATTTCGACAGAGGAAACGCGATACTACCTGAACGGGGTGTTTCTGACCGCCGTCGATGGCGAAATGGCATTGGTCGCGACGGATGGTCACCGGCTTGCACGGCACCTGATGGACATGCCCTATGGCGGGCCGCAGGTCATAATCCCGGCACCAACCGTTTGCACGCTGCAGCATCTGGTGAAGCGCGACGGTGATGCGCCACTTTCCGTCACCATCGGGGTTGTCGCCGCAGGCAAGGGGCACGCCGGGAAAGACACCCATGCGATTGTGGTGGATGGCGACAGCTGGCACCTGAAAAGCCGGTGCATCGACGGAAGGTATCCGAAATGGGAAGTGGTGATGGGGAAGGCGGTGGACGCAATCGGCGGTGCACCGACCATCCGCGCGACAGTGACCCAAGCCCACGTCAGCCGACTGCCAAAGCACAACAGCTGGCGACCCACAACACTTGACCCTGACGCGGGCACCATGCGCGTTCGCAATGACTACAATGAAGACGCCGTGGAAATGCCCTTGAAGGGCACCGGCGCAGCCTTCTGTTTCAATGCGCACTACCTGCGCCAGCTGGTCGGGGCAGTCGGTGATGTCGAATTCACCGGCAGCGCACCGGACGCACCTTTCATCGCGACACCCAAGAACCCGAAGACGGTTGTGGTCCAGATGCCGATGAAGGTGCCGGGCAAAAAAGGGTGACACCATGCCAGCCATGACAGCCGAAAAGAAAGCCCTGAATTACCTGAAAGCCTTCGAAGCCGAAGGGCGGGTTGTCAAGCGCGTGGTGATCGAGGGAAAACGAATCGAGTTAGAATTAGAAACGGAACCGGAAAACCTTTCGGAATTTGACAAAGTGGATATGCGATATGACAAAGCGGGAGCTTCCTAAATTCATATACCGACAACGCAATGGGCTATATTTTCAGCGGCGCGGCTGGCCTTCGCAAAAAATCAAGGCGGACTTCGGAACCCCTGAATTTTGGGCCGAATATGCCGCCATCCTGAAGGGTGAAGATCAACCCAAAGTCCTGCGCCGCAGCTTTTCCGCGCTCATTCGCAGCTACCACAAGTCGCCGCGCTATCGGAATTTGAAGCCACGCACGGCGCTGGATTATGACAAGTACACCGCTTTCATTGACGAACGGTTCGGGCCGCTGAACCCGGCCAACCTGCAGCGCAAGGATGTGATCCGCCTGCGCGACCAGAACGCCGAAAAGCCGTACTTCGCGAACTACGCGGTGAAGGTCATCCGCATCCTGATGGAACATTGCATCGACCTTGGGTGGCGAACAGACAACCCTGCCAAGGGTGTGTCGCTGCTGAAGGTGGACACCGACCCACGCCTGCCATGGCCGCAAAGCCTGATAGACGACTTCCGCGAAGCCGCCCCCCTTGGCACCCGCGAACGCCTGCTGATGGAGTTGTGCCTTGGGTCCGGCCAGCGCATCGGTGACGTGCTGGAAATGCGGTGGGGCGACATTCAGGACGGGGGAATCACGGTCAAACAGAACAAGACCGGGAAACGGCTTTGGGTGCCCATCGTGCCCGCGCTTCAGGAGGCGCTGGACGCGGCACCACGCCGGTCGCTGTTCATGCTGACGAACCACCGCGCGACCAATCGCTGGTCATATCGCGGCGCTTCGCAGGCCATTCGGAAGATCAGGGAAGACATCGGGGCGCTGGATTTCGACATTCACAGCTGGCGCTACAACGCGGCATGCGAACTGGTCGAAGCGGGATGCAATGACGAACTGGTGGCCGCAGTCACCGGGCAAAGCCCCAAGATGGTCGCACACTACACCCAGCAAATCCGTCAGCGCGTGCGGGCAATCGAAGCCCAAAGCCGCCGAAAAAAGCCATGACAAAACACCCCGTTTTTGGTCTGCAAAACGAACAGAACAAAAACAGAATGTTTAGACATTTGCTTAGACGCGATTTCAAGCTAAAGCGAAAAATCCGCTAAGTGCTTGAAATTAAATGGAGGCGAGTACCGGAATCGAACCGGTGTACACGGATTTGCAATCCGCTGCGTCACCACTCCGCCAACTCGCCTAACGCCTTGGATACAAGGTCTTTGTGGTGTGTGCTGGAATTAGCCTGATTCATCTTGGGGTACAAGCCCAAACAAGACGGATTTCTTGCTCTCTTGCTCTAGGCCCTGCCGTTAGGGGACCTTTGCCAGAAATTCTGCCGACATCAGGCCGGGGCTTTGCTCTGGACCGCGGCTAGGCCTTGCGATTTGCGGCGGCCGATTGCAAGGCCTCGGCGATCAACCTGGCGACGCCGGGGGCGCTGCCGAGAGAGGCGAGGGTCCGGCCTTTGAAATTGGCCTCTTGCAGGGCATTTGGCAGGTCAGAGGTTACATGATTGCCGGACTGGGCAAAAAACGGCAGGCAGAGGCTGGTGTCGGGCAGGTCGCGGGCCACATCGGAGATCAAGGGGGCTTGCTCAATATAGCTGGTCAAGAGCTGATGATCTGGCAACAAAGAGCGCAGGGCACTGGCAAAACGCTCGGTGGCTTCTGCCGCCTTTGGTCCGCGCGCCGAGCCATGAGCGGCGAGCAAGAGGGCGGGTTTGTCGCCCGACATAGGAGGCTGGCGCTGCAGCTCTCGGTTCAGAACATCCGCTGCAAGCTGCGGCAGGGCGGGGTCCTGTCCAAAGGGGGCGAGCTGGGTGTAGCGAAACCCTTGTAAGCGCTTTGGCAGGACCTGAGTGGTGAACCAGCCATTGGCGACAAAAAACGGATAGACCAGGGCACCATCTTGCGTGACCTGCTCCAGCAGGCCGGGGCTGGAGAGGGTGGCCGAACGGATCTCCCAAGCGGGGAGCAGATCCGCGACCTCGGTGGCCAGGCGCGCCAGCGCCGCCTCCTGTGCCTGCGGCGCGGAGGGCTGACCATGGGCGGTCAGGATAGCGGTGGCGGCAGCAGAGGGCATGGGGTTCATGGCTCCTAGGGGCGGATGGCCTGTTGGTAACGGCTGGGGCCGTGAGGGAGGGTGCTCAGAGTATGGAGGCAAGCCGGGAGCGCAGTGGCCCCCGGCTTGATCAAGGGACTAAGGTGAGAGCCCTTTGGGAGTGGGCCTTTGGCGATAGGCCTAGCCATATTGTGCCACAGGGGTTCCGGCAATAGCCGCCATATTCAGCAGACCGCGTGCAGTGATCGACGGGCTGACGATATGGGCGCGGTTGCCCATGCCCATGAGGATCGGACCAACCTCCAGACCGTCAGAGCGCATCTTGAGGATGTTGCGCACGCCGGAAGCGGCATCGGCATGGGCAAAAACCAGCACATTGGCCGCGCCTTGCAGACGCGAATGGGGGAAGATCCGACCGCGCAGTTCGGCGTCCAGGGCGGTGTCGATATTCATCTCTCCCTCATAGGTGAAATCGCAGTTCTGCGCATCCAGGATTTGGATGGCGCCCCGCAGGCGGGCGCCGGTATCGCAGGCGATATTGCCAAACTGCGACTGCGAGCACAGCGCGATGCGCGGCTCGATGCCAAAACGGCGGACATGGCGGGCGGCGCCCATCACGGTCTGTGCAATCTGTTCCGGAGTCGGTTCGATCCGCACCTGGGTGTCGGCAATAAAGAGCGGACCATCTTCGAGGATCATCATCGACAGGGCCCCATGGGGCTCCAGCCCATTGCCGCCAAGCACCTGGTTTACATAGTTCAGATGCCAGCGATATTCGCCAAAGGTGCCACAGATCAGGCTGTCGGCCTCATTGTGATGCACCATGATGACGCCAATGGCGGTGGTATTGGTGCGCATGATCGCCTTGGCCAGGTCAGGAGTGACACCTTGGCGCTGCATCAGCTGGTGATAGCTGGTCCAATAGTCATAGTAGCGCGGATCATGCTCGGGATTGACGATCTGAAAATCACTGCCAGGGCGGATCCGCAGGCCCAGCTTTTCACACCGGGATTCAATGACTTCGGGGCGGCCAATCAGGATAGGGGTCTCTGTGGTTTCCTCCAGTATCTCCTGTGCGGCGCGCAGCACCCTTTCGTCCTCGCCCTCGGCAAAAACAATGCGGCGGGCGGCGGCGCGGGCGGCTTCAAAGACGGGGCGCATCAGCAGGGCAGATTTGAACACAGTCTGGTTCAGCCGCTGTCTATAGGCTTCCATATCTTCGATGGGGCGGGCGGCAACACCGCTTTGCATTGCGGCCTCGGCAACCGCAGAGGAGACCACCGCCACCAGTCGGGGATCAAAGGGCTTAGGGATCAGATAATCGGCGCCAAAGGTCAGCTGCTCCCCCTTATAGGCCGCGGCGGCCTCGGCTGAGGTGGTCGCGCGGGCGAGCTCGGCGATGCCCTCGACACAGGCGATCTGCATCTCGTCGTTGATCTCAGAGGCCCCCACATCCAGCGCGCCGCGGAAGATGAAGGGGAAGCAGAGCACGTTGTTGACTTGATTGGGGAAATCACTGCGTCCGGTGGCGATAATGGCATCTGGTGCCACGGCGCGTGCTGCCTCTGGCATGATCTCGGGGTTGGGATTGGCCAGAGCAAAGACGATCGGCTGTTTGGTCATCTTGGCGACCATTTCGGGCTTTAGCACATTGGGACCGGAAAGGCCGAGGAACATATCGGCACCACCGATCACCTCGTCCAGACTGCGCAGGTCAGAGGCTTGGGCAAAGGCGGCTTTTTCCGGATTCATGTCTTCGGTGCGGCCCTCATAGACCAGCCCGTGAATATCGCAGAGCCAGATGTTTTTGCGTTGCACCCCCAGCTTGACCAGCATGTTGAGGCAGGCAATACCGGCAGCCCCACCGCCGGTCGAGACGATCTTGATGTCCTCAAAGCTCTTGCCTGCCACATGCAGCGCGTTTCGGGCTGCGGCCCCGACAACGATCGCCGTGCCGTGCTGGTCATCGTGAAAGACCGGGATGCCCATGCGCTCGCGGCAAAGCTTTTCGACGATAAAACAATCCGGGGCCTTGATGTCTTCCAGGTTGATAGCGCCAAAGCTGGGCTCCAGTGCGCAGACAATATCGGCCAGCTTTTCCGGGTCGCTCTCATTCACCTCGATGTCAAAACAGTCAATCCCGGCAAAGTTCTTGAACAGAACCGCCTTGCCCTCCATCACCGGCTTTGACGCCAGCGCGCCGATATTGCCCAGCCCCAGAACGGCCGAGCCATTGGAGACTACAGCCACCAGATTGCCGCGTGCGGTATAGCGGGCAGCATTGGCCGCATCTGCCTTGATCTCCAGACAGGCCTCGGCCACCCCTGGCGAATAGGCCCGTGCCAGGTCGCGGCCGTTTGCCATTGGCTTGGTGGCGCGGATCTCCAGTTTCCCCGGGCGGGGGAATTCGTGATAGCGCAGGGCCGCGTCGCGCAGCGAGGGGGTGTCAGACATGAGGGGCTCCAGAAAACTGATAGTTTAACGTTAAACCATTTGTGACGTCGGGTGAATATGCTTTTGCTAACCTAACGTGATCTGCGACATCTTGCGCAAGGGCAAACTTCATCCCACTGTGACGCCAATAAAGATCCGGCTCTGGCGAGGTTCAAGATCAGGGTCACGGCGAGGGGAGAAAAAATGAGTGAAACCATAGCGGAAATGCGCCTGCCAACACAGGAGCTGCGCGACGATATTCCATTCTTTACCAAGGTTTTGGGAATGAAGATGGATATGATCTACCCGGCAGATGATCCCTCCGTTGGGGTGTTTTCCGGTCATGGGCTGCGCCTGCGGATCGAGAAAGGGGCCGCCGAACAGCCAGGCACCCTGCGCATTCTCTGTGATAATCCGGATGGCTTTGCCGATGGCCAACGGGTTCTGACAGCCCCCAATGGCACCAGAATCGAGATCGAGGAGCGTCATCCTCCCTTGGTGATGCCAGAGACGGTGCATAGTTTTGTGGTGCGCCGTCTCAAGGATCAGGCCCCTTGGATCATTGGGCGAGCGGGCATGCATTATCGCGACCTGGTGCCAGATCGGCTGGGCGGGTCGATCATTGCCAGCCATATCCGCATTCCAGATGGTGGACCGGTGCCAGATATGGTGCATTTTCACCGGGTGGGCTTTCAGCTGATCTTTTGCATCCATGGCTGGGTTGATGTGGTCTATGAGGATCAGGGCGAAAAGATGCGCCTCACTGCCGGGGATTGCTTTATCCAACCGCCCGAGATCCGCCACCGGGTGCTGGAGGCCAGCGACAATGTGCAGGTGATCGAAATTGGCGTGCCGGCCGAACATGTGACCGAGATCGACCACGAAATGACTCTGCCAACCCCACATCTGCGGCCAGACCGCGAATGGCAGGGGCAGCGATTTGTCTATAATCAGGCAAAAGGAGCGGACTGGACGCCGTTCCGCCTGCCGGGATTTGACTGCCGTGACACCACCATTGCCAAAAACACCAAGGGGGTTGCGGGCGTGCAGGTGGTGCGCCCGGCCAAGGAGGCGCGCGACCCGGTCTGGGCCAGCCATGACACTGATATCCATTTCACCTTTGTGATGAATGGCGCTGTCACGCTAGAGGGCGAGGGGCGCGACCCGTTTCCGCTGGAAGAGGGCGACGCCTTTGTGATTCCGCCGGGGATGAAAACCCGACTGAGCAGCGCCTCTGCGGATTTGGAACTGCTGGAGGTCAGCCTGCCAGGGGTGTTCAATACGACCCTTGCATGACCCGTCCTGAAACGGCGCAGGATAGGGGCTTCACCTTTGCTGGTGCTTTCTCTTATCCTGTCGTCTTTCGATCAATGTGCCCGACCTGTTGGCCCTAGCAAGCGAGACCCAGTGATGACCCTGAAAGAAGCCGCCCGTGCCGTGCGCAAGAACGCCCATGCGCCCTATTCCAATTTTCAGGTGGGGGCGGCTCTGCGTACAGCTGCTGGCAATGTCTATGTCGGCTGCAACGTGGAAAATGTTGCCTATCCCGAAGGCACCTGTGCCGAGGCCGGCGCTATTGCCGCTATGGTTGCCGCGGGTGAGCGGGAGCTGGCAGAGGTCTATGTGGTGGCCGACAGCCCCGCGCCGGTGCCGCCCTGTGGCGGGTGCCGTCAGAAACTCAAGGAATTTGGTGCAGGCGCGGTGAAGGTGACCATGGGCACGCTGGAAGGTGTGGAGCAAGAAACCACCATTGGTGATCTTTTGCCCGGTGCTTTTGACGTCGGCCACATGGCGCGGAGCTGAACGCCGTGGATGCGCGCGCAATCATTGCCGCCCTGCGGCGCGGAGAACAGCCCAGCGAGGCAGAGCTGCGCTGGTTTGCGGCAGGCCTCTCCAGTGGCGAGGTCAGCGATGCTCAGGCTGGGGCCTTTGCCATGGCGGTCTGCCTGCAGGGGCTGGATCAGTCTGCGCGTCGGGCGTTGACTCTGGCGATGCGCGACAGCGGGGATGTGCTGCACTGGGACCTGCCGGGACCGGTGATGGATAAGCATTCTACCGGCGGGGTCGGCGATTGCGTCTCGCTGCTGCTGGCGCCGGCCCTGGCGGAATGTGGTATCTACGTGCCGATGATTTCTGGCCGGGGCTTGGGCCATACCGGTGGCACTCTGGACAAGATGGAGGCCATTCCCGGTGTCACAACTCAGGTGTCCGAACAGCGGCTGCATCGGATCACCGCCGAGGTGGGATGTGCCATCGTGGGGGCGACAGGCCGCATCGCCCCTGCGGACAAGCGGCTCTATGCCATTCGTGACGTCACCGCGACGGTCGAGAGCCTGGATCTGATCACCGCGTCCATTCTGTCGAAAAAGCTCGCCGCCAGCCCCGAAGCACTGGTGTTGGATGTGAAAATTGGCTCGGGCGCCTTTATGAAGACCAGTGATGAGGCCCGGGCTCTGGCGCGCTCGCTGGTGGAGACCGCCAATGCGGCGGGCTGCAAAACCACGGCGCTGATCACCGATATGAACCAGCCGATTGCCAGCGCGCTCGGCAATGGGCTGGAGGTGGCCGAGGTGATGCGCTCTCTGACTTCGGGGCAAAGCGATCCGCTGGTCGAGATCACCGCAGCGCTGTCAGGTGTTTTGCTGGTTCAGGCTGGTCTGGCCCGGGATGAGGACGAGGGCATAGCAATTGTACGTGAGGCATTGCTGAGCGGGCGTGTGGCAAAACGCTTTGGCCGCATGGTTGCTGCGCAGGGTGGACCGGAAGATTTTGCCGAACACTGGCAGCGCTACCTGCCGGTCGCCCCGGTAATCCACGAGGTCACGGCGCCGCGTGCGGGCTACCTCGCCGCCATGGATGGCGAGGCCCTGGGCCTCGCGGTGGTACAGCTGGGGGGCGGGCGCATGGTCGAAGACGATCTGGTCGATCCAGCCGTTGGCCTGTCGGACCTTCTGCGCCTGGGGCAATGGGTTGAGGCGGGGGAGACCCTGGTGCGCATCCATGCCGCCCGCGAAAGCGCCGCCCTGGAGGCCGAGGCCGCGGTGCTCAAGGCGCTGGAAATTGCCGAGCGCGCGCCGGAGCCGTTGCCCCTGATACATGAAAGGATCAACTGATGGCCCGTGCCTTTCTGGTGGTGATGGATTCGGTTGGCATTGGCGGCGCACCGGATGCCAATGCCTTTTACAACGGGGATCTGCCGGATCTGGGCGCCAATACCCTGGCCCATATCGCCCAAGCTTGTGCGGCAGGGCAGGCGGAGGAGGGGCGCTCAGGGCCGCTGCATCTGCCCTATCTTGAGGCTTTGGGGCTGGGGGCGGCCACGCGTCTCGCCTCCTCCGTGCCGCTGCCGGGCTTTGACGCCGAACCAACCGGGTTGTGGGGCTGCGCCGCCGAGGTCAGCCAGGGCAAGGATACGCCCTCGGGCCATTGGGAGTTGGCGGGGCTGCCGGTGCCCTGGGATTGGTGCTATTTTCCCGATGCCGATCCGGCCTTTCCAGCAGATCTGAGCGATTTGGTGGCCGCTGCGGCGGGGGCGCCGGGGATCTTGGGCAATTGTCATGCCTCTGGTACGCAGATCATTGCAGAACATGGCGCCGCGCATATGCAGAGCGGAGCGCCAATCTGCTATACCTCAGCGGATAGTGTGTTCCAGATCGCCGCCCATGAAGAGAGCTTTGGCCTGGAGCGCTTGCTGGACCTGTGTCGTGCGGTGGCGCCGCGCCTGCATGCGATGAAGGTGGGCCGCGTCATCGCCCGTCCCTTTGTGGGCTCGCCTGAGACGGGGTTTACCCGCACCGCAAACCGGCGCGATTTTGCGATTGCCCCACCCGCACCGGTGCTGACCAATTGGGTGCAGGATGCGGGAGGCAAGGTGCATGCCATTGGCAAGATTGGCGATATCTTCACCATGACCGGCATTGATACGCTGGAAAAGGGACCGGATGCCCAGTTGATGCAACATCTGTCGCGCGCCATCGACAACGCTGAAGAGGGCAGCCTGACCTTTGCCAATTTTGTCGAATTTGACAGCCTCTATGGGCATCGTCGCGACATTTCGGGCTATGCCCGGGCCTTGGAGTGGTTTGACACTGAGCTGGGCAAGCTGCTGCCGCGCCTGCGACCGGATGATATGCTGCTGTTGACGGCGGATCACGGCAATGACCCCAGCTGGCCAGGCACCGATCACACCCGCGAGCAGGTGCCTGTTCTGGTGGCAGGCCGTGGTCAGGGCTGCCTTGGCCAGCGTGGGTTTGTGGATGTCGCAGCCTCGGTTGCGGCGCATCTTGGGGTACCGGCGCAGGGGCTGGGGCGCAGCTTTCTTTGACCGAAAGATCAAAACCCGCTTGCCCTGACAGGGGCAGCGGGCATAAACCCGCCGCCAAGCATGTTGGAATTCATAGTAGGAGAGAGCCCAAATGAGCGAACATCTGACCGTTGTTGATCACCCACTGGTACAACACAAGCTCACGCTGATGCGCGATAAGGGCACCTCGACCTCCGAGTTCCGACGCCTGCTGCACGAAATCACCCAGCTGCTGGCCTATGAAATCACCCGCGAATTGCCGGTGACGCAAAAAACCATCGAGACACCGATGGAAACCATGGACTCGCCCATTCTGGCCGGTAAGAAGCTGGCGCTGGTTTCGATCCTGCGGGCCGGTAACGGCATGCTGGACGGGGTGCTGGATCTGGTGCCTTCTGCTCGTGTGGGCTTTGTGGGTCTCTACCGGGATGAAGAAACCCTGCAGCCCGTGCAGTACTACTTCAAAGCCCCAAAAGAGCTCGGCGATCGTATGGTGATTGCGGTGGATCCGATGCTGGCCACCGGCAATTCCTCGGCGGCGGCAATTGATCTGCTGAAAGAAGCGGGCGCCACCAATATTCGCTTCCTCTGCCTGCTGGCCGCCCCCGAAGGCGTTGCCCGCATGAAGGAAGCCCATCCGGATGTGCCTATCGTGACGGCCTCCCTGGATCGCGAGCTGAACGACAAAGGCTATATCATGCCGGGGCTCGGCGATGCGGGCGACCGCATGTTTGGCACCAAATAGGCCTGCCTTTCTGGCCGCTTGACCAAAACCGGCAATCGCGCAACTATTTGCCCGATTGCCGCCATATTGTTGCCACAGGCGGCTTTACTCATTTGGCAATTTAAGGCATCCTTACCCCCATATATTGTGGGGCATAGGTATGAAACTAACAAGAATTGTCGCGCTCGCCATCATAGCGACTTCCGCTGCTGTTACGGTACAGACATCGGCGCTTCAGGCCCAAAGCCTGCGGTCTGCCAGTCCGCCAGCAGAGTTTCCCCCGGCCTCCTTTGGTGGCAAGCAATATGTCGACAGTCGTGGCTGTGTCTATATTCGCGCCGGCATTGATGGCAATGTGAACTGGGTGCCGCGGGTGGCCCGCAATCGCAAACAGCTCTGTGGGTACAAGCCCACTGCCGTTGCTGGAACCACCGCCCGCCCAACGCAAAGCGCCGCACCGGAGCAGATTACGTTGAACGGAAGTTCAACGCCTGCGAGCCGGGTCCCAGCTGTCCGTGCTCCAGTTGTCCAGGCCACCACGCCCGCGCCC
Source organism: Phaeobacter sp. 11ANDIMAR09 (assembly GCF_001294455.1). GTDB lineage: Bacteria > Pseudomonadota > Alphaproteobacteria > Rhodobacterales > Rhodobacteraceae > Pseudophaeobacter. The sequence goes on from NZ_LIKT01000018.1 coordinate 92,614, forward strand.
AAACCCCGTCGCGCTGCAGCCGCGACCGCTGCGCCTTCCGTGGTGACCACCTCACGGGTGCAGCGCACGCCGCAAACCACCACTGCCCGGGTCACGCCGACGCCAAAGCCACGCCAGCCTGTGGCAGCGCCAGTGCGTATCCAGGCGGCTCCGGCGAAGCCTGCGCCCAAGCCCCCTGCGGCGGTGCCGGTGCAAACCGGGCAGGCTCAGGCTGGCTGCGCCGGAGCTTCGGCGATCAGCCAGCAATATAGCAATCATAGCGGTGTGCGCTGTGGTCCCCAGACAAAATCCCCTGTGAGCTACGGCTCCGGCAGTGGCATTGGCCCGCAGTCTTCGCTGCAGCTCACCCCCAATACGCGGGTGTTGCCCGTCCATGTCTATCAACAGCAACGTCACAGCCAGGATCTGGCCACCCCGGCAGGTTACAAACCGGTCTGGACCGATGATCGTCTGAACCTTCGCCGGGCCGAACGGGATCTCCGTCCGGCGATCCTGACCAGCCAATCCCAGGTTCCTGCGGGCTATGTCGCAGTGGATCGCGCCGATGATCGCATGAACCCAATGCGCGGTGTTCGCACCGCACGGGGGGATGCGCAGATGGATGCAATCTGGAACAGTGGCGCGCCCCGCAGCCTGCGCGATCTGCCATTGGATCGCCAAACAGTGATCGTGCAGAGCACGCGCCATGACCGGTTCGAGGGTGAGACCCAAAGCGGGCTGGAGCTGCGTCTGTCCAGCCGCTCGGAGCCCGGTGCCAGATTGGAGACACCGGTGGCCTCGCAGGCGCGCTACATTCGTGCGGCGACCTATGCCGATGGCGCAGAGGCACAGCGGGCAGCGCGGGCGCTTGCAGCAACCGGTGTTCCGGTGCGTCTGGGATCTGTTTCGCGTGGTGGCGTGCCGCACAGGGTGGTTCTGGCCGGTCCCTTTGGCAGTCAGGGCGCGGCTGAGCAGGCTCTGAACAAGGTTCGGGCCGCAGGGCATCGCGGCGCGCGGATCAGCCGCTAAGAGAATGCTCACGCATGGTTGCTTTCGACAAAGGCCGCCGCTCTGTCAGGCGGCTTTTGGCATTGCAGGCCAACCCTTCTCGCTCCGCAGATCTGGCCAGAACAATGGGGCGTTTAAATACAACGAGTTAAGCTCATAGCACAGCTGCATTTCAGGCTTTGAGAGTGCAGGTTTTGCGGTGAACCGATGTGGCGTGGCGCTTGGCGTTTGGGCAGGCGTGGGGGGCCTAAGGGCAGGGCCGGGGCCCTCCTCTAGCCGCAGATATCCTGCAACTGGACCCAATCGCGGTCATTCAGCACCGGTTCCAGCACGCGCCCTGCCATCGGGTCTGCCTCGATCAGGCCGATTGTGGTCTCCCCGGTCACATCCAAGGCATAGGCATAGGGGGTCGAGGGAATAGCGGCGCGGGCAAATTCACCCAGCAAGATATCATCTGGCAGCGCGGGCCGCGGTGCGGCGAGCACGGTTTCGGAATAGCGATCCAAAGTCTCGCGGGTCAGCTCACCTGTGGTGAGCAACCGGAAAGAGGCCAGAACACCCCCAGCGTCCAACAACTCTGCCAGGGGGTCACGCAGCTCCGCGCGGGCGCGTTCAGCTAGGACCGCGCCAGCGGCGACGGCCGGATCCTCATGGTCTTCGACCAGGCTGCGATTGAGCAGGACAATGCCGCCGGGCAGATGCAGGCTGCTGGCAACGCCAGAGCGCATGATCACCAATTGCCGCACATCGGTGCGCCGCGCCAGTTTGGCAAGGATCGGCATGGCCTCGGGCGTGGCACAGGCCTGTCCAGACACCCGCTCAATCCGCCCCAGAAGGGCCTGACCGATGGCTTTGGTCTTGATCTCGGGCACCACTTTGACAGCGTGGCTCTGCATCAAGCCCGGCAATCCGAACAGGATCAGCAGGGCAACCAGCGACAGGCTGCCAAGAATGCTCATCACCCGCAGGCGGCCTGGGTGAGGGCGGGCCCGCTCGATGGCATGGCGGACCTTTTCAATTGCCGCCAGCATGGTCTCTTCATCTTCGGGGATTTCCAGCTGTTCGCCGGGGTCCCCATCGGGGTGGAACAGGGCGGGAAAGATACCGGGATTGGCGCGCTCTACCGCGGCCAGAGACCAATGGGCCAGAACCCTGTCCTGCAAATCGGTGATGGTGAGAGTGGCATCGCCCACCGAAATGATCACGTCCCGCCGCTGGGCGTCCGGGCTCGCGCGCCAAAGGCCAGCGGCCTCAAGTCGTTCGAATTCCCTCAAAACGGTCATTCTGCCTGCCTGTCTTGCCTATTTTCGTTGCAGCAAGCCTAGCATGGGGCTGGCATGGGCGGCAAATGGCTTTGATTGTTAAATGGCACAGCTGTTGGTGTTTTTCCTTTCTCTGGCGCCGAAATCCTGGCGCCAGAGAGGGGCAGGTCGCGGGTTAGAGCTTTTTGGCGATCTCGCGCAGCTCGAACTTCTGGATTTTCCCAGTGGAGGTCTTGGGAAGCTCCTGGAAAATCACCCGCTTGGGCGCCTTGAACCCAGCGATGGTCTCGCGGGCAAAGGCGATCAGTCCTGCCTCATCGACCTCTTCGCCCTCCTTCAATTCCACAAAGGCACAGGGCACTTCGCCCCATTTCTCATCCGGCTTGGCCACAACGGCCGCCAGGTTCACCGCCGGATGGCCCATCAGCACGCCCTCGACCTCGACCGAAGAGATATTTTCGCCGCCCGAGATGATGATATCCTTGGCCCGGTCGGCGATCTGGATATAGCCATCTGGATGCTGCACCGCGATATCGCCTGAATGGAAATAGCCGCCCTCAAAGGCCTCGGCGGTGGCTTCCGGATTTTTCAGATAGCCCTTCATCACCGAGTTGCCGCGCATGACGATCTCACCCTGATCCGAGCCGTTCTTGGGGATCTGCTTCATCTCGTCATCGAGCACGGTAATATGGTCCATCATCGGAAAGGCAACGCCTTGGCGGGCCTTGATGGCGGCGCGGCCCTGATGATCCAGGTCGTTCCATTTGTCGCCCTTCCACAGGCATTCGGTGACATGGCCATAGGTTTCGGTCAGCCCGTAAACCTGGGTGACATGAAAACCCAGCGTTTCGATCTTTTGCAGCGTTGCGGGGGCAGGAGGGGCGCCAGCGGTGAAGACCTCAACCGTGTGGTCAAAGGAGCGGCGTTCTTCCTCCTTGGCGTTGACCAGCAGGTTCAGCACGATGGGGGCGCCGCCAAAATGGGTGACGCCATGGTCGCCAATGGCGTCATAGATCGCCTTTGGTGTCACATTGCGGCAGCAGACCAGAGTGCCGCCCAGCACCGGCATCATCCAGGTGTGGTTCCAGCCGTTGCAGTGAAACAGCGGCACGATGGCCAGATAGACCGGGTTCATCACCATGCGCCAGGAGATCACCGTGCCCATGGTCATCAGGTATGCACCGCGATGGTGATAGACCACGCCCTTGGGGCGGCCAGTGGTGCCGGAGGTATAGTTCAGCGCCAGGCTTTCCCATTCGTCCTGCGGCAGAATCCATTCAAAATCATGTTCGGCATTGCCCAGCACGTCCTCATAGGTCGGATGGCGTCCGGTGGCCTCGAACCCGGCCTGCGGGTCCGGTACTTCGATCAGCAGCGGCGCTTTGCCGTCCATCCGTGCAACGGCGGCTTCGGCCAGGGGCAGGAATTCGGTATCCACCAGCACCACCTTGGCGCCGCCATGATCAAAGATATAGGCAACCGTGTCGGTATCCAGCCGAGTGTTGATGGTGTTGAGTACCGCGCCACAGGCCGGCACGCCAAAATGCGCCTCTGCCTGGGCGGGCAGATTGGGAATGAGGGTTGCGACCACATCGCCGGGTTTCACCCCCATGCCCGCCAGCGCCGAGGCCAGACGGGTGCAACGGTCATAATAGGCGGCATAGGTCTTGCGGTGGGTGCCATAGATCACCGCCGGAACATCGCCAAAGACATGTGCGGCGCGGCGCAGATGCGACAGCGGTGTCAGCGGCACATAGTTTGCTGCGGTTTTCTCCAGGCCCGCCTCGTCAGCCATCCATCCCATCAGCTTTCCTCCCATGATTCTGTCGGTATGTCGGTTTGAGAACAGATAATGATGAAAGTTGCGGGCAATGAAAGAGTTATGAAACAAATTGCATCCCTCCCGTCCCACGTGGGCAATCAAACTTCGGCAGCACAGGCGATGCTGGCAGCCATGGCCATCATTGGTGTCACCGACAACGCAGTGCCCTTGATGGCCGAGACCTTGGGGCTGGGGCAGTTCTATGTGCTGCGCACCCTGGTGGCGCTGCCGATCCTGTGGGCGATGTCGAAGATGGGTTTTGGTAGCATGATGCCGCGTCGCTTTGGCGCAGTAACCCTGCGGGCGATGCTGGTGGCCACCTCGATGGTCTTCTACTTCTCGGCAGTGGCGCTGATGCCCATTGCCCAAGCGCTGGCGGGGCTGTTCACCTCACCGATCATCATTGTTGTGGTCTCGGTGCTGTTTATGCGGCTGCGCATTGGCATGGTGCGGATCGCGGCGGTGATTGGTGGCTTTGTCGGCGTGCTCTTTGTGTTGCAACCGGATGTCACGGCCTTTGACTGGATGATCCTGCTGCCAGTCGCAGGCGGGTTCTTTTATGCCTTGGGCTCCATCGTGACGGGCACCCTGTGCAAAGAGGAAAGCACGGTCTCGATGCTGTTCATCTATCTGTTGGCGCAGGGATTGATCGGAGGCCTACTGCTGGTTGGTGTCGAGATCTGGCCGCTGCCGGTGGAGCAGGGGGCTGACGGTTTTGTCACCCGCGGCTGGGTCTGGCCGCTGTGGGAGATGTCGCATTTGATCCTTTTGCAGGGCTTTGCCGCCGTCGGGGGTGTGTTTCTGATCACCAAGGCCTATCAGCTGGGCGAGGCCTCCTTTGTGGCAGTGTTTGAATACTCGGTGCTGTTGGTCGGTCCGGCCATTGCCTGGCTGGTCTATGGCCAGGTGCTAAACTTCGCGCAGATGATGGGGATTGCCCTGATCGTTCTGGCAGGCTCCACCTTGGCGCTGCGCTCATCCAAAGGGGCGTGAGAGTCTGCATTGGCGAGGCCTTCGGCTGAGAAGACGCAGCGAATGTCCTGTTAGAGCCCAATATGACTGATGCTGCATCGCGAACGAAGTTCGGCTATCGAAGTGCGACAAAGAGTCTACGCGACTCAAGACGTAGTAGACATGGATTAGGAGAGCTCCATATGAACGTAGAAAAGGTCTGGGTTGAATATCGCGCTCGCGTCAAGTCGTTTTTGCATTCTAAGGTCTCAAATCCAGAAGATGTCGAAGACTTGCTTCAGGAAATATCCATCAAGACATTCCTGGGAATAACCTCTCTGGATGACCCGTCGAAAGTAAAGTCTTGGCTGTTTCAAACAACGCACCGAACAATCATCGATTTCTATCGGAAGAATGGCCGCGCCAAGGACATACATCCTGATGATCTTTGGTACTCGGAGGTCGCGCCTGAAATGCGCAATGAGCTTGAGCGATGCGTCGAGCCATTTATCAATGTTTTGCCAAGCGAAACGGCGGAATTGCTGAGGGCGATTGATATCGAAGGACAATCGCAAAAGGACTATGCTGCGACGCATGGGGTCCCATATTCCACACTGAAAACACGTGTCAAAACGGGGCGGGCGGCTTTGCGGTCTGTCTTTGAAAACTGCTGCAAGTTCACAGTGGATGCTCGTGGCAACCTATCTGAATATAAATCTAAATCAAATGCTTGCGACAAATGTTGAATTTTTTTCCGTCTTTTTGTTTGGGCACCCGTCTTACAGGTTGAACCAACAAAAACGAAGGATAGTTCAATGATCAAAATCGTAAGTTTCAAAATCTGCCCATTTGTTCAGCGCGTCACAGCTCTGCTTTCGGCAAAGGGCATCCCCTACGACATCGAATACATTAACCTGAGTGACAAACCGCAATGGTTTTTGGATATCTCACCAACAGGTCAGGTGCCGTTGCTTATCACTGAGAGCGGTACAGCGCTTTTTGAATCTGACGCGATCGTGGAATACATCGACGACGTAACCGCCCCACTGGTGGCGGAAGTAACGCCAGAACAACGGGCAATCGATCGCGCTTGGAGCTATCAAGCCACGAAGCATTATCTTGTTCAGTGCTCGACGATGCAAAGCGCCAACAAGGAAACGCTCGCTGAACGAAGTGAAAAACTGAACAAGTCTTTCGAAAAGGCGGAAAAAAAACTCGGTGAGGGACCGTTCTTTAATGGCGAAACGATGGGCAACGTGGATATCGCATGGTTGCCGTTGCTGCATCGCGCGCTGATTGTCGAGCAGCATTCGGGCTATGACTTCCTCGCCAATTATCCAAAAGTGAAGGCATGGCAGTCGGCGGTGGCCAAGACCGGTATCGCCGAAAAATCTGTCCCGGCAGATTTCAACGAAGCGTTCTCCAATTTCTATCTGGCAGAGAGGACGTTCCTGGGACGGGGTGCCAATTTCAATGAGGCACCAATCGAAGTCGCTAAGGCCTCAGGTGCCGGCTGTTGCGGGTGATCAAACTTGACGACCTACCCGGCAATTCTGTTGGGTAGGTCAACCGACCAATTGCCGTCAGTAACGACTGATCGTCCGCAAAATGGGCATTGGCAAGTTGGGAACGAACGGCAGCTTCGTCCGGCGGTTTCAACGGGTCGACGCAACACTTTAGTCTTTTTGGAAAGATGGAGTGTAAGTCATGGCCTATCGGAAGCGGAAATTTTTCTCAGAAAAGCAGAAGGCAGAGATCTGGGATCGGTGGCAGCGCGGAGAGTCGATGAGCTCGATTGGACGTGTGTTTGATCGCGGATCTTCGTCCATTTATCCATTACTTGAGCGCACTGGTGGCATCAGGCCAATAGCCCGGGCGCGGTCTCGGTTGGCGCTGACACTCGGTGAGCGGGAAGAGATATCACGGGGCCTTGTAGCTAAGCAGTCGCTGAGGTCCATTGCATGCAGCCTTCACCGGGCACCCTCAACTATCAGCCGTGAAGTTCGCCGCAATGGCGGCTCCAAACATTACCGTGCAGCTAGGTCCGACGCGAAGGCCTGGGATCGAGCGCACCGTCCAAAGCCCTGCAAGTTGGCAGGCAACGACTATCTTTGCCGCATGATATCGACCAAGCTGCATCGCAAGTGGTCCCCGCAACAAATCGCAGGTTGGTTGATGCGCGAACACCCTGATGAGGAAGACAAACGCATCTCGCATGAGACGATTTACCGGAGCCTTTTCATTCAGACGCGGGGCGTTCTAAAGAAGGAACTACAGGCGTATTTACGTGCCGCACGGTCCATCAGGCGGTCACGTCATGCCACGTTAAAGCGGAGTGGTTTGGGGACGTTCAACGATGCTGTTTCGATCCGTGAGCGGCCCGTGGAGGTAGAAGATCGCGCTGTACCAGGGCACTGAGAAGGTGATCTGATCGCAGGTTCAAGCAACAGCTTCATCGCCACACTGGTCGAGCGCAACACTCGCTTTGTGATGCTGGCAAAGGTCAGCAACAAAGATAGCCACAGCGTCATTCAAGCGCTTATCAAACAATCCCGTAAACTGCCCAAGGAGCTGTACCGTTCTCTA
>NZ_LIKT01000019.1 GCF_001294455.1 Phaeobacter sp. 11ANDIMAR09
CTCAACAATGAACGCAACCTTGTGAAAAGATGAAAACCCGCGAGTATGAAGCTCAATGGAACTCACATAAACAGGTTCCGAAAGTTCTAGATGGCTCCATTCTCGGCGAGTTTTTATCGTGTTTTGGCCATCGTTGACGCCCACCAGTTTTGTAGTCTTGTTCCCTCTTTTTCGAAATAACTCGATGGGGACTTCTTCAAGGGAAGGAGGGGAGGGGAGTTCGTCGTTCATGGTAATTGCCTGCGAAATCAAATGAGTTCTCATAAGCGTAGGGTTGTTTCAGGTGGTAGGCAATCACCTTGTGGGCCACTGACAACAAATCTCCCTCAAGGTTCCACTTTTAGGAGTTGAAGGGGGTGTCGGAGTTTGAAGGGAGAAGTGTCCAGAATTTACCCTGGTTCCCTTTATTGGTCACTTTGCCGGGTTTGAAAGACAAAATGCCTGGCGTGCTAGAAAGCAGATTGCCCTCTAGAATAACCTTATTTTCAGGGCTCTATCCGAGTTCTTCCGGGATCATCCGGCCTCTTCCGGTTACTGCAAAATCAAGTGTCTCCTAACAGCTGTAGCTGTAGCTGTAGCGGGACACTTCGCGTTGCAGCAAAATATCCGTCTACCGCATCTTGTCCTGTATCCTCTCTCGCAACTGTACGATTGCAGCTGCCCATTCGTTTTGAAATTCAGTTTTCTCGCTGTTTCTCTTAATTCCGTCCTTGGTTAAGGTTTCGCAGGCCTCTCGACGCTTGGATACGTTTCTTGTCCCGACCACTGAGCGGTAAGAGTCCGGGGCAGGATCCAGGGCCCAAATTGAGAATGTCAGGAACTGAAACAACTCACTCTGAAGCTTTAAGATCGTTTCGGGCCATTGTTGAACCCCAAAAGGCCAGAGGATCTCGGCTTCATCAAGCAAAGATCTAAACTCCGCTAGCGCTTCGTTCACTCTTTTTTGCTGTGCTTCGTAATCAGCCTCTGCGGCGATCAACGATGCCCTACTTATATCGTCTGCGGTAGAGCCCTTTGGTAAGGTCAAACCAGCGAACGAACGTCCAAGCGTGTGCATGGGATCCATTAGGTTTTCAAATTCATGTTCATAGGCTCTAAGCGCTAATAATAGCCTTTTGCCCAGTTCCTGAGAACGCTCCCAAGTTCTATCCGACTTCCACCTACAGACCGCGTACAAAGCGACAAGCGCCGTTAAAGTAGATGCCAACGGGGTCAAAAAATTCGAAAAGTTCTCCAATCCAGCTCTCCAGAACTCTGTATCGTCCAAATCAGGCCTCATTCACAAGTAGCGCATCAGCAATGGACCGACGTCTGTCTCCCGCGTCAACACCAAGCTAATGAAAGCGCAACTTGAGCCCTAGATCCGACATTTGTTGGCCAGCCGTGAACGGCAGCTTCGTCCTGTAGTTTCAACTGGCCGCCGCAACGCTAGCTTTCGATTATGTTTGGTGGCTGCACTTGTGGCGAAGGGTGACTTTTCCCAGTACGCCTAAAGCAAGCCCATTCATGCTCTCGCCAGATTCGGCGGCTTTGCAAAGCCCGCGTCTTGAGCATTGCTGCCTTCCATAGCGACATTTGACAGTTGTGGCTCCTGGCTCAGGCCAGGAACACCTTTTAACTGCCCAGCGGCTGACGGGGGCAAGGGGGGCACCTCTGCGCTCCCTTAATGTGGCCCGCCGCGATAGATAGCAATTCGACGCCCAACGGTGCCAATGACCGTTTCCAGAGCTGCAGGGCCGTCTCCCCCGGTAAGATCTGGACGCGCTCCTGGATCTTTGTCGCTTTGTGGATCTCAATGTTAGGAATGATGCATCCGGCTTTTTTGAGAACCTTTAGGAGAGCGGGTTTCAATGTGCTCCGGTTCGGCCCAACAGCGCTGCACAAAAGCGCGCCTTCCCAACAGAAGACGACAATGATATGTCGCCATCAGGCACTCTGGCGATGGCGTCGCCGGGGATTGTTTTGCCTTTCCCCAGATCCTGTACGCCGGGACTTTCAATCGGGAGATTGAAGGCCCTGCCTTGTCTCCCTCACAACAGGAGACGGTCATGGCCTGGTCACCAGACAAAACTGAAATCAAGAGCTGGAATGAATGGGATACGCTGCGCCACGTGATTGTGGGACGCGCGGATGATTGCCACATTCCTCCGGAAGAACCCGCGCTGGACGCCAAAGTGCCGGAGGACAGCGATATGCGTGGCCAGTGGGGACGCCGCCCGCAGGAAACAATTGATCGCGCCAATGAACTGTTGGACAATTTTGCCAGTCAGCTGCGCGGACGCGGTATTCGTGTCGACCGTCCCGTCTCGATTGACCATTCGCAGCCGGTGACCACGCCCGATTTTCACACCGAAAGCCAGTTTGGCTGTATGCCGCCGCGCGATGTGCTGCTGACGGTTGGGCGTGAAATGCTGGAGGCCACCATGTCCTACCGGTGTCGCTGGTTCGAATATTTGAATTATCGCCCCCTGCTAAAACAATATTGGGAAGAAGATCCAAAGTTCCGCCATGAGGCAGCGCCAAAACCGCGACTGACCGATGCGGATTACCATCCGGACTATCTGAGCGACAAAATCGGGGATGAAAAGCGCCTGCAATGGGCCGCTGAAAAGTTCTTTGTCACCACCGAAGAAGAGCCCTTGTTCGATGCGGCGGATGTGCTGCGATTTGGGAAAGATCTGGTGGTGCAGCATGGCTTTACCACCAACCTCAAGGGCATCGAGTGGCTGCGCCGTCACTTCCCCGACCACCGCGTGCATACGGTGAACTTTCCCGGTGACCCCTATCCGATCCATATCGACGCAACGTTTACCCCTCTGCGCCCCGGCTTGATCCTCAACAACCCGCAGCGTCGTCTGCCAGAGGAGCAGCGCGAGATGTTCACCAAAAATGGCTGGGAAATTGTCGATGCGGTGCGCCCGGCGCATAACACGCCGCCGGCGCTGTGCTATTCCTCGACCTGGCTGTCGATGAATGTTCTGGTGCTGGACCCCAAAACCGTCTGTGTTGAAAAGTCAGAGGTCTATCAGGCCGAGCAGATGGACAAGCTGGGCATGGAAGTAGTCGAAGTCGAACTGCGCGACGCCTATGCCTTTGGCGGCGGGTTGCATTGCTGCACGGCGGATGTTTACCGCGACGGGGAATGTGAAGATTACTTCCCGAACCTCTAAGTTCAAAGCGTTGCATCAGGCCGACCCGCGAGGGTCGGTCTTTTGGTTGTGGCGCCGCGAGAGGTGGGCGCAATTCAAGGCCAGGTTTTTCTGCCCTTGAAAACTCTTTGACCTCTGATCATCGGGGCGCGATAGCTCGTCCTGAGCCGCCCATAGGCAAAGGACCCAGAGCAGATGATTGATACAGATACGGCTTTTGCCAGTTATGAGGACCTGCGCGCAGACCTGCCGCAGGCCAGTTTTCCCAAGCGGTCGCAAACGGGGCGGGATCTAAGCGATACCCTGAGCTGTTTTGATGCCTATGTACTGGATGCCTTTGGTGTTTTGAACCGGGGTGAGGCAGCAATCGCAGGGGCAGTGGAGCGCATGGCGCAGCTGCGGGGGCTTGGCAAGCGTTTGCTGGTTCTGACCAATGCAGCCAGCTATACGCGAACGCAGGTTTTGGCTAAATATCACCGACTTGGCTTTGACTTTTCAGCTGATGAGGTGGTCTCCAGCCGGGATGTGGCCCTAGCGGCATTGCCGCCGTTGCCAGCGGGGCAGGTCTGGGCGGCTGCAGCCGCCGAAGGGGATGATTTTTTGGATGCGTCGCAAGGCCTGCGGATCTTACCATTGGCGGAAAACCCCGAACTGTTGGAAACCGCCGGTGGGTTTATCCTGCTGTCCACGGCGCGGTGGGGGGCGGCTGACAGTGCGGTGCTGACGGCTGCGTTGCAGGCCCGGCCGAGGCCACTGGTGGTGGCCAATCCAGATCTGGTTGCCCCACGTGAAGAGGGGCTGTCGCTGGAGCCGGGTATGTTTGCCCATCAGATCCTACAGGCAACGGGAGCCAAGGCGGGTTTCTTTGGTAAGCCTTACCGCAACGCCTTTGAGGCCGCCTTGGCCCGGCTGGCTGGGGTGCCGCGCGACCGTATTGCCATGGTGGGGGACACGCTGCACACCGATGTGCTGGGTGGGGCCGCTGCGGGCATCGGTACCGTTTTGATCACGGATCACGGGTTGTTTCGCGGCCATGATGTTGGTCCCTATATTGACCAATCCGGTATTCGCCCAGATTGGATCATCGCAACGACCTGACAGCTTTGGCCCCAGATGTCAGCGCTTGCGGCAGGCGGAGGGGCTAAAACAGGCGGAGGGGGTGAAAGGGGGACAGGGCAGCAAAGGATCAGTCCTCGAACCCCAGAAAGCGGGTGGTGTTTTCCACCGGGCGGCGGCGTGAGATCACGGAGTTTGCGACAAAATCCTCATCCGGGTAGCCCAGAGCAACACAGGTGAGAATAACCTGGTCCTCCGGGATCTGGGCGACCTCGCGCACCACCGGGCTTTGCATGATACCCTGGCCATTGATCACCGCGCCAATTCCCTTGCTCCAGGCCGCCAGCACCAGCCCATAGGTCATGGCTCCGGTGTCGAAATGGGCAATCGTATTGTCGAGCAACGCGCGATCAAAACAGACCACAATGGAGACCGGCGCGTCAAACTGGCGAAAGCCACGCATCACCCAATCCTGACGGCGCTCTTTGTCGTGGCGCTCGATGCCCATGGCTTCAAATAGCTGCACGGCAATTTCGATCTGGCGGGCGCGGTGTTCGCCTTCATAGGCGGCATAGTCTTCGATGTCGCGGCTCGGGGGTGTTCCGTCGAGCATACGCTCAGTATTGCCGCGCCGCACCTGTTCCAAAGGCTCCCCAGTCAGCACATGCAGGTGCCAGGGCTGGGTATTCATCGAGGAGGGCGCTCGGTTGGCCAGCGCGATGATCTCTTGCAGGGTCTCTTTGGGGATGGGAGCCTTGGTAAACCCCCGGATCGAGCGCCTCTCGGCTAGTGCCTGTTCAAGTTCCATGATCTCCCCCAAATATTGCCCGGCCAGTTTCTGGCTTGCTGGAGATGATATTAGGCCCCTAGAACTTTGCTTTATAGATGCTTTTGCGGATGTGCCGCAGCGGAACGATTGGTCTTTTTGAGTCGCGGTGTTCTCTGCAGTGGGAGGGCGCAGAATTCGCTGAGCTGTCAACCGCCAGCTTTGAGCCGCTCCAGAAAGCTTGCGGTGGCCGCGTCAAATGGGACGAGGTTGGCGCTGCTGCGCGCTACCAGTTGCGCCCCTTCGACCAGAGCCAGCGTCGCTGCGGCCTCGGCCTTTGGCTCCGCACTCCAGCCGGTGTCACTCCCCTCGGCGCGCAGCTGTTCAAAGCGCAGCTCTAGCCAGCTTTGCACCGTTGCGCGAAACTGGCAGATCTCTTGGCGGGTTTCGGGTGACAGGGCATCCCGCCCAACTGTAAACGCAACGCAGAGACATAGGCCGTGCCCCTCTTGCAGGGCCTGGCGGTAAAACCTGACAAAGGCGATCAGCGCCTGGCGCGGCAGAGGCATTGCAATTGCATAGCGCTCCAGCGTCATCGCCACCTGTTTTGCATAGCGGGCCATAATCGCGTGCAGGAGATCTGATTTGGCCGGAAAGTGATAGTGGATGCTGGCCTTGCGAATGCCGACCTCGGCGCTCAGGTCAGAGTAGCTGAAGCCATCGGCCCCTTTTTGCCGCACCTGCCGTTCCGCGGCGTCCAGGAGACGGCTCCGGGTGTCGGGTTTGGTCATTTTGCGCGCTCCCATAGACGCTTTCATAGACAGGGTTCATCTGGTGGCCCGCACGGTCGAAAGATCCGTCGTGAAGACGCCGACCCCGTTGCATTAGGCGGTGGGCGATCTGGCATAGGGCAGATGGCCCGTTTTCATCCAGACCCGTGCGCCGTCAGGCCCGGTCCGTGCGGTCAGGGGCGACCCCTGGGGCAGCCGTAGCCAGGATCCGGTTTTTAGGAGGTCGCCGCCTTCGCTCAGGCTGCCTTCGAGAACCAGGAGCTCAATGCCGCCGGGGTCGTTTACCTCAAAATGCGTCTCAGCTGCGATGTGATGATAGGTGACGACCTCGCGCGCATCTCGGTGCAGTTCCAGCGTGGCAATGTCTTCAGTCACGGGGCTGCCTGCGACGGACATCTCTTTGCGAAACTGCGTCCGGTCCTCCATGTCAAATTGCCAGAGTTTGACAAAAATGGTGCAACCCTGGTCGGATCCCGGCGTGTGGCTGGTGGTGGGCGGGTTTCGCACATAGCTCCCCGCAGGATAGTCGCCATGTTCGTCCTGAAACACCCCTTCGAGCACAATGAATTCTTCCCCACCGGTATGGGTATGCGCAGAGAAGTGGCTCCCTGGCGCATATCTGACAATAGAGGTTGCACGGGCCACTTCGGCACCAATGCGGTCGAGCATCCGCCGATCAACTCCCACCATCGGAGAGGCAACCCAAGGCTCATCTGCGGAATGCACAAGGGCACGTTTGCTGAAATCTGCGTTAATTTCCATTTGCTTGTCTCCAAGTGTGACGATCATGTGCCGTAGGGTAGAGCCAGGTCGGCCTGAGGCTTAGCAGGAGGGTAGTTATCTACTAGTTGGTAGATAGCCTGGCATAGCCCAGGGTAAAGATGGCGGCAGTCACGTTTGTGTCATTCTGGGGACTGCCAGACCGTAAGCCACGCCACATGAGCTCGTGGCACAGGGATGCGCAGATCACTTGCGAGGGGCATATCGTCACGAATTCTACTGGGGGGGGCGGTTTTCTGGGGTTGGGCGCTGCTATGATCTTCCCAAAGGGAAACACCTAAACAATACACTGGTCACTCTATTGCAGCATGGAAAAATACCCCAGGCCAAGAGCGCCTTAAAACTTTCACTCGTTAAGCGTTGAAAAACAAAACAAATGGAAGAGCATAGCAGCAAGATTATCTTAATGTTTCTGGCCCCAGTTGTGGAGGCGGGTATTCCTTACCTCAGAATGAGACTTGTGCGCACGGGTCGCACAGACGGGCCGCGATTTCTTGCCACGCTTAGGTGCTTCGCGGATTGACGCCGCTGGTCAGGCGGAACAGTGTTCGGCATGTCTGATCACCTGTACATCACCCGCCTTCCTATTGCCTATGATCCTGATCTCGGCGCCGAGTCCCGTGACCTGGTTTCTGGGCTCTCATCCGAAGCAGGACAGTTGATCGCCGGAGCCGCTGGCTCCAGCCCTTATCTGCGCAGTTTGATTGAGCAGGAGGCAGCTTGGATCGGCGAGGCCTTGAGCGCTCCAAAACAAGCGCTGGCGGGCGTTTTGGCAGAATGCCGGGCACTGGCGCCTGATCAGCTGAAACCCGGGTTGCGGCAGGCCAAACGGCGGCTCGCACTCTTGACGGCGCTGTGTGATCTCTGCGGTGGCTGGTCGCTGGAAGAGGTGACAACGGCCCTGACGGATTTTGGCGCTCTGAGCGCGGATGTGGCGATCAAGGCCGAAATCGCCAGGCTGATCCGCCGCAAGAAACTGCCGGGCCTCACCGAGGCGGATATCGAGACCGCAGGCGGGCTCAGCATTCTTGCCATGGGGAAAATGGGCGCACATGAGCTGAACTACAGCTCGGATATCGACCTGATCTGCCTGTTTGACGAGACCCGCTTTGATCCAGACGATTTTTTCGAAGCGCGGCAGGGTATGGCGCGGGCGACCCGCAATATGTGCACGACGCTGAGCGAACGCACGGCGGATGGCTATGTCTTTCGCACCGACCTGCGGCTGCGCCCCGATCCGGCCGTCACCCCCGCCTGTCTCGCTATGGAGGCGGCTGAGCGCTATTATGAAAGCCTGGGGCGAACCTGGGAGCGGGCGGCCTATATCAAGGCGCGACCCTGCGCCGGGGATATCGCCGCGGGCGAGGCATTCCTCAAAACCCTGCGGCCCTTTGTTTGGCGTCGCCACCTGGATTTTGCCGCCATTCAGGACGCCCATGACATGCGCCTGCGGATCCGCGAAAACAAAGGCACAGGTGGGCCGATCACCGTGCCCGGGCATGATATGAAACTGGGGCGTGGTGGTATCCGCGAGATCGAGTTCTTCACCCAGACCCGGCAGCTGATCGCCGGCGGGCGCGACGAGGAGCTGCGCCTGCGGGGCACCGTTGAAGGGTTGGCGGCGCTGGCGCAAAAGGACTGGATCCCATCTGATGTGGCAGCCCGGCTGAGCGAGCACTATCGCGCCCACCGTGAGGTGGAGCACCGTATTCAGATGGTGCATGACGCGCAGACCCACAGGATGCCAAACTCCGCCGAAGGCATCGCGCGGGTGGCCTGTCTGATGGGGGAAGATCCAGCAGATCTGCAGGCGGTCATCCGCAAACGGCTGGTCGAGGTTCATGACTTGACCGAGGATTTCTTTGCGCCCGATGCGGTGGCCCAAACCAAAGCTGCGATCCCCGATGGCTTTGACAAAAACGTCATTGCGCGCTGGCGCGGCTATCCTGCGCTGCGGTCTGAACGGGGCGCGCAGATCTTTGACCGGCTCAAGCCGGAGCTACTGGATCGTCTGTCACGCACCGCCAAACCTGCCGAAGCGCTCTTGGCCCTAGATGGTTTCTTGGCGGGCCTGCCTGCCGGGGTGCAGCTGTTTTCCCTGTTCGAGGCCAATCCACATCTGATGGATCTCTTGGTGGATATCGTTGGCACCTCGCATGCGTTGGCAGGTTTCTTGTCGCGCAACTCCGGTGTTTTTGATGCCGTGATTGGTGGCAGTTTCTTTGAGGACTGGCCGGGCGGGGACGTGCTGCGCCAAGAGCTGGAGGCGGTGCTGGCGCAGGAAGATGACTATGAAACGCAGCTCGATGCCGCGCGCCGCTGGTGTAAGGAATGGCATTTCCGCATTGGGGTGCACCATCTGCGGGGGCTGTTGGATGCCAGGGCTGCAGGGGCACAGTATGGCGAATTGGCCGAGGCTGTAATCCAGGCGCTGTTTCCACGTGTTGTCGCCCAGTTCTCTGTCAAACATGGGCCGCCTCCGGGAAAGGGACCCATTGTCATTGCCATGGGCTCCCTGGGCGCTGGGCAGATCAATGCCCAGTCAGATCTCGATATCATTGTTGTCTATGATCCCGAGGAAGCAGAGATGTCACAGGGGCGCAAATCGCTGGCCACGCGCCCCTACTATGCCCGGCTGACCCAGGCGTTGATCACAGCTCTTGCGGCGCCGATGTCACAGGGGCGCCTGTATGAGGTGGACATGCGGCTGCGTCCTTCGGGCAATAAGGGACCGGTGGCCACCAGCTGGTCAGCCTTTACTCACTATCAGGAAAACGAAGCCTGGGTCTGGGAACATCTGGCACTGACACGGGCGCGGGTCATTGCTGGTGAAACGGGGTTGATGCAGGCCTTTGAGAGCTTCCGCCATAAAGTGCTTGGAACACCCCGGCAGACCGTAGCCGTGCTGGGTGAGGTGGCGCATATGCGCGACCGTCTGGCAGCGGCAAAAACGCCTTCTGGTGTCTGGGACGCCAAGACTGGTGCAGGGCGGATGATGGATATCGAGCTCCTGTCGCAGGCTGGCGCCTTGCTGGCGAAATCGCTGCAGCGGGATGTGGCCAGCGGGCTGGACAGCGCTGTCGCTGGTGGTTGGCTCGATGCCGCAGATGCAGTGGTTTTGCAATATGCCTATAGCCTATACTGGTCTGTGCAGACGGCGGCGCGCTTGCTGTCTGGCGCTTCTCTGGACCAAGAGACGCTGGGTGAGGGCGGCGCGCAGTTTTTGAGCCGCAGTGCCGCGTTTGAGAGCCTGCAGGAACTGGAAAAGGCTCTGGAGAGGGCCTATGGCAACAGCGCTGCGATTATTTCGCAGACCCTAGAAAAGGAAGCGGCGGATGCAGAGCCTGGCGGAACTGGATCATAAACAGCTCATTCGAGAGGCCTACCGGATTGAGGGCATCACCGCGAGCCAGTGCCGGAGTATCTTTTTGGACTGGGCGCTGAGCCTGCCTGTGCATCTGGAGAACAGGCAGGCCATTACGGATTTGCTGGCGCATTACGGCGGTGAACCGGCGGACCACCCGATGACCCTGGTGCTGCGCGAAGGGTTGGAAGAAACCGTGAAGCCGCGCCGTCGCGGTGGTTGGCGCTCGCGGCCGCGTGACTGAGTGTCTGCAAGCTGCTGCTGCGCCGAACGCGTGTCCCGCTGCAGGCAGTCTTGCCCTGATTTGGGGCCCGTCCAGGAGGGCAAAGCTGCAAGAGTGGCGGTTCGCGAGGCATAGACGGGATTCTGAAATAGATTTCGATTTCGTTAAATTGGACTAAATTTGTCGCAATCCTGCCCCGTTTACGGATCAGATTGGCTTTGAACCACAGCGCCGGGTGTCACCGGTGATTGGCAAGGAGCAGAGCAATGATGACCCTTCGCAGACTTTTCCTCACAGCAATGGCCTGCAGCCTGTCGGCCTGTGCAACGGTAGATATCCCTTCGCGCAACGCGCCCTTCGAAAGCCTGCCGGACAGTTACGGAGCAATTGCTCCGGGCTATGATCCCATCGATACGCAATTGCTGCAGATTCAGCCCCAGTCGGTCACGCCCGTCATTGCGGTCGATACCTTTGCCAGTGAACCTAACCCCGGTCCCACGGCGGGAGTGCTGGGCAATGTTGCCGGTTCTGATATGACGATCTCCAAGGTGACTGTGCGTGTGCCACGTACTTTGGAGGTTTCTGAAGCGAACCGCTATCTGCCTCAGGGCGATATCGTCTGGCGTGAGGATCCTCTGGGGGACCGTCATGCTCAGGTTCAGGCCATCGTACAATCGGCACTGGAGGCAGGTGTGCGCCCCCTGTCTGGTCCGGTACAGGCTGAACTTGATGTCGAGGTCCTACGGTTTCACGCCCTGACCCAAAAGGCGCGCTATACCACCGGTGGGGTGCATTCGATTGCCTTTACCATGGTGCTGCGAGATGTGCAGACCGGAGAAGTCCTCACACAGGCGCGCGAGGTCGAGGCCGATCTGACGGCCTATGGCGGGCGACGTGCTTTGGTGGCCATCGCCGAAGGCCGGACCCAGAAGGTGCGGATCACCGGATTTCTGGCCAAGGTGATCCAACAGGAAATCCTTGCTCCTGGCAGCCGCGAGCCACGGCGTGGTGGGCTGATCCAGGCACTGAACAAGCTCTAAAGAGTTTCTGAGCTCTGCTACTGGTTTTGGGGTCGCATCACGGGTGCTGGCCCCTTTCCCTGTTGACAGGATAGGGCTAAGAGGGGGCATGACAGCCACATCCCCTGCGCCAGAGCGCCCCCGTGTAAAACTCCTGCCCAAAGCCAATGCCCGCGCCCTGCGCCATGGCTTTCCCTGGGTCTATTCCAACGAGCTGGTGACCGACCGGCGCACCCGCAAGCTGGAGCCGGGCAGCCTGGCCGTTTTGCTGGACGAGGCGCAGACCCCCATGGGGACCGTTGCGGTGAACCCAACCAGCAAGATCATCTGCCGGATGTTGGACCGCGATCCAGAGGCGGTGATTGATCAAGCCTGGTTTCAGACCCGGATTGCGCAGGCCTTTGCCCTGCGCTCCCAGCTCTATGATGCGCCTTTCTATCGTCTGATCCATGCCGAAGCAGACGGGCTGCCGGGCGTGGTGATCGACCGCTTTGGAGATACCTGCGTTGTCCAGCCCAATGCGGCATGGGCTGAGACCCATCTGGCTGAGCTGGCGGCGGCGCTGGCAGAAGTTACTGGCTGCAGCACCATTTTGAAAAACGCCTCTGGGCGGACCCGCGGGCTGGAAGGGCTGGATGACGAAAGCCAGACCCTGCTGGGCGCGACACCAACCGCTCCGGTACCCGTTGAAATGAACGGCGCCACCTATATGGCGGATCTGACAGGCGGGCAAAAAACCGGCTTGTTTTATGACCAACGTGAAAACCATGCCTTTGCGGCCCGTCTGGTGCCCGAGGGCGGCGATGTGCTGGATTTGTTTTCTCACGTTGGCGGCTTTGGCCTGGCGATGCGGGCCGCCGGCGCCGGCACCGTGACCTGTGTTGATGGCTCGGCTGCAGCGTTGGATCTGGCCGGGCAGGGGGCGGCTGCTTCGGGCTTTGGCGATAGTTTCACGGCCCGTCAAGGCGATGCCTTTGACCAACTGGCGGCCCTAGCGGAGGAAGGGCGCAGCTTTGATGTGGTGATCTGTGATCCCCCGGCCTTTGCCCCGTCAAAGCAGGCGCTAGAGGCTGGTCTGCGCGCCTATGAACGGATTGCCAAACTCGCGGCGCCCTTGGTGAAACCCGGCGGCTATCTTGGCCTGTGTTCTTGCTCGCATGCCGCAGATCTGGCGCGGTTCCGCAATGCCTCGGCGCGGGGCATTGGTCGGGCAGGGCGGCGCGGCCAGCTGATCTACACCGGCTATGCAGGCGCAGATCATCCGCAATTGCCGCAACTGGCAGAAAGTGGCTATCTGAAAGCCGTCTTCTTCCGGCTGGACTGAACCTGCACATGAAGCTGCTGCTGGATACCTGTGTGCTATACCCTACCGTGATGCGGGAAATGCTGATCGGCGCGGCAGCACAGGGCGCTTTCACACCGCTGTGGTCGGCACGGATTCTGGAAGAGTGGAGCCGGGCCGCGCTAAAACTCGGTCCCGAAGGTGCAGCCCAGGCTGGTGCCGAGGTGGCGTTGCTCAAGGCCAATTGGCCTGGGGCCATCGTCGCTCCGGCCCCAGGGGTCGAGGCGCGACTTTACTTGCCGGATGCCGCCGATGTGCATGTGTTGGCCGCCGCCATCACGGGCCATGCAGATGCCATTGTGACGGTCAATAACAAGGACTTTCCACGCCACACCTTAGCCGAAGAAGGCTTGCAACGTATTGGCCCTGATCAGCTGCTTTATGATCTCTGGCTAAAAGACAATGCGGGATTAGAGGCGCTGGGGCAGAGGGTGCTGGCCGAGGCAAACCGCCTGTCGGGCGGTGGCTGGGAGATCCGGCCCCTGTTGAAAAAGGCGCGGCTGCCGCGCCTTGCAAAGGCACTGGCAGGCCTGTGAGCCGCTACAGGGCCTTCAGCGCTTCAGCTGCAATCTCAAACGAGCGTAGTCGGGCCGTATGGTCATGTATCTGCCCGGTGATGATCACCTCATCCGGGTCAAAGCGCGTCAGGATTGCTGACAATTCACGCTTTACCGTCTCAGGATTGCCGGTGGCAGAGACCGTCAGGGCCTCGTTCACACCCGCCAATACGGGCGGCGGCAGCAGGTTTTCTATATTGTCCACTGGGCGCGGCAGTTTGCCGGGTTGGCCCAAGCGCAGGCGCGCAAAGGCTTGCTGCATGGTCGAGCGCAAACGGATGCCTTCGGCGTCGGTCTCAGCGGCAAAGACATTTACGGCGATCATTGCATGAGGCTTTTCCAGATAGGCCGAGGGGCGGAAGCTGCCTCGGTAAACCTCTAGTGCCTCTTTGAGCGCCTGCGGGGCAAAATGCGAGGCAAAGGCATAGGGCAGCCCCAACTGTGCTGCCAGTTGCGCGCCATAAAGGCTGGAACCGAGCAGCCAGACCGGGACATTGCTGCCCTGGCCGGGAAAGGCGCGGACCTTTGCCTCTGGATCTAGCGGCCCAAGAAAGCCCATGAGTTCAATCACATCCTGTGGAAAACTGTCAGCAGCACTTGGCGCCATACCGCGTCGCAACGCACGGGCGGTCAGCATGTCGGTGCCAGGCGCACGTCCGAGCCCCAGATCAATGCGGTCGCCATAGAGTGCTGCAAGGGTGCCAAAGGCCTCTGCCACCATATAGGGCGCATGATTGGGCAACATGATGCCGCCAGCCCCGATGCGCATGGATTTGGTCTGGCTGGCGATATGGCCAATCAGTACGGCGGTGGCAGCAGAGGCGATGCCGGGCATATTGTGATGCTCCGCCAGCCAGTAGCGGTGATACCCCCAGCCCTCGGCCCGGCGTGCCAGATCAGCACTGTTTTGAAAACTCTGCGGGATTTCGCTGCCCTCAGGCACCGGAGCAAGGTCAAGAAGAGAATAGCGCATGGGGATCCAATCAGGCTTCCAGTCACGGCAAGTTGAGATCTGGGTGTTTATTGCCCGGATGGCAAGAGGCAGAGGTAAAATGACGTGATGTCAGGCGCCGTGCCAGCTGGCCTCCAGTCGTTCCAGTGCCGCGATGCGCTCATCTGTCTTGGGGTGCGACATCAACCAGGCCGGAGCCATGCCCGCCCGCGCCTGGGTCAGCTCTTCGAGCTTGCGAAACAGGCTCTTTTGCGGTTCCAGCCCAATGCCCGATTTGGCCAGCAGCGCAGCGGCATATTCATCGGCTTCATATTCGTCGCTGCGCGACAGGCGTGCCGCCAGCAGATTGGCCAACAACCCGGCAATCCAGGGGCCGACAATAGGAATATAGCGCCCCAGTACCATCATCAGTGCAGTGCGCAGCGCATTCTGGCCTGAAAAATCAATGACACGTTTCTTGGCATGCCCCAGCGCCACATGGCCCAGCTCATGGGCAATGACAGAGGCAAGCTCGGCCTCGGTGACCTCGCCGTTCTGGTATTTGCGGTAAAACCCGCGGGTGATGAAGATCCGCCCATCAGGTGCCGCCAGCCCATTCACCGGGTCGACCTCGTAGATGAACACTGGAATGCGCTCGATCTCCAGCGCGGCGGCCATGCGATCGGTCAGGCGTCGCAGCTTGGCATCGGCCAACTCGGTTGAGCGCGCATCCAGCTCGCGGTGGGTGCGCCAGACGGAAATCCGGTAAGAGATAAGGCCATAGATCACAGCCAGCAGGATAGGGGTAAAACGCAACATCTCTCAGATATGGGGCGGATTGGGCGGCAGGGCAAGAGAGCTGCGCCGGATCTCAAAGGGAATGTCGCCCAAAACGGACCTCGCCTGTCGTTCTCTGGTTGCAGATATCACTTCTGTGTTTCAGGATGGGGGAAATTGCCAAACCGTGAGAATGCAGTGTCAGACCCAGAGAACATCGATGGCCGTTTACACGGCGACCAGTTTGAGCCCGAGGAAAAGGACAACCTGCTAACGCGGCTGATCTATATGATTCTGATTGCGGTGATGATTTCTTTCGCCCAGACGGTGCTCGCAACCGCCACTGTGCTCCAGTTCATTGTCATGGCGATCAGCAAGGAGCCAAACGAGCGGCTGGCGGATTTTGGCACCGACCTCGGCATCTGGATCGCCAAGGCCGCGCGCTATCAGATGGCGGCCAGCAACGTCAAACCCTGGCCTTGGACCGAACTGGACTAAGATCACCCTCGGGTTTGGCCAAAGCCGGACCTTGGCCTAATCCGCTGCCCTGATCCCTGCCATCTGCGCCGCAGGGATACACTGCTATCATCTTTCCAAAAATATTCCCGCCGGAGGCCTTGCCCAAAGGGCAATCCCTTAGGAGGTCGTTTCCAGTCAAGCGGGGCAGTGGAGGATGAGTTTCTAACGCGTCAATTCTTTCATGCCGCGCTCTAACCCGTCCAGGGTCATCGGCACCATGCGGTCCTCAAAAATCTCGCGGACCATGCCAATGGAATGGGTGTAATCCCAATGCTTCTGCGGCACCGGATTGATCCAAAGGTGGCTTTGCCACTGATCCCGGGCGCGCTGCAACCAAACCTGACCCGCCTCTTGGTTCCAGTGTTCATTGGCGCCCCCCGGATAGGCTATTTCATAGGGGGACATCGAGGCATCGCCAACAAAGATGCATTTGTAATCCGGCCCATAGGTGCGCAGCACCTCATGGGTGGGCAGCTGCGCATCCCAGCGCCGCCGGTTGTCGCGCCATACACCCTCGTAAAGGCAATTATGGAAGTAGAAATACTCCAGATGTTTGAACTCGGTTCTGGCAGCTGAAAACAGCTCTTCCACCACTTTGATATGGGGATCCATTGAGCCGCCCACGTCAAGAAACAGCAGGACCTTCACCGCATTGTGGCGCTCGGGACGGGTTTTGACGTCCAGATAGCCATGTTCGGCAGTGGCGCGAATTGTGTTGTCGAGGTCCAGCTCCTCATGAGCGCCCTCGCGCACCCAGCGGCGCAGGCGTTTCAGCGCCACTTTGATATTGCGGGTGCCCAGTTCCACATCGCCGTCGAGGTTCTTGAATTCGCGCTTGTCCCAGACCTTGACCGCGCGCTGGTGGCGGCTTTCCTTCTGGCCGATGCGCACACCTTCGGGATTGTAGCCATAGGCGCCAAAGGGCGAGGTGCCGCCGGTCCCAACCCATTTATTGCCGCCCTCATGGCGGCCCTGTTGCTCTTCGAGCCGCTGTTTCAGCGTCTCCATCAGTTTCTCGAACCCACCCATGGCTTCGATCTCGGCCTTTTCTTCGGCGCTCAGGTGTTTTTCCGACATTTTGCGCAGCCAGTCTTCGGGAATGTCCACCGCCTCCATCACCGCTGAATGCGGGATCGCCTCCAGCCCCTTGAAGGTCGCAGCAAAGGCGCGGTCGAACTTGTCGATATTGCGCTCATCCTTGACCATGGCGGCACGGGCCAGAAAGTAGAAGGCCTCGATGTCATAGGTCACCAGCCCCTTTTTCATCCCCTCCAGAAAGGTGAGGTATTCCCGCAGGGAGACCGGAATCGACGCCTTGCGCAGGTTTTCAAAAAAGGGCTGAAACATAGAAGAGCCTTTCGCGACGGGTTAGGCCAGCATGCGATGGAGCACGATGGTGGCGATGACCCCCACAATAGCAAAAGCGATGGCATAGACAGTGGCATATTGCAGTAAATCAGCTGTATTGCCGCCACGTTTTCGCGCCGAGTAAAGCCCCCATAGAATGCCCAGCAGGACTGCGCCAATTACGATCATGTTTGTTCCGCCTGTTTTTGCGCCCCCCACGGGGGTGCCGGTGTCAAAGGGATCAGGGGCGCAGCTCAGCGACTTCGCGGACCTTTGATTGCACCGCCCAATCCGGGCCAAATCCGTAGCGTGCCCATCCCAGACTGTCCAGTCTGACCCTATTGGCAGTGGCAAATTGGCCCAAAAGATCCAAGGCTTCGGCTTTGATTAAAAGCGCTTCGGCGAGGAGGGCGGCGTTTTCATGCCGCGCCGCCTGCACCAGAACGGGGTTGATCCGTTGCAGGGCAATTTCACCCTCGCCACGGGCGATGTCATAGGCGGCCATACGGGGGCGAATAATCGCTTCGTGTAAATCGGTTCTGGGGTTTTGGTGTAGAAAATCAAGCGCGGTTTGGAAATGGCGCTGCGCCAAATCCGGGTCTGACGCCTGGATCATTCGGCCCAGAACGTAGTGGCTATAGGCGCGGCGATGGTCGGACCATCCAAGATCACGGGCAAGAATAACCGCCTGGTTTGCAGCCCGTTTTCGGTCGTTGAGAAGACTGCCGGGACCGAGGGCAGTTTCGATCGCATTGATCCAGCTGCGCGGGGTCGCGGGCAGGGCGCGCGCGGCAATGGTGTCGCCAGCAGGATTCAGCCGCGACAACAGCGCAGGCAATTGGGCCGCGACCTCGCTGCGGCTCATGCCGGTGCGCAGCTCAGGCGCATAGGTGGTGCGCAGAACCAGCATATCAAAACCGGTAAGCACGGTGTGGACGTTGTCATCATTAAAAACCGAATCCGACAGGCGGTAGAGATCATTGAGCGGGCCAATGGCCTGGGCCAGTTCCTCATGCAGGCAATCGCGGGCCTCTTGGGGGCTGATGTCATTGGGGACAAACACTGCCAGCCGCTCCCGGTGGCGCAGATTGGACCAATTGGTCTCGGGGTTGCGCCGATTGCGGTGCAGATCGGACAGCGAGTCGACATTTGGCACCACAAAACAGGCGGCCTTGGGCAGGGCGCGGTGGATCGCCCGGCTGGATACGGCCTGAACGGTAATCTCAACCGGGCCGCTGTTCACCCGCTGAATGTCGATCCCCGCTTCTGTCCTGAACCGCTTCAACAATTGGTCCAGGTCGCGTTGGAACCCGGCACCGGGGGTGCCGACCACTCGCAGGCGGATAGGCCGCTCAAATCGCGTCAGGACAGGGAGCTGGGTGCCACCTTCGAGCTGAAAGTGCAGATCCAGAAAATCGTTTGCGATATCCCGGTTGGAGCGTTGCGGTGGCTGGGGGCGGGGCGTGGAGAAGCTCTTGGCCGGTGGCAGGCTGTTGCTGGCCAGGGCGGCGCGGCTGGGGGCTTTCTGGCTTTCGGAGACTGCGCAGGCGGAAACCAACGTCGCCAAGCCCAGCGATGCCAACAGACGGCCGGGCCGCGCAAGACGACGGACCTTAGCCAAAACAGCACGCGTTTCGCAGCCTGCAAGGGAACGACTTAGAAAATTCATTGCTCTCACTCAGGGTTCCGGCATGCGTCATGAAAATCGGCGCCAAATAGCACCCGGTCAGTAGACCCCTTTTACTGTGATAGGGCAATGGGGCGCAAATTTGAAGAGATGTGGGCAAGCGCGAGAAACTTGAGAGTTGTAGGCCTGGACTGCTCAAGAGCAGACCAGGCTGCCCCAGGCGCTGGGGCACAGATCGGTGCCAATTGTCGCTCGGTGCGGCTCATCTGAGGCGGCCTTGGGGACAGTTGTCCACCGGTGGTGGACCGCGGCCCCAGAGCCACGAGCCAGAGGCGGCGGTCAGCGACGGCTGCGTGCCATAAAGGCCAGACGTTCAAACAGATGCACGTCCTGCTCGTTCTTGAGCAAGGCACCATGTAGTTTTGGCAGCGCATCCGCTCCGTCGCGCGCGAGGTCTTCCGGGGTCAAGTCTTCGGCCAGAAGCAGTTTTAACCAGTCCAGAACCTCCGAGGTCGAGGGCTTTTTCTTCAACCCAGCCGTGTCGCGGATCTCATAAAACTGGGTGAGCGCGGTGGTCAGCAGGGCTTCCTTGATGTCGGGATGATGCACTGCGACGATCTTTTTCATGGTCGCGGCATCCGGGAATTGGATGTAGTGGAAAAAACAGCGACGTAGGAAGGCGTCTGGCAGCTCTTTTTCATTGTTTGAGGTGATGATCATGATCGGGCGGTTCACCGCGCGTATCGTCTCACCGGTCTCGTATACATGGAACTCCATCTTATCGAGTTCCTGCAGCAGATCGTTGGGAAATTCGATATCTGCCTTGTCGATCTCATCGATCAACAGGACGACTTTTTCATCCGATTCAAAGGCTTCCCAGAGTTTACCCTTTTTGATGTAGTTCTTCACGTCATGGACGCGTTCTTCACCCAGTTGGCTGTCGCGTAGCCGGCTGACAGCGTCATATTCATAAAGCCCCTGCTGGGCGCGGGTGGTGGATTTGACGTTCCACTCGATCATTTTCAGCCCCAGGGACTCAGCCACCTGACGGGCCAGTTCAGTTTTGCCGGTTCCGGGCTCGCCCTTGACCAGAAGCGGGCGCTCCAGTGTGACGGCTGCGTTGACAGCTATTTTCAGGTCGTCGGTGGCGACGTAGTCTTTAGTGCCTTGAAACTGCATAATTTATACACATCCCCTGCTTGCTTACTCGCGATCTGGCGCATTTAGCACGGTTTTAACCCGGTCTCTTTACTATTGTGTAGTGACAATCGGCCTGTCAGGGGATAAACGCAGCGGCATGGGGAGCCAGGATGTATGGCGAAAATTAAAGAGACCTACAGAATGGGCGAGACCGAAGGAGCCGAAATGAAACAAGAAATGTTTCTGCCGGAAGATTACCGTCCGGCCGAAGATGAGCCTTTCATGAATGAACGGCAGCTTGAGTATTTCCGTCGCAAACTTCTGAACTGGAAGCAGGATCTGCTCGCGGAAAGCCGCGATACCATCGAAGGGTTGCAAGACAATACCCGCAATATCCCTGATGTTGCGGATCGGGCCAGCGAAGAGACTGATCGGGCCCTGGAATTGCGGACCAGAGACCGCCAGCGCAAGTTGGTTTCCAAAATCGACGCGGCGATCCGCCGGATTGATGAAGGGGAATATGGCTACTGCGAAGTGACCGGAGAGCCAATTTCGCTGAAACGGCTGGACGCACGTCCCAATGCGACCATGAGCTTGGAAGCACAGGAACGTCACGAACGCCGCGAAAAAGTACATCGCGACGATTGATTTCAGACCAAATATAAAAAACCATCACGCCGGGGCCTTTTGCTCCGGCGATTTTCGTTTATGCACAGATCATGATCGAAAGACAGCGGGCCGCAATGACTCTGAGACATCTCAATATCACCATTGTCGGCGCGGGCATTGGTGGCCTAGCAGCGGCTTTGGTTCTGCGGCGCAAAGGAGCGCAGGTCACTGTGTTGGAACAGTCCGAGGCGGTGTCGGAAGTTGGGGCGGGCCTGCAGATCACCCCCAATGGTATGGCCGTTCTGACAGCGCTGGAGCTGAATGACGCCCTGGCTTGGTGCTCGCAGCGCGCCAAAGCCGTGGTGCTGCGCGAGCACCGACAGGGGCGTGAGGTTTTGCGGTTGGATCTGGACCAATATGCAGCCGATCTGCGCTACTATTTTGTTCATCGGGCAGATCTGATTCAGATCTTGGCTGAGGCCGCGCGCGAGGCGGGCGTTCAGGTGCGGCTTTTGCAAAGGGTCGAGCGGGTTGAGGCTGGGTCAAAACCTGTGGTGCATCTCGCCAATGGCGCCCAGTGTGGTGGCGATCTGGTGATTGGCGCGGACGGGCTGCATTCGCAGGCACGACGGGCGCTGAATGAGACAAACCAGCCTTTTTTTACTCGCCAGGTGGCCTGGCGGGCAATTGTGCCAAACCACAGCAAGCTGCCTGCCGAAGCGCAGGTCTTTATGGGGCCGGGGCAGCATCTGGTGGCCTATCCCTTGCGCGACGGCTCTGTCGTCAATCTGGTGGCGGTGCAGGAGCGTCGCGCCTGGGCCGAGGAGGGCTGGCATCTACCGGATGATCCGGAGAACCTGCGCCAGGCCTTTGCCGGCTTTGGCGGTGAGGCCCATCAGCTTTTGTCACAGGTGCAGGCCTGCGCGCTCTGGGGGTTGTTTCGTCACCCGGTTGCCGCGCATTGGCATCGCGGGGGCCTTGCCCTATTGGGGGATGCTGCCCATCCGACACTGCCCTTTATGGCGCAGGGCGGCAATCTGGCGCTGGAAGATGCCTGGGTGTTGGGAGAGGCGCTGGAGGCCCATGTCGGGGATGTTGCAGCGGCTCTTGCCAGCTATCAGAGCCGCCGACAGGGGCGGGCAGAGCAGGTGGTTGAGGCCGCCAGCCGCAATGCCTGGAAATACCACCTACGCGCCCCTTTGAGCTGGCCTGCACATCAGATCCTGAAATTGGGTGGACGCTTGGCCCCGCAGCGGGTGGTGTCACAATTTGATTGGATCTACCGCCATGACGTTACACAGCAAAGCTGAGATCCACTAGAGCTGCGCGGCAGCCTGGCACCGTAAGGCATGGGCTCAAGGATGAGCGGGGGGCTCCCGCCCGGAGTTGGGCCGCCTCGCGGCCCGGCCTCCCGTTGGGCCCGGCGCCGAGCTGGCGCTCGGCGCGGTTGCGCAGTCCGCAAAGCTGTTGAAACCAGACAGGGCGCGGCCCGGGAGAGTTTAGTCCTGATGGAACGCCGGGCATCTGCCAGAGAGGTTGCGGTGTTACAGGTCCAGTTCCACCCAGATCGGCACATGGTCGGAGGGCTTGTCGCGACCGCGGATTTCTTTGTCGATCTGACAGTCCTGCAGGAGATCTGCGGCCTGTGGTGAAAGCAGGAAGTGGTCAATGCGAATGCCGTCGTCCCGGTTCCAGGCGCCGGCCTGATAGTCCCAGAAGGAGTAATGACCCGGCCCCTGGTGACGGGCCCGAAAGGCCTCGGTGAAACCGAGGTTGACGATACGCTGAAAGGCAGCACGGCTTTCGGGGCGGTGCAGGGCATCTTCGCGCCAAGCCTCGGGGCGTTTGGCGTCTTCGGCCTGCGGGATGATATTGTAATCCCCAGCCATCAGCGCGGGCATTTCGCTGGCCAGAAGATCGCGGGCGCGGGCCTCGAGCCGTTCCATCCAGGCAAGCTTATAGGCGTATTTGCCGCCGGGAACCGGCTGCCCCTCTGCGGTAAGTTCCACCGGGTTGCCGTTTGGCAAATACAGACCACAGATGCGCAGGGCCTGTTTGCCGATCACCGTGGCTTCGATCCAGCGCGCCTGGAGATCCTCGTCATCACCGGGCAGGCCACGGCTCACGTCTTCCAGCGGCAGTTTTGACAGGATAGCCACGCCGTTGAAGCTCTTTTGCCCATGGGTTTCGACGGTATAGCCGCGGTCTTCGAGCAAGTCGCGTGGGAAGGCTTCGTCGACGGATTTGATTTCTTGCAGCAGCACAACATCGGGTTGAGCCTCATCAAGCCATTGCGGCAGTGCGGCAGCACGGGCCTTGATGCCGTTGATGTTGAAACTGGCGATCTTCATGGTGCGTCTCCTGCCGCGGCGGTTTGGATGCTCTGGCTGATCTATCGCTGAATAGGGGGGCGGAGCAAGGGGCGGTTGAAGAGGCGAATCAGAATGTGATGTTTTCTTCGCTTGGATCGCCCGTTTTGCAGCTCTGCGGGGTGCAATCCTGACGAGAGATGATTGTCTTGCATCTACAGAGGTGTGGATAAAGCGGTCTATAGCCTGGGGATCGAATTAGATATTTGAAAAGGAACAATTAAATCTATTTATAAGTTAAGGTGAGTATCTTTTGACTGGCAACTTAAAATTGAATTACTGTGTTTTCAGATAGCAAATGTCGTGCAAGCGTCGAGGGGTGATTATTCATTTCTAACGGAGGTTCCGATGACTGCTTTGCATAAAACCGATACGGCGACACTTTCCCCGGCTCAAACAGCGGGTGAGGTGGAAACACAGGGCTGCAGCCTGTTTCATGGCGACGGGGTCGAGCTCTATTCGTCCGGCTCCGCACCTGAAATGACCAGCTGCTGGACCGGCGAGAGCACAGCTTTGTTCTCATCTGGCTCTGCGCCAACGGCGCGCGGGGATCAGGCCTCCGGCGCTCTGGTTGAGCTCTTTTCATCCGGTTCTGCACCCACTGCAGAGGCCAGGGTGGTGAGCGGCGATCTCTCTGGGTTGTTCTCTTCGGGCAGCTAAGAGCACCAAGAACACTGGCGCGCCCGAATTGGGCGCGCTGCTTTTCGGGCAAGAGGGGGCGCGATGAAAGGCCCCGTGGCTCGGATGAGGTTGAGGCTTGAGGAGCAAAACATGGGGCAAATTCTGCAGTTTCCGGGACGCAAGCGGTTGCCAGGCCGCGCGGAGAACCTATCAAATCTGCTACACGCCCTGTCTTGCCAGCGCCATAGGCAGGAGGATGTCTACTGGCTGAAAGAAAATGCTGAGCTGCTGAATGTTCTGGAATGTACCCGCCTCGTCCCTCACGCTGCAGGGGGGGATGTCAGCGATCGGCAAGGCAGTCAGACGCGCGACCTCGCCGAAATCAGCCCGGTAGCGCTGGCCCCCTTGCGGGCCTTTTATCAGGCGACTGACCGCCATCTGTGCTTTTTTCGCCAATATTACCGGTTCATTCTTTCCATGGCTATGGATCTCGAAGATCTGGGTCTGGTTGACCCCGCGCCGGCGGGGGAGGCAGGCCGGGCAGAGATCTTGGCCGATTGGGTGGTACAGCAGGATTTGCCAGGTCACGAGCTGTCTGACCTGCAGCGCGCCGAGGCCCGGCGATTGCTGGCACGGCGCGGCATCGCCGCGGATTTCCCTGGGCTGGATGCGCGGCTGCATCAGTTTATGGACAATACTGCGCAATTTGCGGTGCCCAATCGCAAAGCGGCTTATGAGCTCACCCATATCGTGTTCTATCTGAGCGACTACGGGCGCCGGGACCCGGCGGTGTCACGCGCAGCAATCCAGAGCCTCACCCATGTTGGGCTACTTGCCTATCTGGACCAGGACGCGGATCTGCTTTCCGAGATCTGTATCGCGCTGCGCTACTGTCAGCTCCATCCGCCTCAGACTTGGGAAGACTGGTTGTTCCGCCAGCATCATAGCTTTGCAATGGTGGATGCCGAGGAGGCCACAGCCCCTGGCCTGCATCACGACGGGTACCATATGTTCCTGGTCAGCAGCTGGTATCAGGAGTTGAGCACAGGATCCGGTTTTGACAGGCGCATTCCGGCCGCCGCTCTGCGGTTCCGACGCCCTGACGCAGGGGGGATTTTGCACCAATTGTCCGAGGCGACTTTTCGGGCGGGAGCGCAGGGCGGCGATTGGCAGGCCATGCGGGCGCAGGTCGCTGCGGGGCTGAGCGACAGTGGCTATGAGATTCTATGCGCGGCTGAGGGTAGCTCTGCCTCTTTTGACAGCTTTTTTGTGGATTTTGCACGCCACGGGACTGTTGGACCGCTGCTTGCGCGGATGGAAACCGCATGAGGTGGTCTGCCTCTCCTGTTCTGGGCGCAGTGATGGTCATCGCCTATACCGGCTTTGTCTCTTCGGCGGATGGGATCATCAAGCTTCTGGCGGGGGGCTATGAGGCGGCGCAGATCTACGTGCTGTCGGGCGGGTTGGTGGCGCTGTTGTCGGTGCTGGTGAGCTGGGGCTGCATCTGGGGGCAGGCTTATCGGGGTAACAGAGGGGTATCACTGCCGCCAAGAGGAGCTGTGTCAGCCCCATGTCGGCCGCCAGAAGTGGTGCCCTGGCGTACCGCTTGCCCGCGCGCTATGGCGCTGCGAAGTCTCGCGGCCCTGCTGGGGGCCATTTGCTTTTTCTACGCCTTTCGCCTGCTGCCTTTTGCGCAGGTTTTCCTGTTTATTGGACTGATGCCGCTGCTGGCGGGGGTTATGTCTGGGCTGATCCTGAAAGAGCGGATTGGGTTTGGGGCATGGATTGCGCTTGGTCTGGGTTTTGTGGGGGTGTTGTTTTTGTTTCCCAGCGGCGTCTCTTCTGTATCGGGAGGGTATATTCTGGCGCTATTGGGGGCGGCGTCGGGGACATTCTCCATGGTGATGGCGCGGTACATCAGTCGCTATGATGCAAATCTTCTGCCGCAGGTTTTTTATCCCAACCTACTGCTCTGTCTTGCGATGCTGCCGCTGTTGCCCTTTGTCTGGCAGCCGATGCCGCTGGGCAATCTGGCCTGGGTCTTCGGGTATGGTGTGCTGCTTTTTGCCGCCCGCTGGCTAGCGGTGTCGGCCCTGCGTCTGCTGCCTGCCTATGTGGTGACGCCTTTGATGAACCTGCAATTTGTCTGGATGCTGACAATCGGGGCCTGGATCTTTGGAGAGATGCCTAGCCAAGGCACCTGGATTGGCGGCTGCATCGTGATCGGGTCAGGCCTGTTCCTGCTCTGGGGGCAGGTACTGAACCCCAGAGGGCGTCAGCGCATGGCCGCATAGCGCACTAGGTTTAGGGAGATCAGTTGGAGGTCGCCTCTGACAGCGGCAGGGCGAGGGGCCTATTTGGGGTTTACCCCTTACATCGAAAACGATGTGCCGCAGCCGCAGCTGGAGGAGGCATTGGGGTTTTCGATGGTAAAGCGCGCGCCGATCAGCTCTTCGGTGAAATCAATCACCGCGTTTTCCAGAAACGGCAGTGAGACGGTGTCGACCACCACCTTTTCGCCCTGACCTTCAAGCACCAGGTCGTCTGCGGCTGGTGCATCCAGGGCGATCTCATATTGAAAGCCTGAGCAACCGCCGCCTTCGACCGCGACACGCAGGGCCAGGCCCTGGGCTGCAGCGCCGATTTCGGTCAGTCGAGCAAAGGCCCGGTCGGTCACTTTTGGTGGCAGGTTCATCTGGTCTCTCCCGATGCTGTATTGCAGCGCATCCCATTATATAGAAAGGTGCAGGCAGATCGACAAGATTTCACGGGAGAAAGATTAGTCATGCATGCCTCTTATGCCACCAAACCGGATCAAAGCCGGGGCAGGCTGATCGCTGAGGAGGAAAGCAGCTTTCGCTCGCCCTATCAGCGCGACCGTGATCGGATCATCCATGCCAGCGCCTTTCGGCGGCTCAAACATAAGACCCAGGTCTTTGTTGAGCATGAGGGGGACAACTACCGCACCCGGTTGACCCATTCGATCGAGGTGGGACAGGTCGGGCGGACCATTGCCGCCGCTTTGGGGCTCAATCAGGAGCTGACCGAGGCGGTGGCCCTGGCCCATGATCTGGGGCATACGCCCTTTGGGCACACCGGCGAGGATGCGCTGCATGCGCTGATGCAGCCCTATGGTGGCTTTGATCACAACGCCCAGGCGATCCGTATTGTGACCAATCTGGAGCGCCACTATGCCGAGTTTGACGGGCTGAACCTCACCTGGGAAACCCTTGAGGCTATTGCCAAACATAATGGTCCGGTAGTGGGAGAGCTGCCCTGGGCCCTGGCGGAATGTAACGCGGCGATGGATCTGGAGCTGCATACCCATGCCAGCGCTGAGGCGCAGGTCGCTGCCCTGTCCGATGACATCGCCTATAACAATCATGATCTGCATGACGGGCTGCGCGCTGGGCTATTCAGAGATGAAGATATCACCCATCTGCCAATTATTGGCGCCGCCTATGCGCAGGTTGACGACACCTATCCTGGCCTTGATCCGCTGCGTCGCCGCCATGAGGCCCTGCGCCGAGTTTTTGGCGTTATGGTCGGGGATGTGATCGACACGGCTCGCGCCAACCTCCGGGACAGCGGTGTTCAAAGCGTCGAAGAGGTGCGGTCGCTGGGGCGCCCGGTGGTGGCCTTTTCGCCGGAGTTGTGGCGGGATCTGAAAGAGATCCGTGCCTTTTTGTTTCGCCATATGTACCGGGCCCCTTCGGTCATGGAGGTGCGCATTCGCATGGCGGCGATTGTCGAAGATCTGTTTCCCTACCTCTTGGCCAATCCGCTGCAAATGCCCGATCGCTGGCATGAGGAAATCAAGGCGGCATCAGATCAGACCACCCTGGCGCGGATTACCTCTGATTACATTGCCGGTATGACGGACAGGTTTGCACTGCAGCAACATGAACAATTGACCCGAGAGGGGAGGCTCTCCTGATCAGCAAGCGGGATCTGGCGCAGATTTATCCCGGGGGTGGGCTCTGGCTGTATTTCTGCTGAAATCTGGCCCTATGCTCCGGCCTGCTGTGGCTTTTTCTTTGGGAAATCGCAGGACAAGACCGGGGCGCGCTATGAAACAATGGACAGTTACTTTTCTTGATGCCCCAGGCATGTCGCGTATCCGCAGTGATAGAGCGCGGCGCAATGCGCATATTGCCTTTGTCCGGAACCGACCCGAGTTGCAGATTGGTGGGCCTTTGGCGATGGTGCCGATGCAGGATTTTCCGGGTGCCATCTGGACAGTTCAGGCAGACTGCCGCGCCGATGTTGAGCGGTTAATCCTGTCGGATCCCTACTATGTCGCCTCGTTGCGTCGCTACACAGTCAGCGCCTGGGGAGATGCCGCCGTGGGCCAGGCGGCGCTTTGACCGCTGCTGGTGTTGCGCTGGGCGCAAGATCGGGGCGATAAAGGCCTCTCGGCCCGTTTATACGCTGGTCTTGTTTCATAGAATGGTTGACCATTGAGCTAGGCATGATAAGCCGCAAAGCCGAACCAATGGGACGCCAGAGATGAACCTTTTTTCCGATATCCGTGCGCTTGTCATCGACAGCCTGACTGCAATGACTGCTGAGGGCGCTCTGCCCGAGGGGCTCGATTTTGCCAATGTCGCTGTTGAGCCACCGCGAGATTCGGCGCATGGGGATATGGCGACCAATGCCGCCATGGTGCTGGCCAAGCCCGCTAAGATGAAGCCGCGCGATATCGCCGATGCCCTGGCCGCCAAACTGGCAGAGGATGAACGCATCACCTCGGCTGAGGTGGCAGGCCCTGGGTTCCTGAACCTGCGGCTGGCGCCGGTGGTCTGGCAGGGCGTGCTGGGTGCGGTTCTGGAGGCCGGGCTGGACTATGGGCGTGCCGATCTGGGCCAGGGCAAGCGGGTCAATGTTGAATATGTTTCGGCGAACCCCACCGGGCCTTTGCACGTGGGGCACACCCGCGGTGCGGTCTTTGGCGACGCATTGGCTTCGCTGCTGAGCTATGCGGGCTATGACGTCACCCGCGAGTATTACATCAATGATGGGGGTGGGCAGGTCGACGTCCTGGCGCGCTCGGTCTACCTGCGTTATCTCGAAGCCCATGGCCAGGAAATCGCCTTTGCCGATGGCACCTATCCCGGTGACTATCTGGTCCCCGTGGGCGAGGCGCTGAAGGACAAGGTGGGCGACACCTATGTTGATCAGCCCGAGGATGTCTGGCTGGCCGAGGTGCGGGAGTTCTCCACCGATGCGATGATGGAGCTGATCCGTGAGGATCTGGCGATGCTGGGCATCAAGATGGATGTCTTCTATTCTGAAAAATCGCTCTATGGCACCGGCCGGATCGAGGCTGCCTTGGCAGAGCTGGAAAGCAAAGGGCTGATTTATCAGGGCGTCCTGGAGCCACCAAAGGGCAAGAAGCCTGATGATTGGGAGCCGCGCGAGCAGACCCTGTTCAAATCTACCGATCACGGCGATGATGTTGATCGGGCAGTGAAAAAATCCGATGGCGCCTGGACTTATTTCGCCCCGGATATCGCCTATCACTATGATAAGGTCTCCCGCGGCTTTGACGAGCTGATCGACATCTTTGGTGCTGACCATGGTGGTTATGTCAAACGGATGAAGGCCGCTGTTTCGGCGCTCTCCGATGGCAAAGTGCCGCTGGACATCAAGCTGTGTCAGCTGGTGAAGCTGTTCAAGGATGGCCAGGAATTCAAGATGTCCAAACGGGCAGGGACCTTTGTCACCCTGCGCGATGTGGTTGATGCGGTAGGCCCCGATGTGACCCGCTTTATGCTGCTCACCCGCAAGAATGATCAGGGCTTTGACTTTGATCTGGATAAGGCGCTGGAGCAATCCAAAGACAACCCGATCTTCTACGTGCAATATGCCAATGCGCGGATCTGTTCGACCCTGCGCAAAGCGGGTGAGGCTGATATTGCCACCGATGACGCGGTGCTGGGCGCGGCGGACCTGGCGCAGGTCTCCCATCCGGCGCAGCTGGCTGTGGTTAAGAAACTGGCAGAATGGCCGCGCCAGATCGAAATCGCAGCCCGCACAAACGAGCCGCACCGGGTTGCTTTCTACCTCTATGATTTGGCGTCAGAGCTGCACGGGCTCTACCACCTGGGCAAAACCGAGTTTGGTTTACGTTTTGTTAACGAGAGCAGCGAAACGGCAACACATGCCAATTTGGCGCTGGCGCGCAGCGTTTCCATTGTTATTTCCGCCGGTCTTGGTATTCTAGGGGTGAAACCGGCGCAGGAGATGCGGTAAAAAACCGCGCACAACCGTCGGACTGAGGCAGTTCAAGAGACCCAAATGCAGTCAGGTGAGAGTTGTCTCGCCTGGCGCTAAGGGCAGCAAGGCGGATTATGGCGTATTTTGCGCAGGCGGGCTCCGGTCAGCCCAACTCCCATAATGGCTCCCCGGATGGGGCGGCTTCTGATGGCTTTGGGCAGCAAGGCGCAGGCCCCAGAGTGACGGTGAACCCGCAGGTTACTGCCCGTCCGTTAGCAGCAGTTCAGCACCCCCCGAGCTTTCAACAGGCGCCTCAGCCTGCGCCTCAGGTGGCTCCAGTGCAGCCGCAGGTGTCGCGCTCTGTCAGTCCCTTTCCCGCGGAAGGGCCTGATCTCTATACCAATTACCAACCCCCTGCGTCAGAACCTGAGGTCGAGCCACAGCCTGTGTCCTTTGCCGCTGCAGCGCCAGTTCAGCAACCCAAATTGCAGGACTATGTGAGTGAAGACTACGCGGTCCCGGGGATTGGCTCACAGACCTACGCTGCACCGGGAGCAGTTTCTACAGGAGCAACGGTTTCGCATCCTGAAGCCACTTCTAGCTATGCGGAGCCAGATTATCTGGCTCAGGGCAGTAGCAGTGAAAGCGGCGCCTATGGCGCGGCCTATGGGGCTGCAGCCGCACAGAACTATGGGTATGAATCGCAGGAAGATGCTGCCGACGATTACGGCTATGACGACGGCAACAGCTTTGCAACACCGATAGCCGCATCGGGCCTGGCCCGTATCACCGGCCTGGTCGGAGCTGCCGCCTCGCTTGCCCTGGTGGTTGGGCTGGGGGTCTGGGGCTATCAGCTGGTCATGCGCGATGTCAGCGGGGTTCCCGTGGTGCGCGCAGTAGAAGGCCCGATGCGGACGCAGCCCGAGAACCCTGGCGGCAGCCAGGCAGACTATCAGGGCCTTGCGGTGAATTCTGTAGCCGCAAATGGCACCGCCGAAGCCGCCGCTGACCGGGTGACCCTGGCTCCGCAGCCTATCGAGCTGTCGCAGGATGATCAGCCCATGTCGCGCCTCTCGGCCCCAGAAGCGGATGTTCCCCCACGGGTGATCGGCCAAGGCGCTGAACCCGCAGCTCCCCAGGTTTCCGAAGCCTCTGTCACCGCCTATCAGAATGGCGATATCGATGCCCTGGTGGCTGAACTTACCGATGGTGTGGCGCCGATTACTGGTGACCCGGCCCAGGACGGGGCTGTAGCAGCGCCGTCGATTGTGCAGCCTGAACCCTTGCAACCTGTTGAGATCGCTGCAATTGGCTCGCCAACTGCGCCCTCTTCAGCTCTGCGGAATGCGCCAGGTGTCAAAATCTCGTTGCGCCCAAACCTGCGGCCCGCACGGTTTAGCCCTGCTGTGGCCCAAACTACCCCCGGGAGTGGTCGCGCCACTTTGGAGGTGGATCCCAATAGTCTTCCGGTCGGCACCCGCCTTGCGCAGCTCGGAGCCTATGAAAGCGCCGCCGTGGCGCGCGCGGAATGGGACCGGATCTACAATCGCTTTGAGGACTATCTGCAGGGCAAGACCCGGGTGATCCAGCGTGCTGAAAGCGGTGGGCGCACCTTCTATCGTCTGCGCGCCATGGGCTTTGACGGGCTTTCGGATGCACGCCGGTTCTGCTCGGCTCTGGTCGCGGGTAAGGCGGACTGTATTCCGGTGACAACTCGTTGATGACCTGCGGTGCTACCATTCTGGATGCCACTGGGCTGGCCCTGACTGCGGAAGAAAAGGCCTTCTTTCGCGACGCCGACCCCTTTGGCTTCATTCTCTTTGCCCGCAATATCGAGAGTGCCGACCAGGTTCGCGCTCTCTGCGCCGAGCTGCGCGAGTCTGTGGGTCGTGATTGCCTCATCACAATCGACCAAGAGGGCGGCAGGGTTCAACGCCTGCGCAGCCCACTCGCCCGTGACTGGATGGCGCCATTGGACCATGTCAAACAGGCGGGCGACGGGGCTGAGCGGGCGATGTATCTGCGCTACCGTCTTATTGCGCAGGAACTGTTGGATCTTGGGGTTGATAGCAACTGCGCCCCCGTTGGCGATCTGGCAACACCGGACACGCATCCGTTTCTAAGGAACCGCTGCTACGGTGACCGCCCCAAACAGGTGGTCCGTCTGGCGCGCGCAGCCGCCCAGGCGCATCTGGACGGTGGGGTTCTTCCGGTTCTGAAACATATGCCAGGCCACGGCCGCTCGGTACTGGACAGTCACAAAGATCTACCGCATGTCACGGCCCCGCTTGATACACTTCAGGAGCATGATTTTGCCGTTTTTTCCGGCCTTTCTGATTTGCCCTTGGGGATGACAGCACATCTGGTCTTTGAGGCGCTGGATGATCAACCTGCCACGGTTTCGCACAAGGTTGTGCAGATGATCCGCCGCGATATCGGTTTTGGTGGTTTGATCATGACCGATGATATTTCAATGAAAGCCCTGGCTGGAACTCCGAGTGAAAAGGCCGCAGCCGCGCGTCGTGCGGGCTGTGATCTGGTGCTGTTTTGCAATGCGTCCCTGGCAGAGCGGCGCGCCGTGGCAGAGGCTGCAGGCAGGCTGGACCAGGCAGGGCAGGAGCGTGCCAATGCGGCCATGGCGCAGCGCCAAGCCCCCATCGCGCTTGACACCGAAGCCGCCGAGGCCGAACTTACCGCCTTGATGGGCGGAAAGGTCTATGTCTGAACAAAATCTGTTTCACGAGGTCACGGCGCAGTCTGTGGAGGAACGGCTAGCAGCCGAAGCCTTGATTGTTGATGTCGATGGCTTTGAAGGGCCGCTCGACCTGTTGCTGACGCTGTCGCGGACGCAGAAGGTAGATCTGCGTCGGATCTCTGTGTTGGAGCTGGCCCGGCAATATCTGACATTTGTCGATCATGCTAAGGAGCTGCGCATCGAACTGGCGGCTGACTATCTGGTGATGGCGGCCTGGTTAGCCTATTTGAAATCACGGCTGCTGCTGCCGCCTGATCCCAGCGAAGAGGGGCCGTCGGGGGCCGAACTTGCAGCGCATCTGGCCTTTCAGCTGGAACGCCTGCAGGCGATGCGCGATGCGGCGGCCCGCCTGATGGGGCGGGATCAGCTGGGGCGTGATTTCTTTGTGCGGGGCCAGAACCAGGATATTCAGCGGATACGGACCGTGACCTATTCCGCCAACCTTCTGGACCTGATGCAGGGCTATGCCCGCATCCGCACCAAGGATGATTTCCGCCCCTTTGTGATGGACCGTGACAGTGTCTTTACCATGGAAGAAGCGCTGGAGCGCATGCGAAGTTTGATAGGTTTTACAGGAAGCTGGACCGATATGCTTAGCTATTTGCCCGATGGCTGGCACAAGGACCCGGTCAAGCGGCGGTCGGCTACGGCGGCAACCTTTGCCGCCTCCTTACAGCTGGTCAAGGAAGGGCGGCTCGAAATCCGCCAAAGCGATAACTTTGCGCCCATTCAGCTGCGCAGTCTGGATGAGGAGAGCTGATGCAACCCGAAAGCCCCCGAGCGGTCAGTGAGCCGCATAGTGACAGCGACAGCCTGTTTGATGCCCCGCCAATCGCGGAGCAGGAGCGCATGGTCGAAGCAGTGCTTTTTGCCAGCGCCACCCCGGTGACCCTGCGCGATCTTGAAGGGCGGATGCCGCATGGGTGCACCCCGGCAGCGGCACTGGAACATCTGCGCAAACGCTACGAGGGGCGCGGGGTGCGGGTCGTGCAGGTGGGCGAGGCCTGGGCTATCCGGACCGCACCTGATCTTGGGTTTTTGATGCAAAAGGAAATCGTCGAGACCCGCAAGTTGAGCCGAGCCGCGATCGAAACCTTGGCGATTATTGCCTATCACCAGCCGGTGACACGTGCCGAAATCGAGGAAATTCGCGGGGTTTCTGTGTCGCGTGGCACGGTGGATCAGCTGCTAGAGATGGAGTGGATCCGCATCGGGCGCCGCCGGATGACGCCGGGGCGACCAGTGACCTTTGTGGTGACGCCAGTGTTCCTCGATCATTTTGGCCTGGAAAGCGCCCGAGATTTGCCGGGGCTCAAGGAGCTGCGTGCAGCTGGCCTGTTGGAAAACAGACCACCTCCGGGCAGCCTGCCCTTGGGGCAGGGCGGTGATGACGGCGATGAGGATGCGGATCAGCCCGAACTGTTTGGCGAGTAAAACTGCCTGAGGCGCCATGTCGCTTGTATCAGTGTGCGGCGCCAAGGAATTGCCAGATTGTTCTGTTAGGTAGAGACCGACGCGGGGCCACATGCGGTCTCGCCCTGGGGCGACCATGAAAGCGCTGGAGTGGGAAAACGGGTATGAACCTTGATATGATTGTAAAAATGGTGATGCGGCGTCTTTTGGGTAAGGCGGTGAATGCCGGAGTAGATGCGGGGCTTGGGGCTCTTTCCGGGCGTAAGTCACGTCGGTCTGGTCACGAGGGCCGCGCACAGGCGGAAACTCCGGCCGAAGCTGAGGCCCGCGCTGAGCGCGAACGGATTCGCGAAATCAGGCAGGCGCGTCGGGCACGGCGGAATTCCTAACCTCTGATCTGGGAAGGTGGCGCAGACTCACAGCGGCTTCAACCGCTTCGAAGAGGCACAGCAGTGCTGATAGAGCCAAACAGCCCATGAGCCCCCAAAGAGGGAAAATCAGCCCGCCCACGAAGGGGGCGGTAAAGACGCAGAGATAGGTGATCGTGCTATAGAGCCCCATGATCGCGCCGCGTTGCCCCGGATCCAGGATTGTCAGCCTTGCCACCAACAGGTTGAGGCCAAGATGCTGAAAGATCCCCCAGATCAGCGAAAAGATCAGCAGCAGCAGGTAATCCGCTGAGGTGGCAAGCATTCCCAGATAGGTCAGCGCGATCAGTACAAAGACGGGTGGTGTCGCCCGCGCCAGCCCCAGCCGGTCCAACAGCGGATCAAAGAGCACAGCCAGCCCAAAACCAATGCCATAAAACAGCGGC
Organism: Phaeobacter sp. 11ANDIMAR09; assembly: GCF_001294455.1. Lineage (GTDB taxonomy): Bacteria > Pseudomonadota > Alphaproteobacteria > Rhodobacterales > Rhodobacteraceae > Pseudophaeobacter. The sequence continues at coordinate 34,189 of NZ_LIKT01000019.1, forward strand.
AGCAGCCCGGCCTGCGCGGTGCTGAGACCCAGAGTAAGGGTTACATGTGCGCCGGTGAAAAAATAGGTGGCATAAAAGCTGAGCATCAGCAGGCTGGAGGCCAGAAGGCCGCGGCGCATTCCCGGCACCCGTAGGGCCGTCAGTGGCGAGCTGGCTTGCGAGCCAAGGCCAGAGGCCATCCGCCCCATCCGCGCCGAACTGAGCCAGAGCAGGGCGGCCAGCCCTGCGAGCGCGAGATAGACCAGACGCCACCCCGCGAGATCCGCGAGCCAAGCGCTGAGACTGACGCCCAGCACCATGGAAAGCGTCCAGCCGGTGAGCACCAATCCGACAACCCGCGCTTCACGTCCGCGTGGCGCGATGACGGCGGCGAGCGTATAGATTGACGGCAGCGCTGCGCCCCCGGCCAATCCGCATAGAACCTGTGCCGTGATCAACCCCCAAAGACCGGGCGCAGCAGAACTTGCCGCAAGCCCCAGGGCTAGGACCAAAAGTGCATAGCGCAATAGCCGCCCGGCTCCAATGCGATCTCCCAAAGGGGCCAGCGTCAGCGCGGCGGCAGCAACGCCCAGCCCATAGGCGCTGGCAGCCTGCATGACCTCACTCGGATTGGCATCCACTTCACTGCCAACAGCCAGAACCAGCGGCGACAACAACAGCGAATTTGAACCGACAATGCCGATGGCGCTCATCAAGATCGCGATTGACTGCCAGAGCGCTGGTTGGGTCGAGGATGAAGGGGAAGTGGTCATAGGGAATGGTCCGATACATCTATTCTGTTTTTCCCCTTAAATGCCTTATAGTATTCTGTGAAGGCCGTTCTGAAAAGAGATGTGAAATTACAGATATCATTCGGGCGGGTGCTCAGGAGGCTGCAGATGGATGCCATAGACAGAAGAATATTAGGTGAGCTGAGCCGAGATGCCACGCAATCCTATGCTAGAATCAGCGCCAGCGTTGGCCTCTCTGCTCCGGCTGTACACGAGCGGGTCAAACGGATGCGCGCCGCGGGGGTAATCCGCTCCACCGTCGCGCAGTTGGACGGTGCTGCCGTCGGCAAGCCGCTCCTGGCCTTTATCCATGTTGACACCATCGGCTGGGGCAAGACTGCGGAGCTGATGGCGTTGGAGGGCTGGCCAGAGGTTGAGGAAATACATACATCAACCGGCGATACCTGCCTGATCCTCAAGGTGCGCGTGGCCTCACCGCAGGCACTGGAGGGGCTGTTGGCGCAGATCTACGATGTCCAAGGGGTGCGGGGAACGCGCACCTATATGACGCTCTCCACGCGTTTAGAGCGCAGTGTGCAGGCCGAGATTTCACCGGATCTATCAGAAGGGGTGTTTGTAAAGTGAGTTGGGATCAGTCGAGTAGACCCGTGTTCAGGAGGGTATTGATCTCGGCATGGCTGCACAGCGTGACAACGGGCACCTGGGGACCAAAACGATCCAGGGCCTGTTCCAGTCGCGGTGCTTCGCAGCGTTCAAAGTTCCAGATGTAGGAGAGAAATGCGCGGTCCGGGAGCCTCTCTGCACAGCCCTCTGCCATGCCCATACGGGTCCTGCCATAGTTTTGAAGGACCCGCTTGGCGATGCCAACAAGGGCGATACGGCGCGGCACCCGGACCCAGAGCACCAGGTCGGTTCGGGGCAGGCGTAGATCGAGGCTGGAGATGCTGATACCGTCCATGATCCAGCGTTGGCCCCGAATCTTTTCGGCGATCAATCTGCGCTGACTAGGTTTGTCGCGTTGTTTCCAGCCGGGCAGCCAGCGGATGTCACGATCAATCGAGATATAGTCGAAGCTTCCCTGCGTGCAGAGCTGCCGGGATAGGGTGGTTTTGCCACCGCCGCAGCAGCCAACGACCAGAAGGCGATTGGCTTGCTGCAACAGGGCTTTGGCATCAGAACGGGAAACATGGTTTGGCATTAGGTCCTCGGGGTTTTTGAAAATGACGGCAGAGCCCGGTTGGGTCGGCAGTCACCTGGCGAGGAACAGAGGCAAGGCGGCGCCTGTGCAGGCGCTGCCTTGAACCCGGTTTAGCTGGGTGATTTGAAATGTTTGGAGAGCTTGAGCCCTTGGCCCTGATAGTTGGAGGCAATCCCGGAGCCATAGAGCTGCTGGGGAAGCTCAGACATGCGTTCATAGACCAGACGGCCAACCACCTGGCCGTGTTCGAGCACAAAGGGCGCCTCGTGGCAACGCACTTCCAGAACGCCGCGTGAGCCTTTGCCGCCCGCAGCATCATGGCCAAAGCCGGGGTCAAAGAAGCCCGCGTAATGCACCCGGAACTCGCCCACCATGGCCAGATAGGGCGCCATTTCGGCAGCATAGGCCGGTGGGATCTGAACCGCTTCGCGGCTGACCAGAATGTAAAAGGCGCCAGGGTCCAGGATGATGCGACCAGAGGTGCTCTGCACCTCCTCCCAATAGTCCTGCGGGTCGTATTCGCCGATTCGGTCCAGATCAATCACGCCAGTGTGTGGCTTGGCGCGATAGCCCACCAGATCAGAGCCCGGCAGGCGCAGATCAACAGAGAAGCCGAGCCCGTCTTCGATCAGGGCTTTGCCATCCACCAGCGGGCTTTGCTGGTGCAGCTCCGCAAGTTCCGCATCGCTCAGCACCGCCTGGCCCTGACGGAAACGGATTTGGTTCAGGCGCATGCCCGGGCGCACTAGGACCGAAAAGGAACGCGGGCAGATCTCGGCATAAAGCGGGCCAGTGTAGCCGGGTTTGATCCTGTCGAATTCGACACCCCCATCGGTGATTGTCCGGGTGAGCAGGTCGAGCCGCCCGGTGGAGCTTTTGGCATTGGCCACTGCGGATACGTCTTTGGGAAGCGCCAGCCCCTCCATCAGGGGCACCAGATAGACGCAGCCTTTTTCCAAGACCGCGCCATTGGTCAGCTCAATACGATGCATCTCAAACTCGCCGATCCGGTCGGCAACGCTGCAATCCTGCCCGGCCAGAAAGGACGCGCGCACCCGGTACGCAACGCTGCCCAGCCGCAGATCCAGGCTGGCGGGCTGAACCTGACCTTCGACCAGGGGCTCCGCGAGAGTGATCTCGCCCCGGGTGAACATTTTTTCAATCGCTTGGCTGGGTAGAACGCCGGTCATGGTCCATTTCCTTTGGCTTGGAAGTGCCTATAGTGCTGACCGATATCATCTCTTTAGGGTTTTGGCAAAACGGCAAGTGGGAGGGGCAGAATGCAAAAAAACCGTTTGAATGCAAAGCACTCAAACGGTTTTTTTGGTCGGGCTAGCAGGACTCGAACCTGCGACCTTCCGTCCCCCAGACGGACGCGCTACCAGGCTGCGCCATAGCCCGCTGATGACGGGTTCTACTGTATTTCCCGGCGGGGGCAAGGGGGTATTTCCGGTTTTTTTCTGTGGCAGTAGATTTTTATCCGGCAGCCAAGATCGCGCGCAGCTCTGCGGCGCAGTCCGCGACCTCAGCCTTCACATGCGCGGGCAGCCGAGATGTATGTTCGAGAAGAGAGAGAACATTTGTGACGGGATCGGCAGAGGCCTGCGCGGCAATTGGCTCGGGATCCGCTGTCGTGATCTCTGGCGCCTCTTGCTGCACGACAGGCGGGGTCATCTCCTGAGCGAGTTCTGCCAAAGGCGGCTCAACAGCCGCTACATCAGCGGTCTCAGCCTGAGGCGGCGCGGGCTCCAATGTGGCAAGCGGTTGCTGGGGAGCCCCTACTGTTTCTGTTTCGGCCGCAGGGGAGTCGCTTACTGTCGCCACGGAGGGGGCGGTGTCCGCCAGAGAAGGGGCAAGCGGCTCTACCGTATCCTGAAGAGGGGCAGCCGCGCGAGCGGGACCTGATGATTCCGCGGTGGTTTCTTGAGGTGCTTCTTCGGTGTCCAGCGGCACCTGCGCGTTTGGAGCGGCCTCTGCAGGACTGTCGAGCTCCATATGCATCTGCTCAGGTTCCGGCGTGGAAGCTGCCAGTACCGGTTCTGCAGGGGCTACGACCTCTGGGGCAGCATTGGCGACAGGCTGCTCCGTCTGCGAGGGGGTTACCGTTGGCTCAACCACTGAAGCGGCTTGGGCGGCTGCGGGACTCTTTTGCGGCTCTGCGGCAACCTGTGCTTCGGCAGGTGGGGAGGACTCAGCAACCACTTCCGGAGCCGGAGCCGGAGGAGGGGATGATTCGTTTTCAATTCCGGCGGAAACGTCGGGCGCTACTGGTTCGGACTGTGTGGCTTCGGGCTCGGAGGAGGGCGCAGGAGCGGTAACTTCAGGCGGTGCAACTGCAGTTTCCACGCTGGGTTCTGGGACCACCGCGGCAGGAGTTTCAGATTCGGGTGCTACTTGAACTGCTTGCGGCTGCGCAATTTCGGGGTGGGGTTGAGCGGGGGCGGTCGGTTCAACAAATGCGACTTGCGCGCTGGCCACATCGGCCTCGGGTGCGGCAGCGGGGACCTCCTGCGGGGGAATGGCTGCCGGGTCGACTTTTTCCACGGAACGCGCTTTTGGGGCTGCCTCCTCGACCGGAGGGCCGTCTGACTCGAGATCATGGGACATCTGGCTCACATGGGCGATGCCATGATCGCGCAGAATCGCCTGGACCTCTTTGATCGACAGCCCGTCTTTGTGGAGGAGTTTCCGAATGCCCCCCAGGAGCAGCATATCTGCAGGTCGGTAGTAGCGGCGGCCGCCAGCCCGTTTTACCGGCTTAATCTGGGTAAACTTGCTTTCCCAAAAGCGCAGAACATGTGCCTGCACGCCGAGCCAGTCCGCGACTTCGCTGATGGTGCGAAAGGCGTCCGCTGATTTTGACATAGTGATCGTTCCAATGTTCGCGCTCTGGGGAGGCGCGGAGTTTGCTGTTCCCAACCAGGGCGTTGCAGGCAGGCAACGCCGGGCGGATCAGGCAGAAAGAGACAATGCTGGACGGTGCCGCCTTACTTTCGGTTTCCGTCGGCCACCCGGTCCTTCATCAAATGCGAAGGGCGGAAAGTCAGAACGCGGCGTGGCTGAATAGGAACTTCCTCACCGGTCTTTGGATTGCGGCCAATACGAGCGGATTTATCCCGAACGCTAAAGGTGCCAAAAGACGAGATTTTCACCTGTTCGCCTTTTACCAGGGCATCGGACATGTGTTGCAACATGCTCTCTACCAGCTGGGCACTTTCGTTTCGAGACAAGCCCACCTCACGGAAGACCGCTTCGCTCAAATCCATGCGTGTAAGAGTTTTTTCGCTCATGCTTAATCCCCGTTGTTTGTCAAACAATAGGGGCAGGGGAATTTCCCTGTCAATATCAATGAATTGCAAGAGCCTTGTTTCCGGGGGGCGGCGCTACCAGCGCAACACTACCGCGCCCCAGGCCAAGCCGCCGCCAATGGCTTCTGTAACGATCAGGTCGCCGGGCTTGATTTGACCGCGCGATTTCCCGACAGAGAGTGCCAGGGGGATCGAGGCGGCAGAGGTGTTGCCATGGTCCTGAACAGTGACAATCACGTTGTCCATCGGCAGGCCCATCTTTTTGGCCGTGCCCTGAATGATGCGGATATTGGCCTGATGAGGCACGATCCAGTCAACATCTGCGGTGCTCAAATCCGCGCGTTCCAGTGCGGTACTGGCTGTTTTTGCAAGCTTTTCTACGGCGTGGCGGAAGACTTGGTTGCCCTGCATGCGCAGATGGCCGGTGTTTTGCGTGGCAACGCCACCATCCACATAGAGCAGATCCTTGTAGCGACCATCGGAGTTGAGGTCGGTGGACAGAATGCCACGATCCTCTTTGCTGCCGGCCAGGGTCTGTGCCTCCAATACCAGCGCACCAGCGCCATCACCAAAGAGCACACAGGTCGCGCGATCCGTCCAATCCATGATTCGGCTAAAGGTTTCGGAGCCAATGACCAAAACCCGCTCAGCCTGGCCGGAAACGATCAAGGCATTTGCATTGGTCAGCGCGTAAACGAATCCGGCGCAGACCGCCTGGACGTCAAAGGCAAAGCCGCTTGTCATGCCCAGTTTGGCCTGAACCATGGTTGCGGCAGAGGGGAAGGTCAGGTCAGCGGTGGAGGTCGCAAGCACGATGGCGTCGATATCCGAGGCTTCCAGTCCGGCGTCTTTCAACGCGGCCAGGGCGGCTTCGGTTGCCATATCCGAGGTGGTTTCCCCCTCGGCGGCGAAATGGCGCCGCTCAATGCCTGAACGCGAGCGAATCCATTCATCGCTGGTGTCCAGAGAGGCTTCGAATTCCGCGTTTTCCACTACTCGCTTGGGGAGATAATGTCCTGTGCCAACCACTACTGCACGTCGCGTCATTCGATGTCTGCCTTTTGGAGTTATTTGATGGGATGCTCAGCATCCTGGGGAACGATGTCATCTTGGGTAAGCTCGACGACAGATGCAACCCGTGCGGCCAGTTTTTCAGCAAAGCCTTGCTGAGCCAGGAGGAAGGCGAGTTTGACCGCAGCCGAGATTCCGGTGGCATCGGCGCCACCGTGGGATTTGACCACTGTACCATTCAGCCCAAGGAACACGCCACCGTTGACCCGGCGCGGGTCAATCCGTTTGGCCAATCGCGCCAACGAGGTATAGGCCAGAACTGCGGCAATCCGGGAAAGGAACGAATATTCAAAGGCTTCACGCAGGGTGCTGCGCAGCATGCTGGCGGTGCCTTCCCCGGTCTTGATGGCGACATTGCCAGTGAACCCATCGGTCACAATGAGATCAACTGCATCGCCGGGGATATCGCTGCCTTCAACAAAGCCAACAAATTCATACTCGGCCGTTTCCGCATGGGCCGCGATCAGGGCATGGGCTTCTTTCAGCTCTGCATGGCCCTTGTGCTCTTCGGTGCCGACATTGAGCAGCCCAACGCGTGGGCGGCGAATATCCATCGAATTGCGGACATAGGAGGTGCCCATGAGGGCATATTGCAGCAGATCCCGCGCATCGGCGCGCACATCGGCGCCAACGTCCAGCATCACATTGAACCCCTGAGGGTTACGTGATGGCCAGAGAATCGCAATCGCCGGACGGTTCACACCAGGCACTTTGCGCAGCCGCAGCATCGACAGCGCCATCAAGGCGCCGGTATTGCCGCAGGAAACCGCCCCTGCGGCCTCACCTTTCTTGACCGCATCCAGCGTCGACCACATCGAGGTGCCCTTGCCATTTCTCATGACCTGGCTGGGCTTATCCTCCATCGTGACGACTTTTTGGGCGTCCCGAATCTCGACACGCCCGGCCAGAATGCGCCGCTTGGCGACCAAAGCCGCCAGTTCCTCGGCGGGACCGTGCAGCAAAAAGGCGAGCTGGGGATTCTTTTCGGCAGACATGGCAAGACCGGCCACCACAACTGCGGGGCCGGCGTCTCCGCCCATGGCGTCAACCGAGATCACAATGCGGTCGGATTTTGTCACTGATTGATCGGGTTTACCCGTCATGCAAAAATCCGCCCCGCAAATTGTGTGATCGTCGCGATCTTATGCCGCGTCTTCGTCGATTTCGACTTCGTCGTTGATAGCAACAACTTCTTTGCTGTCATAGTGGCCGCAGGAGGGGCACACGTGATGGGGACGCTTCAACTCACCGCAGTTCGAGCATTCGTTCGGGTTTGCAGCAACCAGAGCGTCGTGCGCGCGGCGGTTGTTACGGCGCGACTTGGATACTTTATTCTGTTGGACGGCCATGTCTCAACCTTCGTCTATTGGGGCCTTGGGGTTGATGCCCGCGGCGCGTTTCACATTCGTTCGTTAGATCGGTAGGCGAGCGTTTAGGCCGCAGCCTCTCCGATGTCCAACCAAAAATTCCGATGAGCGCGCGAAAATACTGAGAATCTCCGTCTGCGCAAGCGGTTTTTTAAGCCAGGCGGCCCGGTGATACCACCCGCAAAACCGGTTTTTCGTGAGTTTTTTAACCTTAGCTCTTTGGGTCGAGCTGTTTCTTGAGGGCTGCAAGCCCAGCAAAGGGCTTGGTGTCCTCTTCCCGCATCGGAGCGACCCCCGGTTCAGCGTAGACCGCTTCGCCCAGTTCTGCGCCTTCTTTGCGCGGGTAGGTGGGGATCAGCAGCGACAGGGCTTCGATCATCACAACCGAAGGATCGATTTTGTCCTGGAGGGGTTCAACGCGCTCATCTTCCTCCATTTCGACCTCAGGGTCATCGGGCTCTGACAAGCCAGAGACAAAAATACGCTCGACCTTTTCATCGATTCGCGTGGACATGGGCTCCAGTGTCACCACACAGTCCTGCTGAACCGTGGCGCCCAGGCTGGCAGAAAGTTGCCAGTCGCGCTGGCCCTTGGCCGTGATCTTTCCGGTGAAGCGAAGTTTCTTCAATCCCTTGATTTCCAGCTCCTGTGCCAGTGTTTCAAGCACTTTGGCATCGGGCTGTATGTCAAAGGAAGTTGCCCTGTTCTGTGGCAGATCGGACACCTTAAAGGCGGTGCTGTCAGTCATGATGGCTACTTTCGTTTCTTGAACCGGAGGCTTGCATTAGGTAATCGGGTTCAAAGGCGTGTTCAAGCCAGAGGCAATGCAGTGTTGTGGGGATCATCATGAATGCACAAAAAGACCAGCTGAAGGCAGCGGTGAAATATGCAGCCTGGGCAGTCGCGGCGCTGGCAGTGGCTGGGTGTACAGCGATTTACAAAAAACACGGCTATGTTCCCAGCGAAGAACAGCTGGCAGAAGTTGTTGTCGGCATTGATACGAAGGATTCGGTTGCCGAAACGATTGGCGTGCCGACGGCCTCGGGCGTGTTGAACGATGGCGGCTACTACTATGTCTCAACCCTGATGCGGACCCGTGGGGCAGGGGCAACCAAACCGGTTTCGCGGTCTCTGGTCGCGATCAGCTTTGACTCGCGCGACGTGGTTTCGGGAATCGAACGCTATAGTCTGGAAGACGGCAAGGTGATTCCGCTCGCGCGCCGGGTGACCAGTTCCAGTGTTGAAGACAAAACATTCCTGCGCCAGCTTCTTGGTAGCCTCGGCAACTTTAACCCAGGCTCCTTGTTGGAGGAGTAACATCCGAGATCCGGCCCGGGGCCAGACGCTGCTGGCCGGATTTGTCTGAATTGTGAGTGATTGGTCGCGTGGAGCGGCTACTTCGAGAGGCAAGGAGGGCTAAAGTGAGGGGTGCAAGCGACGGAAAGTCTGTGGCGGATGCGCCAGTTTCAGCTGTGTTGCTGGAACGGGGCGGCTACCGGGCCCGGCTCGCTCAGACTGCGCAGGATCTTTTACAGGCGCAGCAGTTGCGGGGGCGTTGCTTTCGGACAGAGGTTCGGGACCAAGACCCCTATGATGCGGCCTGCCTGAATGTCTTGATCGAATCGCAGGCCAGCGGGGATCTGGTTGGCTGTTTCCGGTTGATGGTGCTGGAGAGTGGTCAGGCGATCGCTGAGAGCTACTCTGCTCAATTTTACGATTTGTCGCGGCTTTCAAAATTTCCAGAGCGGATGATGGAGCTGGGTCGCTTTTGCATTGATCCTGGTGTTCAGGATGCGGATATTCTGCGCCTGGCTTGGGCTGCGGTCACAGACATGGTCGACCAGCAATCTGTTGCCCTGCTGTTTGGCTGTTCGTCTTTTGCCGGAACCACCCCCGAGACCTATACCGAGGCCTTCGCTTTGTTGCAGCGCCGCCATTTGGCGCCTGACCGCTGGCGCCCGGGTCACGCAGCGCGCGAGACCCGCTGCTTTGACGCTCTTCTGCACGACCGCGCCGAAGGGCAGAAACCGGATCTGAAACTGGCCCAGGCGCAGCTGCCCCCCTTGCTGCGCAGCTATCTGACAATGGGGGGCTGGGTGAGCGACCATGTTGTGATCGACGCGGATCTCAACACCTGCCATGTTTTCACCGGTCTCGAAGTCAAGGCAATTCCGGCAACGCGCAAACGGCTCCTGCGGAGCGCTGCGCAACAGTCCTGAGCGTTGACCTTACCGCCTGCGCGGTTTAGCTGGCTCCTATGGCACGTATTCCTCTTTTGCAGATGACCGGGATCTCCCTCACCTTTGGTGGCGATCCCATCTTTTCAGATCTCGATCTGGTGGTTCAACCCGGCGACCGGGTCGCGCTTGTTGGGCGCAATGGATCGGGAAAATCCACCCTTATGAAGGTGATGGCGGGGCTTGTTGAAGCTGATACCGGCAGCCTGGTGGTACCTTCGGGGCGCTCGGTTGGCTATATGGAGCAGGATCCGCAGATGACCGGATTTGCGACCTTGGGCGATTTTGCAGCAAGTGAACTGGACCCGGGCGAGCTCTATAAGGTGGAACGCGCCGGTGAGGGGCTGAAATTCGACCCCGATCGGCCTGTGGCAACAGCTTCGGGCGGTGAGCGGAGGCGGGCGGCCCTGGCCAAGCTGATGGCGGAAGCCCCTGACCTGATGTTGCTGGACGAGCCGACCAACCACCTGGATATCGAGGCAATCACCTGGCTGGAATCCGAGCTGAAATCCACGCGGGCCGCCTTTGTGTTGATTTCACACGACCGGGCCTTTTTGCGGGCGCTGACACGGGCCACTCTTTGGGTAGATCGCGGGCAAGTGCGCCGCCAGGAAAAAGGCTTTGAAGGCTTCGAAGCCTGGCGGGACAAAATCTGGGAAGAGGAAGACCAGCAACGCCACAAACTCAATCGTCTGATCAAAAGCGAAAGCCGGTGGGCGGTTGAGGGCATCTCGGCCCGACGCAAGCGCAACATGGGCCGCGTGCGCGCTCTGCATGAGCTGAAAGACCAACGTGCCAGCCAGATCAAGCGCCAGGGAGCGGCAGAACTGGCCCTGGAGGCGGGACCAAAATCCGGTCGCAAGGTGATCGAGGTCGAGGGGCTGAGCAAGACCTATGGCGACAAGCGAATTGTGCAAGATTTTTCCCTGAAGGTTCAACGCAGTGACCGGGTGGCCTTTGTCGGTCCTAACGGCGCGGGCAAGACCACATTGCTGAAGCTGATGCTGGGGCAGGTCGCGCCGGATGCCGGATCCGTCAAGCTGGGAACCAATCTGGAAATCGCGCTCTTTGACCAGACACGTGACCAGCTGGATCCAGATGCCAGCCTCTGGGAGAACCTGACATCTGACCCCTTGCTGGGGATTTCTGGCAAGGCGGATCAGGTCATGGTGCGGGGCAACCCCAAGCATGTTGTTGGCTATCTCAAGGAGTTTCTGTTTGACGAGAGTCAGGCCCGTGCGCCTGTCAGATCCCTGTCTGGGGGCGAGAAGGCGCGGCTGCTCTTGGCCCGGCTAATGGCGCGACAAAGCAACCTTCTGGTGCTGGATGAACCGACCAATGATCTGGATGTGGAAACCCTGGACCTGTTGCAGGAACTGCTGGATTCTTACGATGGTACCGTATTGCTGGTGAGCCATGATCGGGACTTTTTGGACCGGGTTGCCACCACAACCATCGCCATGGAGGGCGATGGCAAGGTGACTGCCTATGCAGGGGGCTGGAGTGACTATATCAGTCAACGGGGCGATTTTCCTGGGATAGGAACTTCGGAAAAACCGTCTAAAAACAAATCGCAAAAGGCCAAGTCTAAGGCAGCGGCATCAGGTGATGTGGCGGGCAAGGAAAAGCTGAGTTTCAAGGAGAAGCATCGCTTGGAGGCCTTGCCTGCTGACATTGAGCGGCTGGAGCAAGAGATTGCCAAGCTGCAGGACCTGATGGCTGACCCGGAGCTTTTCACCCGCGAGCCGGTTAAGTTCAAAAAGGCCACAGAAGCCTTGGTCGAGCGGCAGGAAAAGCTGGCTGCGGCAGAGGAGGAATGGCTGGAGCTGGAAGAAAAGGCCGAAGGGTGACTGAGTCCACTCTTCGTTAACAAATGGTTATTGGCCACTGTTCATCTAAGGGCCCGGTACCTTTGGTATAGGGATGGCTCAGACCGAAGCAAAGCTGTGACGGGAAAACTGCCGGGCTATGTAGGCGGAAGTATAGGGTGAAACAGCAAATAGGCGCAGGGCTCAACGCTCTGCGCCTATTTTCATTCGGCATTGAAAAGGGCAAAGCCAGCGGAGGCTTTAACGCATGCGCAGGGCACCGTCGATGCGGATGACTTCGCCGTTGAGATAGCCCGCCTCGGCGATGAAACCCGCCAGTTGGCCATATTCAGCTGGATCGCCCAAGCGTGCAGGATTGGGCACATCTGCGGCCAATTGCTGCTGCACCTCTTCGGGCAGGCCTGCCAACATCGGCGTCATGAAAATACCCGGAGCAATGGTCATCACCCGGATCCCGCTAGAGGCCAGATCACGGGCCATGGGCAGGCACATGCCAACAACGCCGCCTTTGGAAGCGGCATAGGCGGCCTGACCCTTTTGCCCATCAAAGGCCGCAATCGAGGCCGTATTGATGATGACACCACGTGCGCCGTCGGATTCGGGTTCATTCTTGGCGATTTCAAGGGCGGCCAAACGCGCCACATTGAACGTGCCTACCAGGTTGATGTCGATGGTGCGTTGGTAGGCGTCCAGCGGGTGGGCACCATCGCGCCCAATGGTTTTAATTCCATAGGCGATCCCGGCGCAGTTCACACAGGCAGAAATGCGGCCCATCTTTTCGACGGCATAGGCGATGGCGGCAGTTACCGACGCCTCATCTGTCACATCGGTCTGCACAAAATGGCCGCCGATCTCTGCAGCGATCAATGGGCCGCGTTCCGCGTCGCGATCCAGGATGGTGACGGCTGCGCCGTTATCGGCAAAATGGCGTGCGGTAGCCTCGCCAAGGCCGGAGGCGCCGCCAGTGATGATGGCGCAGGTCTGTGCAAGTTTCATGAGCAGTGCTCCTTCGGGTATCTGAACATTTGTTCAATAACTACCAGATGGAGCGCTTCTGTCTAGCACGACGTGGCGCTCATCAGTTTTCTGTCCCAGCGCGCCAGCGGAGAGAGCAGTCGCCCCAAGGGTGGCCACAGGACCCAGGTGCCGCCCAATTGCGACAGCTGCGCGCCGGTGCCCAGTTTGAACCGCGCAAGTCCCGGCGCCTCCTCGGTATTGATAAGGCCCAGATCCAATTGCTGGCAGCCCTTGGCCGCGAGCCAGGTCATGGCCTCCCACATCAACAGGTTATGAGCCGAAAGTGACTTTCCAGCCGGTGTTGCATGGGCAATGTGGTAGGTGGCCCCCTGACCGTGGCGCAGGATCAGGATTGCGGCAACGGGTGTGGCTCCGTCAAAGGCCTGAAAAAGTTTCGCCTTTCCTTTGTTTGCTTTTGCATAGGCTAGGGTCAAAGCAACGGGCCAACTGCGGTAGCCGCGGCGGTTCTGCTGGGCTTGATCTGCGGCAAAGAGCCAGTGGTTTTGGTCCAAAGCCATGTTTTGCCGACTGACTCGCAGACCGCTTGAACGGGCACGGTTCAGCCGGTTGCGCCATTTCTGACGCAGGGCGGCAGAGCGCTGCTCACTGGAATTGCTCAGGTCCAGTAGGGCCACATAGCTCGGGCTAACCAGCGGCAAGGCACCAATATCGACAAGTTCTGGGCAGGGGTGCTCTGGCGATAGAATTATCGGGGTGCGGTGGAGCCCATTGGCGCGCAGCGCCTCTACTAGCCGGGAGGGCTGCGGCATGGGCGCACGATTGATCATAGCAAGCCTCAGCCCAGCTGCCAGGCGTCGGGTGGTGACGAGGGTGTCGTGAAGCTCTGGCAGAGGGGTGGGGGCTTGGGCCAAAGCCGTCATGGCACGTTGGAACTCAACAGATTGTGCCAGCGTCACCGGGCGGGAGGGGCGCCTGTGCAGTTGCTGTGCTGGCTTGCTGTGTGCGGCGGGAGAGGGGAAATCCAACATGGGTCTATTTACCAATCAGAAACCTAAATGAGGGTTAATGAAAGAATGAAAAAACAGTTTCAGATTCTGGGCCGGATTGCGCCAAATCCAAAGCTGACTGTTTCAGCAGCTTTCGCATTGGCCTCTATCTTATCCGTTCCGGTTTTTATTGTGTTGAGCTTGGCGGACTGGCTGTTTTTGTGAGGCTCTGCCTCACACTCCGGGATATTTTGGGCCAAATGAAGGAGAAAGCGTATCTTTTACATTTCATTTGGCCCTAAGTATCCTGGGGGTGAGCCCCCCAAGGGGCGAGGGGGCAAAGCCCCCTCAATGCAAGATCGACAGCTCAATTTTCGAAGGCCCTCAGACCGAACAGCAGGCTTTAGGTTATGGAAGTGGTACTATTCTTTAGGTTTCTAGCTGAACCAAGGCATGTCGCTTTTTTCCCGCGCTGAGCTTTATTGGGCTTAAAAGCGCGGTGGCGTCGATCATAAGCCCAGCGTCATTAAGTGGTTTGTCATCCAGCTTGGCCCCGTTTTCATTGATCAGACGCTTGGCATCTTTTCCCGATTTGGCAAGTCCGGATTTCACAATCAGCTGAACGATAGAAATGCCATCGCCAAGCTCGGCGCTCGTTAGGGTCAAGGTCGGAAGGTCGTCGCCAATGCCGCCCTTTTCAAAGACTTCGCGCGCGGTGGCTTCAGCGGCGGCTGCAGCCTCGGCACCGTGAAGCAGCTTGGTTACTTCATTTGCGAGGATGACCTTGGCGGCATTGACTTCGGAGCCAGCAAGGGCGCCAAGTCGCTCGCACTCATCCACAGGCAGCTCGGTATAGAGTTTCAGGAAACGACCAACGTCCGCATCGGTGGTGTTGCGCCAGAATTGCCAGAACTCGTAGGGGCTGCGCATATCGGCATTGAGCCAGACGGCGCCATCCTGGCTCTTGCCCATCTTTTTGCCATCAGAGGTGGTCAGCAGCGGGGAGGTCAGCCCATAGATTGAATTGTCCAGCACGCGGCGGGTTAGGTCGATACCGTTGACGATATTTCCCCATTGGTCCGAACCCCCCATCTGCAGGATACAGCCGTAGCGGCGATTGAGCTCGAGAAAGTCATAAGCCTGCAGAATCATATAGTTGAATTCGAGGAAGCTCAGGCTTTGCTCGCGATCAAGGCGCGACTTAACGCTTTCAAATGCCAACATCCGGTTGACCGAGAAATGGCGGCCAATGTCGCGCAGGAATTCGAGATAGTTGAGATCATCCAGCCATTCAGCATTGTTTAGCATCAAAGCCTTGTTGGGCGCTTCGCTGTCGTAGTCGATATAGGCCGAGAACACCTTTTTGATCCCGGCGATGTTTTCATTGATTGCAGCATCATCCAGCAGCGGGCGTTCATCGGCGCGGAAGGAGGGGTCACCCACTTTGGTGGTGCCGCCCCCCATGAGGGTGATCGGCTGGTGGCCGGTTTTCTGGAACCATCGCAGCATCATGATCTGAATGAGAGACCCCACATGCAGCGATTTTGCAGTGGCGTCAAAGCCGATATAGGCGGGTTTAACACCCTGCATCAGGGCCTCATCCAGGCCTTGATAATCGGTGCAGTCAGCAAGGAACCCGCGTTCCATCATGACAGCGACGAAGTCCGATTTTGGGTGGTAGGTCATAACATGCCTCGGCTTTTGGTTTGCGACCTGCTGTATAAGGTGCAAATGGTCCACATGGAACCTGTTTTGCCGACAAAAATGCACCAGTTTCCTGCAGTGGCGGCGGCTGCTATTCAGGCGCAAAGACACTGAGGGCTTCGAAGCGCGTATCGCATTTCATGGCGGCTCTCACACTGAAAACGGGACATCAGATGAGCAAGGCAATTGCAAAGACCGGATTTCTGCGTGCAATGGGCGCAATGAGTGGCACATCTCTGGATGGGGTGGATGTTGCTGTGCTTGAGACTGACGGCGTCGAGATCGCAGGCTTTGGTCGCTGCGGATACCACCCCTATTCCGAGGCGGAACAGGAGGTCTTGCGTGCTGGTCTTGGGCATTGGCATGGCAAGGAAGTGGTTGCTGCATCTGAAGTGGTTGAAGCGGCGCATATCTCCGCACTTTCAGGAACCGAAGGCATCGATCTGATTGGGTTTCATGGTCAGACTCTGGCTCATGCACCGCGCCTGCAGGGGACGCTACAAGTGGGAGATGGCGCGACCTTGGCTGAGGCGTTGAAGCTGCCGGTTGTTTGGGATTTCCGCAGTGATGATGTGGCAATGGGGGGGGAAGGCGCGCCCCTGGCGCCGTTCTTTCATTTTGCCTGTGCCAAATACATCAAAGCAACGGGACCGATCTGTTTTTTGAATCTCGGTGGGGTGGGCAATATCACCTTTGTTGATCCGCGCTACGATAGCCCCGAGGAACCAGGGGCGTTGCTGGCTTTTGACACTGGCCCGGCGAATGCTCCAGTCAATGACCTTTTGCAGGCTCGGCTGGGTCTGGGCTTTGACGAGGATGGTCGCGTGGCCAGCAGCGGAGAAGTTGAGACTGGGGCGCTGGAGCTTTTCTTGGCTGAACCCTATTTTTCTCGACTGCCACCCAAGTCTCTGGATAGGAACGATTTCTCAGAGATGATTGGGCTTGTGAAAGAGCTGAATGACGCAGATGCTGCAGCCACTCTTACGGCAATGTGTGCAGCTTCGGTCGTTCAGGGGATGGAGCACTGTCCGCAAAACCCATCGGCGGTTTTGGTCACAGGAGGGGGGCGGCACAATCCTGTGTTGATGCAGATGCTGACCGTTTCATTGGATTGCCCGGTTAAAAAGGTTGAAGAGGTTGGACTGGATGGTGACATGTTGGAAGCCCAGGCTTTTGCTTACCTCGCCGTACGAGTGGCCCGGGGCTTGCCAACCTCCTGTCCGGGCACAACAGGCGTCAGTGCTTGTGTTGGCGGGGGCGTGGTGAGTGTGCCAGGTGTTCGTTGAAACGCTGCAGAATTGAGCCATTTGAAGATGCGAACCGTCCCGGCATGATTAAAGAAGGGGATAGCTGATGCGAGGCTCTGCCTCGCGCTCCGGGATATTTTTGGCCAAATGAATAGGACGCCTCGTTTTCATTTGGCCAGAAGTATCCTGGGGGTGAGCGTCGAAGGCGCGAGGGGGCAAAGCCCCCTTTCTTGAGAGGCATGATAGAACTCGAAGACTGTTGGAGCGATGAAGGGTTTTGAAGCGCCAGGCCTTTTGGTTTGAATGCGGTTTGGTCAGAGGGGTTTAAGCAACCGGAATGTTAAATGAGGGGGCGGCCAGCTCAAACCCTTCGAACTGGAAACCGGGTGAGACGGTGCAGCTAACCAATGTGTAGTCTCCGGTGCTGCGGGCGGCTTGCCATTGACCCTCGGGGACGATTATCTGTGGCTCACCGGCTGTCAGGTCCGGGGTTAATAGGTGCTCTCTGGCCGGGCCGTCATCGCTTTCCGAGATTGACAGGATCAAGGGCGCGCCGGCTTGGTAGAGCCAGATTTCAGCTGCATCGACGCGATGCCAATGGCTGGTCTCCCCCCTGCGCAACAGAAAGTAGATGCAGGTGCCGCTGGGGCGGCCCTTATTCTGCGCCACCCAGGTCTGGCGATACCAACCGCCTTCGGGGTGGGGGGAGAGTTGCAGTTTTGTAATGATTTCATCCGCAGTCATCGCGATGGCACCTTCACGCTGGTATTCTTTTGTCTAGGACATATCTTGGGGCCATGGTTTTGCACATCCCCTTTGATAACTCTTATGCCCAGTTGGGTTCCGGTTTCTTTACCAAACAGTCGCCTGAACCGGCGATTGCACCCAGTCTTATCGCTTTCAACCTCCCCCTGGCCGACCTGTTGCAAGTGACAGGAAATGATCGCGCGGAGATGGCAGAGGTCTTTTCTGGCAAGCAGATTCCGGCAGGGGCAGACCCTTTGGCACAGGCCTATGCGGGCCATCAATTCGGCAATTTCAATCCGCAGTTAGGCGATGGGCGCGCGCTTTTGTTGGGAGAGGTCCTCGGCCGTGATGGCAAGCGATATGACATTCAGCTCAAAGGTTCGGGACGTACGCCTTACTCGCGTCAGGGAGATGGGAAGGCCTGGTTGGGGCCGGTCTTGCGGGAATATGTGATCTCGGAAGCGATGCATGCCCTGGGGGTTCCCACCACGCGGACCTTGGCTGCTGTTGCAACGGGTGAGACAGTCTGGCGCGAGGGCGGTTTGCCGGGAGCAGTTCTTACGCGGGTTGCCTCCAGTCACTTGCGGGTTGGCACATTTCAGTATTTTGCAGCCCGCGGTGAGACCGAGGCGCTGAAGAAGCTCACCGCCTATGCGATCCAACGCCACTACCCGCAGGCGCGGGGCGCATTGGAGCTGTTGCGCGCGGTGCGGGATGCCCAGGCGGGCTTGATTGCGGCCTGGATGTCGGTCGGCTTTATTCATGGCGTCATGAATACTGACAACTGCAGTATTTCAGGCGAGACAATTGACTATGGGCCCTGTGCTTTCATGGATCAGTATCGTGCCGACCAAGTGTTTTCCTCCATCGATCGCATGGGACGTTATGCCTTTGCAAACCAACCAAAGATTGCGGTTTGGAATCTGGCTCAGCTGGCCACGGCTTTGATCCAGCAATTGGACAATCCGCAAGAGGCCGTGGAGGAAGCTACGGCAATTATTCACGCCATGCCCTCTTTGATCGAGGTGGAATGGCTGCGCCTGTTCCGCCGTAAGATCGGATTGGAAACCATTGCGACGGGCGATCTGGAGCTCATTTCGGATCTACTGCAGGTGATGTCCGAGGGTGAGGCGGATTTTACCAATATCTTCCGCGCTTTGGCGGAGGGGACTGCGGTGGAGCAATTCAAGGACCCAACGGGCTTTGAAGCCTGGCAGAGCCGCTGGATGAAGCGGCGTCAGGTTGAGCAGAACGCTGAGGCGATCATGCAGGCTAGCAATCCGGTCTATATTCCCCGCAACCACAAGATTGAAGAGATGATTGGCACTGCAGTTGCTGGTGATTTCACCCTCTTTGAGCGGATGGGGCAGGTGTTGCAAACCCCCTATGTCGAACAGGACGGAGCCGAGGATTTGCGGCGCCCACCAGAGCCCAATGAGGTTGTCAGGGCAACCTTTTGTGGCACATAGGGCATATATTTTGCCGAAAATGGTCTGGGATCTCGCGAAATGCGGGGCCTGGAAAAACAAAAAACGGACAGGCTAGGGCCCCACGCCCAACGGCTTTTGTGGCATTTTGATGCAATGGAAGCGGGCGGGGGTACCGTGCGAAGCAGAGGAAGGGCATTTGCCTTTTTCGTGATGGTGCTTGCGGGGTGAGAGACCGCGCGGCAATGGGCGGTAAAAAATACGGCGCCCTATGAATACAGGGCGCCGTCAAGCTGGGTTCGGGAGCGGTGATTGCTCCCAGATTATTCTCCAATACCGCTTGGAATGGGACTAGCCGCGAGACGCTATTGGAGGCAAGGAATCAACGTGCCTCGCGACGGCCTTTGTTGGCTGTGCCGCCACCTGCACCCGCGGTCTTGCCCGAACCACCGGGTTTTCCGCCCCGGCGTGCCCCGCCGCCACGGCGACGGTTGCCACCGCCGGGCCGACCACCTGGTTTGCCACCGGGACGGCCACCACGAGGGGCGTCCGGGCTGGCGATTGCTTCCCAGGGGCTGCCGGATGCGGTGGGGATGGTGATCTTCATCACCTTCTGAATCGCTTTCAGCTCTTCCATCTCATCCGGAGCGCAGAAGGCCACGGCCTGACCATCCTTACCCGCACGAGCGGTTCGGCCGATCCGGTGCACATAGGCATCCGGCACATTCGGCAGCTCGTAGTTGTAGACGTATTTTACGTCCGGAATGTCCAATCCGCGGGCCGCCACATCGGTTGCCACCAGGACCTTAATCTGGCCGGATTTAAACGCCGCCAGGGCACGTTCGCGCTGACCCTGGCTTTTGTTGCCATGGATGGCGGCGGCGGCAAAGCCGGATTTTTCCAGCACTTTCATCAGCTTTTCCATACCATGTTTGGTACGGCCAAAGACCAGCGTGCGCTCATCCTTATGCTCGGTCAGCAGTTCCTTCAGCAGGCTCAGCTTCTCGGCCTTGGCGATGAAATGCACCGATTGGGTCACTTTGGCGGCGGGCTTGCCGGGCGGGGTGACTTCGATGCGCACGGGCCGGTTGAGATAGGAATTGGCGATCTCATTCATCTGCTTTGGCATGGTGGCCGAGAACAGCATGGTCTGGCGTTCCTCGGGCAACAGGGATGAGATCTTGCGCAGGGCATGGATAAAGCCGAGGTCCAGCATTTGGTCGGCCTCGTCCAGCACCAGGAAATCACAGGAGCCCAGATCCAGCGCCTTGCGGTCCAGAATATCGAGCAGACGGCCAGGGGTGGCCACCAGAATATCGGTGCCGCGCGAAATCCGCTGGATCTGCGGGTTGATCGACACACCGCCTACCACCAGACCGATCTTCATCGGGGTGCCTTCGGTCAGCGCCTTCAGGGTTGCGGCGATCTGATTAGCCAGCTCGCGGGTCGGGGCCAGAACCAGGCCACGCACGGTATGCGCGGCGGGTTTGCGGCCATAGTCCAGCATGCGCGAAATCAGCGGCACACCAAAGGCTGCGGTCTTGCCGGTGCCGGTCTGGGCCAGGCCCAGCACGTCTTCGCCGTTTAGCGCATGAGGAATGGCACGGGCCTGGATTGGGGTCGGATCCTTCAGACCCATATCGGCCAGACGGGCCAGAACTTGATCGGGCAGGCCCATGGTTGAGAATTCAGTCACGTATCGTCCTTTCGCGGCTCACTGCCTCTGGCACGAACCGTGTCGGCCAGTCGCAATATGCGCTGGCTTTTGGTGGGGCAACACCCTCTCACGACGCTGGCGACGCCAGCCCGCTGGGAATTGCGAATGCCCCACGCGTGATTTTGGGAACCTTGGTATTTCACTAGACAGCGGGTCTGTCGCGCAGAGGGCGCGTCCGTTCTGTCTCTGCTCACGCGGCAGGGAGGGATACCTGTGGTCCAAATGGCGGTATCTGTGGATAAAGTCAATGACGAGTTCTGGTGGAATTTTGGTTTTCGTCGGCCTCTTGATTGGCTAAACAGGGAGCCCAGAGTTGGATGGAAAGCAAAACGCCATGACGATTATCGCTCGATGTGAGGCCAAGGGCCTGCGGATGACCGGCCAGCGCCGGGTGATTGCCCGTGCCCTGCAGGAGAGCGCCGACCATCCGGATGTGGAAGAGCTCTATGCCCGCGCCAGTGCGCTGGATGCGGGGATTTCTTTGGCCACTGTCTATCGGACCGTCAAGCTGTTCGAAGAGGCGGGAATTCTGGACCGGCTGGAATTTGGCGATGGGCGGGCGCGCTATGAGGATGCGGATCGCGAACACCATGACCACCTGATTGATATCAATACCGGCGCCGTCATTGAGTTCTGTGATCCCGAAATCGAAGCTCTGCAAGAACGGATCGCGGCCAAGCTCGGTTATCAGCTCAAAGGGCATCGGCTAGAGCTCTACGGCGTGCCCATGAAAAAGGGTGATCCTTCCGAACACTCCTGAGGCTAGGGCGTGATCCCTGCTGCGGCTGGCCGTCGGTTAACCTATCAACTATTGTGACGTCTGCCCCAACAAACTGTTGTGACCCGTGTCGCAAATGGGCTTGCAGAAGATCAGTCTGCCCCCCATCCACGGAAGCAGCTGCGGCGGACCGAAGACTTGTGTCCCGATCCAGAGCAGCTCGCATATCTTTGGAGGGCCAGGCGTGAACAATCTAAACGGAATTCTCCTCGTCATTGCGGCCATGGCGGCCTTTACGCTGGAAGATATGTTCATCAAACACCTGTCGGGTGAAATCCCGGTGGGTCAGATTCTGATTATGCTGGGCCTGGGCTCGGGGGCTGTCTTTGCGGCTGTGGCACTGTATCGAGGCGACAATCTTTTAGCGCCTGCGGCCTGGCGGGGCGCGGCGATCCTGCGCACCCTGTCCGAGGCGGTTGGCGCCATGGCCTTTGCCACCGCACTGTCGCTGGTCGATATCTCGACCGTTGCAGCGGTGTTTCAGGCGCTGCCACTGGTGATCACCATGGGCGCGGCGCTATTCCTGGGGGAACAGGTTGGCTGGCGGCGGTGGAGCGCGATTTGTGTAGGTTTTGCCGGGGTCTTGATGATTGTGCGCCCCGGCCTGGCCGGGTTTGACCCTTCGGTGGTTCTGGTGCTTCTTTCTGTGCTGGCGATTGCGGCACGGGATCTGTTGACGCGCTTGGTCGACAGCACAGTTTCTTCGGCGGTGGTCAGCTTTCAGGCCTTTGCTTCACTGATTGTGGCGGGTGGGCTGTTGCTGGTGATGACCGGGGCAGAGGCAACCGCTGTGGATGGGCGTCAGATCGTGATGATGCTGGGGGGTATCGTCTTTGGTGTTGCAGGCTATTATGCCATTGTGACGGCGACCCGCATCGGGGATGCTTCGGCCATTACGCCATTTCGTTACAGCAGGTTGTTGTTTTCCATTCTGGTCGGCGTGCTGGTCTTTGGCGAGAGGCCTGATGCCATGACCCTGGGCGGTGCCGCGCTTATCATTGCCTCTGGCCTGTATACGTTTCTGCGCGAGCGACGCCTGGTTCGTGAACAGGTGCGCCAAGAGAGTAGACCTGTTGAAGAGGCTGCAGCGGCGGTTTCCCCCTCCTAGAGCTGCTCCTAGGTGGCGCCTGTAAAAAACGGCATCGATACCGTTGGCGCAAACAGCGAGATGTTAGCCCTAAAGGCGTGAAATAAGTGACGTTAGCGATAACGACCACTGTTTACATTTATCCCTTGGCTGCTATGACGCTGGCATCTTTTGTTGCAGTCAAGGACCGTCCAAATGAGCACAATTATCGACATCCACGCCCGCGAAATCCTCGACAGCCGGGGCAATCCCACGGTTGAGGTCGATGTGATCCTG
Source organism: Phaeobacter sp. 11ANDIMAR09 (assembly GCF_001294455.1). Lineage (GTDB taxonomy): Bacteria > Pseudomonadota > Alphaproteobacteria > Rhodobacterales > Rhodobacteraceae > Pseudophaeobacter. Next base: position 56,877 of record NZ_LIKT01000019.1, read on the forward strand.
GAAGATGGCACCATGGGCCGCGCCGCAGTACCTTCCGGGGCCTCCACCGGCGCCCATGAGGCGGTAGAGCGTCGCGATGGCGACAAGGAGCGCTACCTGGGCAAAGGCGTGCTGGAAGCGGTTGCTGCCGTCAACGGTGAGATCGCTGAAGAGCTGGTTGGCTTTGACGCCACCGAGCAGGTCGCCGTTGATGGCGCCATGATCGAGCTGGACGGCACTCCCAACAAAGCGCGTCTGGGTGCGAATGCCATTTTGGGCGTCTCCATGGCCGTGGCCAAGGCCGCTGCCGATTTCACCACCCAGCCGCTGTTCCGCTATGTTGGCGGCACCTCTGCACGGGTCCTGCCCGTGCCAATGATGAATATCATCAATGGGGGCGAACACGCTGATAACCCCATCGACATCCAGGAATTCATGATCATGCCTGTGGCGGCGGAGAATATCCGCGAAGCCGTGCGTATGGGCGCCGAGGTGTTCCATACCCTGAAGAAAGAGCTGTCGGCTGCGGGTCTCTCCACTGGTATCGGTGACGAGGGTGGCTTTGCTCCTAACATCGCCTCCACCCGCGAAGCACTGGATTTTGTTCTGAAATCCATCGAGAAAGCAGGGTATCGCCCCGGCGAAGAAATCTACCTGGCCTTGGATTGCGCCGCGACTGAGTATTACAAGGATGGCAAATATGTGCTGTCCGGTGAGGGCAAGGTGCTGTCTTCGGCTGAGAACGTCGATTATCTGGCTGCTCTGGTGAACGATTATCCGATCATCTCGATCGAAGACGGCATGGGCGAAGATGACTGGGAGGGCTGGAAAGCCCTGACCGATGCGATCGGTGACAAGGTGCAGCTGGTTGGGGACGATCTGTTTGTGACCAATCCCGCCCGTCTGGCCGAAGGCATTCAGCGTGGCAGCGCCAATTCGATGCTGGTCAAGGTGAACCAGATCGGCACCCTGACCGAGACCCTGAAAGCCGTGGATATGGCCCATCGTGCCGGTTTCACCAATGTGATGTCGCACCGTTCGGGCGAGACCGAGGATGCCACCATTGCCGACCTGGCCGTGGCCACCAATTGTGGTCAGATCAAAACCGGCTCACTGGCGCGCTCGGACCGGTTGGCGAAATACAACCAGCTGATCCGCATTGAGGAAGTGCTGGGCGAAGTGGCTGAATATGCAGGCCGCTCAATCCTGAAGGGATAAGCCCCAGGGTTGCCAAATGGGCTGAAGCGGTGGCTTCAGGCAGTTTTAGGAAGGGCAGCCCACCGGGCTGCCCTTCCGGTCTTTGGGGGATGTGACGGATCGCCGCCAGCTGCGGCATCCGGGGCAGTGTGTCGCAGGGCCTTTCAGGGAGAGAAAGCCAGCAGTCAGAGGACCTTTGTCATCAACATGTATCTCTCGCGCGGCGCGAACCTGCTGCGTTGATAGAGCCGCTGAGCCTGTTGGTTGTCCCGATCGACCTCGAGATGCAACGCCTTGACCCCAGCCTCAGCCAGGGTTTTGGGCAATGCGATCAAGACTTCAGAAGCGAGGCCGCGTCCGCGCACGGGTGGGCGGATGTAGATCTCGTCGACGAAGCCATCCATGCCGCCGAACTCGACCGACCAGCCAAAGGTCACTACGATATAGCCAATGGGCGCGCGGGTGGGACCGATGATATAGACGGCCCCATAGGGGATGCCTTCCAACAGCGGTACGATGCCCGCGCGGCGTTGGTCGGGGCTGGTTTGCAGACCTGCCTCTGCATGAAAGGCCTCCACCAGGCTCAGCAGCCTGTCCAGGTGCTCGGGGCGGGCCAGATGCAGGGCCGCGGTCATAGCTGTGCCAGTCGGTCAGTGATGAGGGTGAAGAATCCATCGGCATTCAGATCACCGATGAACAGCACATTGGGGCTGCGGTTGGTGACCCCCCACCAATCGGCGACGGTCATGCCAAGGGTCAGCTCAGACTGGGTTTCGATCTCGACATTGATCCGGCGGCCCGAAAACAGATTGGGCTGGATCAGATAGGCAATGACGCAGGGGTCATGCAGGGGGCCGCCGTCAGAGCCGTATTTTTCGATATCGAACCGCTCAAAGAAGTCGAGCATTTCTGCGGTGAAATGGCCGACAGAGGTGTTCAGGTTTCGCAGGGCCTCAATGCGCGGGCGAGTGGTCAGCGCCTTATGGGTGACATCCAGCGGCATCATAGTGATTTCTGCCCCGGATTTCAGCACAATGTCAGCAGCTTCCGGGTCGACGTAGATGTTGAATTCAGCCGCAGGAGTGACATTGCCAACCTCGAAATAGGCGCCGCCCATCAAGACGATCTCTTGCACCCGTTCAACGATATCCGGCGCGGCCTGAAAGGCGGCAGCAATATTGCTGAGCGGCCCCAACGGGCAAAGGGTGACGCTGCCTGCAGGCTCGCGGCGCAGGGTTTCAATGATGAAATCGACGCCGTTCTGCGCCTGTAGCGGCATCGTTGGTTCAAACAGGTCAGGGCCATCGAGGCCGGTCTTGCCATGGACTTCTTCGGCGGTGACCAGAGGGCGGCAGAGCGGCGCATCGCGCCCGGCAAAGACCGCCACATCGGGGCGCCCGGCCACCTCGCAGATGATGCGGGCATTTCTTTGGGTCAGCGACAGCGGCACATTGCCGGCCACGCAGGTGATTCCCAATACTGTGATCTCTTCCGGGCTGGCCAGGGCCAGGAGCAGCGCGACGGCATCATCCTGACCGGGGTCTGTGTCGATAATTACCTTACGGGCGGTCATGGCATGGTCCTGTGGCAAAAGGTGAGCCTCGCAGCGGGGCGTGACATTGTCCAGCGTGGCGCTGCGGGTGAGGCTGGCAATTTGAATACTTATGGAAAGATGATGCCAGGGTCAGCCCCTGGGTCAGCCTGTGTCTCTCTCGTCTGCCTTCACCGCATCCCAAAGCGCATCCATTTCTGCCAAGTCGCTGTCTTCAGGCCGTTTGCCCCGTTGAGACAGTTTTGCTTCGACGCCTTCAAAGCGGCGGATGAACTTGGCATTGGCGCGGCGCAGGGCCGCCTCGGGCTCGACGCCGAGGTGGCGGCCCAGATTGGCCATGACAAACATCAGATCTCCAAACTCCTCTTCGACCTCGACCTGAGTCAGCTCGGCGCGGGCCTCGGCCAGTTCGGCGCTTTCTTCGGCGATCTTGGCGATGACCTGATCAACCGCGGGCCAGTCAAAGCCGACACGGGCGGCACGTTTTTGCAGCTTGTAGGCGCGTAGCAGTGCGGGGAGACCGACGGCGACGCCGTCCAGGGTGCCGGTCTCTTGGTTTCCTGCGCGCTCAGCGGCCTTTATGGCTTCCCAGTCGGCAGTCTGCTGGTCGGCGCTTTTGTTGCGGGTTTCATCGCCAAAGACATGCGGATGGCGTGAGACCATCTTGTTGGACATGGCGGTCACCACATCCTGAAAGGTGAAATGCCCGGCCTCGGTAGCCATCTGCGCGTGAAAGACCGATTGAAACAGTAAATCCCCCAGCTCGCCCTTGAGCTCATCCCAGGCTTCACGTTCGATGGCATCAGCCACCTCATAGGCTTCTTCGATGGTGTAGGGGGCAATGGAGGCAAAATCCTGCTCCAGATCCCAAGGACAGCCGTGGGAGCGATCGCGCAGGGCCTGCATGATTTCCAACAGCCGTTCGATCCCGGCGGATTCGTTTTTGATCAGGGCCATGTCAAAGGGCCGTTTTTGGGATGTATCGGGCATTGCAGCCTCTCTTGTTCCTGTGTCAGATGCATCAATCCCGATCCTCGCACTGGAGTCCAGCCCATGGCCGTCGTTAACCGCATTGCTGATTTTGCCCCCGAGATGAAGACCTGGCGTCAGCATCTGCATCAGATCCCCGAACTGGCATTGGATCTGCCCAAGACAGCTGCCTATGTGGCAGAGCGACTGCGCGAGATTGGCGTGGATGAGCTGCACGAGGGCATTGCCACCTCGGGCATGGTGGCGATTATCAATGGCCGTGACAACGGGCAGGGCCTGGGGCCGACCATTGGCCTGCGTGCCGATATGGACGCCCTGCCGATTCCGGAAGAAACCGGTGTCGATTACCTGTCGCAACATGCGGGCAATATGCATGCCTGTGGCCATGATGGTCACACGACCATGTTGTTGGGGGCGGCCAAATACCTGGCTGAGACACGCAATTTTGCTGGCCGGGTTGCGCTGATCTTCCAACCCGCCGAAGAGGCGATTGGCGGCGCGCGGATCATGGTGGAAGAGGGGATCATGGGACGGTTTGGCATTGGCGAGGTCTATGCGTTGCACAATGCGCCGGGATTGCCTGTGGGGGCGTTTTTGACCTCGCCGGGTGCACTGATGGCGGCGGTGGATACCTTCCACATTAACATTCAGGGGGTTGGCGGGCATGGCGCGATGCCGCACGAGACCCGTGATCCGGTGATGGCGGCCTGCGGGATTGCGCAGGCGATCCAGACGATCATCAGCCGTAATCATCACACGCTTGAGGATCTGGTGGTTTCTGTCACGCAAATCCACACGGGCACCGTTGATAATGTGATTCCGGATACTGCCTATATCAATGGCACCGTGCGCACCTTTAATCCTGAGGTTCAGGCCATGGTAATGCGCCGTATGGAGGAGATTGTTGCCGGTCAGGCCGCGAGCTATGGGGTGACGGCTGATCTGGACTATGAGGTTGGCTATCCGGCCACCATCAACGACGCGGCAAAGGCGGCGTTTGCCGCCGAGATCGCTGGTGAGGTCTCGGGTCCGGAAAACGTCGAAGCCGATGGGGGCCGGGAAATGGGCGCCGAGGACTTTTCCTATATGTTGAATGCCCGCCCCGGAGCCTATCTGTTCTTGGGCCAGGGAGAGGGGGCAGGGCTGCATCACCCCAAATATGATTTCAATGATGAGATTGCGCCCATTGGCGCGTCCTTCTTTGCCCGCCTGGTGGAACGCGCCCAGCCCTTGGAATGAGCAGAGGTGACAGGAGATCAGAAACCGGGTATCGCTGTTTTCATAATATGATCAAATTTTGCCTGACAGCAGGGGCGAAGGGGAGATCCTTTGCCTGATGCGGGGTGGAGAACAGGGCGAACCAACATGGCACTTGAAGATGCAAAACACTCAATTGATGCAGCTTTTACCCGGAAAGACCTGAAGGGGCTGAGTTTTGAGATCACCTTTGGCGGGGCAATGTCCTTCCTGCGACGCAAATATACCAAGGATCTGACCGGGGTGGATATTGCCGTTACCGGGGTGCCATTTGATCAAGCTGTCACCAATCGCCCCGGAACCCGACTGGGGCCGCGGGCCATCCGCGAGGCCTCTTCTCTGCAAAGTCCGGATGAACCCTATGGCTGGCCCCATCGTCCGCTCAGCACCCTGGCGATCGCTGATTACGGCGATATTGCCTTTGATCATGCAAATGTTGCCGCCTTTCCCGCAGCCCTGACCGAGCATATTCGCGGGATTTTGGCGCAGGACACGGCCTCGGTGGTATTGGGGGGGGATCACTATATCAGCTTTCCGATCCTCAAAGCCTATGCCGAAAAATATGGCCCCATCTCGCTGCTGCAGTTTGACGCCCATACCGATACCTGGCCGGACGACAATATGGATCGTATTGATCACGGCACCATGTTCTACAAAGCGGTAAAATCTGGCATCGTGGACCCCGAAACCTCGGTCCAGGTGGGGATCAGAACCACCAATGACGACACACTGGGGGTAAATATCATTGATGCTGCCACCGTGCATGAGATCGGCCCGGTTGAGACCGCACGCCGGATCAAAGAGATCCTGGGGGATCGCCCGACCTATCTGACTTTTGACATCGACGCACTGGATCCCGCCTATGCACCGGGCACCGGCACCCCAGTCTGGGGCGGTCTGACCTCTGCGCAGGCAGCACGCATCTTGCGCGAGATCGCAGGTATCAATATCAAGGGCGGCGATGTGGTGGAGGTTTCACCTCCTTTTGACACCACCGGAGCGACCGCAATTGCCGGGGCTCATGTGGCAACGGAAATTATCTGCCTTCTGGGCTGGAATATGAGAGACAATGGCTGAGTTTAATCAACCGATTAGTGGCAATGATCTGGCCCGGTTCTCCGGGCCGAGCACCTTTATGCGTCTGCCGCAGGCGACCTCGCTTGAGGGGTTGGATGTAGCCTTTCTTGGAGTGCCGATGGATATCGGAACCTCCTGGCGCTCGGGGACGCGGTTTGGTCCCAAGCAGATCCGTTCGGAGAGTGCCATGCTGCGGCCCTATAACATGGCCACAGGAGCGGCGCCTTTTGACAGTCTGAATGCCGGCGATATTGGTGATCTGGCGATCAATACCTTCTCGCTGAAGGAATCGCTGCGCATCATCGAGGAAAGCTATCAGGCGATCCTGGGCGGCAATGTGATCCCGATGGCCATGGGAGGGGATCATTCGATCACCCTGCCGATTCTGCGCGCGATTGCAGCCAAGTACGGGCCCGTCGCATTGGTGCATGTGGATGCCCATGCCGATGTGAACGACGATATGTTTGGCGAGCGTGAAACCCATGGCACCGTGTTTCGCCGGGCCTATGAAGAGGGTTTGATTGTCGCAGACAAGACCTATCAGATTGGCATTCGTGGCACAGGCTATGGCGCCGATGATTTCACCGAGGCCCAGGGCTGGGGCTTTCAGCAGTTCCCCGCACAGGAGCTTTGGGGGCGGCAATTGCACAATATGGGCGCTGAAATTCGCCGCGATATTGGCACCCGTCCAGTCTATATCACCTATGATATCGACAGCTTGGACCCGGCCTATGCGCCCGGTACCGGCACGCCCGAGATCGGCGGCTTGACCACACCGCAGGCGCTGGAGCTGATCCGCTCGCTGAAGGGGCTCAATATTGTGGGCTGTGATCTGGTGGAGGTCTCGCCGCCCTATGATACCACGGGCAATACGGCGCTGACTGCGGCTAATTTGCTTTATGAGATGATGTGCGTTCTTCCGGGCGTCAAGTCACGTTAAGCTCCTGTATGCAAACCTCCTGCTGGGGGATATAGATCTGCAACGGGAGACAGGGCCAAGATGGGGAAGATAATGATGCTGATTTGGGTAGTGCTGGCGGTCGTTGTGGTGATTGTCGGCTTTGTCCGATTGGCTCCCGTCGACCCGTTTGATTGGAATACTCAGCCGGAACTCTCTGAAGACAAAGAGTTTCGTGGCGGGGTCTTCAAGGTTGTACGCACCGGACCCGAGGGCTTGCGAGCCTTTGATCGCATTGCCAGTGGTGCACCGCGCACCACCCTGTTGGCAGGCTCGGTTGAAGAGGGCATGGCGACATATGTGACTCGCACCAAGGTCATCGGCTTTCCAGATTACACCACTGCACGCCAGGATGGGGACCTGCTCAAGGTCTATGCCCGGTTGCGCTTTGGCCGCTCGGACCTGGGGGTCAACAAGGCACGTATTGATGGTTGGTTGTCCCTGATGCCACAGACACAGGACTAGTGCAGAAGGCTTGCGGGTCCCTCTTTTGCGATCCACAGGCCAATAGGCAGGATTCTTAAAGATCGGGAAGCTGGGCTATTGCCACGGAATAGGGGGCTGGGGGAGCTTGTAGATCTGCCGAAAGGCAATTGGCCTGCACCTCGCGCCACATCGGCACATTCAGTGACATCTGGCACTGGGCCAGAAACTGGAGCCCGTCGACATTGAGACAACGTATTTCCCCCAGATCAACCCGCGCACCGCTTTTATCGGTGCAGTAGCAATCAATCACCTTGCCACCGGGGCCCAGCACATCGGCTAGGCTGGGGCTGGCTGACAGGATCAGGGCGAAAGTAACAAGTGCTCTGGCATGTTGCATGGAGCTAGCATATCACAGAAGCCACAGACTGCCAAAGTGGCAGGAGAACATTCCACAAGACGATGAGGCGCGGATGATCCCCCAAGAGCGGCTAGAACAGATCCTGCAACGGTTCCAGTATCTTGAAGCCTCGATGGCAGAGGGCGTGAGCGGTGCTGATATTGCTGCCCTGGCGCGGGAATATTCCGAGATCAAACCGGTGGCCGAACAGATCGCCGCCTATCGCCAATTGCTCAGCGATCTGGAAGAGGCCGAGGTCATGCTCTCGGATCCGGATATGAAGGAACTGGCGGAGGAAGAGGTTCCTGCCTTGAAGGCTGCCTTGCCGCAGGCTGAGGAGGCTCTGCAGTTGGCGCTCCTGCCCAAAGATGAAGCCGATGCACGCCCGGCAATGTTGGAAATTCGCCCGGGCACCGGTGGCGACGAGGCCGCTCTTTTTGCTGGTGATCTCTTGCGTATGTATCAGCGCTACGCTGAGGCCCGGGGCTGGAAATTCGAGATTATCGAAGAGCAGGCCACTGAACTGGGCGGCATCAAGGAGGTTGTGGCCCATATCAAGGGCGACAATGTCTTTGCCAGAATGAAATATGAGAGCGGCGTTCACCGTGTCCAGCGCGTGCCGGTGACCGAAAGCGGCGGCCGTATCCATACCTCGGCGGCCACAGTTGCGGTGTTGCCGGAGGCGCAGGAGGTCGATGTGCAGATCGATCCTGCCGATATTCGTATTGATACCATGCGGGCCTCGGGCGCAGGTGGACAGCACGTCAACACCACCGATTCTGCCGTCCGCATCACCCATATTCCCACCGGGGTCATGGTGGTCAGCGCCGAGAAATCCCAGCACCGCAACCGCGAGATTGCCATGCAGGTCCTGCGCGCACGGCTCTATGATCTGGAACGTCAGCGGGTGGATAGCGAACGCTCTGCCGATCGTGCCAGCCAGGTTGGCTCAGGCGATCGCTCGGAACGCATCCGCACCTATAATTTCCCACAGGGGCGCATGTCGGACCACCGCATCAACCTGACACTCTACAAGCTGGACCAAATTATGCAGGGCGATCTGGATGAAATCATCGATGCCCTGACAGCAGACAATCAGGCGCGGCTGCTGGCTGAAATGGGCCAATGACGGATCTGCGAGGCTCAGTCACCGCGGCGCAGGCCATGGCCGCGGCCGCGGCCCGGCTGCGGGCGGCTGGGGTCGATGACCCGGCACGCGATGCCCGGGTTCTGTTGGCCCATGCCGCCCGGATCGAGGCCAGCCGGGTCACGCTGATAGCGCCGGAAGATCTCGAACCCGAAGTGGCTGAGCGCTACGAGCAGCTGATCGCCCTGCGGGCGGTGCGGGTGCCGGTCTCGCATTTGCTGGGGGAGCGAGAGTTCTATGGTCGCCGCTTCAAGGTGTCCAAGGATGTGTTGGACCCGCGCCCCGAAACAGAAACCCTGATCGAGGTGGCCCTTGCTGAACCCTTTGAGCGGGTGCTGGATCTTGGGCTTGGGTCAGGCTGCATTCTGGTGACGCTGCTGGCCGAATGCCCGCAGGTCAGCGGGCTGGGGGTGGATCTCAGCGAAGCGGCCTGTCTGCAGGCCAGTGCCAATGCAGTTTTGCACCGGGTCGAGGCACGCACGGACATTCAGCAGTCGGATTGGTTTTCCAATGTCACCGGCACTTTTGATCTCATCGTATCTAACCCGCCCTATATTGCCCTGGACGAGATGGCAGATCTGTCCCCCGAGGTGCGTCAGCATGAGCCGAATATGGCTCTGACAGACGGTGGGGACGGCCTGGCGGCCTATCGCGCGATTGCCGCCGGCGTGGGGGCGCATCTGCGTCCTGGTGGACGTCTGTGCCTGGAAATTGGCCCGACCCAGGGGGCGGATGTTGCCGCGCTGCTGCAAGCAGCGGGCTTGAGCGATATTGCCGTGCTGCCGGATCTGGATGGTCGTGACCGGGTTGTTTTTGCCAGAAATGGCGCCTGATAGGCCGATTTCGTGCAAAAATTTGTATTTTTGAAAGAAACTTCGCGAAATATCAAAGCCACCTCTTGTCTGAAGGCATAGAAAGTGGTTACTCAAGTTGTCGCTCAAAAAACGGCGAGGTTACTCTACCTCCCAGCGACACCAAGCCCAAAATAGTCGATCATCCGGCGCAATGATGCGCTGAATTGGATCCATGACACATGAAATTAAGGCTGACGTTAGGCATATGAGATCGTCAAAATCACGTTCGCGTTCCAAGTCGAACCGAAATCGCCCCAATGGGGTCAATGTTGTTAATCGCGTCTTCGACAGCTCCGGCCCCGAGGGCAAGGTGCGCGGGACTCCGCAACAGATCATCGATAAGTACAACCAGCTGACACGGGACGCTCAATTGAGCAATGACCGTGTCGCCGCTGAGAACTTTCAGCAGCACGCTGAGCACTATCTGCGTCTTTTGAATGAAGCGCAGCGCGAGATTGACGCGCGACGCGAAGAGCAAGAGCGCCAGAACCGTGAGCGTCAGGCTGATCGCGATCGGGAACGCGCAGAGCGGCTGGAACGTCAGGAGCGCGAGGCGTCAAACAATCAGGCGTCGCAGCAGCAAGCCGCGCCCGCGCGACAGCAGCAGCCAAAATCCGGCGCTTCTGGTGCAGAGGCTCAGGGGGATGCAGCGGCTGCTCCCTCCCGTCAGGACCCGGCCAATGCGCCGCAACCCGATGTGATTGATCCGCGTGACGTGGCCAGTGCAGATGCGCAGGACAGTGGTCTGGTGGAGACGCCAGAAAGCAACGGGCAGGAGCCTGATGCAGCATCCCCGGCGAAAAAGCCTGCAGCCCGTAAGCCACGCAGCCGCAAGCCTGCGGCCCCCAAAGCGGCGGCGGACTCGGCTGAGGCCAAAGAGGCAGAGACCGCTGGAGCGGCTGACGAGACTGCAAAAGAAGCAAAACCAAAGCGCGCACCACGCGCTCGCAAACCAAAGCCTGTAAAGCCAGAGGATGCGCCCGAAGCGGCTGAATAAGCTCTGCCTTGGGATAGTTTGAAAAAACCGGCCACTCTGCGGAGGGCCGGTTTTTTAATGTTCGTAGTCCAAAAGATCACCGCGCTGAGCAGCGAGCGCTAGGGCCTCATCCATCCAGGGGTTTGATGCTGCGGGCCAGGGCGCAGAATTCTTCCAGGCTGACCTGCTCGGCGCGTTCGGTTGGGGCAATGCCTGCGGCCTTCAGGTGGTCCTCGATGTTTGGGGCCACGCTTTTGAGGCTGGCGCGCAGCATCTTGCGGCGTTGGTTGAAACCGGCGGCCACGACCCGCGACAGGGTGGCGGCATCGGCCGGAAAGCGTGGCTGCTCCAGAGCGGTCAAATGCACTACGGCGCTATGGACCTTTGGCGGTGGACTAAAGGCCTCTGGCGGGAGAGACAGCACAATGCGGGCCTCCGCGCGCCACTGGGCCAGCAGCGCCAGACGGCCATAGGCCTTACTGCCGGGCTGGGCGACGATACGCTCTGCCACCTCGCGTTGAAACATCAGGGTGAGGCTTTGCCAAAAGGGCGGCCATTGCTTGGGGGTGAGCCAGCGCACCAAAAGCTCGGTGCCGACATTATAGGGCAGGTTGGCGGCAATCCGCACCGGCGGTGTCAGATGCGCCAGGGGATCAATATCAAGCGCATCGCCATTGATCACCTCCAGCTGGCCGGGATAGGCCTCGGCAATTTCGGCCAGGGCGGGCATGCAGCGGCTGTCTTTTTCGACCGCCAGCACCCGGCGCGCGCCTTCGGCCAGCAACCCACGGGTCAGGCCGCCGGGGCCGGGGCCAATTTCCAGCACATCACATTCCGTCAGATCGCCGGCTTGGCGGGCGATTTTTGAGGTCAGGTTGAGATCGAGCAGGAAGTTCTGTCCCAGCGATTTACGGGCCAGCAGCTGGTGGGTGTCGATGACCTCACGCAGGGGAGGCAGGGAGTCGATGGCGCTCATGTCGATATGTCCAGGGCGCGCGACCTTACGGGGCGCCAGTCAAAGAAAGGGTGAGGCCGGGATAGGCAGTCGGCCCTAAGGCGTCAAGTGGGCGAAGCGCTGCGCTGTGCCATGCTCTGCGCCAGTTTCAGGGCTTCAACCAGGCTAGACGGATTTGCTTGCCCGCTGCCAGCGATGTCAAAGGCGGTGCCGTGATCCGGGGATGTGCGGATAAAGGGAAGTCCCAGGGTCACATTGACGCCTCGGTCGAAATCCAGCGTCTTGATCGGGATCAGTGCCTGGTCGTGATACATGCAGACGGCGGCGTCATAGCGGGCACGGGCAGCGGCATGAAACAATGTGTCCGCGGGATGTGGTCCGGTGAGGGTCATCCCCTTTGCGTTCAGTTCGGAGACCAGATCATTGATCCAGACCAGTTCTTCCTGACCCATAGCACCGCTTTCGCCAGCATGGGGGTTCAGCCCGGCAACGGCGATGCGCGGCTGTTGGATGCCAAACTGGTCGGCCAAACCCTGGGCAGTGATTGCGATCACCTCTTGCAACAGTTCCGGCGTCAGAACCTGTGGAACCTCGCGCAGGGCGATATGGATGGTGGCTGGCACAACGCGCAGGGAAGGACTTGCCAGCATCATCACGACACGGCTGCGCCCGGCCAGATGGGCCAGAAATTCGGTATGTCCCGGAAAGGCAAACTGCGCCCCGTCAATCAGCGCTTTCTTGTGGATCGGGGCAGTGCAGAGCGCCGCGGCCTCTCCGGAGCGCACCAGCGCGACACCGTGTTCGATGGACTGCACCACACCAGGAGCATTCAACGGATCGGCCTGACCTTTCTGCGTGGAGCCTGCAAACTTAAGAGGCAACACCGGCAGGGCTTGAGCACAGACCTTTAGGGCTTCAGACGGGGTCTTGATCATGGCAACAGGGGTGTCTGACGGCAGATGCGCAGGATCACCGATCCAAAAAAAAGGGCAGCTCTCTTTCAAGAGCTGCCAGGCTTTGGATGTAATCTCGGGACCAATGCCTGCGGGCTCCCCACAGCTCAGCGCGATGGGGGGCAAGTGAGGTGTTGCGGGCCTCATTTCTCGATGATCAGGGCGTCGGCCCGAAGCTGTTCAAGCAGGCTATCTGACAAAGAGCCCATACGTTGCTGTACCAGGGCATTGGCCACAGTTTCGCGCGATTCACCTTCGCCCAATTCGGCGGTACGTCCGCAAAGCATTAGAACCATCAAGGTTTGGCCCTCGTTGCGGGTGAGGTTGAGGGAGGTCTCATTGGGGTCCAACTTGGCCAGCTCAATGGCGATATCCTGGGGGATTTCCGCAGGCACCAGGCTTTGGCGGTCCAAGAGGCTTGGGTCTTGGTCCTTGGCAATACCATAGAGATCGTCACAGGTGTCGATCCTATTCACAACCTCCTGCCCCTGAGCCAGGGCTTCGGGGCTGCGCCCGCCGGGAATATAGTAGGCCGCATATTCAATGGCGGCATAGCGCTGGCTGCCACCGGTGGTTTCGCGAACGCCCCGCATCTGGAACATCGCAACCGCTCCCTGCAGGGGCAAGGGTTCGGTGATCTCGCCAGGTTCAAGTGCCAGTACAACCGGTTGCAGCTGCGGTGGGAGTTTGGTGAGATTCATCCAGGGCAGGCGGCCGCCATTTGAACGGCTGTCAGAGGCGGAATACTGAGAGGCCGTCGCAGAGAAGGCAGCAAGAGTGGTCAATGTGCCCACATGGTCGGTGAGCTGCTGGACCTGCTGAGCATTCTGCTCATTCAAGGGCACGATCAGCTCAGACAGCAGCACCTGCACGCCGCCGGATCCAGCGCGCCCCATGGCGCGGTCAATCTCTTCTTCGCTTGGTCGCGCCTGGGCCAGAAAGCGCCCGCTGATATATTCACGCCAGCCGATGCCTACCTCGGTGTAGTCACGCACTGTCTCCGGGCTAATGCCGTTTTCTTGCAGAACCTTAAGAAACTCATTGAGGCCGAGGCTGGCCCGGCCGGCAAGCTCGGTCATGCCGGCGGTGATCTCTTCCTCTGTTGGAATGATGCCGACTTTAGCCAGTTCTGCGAGCTTAAGCCGATCTTTGATCAGCTCTTCGCGGGCCTGGACTTCTGGATTGCCAGGCGCGCGCAAAATCCCCATGAACAGGGCGCGCTGCTTCAACTCGTAGTTAGTGATGACTGCGCTGTCGACGGTGATGGCGGGCGAGAACAGCCCCTGCGCAGCAACGGGCGCGGCAGTGCCAAAGAGCGCAACGGTCAAAGAGAGGGCGGCTGCCGTTCGGGAAATGCCGCGGATCAGGGATGCGGAGAAGGCCTGGGTCAAGAGTGTCTGCATGATCGCCTGTACTGTTTGCTGCCGTTATTGACTGAGAACCCGTTCATGGAAATCGAAAATCCAAAATCCGTAGAGGGATCTACGCTTGTTGTTGAGGTATAGCGACGGTTTACCGAAAGGTCGACCGTCATGCATTCATTGCTGTAGGCTAAGCCGATACCTGCCCGCGTCGCACGTGAATCGGAAATATCATAGCGCAGGTTGGCGCTGGCTTTCCAGCTGGGAGACACTTCATAGGAGCCGTCGACCCAAATCTCGGATGTCTCCGTGGTGCGGTTCTCGGCTGTGTCCGTTCCAAGCCAGAGATAGCTGCCTGAAAGGGCCAGTGCGTCGTGATACCAGTCACCACGCACTTCGGCTTTGGAGAAGTTCACAGAATCGTTGAGCAATCCGCGAGCGGTAAGGGCAATACTATCATTGAACTTCAACTGGCCCGCCAATAGCAGGTCCGAAGTGGTGTCTCCCAGACCCGAGCTTTTGGTGAACCGAGTGTCTGCGTCTTGCCGGATCACCTGGCCGACTGTTGCATAGGCCTGCCAGCCACTGCTGGCATAGCGGGCCCAGTTGAAGCCATAGGCCAGGGTGAGCCCGTCTTCGCGCGCGTCTAGCGCCGGGAAGCGTGACAGGGACAAGAGGTTGCCCTGATCAAATTCAACATAGTTGCTCTCATCTCTGGCCACAGAATCGCCGATCACATTGCTCCAGCCAAGTTGAACGATGGGTTCAAAGAACTGTACAGCGCCGCTGGCGTCGGTTTTTGACATCGGCAAGCGCAGGGTAAGGGCTGATCGTGGCGTGATGCGCGAGCTATGTTCCGAATAATAGGAATCGTCATAGGTGGTGAAACCATCAATGGCCGAGCCGAGCTCCCATTCCAGTTCCATCCCACTTGCCAGACGCCAACTGCGTCGCCAGTCGAGGTCGGCCGAGACCCGGCCGTGATCGCGACCATTCGGAGCGGTTAGGCTGCCTTCGGTATCCGAGGTGCGATTGTGACCATGGGCTTCCAGGGTCAGCCTGGTTTCCCCTCCGATAGAGGTCGGGAAGTATCGCTTTTGATAGTAAATCTCCCCAATGGAAGAGGGGATCAGATCCTGGTCTTCAGTATCACGCAGGGTTTTGAAATTAATAAGAGCGGCATGCAGCAGGCTGTCACGCCGCGCCTGGGTCAGGGTGACCTCGGATCTCAAACGGTCCAAATCGGGCAGGCTGTAATCGGCGATATAGGCATCATCCGAGACTGTCTTGAGATCAAACTCCAGCTGGAAATCCTGCTGCAGGTCAAACTGCCCAGTCGCAAACAGATAGCCGCGGCCTTCATTTGGTTGCAGATCATCGCGGGTATAGGCGCCTTCCAGCTCGATGGAGCCATGACGGAAGGCCTGACGATATCGGGCATCCAGTGTACGCGTGCTGCTCGACAAATAGGGGGACAGCGTCAGATCCCGGCTTTCCCCGAGGGTAAAGAAGTATGGGATCTTGACCCCTGTGCCCAGGTTGGAGGTGGTGCGGATCGATGGGACCAAAAATCCACTGGTGCGCTTGAGATTGGGATCCGGAAGACGCACGGCGGGGAAGTAGAACACCGGGACATCCAGCACTCTCACCTGGGCGTTTTCAAAATAGAGCTGCTGTTCGACCTGATCATGGATCACCCGTTCAGCGCGGATCTGCCAAAGCGGCGGTTTGCCGTCCTCGCAGACATGGCAGGATGTGACCGAAGTCTTGTAGAGCTGGGTATAGCGACCGCCAACGCGGGTCATTTGCAGCGAGGCCAGTTGCAATTGCTGGCGAAAGACCATGCGTGCGCCAGTCAACAGCCCGTCGCGCAGGCTGCGATCTAGCTCGGCGGCATTGGCCAGAATGGTGACGTCACCGCTCTGGTCAATCCGGATTGGGCCTTCGATTTGCAGCGTACCCGAACTTTCCTCAAAGGTGATCCGCTGCGCTTGCAGACGGATATCACCCTGGAAGGCTTCGACATTGCCCTTGGCGATCAGCTGCCGCTCTGGGGTGATGAACAGTTGATCCGCAACCAGAATCGCGGGCTGTTGTGCCGCAGGGGGCGTGTTCTCCTGCTGGGCGCCCGCAGGCGGGGCAATGACCAGCCAGGGCAGAACCACCGAGAGCAATAGGGCGCGGCGCATATTATCCGTCCTCAGCATGTAAAAGCAGTCCCATCGTCAGCAGTATTGAGGCCACAGGCGGAGCCCAGGCGGCCAGAGCCACTGGAATCTGTCCGTTTTCCCCCAAAATCTGCGCAAAATTTCGAATAAAGTACAGCCCAAAGCCTAATAATACAGCTGTTAGAACTGCTAGCCCTGTGCCGCCAAAGCGGGTGTGGCGCATGGTAAAGGCGGCACCAACCAGGACCATGGCAATCAGAAACAGCGGGCGGGCCAGCTCGACCTGATACCAGACCTGATAGCGTTTGGTCGAAAACCCGGCCTCGGCCAGATCGCGAATGGTGGTTGGCAGATCATAGACCGAAATGCCATCCGCCGAATCGAGCCTGTCACGAATGCGGTCCTGGGTGAGCGAGGTTGGCACGCGCAGGCTTTCATGGGTTGCTGCCGATCTTTCCGGGTTGAGACCCGCGGTCAAATGCCAGGCCTTGGCCTGATGGAGCAGCCATTCGTCCCCATCCAGCTGCGCCGTTTCGGCAATGATCTGGCGGATCGGGCCACCACCGGAGGCATAGGTCAAAATGGTAACATCATAGAGCACAATATCATCGCGCCCGCCGCCATAGGAGGCGGCGTGGATGACCGATTGTCCGGTGGGGCTACCCTGGCGTAACCAGAGGCCCTCGCCGGAGAGGGATAGGGCAGAGGGGCCGCCAGTGCGATAGGTTTCTGCCAGGGTTTTGGACAGATTGGTGGTGGCGGCAACAATCGGATTGAGAGTGCTGACGGCCAAGAGCCCCAATAGTCCGGCGACGAGAACCGGAGCGGCGAGTGCCCGAATGCCCGAGCGACCTATTGCACGGGTCACCACCAGCTCACTGCTGCGGGCCAGGCCGACAAACAGCACAATGGTTGTTAGGATCATGATCAGCGGCAGGAACTCGCTCAGCGCAGCGGGCGCATTCAGCAGCGTTAGGCCGACAAGTTCACGCGCGCTGACATCATAGGCATCAAACCGACGGATCTGTTCGTTCAGATCAATCAGCACAACCAATGTCATCAAGACGCCGCAGATCACCGCAAACCACTGCAGGAACCGCCGGGCATAATAAAGATCCAGCTTCATGATTTGATCCCCTGGTTGCTTGGGTCTAGGGGCCCAGGCGGCGGGGCCGAGCGCCGCCGCGGCGCCGGCGGGCGGGCTGCGAGTTGCAGAAAGCCAACTGCGATGGTCAGTCCAAACAGGGCGGGCAGGTAGATCAGCGGCCAAAAGTCCGGATTGCTGCGCACCGGTTCCGAAACCACGCCGCGCAGCCCTTCGACAAGGATCAGCAGAAGAAAAGCCAGAAGTGCCTGCCGCCAGACACCAAAGCGCGAATGTGCGCCCAGCATGAGCGAGGCAAAGCCAATCAGGGCCACCGCAACGCAGATCAGTGCGCGGGCAAACCGGAGATGAAATTCTTCGGCCAAGGCGCCAAGGCTATAGCCCTCTGACTGGGCGATTTCTGCGCGATTGCGCAGCAACTCCCAAGAAGAAATTTCACGTATATTGCGATGCACCACCGTGCTTTTATTGGCCAAAGAGCTAATATCATAGGAGAAGTCGGAGAAGTTGGTTGTCGACATCTGTTGGGTACGATGGTCCAGGCGCTGCGCCATTCCATTCACCATGATCAAATGAGTGCTCTCACCGTCCCGCACCAAAAAGGCCCGCGTTCCGGTGTAGGTCATACTTTGGTTGGGATCGCGCCTGTCGGACAGGAAAACATCGTTCAGCGTCCCATTGCTGTCGATCTGCCGAATGTAAAAGGTCACCCCTTTGACCGGGTGTAGGAAATTCCCTTCGGTCAAGAGCTTGGCCGTCACATTTCGCGACACTTCCTGTTCGCGTACCGCCAGTTGGCTGATGGAGCTTGGCAGCAGGAAATGGGTGAGCGCAGACATCATCAGCCCTGTGATCACCCCAAAAATCAAAGCAGGCCGCGCCATCTGCCAGGGGCTGGTGCCGGTGGCGCGCAGCACAGTCAGTTCGCTTTCGCTTTGTAGCCGATTGGTCACCCAGACCGCCGAGGCAAACACCGCCACAGGCAAGACCATGCGGATCAGATTGGGCAGGGCAAGAGCTGTGAATTCCAAAAAGACAATGGCTGTTTGCCCGTCGCCAATCAGACGATCAAACAGCACCACCGCCCGGTTCACCCAAAACACGGCAACAAGAACAAGCGCAAAAAAGCTGAAGAACAGCAGGTATTGCGACAGGACATATCTGTCAAAACGTGACATTTGATCCCCCCAGACCCTGCCAGTGTCATTTGGCGAAACCTTAGAGGAATTGTTTCACGGGGAAAACTGCTATCTGCGTGATTTCTGTGATCAATCGCAGCTTTGGCGGCTTGGTGCCGAGACCGGGGCTAACAGGGGGGGCTGCGGGCCGGCGCTGGCGACTTGTGGGCTGGCAATTGTCCAGCGTGCCGGATAGTTATTGTGAAACCAAAAAGATCTTTTCCATCAGGAGCCATCAGATCATGAGCACCATGCCTGCCCTTCGTTTTGCCGACTACGACCCCAAAGCTGTTTCGGGTATGACCGGCCATGTTGTTGTTCTGGTCACGCCCGAAGGTGTGATGGATCAGGCGGCGCGCAGCGCCAACCGGTTGACCAAGGGGTCGCTTGCGCGTCTGATTGCAGCCCCGGAATTTGCCAAACATAAAACCGGCACTGTCATTACCTTGGGATGGCCCACTGGTATGGCAGCCGAAGCCCTGCATGTCCTCGTTCTGCCCCGCCGTATCACCCCGGTGGAGGCGCGTCAGGCCGGCGCCAAGCTGGTGGCCGCGGCGCCGGGGAAATCCATGACAGTGATGGCGGGATCGATTCCCAAGGCGGCCGAGCTGGCGATGGGCATGGCCCTGCGCAGCTATGGTTTTGACAACCACAAATCCCAGGCGGAGGACAGGCCAGAGACCGAAATCACTATCGCCCACAAGGCCCATTCGGAAATGGCAGCAGCGTTTGCGCCTCTGGCCGCGGTTGCCGAGGGGGTTCATATGACCCGTGATCTGGTCAACGAGCCCGCCAATGTGCTGACCACCTCAGAATTTGCCCGCCGGATCGAAGATATGGCGCAGATTGGTCTTGAGATCGAGATCCTAGAGGAAGTCCAGCTGGAAGAGCTGGGCATGGGAGCGTTGCTCTGTGTGGGGCAGGGATCTGACAGCCCCTCCAAAGTGGCCATCATGACCTGGAACGGCGGCAGCGAGGGCGCAGCGCCGCTGGCCTTGGTTGGCAAAGGCGTGGTCTTTGACACTGGTGGTATCTCGCTCAAACCGGCGGCTGGCATGGAAGAGATGACCATGGATATGGGCGGCGCCGGCGTGGTTGTCGGCACCATGAAGGCCCTGGCGCTGCGCAAGGCTCGCGCCAATGTGGTGGGCCTGGTTGGGCTGGTCGAAAACATGCCCTCGGGCAATGCCACCCGTCCGGGCGATGTGGTGACCTCCATGAAAGGCGACACTATCGAGGTGATCAATACCGATGCCGAGGGGCGTTTGGTTCTATGTGATGTCTTGTGGTACGCGCAGGAGCGCTTCAAGCCCTGCGGTGTCATCGATCTCGCCACCCTCACCGGCGCCGTGATCATTGGGCTTGGCCATGAAAATGCCGGTGTCTTTTCCAATGATGATCCGCTGTGCAACGGGTTCCTCAAATCCGCCCAGGCGATGGATGAAGGCGCCTGGAGATTGCCCTTGGGACAGGGCTATGATGACCAGCTGAAGTCGCGCATTGCCGATATGAAAAATGTCGGCGGCCGCCCCGCAGGCTCCATCACAGCCGCCCAGTTCCTCAAACGATTTATCAAGGACGATATGCCCTGGATGCATCTGGATATCGCCGGGGTGGCCCTGTTGAAATCCGCGAGCGCCTATGCACCCAAAGGCGCCACCGGCTGGGGCGTCATGGCGCTGGACCGCCTGGTGCAAGACAAGTTCGAGGCGGAATAAATTCACAATGGGGGCCGCCTATTTCTATCATCTGACCCGCCGCCCGCTGCAGGAGACCCTGCCGGTTCTGCTGCAAAAAGCGCGCGCTGCGGGCTGGCGCATTGTTGTGCGCGGCCAAATGGCTGACCGGATGAACTGGCTGGATGACTGCCTTTGGCAGGGCAGCGCAGACAGTTTTCTGGCCCATGGTCAGGCGGGTGGGCCCCATGATGCTCTGCAACCGATTTTGTTGACCACAGCAGCTGAGAGCGCCAATGCGCCGGATTGCTTGATGACCGTCGACGGCGCCTGGGTAACACCCGAGGAGGTTCAGGGCCTGCAGCGGGTGTGCATCCTGTTTGACGGCACCGATCAGACCGCGGTCGAAACGGCCCGCGGCCAATGGAAAAACCTGACAGCGGCAGGGTGTTCGGCGCAATACTGGTCCGAAGAATCCGGGCGCTGGGAAAAGAAGGCCGAAGCCTGACAGCTCCGGCTAGTTCTCTTGTGCAGCGGCGTCTTCAGTTCGTTTGCTAAGTAGGGAGCGCGCCTGGAAAACACTTTTTCCTTTGCGGCGTGTTTTTTTGCCCTCAACCCTCAGATCACCGGGATCTAGCGGGTCAGGACCAAGGCCCCATTGCGGATTTCAATGCTGGACCAGCGTTGCAGGTAGGTCATGCCAAGCAAGGATTGATCCATGTCGCTCTTATTGACCGACACCCGCAGATTGCGATCGCGGATTTGTCCCAGGGCCAGCTCATCGACCTGCACAGAGGCCGTGCGCACAACACCGTTGGCGGTATTGGCTCGCCCCAAATAGGCGAGCTTTTCCGGCTCCAACCCGGCCCGGCGGGCATCTTTGATGGTGAGAACGACCTCGCTCGCACCGGTATCCACCAGAAAATCAACCCGCGCCCCGTTGACCAACAGCGTGAGGTAATAGTGACCATCAGGAGAGCGAGGCACCACAACTTGACCCGTCTCACCCATTACCGATTGCTGTGGTCGCACCGTCTGACGGATGTCTTCCCACAGTCCAAACGCGGCGATGGCCCCCAGAAAGATAAAGCCCCAAATCGCCATCTGTTGCAGGGTCGTGCTCAGGCGTTGGCGCGTTTGCACAAAGACCCAGGCGCCCACAGCGCAGAGCAGCAGCCCAAGGTAGAGCAAGCGTCCAAAATCGATGTCTTCCATGAGCTTGTCCTGGGTTGTTGTCGCTGATCCTGGCCTGTTGTCAGCTGGCAAAGCCAAAATCGCGCAGCCCGTCCAGAACGAACTGAACCGAAAGGGCCGCCAGCAACATTCCCAGCAGACGGGTCACCACATTGATGCCGGTCTTGCCAAGGGCGCGTTCCAGCAGCCCTGAGGCCAGGAACATAGCCAGCATGACCAAAAGCACCGCAAAAACTACGCACATCACCAGGGCAAAGCCCTCCAATCCGGGTTTCTGTCCGGCCAGCAGAATGACCGTGGCAATGGATCCGGGCCCGGCAATCAGAGGGATCGATATGGGAAAGACTGACGGGTCCTCGACCTCGGTGGCCTCTTCGCCCTGGTTTTCCCGGCGTTTGGTGCGCCGCTCAAACAACATGTCGAGCGCAGTGATGAACAGCAAAACGCCCCCAGCCACCCGAAATGCGGCCATGGAAATACCGGCAAAGCCCAGAACGGCTTCGCCAAAAGCGGTAAAAAGCGCCAGAAGAACCATCGATGTCAGCGAGGCGCGCAGCGCGATAGAACGCCGTTCATGGGGGGAGGCCCCCTGGGTCAATGCCAAAAAGATCGGGGTGAGGCCAATGGGATCAATGATCACAAACAGCGTCACAAAAGAGGTGATCAAAAAGGCAGTATCGATCATGTGGCTTCAGCTTTTTCCAGTTTCTCCAGGGCGCGCATCCACAACATCTCGGCCCGCTCCAGCGCGGTGATGACCTCGGCATGCTTGCCCTGCCAAACCCGAGCCTCGTCTTTTTTTTCCGGTTCGTAAAGCTCTGGATCTGCCAGCTTGGCGTCCAGCTTGTCTTTCATTTGGCTCAGCTTGGTGACCCGCTCTTCGGATTTTCGGGCCTCCTTGCGCAGGGCCATGATGGCCTCTCGCGAGGGGCGCGCAGGCTTTGGCTTGGCCCGTTTCGCAGGTTTGTCCTTGGCTGCGGGCTTGTCTTTTTCCAACAGAAAGGCCCGGTAAGAGGCCAGATCGCCGTCATAGGGTTTGACCGTCCCCTGCGAGACCAGCCAGAGCCGATCCGCCACCAGGCTCAGCAGATGCATATCATGGCTGACCAGAACAACCGCGCCGGTATAGGCTGTCAAAGCCTCGACCAAAGCCTCGCGGCTTTCGATGTCCAGGTGGTTTGTCGGTTCATCCAGGATCAGCAGATGCGGCGCTTCCAGGGTGGCCAGCAACAGCGACAGGCGTGCCTTCTGCCCACCGGACAGACGCGCCACCTCGGTATCGGCCTGATCAGCGCCCAGACCAAATCCGGCCAGGCGGGCTCGCAAACGAGCCTGGCCCTCTTCTGGACGTTCGCGCATCAAATGCTGCAGTGGCGTCTCATCGATATAGAGCTCATCCACTTGATGCTGGGCAAAAAAGCCGATCCGCAGCTTGCTGGATTGACTCATCTTGCCGTTCATCGGCTGCAGACGAGCAGACAGCATTTTTGACAGGGTCGATTTGCCTTCGCCATTTTTGCCCAAAAGGGCAATGCGATCATCCTGATCAATGCGCAGGTCCAGATGGCTCAGGATGACCTTGTCGTCATAGCCAACCTTGACGCCCTCTGTGGCGATAATCGGCGGCGAAAGCTCTTCCGGAGTGGGAAAGGTGAACACCGTACGGGCCGCATCTTCGGGGGCACGAATGGTCTCCATCTTCTCCAGCATCTTGACCCGGCTCTGAGCCTGTTTTGCTTTGCTCGCCTTAGCTTTGAACCGGTCCACAAAAGACTGCAGATGGGAACGCCGGGCGTCCTGTTTTTTGGCCTGAGCCGCCTGGTTGGCACGATTGGCCGCACGCTGGCGGGCAAACTGGTCGTAGTTGCCGCCGTAATAGGTGACCTTGCGGTCTTCCAGGTGCAGGATGCCTCCGACGGAACGGTTCAACAGCTCCCGGTCGTGGCTGATGATAATCACCGTGTGGGGATATTTGACCAGATAGGCTTCCAGCCAAAGCGCCCCCTCGAGATCCAGATAGTTGGTCGGCTCATCCAAGAGCAGCAGATCCGGTTCCGAGAACAGGACTGCCCCCAGCGCCACGCGCATCCGCCAGCCTCCGGAAAAGTCGGAACAGGGGCGTTGCTGCGCCTCTTCGTCAAAGCCAAGCCCCTTGAGGATCGAGGCCGCCCGCGCTTCCGCCGACCAGGCGTCAATATCGGCCAGCCGGGTCTGTATCTCAGCAATACGGGAAGGGTCGGTTGCGGTCTCGGCCTCCGCCATCAAGGCGGCCCGTTCAGTATCCGCCGCCAGCACAGTGTCAATCAGCGACACATTGGAAGAGGGCGCCTCTTGGGCAATGCCGCCAATCTGCGCCTTTGACGGCAGAGTGATTGATCCCGTCTCCAGCACCAATTCGCCCCTGATAAGGCGAAAAAGCGTGGTTTTACCGGTGCCGTTGCGCCCCACAAGGCCCACTTTGTGGCCCGTGGGAATGGTGGCGCTGGCCTCTTCAAAAAGGGGCCGCCCTTCAACCGAATAGGTGATATCCTGAATACGTAGCATGGGCTCATGCACTGTCGCAGTCATCGCGCCTTGTCAATGCGTATCCGACGGCGCCCTCGTTGAAACGCTCTTGATCTGCAACCTGTCCCACAGCCATGACCGCGCCAAACCACTCCGCCCTATATCATCTTTCCAAAAATATTCCGGAGTGTGAGGCAGAGCCTCACAAACAGGCCAGTGTCCAAACAGGCCAGCGTCCAAACAGAGGGCATGACCGCGCCATCCTCCGCAGAGGTACCCTCTTCTTTGAGTCTGGTTTGCATCTGGCCTTTTGCCCGGGAATGCAAGAAGCTGACGCAAAGCCATTTGAGCCGAAACATCCCCATGACACCCGTCTCAGGGCCGTTTCTCGACCTTAGATTTTAGCCTTAGGGTGATCCATGCGGGCCGCGCAGAATGCTCCCCATCTTGTGACCTTGATTTACGCCAATGCTCTGGCGGTCCTCTCCTTGAATATGTTCTTGCCCTCCTTGGCTCGGATCGCCGAAGAGTTTGACAGTGGCTATGGGTTGGTCAATCTGGCCGTGGCGGGCTATCTGGGAATCTCTGCGATCCTGCAGCTGCTTATGGGGCCGCTGTCTGATCGCTTTGGCCGTCGCCCGGTATTGCTTGTCTCGATGTTGCTCTATGCGCTGGCCTCATTGGGCTGCGTGTTGGCGCAATCGGTCTGGGGGTTTTTGGCCTTTCGCATGATCCAGGCGATGGTGGTGGCCTGTCAGGTGCTTTCCCGTGCGGCCATCCGCGACGTCTATTCCACAAATGAAGCGGCCAGCAAGCTGGGCTATGTGACCATGGTCATGGCTTTGGCACCAATGTTCGGGCCGATGCTGGGAGGCGCGCTGGATATGCTCTTTGGCTGGCGCTCGGTCTTTGTGCTTTATACCAGCCTGGGGCTGGGCCTGTTGTTGCTCAGCTGGGCGGATTGGGGAGAGACCAACCACCAGCCCTCTGCAACCTTTGGGGCACAGATGCGCAGCTATCCTGATCTGCTGGCCTCGCGCCGCTTCTGGGGCTACAGTTTCTGCCTGGCCTTTTCCATTGGCGGTTTTTACGCGTTTATCACCGGAGCACCGCTGGTGGCGGCGGCTTGGTTTGATCTAAACCCGGCGCAGCTGGGCCTGGGCATCGGTATTATCACCGGTGGCTTTATGGTGGGCAATTTTGTCACCGGGCTTTTGGCGGGCCGGGTGTCGCTCACCGGTTTGATCCTGGCGGGGCGGGTTGCCGCCGTTCTGGGGCCGGTGATCGGTCTGGGCCTGTTTCTGGCTGAACAGGGAGCGGTTCTGGTGTTTTTTGGCGCCGCGATAGCGGTTGGCTTTGGCAATGGGCTGACAGTGGCCAATGCCAGCGCTGGCCTGATGTCGGTGCGGCCGCATCTGGCGGGGTCAGCCTCGGGGCTGGCAGGAGCCATTACTGTTGCGTTTGGCGCAGTGATGACCACCATCACCGGTCTGCTGGTGAGCCCGGGAAACGCCCCCTTCATGGTGCTGTCTATCATTGTGCTTTCAAGCCTCTGTGCGCTTGGCTTTGCGCTTTATGTGCGCTGGCTCGATATGCGCGACCCATTGGAGCAAGCGGGTTGAAAATGCCCGCCAATCCCCCGCCAGCATAAACTCCCCCTTCCCAACTGCCCGCAGGCATGTTAGGCGGCGCGCGATATTCCGGCGCGGATTTTGCCGCCACTTTTTCAAATGGAGAACGCCCCATGGCTCTGCAACGCACTTTCTCGATCATCAAACCCGATGCCACTCGTCGCAACCTGACCGGTGCCATCAACGCCAAGTTCGAAGAAGCTGGCCTGCGTATCGTCGCACAAAAGCGTATTCACCTGACCAAAGCCCAGGCTGGCAAGTTCTACGAAGTGCACGCTGAGCGTCCCTTCTACGACGAGCTGTGCGAATTCATGTCTTCCGAGCCAATCGTTTGCCAGGTTCTGGAAGGCGAGAACGCCATCGCCAAGAACCGTGAAATCATGGGCGCAACCAACCCAGCCGACGCCGCAGCCGGCACCATCCGCGCCGAATTCGCGGAATCGGTTGGAGAAAACTCCGTGCACGGTTCCGACGCGCCTGAAACAGCTGCCGTTGAAATCGCCTACTTCTTCTCCGGTCTCGAGCTGGTTGGCTAAGCCACCGTTGCTTCAGATCTTAAGATGCAAGATTGGGTCGCTCCGCAGGTCGGAGCGGCCCTTTTTGTGCTCAGTTTTTTATGCTCAGGTGGGAGGGCAGCGGCTGCGCGGCGGTGGTCCTAGCGGCTAGCCGTCTTCTCGATCACGCCGATCTGGTCCAGGATGCGTTCAAACTCAGAGCGCCCCTTGTCAAAGCTCTGCGCCTTGATGGTGTCAAAGCGTTTGCGCAGGGCCTTTTTCTCATCGCCTTTGCAGTCATTCCAGGGGCGCCCCTGCAGTGCCATGACCAGCACATAATAGCCGATGAAATGGGGCTTGCTGCCATTGGCCAGCAACCGCCCGTAGGCAGCATCTGCGCCTAAGCCACGCAGCTCTTCTGCGCTGTGAATACCGGCGCGCTTACACGCCTCTTCATAGGCGGGGCCCAGGTTGCGGATGGTGGAAATGGATGTGGACATAGGGGGAACATATGGCGATTTTCGCCCCCTGTCACCCAGCAAATTTTGTCAGCTTCGCCGTTGAACACAAGGAGCGTAGTGTTGACAGGGCGATATTTTATGTTGATCTTCAAAGCATTAACCTGGAGTAGCCAATTTGCCCAAATCCTCGATGTCACCGATGGCAGATATTCGTCATTTTGATCTGACCCATCCGCCCGCAGGTTTTGTTGAGGATCCGTTTCCCTTCTATGATGCGCTCTTGTCCGAAGCGCCGGTGCTGCCGCAGCCGGATGGCTCTTTCCTGATCAGCCGCTACGATGATCTGGATCGCATCTACCGGGACACAACGCTGTTTTCTTCGGATAAAAAGGCGGTTTTTGCCCCCAAATTTGGCGCCGGTTCTCCGCTGTTTGAACATCACACCACCTCGTTGGTGTTTTCGGATCCGCCACTGCACACCCGGGTGCGTCGGATTATGAGTTCGGCGCTGACACCCCGGGCGTTGGCCCGGATGGAGCCGGGGTTGATTGCTACCGTCGATCATCTGCTTGCGGCAATGGCCGACCGGCCAGTTGTGGATTTGATCGCGGATTTTGCCGCAACCATTCCCATTCAGGTCATTGGCAACCTGCTGGATGTGCCAATGGATGAACGCGGGCCTCTGCGGGATTGGTCTCTGGCTATTCTTGGGGCGCTCGAGCCCTCCTTGAGCGAGTCAGAGCTGGCGATGGGGCACCAAGCGGTTGAGGAGTTCAAGGCCTATCTGAGCGATCTGATTGCCCGTCGTCGCGCTGCGCCTGGGGATCCGGAAACGGATGTTTTGACCCGGTTGATCGGGGATAGCGACACCGAAGTACAGCCGGAAGGATTGAGCGAGATCGAGCTGATCCAGAACTGTATCTTCATTTTGAATGCCGGTCATGAAACCACCACCAATCTGATCGGCAACGGACTTGCTCTGCTGCATGATCATCCGGATCAGCGGGCGCGGCTTTTGGCGCAGCCTGAGCTGATAAAGCCTGCGGTCGAGGAGATCTTGCGCTTTCGTTCGCCCAACCAGCTCGGCAATCGAGAAACCACGGGCATGGTGGAGCTCGGCGGACATGTGATCCCGCGTGGCAGCAATCTGCATTTGGTCATTGGTGCGGCCAATCGCGATCCTGAGATTTTTGACAATCCGCAGGTTTTTGATGTGGCGCGCAAGCCAAACCGGCATCTGGCCTTTGCGGGCGGGCCGCATGTCTGTGTCGGGCTGACCCTGGCGCGGCTGGAAGGCAAAATTGCGCTGGAGCGGTTCCTGGCCCGCTATCCCAACTACGAAGTCCTGCCTGGGCGTGAGAGCGGGGGCCGCATCCGTTTTCGCGGCTATGCCCACCTGCCTGCGAGGATCTCATTTTAGGTCGGGCGAGGTCGCGGCCTCTATCTTTGGGGGCGCTCTCCAGTGCAAACACATGCGAGCTGTCTGCATATCCAAAACCAGGGTTAGGCGCGCGCAGGGTCAGTAGAGCCCGGCTTCCTTTGCGATCATGGCAGCCTGGGTTCGGTTCTTTGCGTCCAGTTTGCGGCAGAGCGTGCGCACATGCAGCTTGATCGTGACTTCCTGGAGGTCCAGTTCGCGGGCGATTTCCTTGTTGGATTGGCCCTTGCACAGACCGGATAGGACCTCATTCTCGCGCGGGCTCAGCTTTTCTGCCAAGGGGTGCGCCGGTGCGGAGGCTTCCTCGCGCATCAGATCCACGGGGACGTAGATTTCGCCTGCTGCCATGAACCTGACAGCATTGAGTAGCGACTGGGCGCCCATGGTCTTTGGAATAAATCCGATTGCGCCTAGTTTGAGGGCTTCCTGAGCCGTTTGTGTCGGCGCGTTGCCGGAGAGAATTGCAACCCCTTTGCCGCCATTGGCAGCGATGGCTTCGCTTAGACCGTTGAGCCCATGCATGCCCGGCATTTGATAGTCCAACAGCACAAGATCAAAGGGGCCGTCGGTTTTGATCTGGTCCAGCGCTCCGGCCAAATCCGTGGCCAAGACAACCGCTGCTTCCCCCTTGGTTTCCAGGAAGGCAGAGATGGTTTCACGGACCATATCGTGATCGTCTGCTAACAAAATACGCATGAAGACCCTAAAAGTTGGACTGACACTAGGCTTAGCCTACAATCAGAAGTCTTTCAATTCCATCAAGATTTTTGGAAGTTTTGAAGGATGTCAACTCATCAGCCTTTGCCTGAACCAAAACAGGATCTGCTGAGTCAAAGCGCAGGCGGGGTGAAAACAGCGCAATACGCACAGCGGTTTAGCGCCAGAATTGGCGCCCTGACGGCGCGTCTGATGCCATGCAGATGGGCGAGGCGGCCTGTTGAATGAAAGGCATTTTACGAATTCCACATCTATACAGAAGGATAGGAGACTATCCGCAGGCGTAGATAGCTCAATCAGGAATGTATGTTAGGGTTTCCTCAATTTTAGATAGCAAGAATAGCTGGGATGGTTCCGAGAGTGCGGTCCACCAAATGGGCTGATTTTTGCACAACGAGAAGAGAGGCGTCGGAATGTACGGAAAGAGGTTTCTATCCTTGGCTCTAGGCGGCGGTCTTGCAATTTTTGCAGGCCTGTTTGCGGGCGATGTTGCCCGCGCGGATACGGCGGCCAATGGAACGACGCCAGCGATTCAAAGCGAGTTTGTGCTGACCATTACCCTGCAGGGGGACGAAGTCAAAGTCGCGCAGCTGACCCTCGAGGATATGAAGGGCTATGAGGCAAAAAGTTTTGACACCTCCACGATCTGGACCACGGGGCCGCAGAGTTTTACCGGCGTGCCTCTGGCGGATTTGTTGGCTCAGTTTGATCTGACCGCGGGCACCCCGGGGCTTACAATTGAGGCGCGGGCCGTCAATGATTACATGGTGGAAGTGCCGCTGTCGGATGCAACGGCAGAGGGTCCAATTGTTGCCTATATGCGCAATGGCAAGACGATGTCTTTGCGCGGCAAAGGCCCTTTGTGGCTGGTTTATCCCTACGACAGCAATCCGGCCTACCGGACTGAGGCGATCTATAGCCGCAGCATCTGGCAGTTGGACAGCATGACCCTAAGACCAATAACTGAATGACAAAGGCGATGACTGAGGCACAGCAGGCCAAACCCCAAGCCGCCTCGGCCGTCTTCCCGCGGAAGGCGGCTAACGCTGTGCGTGAGCCCATGTTTGGAAAGCGAAACTGGCCTCGGCTGTCAAAGGTTTTGCTCGTGTTGGCTTTGATGATGTTGCCGTTGCTGACCTTGCAATCAGTACGTCTGGGCCATGAGGTCGTTTTGCGGCTGGAAGGGCTTTCAACCGCGGCAACGGACAATATGCAATGGGTTCTGTCCCAGGCCGAAGTGGATCATCTCAAGCTGGAAGCCGCGCTGGATTCGGTTGTTGAACCAGGCGGAATCTCCGCTCTTCGACGCCAATTTGATATTTACTACAGCCGCATCGACACCTTTGTTGAGGGGCCGCTTTTTGAGGATCTGCGCAATTCTCCGGCGGGTAGCAAGTTGCTGGGCCGTTTGCAGGGCCGTTTGGATACCTTGGTTGAGGTAATTGATGTGCCGGATGATCAGCTGATGAAGAACCGTCACCTGATCGCGACGCAACTGCTGCACAATGGAGATGATGTACGCGAGCTGGCCCTGTTTGGGGTGGTGATACAGGTCGAAGAGACCGAAAGCAAACGGTTGCAGCTTTTTGATCTTTTGTGGCGCTTGGGCGTTGTCGTTCTGGCCCTGATTGCGGCGCTGGGGGTCACGGCACTCCTGTCGGGTTGGATGTATCGCCGCGGTCGCAATTTGGCATTGGAGCGCCAAAAAGCGGCCTCTCGTATGGAGGCTATGATTTCTTCCTCGCTGGATGCCATCCTGATGACAGACCAAGAGGGGCATATTCTGGCCTTCAATGGCGCCGCCGAGGCGATCTTTGGCTATGACCGTGAGGAAGTGATCGGCGCCCAGATGGCTGATTTGATCATCCCGCCGCATCTGCGCGCGGCCCATCGTTCCGGTATGGCCCGCCTGTTGAAAACCTCTGATCCCCGGGTGGTAGGGCAGGGGCGGGTGCAATTGGAGGCCCAAAGAAAATCCGGCGAGATCTTCCCGGTGGAGGTCTCTCTCTCCGTCAGCCGCAGCCAGGCCGACATGGTTTTTGTTGGCTTCATTCGCGATATATCCGATCGTATCGCTGCCGAAGAAGAACTGCGCCGGGCCCGCGATGATGCCCTGGCGGGGGAACGTGCCAAGGCCAACCTCCTGACGGTGATGAGCCATGAAATGCGCACGCCACTGACGGGAATTCTGGGCTCTATCGAGCTGCTGGAGCAAACTGGCCCAAGCGCCGAGCAAAGCCGGTACTTGAATGCGATGCTGGTCTCTGGTGAATTGCTGCTGCACCACGTAAACGATGTTTTACAACTCTCCAGTTTGGAAGCCGGGATCGGGGCAGAAGCCGAATGTTCCTTCAATCTGCGGGAGTCGATGGAGGGGCTGGTAGAAAGCCAGCAGGCCCATGCGCGCTCCAACGGCAACGTTTTGACCCTGAATTATTGTATCAGGGATGGGGCTGATGTGGTTTCCGGCCGCCCGCGGGCGCTGCAGCAGGCTTTGCTCAATCTGATAGGCAATGCGATCAAGTTCACCCGCGATGGTGCAGTTATGGTTGATGTTCAACGCAATGACTCGGCAGGCCAGATCGAATTCCACGTCTCGGATACCGGAGAGGGGATCGACGCCAAGGACCTGAACCGGATTTTTGAAGATTTTATCACTCTGGACTCCAGCTTTGCGCGCAGCAGCGAGGGCACGGGGCTGGGCTTGGCCATCACCAATCGGATCGTCGAAGCTATGGGTGGAACAATCACCTGCGAAAGCGAATTGGGAGAGGGCAGCCTGTTTACACTTGTGCTGCCTCTGCCAAGCGTTCTGCCGCTGCCAAGCCATGCCCCAAAGGCAGAGCAATCTCAGGATTATTCTGCAGCGATTCTCGTGGTCGAAGACAATGACATCAATCGAGAGCTGTTTCAGCATATGCTCCAGAAGCAGGGGCATCAGGTAACGGTTGCCTCGGGCGGGGCGGCCGCCGTTGAGACCTGCAGAAAGCTGCGGTTTGATTTGGTCTTGATGGATATCAGCATGCCGGAAGTGGATGGGATCGAAGCAATCCGCCGAATCCGGGCCGAACATCTGGCGGATGATATCGATATTGTGGCGCTGACCGCCCATACTGCGCCGGAAGACCATGCTCGGATACTCAAAGCAGGCTTTGTCGAAGTGGTCACAAAACCGGCCAGCCAACAGGACCTGTCGGCTTTGATCGCGCGGCGCGCTGCCCCACCGAGTGCGGGTGGTGAACCTGAGGAGCTTTCCGATGTTGAACAGTTTTTTGACGCTTTGGGCACCGAGCGTGCAACTGGGTTCCTGAAGGCCTATATCACCGAGTTTGAGTGTTTTCTCACCCTCCTGGACGGGTCTGAACAGCTTTTGGAAGAGCATCGTAGGGAAGCCCATAGGCTGGCGGGATCCGCTGCGGTTCTGGGTCTCGCCGATCTGCGAGGAGCTCTCATCGAGATCGAAATGCAGGAACCAGACCAGGATCCCGCCGCCCCGGCTCTGCGGAAATTCTGGGCAAAGGCAAAGCCCGCTTTGCAGAGATATCTCCCTTCAGCAGAAGAGGTTTGATTGGCTGGAAAAACCGGGGGGAGGGCCGCCTGAGGGCATGTTTGTGAGGCCTCTAAGCGAGGGCGTTTCTCCATATATCCGTAGAACCAAAAAAGCCCTCAACCTATTCAGGTTAAGGGCTTTTTATGGCTCCGGCGGTAGGGATCGAACCTACGACCAATTGATTAACAGTCAACTGCTCTACCGCTGAGCTACGCCGGAACGGTCCGTGCGATATAGCGAGACCTCAGAGGGAGGTCCAGAGGTGAATTTCATTTTTCTGAAAAAATCTCAGACCCGCAATTGAAAGCTGGCGGTTTCTGCAAATTCACCGCAGGGCTCTACCTTGGACCTGCCGACCAGATCGACAAGATGGGCAAAAACATTTCGTTCGGCGGCGGGCAAAAGCGCAGCTGGCGTTTCTTTGTAGATCAGGCGCGCCAGTGCGGCCGGGGTGGCAGGGGCGGTTGCCAGTGCGCTCAGAATCTCTGCTTCGCGGCCTTGGCGATGGGCGATCAGCCAATCCAACCGCTCTTGGGGGGCGGTGATGGCCCCGCCATGGCCGGGATAGAACACCCGCCAGTCCCGCGCGCGCAGGCGGGCGCAAGAGGCCATGAAATCGGTCAGATCACCATCGGGGGGCGAAACCAGAGAGCTGGCCCAGCCCATCACGTGATCTGCGGTGAAACAGGCATCTCCCAGAGCAAGGGCGATGTGATTGCCCAGGTGGCCGGGCGTGTGAATCACTTCCAGCTCCCAGCCTTCTCCAGACAGGAACTCCCCGTCCACCAGGGTGATATCGGGGGAGAAAGCGCGGTCGATACCTTCGCCGCCGCTTTTCATGCCTGCGGCTACAAGCTCCTGCATGATGGCGCTGCGCCCGGCCTCACTGCCGCCAAAACCATAGACCGACGCGCCGCATCGCTCCGCGAGTCCGCGGGCAAGGGGAGAATGGTCAAGGTGGCTGTGGGTGACGATAACATGGCTGATATGTTGCCCGGGCTGCACCGCAGCGATAATGGCCTCTAGATGGCTTTCCATCTGCGGGCCCGGGTCGATGACGGCCAGATCCCTTGTTCCGATCAGATAGGTGTTGGTGCCGCGATATGTCATTGGGGACGGGTTAGGGGCCAGGAGGCGCCGCACCCCTGGCTGCAGCTCCTCTGGCAGGCCGGGGGGGGGGGTGAAATCATCTGGAGCCTGCATCTGGTATTGCCCTTTGCCTGTGGTGTCGGCCACATTTTTGCGCGGCCTTTTCTGTTTTTCTGCGCCCCCCCGTTTGAACTGGGACGAGCAGTGGTTTCGCTAACAGCAGAGACTGTTGCCAAGCTCTCTTCACACTGCGCAGCTGCACCGCTAGTGTTAGCCTATGTTCTTCCAATGGCTCAAACAATATGTTCCGCGCAGTCTCTATGCCCGTGCGGCACTGATCCTGATCATGCCTGTGGTGACCCTGCAGCTGATTGTGACAATTGTCTTTATCAAGCGTGATTTGGAGGATGTAACAACGCAGATGACCACGACGGTTTTGCGTGAAATCTCCCTGCTGCGACAACAGGCGGGAGAGATCAAAGATCCAGAACTTTATTTGCAGCGGTTGCAGCCCTATTTGGCGCCTTTGACCATGGCGGCGCGTTTTGTAGACCCCGATGCGCCCCGACCGGTGAATGAGTTGAGCCTGAATGAATTCTCCGGCCGTGTGGTGCGCGATAAGATGCAGCGGGAACTGGTCGGCTTTGTTGCGGTCAAATTCCCTGAGAATCGCGAGTTTCTGCTCTACTTTGAAACACCGGCGGGCCTTTTGGAGCTGCGGTTGGATCGGCGGCGCCTGACGGCGGCAGCACCACATCAGCTGATCGTGACCATGGTGTTCTTTGGGTTTTTGATGACGGTGATTTCCTTTGTCTACATGCGCAACCAGCTGCGCCCGATCAAGAAACTGGCCGATGCCGCCCAGGCCTTTGGACGGGGGCGCAATCTGGCCTATTCGCCGCGTGGTGCGACTGAGGTGCGGGTGGCGGGCAGCGCTTTTCTTGATATGCGGGCGCGAATTGAGCGCCAGATCGAACAACGCACCTTGATGCTGTCGGGGGTGAGCCACGATCTGCGCACGCCGCTGACGCGGCTGAAGCTGAGCCTGGCCATGATAGATGAAGAGGATGCCGCGCCGATGCTGCGCGATGTGAGCGAAATGCAGGCCCTGCTGGATGCTTTTCTGGATTTCTCGCGTGGCGCTTCCACAGGCGAGCCGGAAGCTGTGGATCCGCAACACTTGGCGATCTCGGTGGTCGAGGATTGGCGTCGCCAGGATAAGGATGTGATGCTGGGGGAGCTGAGCGGTTCTGGCACCGTTCTGCTGAGGGCGCAGTCGATGCGTCGGGCCCTGGAGAACCTGATTTCCAATGCGGTGCGCTATGGCACTAGGGCGCGGGTTTCTGTGGCCTTGACCGAAAAATCCCTGCGTCTGCGCGTCGAGGATGATGGTCCGGGTATTGCCGCAGCCCAGAGGGGGGATGCGGTGCGCCCCTTTGCCCGGCTGGATCCGGCGCGGAATCAGGATCTGGGCTCGGGGGTGGGGCTGGGCCTGGCCATCGTAACCGATATTGCCCGGGCCCATGGAGGAATGCTGCGCCTGGGCAAAAGCGAAGAGCTGGGCGGGCTGCAGGCTGATATCGTCATCGGACGTTAGGCCCTTCTTCGACGAATGCGCCGAAGAAGGGGAGGCATGCCAGCTTTCGACCGTCAGATTTCTGAGGTCTGTCCCTTGCGGGCGTGGAATATAAAGCCAATGAAGTTGAGCAAGAGCTGCGCAGCCAGGATCTGGGTGCTTTCGCTTGGATCATAGGCCGGGGCGACCTCGACCAGATCAATGCCCACCACATCGCCACGCTGGGCAAGGCCCTGTAGGATTTCTAACACATCATAATAGAGGAAACCGCCATGGCTGGGGGTTCCAGTGCCCGAAGCGATTGAGGGGCAGAAAGCGTCAATGTCGATAGTGACATAGTAGCGCGCACCTTCCGGGATGCGATCGAGGACGGCCTCGCAGCCCAGTTTACGCACCTGGCGCACCGATAGAATGTCAGAGCCACGGGCACGGGCATCGTCATAGCCGTCCTTGGCGGTAGAGGAGACATTGCGAATGCCCAGCTGCGTCATGCCTGCGACATAATCCTTTTCAATGGCGCGGCGCATCGGGTTGCCATGGCCATTGGTGACACCATGACGGGTGTCGACAAAATCGAGATGTGCATCAATCTGAATCACATGTAACGGACCGTTTTGAGCGCAATCCTCGGCAAAGGCATTGATGCAGGGGATGTTGATGGAATGGTCACCACCGATGGTGACGGGCAGGGCACCTGCATCGAGGATCTTTTGGACACCAAATTCGATATTGGCGTGGCTTTCCTCGGTTTTGGTATGGATGATATCGGCATCGCCAATATCTACCATGGTCACATTTGCGCCCAAATAGGTGGCGTCATCCTCGTGGTCATATGCACCGGCATGGCCAAAGCTGAAAAGCGTGGAGGCTTCGCGCACTGCGCGGGGGCCAAACCGGGCACCTGGTCGCCACTGGGTGCCAAAATCAAAGGGCGCCCCAAGGATGGCAACATCAGCATCAATTGCATCCCAATCGGCGACATAGTTGGACTTGCCAAAGGTGGAAATTCCCACAAACGGCAGGTTCAATCGCCCGGCCTCATATCCGTGTTCTGACACGCGCATCTCCTGTTGTTCAGCTATTTTATGTGCGGATGATGGACGAGTTTTTCCTAGGCGACCAGCGAATAGGTGTGGGGTGAATTACATTGCAATGCAAAGGGCGTGTTGCTCACACCAGCTACCTCTCTGATTGAAAAATAGGAAAACGTTGTTCCTTATCAGTGAGTAAGCTTGTCGCAGGCGGGAAACTAGGTAATGGTTTTTCGAAACTATCTGTTGCCCGAAGGAAGAGATGCATCACATTTTCCAGCTCTACCCAAGGTGCGACTGTCAATAATTGTCGGAGTGCTAGTGCTATGCCTTTAAGCAAGCGAGATGTTGTCGAACTTTGGTTTTCGGAGGTTTGGGACGCCCATAACATCGCTGCTTTGGACCAATGTCTTGCCCCTTCTTTGGCCGAAGACAGCCCGCTTTATGGTGGCTTGGCGCTGCGGAAGGATATCCCACTGCTGATCGAGGTGTTTCACCGGTTGATCGGGCCGATGAAGACCGAAATTCTAGTCTATCTGGAAGATGGCGATTGGGTCAGTGTGCACTATCAAACAACAGCCTCCGGCGTAAACAATGTCACCCCGATCAAGGTCAACAATCTGCTGATGTTCCGCTTTGAGCAGGGACGGATTGCCGAGATGATTTCAAGGATAAACAGTCTTTCCCTGTTTGAGCAGCTGGGCCAAATGCCGCCTGATACCTTGATGGGGTGTTTTTCGGGGCAAAGCCTGACCTGGAAATAGCCCGGCACAGAGAGCGGCTTGTGGTCCTGGCAAGCCCATGCGCGGTCTCACATTTTTTGTTCCCATAAAAGGCAAATTATGGGGTTAGTTTTATGCACCTTTTCCCATTGGCTGGTCTCGACGCACTGATGCGTCCAGCCGTCACGCCGGTACATCGATCAGATCTCAGGCGTGGAAAAGGGGCGAGACTTATCGATTTTTCGGGAAAGCTTAAGAGAGGAAGTGAGAGGCCTGTATGGCGACATGCGACCTATTCGTCACACCTTCATTCTTGAAAGCATGGATTTTTTAGTGGTGGTGGTAGGCCCGGCAGGATTGGAATTAAGAGAATTTGGCTCATATTTTATTGACCAAAATGTACCGCAAATGGTGGGTGCGGTACACCTACCATTCCAAATTCGCCAAAGCTTGCATCCCGCCAGTGGCCAAAACTCGGCGTTCGGCGCTC
>NZ_LIKT01000020.1 GCF_001294455.1 Phaeobacter sp. 11ANDIMAR09
GTTATCGGGCCTGGTTGGTCTATAATTCTGGATCAGTTTCTGCGGAGCGTTGAAGCAGATCCAGAATTTGCAAAGTCGCCCCCAGGACACCTGCAGATCTCTGATGTCAAAACCACGCGTGTTGGCGAGGCATCCATCGGCTGGCATTGGTATTTCGACTGGGTTGAGCCCTATGTCGAGCGGCTAGAAAACCTCTCGGCCATCACCTGCTGCCTCTGCGGACACCAGGGAGACATTGTGCGGCAGGGGAAACGTTCTGAGCCTTTTTGCGGTTACTGCCATGTGCAGGACAGACAAACTGATGGCTATGGGTCGAAATAGAACACAAACGCCCCATGGGGGGCCTTTCCCATGATGGACTGAAGCGATGGCGTCGGCCATAGAAGCCGTAGATTGCATGATCACAAAGACGACAGAGGGAAGAGCCCTGGTGGTGGCCCGCTATGATCGCCAGATGGGCATCAAA
The DNA here is from genome assembly GCF_001294455.1 of Phaeobacter sp. 11ANDIMAR09. GTDB lineage: Bacteria > Pseudomonadota > Alphaproteobacteria > Rhodobacterales > Rhodobacteraceae > Pseudophaeobacter. The sequence goes on from NZ_LIKT01000020.1 coordinate 467, forward strand.
TACAGCTATTTGGACCCATAGGCGCTGACGTCAAACACCTTCAAGCGCAAATACGGTTTCCACCTGGGGCGGACCCTCCGCATTTGCGCTTGATCCTGATCCTTGGCCCCTGATCCCCTAATTTTTCATCGAAATAGAGAACAAAAAGGACCTCAGCAATGACTAGCCGGATGCATTGGAACAATTCGTTGCCGCGCGTGCGGACTGTCACGTCATCCACTAGCGATACATAGGGCAGCATGCTGGCCATTGGGCGTTCCCGACGGGCCCAATCGGGCAGGGAGGTCGTCTCATCACGGGGCATAGCTGCTCCCTCTATGGATATTGCGATTGGATGTTGGCGGCGTTTCCTGAACGGTGACCAAAACCGCCTCTAGAAAGGCTGGATCCCAATCTGCCGCTTTCCAAAGAGCCGGATAGGCGAGGCCTGCAAGAATGATGACAGGCCAGCTTTGCAGTCACAAAAACACCAGCACAGATCCGAAGAGCCAGACCATTGCGTACATGATCGGCAAGCCGATGAGCTTCGGCGGGTGGATCAAGCTAAGGAAGGGAAGGGTTGGTACGGTCATTGTGTGTCACGTACTCCAGATGGCGGCGACAATGGTGGGTGCGGTTGCGATGCCAGCGATGGCCAGGAGCACCCAAAGCGCTTGGCGACAATCCAGAATGCCAGAGAGCCAGGACAGGAACACGCCGATCAGGGCCAGCGTGTCGATCACGATTCCCAAGGGGGCGGTGATCGTGTCGACGATGCCTTGCAGCAAGTTCTTTACTGATGAGAGATCAATGCTTTGCGTCAGCGCTGGATTTGCCAGCATGATGCCAACCATGCATTCTCAAGCCAACCTTCGATTTACAGGGTAGCACGTCTAGTCGGTTCTAAAGGCGTTTAGTAGTCAAGAAAGCCAGTATAGGTACATCTAAGCGACAATGCAGAACATGTATCAAAGAAGCCCTGGGCATGACCTAAGGCCAAAGGCGCCAGCCTCTGGTTGGCGCGACTTGAAATCCTATCTCCGCTCCTGCTGTTTGTCTGGGCAGATGGGGCGGAGACCATACATTCCCGATCCATTGCGGGGGTGGGCCTTGCATGCGCAGGGCCATAGCCCAGGAGCCTTTTACACCTGCCTTTGAGTGTTCGCCCCAGCGGGGCAAGCGCCCTTGGGGCGAGGGTTTCATTGTACCTGGGAAATTGCACCCAGGTGGTGGCGCATATTTTGCTCTCTCTCTCTCTCTCGAGGGTTTCTCAAAACGTTCTCCAAAATCTTGATCCGCGTGATGGCACCGGTGTCTCGCTATGTCCTGCATGGCGGCGTTCCAGTGCTTTCTTTACGGCAGCCCCTTGGCTAAGAGCCGGATGGATGGGGCGGACAGAGGTTTGCTGTCACTATTGACAAAATACCGAGAGGGGTTATTTGTCATAAGTGACAATAAATGGAGTCGCCATGCCCCGCCCCAGCCTGAAGGATCAAAGATCGGAACAAATTCTGGATGCCTACCTGACCTGTGTCGCCCGCTATGGTCTGGACGGAGCCACCCAGGAACGCATTGCCACGCAGGCCGGTGTCAAACGCCCGCTGTTGCGCCACTACCTTGGCAATAAGGATGAGATGATTGCGGCTCTGGCCACCCATGTGGTTGCAGAATATGCGGCTTTGACGGCATTTGTGCAGGGCGAGCTCACCGCTGTGGAAACCCCCCAAGATCTGGTTGCCTATCTCTATCAGGAGGATCCGGCAAGTGATCCGCGCCTCATGCTGGCCTGGCAGGCGCTGACCGTGGCTGTGGCCGATTACCCCGACATGCGAGAGCCTCTGCTGGACAGTCTGGCGCAGTTTGTCGACACCATCGCCGCCACCCTGAACCGGGTTGCGCCGCAGGCCGGGCTGGCGCGTATTCGGGCTGTCACCCAGGGGATTGTCGCGCCCTATGTGACGCTGGATTCCATCTCGCCTTTGAACCCGCCGGAAAACTGGCGTGCCGAGATGAGGCACGCCGCCCTGATTTTGGCCGCTAGCCTGACATCAGATGTAACGCCGGAACAAATTGGATGAGTGAAATGAGTAAGACACGTGTGGTCAACTACCTGGCCCTGCCAGTGCTACTGTTGGCGGCCTTGCTGCAAGCCTATTGGTTGTGGGGGCTCTTGTTCCTGTGGTGGACCGTGCCTTCAGTCTTGGCAGGTCAGACCGCACTGGTCTTTGACGTTAAACGCGCCGAAGACCCCATTTTGTTTTGGGCTGTGGTGATCCTCTGGGCTTTGTTTGGCCTGATGATGGTGGCTGCCAGCCTGTTTCCCCAATATGCCCTTTGGCTGGTCTGAGGTTCAAGATGTCCAAAATGTATCACCATTTGCCCGTTGAAGCCTATACCACGCAGGATTGGTTCGACCGGGAACAACGCCTCATTTTTTCCCGCAGTTGGCGCTATGCCGGGCTGGCAGAGGATCTGCCTGAACCCGGTCACTATCTGTCGGTTCAGGCGGGGGTGAACAATATCTTTATTGTCATGGGGCGTGACCACCGGCTGCGGGCCTTTCACAATATCTGTCGCCATCGCGGCACTCAGCTGATCCGGGCGGTTGGCAAGACGCAAAAGGCGCTGACCTGCCCCTATCATGACTGGACCTATGATCTGGAAGGCAACCTGATCTCGGTCCCCGATGAGGAGACCGAATACCCAGGCGGATTGGACAAGTCCTGTCTGGGGCTGAAGCCTGCCAGCGTCGATATCTGGCGCGGCATGCTTTTTGTTCATCCTGAACCCGATGCGCCTTCGCTGGTGGAATGGTTTGGCGCGGTGGAGCCGCTGCTGGGACCGCATGACCCTGCCAAGCTGGTGGAATACCCCGAGGCTCGGCAGAGCTATGAGATCAAGGCCAACTGGAAGATAGTGGTGGAAAACTATATCGACGTCTACCACCTGAGCCACCTGCATTCGAACACGCTGCATATGTATGATCATGCCCGGGCTGAATACGGCTGGAAGGGGCCGCACTATCACTTCTGGGAGCCCCCTGCGCCGGGATATGCTAAGGATCTGGAACAAAACCTGCCGAGCCCTCGGGTGATCCCAAAGCCGCATGTCGGCGCCTGGGTGCCCATGTTGTTTCCAGGCACCGGGATCGGGGCCAGCGAAGACAGTTGGAACATCTTTATCCTAACGCCGCTTGGCCCCGAGCTCACCCGGGTTGAGAACCGCACCAAGCTGGCCGATGCCTCTGCTTGGGAATTCAGCAAGCAGGAATGGCTCAGCTCCGGGTTCTGGAAGAGCTTTGGCGGGCCAAAATACAGCGGCGAAGATGTTGCGGGGAAAGAGGATCCGATGGCCTCGGGGGATTTCACCGCGGAGGATGTCTATGCCTGCGAACAGCAGCAAAAATCCCTGGCCAGCCCCTATCTGGAAATCGGCCCTGCCGCCACAGGGGAAAGCCCTATCACCCGCCATCAGCGGGCGGTTTTGGACTTTATGGATCTGCAGGCCCGACAAATGGGGGCAGGTGATGTTTGAATTTCACAGTTTGAGGGTTGCAGAGCTGAACGCTGAAATTGGTGGCGGGGCCACCAGCGTCACTTTTGAACTTCCCGCTGACCTGATCGACCGTTTTGCCTGGCATGCGGGGCAGCATGTGACCCTGCGTTTTGTCCTGGAAGCTCAGGAGCAGCGCCGCAGCTATACTGTGTCAAACCCACCGGGCGCGCCGTTGCGGATCACGGTAAAGCGCGAAAGCGGCGGGCTGGTCTCGAACCATATCGCCGATGCCCTGTCCGTAGGGGACCGGATCGAGGTGGCGCCGCCCATCGGCCGTTTTGCCCTGGAGCCGCGGCGCCATGCACGCCGGACCCATTACTTCTTTGGCGCCGGCAGTGGCATCACGCCGCTCTTTGCAATGGTCCAGGCTGTCCTGACGGATGAACCCGAATCTGTGGCCCATCTGATCTTTGGCAATCGCTCCGCCGACACCATCTTGTTTCGCAAAGAGCTGGATCAATTGGTGACGCAACACCCCGACCGGTTCACCCTGCGCCACGCGCTCTCTGCCGCCTCGCTTTGGAGCTGGTTTTCGCCCTGGCGACAGGGCCACGTGGATGCGCAGGCGGTCAAGGCCGCCATCACGCAAACGCCGCCTGTTGCCCAGGATGTGCAGTACTGGATCTGCGGTCCGGGGGCGATGAACCGAGATCTGTCATCCGGCCTGAATGATCTGGATGTGCCCGCAGATCGTATCCACATGGAAAGCTTTGGCGCGGCTCAGCCCGCCGATGATGGGGTGCAGGGATGCGCTGCAAGCGCTGTCATCCGATTGCAGGACGGGCAGCACGAGATCTCGGTGCAAGAGGGGCAAAACCTGTTGGCTGCGATCCGCGCCAATGGATTGACGGTGCCGTTTAGCTGCCAATCAGGGGTCTGTGGCGCATGTCGCGCCCAACTGGCCGATGGCGCGGTGCATATGCGCAGCCACATGGCGCTGGCGGAGGGGGATATTGCCGCGGGTCATATTCTGACCTGTCAAAGTCTTGCGCAGACCAAACGGCTGACGCTGGACTTCCGGTCCTGACTTCCTGCCTGGGTTTTCTTGGGGCGATGCTTCTGCGACAGGCGGCCTTGCCCAAAGAGATTTTACTTCAGGGTTATAAATTTTAAGCTTGAAATATATCCAATCTGCCTGATATGACAGCATAAGCTGCAGAAGCGATCAGTTTGTAGATAGCAAGTGACCCAAAGGAGAGCCCTATGCCCGCCATTTCTGTACATCCCGAAGGATGGAAGCCGGCCAAGGGCTATGCCAATGGCATGGTTGCCGAGGGAAAGCTGCTGTTTGTTGGCGGCCAGATCGGCTGGAATGCAGATCAACGCTTTGAAGAACATGGCTTCATTGGTCAGATGAGCCAGGTTCTGCGCAACATTCTCGAAGTGGTCGAGACTGCAGGGGGCCAGGCGAGCGATATCACCCGGCTCACATGGTATGTGACCGACAAGGCGGAATATGTGGCGCATCAGGCCGAAGTGGGGGCCGCTTATCGTGCCGTCATGGGGTATCATTTTCCTGCGATGACCATGGTTGTTGTCTCGGCGCTGGTCGAGGATGAGGCCAAGATTGAGATCGAAGCTACGGCTGTCCTGCCCAGCTAAGCCGCCGATCAAAAATACCATGAGGATCAAAAGGCCGGGGGCAGAGCTCCGGCCTTTTTGCGTTGTCAACGCGGGCATGTCGGCTGCCAGGACAGGGGGAACGCCGGGCGGGGAGGGTGGTGAATTCTGCACTGCGGCGTAATAAATTTCCGCGCCTGTTGCGTGAAATTATCGGTCATGCGATTTGCAAGACCAAACGCCTAAGAAATGAGCTTGTTTAATAATTCAATTTTTTCAGTGCCCTATGGAGTTTTCATGTTTGGTTTCAGGAAAAAATTGCCATCTTAAAAATTTTACCAGTTGATAAAAAATCAAACTGTGGCACTCTTTGAGTCGAATAAGAACACAGTCAGGGAGACACCCAATGGCGAGTAGCCATCAGGCATCAGGGATTCAGACAGGGCGTTTGGCCGCTGCTGACATCGCCGACAATTTTGCGGATCTGCACCCCGCTTACGACGCACATGAAGCCGCAGTGGCCGCGGATCGTTGTTATTTCTGCTATGATGCGCCCTGCATGACAGCATGCCCTACCAGCATCGACATCCCGCAGTTCATCCGCGAGATCCAGGCAGGCCATCCGTCCTCGGCGGCGAAGACCATTCTGGACCAGAACATCCTGGGCGGCATGTGCGCACGGGTCTGTCCAACAGAAACGCTGTGTGAAGAGGCCTGCGTTCGGGAAGCTGCCGAAGGCAAGCCCGTCGAGATCGGGCGTCTACAGCGCTATGCCACTGATGTGGTGATGGACAAGGACGTGCACCCCTATAGCCGCGCCGCAAGCACCGGCAAAAAGGTTGCGGTTGTTGGCGCCGGCCCTGCCGGTCTGTCCGCAGCGCACCGACTGGCCATGCTGGGCCATGATGTTGTGGTTTTTGATGCCAAGTCAAAGGCCGGTGGTCTGAATGAATTTGGCATCGCCGCCTATAAATCCACAGAAAATTTTGCCGCACGCGAAGTGAACTGGCTGCTGAAAATCGGTGGTATCACCATGGACTACGGCAAAAAGCTGGGGGCTGAACTGTCACTGGACGGGCTGCAGGCGGAGTATGACGCGGTCTTTCTGTCGATCGGCCTGGCCGGGGTGAATGCCCTGCGCGCCGAGGGCGAGGACCTGGACGGTGTGCGTGACGCGGTGGACTTCATCGAAGACCTGCGCCAGGCTGATGATCTCGGCGCGTTGCCCGTTGGGCGCAATGTCGTGGTGATCGGTGGTGGCATGACGGCTGTGGATGCGGCTGTTCAGTCAAAGCTACTGGGCGCTGAGAACGTCACCATTGCCTATCGTCGTGGGCGTGACGCCATGGGCGCCAGCCGGTTCGAGCAGGATCTTGCGGCCTCCAAGGGCGTCAAGCTGATGTTCAATGTGATGCCCAAGGCCATCCACGGGGCCGGCGCGGCCTCAGAGATCGAACTGGAATACACCAGTGTCGAAGAGGGCCGGGTGCGCGGCACCGGTGAAACCACGCGCCTGTCGGCGGATCAGGTCTACAAGGCCATCGGCCAAAGCCTGGTCGGACAGCCTGAAGCGGTTGAGCTGGAGGGCGGCAAGATCATGGTCGATGCCACGGGGCGCACTTCGGTGGCCAATGTCTGGGCCGGGGGGGATTGCGCCTCTGGTGGCGAAGATCTCACCGTAACGGCCGTGGCTGAGGGCCGCGACGCTGCAATGGACATTCACGCGAGCCTGATGGGCTGAGCAAGCCGGGGCTCTTACTGGTTGAGAGCCCCAAGCGAGCATGAAAAGGAACAGACAAATGGCTGATCTGACAACAGAATTCTTAGGCATTAAATCCCCCAACCCGTTCTGGCTGGCCTCGGCGCCGCCAACGGACAAAGAATATAACGTACGTCGTGCCTTTGAGGCTGGCTGGGGTGGTGTGGTCTGGAAGACCCTGGGCTCCGAAGGCCCCCCTGTGGTCAACGTCAATGGTCCGCGCTATGGCGCGATCTTTGGGGCCGACCGTCGCCTGCTGGGGCTGAACAACATCGAGCTGATCACCGACCGTTCGCTGGAGATCAATCTCGAGGAAATCACCCGGGTGAAAAAGGACTATCCGGATCGTGCGGTGATCGTTTCGATCATGGTGCCCTGCGAGGAACAGGCCTGGAAGGACATCCTGCCCAAGGTCGAAGCCACCGGCGCAGACGGCATCGAGCTGAACTTTGGCTGTCCGCATGGTATGGCCGAACGTGGCATGGGTGCGGCTGTGGGGCAGGTGCCTGAATACATTCAAATGGTCACGGAATGGTGCAAAAAATATTACTCCAAGCCAGTGATCGTGAAGCTGACGCCAAACATCACCGACGTGCGTTTCCCAGCACGCGCGGCCAAAAATGGCGGTGGTGACGCGGTCAGCCTGATCAATACCATCAACTCGATTGTCTCGGTGGATCTGGACCAGATGGCGCCCGAGCCAACCGTTGGCGGCAAGGGGACCCATGGTGGCTATTGTGGTCCGGCGGTAAAGCCGATTGCCATGAACATGGTTGCGGAAATCGCTCGCTGCCCCGAGACACATGATCTGCCGATCTCTGCCATTGGTGGTGTCACCACCTGGAAAGATGCAGCCGAGTTCATGGCGCTCGGCGCCGGCAATGTGCAGGTCTGCACCGCGGCAATGACCTATGGCTTTAACGTTGTGAAAGAGATGATCTCAGGTCTCTCCAACTGGATGGATGAAAAGGGCTATACTTCAACCCAGGATTTCATCGGCATGGCGGTTCCCAATGTCACCGACTGGCAGTATCTGGATCTGAACTTTATCGCCAAGGCGAAGATCAACCAGGAAGACTGCATCAGCTGTGGCCGTTGCTTTGCTGCCTGCGAAGATACCTCGCACCAGGCCATCGAGATGAGCGCCGACCGGGTTTTCACTGTTAAGGATGATGAATGCGTGGCCTGTAACCTCTGCGTGAATGTTTGCCCGATCGAAGGCTGCATCACCATGGAAGAAGTGCCAGCCGGTCAAATTGATGAGCGCACCGGCAAGGTGGTTTCCGATGAATATGCCAACTGGACCACGCACCCCAACAACCCATCAGCCACTGCAGCTGAGTGAAGTTGGTCTTTTAATAGATTGTTAATAATAGCAAAAGGCAGCGCTTATGCGCTGCCTTTTTCTATTTCTTGGTGATCCTATGATTGCCTGCGCCTTGGAAGCCTTTTTGGTCAATCCCTATTAACTTTTGGGCGTAAGCATCCGACGATAAAAGGTTTCTAGGAACTCGGGTGCAGCATCGAAGGGATCCTCTGTTCCCATCAGCATGCGTACCTGAACATCAAAATCTGCATAGTGCTGGGTCAGGGCCCAGATCGAAAACATCAGGTGTTTTGGGTGGGTCTGGTTGATTTTTCCAGCTGCCATCCAGCTTTCGAGCACGGCGGATTTTTCCTCCAACAGATCCCGCAGATCCGTCGAAAGCGCCTCTAGCATCCGCGGGGCCCCCTGTACGATTTCATTGGCAAACAATCGGCTTTCGCGTGGCAAATCCCGGCTCATTTGCAGCTTGCGCTGCACATAGGCGAGGATCTCCTCCAGCGGCTCTCCCTCTGGATTGATTTCCCGCATCGGGTCCAGCCAGGTGTCCAGCAACTCCGACAAAAGGGCGGTGAACATCGCCTCTTTTGAGGGGAAGTAATAGAGCAGATTGGGCTTGGATAAACCTGCCTGGGTTGCAATTTGATCGACGGTTGCGCCGCGAAAACCATGGGCCGAAAAGACCTCAAGTGCGGCCTCCAAAATGGTGGCGCGATTCTTTTTCTGGATGCGGGTTGGTGATCGGTCCTTGGGCATTGTGGATAAGCGATCCTTGCTGGCCATTTGTGCGGGGCAATTGCCCGCAATTTGCGCGTTTCGCCCCTAATTTAAGGGGATTTGTGAGTCAATATGACTCAATTTCTTGACTGGTGCGGAACCCGTGATAGCGTGAGTTTGACCAGTTGGTCAAATCCAGCTCCCTGGATCCAGACCAACGCTTCAAAGCCACCAATTGGTGCCAAGCCAAGAATAACCCGCAAGATCAGCGGGGGGAACAGGAAGGAAGCTGCGATGACGTCTTTGGGACAGAATCTAAAAATCAACGGCGATCGGCTCTGGGAGAGCCTGATGGAGATGGCCAAGATTGGCCCCGGTGTCGCAGGGGGCAACAACCGCCAGACTTTGACCGATGAAGACGCCGAGGGGCGCGCCCTGTTTCAGAAATGGTGCGAAGAGGCCGGTTGCACCATGGGCTTGGATCAGATGGGCAATATGTTTGCCCGGCGCGAAGGCACCGATCCGGAGGCGCTGCCGGTCTATGTGGGCTCGCATCTGGACACCCAGCCCACGGGTGGCAAGTACGACGGGGTGCTTGGGGTTTTGGCCGGGCTTGAGCTGATCCGCTCTCTGAATGATTTGGGGATCAAGACCAAACACCCCATTGTGGCGACCAATTTCACCAATGAAGAAGGCACGCGCTATGCGCCGGCCATGCTCTCTTCGGGGGTTTTTGCAGGTATTCACACCCAGGACTGGGCCTATGAGATCGAGGATGCCGAGGGCAAGAAGTTTGGCGATGAACTGAAGCGCATTGGCTGGCGGGGTGACGAAGAGGTTGGCGCGCGCAAGATGCATGCCTTTTTTGAGCTGCATATTGAACAGGGGCCGATCCTGGAGGCCGAGGGTAAGGATATTGGCGTTGTTACCCATGGTCAGGGATTGAGCTGGACCCAGGTGACCATCACGGGAAAAGATGCCCATACCGGGTCGACCCCGATGCCGATGCGCCGAAATGCCGGGTTGGCTATGGCGCGGGTTTTGCAGGCCGTGGACGAAATAGCCTGGTCCCACGCCCCCAGTGCGGTTGGGGCTGCGGGCCATATCGATGTTTACCCCAACTCGCGCAATGTGATCCCCGGCAAGGTGGTCTTTACTGTCGATTTCCGCTCGCCCGAACTGGCGGTCATTCAGGATATGGAACAGCGTCTGCATGATGAGGGCTCTGCGATTGCCGAGGCGATGGGCGTTGAGATCGCATTTGAGAAGGTTGGCGGTTTTGATCCGGTGAAGTTTGACGAGACCTGTGTTACGGCTGTCCGCAGTGCGGCAGATCGTCTGGGGTATTCACATCTCGATATCATTTCCGGTGCCGGGCATGACGCCTGCTGGATCAACCGGGTTGCGCCAACGGCGATGATCATGTGCCCCTGTGTTGATGGGTTGAGCCATAATGAAGCGGAAGAGATCAGCAAGGACTGGGCGGAAGCCGGGGGCAATGTGTTGTTCCATGCGGTCGTTGAGACAGCCGAGATCGTGTCCTGACCCAACTGGGGGCGCTGCCCCCGCGGCCCTAAGGGGCCGCTCCCCCGGGATATTTTTGGCCAAATGAAACCAGGGTCGGCTGAAAAAACCAAGCCAAACCAGGGCCTTTTGAAGCCTGGGTCAAGTGAACAGGGAGCTGGTCCCAAAACCAGATAAGGGGTGCGTTCTGCGCCCGAGACAGGGAGTTTTACCATGAGCAAAGTTATCAAGAACGGGACGATCGTCACCGCGGATCTGACCTATAAATCGGATGTTTTGATTGAAAATGGCGTGATCACCGCGATTGGGCCGAACCTGAAAGGCGATGAGGAGCTCGATGCCACCGGCTGCTACGTCATGCCGGGCGGGATTGATCCGCATACCCATCTGGAGATGCCCTTTATGGGGACCTATTCGACAGATGATTTTGAAAGCGGCACCCGTGCGGGTCTGGCGGGGGGCACCACCATGGTGGTGGATTTTGCGCTGCCCAATCCAGGGGAAAGCCTGCTGGATGCGCTGAAGCGCTGGGACAACAAATCAACCCGGGCCAATTGTGACTATTCCTTCCATATGGCGGTGACCTGGTGGGGCGAGCAGGTCTTTGACGATATGAAGACCGTGATCGAGACCCGTGGTATCAATACCTTCAAGCACTTCATGGCCTATAAGGGCGCTTTGATGGTCAATGATGATGAGATGTACTCTAGTTTTCAGCGTCTGGCGGAACTGGGTGGCATTGCCATGGTTCACGCGGAAAACGGCGATGTGGTTGCGGAACTGTCGGCCAAATTGCTGGCGGAGGGCAATACTGGCCCAGAGGCCCATGCCTATTCGCGGCCTCCCCAGGTGGAAGGCGAGGCCACCAATCGCGCCATCATGATTGCTGATATGGCCGGGGTGCCGCTCTATGTGGTGCATACCTCCTGTGAGGACAGCCACGAGGCTATTCGCCGCGCCCGGATGCAGGGCAAACGCGTCTGGGGCGAGCCGCTGATTCAGCATCTGACGCTGGATGAGAGCGAATATTTCAACCCGGATTGGGACCATGCGGCGCGCCGGGTTATGTCACCGCCCTTCCGCAACAAACAGCATCAGGACAGTCTTTGGGCTGGTTTGCAGTCGGGATCGCTCTCGGTGGTGGCAACGGATCACTGCGCCTTCTCGACAGAACAGAAACGGTATGGGGTAGGGGATTTCACTAAGATCCCCAACGGCACCGGCGGGTTGGAAGACCGGATGCCGATGCTTTGGACCCAAGGGGTTGCCACGGGGCGGATCACGCCAAATGAATTTGTCGCTGTGACCTCGACCAATATCGCCAAGATCCTGAACTGCTATCCTAAAAAGGGTGCGGTCCTGGTGGGAGCCGATGCGGATCTGGTGGTTTGGGATCCGGAAAAGTCCAAAACCATTGCCGCCAGCACCCAGCAATCGGCCATTGATTACAACGTCTTTGAAGGCCATGAGGTCAAAGGCCTGCCACGCTTTACCTTGACGCGGGGTCATGTGGCTGTACATGACGGCGAAATCCGCACCCAGGAAGGCCATGGCCGTTTTGTGGAACGCGAAGCCAATGCAACCGTGAACAAGGCGCTGTCGACCTGGAAAGAGCTGACGGCCCCACGTCCTGTGGAACGCTCTGGCATTCCTGCCACTGGCGTTTAAACATCGGTGTGACATCAAGGAGCAGGGCTGCGCCGGTGGAAACCCCGCGTGCGGCCCGCTCATAGTCTGAATAAGGCGAAGACATGAATACTCAAACGACTACCCAGGCCACGGCCCAATCCGGTGCCCCCGAGGCCGTCGTCGAAGCAAAAAATCTGGATCTGGTTTTTCCCACCAATGACGGGCCGGTGCAGGCGCTGAAGGATGTGAATCTCACCATCAATAAGGGGGATTTTGTTTCTTTCATCGGCCCATCGGGCTGTGGCAAGACCACTTTCCTGCGGGTGATGGCGGCGCTGGAGCATCCTACCGGTGGCTCGATCACGGTGAATGGCATGAGCCCGGATGAGGCCCGCAAGAAGCGCGCCTATGGCTATGTGTTTCAGGCGGCGGGGCTCTATCCCTGGCGGACCATTGCCAAGAATATCAAGCTGCCGCTGGAAATCATGGGCTATTCCAAGGCCGAGCAGGACAAACGGGTCGAGCAGGTGCTGGAACTGGTGGAGCTTGCGGGCTTTGGCGGCAAGTATCCCTGGCAGCTCTCAGGCGGCATGCAGCAGCGGGCCAGTATTGCCCGCGCCCTGGCCTTTGACGCGGATATCCTGTTGATGGATGAACCCTTTGGGGCCCTGGATGAGATCGTGCGCGATCACCTGAATGAGCAGCTGTTGAAGCTCTGGGCGCGCACCAATAAGACCATTGGCTTTGTGACCCACTCAATCCCGGAGGCGGTCTATCTGTCGACCAAGATCGTGGTGATGTCGCCGCGTCCCGGTCGGATCACCGATGTGATCGAGAGCACCCTGCCGCGCGAGCGCCCGCTGGATATTCGCGACAGCCAGGAGTTCATCGATATTGCCCACCGCGTGCGCGAGGGCCTGCGGGCAGGGCATGCCGATGATTGAGAACGCGAACCTGAGGGATGAAAAAAGAATTGTTCGGGCTTTTGTTGCGAAGCTAATTGGTTTCGTTTTGTTCTGGTCGATGCTCTTTTTTGTCTATTCCAACGTTCAATCGGCGAAGCTGGAACCCATTTGGAGCTTTGGTTCGCTGTTCTTTTTCGTGTCTATCCCGCTATTGGCGGTCGGTAGCCTCTATGTGGTGATAAGGCGATATGTTCTGGTTAGGCGCGTCGTTCAGAATGAGGGCGAACTATGAAAAGTTTTTTCGCTGTTCTTACTGTTCTCGCGGCCATTGTGGCCTTTTGGTATGCGGCCTGTGTGCCGATGAACATCAAAGGCGTGTTGGATGCAGCCGAGCGTGGTGGCGCTGAAGTCATGCCTGCGACCTCAAAAGTGCGGCGTGACATGGGGAGTTTTGGGCTGGTTGCTGGCAATACCTTTGCCATCGCGCAGACCTGGGAACAGGATCGTCCGCGCCTACCCGCGCCGCATCAGGTGATCTCTGAGCTGTGGAAGACCACAGTGATGAAGAAGGTCACCTCGAAACGCTCGCTGGTCTATCATGCACAGGTGACACTGAATGCGACCCTGCTGGGCTTTGTCATCGGTACGGGGCTGGGCATTTTGCTGGCCGTGGGGATCGTGCATTCAAAGGTCATGGATATGTCGGTGATGCCCTGGGCCATCGTCAGCCAGACCATCCCAATCATTGCGCTGGCGCCGATGATCATCGTGGTGCTTTACTCAATCGGGGTACAGGGGATCCTGCCCAAGGCGATTATTTCGGCTTATCTGAGCTTTTTCCCTGTGGTGGTTGGCATGGTGAAGGGGCTGCGCAGCCCCGATGCAATGCAGCTGGATCTGCTGAAGACCTATAGCGCCAATACCAGCCAGGGATTCTGGAAGCTGCGACTGCCGTCGTCGATGCCCTATCTCTTTACCTCACTGAAAATCGGGATTGCAGCGTCTTTGCTGGGGGCCATCGTTGGTGAGCTGCCGACGGGGGCGGTTGCCGGACTTGGCGCGCGTCTATTGGCTGGGAGCTATTATGGCCAGACGGTGCAGATCTGGTCGGCGCTGTTTGCGGCTGCCATCTTGGCGGGGCTATTGGTAGCGCTGTTGGAAGTCATTGAGAAAAATGTGCTGAAACGCATGGGGATGGCGTCATGATGCAACTGTATAAAGGGGGCGCTGCCCCCGCCGCAGACATGCGGCTCCCCCGGGATATTTTGGGCCAAATGAAATCCAGGTTCTGCCTGGATGCGAAGCTGGTATGCGCAGAGAGGGGCAACAGATGACGATGGTTTTGCTTGCCCTTGTGGTTTGGTGTTTTGGCTGGTGGCTGAACAGTCGTCTTGCCAATGGGCCAAAGGCGGGCACCCGTGCGGTGAAGCTGCTGGTGCCGGTGATTTTTGGCGTGACCGTTCTGGTGGTCTGGGAGCTGTTGGTGCGGGGGCTGGAGGTGTCGATTGTGATTCTGCCCGCGCCGAGCCTGATTGCGGAACGTTTTGCGTCCTCGCTGCCGATCCTGTGGAAGGATCTGTCGCAGACCTTTCTTAAGGGCGCCCTGTCTGGCTATGTGATGGGCTGTGGGGCCGCCTTACTGATGGCTGTAGCGGTGGATCGCAGTGATTTTCTGCGCCGTGGGTTGTTGCCGGTGGGCAATTTTGTGGCTGCCCTGCCGATTGTGGGGACTGCGCCAATTCTGGTGATGTGGTTTGGCTTTGATTGGCAATCCAAGGCGGCTGTGGTGGTGGTCATGGTGTTCTTTCCGATGCTGGTGAACACGGTGGCTGGCCTGCGTGAAACCTCTGCCATGCAGCGGGATCTGATGCAGACCTATGCGGCCAGCTATTGGCAGAGCTTTTTCAAACTGCGCCTGCCAGCGGCTTTGCCCTTTATCTTTAATGGCTTGAAAATTTCCACCACCCTGGCGCTGGTGGGAGCGATTGTGGCCGAGTTCTTTGGCTCCCCCACCGTGGGCATGGGCTTTCGGATTTCGACCAGCGTGGGGCAGCTGGCTCTGGATATGGTCTGGGCCGAGATTGTCATGGCGGCCTTGGCGGGGTCGTTTTTCTACGGGGCCATTGCCCTGATCGAGAAAAGCCTGACTTTCTGGCATCCCTCGCAACGGGGGTAACCAATTCCTCCAGCGCGTGGCTTGGTTGCGCGCTGGAGGCCCCCAGAGGGGCGCTCTGGGGAAGGGTCTGAAAGAGTGGTGAAAAATCAATCACAGACCCAAAATTAGCGCCCAATAGCTGCGCAAAGGCGCTGAATGCCTGATAAAAACGCAAGAAAAATATTTGATCGAAGGGTCAAATTCGCGCAAGCTTTTATCATAACCAACGGGAGAACGATCTCATGAAACACATTTTGACAGCCGCCGGTCTGGCGTTTGCATCTGTCGGCGCGGCCCAGGCTGCGGATGACGTGAAGCTGCAGCTGAAATGGGTGACACAGGCACAGTTCGCTGGCTACTATGTTGCACTGGACAAAGGCTTTTACGAGGCCGAGGATCTGAATGTCACCATCCTGCCGGGCGGCCCGGATATTGCCCCTACCCAGGTGATCGCAGGCGGCGGTGCTGATGTCACCGTTGAATGGATGCCGGCAGCTTTGGCCGCGCGCGAAAAGGGCCTGCCTTTGGTCAATATTGCCCAGCCATACAAGAGCTCGGGCATGCAGCTGACCTGCTGGAATGACACGGGTATTGCTTCCCCTGCCGACCTGGCCAACCGCACCCTGGGTGTGTGGTTCTTTGGCAATGAGTTTCCGTTCATGAGCTGGATGAGCAAGCTGGGTATTTCCACTGAAGCCAAGGGCGACAATGGCGTCGAAGTGCTGAAACAGGGCTTTAACGTTGATCCGCTGCTGCAGCGTCAGGCGGATTGTATTTCGACCATGACCTACAATGAATATTGGCAGGTGATCGATTCTGGTGTTTCCGAGGATGAGCTGATCACCTTCAAATATGAAGACCAGGGCGTCGCCACACTGGAAGATGGTCTTTATGTTCTTGAAGAGAACCTCGATGATCCGGCCTTTGTTGCCAAGATGGAACGTTTTGTGCGTGCCTCGATGCAGGGCTGGAAATACGCCGAAGAACACCCCGATGAAGCTGCCGAGATCATTCTGGAAAACGATGCCTCTGGTGCCCAGACCGAAGTCCACCAGCAGCGCATGATGCGGGAAGTGGCTAAACTGACCGCGGGCAGCAATGGCGCGCTTGACCCCGCCGACTACGAGCGCACGGTTCAGACCCTGCTCGAGGGCGGCTCTTCGCCAGTGATCACCAAGGCACCAGAAGGCGCCTGGACCCATGTCATCACGGACGCGGCTTTGAAGTAAGCCCGCCTTGCTCTTTTTGCCGGAGTTTCGGTGAAGGGGGCCGGAAAAATATGAACCCGCCGAACCATCTGGTTGGGCGGGTTTTTTATCTGGCTTTTGGGGTTAGATCTGTTCCAGAAAACCGCCAAATTGCCCGCGTTTGAAAACCAGCCCATTGCCCGGGCGCGTCTCGACTTCGCACACCTGACCCAGAATGATACTGTGATCCCCTGCCGGGTGGCTTTCATATTTCTGGCATTCGAACCGGGCGATATAACCGTCCAGAGCCGGGGTCCCTGCCGTGCTCTTGTGCCAGTTGCCCTCGCTGAAGCCCTCTGCGTTGCGGGCAAAGTGCTGCGCCAAGGTGAGCTGATCTTCGGCCAGTACATGAATGGCAAAGCGCTCGGCTGCGACAAAGGCGTCATGGCGCAGCGAGCTGCGGTCAGGACACCAGAGCAGGAGCGGCGGCTCGATCGAGACCGAGGTGAAGCTGTTGACCGTAATCGCCAGCGGGCCCTGTTGCGTCAGGGTGGTCACGACGGTGACCCCGGTGGCAAAACAGCCCAAAGCATCTCGGTAAGCCCGGACCGTATCGGTCCCGGGTGTAAAACGGGTTGATGGCATCGCGCGCCTCACATCAGGTCTTTTGGCCTGCCTGCCATGTGCCGCCGTGATTGTCCACCGGATTGAGGTCCTCTAGCAGCCGCCCATGGCGGCGGGTCTGCTCAATCACCTGTGCCAGGCTGTCAAAGCCACGCGCCTGCAACATCGGAATCATCTGCACCAGGGCGTTTGCAGTTGCATGGGCATCGCCCAGAGCAGTATGGCGCAGGGCAGGGGGGATGGTGATATCCAGCCGTTCACACAGGGCATCCAGCGTATGGGGAACCGAGGATCCAAACAGTACAGCACTCAGTAAAACAGTGTCCAGGATCGGATGGTCCCATTTCACCCCGGTTGCCTTGGCGTGACGGCGCAAGAAGGCCATGTCAAATGGCGCGTTATGGGCCACGATCACCGCATCCTTGGCAAAGAGGTGAAACTGGGCAGCTGCTTTGGTGATGACTGGGGCCCCCTGTACCATTGCATTGCTCACCCCGTGCACCCGGGTCGAGGCCTCGGGGATGGGCCGCTGCGGGTCGACCAGCGTATCAAACTGCTCTCCCTCGATCATGCGGCCGTTCAGCACCCTGACCGCGCCAATCTGGACGATCTCATCTTTATGCGGCAACAGTCCGGTGGTTTCGGTATCAAACACCGCAAAGCACAGATCTTTGAGGGGGCGGTCCGCAATATCCAGCAATGGGCGCTCGAGCAGCGCAAAGTCATAGATCAGGGGCCTGGCAGCGTCAGGAGCGATTCTGGCGACGGCGGCATCAAAAATCAGCACATAGCCTTCGCCCTGGCCCAGGGGTTTCAGGCTTACAGAATAGCTCTGCACCTCGTCCCGGCCGCAAACCTGCGCTTGGACCTCCTTGCCTGTCTTGTTCATCTGTTCATAGGCTGCCTGCAGCGCCACTCTGTCCAGATAGTCAAACATAGAGGCATTCAGCCGCGGATGGGCAATCTGCGCCAGAACATCGGCAGCCTGCGCATCATAGAGTACGATATGGTGATCCGAGCCCAGCATCACAGTGGCCACCGGCAGCTCGCTCAACAATGTGGTGAGCTGTCGTTTGTCCGCTTCCAGCCGGGCGGTTTCTTCTGCGATATTGCGGGCCGTGAGCAGAGTGCTGTCGCCCAGCTGGCCTGCCAGCCCGGCGGCGGCCGGCGCCAGATCCCCCAGATAGCGCGCGGTTTTGGCGTCAATCCCGCGCGAGACCCCGCCATGGGCGCGCAGCCGCATTTCCGCCGCGAGCACCTCGATCGGCTTGGCAACATTTTCGTCAAACAACAGCCAGATACCGGCACATAGCCCCAATATGGCAAAGGTTCCCATGAGGCCGGCAAAGACAAAAGGATCGAGCAATGCAGGGGTCGCCGCCCGTTGATAGCTAAGCCAAAGACTGCCCAGGCTAACGGCAATTGCGCCCAGGGCGAGAAGGCAGAAAAACAGGAAAATCCGCAGACGCAGGCTCAGATGGGTCAACATGGATCAGCCTCCACAGAGGGTTGTCAACAGTGGATCCTGGGCCGGGGGGGAGATCCAGTTTGCGCCGCTGACAGCCCCGTCCTGGGCAAAACGGGTGTCAGTTTCGACCACCGCCCGCCGCCAGTCGGCGCAGTCCGCCATAATGCTCAACTGGCTGATCGGCGCCCAGCGACCAAAAAAGAACACCTCGGCCAGATGCCGGTGGGGCTGCTTGGGATGGCTACGGGCGGTGGCCATATCCACCGCGACAAAGCGCTCGCGCAGCGGCACGACATAGGTCCAAGGGCGATAGAGCTTGCGGCTCTCCACCACCTCGGCCACCACCAGCCCTTCGGGCAGATTGGCTGCGGTGCGGCTGTACCAGCTGTACTCTGAGGCAATCGTGACGCCGATCATCGCCAGGCCCGCCGCCACGGGCGCCAGCCAGCGCGGCAGGCGAGAACCAGTGGCGCTGTTGAGGAGCATCACCACCCCGGCAACAGCAAAACCAGCAAAAATCACAGCGATCAGTTCCAGAAACATCTTTCCCCCAAGACTGCCCGGATGTTGTGTCACCCTAGGCCTATCATCTTTCCAAAAATATTCCCGCCGGAGGCTTCGACATAAGCCCCAAGCGATATGTTATCCCAACATGCCCTTACCGTGCCCCAGCGCCGATTGCATGGTTTTTACCACGACAAAGGCGTCGCGCAGATGACTTCGCTCAAAGTCGGACAAATCTGACGGCGCCAAGTAATTGTCTGGCGCCTGTCCCTGGCGCACCAGATCCGCCTGATGCTCCAGCCGGGTCTGTGCAATCAGGTCATAGGCATCCAGCAGGTCGCGGGCGCCGCTGCTGCTGATCACCCCCAAGGCGGCGCCAGCTTCCAGCCGGGCGCGGGTGTTCACCGCCGCAATCTTGCCCTGCAGCGCATAGATCCGACCCAGATCGGTGACCGGCACCACGCCATTGTGCTTCATATCCAGGGTGTTGCGATGCTCGCCTGAGCGAATGGTGGCAAAGCCACGCAGCAGCCCCAGGGGCGGGGTATGCTTCAGCGCGTTCGAGGTCATATGGGCGACAAAAATCGAATTGGCACAGGCCGAGGCCAGAACGCTTGCCTGCAGGCCATCAAACAGCCCCTTGTCGCCGCCAATGGCGCGCAGATCAAACATCACCGAGGCCAGCATCTGCGCCTCGGGGCCCGGTTTGGTGATCCAGCCACCAAAATAATCCCGCCAGACGCGTAGGGGCTGCCGCCAACGTAGATTGGTCGCCATCATCTCGCCGGGGCAAAAGACATAGCCACAGGTATTCAGCCCATCACAGACAAATTCCGCGAGGGCTGCAAAATAGGCATCATGCGCCTCAGTTGCGTCATCTGACAGGATCAGACAGTTATCCTGATCCGACACACCGGTCTGCTCCTGGCGACCCTGGCTGCCACAGGCCAACCAGAGATAGGGCACAGGAGCGGGCCCTAGCTGTTCTTCGGCCAGGGTGAGCAGGCGCCGGGTGGCGGTATCGGCGATATCGGTGATCAGCCGGGTCACCACTTCGTGCCGGTTGCCGCCCGCCACCAGCTGCACCAGGAGGCGCGGAATTTCGGCGGTGACCGCTGCCATCTCTGCGGCACCGCCTGCGCGGGCGATACTGGAGACCAGCTCGGCTGAGCTGACGGCCTGAAACCGGGTGAGGTCGGTCTGGGTGATGATGCCAACCAGCTGATGGTTCTGGACCACCGGGATATGACCGATGTGATGCTCCATCATCGCATGCAGCACATCCGAGCCAATCGCCGAGGGCGGCAGGCTGCGGGGATTTTTGGTCATGATCTGCGACACGGGGGTGGAGAAGGGCAGGCCCTCGGCCAGCAGTTTCTCTGTCAGATCGCGGGTGGTCAGGATCCCCAATAGGCTGTCGCTCTCAGTGATGCAGACGCAGGAGATATGATGTTGGCGCATCAGCTGCGCTGCCCCCTGACAGGTCAGGCCCGGAGAACAGGTCACGGGCGGCGCTGCCATGAAGCTTTCGGCGCGGGTGGTGGTGAGCCCATTCTGGATCGGCGCATCGGGCCGACGGCGGTCAAAGAAACGGGTGACCGCAGGTTCGGCCTGCATCAGGTTATCAAAATCCACCCGTGGCAGAAGCAGCAAAACGGTTGCCATCCCGGCCCGTGCTGAGGTCACAGCCCGGCCACTGCGGGTCAATCCCCGTTCTCCAAAGGAATTGCGCGGCCCCAGGATCGAGATGGTCATGCCATTTTCATCAAAAACCTCGACTTCTCCGTGGTGTACCAGATAGAGCCCGGCTAGATCGGTGCCCAGCTCATAGATGGTTTCGCCGGGTTTGACCGATAGGACCTGAAACTTGGGCGCCAGATCCCGCAACTTGCTCAGCTCGAGACTGTCATAGGGATGAACAGAGGTCAGAAAGCGGATCAGATCTGTCTCGGAAATCGGCATCACGGCTCCTATGTGTAAAATGACAAGCTTGGGAGAAAGGGGATGCCCGCCCGGGCAGGAACCGGGGCGGGCACGAGGATAAAAAAGGACGGGCCGTTAAGAGCAGGGCTCTGAGGGAGAGACCCGTCCAGTGGGGGATCAGTGATCCTGTGCTGCACCTGCGCCACGTGGGATACGCACGCTTTCGACCAGATCTTTGATCTCCTGAGGCGTTTCCTTGGTCATGCCGGCAACTACATAGGCAACGGTGAAGTTGACCGCGGCCCCAATGGCACCAAAGGAGGTCGACTTGATTGTGCCCAGCAGCGGATCCGCATCGGTAAAGGAGTTGGTGCCCGGAATGAACAGCCAGCCCTTGTGCAGGAAGATGTAGATCAGGGTGACGCCCAGACCAGCCAGCATACCTGCCACAGCACCGGTGTTGTTGATCTTCTTGGAGAAGATACCCATCATCAGTGCCGGGAAGATCGAGGCCGCTGCGAGGCCAAAGGCCAGGGCCACGGTCTGCGCCGCAAAGCCGGGAGGGTTGAGACCCAGGTAGGTGGCAACCGCAATGGCCACGGCCATGGCAATACGCGCCGACAACAGCTCACCTTTTTCCGAGATATTCGGATTGATCGAGCCTTTGATCAGATCGTGGGACACAGCCGAGGAGATCGCCAGCAGCAGACCCGCCGCCGTGGACAGCGCCGCCGCGAGACCACCAGCGGCCACCAGACCAATTACCCAAGAAGGCAGGTTGGCGATTTCAGGGTTGGCCAGAACCAGGATGTCACGGTTGAATTTGGTCAGCTCGTTGCCTTCCCAGCCATTTTCAGCCGCTTTGGTCTGCATGTCAGCATTCTTGTCGTTGTAATACTGAATGTGGCCGTCGCCGTTTTTGTCTTCCCAGGCCAGGAGACCGGTCTTCTGCCAGGTGGCCATCCAGTCATAGCGTGCATCGTTTTCGATCTGTTCGACTGAAACCGCTGCCGCATCTGTTCCGTTGGGCCACATCATGTCGGTGATGTTCAGACGTGCCATGGCTCCAACCGCAGGGGCAGTGAGATAGAGCAGCGCGATAAAGACCAGCGCCCAACCTGCGGACCAACGCGCATCTGCCACGCGGGGGACGGTGAAGAAACGCATGATCACATGGGGCAGACCAGCCGTACCGATCATCAACGACAGGGTGAACAGCACCATGTTGAAGGTATCAGAATGGTGGGCGGTATATTCGTTAAAGCCCAGTTCGCGCACGATGGCGTCCAGCTTTTGCAACAGCGGCTCACCCGAGGCGACGTGATCGCCAAACAGACCCAGGGCCGGGATCGGGTTGCCGGTCAGCTGCAGCGAGATGAAGATGGCCGGAATGGTATAGGCCATGATCAGCACGCAATACTGCGCAACCTGCGTATAGGTTACACCTTTCATACCTCCGAACACCGCGTAAGCGAACACAACACAGGCGCCAATTAACAGCCCCGCGGTGTTGGAGACCTCGAGGAAGCGGCCAAAGGCCACGCCCACGCCAGTCATCTGACCAATAACATAGGTGGTTGAAGCAACGATCAGGCAGATCACCGCCACAATACGCGCAGTGGGGCTGTAGAACCGATCGCCGATGAACTCGGACACGGTGAACTTGCCGAACTTGCGCAGGTAAGGCGCCAGCAGCAGGGCGAGCAGCACGTAGCCACCGGTCCAACCCATCAGAAAGGAAGAGTTGTCATAGCCGGTAAAGGCAATAAGGCCCGCCATCGAAATGAACGACGCCGCAGACATCCAGTCGGCCGCTGTGGCCATACCGTTGGTGACGGGGTGCACACCGCGACCCGCCGCGTAAAATTCTGATGTGGAGCCCGCGCGGGCCCAGATCGCGATGCCGATGTAGAGCGCGAAAGACGTGCCCACAAACAGCAGGTTGATGGTAAACTGATCCATTGTTTACTCCTCCTCGACGCCGAATTCACGGTCCAGCTTGTTCATGCGGAAGGCGTAGAAAAAGATCAGGCCCAAAAAGACCAGGATCGATCCCTGCTGGGCAAACCAGAAGCCCAGATCGGTGCCACCGACCGCTATGCCGGAGAGCATCGGGCGCAGTAGAATGCCAAAACCAAATGAAACGACAGCCCAGATCACCAGGCTGACGAGAATGATCCGCACATTGGCCTGCCAATAGCCCTTATCGGCTTCGGCTGTCTGTGCAGCTTTTGTTGTGTGATCCGCCATAGCGGCTCCTCCTTCTTCCTCCAGGACCTGATCAGGACCTGATCAGGCAAACGCTCTGTGTTTGCCCGCGGTGCTCTGTTCGTTTGAACAGGGGACATCGGGCATTGCTCCGCACCTCCGCCGACGGAGGGTCGGCAAATCTACACGGATTTTCAATTTGTGGTGTGGGAGGCTGCTGAGCCGACAGCCCCCCTGGGAACATAAAAAGTTAACTCGTTACTTCGGAAACGATCTTGGCTAGGCCCCCTGAGATCGCTTCTATTTCTCCCATTGCGTCAATGGTTTGCAACGCCTCTTTACCCTTGTAGTAGGCAATCAGCGGCGCGGTCTGTTCGTGATAGGCCGCCAGACGACTGGCGACGGTTTCGGCATTGTCATCGGCGCGACGGGTCATGTTTTGACTGCCGCATTTGTCACATGTTCCGGCAACTGCTGGCAGCTTGAAACTGTCGTGGTAGCCCTCGCCGCAACCGCCGCAGGTGTAGCGCCCGGAAACCCGGGTCACCATGGCGCTGTCATCCACTTCCAGGCTGATGGCAGCGTTGATCTTTTGACCGGTTTCGCCCAGCAACACATCCAGGGCCTCGGCCTGAACGGTGGTGCGGGGGAAGCCATCAAGGATGACCCCCTTGGCACAGTCGGGTTCTGCCAGACGGTCGCGCAGGATGTTGATGACGATCTCATCCGAGACCAGACCACCAGATTCCATCACCGCCTTGGCGGCCTTGCCGGCTTCGGTGCCGGCTGCCACGGCAGCGCGCAGAAGATCCCCGGTCGAGAGTTGGACGAGGCCAAACTTCTCTTCCAGAACACGGGCTTGTGTACCTTTCCCGGCGCCGGGAGGACCGAGAAGAATAAGAACAGCGGGGCGGGTCATCACGTCGGTTGTCATGGCTTCGTTACCCCTTTACGGCCCGGTTGGCGATCAGATCGTCGACCACAGAAGGATCAGCCAGTGTCGAGGTATCACCCAAGGCGCCAAAGTCGTTTTCGGCAATTTTGCGCAGGATACGGCGCATGATCTTGCCCGAGCGGGTCTTAGGCAGGCCAGGGGACCACTGGATCACATCGGGGCTGGCAATCGGGCCAATCTCGGTACGGACCCAGGTGCGCAGCTCTTTCAGAAGCTCATCCGAAGGCTCGCGGTCATTCATCAAGGTGACATAGCAATAGATGCCCTGGCCCTTGATGTCATGGGGGTAGCCTACCACGGCGGCCTCGGCGACGGCGGCATGGGCCACCAGCGCGCTTTCGACCTCGGCGGTGCCCATCCGGTGACCGGAAACATTGATCACGTCATCGACGCGCCCCGTGATCCAGTAGTCGCCATCGGCGTCACGGCGGCAGCCGTCACCGGTGAAGTAGTAACCTTTGTAATCCGAGAAATAGGTTTTCTGGAAGCGCTCGTGATCGCCCCAGACCGTGCGCATCTGGCCAGGCCAGCTGTCCTTGATGCACAAGACGCCTTCGACATCGTTGCCAGAGATCTCTTCGCCGGACTGCGGGTCCAGAACCACGGGCTTGATACCAAAGAAGGGCTTCATTGCCGAGCCGGGCTTGGTGGCATGGGCGCCGGGCAGCGGCGTCATCAGATGGCCACCGGTTTCAGTCTGCCACCAGGTGTCAACGATGGGGCAGCGGCCGCCGCCTACAACCTCATTGTACCAGTTCCAGGCCTCGGGGTTGATTGGTTCGCCCACGGTGCCCAGCAGGCGCAACGAGGACAGATCGCATTTTTCGACCCATTCATTGCCCTGACCCATCAGCGCGCGCAGCGCGGTCGGGGCGGTGTAGAACTGGTTGACCTTGTGCTTTTCACAGACCTGCCAAAAGCGGCTGGCGTCCGGATAGGTTGGTACGCCCTCGAACATCAAGGTGGTGGCACCATTGGCCAGCGGGCCATAGACGATATAGCTGTGGCCGGTGACCCAGCCTACGTCAGCGGTACACCAGTAGATGTCGCCATCGTGGTAATCAAAGGTGATCTCATGGGTCATCGCCGCATAGGCGAGATAGCCACCAGAGGTATGCACAACCCCCTTGGGCTGGCCGGTGGAGCCGGAAGTGTAGAGCACAAAGAGCGGGTCTTCGGCGTTCATCTCTGCGGGTTTGCAGTAGTCGTTCGCTTCCAGCGCCATCTCATTGTAGTCGTAGTCGCGCCCGTCAACCCAGGTGGTCTGGCCGCCAGTGCGCTTGACCACCAGGCATTTCACCGTGTCTTTGCAGTGCAAGAGGGCAGCATCAGCATTGGATTTCAGAGGGGTCTTGCGGCCACCACGGGGGGCCTCATCAGCGGTGATTACCACCTTTGCGTCAGAGCCGTTGACCCGAGCGGCCAGGGCATCCGGGCTGAAGCCCGCAAAAACGATAGAATGAATTGCGCCGATACGGGCACAGGCCAGCATCGCATAGGCGGCTTCGGGGATCATCGGAAGGTAGATCACCACCCGGTCGCCTTTGCGCACGCCCATGGTTTCCAGAATATTGGCCATGCGGCAGGTGCGGCGGTGCAGCTCCTTATAGGTGATATGCTGCGCGGCCTCGGTTGGGTCATCAGGCTCAAAGATGATCGCAGTTTGATCGCCGCGGGTGTCCAGATGACGGTCGATACAGTTGGCCGAAACGTTCAGCGTGCCATCGGCGAACCAGTTGATCGAGACTTCGCCAAAGTTGTAATTCACATCCTTCACAGTGGTGAAGGGTTTGATCCAGTCGATCCGTTTGCCGTGCTCACCCCAGAAAGCCTCGGGGTCGTTGATCGAAGCGGCATACATTTCATCGTATTTGGCACTGTCCACATGGGCGCGGGCAACGGTTTCCTCGGATGGCGCATAGGCCTTACCTTCGGGCTGCTGTGACATGCTGTTATCCTCCCAGATATTTAATCGGTTCGACACCACAACTGCTGGGCGTGACTGTCAAACCGTTTCCTTCCCTCCCGGTGATCATAGGGCGAGTGGAAAATAAGTGAATAAGATCCGGGAAAATAACGATTTGCTTGTAAATGAATTTCCTTTCCTCTGTTAAAAATGAAAACTTAATGCAAAAATGTAAGTGAAATCCCTAGTGTTTATTGGACGTTAGATGTCAACGCCTTTGCCTTGGATTTTTTGTAAATCGTAGGAAAAGACCGACTTGAGGAAGGGAGCGCGTCCTTTGTGACCCTCCGTTACCTGCGGCATTTTGTGCTTTTAGGGTGGGCAAAGCAACAAAATGGCCAGTTTTGCGCAATTTTCTTGCGTTCAGATTGCCGAGCCTGTGCGTCATTCGAGCGTGGGTGGATGGGGCTGCCTTCTCCTGCAAATGCAAAGGTAAACTGAGTGTTTAGGATGTCTTGTGGGCTTGGCAGCTGTGTTTCTTGGCGTTAGCGTGTCGGCCAAGCGCCTGCAGAGCCTCTGCCGAATTTGGGCCAATGGGTCGGGACGGGCGCACAATGGGAGAAAACAAAATGAAAACGATTTTGACTGCCGCTGTGACGGCTGCTGCCGGTTTTGCGCTTGTGGGAGAAGCGGCCGCGACGGAATGGAATGTGTCGGTTTGGGGGAAGCGCCGCGCCTTTACAGAACATGTTGAAAAACTGGCCGAGCTGGTCAGCGCCAAGACTGATGGCGAATTCACCCTGAACATCAGCTATGGTGGCCTGTCCAAGAACAAAGAAAACCTGGATGGTATCTCCATCGGTGCTTTTGAAATGGCGCAGTTCTGTGCTGGCTATCACCGCGACAAGAACCCTTCGATCACCGTGCTGGAACTGCCCTTCCTGGGCGTGAACACCCTGGAAGAAGAAGTGGCAGTGAGCCATGCTGTCTATGGCCATGAGGCGGCGCAAAAGGATCTGGCGCGCTGGAATGCCAAGCTGCTGATGACCTCGCCCATGCCACAGTACAACATTGTGGGCACCGGCGAGCCCCGTGACGCGGTTGCCGAATTCAAAGACATGCGTGTCCGTGCCACCGGCGGTATCGGCAAAGCCTTCTCGGCTGTGGGCGCCGTGCCAACATCTGTGACGGCAACCGAGGCCTATAACGCCATGGAAAGCGGCGTTGTGGACACTGTCGCCTTTGCCCAGCACGCGCATCTGGCCTTTGGCACCATCAACCGCGCTGAGTGGTGGACCGCCAACCTGAACCCCGGCACGGTGAACTGCCCAGTTGTTGTAAATACAGATGCCTATGAAGCGCTGTCGGATTCTGAGCGTGCGGCTCTGGACAGCTCGGTCGACGAGGCGATCTCGCATTACCTGGCCAACTATGGCGCCTTGCTCGACAAATGGGATTCCGTGCTGGCAGAAAAAGGCGTGACCAAAGTCATGCTGCCCGAGGCCGAACTGGCGGCCTTCCGTGCTACTGCGGCTGACCCGATCCGTGAACAGTGGATCAAAGACATGGAAGCCCAGGGCATTCCTGGTCAGGAGCTCTATGATCTGGTGATGAAAACACTGGAAGACACCCGCGCAGGAAACTAAGCCGCGCTTTACAGGATCGGGGCTGAGAGACATCTCTCGGCCCCGATTTTTATGTTCTGGAACTCTCTAACGAAAGGTGGGCCCCATGGCGGGAAACGCCGCGGTGCTGGAAGATGGCAGCCTGATCAGCCGTCTTGACCGCAAATTGCTAAAGCTGGAGCAGCTGCTTGCGCTGGTCAGCGGGCTGGCAGTCTTTTCACTCATGTTATTGGCTGTTGTCTCGGTTGGGGGGCGCAACACGATGAATGCGCCGCTGCCGGGCTATGTGGACTGGATCGAACAGGCGATGCCGCTGATTGCCTTTATGGGGATCGCCTATGTGCAGCGCGATGGCAGCCATATCCGGATGGATATTGTCATCGGCTCGCTGCGTGGCCGGGCGCTTTGGCTGTTTGAATTGATCTCGGTCTTGTTGATTCTGGTGCTGATGCTGGCCTTGGTCTGGGGCAGCTGGTCGCATTTTGGACGCTCCTTTGATTTTGCAGCGCCCCTGTGGAGCCGCGACAGTTCCATCGATATCGGCCTGCCAATCTGGCCGGCCAAGCTCTTGGCGCCAGTGGCCTTTTCGGTGCTGTGCATGCGTCTGGTTCTGCAGGCTTGGGGCTATGGCCGGGCCATGGTGCTGGGGCTGGAGGCTCCGGTTGCGGTGCCACTGATCCAAGATGCAGCGGAACAGGCCGCGGCTGAGGCGGAAGCATTAAGCGGTCACGACAATGACGCCATTGGCGGGCAGGGGTAGCAGACATGGAACCAATTGAAATTGGCCTCTGGGTCACGAGCTTTCTGCTGGTGCTGGTTGTTGTCGGCATGCGGGTGGCCTTTGCCGCCGGTCTGGCCGGACTTGTCGGGCTGGTCTGGATTTTCTGGGCCAAGTTTGGCTATAGCCCCGACAAGTTTGGCAAGGCGCTCACCGTGTCGGTCAAAATTGCCGGGCAGGTGCCGCATTCCAAGGTCTCGAGCCAGGCGCTGAGCCTGATCCCAACCTTTATCCTGATTGGCTATCTGGCCTATTACGCCGGTCTCACCCGCGCCCTGTTTGAGGCCGCCAAGCGCTGGATTGCCTGGCTACCCGGCGGGCTTGCGGTCTCAACGGTGTTTGCCACCGCTGGCTTTGCGGCCGTTTCGGGCGCATCCGTTGCGACCTCGGCTGTTTTTGCCCGTATCGCCATCCCCGAGATGCTGGCGATTGGCTATAACAAACGCTTTGCCGCCGGTGTGGTCGCTGCCGCCGGCACCCTGGCCTCGCTGATCCCGCCCTCCGCCATTTTGGTGATCTATGCGATCATTGTGGAACAGGATGTGGGCAAGCTCTTGCTGGCGGGGTTCATTCCCGGTGCCTTTAGTGCTGTGGTCTATGTTCTGTTGATCGTCGGCATTGCCCTCGTTTTCAAAAACGTCGGTCCACCGGTCAAGGGCTTTACCTGGCGCCAGCGTTTTGAATCACTGCCCGGTGCGCTGCCAATTGTCTTTGTCGTCGTGATCATCATCTGCTTTGTCTATAACCCCTTTGGCGGCGATGCCTGGGGCACCCCAACCGAGGGCGGCGCCTTGGGGGCCTTTGTGGTCTTCTGTATGGCGCTCTGGCGTGGCATGCGCTGGAGCGAGTTCAAATCGGCCCTGCTGGAAACTGCCAAGCTCACGGTGATGATTTTCACCATCATTTGGGGTGTGCTGATCTATGTGCGTTTCCTGGGCTTTGCCGATCTGCCGGGGGCCTTCTCTGACTGGATCACCAGCCTTGAGATGTCGCCCATGGTCATTCTGGTCTGTATCCTGCTGGCCTATGCGGTGCTGGGGATGTTCATGGATGCCATTGGCATGCTCTTGCTGACCCTGCCGGTGGTCTACCCGGCAGTAATGGCCTTGAACGGCGGCGAAAGCGTTGCCGCTGCCGACAGTGCCTTTGGAATGTCGGGGCCGATGTGTGCGATCTGGTTTGGCATTCTGGTGGTGAAAATGGCCGAGTTCTGCCTGATCACCCCGCCCATCGGTCTCAATTGTTTTGTTGTGGCCGGGGTGCGCGATGATCTGAGCGTGCAGGATGTGTTCCGCGGCGTGATGCCCTTCTTCATCGCGGATGGTGTCACCATTGCGCTCTTGGTGGCCTTCCCAGCGATTGTGCTCTACCTGCCGAGCCTCGCACAGTAGCGGTCGTGGCAACACCAATGCGTTTCAAAAGGGGGGCGGAAGGGCTATGCTTCCGCCCCTTTTCTATTTGCCTCTGCACGCAGATTTTGAGCTGACCGGTTTTGCAGCCCCCTGTTCCGGATGCGTCATGATGGGAGGTGAGAGCGAGTTGCAACTCGGGTTGCGTCAGACCCACAGAGGCTAGATCTTCAACAACCCCAAAGCGCTTGGCGCTGATTTTGCTCTGTCTTCCGAGGTGATTTGTTGATCGCGTGGGGGGGAGGTGAAAAAAATCGGTTTGATGTGTTTTTCTTCTGGACGCGCAAAAATACCAAAGCTATACGAGCGCCATATTCCGGCGTAGCTCAGCGGTAGAGCAGTTGACTGTTAATCAATTGGTCGTAGGTTCGATCCCTACCGCCGGAGCCATAAAAAGTCCTTTAAGGTGAATGCCTTAGAGGGCTTTTTTGTATGTAGTCTTTGCGGCTGACGCCCAGGATTGCGGTCGCGCAGCTCGATGGAAAACTGCAGCGGTCTGACAGGGCCGGGCCGCTCGGATCGGTAGGCGCTGAACTGCGGGTGAGATGCGAAGGCGGGCTTGATGTGATCTGTGAGCGGTAGAGGTATTGGACTGCATCATGCTGGCTTACCCTAGAAATCCACTGGGTATGAGCCTCTTTTCGGTCCGGTCAAATATGGTACACCCTAGCACGCTCGAATCGCCGTCCCCCTGAGATCTGCCAATTGGCATGGAGCCAGGGAAGGACGCCACAGGGCTACGGCGCAACCAATGGAGCTAACGCTATGAACAGTAACGCACAAACTGCAGCGCGTTTAAGCGTGGCGCCGATGATGGATTGGACCGATCGCCATTGTCGTTACCTGCATCGACTGCTGAGCCAAAGGGCGCTGCTTTATACTGAAATGGTGACAGCGCCGGCCTTGGTGCGGGGGCGGGCTTTGCATCTGCTGGACTACAACGTCGAAGAACACCCCCTGGCCCTGCAGCTGGGTGGTTCGGACCCGATTGAATTGGCGCAAGCCGCGCAGTTAGGCGCGCAAGCGGGCTATGATGAAATCAATCTCAACTGTGGCTGTCCCAGTGACCGGGTGCAATCGGGGGCTTTTGGTGCTGTCTTGATGCAAAGCCCTGATCTGGTGGCGGATTGTGTGGCGCAGATGCGTGCCAAGGTCGACGTTGAGGTGACGGTGAAATGCCGCATTGGCGTGGATGAGCAGGAGCCCCGTGAGATCCTGCCGGTGTTTTTGCAGAAAATTCGTGCCGCCGGATGTCAAAGGGTGACGATCCATGCCCGCAAAGCCTGGCTTAAAGGTTTGTCCCCAAAAGAAAACCGCGATATTCCTCCGCTAGACTATGGCCTGGTCCACGAGATGAAGCGCGAGTTTGGCGATCTGCATATCTCGCTCAATGGCGGCGTCAACAGTTTGGATGAGGTGGTTTCCCAACTGGAGCAGGGCCTTGATGGTGTCATGGTGGGGCGCGCGGCCTATCATCAGCCAGCCGATATTCTGGCGGCAGCGGATGCGCGGATCTTTGGGGGCGAGGCGGTGCGCGACCCCTTTGAAGTTGTGATGCAGATGTTGCCCTATATCGAGACGCAGATGGGGCAGGGGGCGCGTTTGCATCAGATCACTCGACATATGTTGGGGTTGTTTTCTGGCCGCCCAGGCGCCCGGGCCTGGCGACGTATCCTATCCGAAGGGGCACATCGTCCGGAAGCGGGGCCTGAGCTGGTGCAAGAGGCTCTGGCGCAGGTGACGCGGCAACTGGCCGCTGGCTGAGGGCATCGCCGCCTCTGGCCGCGGATCGTCAACGATCTGACGCTTGTGCGGTAGCATCTGCGACAAGTCGGACCTAAGTGATCTGCAGGCAAGCGTTTTGCCGGGCGATCATTGGAGAGTCTTATGGCGCAATGGCAAGAATTTTTGGACAGGGGCTGGATCCGGTTTGACCAGGACACAGCCTTGCAGGCCTGGGCCGAGCATGCGCGTCCGCTGGCGCTGCAGGCGGCGGAGGATCCCGCCCATGCCGAGTGGCTGGATTGCCAAGGCACCTGGTTCATCGGTGTTGATGCATTGCCCAATGACCTCTCCGGGCAGCTGGCGGGGGGACCGCCTCTGCAGGGGGCGCCTTTGGAGTTTATCGCCCGGCATTTTGGCGGCGTCGCGGATTTGCACAGGGCGCAGGTCTCGGTGGTCTATCCCGGCTATCCGCGCCCGCGTGCCGGTGAGAATGACGCGGCCTTTCGCTATAGGTCCCGGCGCGATGCGGCCCATGTGGATGGGGTCAAGATGTTTGGAGCTGCCCGCCATCGCCGGGTGGAAGAGCCGCATGCCTGGGTGCTGGGTATCCCGCTAACCGACAGTCCCACAGATGCGGCGCCTTTGGTGGTCTGGGAGGGCAGCCATGAGGTGATGCGGCGCGGCTTTGCCCGTGCTTTTGCGGGGCATGATCCGCAGGACTGGCATCTGGTGGATGTGACTGAGGCCTACAAGAAAGCGCGCGCCGAAGTGTTTGAAACCTGTTCGCGGGTCTGCGTGCATGCGCGCCCCGGCGAGGCCTATTTGATGCATCGCCTCTGCCTGCACGGGGTGGCGGCTTGGGAGGAGATGCCGAAGGTTGAGAAGGCTGACACTCAGGGGCGGGCCATTGCCTATTTTCGCCCGGATCAGACCTCGGGGGTTGCAGCCTGGATCAAGGATCCCTAGCCGGGAGGGCTAGCGTTTGAGCCGCGCGGCACGGCCACCGCGCCGCTTGGTCAGGGTGCTGGCACGCCCCGGCAGGTCTGCCATTACATCGGCACGCTCATCGTTGGACATCTTGGACCAGCTGGTGATCTCGTCAATCGAGCGGTAGCAGCCGGTGCAGATGCGGGCCTCGGGGTGGACCACGCAGATATTGATACAGGGAGACTGAATTTCATCCCGCTGCCAAACGTCCTTGCCGGTGCTCTTAGTCATTCTTCAGATGCCTCATACGATCCAGTGCTCCCTGCAGGATATAGGAAGCGGCGACATGATCGATAACCTCTGCGCGACGTTTGCGTGACGTATCTGCCTCTAATAGCGCCCTTTCGGCGGCAACGGTGCTCAGGCGTTCGTCCCAAAAGCCAATCGGCAACTCGGTCAGCTTGGCCAGGTTGCGGGCAAAGGCGCGAGTCTTTTGGCAGCGCGGGCCCTCGGAGCCATCCATATTGCGCGGCAGGCCCAGGACCAGACCGCCGACCTCGCGGGATTTGACGATTTCAAACAGGCGCTCGGCGTCCAGAGTGAACTTTTTGCGCCGGATGGTTTCCAGCGGTGTTGCAACGGTTCCCATACGGTCCGAAATGGCAATGCCGATGGTCTTGTCGCCAAAATCCAACCCCGCCAGCGCGGTGAAGCCAGGCGCTGCCGCTGCAAACTCTTCGAATGCGTCATAGATCATGGGGTCAGCCCTGCCTGCTGTGCTGCGGCTTTAAGACCTGCCAAGGCCTCGTTATCCTCTGCAAAACGGGTCTTTGCTTCGGCATAGATGGCCTTGGCGCGATCTGTTTGCCCCAAAACGCCCAGTGCGCCGATCAACTGCGCCCATTCCGGTGCCGTGCCGCCTTCGGTGGCCAGGCGATCGGACAGGCGCGCCACCATGCCTTGGATCATCTCCTGACGGTCTTGCGGGCTCATCTCCTGGGCTGCAGATAGATCTTCGGCACTGGGGCCGGCCAGTACGGGGGCCGCGGCATCAGGGGCTGCGGGGGGCGTGATCGGGCTGTAGTCAACCCCGGCACGGAATGCCATTTCTTCGATCTGGGCCTCGATCCCGTTGATCCAGGGCGCGCCCTTGGGGCCTTGGCGGAGGGTGTCCGCCCAGACCCTATAGGCGATATCAGGGCGGTTGAGTTGCCCCTGCAACAATCCGTAGTAGTAGCGGGCCGGGCCATTTTGTGGGTCCAGACCAAGGGTGTCATCCAGCAGCGCTTCGGCTTCCGGTGAGACATAGCCGCCAGCCGCCATGATCATCAGCTCCGCCAGTTCGCCGTAGTCTTGTGCCTCCAGATCGCCGCTCATAATGCGAATGTAGTTTTCTTTTGCTTTGTAGGCCGCGATGAAATTGCCGAGATTGGCCTCATGTTGGGCCAATAGCGCCTGTCCCTGGGCATCATTGGGGCGCTCACCTGCAGTTTGGCGCAGCTGCGCCACCAGATCGGTGTAGCCGGGTTCAAATTCAGGGTTGGGCGGGGCTGGGGCTTTGCTTTCGGCTTCTGCCTGATCGGGCCGGGTCTGGGCATAGATTTCTGCCGCCTGAATGCGCGAGGCCAGACTCATATCGACATATCCCGGGGCGCCCAGAAGACGATAGAGTATCAGCGTGCCACCGATCAACAATGCGGCTGTCAGAGCTACGGTCAGGCGGCTTACGGTTTTTGGTTGCGTGCTGCCGGAGCTTTGTTTTTGCAACTGGGCGTCAGCCGCCAGAATGCGGCGTGACACCTCGGTTCGGATGCGTTGTGCATCGGATTGATTGATGACGCCGCGCTGCAAATCCTTGTCGACATCGCTCAATTGTTGGCGATAAACGCGCAGATCATAGGCCGCTGGGGGCTCTCCTACTGTATGGGCGCGCAGCAGAACAAGTCCCAACAGGGCTGTCATTGCCAAAGCCACAAAGGAAATCAGGATCCAGAATACCATGGTTACGCTGCCTCTCAGGTCACATATATTGGGCTGGGTCGCCGCTGGAACCCGTCTACAGGGGCAGCGCTCGGGAAAAAAGACCTAACTGGGCAGCTGCGCGCTCCTGTCCAACTGCGGTGAGACGGGGCGCATGTCGCAAGAATGCAAAAATGCGACGATAAACGGCGTCGGATGCGGTGCCCTCTGAGGCATACCTGTTTACAGTCTCGAACCAATCGGATTCGCCCATGAAACGCTATTCAGCCTTTGCTGTCGCGCGGGAAGCCCTGCGCTATCATACCGGATGGGAGCGCGCATGGCGCTCGCCGGAACCGAAACGCCATTACGATGTGATCATCGTGGGGGCAGGCGGCCATGGTCTGGCCACTGCCTATTACCTTGGCAAGAATTACGGCATTACCAATGTCGCGATTATCGAAAAAGGCTGGTTGGGCGGCGGCAATACCGGTCGTAACACCACCATTATTCGCTCGAACTATCTGCAGGATCCTTCGGCTGCGATCTATGAAAAGGCCCGCAGCCTCTATGAGACAATGTCTCAGGATCTGAACTACAACGTGATGTTCAGCCCCCGTGGCGTCATCATGCTGGCGCAGACCGAGCATGAGATCCGCGGCTACAAACGGACTGCGCACGCCAATGCATTGCAGGGTGTGCAGACCGAATGGATCAGCCCCGAGCGGGTGAAAGAGATCGTCCCGATCATCAACCTGCACGGCCCCCGCTACCCCGTTCTGGGGGGGCTGTGGCAGGAACGCGGCGGCACCGCCCGTCACGATGCCGTGGCCTGGGGCTATGCCCGCGCCTGTTCCGACATGGGCATGGACATCATCCAGAAATGCGAAGTCACCGGTGTGCGGGTTGAAAACGGCCGCGTTGCGGGTGTTGAGACCTCCAAAGGTCCGATCGACTGCGACAAGATGGGCATGGTTGTTGCGGGCAATGCCTCGCATCTCTCTGAAATGGCCGGCTTCCGCCTGCCAATGGAATCTGTTGCCCTGCAGGCGCTGGTTTCAGAGCCGATCAAGCCCTGCATGGATGTGGTTGTCATGGCCAATACGGTGCACGGCTATATGTCTCAGTCCGACAAGGGCGAGATGGTTATCGGTGGCGGCACGGATGCGGCCAACAACTACACCCAGCGTGGCTCTTTCCATCATATCGAGGAAACCGTGCGCGCCCTGGTTGAGACCTTCCCGATGGTCAGCCGTCTGAAGATGCTGCGTCAGTGGGGCGGGATCGTGGATGTGACCGGTGATCGTTCGCCGCTGATCTCGAAAACGCCCGTGGGCAACTGCTTTATCAACTGTGGTTGGGGCACCGGGGGGTTCAAATCGATCCCGGGATCTGGCTGGGCCATGGCAGAGCTGATGGCCACGGGTCATTCGCCGCTGACCGAAGAGTTCACGATAGATCGCTTCAAAGAAGGCAAGTTCATCGACGAGAGCGTTGCTGCCGGTGTGGCGCACTGATGACTGTCTTTGACCAAAAGGAAATTGCCAAAACTCTAACCCGCCCGATGGTGTGGGGGATGAACATTGTCAACGTTACCTTTTGGGTTGTTAACTTTCTTGTGCTCGATTTTTGGACCGCAGATTCATTTCAACGTCTTGGGTCTTTGTGGGTAGCTATTCTGGTGTTGCTGTTCGGATTTTCGCGCCTGACCGTGTCTGGGATAGTATCTTTGATAAATGAACCTAGTGGTTTGGAGGAACTAACGTTCTCTGGATCGAAAGTGAGCTTTTTGAGGCGCTTGGCCCCTTCAAAAGGGGCGATGCGTTGGGTCTCAGATAACTCAGAACGTCAGAGTTTGACTTTGATTATGACACATGTGGAAAATCGGCTGATTTACCGTGTCTATTCTACTGAAGTCATATTGTTGACTGTCGCGACTTTACAGTGGGGATATGGGGATATCTTCCACTGTTGGATAAATGGAAGTGGATGGAGCAAATGCTAATCCTTGAATGCCCCTATTGCGGCGTCAAAGCCGAAGAAACCGAACTGGGCGCCGGTGGCGAAGCGCATCTGAAGCGCTATGGCCCTGGCTCGGACGATGACCAGTTCCACGATTACCTGTTTATGCGCGAAAACCCCAAGGGCGTGCATTTTGAACGCTGGCGCCATTCCAATGGCTGCGGCAAGTGGTTTCATGCCGCGCGCTGCACCATGACCATGGAGGTCTTTGGCACCTATTCGGCGCAGACCTATGAGCCGCCGCAGGAGATCAAGGACAAGATCACCGCCAAACGCCCCGGCTGGAGCTGGCGCGAATTCTCGGATGCTTCCGAATGATCCGCCACTTTGAAACCTTCGCCTTTACTTTGAAAGGTCTGAGCACATGAGCACGCGTCTCGCCAAACAGGGCCGGCTGATTGACCGGTCCAAACAGATCGACTTTACCTTTAACGGCAAGCGCATGCAGGGCTATGCCGGTGACAGCCTGGCCTCGGCCCTGCTGGCCAATGATCAGATGATGATGGGCCGCTCGTTTAAATATCACCGCCCCCGTGGCGTCGTTGCGGCAGGCTCGGAAGAGCCCAATGCGCTGATGCAGCTGGGCTCGGGCGATCGCTACGAGCCCAACCAGCGCGCCACCACCACCGAGCTGTTTTCCGGCCTGACCGCCAAATCGCAGAACCACTGGCCCAGCCTGGAATTCGACGTTCTGTCGATCAACAACAAGCTGAGCCGGTTCCTGACGGCTGGGTTCTACTACAAGATGTTCATCCATCCGCGCCCGCTGTGGAAACACGTCTACGAGCCGATTATCCGCAAATCCGCCGGTCTGGGCGAAGCGCCGGACAATGAGCTGAAGGATCCTGACACCTACGAACACTTCTACTTCTTTGCTGACGTTGTGGTGATCGGTGGCGGTGTGGCTGGTCTGCAAGCGGCCAAGGCTGCTGCCGAGAGCGGTGCCAAGGTTCTGGTGCTGGAAGAAAACAAGCACTGGGGTGGTCGTGCGTCGGTGGATGGCGGCACCATCGACGGTGAAGAGCCTGAGGTCTGGATTGAAAAGACCCTGGACGCGCTGCGCGGCATGAACAACGTCACTCTGCGTGATCGTTGCATGGCCTCGGGTGTCTATGACCACGGCTATGTTCTGGGCTATGAGCGCCTGACAGATCACGCACCAGGCCAGGGTGGTCCGCGTCATCGTCTGTGGCGGATCCGTACGAAACAGATCGTCACCGCAACCGGTGCGATTGAGCGTCCGCTCTCCTTTGCTGGCAACGATGTGCCCGGCGTGATGCTGGCGGCCGCAATGCGCGACTATGTGGTGAACTGGGGCGTAACCCCTGGCCAAAAGGTCGTGGTTGCCACCAACAATGACGATGCCTATCGCACCGCCCTGGCGCTGCATGAGGCGGGTGTCGAAGTGGTCCGCGTGGTGGATGCCCGCGAAACCGGCGGCGGTGCTCTGATGGAAGCGGTGCGCGAAAAAGGTATCCGGGTTGAGCTGGGCCGCGCCATTGCCAAGGTCAAGGATGGGCCCCGTGTCACCAAGGTCGCCATCTGTGCCCAAAATGGCGAAGGCGGAGCTCAGGAAGAGGTCGAGGCCGATGCGGTTGCCATGTCCGGCGGCTGGTCGCCTGTTGTCCACCTGTGGTCGCACTGCGGCGGCAAGCTGAACTGGGACAAGGAGCATGCCTTCTTCCGCCCCGATCCCGCCCGTCCTCCACTGGGCGACAATGGAACAGGCTTTGTGATTGCCACCGGCGCTGCCAATGGCAATCTGGGTCTCGGGGCTGTGCTCGAGGATGCAGCTGCGGCAGGTTCACAGGCGGCTGAGGCCGCTGGTTTCCCCGCCAAAGCCGTGGCTTCTGCCAAAGGCGTGTCGGAGGCCGAGACCGCGATGGAAGCGGTCTGGCTGATGCCTGCCAAGGCAGATATCAAGCTGCGGATGAAGTCCTGGCTGGATTATCAGAACGACGTCAAGGTCTCGGATGTGCAGCTGGCGGCCCGTGAAGGCTATGAAAGCGTTGAGCACACCAAGCGCTATACCACATTGGGCATGGCGACCGATCAGGGGAAACTCTCCAATATCAACGGTCTGGCGATCCTTGCGGACAGTCTGAATTCGGAAATTCCGCAGGTTGGCACCACCACCTTCCGTCCGCCCTATCACCCCATTTCCATGGGTGCGATTGGCGGCGAGGCGCGCGGTGAAATCTTCCAGCCCGTGCGCAAGACGCCGATCTACGACTGGAACGATGCCAATGGCGCGGATTGGGAACCGGTTGGCCAGTGGCGCCGTCCCTTTGCCTATACCCGCAGCGGCGAGAGCCGTCATGACGCGGTGAACCGCGAAGTGAAGAACACCCGCGAAAATCTCGGGCTGCTCGATGCCTCGACCCTGGGTAAGCTGATCGTCAAGGGCCCGGATGCGGGCAAGTTCCTCGACATGATGTACACCAACATGATGTCGACCCTGAAAATCGGCAAATGCCGCTATGGCTTGATGTGCAGCGAGAATGGCTTTTTGTCCGATGATGGTGTTGTTGCCCGCATCGACGAGGACACCTGGCTGTGCCACACCACCACGGGCGGTGCCGAAAGCATCCACGCCCATATGGAAGAATGGCTGCAGACCGAATGGTGGGACTGGAAAGTCTATGTCGCCAATGTGACCGAGCAATATGCGCAGGTTGCCGTAGTTGGCCCCAAGGCCCGCAAGGTGCTGGAAAAGCTCAACGCACAGGCCGGTGGCGGCATGGACCTCGGCAAAGACGCGCTGCCCTTTATGGAGTGGCGTGACGGTCAGATCGGCGGCTTTGATGCGCGCGCCTATCGGATCTCCTTCTCGGGGGAGCTGTCCTACGAGATCGCGGTTGCGGCTTCGGAAGGCCAGGCCTTTTGGGATGCGCTGATGGAAGCGGGTAAAGAGTTCAATGTCATGCCCTATGGCACTGAAACTCTGCACATTCTGCGGGCCGAAAAAGGCTTCATTATGATTGGGGATGAGACCGACGGGACTGTAATTCCGCAGGATCTCAACCTGCAGTGGGCCCTGTCCAAAAAGAAGGAAGACTATCTGGGCAAACGCGCCCATCTGCGCTCGCATATGGCCGATCCGGACCGCTGGAAACTGGTGGGTCTGGAAACCACCGATGGCTCAGTGCTGCCCGATGGCGCCTATGCACGTGGCAATGGCGTCAATGCTAACGGCCAGCAGAACGTGATTGGCCGGGTGACCTCGACCTATTATTCGGCGACGCTGGGCCGTGGTATTGCCATGGGTCTGGTTAAACACGGGCCAAAACGCATGGGCGAAGTGATCGAGTTCCCCGGGACCGATGGCACCATCTATAAGGCCAAGATCGTTGACCCGGTCTTCTACGATAAGGAAGGGGAGAAGCAGAATGTCTAATCCTGTCACCGCAACCAATGGCGCCCAGTTTGCGGGCATTGCCACTGTCGCAGATGCCGGGCTGCAGGGGATGATCACCCTGCGCGGCGATCTTTCCTCTTCGGTTCTGCAGGCGGCCGTTAAGGCCGCCACCGGGGCCGCGGTGCCTGCGCAGCGCAAGATCGAGATTTCTGACAACGGCGCTGCCGCCTGGATGTCACCGGATGAGCTGCTGCTGCTGGTTCCTTATGAGCAGGCCGTGGCCAAGACTGCGGAACTGGCAGAGGCGCTGAAGGGCGAGCACGCCCTGGCCGCCAATGTGTCGGATGCGCGCTCCTTCCTTAGCATTGCAGGAGAGGGCGCCCGCGAGACCCTGGCCAAGATCGCACCGGTGGATCTGTCGGCTGAGGCCTTCAAGCCTGGGGACTTCCGCCGCAGCCGGACAGCCCAGGTGGCCGCGGCCTTTTGGTTGCAAAAGGACGGCAGCTTCCGCGTGGTCTGCTTCCGCTCGGTTGGCGCCTATATGTTCAATCTCTTGTCAGCTTCGGCACATCCTCAATCCGCGGTTGGGGTTTACACTGCCTAGGGGCAGGTGCTGAACAAAATGCAGAAAAGTAAATCTAGGGTGCCCTCAATTTTCTTTGGGGGCACCCTTTTTGTTTGCGCTTTTTTGCAGGGCCGCCGGTGAT
The DNA here is from genome assembly GCF_001294455.1 of Phaeobacter sp. 11ANDIMAR09. Taxonomy (GTDB): domain Bacteria; phylum Pseudomonadota; class Alphaproteobacteria; order Rhodobacterales; family Rhodobacteraceae; genus Pseudophaeobacter. The sequence goes on from NZ_LIKT01000020.1 coordinate 40,859, forward strand.
CTAGAGCAAGCCACTTCCCCAGAGATTTTAGGAAAAGGGACGCACTAACAGGACATAGGGTTCTTTGGGCTGGAAAGGCAGTTGCCCCTGAGAGAAACGCGCTGTTTCCTAAGGGAAATCACCTATTTTTTCACTTTTGTGAAACTAAGCGGTGTGGTAAACAACCCCTGGTGGATTTTGTCAAACTTGCCTCCCTCGCGTTTCCTGGAGGGTTCGGGCAGGTTTTTATGTTGCGTAGGTGGTCCTGAGAGCGGAATGGCTTGGTATTTTAACAGTTTGTTGCCTGCGTGTGTTTTTATATTCGGCGCCAATATCGCTGTGGCAGAGACATTCAGTTGCTCATTAGAACCTGTGACTAAATCCGGCTGGATCCCAGCGCGGGTCTTGGTGCAGTTTTTGGAAGGGCATGAGATGGCGCGTATTCGTGCCTCGGAGGAGGGGGGACCGGCACCCGCGGTGATGAAACGGCGCAGCGATAGCTCTTATCTCCTGGACTGGACCCCGAGCCGGGCCCTCATGGCCAAAGCCACTGAACTGAGCAGTGATCGCTACAGGGCGGTTTTGAACCTGGGGAACCTGAAGGTTTCGCTGCAGGTTTTGACGGAAACAATGCCTGGCACCCTTTCGCCGCGCGGGGCAGGGACTTGTATTCGCATCGACGGTTCAATTCCCTAGATCTCTGTGTTGGAGGCCTACGCAGCATCCGGAACGGAGAGGGGGCGATTTTGGTCCAAGCACTGTTTGATCCACGCAACATGAGATATAGACCGTGAACCGAGATGCCTTTTTTCACGGCGGGACATTGGGTCTCTCCTGACGCTGAAATCAACCTTTGAACAAAAAGGTTGGAAATTGGGTCAGTGCGCGCTCTTGCGTGAGGGTGTCAAAGCCAGAGGCCCGGCCATTGTCCTCGAGGCAGGTGTTGTAAAAGGACAGGCTGTCGGCCAGTTCCTGCATGCGCTGTTTACGCGTTTCGGAATCCAGAAACGGCGCATGGGTGGACAGGTACAGGGCTGGGCGGTGTTCTTTCAGCCAGGGAAGAAGGCTGGGAAGCACGTCAAATTCAGCGCCCTCAATGTCCATTTTGACCAGGGACACCCGGCTCAGGTTGGCGGAGCTTGCAAAATCTTCCCAGCCCAGGGTGATCACGTCAGAGCCGTGTTCGCCATCATTGAGCAGGCTGGTCATGCTGTCGCCGGCCTCGCCACCAAAGGAGGCCATACGAGCAAGCCCAACGCCTTGGCTGAGCGCCACGGAGAAGGCCGAGACGTTGTTCACCGCGTTCAGTTCCAGGTTCCAGGCCAGATGGCGAAAAGCCACCGGGTCGGGCTCAAAGCAATAGACCCGGCGTGCCTTGGCCGCACCATAAAGAACGGTGGGGCCAATCCAGGCGCCGATATCCAGGTAGTCGTGATCCCGGTCCAGATGGGCATCCAGAACGGCAAAGGTTTCCGGCTCCCAGGATCCTGCAGAGGCCTTGCGCCAGAATTTGGAGTGATAGGGGTCGAGACGAAAGGGAATGCCATTGAGCGAGCCCAGATAATAGCCCCGGGCGCGGTAAAACATCTTGCGCGCGGCGGTCCAGGTCTTGGTGACCTTCTGTGCGATCATCTCGAATTTCCTCATTTTTGCACATAAGACATGCGGGGTTTTCGTGTCTTGGCCCTTGACCTGCTGCCGCCTGAGCCGCATGTATCTGCACAGGAACGCAACAATAAATTTACAGGGGTCCATCATGGCTTTTGAACTTCCCGATCTTCCTTATGCACATGACGCGCTGGCCGCCAAGGGCATGTCGGCAGAAACTCTGGAATACCACCACGATCTGCACCACAAAGCCTATGTCGACAACGGCAACAAGCTGATCGCCGGCACCGAGTGGGACGGCAAATCGCTGGAAGAGATCATCAAGGGCACCTATGACGCCTCTTCGGTGGCGCAGAACGGCATCTTCAACAACATCTCACAGCTGTGGAACCACAACCAGTTCTGGGAAATGATGGGCCCCGGCGATTACACCATGCCAGGCGAGCTGGAGAAGGCTCTGGTCGAAAGCTTCGGCTCGGTTGACGAGTTCAAGTCTCAGTTTTCTGCAGCTGGCGCTGGTCAGTTTGGCTCCGGCTGGGCTTGGTTGGTAAAGAACGCTGACGGTTCGCTGGCTGTGACCAAGACCGAAAACGGTGTGAACCCGCTGTGCTTTGGCCAGACCGCCCTGCTGGGCTGTGACGTTTGGGAGCACTCCTACTACATTGATTTCCGCAACAAACGCCCTGCCTACCTGTCGAACTTCCTCGACAACTTGGTGAACTGGGAAAACGTTGCTTCGCGTCTGGGCTAAGCCCTACCGCCTGATGAATTAACGACAACGCCCGGCCTTTTGGCCGGGCGTTGTTGGTTTTGCTGGCCGCAACGTGCGCAATGGGAACAGGTGACTTTTGGAACAGAAACCATGACCGAGACCACCAAGGGTGTGGCGGCGATGATTCTGGCCTGCACGGTCTGGGGGCTGTCCGGGATTTTCTATAAACTGCTGGCCCATATCCCTCCCGAACAGGTTCTGTCTCATCGTGTTCTGTGGTCCGCAGTGTTTTTTGCCTGTGTTCTGGCTCTGCAGGGACGCTTGGCGCTGCTGACAACGGTGCTGTCAGAGTGGCGGCAGGTACGGGTGCTGATGCTGGCGACAGCGATGATCTCTCTGAACTGGTTTATCTTTATCACCTCTGTGCAGATCGGACGCGCGACCGAGGCCTCGTTGGGCTATTACATCTTTCCCTTGGTCAGCGTGGTTTTGGGGCGCCTGATCTTTGCGGAACGGCTCAGCCCATCGCAGGGCCTGGCGATTGCCCTGGCGTCTCTGGCAGTTGTGGTTTTGACCTATGGCCTGGGGGTGGCACCTTGGATTGCCCTGGTGATTGGTTGCAGCTTTGCCATTTACGGCGTGGTCAAAAAGGGGCTCGACATTGGCCCTGTTGTCTCGGTCACCGCCGAAGTCTTGCTACTGCTGCCAATCGCCCTAGTGGTGATTGTGCTCACAGGGGGGGGCGGTTTTCAGGGCAATGCGCTGGATGCAGGGTTTTTGATGCTCTCTGGTCCCTTGACCGGGATGCCGCTGATCCTGTTCAGCTATGCGGCCCGGCGCGTGGCATTGGGCAGCGTTGGCGTTTTACAATACATTAACCCAACGCTACAAGCTCTTGTCGCAACACTGATTTTTGGAGAGCTCTTCACCCAGTGGCATAGCATGGCCTTTGCCCTGATCTGGGGCGCGGTCATCATCTTTTCCCTTGGCGCGCTCCACCGGTCACGCCAGGAGGTGAGACAAGCACGCGCTGCCGCCAAGGCCACCAATGCCTGATATCAGGCGCTCAGGATTTCCATCACTTGCTCTGGCGTCTCGGCCCAGATGAGGTAGTCGCGCAATGTGTCTTCGGCGAAGCCCTGTTCCAGCATGTGCTCCACCAGGGCGCGCAGCTTGTCCCAATATCCCGCCACGTTCAGGATCACGATGGGTTTGCTATGTAGCCCCAATTGACGCCAGGTCAGCGCCTCGAACAGCTCATCCAGCGAGCCCGGTCCCCCCGGCAGCACCACCACCGCATCGGCATTATACAGCATGACTTTCTTGCGCTCATGCATGGTCTCGGTGACGACATAGGTGGTAAGATCGCTTTTGCCCACCTCGCGCTTCACCAGATGCTCGGGGATGACGCCAAAGGTTTCACCGCCCGCGCCCTGAGCCGCGCGGGCCACAACCCCCATCAAACCCACATCTCCGGCACCATAGACCAGACGTAATCCGCGTGTTGCAAGCATCACCCCCAGGCTTTCGGCGGCGCTTTCGTAGGCGGGCATTGCCCCAGAACGGGATCCGCAATACACACAGACCGATTTGATACGCATGAGTGGGCCTTTCGCTGAGATTTCAAGGGGAAACTAAACTGGTGTTTTGACCCTAGATAGCGTGATTGATAGGCTGCCTCAACCAGGTGCATGACGTGGTTTCAACAAGAAACCCATTGGCACTGAAGGAAGGAAGAAGATGGCGGGCACAGGTGAGACAGGTGGGCTGAGCGGATTGGCTCTGGGAGGGGCTGTTGCGGCGGTTGTCGTGGTTGGCGGAGCAACCATGGCCTGGCTTGGCCTGTTCAATGGCGGTGGCAATGCGCCTGTTCCACGGGATGAGGCTGCCAATTCGGTTGCTATTTCTCCCTCGGCGACACCGCCGGTGGTGATCGAAGGGGTGTCGCAGCAACCCGACCCTGTCGTGGCTGCGCCCACTGTTTTGGAAGCCGAAGCCGTTGCGCCGGAGCCAAGCTCGGAGATTGCCTCTCAGGAAATGGATCAGGTCGAAGCTGCCGAGACCTCACAGGAAGAGGTGCGCGCGGACAACGAAGCGGATGCACCGGCTGCTGCCGGGGCCGAGAACGCGGCCTCTGCGGGGGGCACCGAAACAGCCGAAACAGGCGAAACTGCAGAGAATGACAGTACAGACAGTGTCACCAGTTTAGATACTGACGCCTCTGTCGCCCAGGGCGCTGCCGCTGAGGCCACAGATGTTTCCCCCCAAGACAGCAGCGCTGTGGGGCAGACCTCTGCCGATTTGGAAGACGGGGCAGAGGTGGCATTGTTTGATGCGCCACTGCTTGACCTGGTGCGGGTTGGGCCCAGTGGCGAAACAGTGATCGCAGGTCGCGCCACCGAGGGGCTTCTGGTCGAGATCCTGGTGGACGGCGAAGTTGTCGAGCAGGCAGAGGTCCAGCCAGGCGGGGATTTTGTCGCCTTTGCCGATCTGCCGCCTAGCAGCCAACCGCGAGTGATTTCGCTGCGCGCCAGTGCCCAGGGCCAAGAGCGGCTGTCCGACAGCAGCTTTATCGTCGCGCCGGCCAGCCCGCTGCCTGCTGCATCTGTTGTTGCCTCCGCGCCGGAGGAAACATCGGCACCCGAGCAGCCGCTCTCTGAGGAGATCGTGCAGTCCGAAGCGCAAGACCTGGCCGAGGGAACGGTGCCGTCAACCGAGGCCGCGTCTGATGACCGTGAAGAACGCGCTTCGGTTCAGGCTGAAACGGAGGGCGAAGGTGCCGCAACTGTGGCATCTGCGATGGCCGAAACCGCTCTCGATACTTCTGATGCTGAACAGGATACGCTTGTAGCCAAGGCACCCGAAGGTGTCGCGACGGATGCACCTGAGCCCACAGAGCCCGCGACTGCGGTGACTTCCCCCGAGGCAGGGGCAGCAGCGGATACCGCAACTGCAAGGGCTGAACCGATGGCCACCAGCCCGGGACCTGCCGAAGACACAACTGAGGTCGTGACCCAACCAGCGCCGCAGCCGCAACCTGCGCAGGTTGCGGTGTTGCGCGCCGATGCTGACGGGGTCACCCTGGTGCAGCCCGTCGCGCAAAAGCCCCAGGGCAAGGTGGTGCTGGACACCATCAGTTATTCCGACAGGGGCGAGGTGCAATTGGCGGGCCGGGCTGGCGCTGCCTCTGGTGTCCTGGTTTATCTGGACAATGCGCCGGCAGCGCAGTTTACCGCTCAGGAGAATGGCAGCTGGGGCGGTCGTCTGGAGGCTGTTGAGCCGGGTGTTTACACCCTGCGCCTGGATGAGGTCGATGCGGCGGGCAAGGTTCTGAGCCGGTTGGAAACGCCTTTCAAACGCGAGGCTCCTGAGGTCCTGCAGCCGCCAGTTTCCGAAGGTGCGACAGGCGAGGCCGCTCCATTGGTGCGCGCTGTCACCGTACAGGAGGGCGATACGCTCTGGGCGATTTCGCAACAGCGCTACGGCAGCGGGTTCCTGTTTGTACGGGTTTTTGAAGCCAATCAGGATGCCATCCGCGACCCGGATCTGATCTATCCAGGCCAGGTTTTTGCCTTGCCGGAATAACCAGAGAAACCTGACGCAAGACGCGCCCTCTTGGGGCGCGTTTTTTGCTGCACCCCTGGCGGCGACACCTGCCAGTCCCTATTTGTCATGCATTGAGCCAGGAAAGCACGCCCCATGCCCCCAGCAGAAACATCTATCGCCAGCGACGAGCGTCGGTCCGGCCTGCGAACCCTGCGCCGGATGGGGCCATATCTGTGGCCAAGCAGGCATCTATGGGTCAAACAGCGGGTGGTTTTGGCCATTGCGGTGTTGGTTCTGGCGAAGCTGATCGCCGTCTACACACCTGTGCTGTACAAGGGCGCGGTGGACAGTCTGGCGGCCGAAGGCGTGCCACCGCTGGCCTTGGGGGCTGTTGGCCTGACCATCGCCTATGGCGTAGCGCGGATCTTTACCACCGGGTTTCAGCAGCTTCGGGATGTGATCTTTGCCCCGGTGGGGCAGCGCGCCCTGCGCCATCTGGCGCTGGAGACCTTTACCCATATTCATCGCTTGTCGATGCGCTATCACATCACGCGCAAGACCGGGGGACTGTCACGGATCATCGAGCGTGGCGTCAAAGGCGTTGAGTTCTTGTTGCGCTTTTTGCTGTTCTCCATTGGCCCTCTGGTACTCGAGCTGCTCTTGGTCGCGGTGATCCTGACGGTGCTGTTTGACGCCTGGTATCTGTTGGCGGTGGGGGGGACCATCGGGCTCTATATTTGGTTCACCTTTGCCATCACCGAATGGCGGGTAAAGCTGCGCCGCGAGATGAACAAACAGGATACTGATGCCAATCAAAAGGCCATCGACAGTCTGCTGAACTATGAAACAGTCAAGTATTTCGGAGCCGAAAAGCGTGAGGCAGACCGCTATGACGGGGCCATGCGCGCCTATGCCAAGGCTGCCCTGAAGACCGCCTATTCGCTGGCATTTTTGAACTTTGGCCAAAGCCTGTTCATTACCGCTGGGTTGATTGCCGTGATGGTGATGGCGGCGATCGGGGTGCAAAATGGCGAATTGACGGTCGGTGATTTTGTTATGGTCAACGCCTATATGATCCAGATCACCGTGCCGCTGAATTTCCTGGGCACGGTCTACCGCGAAATCCGCCAAAGCCTGGTGGATATGGGCGAGATGTTTGACCTGCTGGAGCAGCCCGCCGATGTGGCTGATGCCAAGGATGCCTCTGAGCTGAAGGTCACGGGCGGCGAGATCCGGCTCAAAGACGTGCGCTTTGGCTATGACAGCGACCGCGAGATCCTGAAAGGCGTCGATCTGGTGGCGGGGGCTGGCCAGACGGTGGCGATTGTTGGTTCTACGGGATCCGGGAAATCCACAATCGGGCGGCTACTGTTTCGCTTTTATGACGTGACTGGCGGCGCGCTGACCATTGATGGGCAGGATGTGCGCCAAGTCAGCCAGGAGAGCCTGCATGCCGCCATCGGCGTGGTGCCACAGGACACGGTGCTGTTCAACGATACCATCCGTTACAACATTGCCTATGGCCGCGATGGTGCCAGTACGGCTGAGGTCGAACAGGCGGCCCGCGATGCGCAGATCCATGATTTCATCGTCAGCCTGCCCGAAGGCTATGACACCCAGGTTGGCGAACGTGGGCTAAAACTCTCAGGTGGGGAAAAGCAACGGGTGGGGATTGCCCGTACCCTATTGAAGAACCCACCGATCCTGTTGTTGGACGAGGCAACATCGGCGTTGGATACTGAGACCGAACAAGAGATCAAGGACGCGCTGGAGCGGGCCGCAGAGGGGCGTACAGTTGTGACTATTGCCCATCGGCTGTCGACTGTGGCCGAGGCCGATTTGATTGTGGTTCTGGAACAGGGCGAAGTGGTGGAGCAGGGCAATCACGAGGCGCTGCTGGCCCGCGAAGGCCGCTATGCGCATCTGTGGCATCGACAGCAGGCGGATGATCAGACTGCTGCGTGATGGTTTGACTTGGTAGCGCTTGCATCAAAAATGCGGCCCTTCCCCCGCAGATACCGGAGGAAGGGTCGCAGCTCATGTCTTTTCCAGTCTGCACAGGTCAGTGAACCGGAGAGACCTGGTGCTCCACAGGCATAGCCACAGTCGGATGCCATGGGGCATTGACCTGCGGGGCAGGCGCCTTGACCATCTGATGTGGCTGACTCCAGGCTTGGTTCACCCAGATGGTGGCGGCAGGGACGCGCGTCGCGCTGAACTCTTCCTCATGTGCACAAAGGCTCAGATGGGAGGCGTCATGCTGGGCGGTGATGGTCATCTGATCTCCCGGCTGCGCCGCTGTAGGCCTCTGCAGCAGATAGGCAGTACGCCCCCAATGACCGCCGGAGTGCAGATCGTTGCTGACCAGGATGCCGGGCGCCAACTCCATCTCAAAACTGACCAGAACCGCGTGCAGGGTGCCGGGCTCGGTGCAGGGCAACTGCGTGGTGATTGCGCCGGGGGTGATGTCTGGCTTGGCAAAGTCAAACCGGAACAGATCTGTTGGGCCCCCTAGGGGCCGCATCTGGCAGGTGGAAAAGTCACCAGGCGTGATCTGTGCCACATTGGCAAGCTGGTTAAAGGCTGTGAGGTCAAAGCCCTCCGCCTGCTGGGGCTGCCATTGATCCACAAGCCTCTGGCTTTGAACCAGTTGCGCCTTTAGCACCCCACGTTCCGGGATCGTGCGGGCATTGGGTTTGGCCAGATGCGCCATGGCGTGGCTTAGCGTGGCCAGCGCGCCTTCGCCGAGCAAGACGGTGTCGACGATCTCTGACAGGACCAGATCTGCGGGCTCGGGAATGTCCTCGCCAATCACAATTTCATGCGACCACTTCTGCAAAACGGTGATGCGGTCGGCAAGACCGTTGTCCGTGATCACTTGCCGTGCGGCCTGGGCGATCAGGGGCTGCTGCTCGCAGGTATAGACATGTTTTGCCCCCGCCCGTGCCGCCAGCATTGCCGTCAGACCGGCGCCGCAGCCGATATCTAGCACCACATCTCCGGGGGTCACCTTGGCTGCAATGGCCTTGGCATAGGCCTGGTTGCGTGCGGTATCTGCGAGCATCGGAAAGTGCCAGCGGGGCACAAACATCTGATGCAGGCGTTCCTGAAACACCTGGGCCGCATGGTGGTGCGGATCATGGGAGAGGGCCGCAGACAGCAGGTGTGAGGTCTTGAGACCGCCGTCGACGAGAGGTTCGGATTTTGCACGCTGCACAAGGCGTTCTGCCTCTGCCGCGCCTTGGGGCTGGATGCCTGCCGTTTCTGGCATTGGGTTTTTCAGCAAGTTTTAGAATTCCCTATTTGAAGCAAATGTGACTGTTTTGGATAATCACGCTGCCGTTCTAAGAAATCGTAAAATAATGAGGTCAAAACAGAGGCAATTGCCCCTATGAAAAACGCTGCCAGATTGGATCTGGCAGCGTTTCGCTTATGTTTTGACAGGACGTGACCCCGGCAGCTTTGGTCCGAGGACCTACTCCGCTGCCCGCAGAGCACCAGCGCCCGGCTTTGCCAAAGCCTCTTCGGTGCCTGCCTCGGGTTTGGCGCTCGCTTGCGACCCCGACCCAATCAGATCATCCCAGAGGATCTCGCTGGTGGCGAGTTTTCGGGCCTTTTTGGCCAGGCGCATGTCCTTGGCAATCCGGCTGGAACGGCCACCGCTGATCCGGGCCAGCAGGCGTCCCATCCAGCTCATATAGGTGGAAAGCCACACACGGATGGCCAGCAGCGAGGGGGTCACCACCAGCGTCAGCACAGTAGCAATGCCCAGCCCAAAGACCACGGCCGTGGCCAGCTGCTTCCACCACAGTGCCGTTGGGCTGTCGATGGAATAGCCGCCATCAATGAAATCGAGGCTGATGCCGAACATCATTGGCGCAAGCCCCGCCATGGTGGTGACGGTGGTCAGCAACACCGGACGAATCCGCGCCTCGGCGGTGCGAATGATCGCCTCGATCCGGGGCATTTTTTGGCTGAACTCCTGATAGGTATCGATCAGAACAATATTGTTGTTCACCACAATCCCCGCCAGCGCCACAATCCCGGTGCCTGTCATGATAATCGAGAAGGGCTGCTGCATCACCATCATGCCGATCAGCACACCCGTGGTCGACAAAACCACGGCGAGCAACACCAGAACCGAATTGTAGAAGGAGTTGAACTGCGCCAGTAGGATCACGAACATCAAGGCCAAGGCCCCAGCAAAGGCCTTGGACAGGAAGGCGCCAGATTCGGCCTGTTCGTCCTGATCACCGGTCCATTCCCAGGTTACCCGGGGATCCAACGGATCTGTTTCCAGCCATTTGGTGATTTCGCCGATGCGTTCAGTGGCATTTACCGGCGCGATCTTAGCCCCGTCGGTCAGCGCTTCTTGCAGCGCTTGCGTGGTCTCAGCCTCAACCAGCTCATAGAGAGTGTATTCGGTGCCATTGGCATCGGTAACAATCTCACCCCTAGGGGTGAGCCCATCAGGAATGGCTTTGATCAGACCGAGGGTGACCAGAGCCTCGCCGTCGTCCTGTGGCACCAGGACACTGCTCAGCCCGGGTTCAACATCGGCTTTGACATCGTAATAGCGCTCCTGATCAACCCGGTTGATCTCGGCCAGTTTGGGCACGGGCTTACGGGAGATGAAGTTGGACAGGGGCACCAGCCCATCGGTGGTGCGGACCTTGAGCGTATCCAGCGTGGCCAGTACCCGGTCTTCATCGGGAAGGCGGACACGGATTTCGATCTCTTCGTCAGAGCTGTCAACACGCATGGTGTCCAGCAGGATGCCACGGGTCACCAGCTGCACCATCCCGCCAACCGTGGCGACATCTGCGCCGTAACGGCCAGCTTTTTCGACATCCACGTCGATCTGCCAGTCGATACCGGGCAGGGGCAGACTGTCTTCGGTGAGAGTCAGGCCGGGGGTGGCATCAAAGCGGGCACGGGCGGCCTGGGCCGAGGTGGTCAGCGCCTCCCAGTTGTCGCCGCGAACGCGCAGATGCAGGGGTTTGCCAGAGCCTGGCCCCTGTTCCAGCGCTTTGACCTCGACAGCGATGCCGGGGATCTTGGAGGTTTCCGCCGTCAGCTCATCCAGCACGGTATTGCCATCATAGAGCGTTGCTGTGACTTCGCGGGTGAGCAGACCAAAGAACCAGGTTTCGGTCTGCGTTGGACGATCCTCCCAGGGGATGATCTCGAACTGGACCTGACCAATGGTATCCGCGGGCGAGGAATCTGCCGAGGGCCCGCCGGTGCTCAAGCCACCTTCACCGGCAAAGGAGAAGGCATTGACAACGGCTGGATGCGCCATGATGACCTCTTCGGTCTGGCGCACCATCTCGTCTTTTTCGGCCAGGCTGATGTTGCCGCGGGCCCGGACATAGGCGGTGGCCTGTTCCGGCTCGGTTGAGACAAAGAATTCGACGCCATAGTTGTTTTCGCCAAAGGCCTTAAAGACCGTTGCAATGCCAAAGGCGACAACAAGCAGCGCCACGATGGGCATCACCGGGTTGCCGGTGATGAATTTGATTACATAGCCAAAGGCCGTGTGATGATACCCCGCCTCGACGCGGTGTTCGCGACGTTGGAATTTTGTCGCCCCCAGCGTGATGGAGGCCGCAAAGGCCGCCAGGATAAAGACCAGCCCGCCAAAGGCAGTCCCCAGGTTCGCCGAGGTGCCTTCGGGCAACAGATAGCCCGGGTTCAGCATCTGCATGGCACCGGCGAATATTCCCCACAGGGCAGGCGGCACCATGATGGCGCGCAGCCACCAGGGAAAGACCCGGCGCAGCCAACCAGAAGTGCCCTCAAACAGGCGACTCATGCGGCCGGACAGCCCACCCATGACGGGCAGATAGACCAGGGCAACCACCAGGGACGCCGACAGCACAAAGATCAATGTGACCGGCAGCATGCCCATGAACTCTCCCGGCACGCCGGGCCAGAACAGCATCGGCAAAAAGGCACAGAGCGTGGTCGCGGTGGAGGACACGATGGGCCAGAACATCCGCTGAGCGGCCTCGACATAGGCATGCATTGGGCCGGTGCCCTCTTTTATGCGCTTGTCGGCATATTCCACCACCACAATGGCGCCATCCACCAGCATCCCCACAGCCAGGATCAAGCCGAACATCACGATGTTGGAGATCGATACGCCCATCAGGGCGAGGAAGGCAAAACACAAAAGGAAGGAGGTTGGGATGGCAAAACCGACCAAAAGCGCCGCGCGACTGCCCAGCGAGGCCAGAACAACGATCATCACCAGAGCCACAGCGGTCAGAACCGAGCCCTCCAGCTGGCCAACCATGGAGCCGACAACCCGGCTTTGGTCGTTGGAGGTGCCAAGGGTCACGGTGGCTTTCAGTTCTTCCGGCCATTTGGTCTGGGCCTTGGCCAGCACCTCTTTCACCAAATCAACGGTATCGATCAGGTTGTAGCCCTTGCGCTTGACCACCTGCAGGGCAACGGTGTCTTCGCCTTCAAACCGGGCGGTGCCAATGCGATCTTCAAAGGTATAGTTGATCTCGGCCAGCTCACCCAGGGTGACGATCCGGTCGCCATTGGTTTTGATGGGCAATGCGTAGATGTCGTTTACATCATCAAAGGAGGAGGGGATTTTGACCGAAAAGGTGCCCTGTTCGGTTTCGACCTCACCCGCCGCAATCAGCTGGTTGTTGTTTTGCACCACATTGATCAGCTCAACGGCGGTGATGTTATAGGATTCCAGACGCAGGGGGTCGATGACAACCTCAACCATCTCATCGCGATTGCCGGCAATCCCGGCCTCCAGCACCGCATCCAGCGCTTCGATATCGTCCTGCAGGTCCTTGGCGATACGAGCCATGGTGCGTTCCGGCACGGCGCCTGTGAGATTGATAATGACGATGGGAAATTCCGAGAAGTTGATCTCGGTGATGCTGTATTGTTCAGCACCGCTGGGAAAATCCGCCTGCGCCGTGTTCATGGCGTCGCGCACATCCGCGATGGTGGCGCTCTTGTCCCAGCCAAAGTCGAACTCCAGCAGGATGCCCGCGTAGTTTTCCGCGGCGGTGGCGGTCATCTTGTCCAACCCGTCCAGGTCCACCATTTCGGTTTCCATCGGCTTGACCAGCAGGGATTCACTGTCCACCGCAGAAATGCCCGGGAATTCCACAGAGACAAAAAGCATCGGGATGTCGATATCGGGTTCACCTTCCTTGGGAAGGCTGGAATAGGCAAAGCCCCCCACCAGGATCGAGATCAGGATAAAGGCGATGACCATTCGGGCGCGTTCAGCCGCCCAGGAGACAATGCCGATCATTGGTTTGCCTCATTCTGATAGCTGGGCGCTACTGCGACGCCACTGGTGACAAAATCCTGCCCGGTGATGATGACGTCAGCCTGTTCCGGCAGCCCGTCCACCCAGATACCATCAACCTCGTCGCGCAACAGATCTACCGCAACAAAGCCAGCCGTCTGGTCCTCATTGACGATTCTGACGCCAAGCTGGCCATCCTTGTTCAGGGTGAGCGCGGACTGGGGCAGTTTGTGTGCGGTCGCCCCCGGCGCGGCAATGGCGATATCGGCGGTCTGGCCGTCACGGATGGCGAGGTCTGGATTGGCAACGGTGATTTCCACTTCAAAAGTCCGGGTCGCCTGATCAGCCGAGCGGCTGACAAAGCTCACCAGACCCTCAACCTGATCACCTGTCGCCAGTTCGGCCCGGGCAGGCGCGCCCAGGCTGACGCGGTTGACCTGGGTTTCCGGTACAAAGCCCACAACCTTTATGGTGTCGAGCTGAATGACGGTGGCGCAGGCATCACCGGGCAGAACCAGGCTCCCCAGTTCGGCGCTATCGCTTTCCAGCAACCCGTCAAAGGGCGCGAGAATGGTCAGGTGTTCAAGTTCCTTTTCCGCCGCCCCCACGGCCGCTAGGGCGGATTCGATACCAGCCTTGGCGGTTTCCAGCCCGCCTTTGGCGCTGGCGACGCCAGCAACGGCTGCGCGCTCTTCTGCCTTGGTGGCCGCCAAACGCGTCTCAGAGGCATAGCCGCCTTCTGAGAGTTTTTCGGCGGCAGTGAGATTGATCATGGCCTCACCCAGTTTTGCGTTGGCCTCATCCAGGCGCGCTTCTGAAACGGGGATGTTGGCGCGGGCTTCGATGAGCCGCGCCTTGGCTTCAAGCAGGGTGGCCGGGCGGGTGCCGGGATCAAGTCGACACAGTACATCGCCCTTGCTCACCTGAATTCCTTTGCGCAGTGGTTCTGAGATAACGGTGGAAGAGGTCTCGGCGCGCAGCGTCACCTGACGCACCGCCTGGGTCATGCCGCGCAGAACAACAGCGCGGTCAAATTCCTGTGCCTGGCTGTGTAGGGCAACCACACCAACGCGGTTTTCCGCCACAAGTGCGCCGCTCTCTAACGGAGCGGCTGAAGCAGATGCGGCCTCTGTGTCCTGGATTTCCTGGACCTCTTCACCACGGGCAAAGGCCAGCAGTGTCTCGCGGTCGATGACCAGGAAATACAGGCCAAGGGATACCAGAATGGCAGTTATCAGGGGGATCAGTTTCATCTCAGGCCTTTCAAATGCATTTTCGCTTGGTAAACGCAGGTGACCAAACACACCGGAGATCCCGCCAGATCTGAAGCGAATTGATAGTTGCGATCTAAGTATTGTCCATACTAAACGGAACAGTTCAGCTCGAAAATATTAGAAAAAAGTATAGGTTTCGCGAAATTTCCCCTGCAATGCAGCCCTTGGCTTGATGCAACAGGCAGGATATGAGGGGCAAAAGAGGAAAAACGTCACCCACTGCAAATCGGGCAGGGGTGGCACTTCAGGGGCAGATACCATGAGCGACACGGACAGCTTTATCGAAGAAGTCACGGAAGAGGTGCGCCGCGACCGTTTGTTTTTGATGCTGAAACGCTATGGCTGGATCGGCGGCCTGGCGGTTGTGCTGATCGTCGGCGGTGCGGCATTCAATGAATACAACAAATCCAAGCAACTCGCGGCCTCGCAAAAACTCGGGGACGAGATGATTGCGGCGCTGTCTTCGGATGATGACGCCGGACGTGCAGATGCGCTTGCGGCAATTTCCACCGAGACAGCGGGTGGCAGCGCCATTCTGGCCATGCTGCAGGCTGGTGCCTTGGCAGAGACCGACAAGCCAGAGGATGCGGTCGCGCGGCTTCAAGAGGTTGCGCTCAACGCTGAGCTGCCTTTGATCTATCGCCATATCGCCAGTTTCAAGGCTCTGGGGTTGCAACAGGACAGCCTGAGCATTGAAGAACGGCGCCTGCAGTTTGAGGCTCTGGCCCAGCCGGGGGCGCCGCTTTCGTTGCTGGCCTCAGAGCAGATGGCGCTGTTGGATGTTGAAGCGGGTGACGTGGATGCGGCAATTGACCGCCTGAAGGCAATTGTTGAGGATGCAGGCGTCACTGCGGACTTGAAAGAACGGGCAACGCAAGTGATTGTGGCCCTGGGGGGCAAGCTGGACGAGGCTGAGGTCTCTGAAGGTTAACAAAAATCGTAGGTTCAACTTGCGAAAACAGACAACGGGTACGAGGCAGGGTCATGATGGCAGCTAACTCCTTTTCTTTGGTACGGATCTTGCTGTGCAGCAGCGCCCTGGCGCTGGGTCTTTCTGCCTGCACCGAGCCGGAGGTGATTCTGCCGGGCAAGCGTGAAGCGATCCGCCCCGATGCAGAAATCGAGACGGCAAACCAATCTGCCGCCATTTCTCTGCCCGCGCAGGTGGCAAATGCGACCTGGGCGCAAAGCCACGGTAATCCTGCTCACCGGACGGCTCACCCGGCGCTGAGCAATGCACCCCGTTTGGCCTGGTCGGTGCCGATTGGCGCGGGTGACGGACGCAAACAGCGGATCAATACACGCCCGGTTGTGGCCGATGGGCGGATCTACACCCTGGACAGTTCCGCGCGGGTTTCCGCGGTCTCTCCCGCTGGGCAGCCCCTGTGGCACAGCAATATTCTGCCCGCACGCGATGATGAGGGCCAGGCGACTGGCGGCGGCATGGCCTATGCCGATGGGGTTCTCTATGTCTCCTCGGGCTATGGCGTGCTGACAGCCCTAGAGGGGACGACGGGCAAACAGCTCTGGCGTCAGGAATTGGAAGCCACCGGTTCCGGGGTTCCGACCATCCGCGATGGACTGCTGTATCTGGTTGCCGGCGATGATACGGCCTGGGCCATCCACACCAAAGATGGCCGAATTGCCTGGCAGATCGAAGGCACGCCAAGCGGCTCTAACGTATTGGGGGCCCCTGCGCCTGTTTTGACCAATGATTTGGTGATCTTTGCCTTTGGCTCTGGCGATCTGGTTGCGGCCTTCCGTCGGGGCGGGCTGCGGCGGTGGAGCGCCTCGGTTGCGGGACAGCGGGTTGGGTCCACCTTGGCGCGGATCAGCGATGTCACTGGCGAACCGGTGCTGGTTGGCAAGCGTGCCTATGTGGGCAACCACTCGGGTCGTACCGTGGCCTTTGACGCCACAAACGGAGATCGCATCTGGACTGCGCAGGAGGGGGCAATCGGTCCGGTTTGGCCTGCTGGAAACAGCCTGTTCCAGATCAGTGACCGGAACCAGCTGCTGCGGCTTGATGCCAGTAGCGGCGAAGTGATCTGGGCCGTCGATCTGCCGGGGTATCTGAAGGATAAGCCTGGCAAACGGGCAGCCGTTGTTGCCCATTACGGCCCGATTGTGACTGGTGGCCAGGTGCTCATTGCCTCGAATGATGGTCTGCTGCGCCTGTTTGATCCGCGCGATGGTAACCTGTCGCAGAGCATCGAAATCCCTGGCGGCGCCACTGCGGCACCGGTCGTGGCAGGCAATACTCTTTACGTGGTTTCGAGTAAGGGTAACCTGCTCGCCTTCCGCTAATGCGCAATCGGCTCTAGCCGTGGGCGCCGAGATGCGCTATTGGGCGCGTCTCAAACGCTGAAAGTTGGGTCCGATGTCTTTTACCCTCGCTATTGTGGGCCGTCCAAATGTGGGCAAGTCCACCCTATTCAATCGCCTTGTAGGCAAAAAGCTGGCGCTGGTTGATGACCAGCCCGGTGTGACGCGCGATTTGCGTGAAGGAGAGGCGCGCCTGGGCGATCTGCGCTTTACGGTGATTGACACTGCGGGCCTGGAGGATGCGACGGATAACTCGCTGGAAGGTCGGATGCGGCGTCTGACTGAGCGGGCGGTGGATATGGCAGATATCTGTCTGTTCATGATTGATGCCCGTACCGGCGTCACCCCTGTCGACGAAATGTTTGCGGAGATCCTCCGTCGCAAATCGGCCCATGTCATTCTGGCTGCCAATAAGGCCGAGGGCAATGCTGCAGAGGCCGGTGTGCTCGAGGCCTATGGCCTGGGCCTGGGTGAGCCGCTGCGCCTGTCTGGTGAGCATGGCGAAGGTATGCCGGATCTCTATTCTATTTTGTTGCCTTTGGCGGATAAATTTGAAGCCGAAGCGTTGGACCACTCTCCCGTTGTCGATCTGGAACTTGATGACGATGAGGACTGGGAAGAGGGTGACGAGATCCCCGCCGCTCCGGTCCCTACGCGTGACAAACCCCTGCAGGTGGCCGTTGTTGGACGCCCAAATGCGGGCAAATCTACCCTGATCAACAAGATTCTAGGCGAAGATCGCCTGTTGACCGGGCCGGAGGCGGGCATTACCCGCGATGCCATCTCGCTGCAGATTGACTGGTCCGGCACACCGATGCGGATTTTTGACACAGCGGGCATGCGCAAAAAGGCCAAGGTGCAGGAAAAGCTCGAGAAGCTGTCGGTTTCTGACGGGCTGCGGGCGGTGAAGTTCGCCGAAGTCGTGGTGATCCTGCTCGATGCCGAGATCCCGTTCGAACAGCAAGACCTGCGGATTGCCGATCTGGCCGAGCGCGAAGGCCGCGCCGTTGTGGTTGCTGTCAACAAATGGGATGTCGAAGATAACAAGCAGGAAAAACTGGCAGCGCTGAAAGAGAGCTTTGCGCGGCTCCTGCCTCAGCTACGGGGCGCGCCTCTGGTGACGGTTTCGGCCAAAACCGGCAAGGGGCTGGAACGTTTGCACGATGCCGTCATGCGCGCCTATGAGGTCTGGAACCGCCGCATTCCCACCGCGGCCCTGAACCGCTGGCTGACGGGGATGCTCGAGCAGCACCCGCCGCCCGCACCGCAGGGAAAACGGATCAAGCTGCGGTACATGACACAGGCAAAAACCCGCCCGCCTGGCTTTGTGGTGATGTGCTCGCACCCGGATAAGATCCCGGCAAGCTATACCCGCTATCTGGTCAACGGGCTGCGGCAGGATTTTGACATGCCTGGCACTCCGATCCGTCTGACCATGCGCGGACAGGGGGACAAAAACCCCTATAAGGGCAGGAAAAAGGCGCCGCCTTCCAAGCTGCGTAAACATCTGTCCGGGCGTCGTGACTAGACCGTGGCAGCTTGACGCTTTGAAATGAATAGTCCCCTTTGCCTGGCGCGGAGGGGATTTTTTTATAGCTTTCTGCAACGAAGTTCTGCCCTGGGTTGATTGAAATTCCCCAGAAGATCGCTAAGTTTCGATTAACAATGATCAATATGCGGCTTGGCTCCGGGGCATCCCGGTACTCTGGGCCTGAAACTTCCTTTTTATGGCCCTCCGGTTTTCAAGAGGGTGTTACAGAGCTCACTTAGGATGATTTTCATGGATCTAAGGCGCTATACCCGGCAATATGCCAAACAGGACAACCGGCTGGCTGCCTTAAGTTATTTCGGAACTTTTGCGGTTTATGTCCTGTCGCTGTCCCTGGCCATTACCCAGGCAGAGCACTGGTATGTCCTGCTTCCGGCAGGTGTGATTTTTGCCTTTGCCTCGGTGCGTCTTTATGTGTTGCAACATGATCTGGGCCATCACTCTTTGTTCGAAACGCGAACACAGAATGAGATTGCAGGCCATCTGGTTTCGCCTTTTACCTTTGCGCCTTTTGAAGTGATGAAGCAAAATCACAATCTGCATCATGCAAATATCGGCAATCTCGACCACCGCGAGACTGGTGAGATTCACACCATGACGCTCAAGGAATGGGCTCAGGCCGGGTTCTGGGACCGGCTGTACTATCGCCTGTACCGAAACCCGCTGATTTTGGTTCCGCTGGGTGCAGCCTTCACCTATTTCATTCGCTACCGCTGGCCGAAAAACAGCAGCCAGTTTGGCGCGCTTGGGGTGGTCCTTCATAACATTGCGATCCTCTGCCTGCTTTGGCTGTTGTATCGCATCACCGGGACACAGGGCGTTATGATCTGGCTCGGGTTTTCATTTTTGGGCGGTATGATTGGTGTGTTTCTGGTCTATCTGCAGCATAATTTTGAAGACACCTATTGGGACCGACGCCCCGATCTGCAACCGGCCGAGGCAGCGCTCCAGGGCTCGTCCTGTCTAGATTTTGGCTGGTTCTTTGACTTTGCCGTGGCCAATATTACCCTGCATGACATCCACCATTTTAATGCCCGCATCCCCAGCTATCGTCTGCGCCAGTGCCATTACAATCTGCCGCCAGATTTCGCCCTCAGACGAATTAAATTTGGTGAAGCTCTGAGCGCATTGTCGTTAAAGCTATGGGATGAAGACAAAAAGAAGCTCGTCCCCTTTCCTGTTTAGCGTTTCGCGTGCAATAATTTCCCGCATGGGATGACGCACAGCAGAAAAAGCCAGAGGAGTAGGGCGGGAATGACCGATATTATTGAACTGAATGGCGTGGGGCCAGCGCTGGCCAAGGTCCTCAAGGATCAGGGGCTGAGCACAGTAGAGGCTGTAACCGCTGCCTCTATGGAAGATCTGAAAGCAATACCCGGTATTGGTGCTGCCCGCGCCATGCGATTGAAGCAGGCGGTTGGTGGCCAAGGTTTAGGCCATGCAAAACCTGATTCAGTGCCTGCGGCACAGGCCGAGGAACCGCCCGCGAAATCTGGTGTGCCCGGGGGCACAAAGAAAAAGCTGCCGCAGAAATCAAAAGCTAAGTCTGTTGAAAAAGTGCTGCGGAGCAAGGCGGCTGATGTCGAAAAGACTGCTGTGTCAGAAGCGGAGGAAGCGCTCAGCACTGCCCTGGCTGCAGCAGAGGCCGCCCGTAAGGCGGCGGAGCAAAAGGCCGCCAAGGCCAAGGCCAAGGCGAAGAAGTCAGCACGTCAGGCAGAAGCTCTGATGGAAGAATTCGCCAAGGCCAAGGAAAAGGCACGCACCAAGGCCAAAAAGGTGAAAGCAGAGGCCCGCCGCGCGATTGAGCGCGAAAAGGCCAAGGCCAAGGCAATCCTGGAAGATCTTGCCCGGAAGTCTAGGGAGCTGGATCGAGAGAAGGAACGGGAGAAGGAACGGGAGAAGGAGAAGGGGAGGGAGAAGGAAAAGAAACCAAAATCGGCTGCAAAATCCGGCTCGAAACCCTCTGGTAAGAAGAAAGCCAAAGGGGCGTCCAAATCCTAGCTCGCTGGTTGGTGAACCTCAGCAAAACAACTGGCGGTGCCCTTTCTGGAGCACCGCCTGTTTGCATTTTGTCATTGCCAATGCCGACCTGGGCACGGGCCCGGGTTAGACCAGCTCGCCTTTGGCCGTGAGGGTCAATTTGTTTTTCAAATAGGGCGCCAGAACCTCGGGCAGTTTGACAGAGCCATCCGCCTGCTGGCCATTTTCCAGCACCGCAATCAGGCAGCGGCCAACCGCCAGGCCCGACCCATTCAAAGTATGCACGAACTCGGGCTTGGCCCCTTCCTCGGGGCGGAAGCGGGCATTCATGCGCCGCGCTTGGAAGGCTCCGGTGGTGGAGACCGAGGAGATCTCGCGGTAGGTGTTCTGACCGGGCAGCCAGGCTTCAATGTCAAAGGTGCGCCGCGCACCAAAGCCCATGTCGCCAGTGCAAAGCACGACAGTGCGATAGGGCACGCCCAGCTTTTCCAGGATACCTTCGGCACAGCGCAGCATACGCTTTTGCTCATCGTCGCTCTCATCCGGGTGGGTGATCGAGACCATCTCCACCTTTTCAAACTGGTGCTGACGCAGCATGCCAGAGGTGTCGCGCCCGGCAGAGCCTGCCTCGGAGCGGAAACACTGGGTATGGGCGGTCATGCGGATGGGCAGCTCAGCGGCCTCCAAAACGTCACCGGCAACGGAATAGGTCAGCGTGACCTCAGAGGTGGGCACAAGCCACCAGCCATTGGTGGTCTGATAGCTGTCATCACCGAATTTTGGCAGCTTATCTGTGCCATACATGGCTTCGTCACGGACCAGAACCGGGGTCTGCATCTCGGTGAGACCGTTTTCATCCACATGGGTGTCAACCATGAACTGCGCCAGGGCACGGTGAATGCGGGCCACGCCGCCTTTGAGGAAGACAAAGCGCGCGCCAGAGGTCTTGGCGGCCGTTTCAAAATCCATCGCCTGGGCGACGCCTGCGATCTCGAAATGCTCTTTGGCATCAAAATCCAGCTCGGCGGGGGTGCCCCAACGGTTCACCTCGACATTGTCGTTCTCGTCCGCGCCTTCAGGTACATCGTCGGCCGGCAAGTTGGCGATACGGGCCAGCATGTCGGTCTGCTTGGCGTCCAGCTCCTTGGCCTCGGTTTGCAGCGCGGCCACCTGGGCCTTTTTCTCGGCCACTTCAGCGCGCAGGCGTTCAAAGGTCTCGTTATCACCCTTGGCCTTGGCGGCACCAATTTCCTTGGCGGCCTTGTTCTGGGCGGCCTGCGCAGCCTCGGCCTCTTGGATCTTGGCACGGCGCGCTTCGTCCAGTGCCAAAATGTCCGAGGACACGCCCGCATCCCCACGCCGCGCCAAAGCGGCGTCAAAAGCAGCAGGATTTTCGCGGATTGCACGGATGTCATGCATGGTGTCGGCTCCTCGACGGTTTTTGAATCACTATTGAACCTATGCCGCAAGGGGTGGCAAAGCGAAAGAGGGCAGGGGCAAAAGCTGACAATTGTTGTAGGCAAGACCTGTTTGACAAGACAGGGGCCGGTCCCAGACCAGCCCGCGCCCGCGCCACCCGTCGAACCAAAGGTTTGCTTGCAGCAAAGGGGAGGGCGCTTCGCGCCCACCTAGGGTCAGTCGATGGACTTTTGCCAAGCTGCTTCGGCTTCTTCCTCTAGGCAATCCAGATGATCTTCATACAGAGCCACCAGAACGCTTTGTTCCTCATTCAGTCTTGCCCCCTGTTTCCGAGTACGCGAAAGGAACTCTAGATCATGGTTACTGGACGGCAAAAATGTCCAAGTCACGTCTGTGCCCATTTCACTTTGATGAGGGTAAAGGGCAGGGTGACCACTGCGCCTAGGGTTGCGGTCATGGCTGTGAGCCGGACAGGAGCAAAGCGTGCCTCTGTTTGCTTGATCGTGCTTTCTGGAACAAGAAACCAGATCAGCTCCCACAGCTGAAGCAAAAGCCCGAACACCAGAGTGACAAAAATCAAGAGCCAAAGAGTGACCCCTGCCGTAAAAGCGAGCCAAGGCCAGTCCTGTAGTCCCAGCTTTTCTCGCCATTTGAGAGGCTGCTCTTGTTTGGTCACTGCGACAAGAAAGATGGGGCAGATAACAAAGGCGATCAGGGCTAGGGCAATCATGCTCCAGAGTACATACGGCTCAAGCTCTATCTGCGTCATCAAATCAACCTATGAAAATATCGTGGTACAGTTCCACCCTCGGGGCTTGAGGTCAACCAAAGCTGGCCTTGCCATTGTCTAGGCCTCCTGGCACGGCTTTTCCTCAGCTTTTCAGCCCCTGAGCCCGTGCTTGCCTTGCAATGCTGGGGGGCAACGCATAGGTTCGCGGCAAATTCACGGTGCCTCGCCAAGAGGGCGCCGTATAGACAGAAGGAAGACCCCCTTGGATATGAACCAGATTGGCCAGTTTCTCCCGCTTATCCTGATCTTTGCGATCATGTATTTCCTGCTGATCCGTCCACAGCAGAAAAAGATGAAAGAGCACCAGAACATGGTCTCCAATGTGCGTCGTGGTGATCAGATCGTGACCCAGGGTGGCCTGATCGGCAAAATTGCCAAGGTCAAGGACGACAACGAAGTCGAAGTTGAACTGGCCGAAGGCGTCAAGGTGCGCGTGGTGAAATCCACCATCGCTCAGGTTCTGACCAAGACCGAACCGGCAGCTTAATAGCCCCCTTTAACAAACTGAAAAGGCAGGGCAATGCTTCAAATTGATCTCTGGAAAAGGGTTCTCATCTGGCTGGTCTGTTTGACCGGCCTTTTGCTTGCCCTGCCAAATGGGTTCTATACCCGGGTGGAGCAGTCTAACGATGCTGCCGCCGAAATTATCGCCAAGGGGGACACGCCCGAGCGGCAGGCGCTGGTCGAGCAGTGGCCGTCTTATCTGCCGTCCTCTCTGGTTAATCTTGGCCTTGACCTGCGTGGCGGTGCGCATCTGCTGGCCGAAGTAAAGGTCGAGGATGTTTATGGCGCGCGCATGGATGCGCTCTGGCCTGAGGTGCGCGATGCCCTGCGGCCCGAACGCACCACTGTTGGCAGTTTTCGCCGCCAGCAAGCGCCTGAGGGACAGATTCGCCTGAAGATCTCCAAGCCGGAAGGCATGGCGCGGGCGCTGGAAGTCGTGCGGGGCCTTGCCAATCCGATCACAAGCCTGACCGGGGCCGGGGCCAGTGACATTGCTGTCTCGGGCAATGGCGATATCATTACCATCGAATTGTCCGAAGTCGAGAAGCTGGCCTCCAATGACCGCACCGTGCGCCAGTCGCTGGAAATTGTCCGCCGCCGGATTGATGAGGTCGGCACTCGCGAGCCAACCATTCAGCGCCAGGGGGCAGATCGCATCCTGATCCAGGTGCCGGGCATTGGGTCGGCCTCTGAGCTGAAAGCTATCATCGGCACCACCGCGCAGCTGACCTTTAACCCGGTTGTGGGCCGAGGCTCTGATCCAGATGCCTCTGCGGGTGTTGGCAATAAGGTGATTCCAGCTGTGGACGAGCCGGGTGCCTATTACACGGTTGAGGCCGCACCGGTGGTCACTGGTGAAGAGCTGGTCGATGCGCAGCCCGCTTTTGATCAAAACGGCAGCCCAGCGGTGAATTTCCGGTTTAACACATCGGGCGCGCGCAAGTTTGGCGACTACACAGCTGATAATATCGGCTCGCCTTTTGCTATCGTTCTGGATGACGAGGTAATCTCGGCTCCGGTGATCCAGGCGCATATCGCGGGCGGTTCTGGTATCATTACGGGTAATTTCAGCCTTGAGGAAAGCACGCAACTGGCGATCCTGCTGCGTGCGGGCGCCCTGCCTGCCGGGCTGGAGTTCCTGGAAGAGCGGACCATTGGTCCCGAATTGGGACAGGACAGCATTGATGCCGGTAAAATCGCGACGATCGTCGCCTTTGTCGCGGTGCTGGTCTTTATGGCGTTGAGCTACGGTCTGTTTGGCCTCTTTGCCAATGTGGCGCTGATCCTGAACGTGGCGCTGATCTTTGGTTTTCTCAGCCTTATTGGCGCGACCCTGACCCTGCCGGGCATTGCTGGTATCGTTCTGACCGTCGGCATGGCGGTGGATGCCAATGTGCTGATCTTTGAGCGGATCCGCGAAGAGATCAAATCCGGTCGCGGGCCTGCCCGCGCCATTGACGAGGGCTACTCCAAGGCGTTGAGCGCCATTCTGGACGCCAATATCACCACTTTCATCACTGCGGTGATCCTCTTCGCCATGGGCTCTGGCCCTGTGCGCGGCTTTGCGATCACCCTGGGGCTTGGCATTATGACCTCGGTCTTTACCGCGATCTTTGTTACCCGTCTGATGATTGTGATGTGGTTTGAACGTCGTCGTCCCAAAAAGATTGAGGTGTAATCATGCGGTTGAGACTTGTTCCTCAGGAAACCTCATTCGACTTTTTCAGCAAGTGGAAGATCTGGCTGGGTATTTCGGCCCTTATGATGGTTGTCGGCATGGTGTCCTTTGGCCTGCAGGGGCTGAATTTTGGCATCGACTTCCGCGGCGGCACCACGGTGCGAACCGAAAGCACCCAGGCGATTGATGTCGGTGTGTACCGCGACACCATTGCTCCCCTAGGCCTGGGTGACGTGTCGATCACCGAGGTTTTTGATCCGACATTCGAAGACGATCAGCATGTTGCCATGATCCGAATTCAGGCCCAGGCCAATGGTGAGGCAATCCCCGGCGAGGTGATCGAAGAGTTGCAACAGGCATTGGACGTGGTCTCGCCAGGGATCAAGTTTGTCTCGGTAGAATCTGTTGGCCCCAAGGTTTCGGGGGAGCTGGTGCAGACCGCGATCCTGGCTGTGGCGCTGGCGATTGGCGCGGTGCTTGTCTACATCTGGCTGCGGTTTGAATGGCAGTTTGCGCTCGGTGCTGTTGCGGCCCTGGTGCATGACGTGGTTCTGACCATCGGCATCTTTTCCGAGCTGCAGATCAAATTTGATCTGGCGATCATTGCGGCACTGCTGACCATCGTGGGCTACTCGCTCAACGATACTGTGGTGGTCTTTGACCGGGTGCGGGAAAACCTGCGCCGCTACAAAAAGAAAGACCTGGCGGAAGTCCTGAACCTCTCCATCAACGAGACCCTGAGCCGGACGGTAATGACTTCGGTTACCACCCTGCTGGCGCTGATCTCGCTCTATGTTCTGGGCGGCGATGTGATTCGCGGATTTGTCTTTGCGATGATCTGGGGTGTGATCGTCGGCACCTATTCCTCTGTCTTTGTCGCCTCTACCATCCTGTTGTGGCTGGGGGTGAAGCGGGACTGGAGCAAGCAGGCAAATACTGCGGGCAACCAGTTTGGCAATATTGATGCTTGAATTGATGCCGGACCGCTTCAATCCAAACAAATAGCAGAGTACACACGAAGCTGCGGGATACTCTCCCGCAGCTTCATTTGTTTTGGCAGGGAAGACGCGGCCAGGACGGGTTTGCCCCTGTATCCGGTCCAGCCCTACTGCGGAAGAAAGATTGGAAAGCCCATGCAGCTCAATGAGGTGACATTTGATGAGGCCCGGCCTGTTGACGGCTATGGACCGGGTTTCTTTCGGGTTGGCGGAGCGGTCCATGAGGGCGCGCTGCTGATCACGGCAACTGGATTGGCCCCTTGGGGCGGTTACAGCGATGAAACGAGCCTGTTAGCCTTGGTCGGTGCTGTTGATGTGGTCTTTGTTGGAACCGGTGCCGAAATTGCCCATATCCCCAACGAACTGCGCAGCACGCTCGAGGCGGCGGGGCTGGGCGTCGAAGTGATGAACTCACCTGCTGCCTGCCGGACCTATAATGTGCTGCTGTCAGAAGGGCGCCGGATAGCTCTGGCGGTCCTGCCGGTCTGACGCCTGATTGCCGGGGGGCGCCCGATTAGCAGGTATTTTGGCAGAAGATCGACAAGAATTGACCTGTCGCAAGGTCTAGCCAAAGGCTTTCCTTCTTTTGTGCAGCCGAACAATGAGATAAGCCAGTATTCATGTCACTGAATGTATCAGATCTGCGCATTGCCCGTGGCGGCTTGCCGGTATTGGAAGGGATCAGCTTTCAGCTGCCCCCCGGCCAGGCTCTGATCCTGCGCGGTCCCAATGGGATTGGTAAGACGACCCTGTTGCGCACCATCGCCGGGCTGCAGCCGCCGCTTGGTGGCAGCATCAGCGGGGGCGAGGATCAGATCGCCTATGCGGCGCATTCCGACGGATTGAAATTTGCCCTCACGGTGAGCGAGAACCTCCGGTTCTGGGCCAGCGTTTTTGGCCAGCGCAGCATTACACCGGCTCTAAAGGCGTTTAATCTGACCAAGCTGCAGGATCGCCCGGCAGGGGCGCTGTCGGCCGGGCAGAAACGGCGGTTGGGCCTGTCGCGGATGATGGTCACTGGACGCCCCATCTGGGTGATGGATGAACCCACCGTGAGCCTGGATCAGGACTCGGTCAGCCTGTTCGCCAATGCGGTGCGCGAGCATTTGGCCGCTGGGGGATCGGCCCTGATTGCCACCCATATTGACCTAGGCCTGGAGGCAACCGTGCTGGATGTTGGTCCCTATAAGGCGGCACCACTAGAGTTTGACGATTTTGACGGGGGCTTTTTGTGATTGCGCTGTTGATGCGGGATCTGCGCCTGGCGGTGCGGGCAGGGGGCGGCTTTGGCCTCGGGCTGGCGTTTTTCCTGATCGTCACCGTTATGGTGCCCTTTTCCGTCGGGCCTGAATCTGACCTCTTGGCGCGGATCGCGCCGGGGGTTTTGTGGCTTGGCGCGCTGCTCTCCTGCCTTTTGTCGCTGGATCGTCTGCTGGCGCTGGACTGGGAGGATGGCTCACTGGATCTGCTTGCCACGGCTCCGCTGCCACTGGAAGCCGTGGTCAGCATCAAGGCGCTGGCCCATTGGATCACCACTGGCTTGCCGCTGGTTCTGGCAGCGCCTGTTCTAGGCGTGTTGCTGAACCTGCCGCTTGAGGGCTTCAAATGGGTGGTGATCTCGCTGCTGCTGGGTACGCCAGCCCTGTCGGTGATCGGAACCTTTGGTGCGGCGCTGACGGTGGGATTAAAACGGGGCGGGTTACTCTTGTCTCTTTTGGTAATGCCGCTCTATGTGCCAACGCTGATTTTTGGCGCCGAGGCGGCACGGCGCGGTGCCATGGGCATGCAGGTTGAGACACCACTCCTGATGCTGGCGGGGATTTCTGCTGGCGTTATTGCGCTGATGCCCTTTGCCAGCGCCTCCGTCTTGCGTATCAATCTGCGCTAGCTATTTAGTAATCGAAACCACGGGAACGAGAGAGCCACAATGTCGATCTGGGAATATGCCAATCCACGAAAGTTCCTGCACACCTCTGAACGGGTGATGCCGGTGCTCTGGGTGAGCTCTGGTCTGTTGATGGCCGTGGGGCTGATCTGGGGGTTTTTCTTTACGCCGGATGACTATCGGCAGGGTTCGACCGTCAAGATTATCTTTTTGCACGTACCTGCGGCGCTGATGGCGATCAACGCTTGGTTCATGATGCTGGTGGCCTCGTTGATCTGGGTGATCCGCCGCCATCATGTTTCTGCGCTGGCGGCCAAGGCCGCCGCGCCGGTTGGCATTGTGATGACACTGATTGCCCTGGCCACAGGCGCGATCTGGGGCCAGCCGATGTGGGGCACCTGGTGGGCCTGGGATCCACGTCTGACATCGTTTCTGGTGCTGTTCCTGTTTTACCTTGGCTATATCGCCCTTTGGGAAGCCATTGATAACCCAGATACCGCTGCCGATCTCACCGCGATCCTCTGTCTGGTGGGGACGGTCTTTGCGGTGCTCAGCCGCTATGCGGTGAATTTCTGGAACCAGGGATTGCATCAGGGGGCCTCACTGTCCCTGGATGAAAAGGAAAACGTGGCCGACGCCTTTTCCAACCCGCTTTATGTCTGCATGGTTGGCTTTGGCCTGTTTTTTGTGGCCATGGTATTCTACCGCACCGGTACGGAAATCCGCGCCCGGCGGATCAAGGCGCTGATGGCGCGCGAACGGCAGGAGGCCTAACCCATGTTGCCCGATCTTGGAAAATACAGCGACACGGTGCTGAGCGCCTATGCGGCCTCGCTGGTTCTGCTGGCCCTCCTGGTGGTGCTGACCCTCTGGCGGGGCCGCCGGGTACGCCGCGAGATGGAGGCACTAGAGCAAAGGATGCGCCGGGATGGCTAAGTTCTCTCCGCTGATGGCGGTTCCGATTGTGGTTTTTGCCAGCTTTGTTGGCCTGGCAGTCACGGGCATGTACCGCGATGATCCCGAAAGCCTGCCCTCGGCCCGCGAAGGCCAGCCCGCGCCAGCTGTGGTGTTGACGGAATTTACTGGAAAAGAGCTGTTTGACGATGCGCGTCTGCGCGATGGCGAGGTCAAGCTGGTCAACTATTGGGCCAGCTGGTGTGCGCCCTGCCGGGTTGAGCATCCCAATCTCGAAGCGCTGGCGCAGGAAGGCATTGCGATCTACGGGGTGAATTACAAGGACCAGCAGGACAATGCAGCGTCATTCCTGCAGGAGCTGGGCGACCCCTATGCCGCCATTGGCCGCGATGAAAAGGGCCGTATGGCGCTGGATTGGGGGGTTTACGGTGTGCCTGAAACCTATGTGGTGGACGGCGCAGGCAAGATTGTCCTGCGTTTTGCTGGCCCCATCACTGAACGGGTGATTGAGACAACCCTGCGCCCCGCCATGGAAAAAGCGCGCGGCAACTGAGCGAGGCTAAGGAGATGCTACTGTGCCCGCCAACGGGCGCCTGACCCCGGGGAACCACTTGTGAGGCTAGGTAAAGATCGAAAGGTCAAGCGCCAGCCCGGTGCCCAGCCAGATCCCGTGGTCGCGATGGTCTTGCAGCTCATGGCCGGTTTCAGGATGGGCAAAGATAATCAACTCTCCCCGGTTCAACGCCAGCCAGGGCAACACTTGGGAAAACTGTTCTGGCGTTGCCGCCAGTTGACAGGACCACATTGGGTGCGGGCCGACGGGTTTTTCATGGACACGGCCCATTTGAACACCAAATTCGGCGGCAGCAGTTTCGCATAGGGTTCTTGCCTGCCCAACGCTGTCAGCGTTGAAATAGACATGGGCGTGGTAGCCCTGAATGGTGGCGATCTGTTTCATGATGCCACTTTTCCCCAGCCTGATCTGGCTTGCAATATTGGGAGACTGCACAGTGGGTGTGCGATGTTTCAGGGGGCAGGCGTCAAATGGGGCAGAGGTTCTGGCACGGAATAGGTGCGAAACTCTTGTTCACGGCGCATCGTGGCACTGCGCGCATCCAGATCGCCGCGCTCAGCCCGCCAGGTCATATAGTCATCCAGGTGCTCAATGGTTTCCCAGAGGTGGAACACGGATATTTCCAAGCGCTTTTGGTTGAGACCCACACAGGCTTGCAAACATCCAGGAAAGGAACGGGTTTCAGGGATCATTGCCAAGACAGCTTGGTAGTGTTCCATAAAGGTTTGTGGGGTGGGGTAGACGATGGTAAATGCAGCCTCTTTCATACTTGGGAAACCAGCCTTTCTACGCGTGTTGGACGTCCAAGTCCTGGGTCTTTAGATGTATTTTGGAGTCAGGTTTGCATAGGTGGCCTGGGCTACACAACCTGAATTCAAATTTAGAATTCGCGGATGAATTGAATCCCACCGACTGCGCTGAGCAAAGATTCTCAGGTCTTGGCCTCACGGATTAGTGATGCAAAATCCAGCTTCCAGTAGGGGGCTCGCGGGAGGCTCAAGAATGATTGATTGGTGTTGCAGGGCAAGGCGCAGTAGGTCTGAAGACACAGAGGCGGCTTCAACCCGACAGGCCCCTTTGCCAAACGAGCCCCCTGCGGCCAGAAGCGGAAAGAACGACCCATGCGATCCATTACTGCCCTTGCCACTGCTATGTTCTTTGCTTTTTCGGGTGGAGCGGTGGCGCAGCAGGCCGATACGGTTTTGTCGCAGCCCGTGGTGGTCGAGCTCTTTACCTCGCAGGGCTGCTCTTCCTGTCCGCCGGCAGATGCCCTGTTGAAACAGCTTGCACAGCGCCCGGATGTGATCGCCCTGGCGCTGCACGTGGACTATTGGGACTATATCGGCTGGAAGGATATCTTTGCCAGCCCGGCCTATACCAATCGGCAAAAAGGCTATGCCCAGGTGGGCGGGCGCAAGATGATTTATACGCCGCAGATGATCGTCATGGGACATCAGGATGTCTCTGGCGTGGATGGCATGGGGCTGTCTGATGCGATTGCTGCCCACCAAGCGCAGCCACGTCCGGTCGCGATTGCGCTAGAGCGTGCGGAGGGGCGACTGACAGTGTCCTTGTCACCAAAAGAAGAGCTGCCGCTTGTGCCGATTGCAGTCCAGGTTGTGCGTTACAGCCCGATGGAAACCGTCAAAATCACCCGTGGGGAACTGGCGGGACATCAGATCGATTATGCCAATATTGTCACTGATATTCAGCGAGTTGCGATTTGGGATGGGCAGCAACCGGCCGCGTTTTCTGTTGACTATACTGGCGCGCAGCCTGCAGCCGTTTTGATCCAGCAGGGGCCCTTTGGCGCCGTGATTGCTGCAGCGCACGTGAGATGATTTACCAGCTGCAAGGCGTTGATATGCATGTATAGTTTAAGATCAATCGTTAGTGTTTTGAGGCGGGGTGCTGAAAGGAAGATAGGGTTTCCAGCGTCGATGAATCCAAAACCACTGGCCCATGTGTTGACGTACAACACTTTCTAGGTCGTCGCATATTGCCCGCGTCATGGTCATCGGATCCGAGGCTGGAATTTCAGCGTTCAATACCACCTCAAAATCGAGACCGTTGTCATGGCGGATGCCATAGATTGGGATCAAAGCAGCCCCATATTTCAAAGCAAGTTCCGCTGGAACAGTCGAAGTGACGGCGGGCTTTCCGAAGAAGTCGATCAGCTCTCCATTGTGCACATGAAGGTCAGCGACAATTGCAATAATGCCACCTTTTTTCAGGTGCCTAACCATCTCAACCATGCCCCGTTTGCCCTGTTCGAACATTGGGGCGCCGATACTGCTGATGGTGTTCACATAGTGGGCGTTAAAATAGGGGTTGGCCATACGCCGATAAAGCGCCCCCATTGAAAACCCGCGCGCGATCAGCCCGGCCCGAGCGGCATCGTAATTGCCAAAATGCCCCGTCACCAAAATGACCGGACGCCCTGCCGCACGCGCCGCTTCCAGCGCCTGCAATCCTTCGCCACGGATAGGCGCGGCTTTGGCCCGCTCGACAAAAGGCTCTCCGGCGTAGAGTTCGGCTATGGTCCGGCCGGCATTGTTCCCAACATCGCGGCAGAGTTTGGCCACTTCTGGCTCTGTCAGCTCGGGGCACGTCAGGGCAAGGTTTTCGCGAATTCGGCGATCGAATCCCACAACAGGCCCAAGAGTACTGACCAGCTTGCCAATCAGGGGG
This sequence comes from Phaeobacter sp. 11ANDIMAR09, assembly GCF_001294455.1. GTDB lineage: Bacteria > Pseudomonadota > Alphaproteobacteria > Rhodobacterales > Rhodobacteraceae > Pseudophaeobacter. The sequence goes on from NZ_LIKT01000020.1 coordinate 72,574, forward strand.
ATACGCCAGCGATAGGGGACCAGCCCTGCCAGGCCCAAGACAGCGCGCAGAACGATATTTTCGGCAAAATAGGAGGCGCGCTGTTTGGCCGTCAGTTGAGAAGGATCTATGGGCATAAAGCGGATGGCCTGCAGGAATATGGATCAGAAAAGGATCATAACCTTTGGAGAACACAGGCACAACCGGTGACCCAGGCTGGTGCAACGGATCGCAACACGGGCCACAAATCAGGGCGGTTACCAGGGATCGGCGGGCAGATTACTCTTCTTCTTCTTCGGAAATTAGCTCGATTTCGCCCGTTGTCACAAGATCACGCATGGCCGAGACGATCAGACCAAAGGCTGTTTCGCCATCGCTGCGTTTTACCTTGCCCCGCTCTGCCACCTCTTCGCGAATATTGGTCGCCATCCGGCTGGACATATTGTCGAGCAGGAATTCGTTGGTGGCGACATCGTCTTCGTCAGTGGCAAAGGCAATGGCGGTCACCAGGTCCGGAATAGCAAGGACACGCATCAGTTTTGGCACATCCAGCGGCTGCATACGCTGCGCCACCAACCCATAGGTAAAGATGGCCTTACGCACGTCAGTGGCAAATTCTTCGTCTTCTTCTTCCAGCGCGATGAGCACCTCTTCGCGTTTGGCCGCAGCTGCCTCGGTGAGAATTGCGCCGACACGCTGGCCTGGGGTGGTTTCAAAGGCGAGGTCGGGTCGTGCTTCGACCTGACCGGCAAGAGAAAGTCCAATGCGATCAACTGTATCCGGGGTGACATTGCTGGTATGGCTGACCGCATAGGTGATCTGACGGGCCACATTTCCGGGCAGGTGCACCAGCATCTGCGCCGCCTTTCCAGTGTCCAGTTTTGACAGTAAAACCGCAGCCACTTCGATGCTTTCCGCTTCTGCCAGAGAAGCCAGGTCTTCGGGGGGCAGGGCTTTGAGGCGCTCCCAGGGGTCGCCAAATTGGCGCACGCCTGCTTCCTTGCGCAAGCGACTGGCGGTTTGGCGGCTGATGCGCCCATCCATGGCGGTCAGTGCACCAGCCAGACCGTTGGGAAAGGTCAGGCCAACATTGTCCAGCATTTCGGCAAATTCAGCGGCAACAGCATAGAGCGTTTCGCGATCAACGAGCCGCATCTTGCCCATCTGCTGAGTCAGTTCCATCTGCAACTCATCGGGCAGATCTTCGATGGGGATATCAGCCCCTTCATTTAGCAAGAGGCGCACAACAATAGCTGCCTTGGCCTTACCGCTCAGTTTTGGCGCAGGCAGGGCGCTTCCACCCAGTCCAGCCGGAGCCGGAGGGGAAAAGTCGCCCATTCCTCCACCATCAGTGGTCATCGGTAGAGCCAACATATCGTCTTGCAGCATTCTAGCACCCTAGCCAAAAAGATTCTTTTTCGGTCAGGTCCAAGTTATCCCATAAGCGGTAAAGAAAAGCTGAAAGCTCAATAGCTTGTTGTGGTGCCCGTCTCCAAAGCCTGGCGCAGCGCGGTTTCGGGCCAGGTTCCGGCGCCTCCACGGGATCGGATTTCTTTCCACTCGGCCAGAGCCAGGCCAAATTGGCCTTCCTCCACAAAGCCTTGCCCCATGTAGGAACGTGCCAGAAGATTGTTGGGATCTTGGGCAATGGCCTGCTCATAGAACGCCTGGGCCAGGGCAGGGTTGCCCATTTTACGATGGGTGAAACCCCAATAAGTCAGCACCCGTGCGTCACCTTGATCGGCCATCGCCGAGAGCACAGCCTGAGCGTCCTGGTTGCGCCCAGCATAGGCCAGTTCGCGCACCGCATCATACAATCCATCTTGGTTCAGAGAAGACTGTTTGGGGCGGACGCAGCGCCCTTTTGCCTCGTCCCAGACCCGTTTACCTTTGCAGGTCTTGGTGGTTTCGCTGGGAGTAGGCGGGGTCATCGTATCGCTGCCGGCTGAAAATGCGGGAACAGGCAGGGTCATGGCGGCGGCAAGAACGAGATAACGCATCAATCAACTCCGGATAGTGGCGGTTTTTACTGGTCGGTTAGACCCACTATAGCGCAGAACCTTGCTGTGTTGACAACTCTGCCCCTCAGATCTGGTCACCTTGTCGTGAAAAACACGGAGTGCCGCCTGACTGTGCTGCAACACCTGCTAGCCCGCAAAGAAAAAGGCGCCTCTCCATCGGAGAAGCGCCTGATCATGTATCAGATTTTGATTAGCGGTTAGGCGCCAAAGACCCGTTTGAAGATCGTATCAACGTGCTTGGTGTGGTAGTCCATGTTGAACTTCTCTTCGACACCATCGGTGCCCAGCGCGGCGACCACTTCAGCATCAGCCAGCAGCAGCTCGCGGAAATCGAGACGTTCTTCCCAAACTTTCAATGCGTTACGCTGCACCATGGAATAGGCATCTTCGCGCGACACACCGGCCTGCGTCAATGCCAGAAGCACCCGCTGGCTCATCACCAGGCCGGGGAACTTGTTCATGTTGTCGAGCATGTTTTCGGGGAAGACCAGCATCTTGTCGACCACGCCAGTTAGACGCGCCAGGGCAAAGTCCAGGGTGACGCAGCAATCGGGACCAATGGCGCGTTCAACCGATGAATGCGAGATATCGCGCTCATGCCACAGGGCGACGTTCTCCATTGCCGGGATCACGGCGGAGCGCACCAGACGGGCCAGACCCGTGAGGTTTTCGGTCAGGACTGGGTTCTTCTTGTGTGGCATGGCCGAAGAGCCCTTTTGGCCCATGGAGAAGAACTCCGCGCCTTCCAGTACTTCGGTACGCTGCATATGGCGGATTTCGGTGGCGACGTTTTCGATCGACGAGGCAATCACGCCCAGAGTGGCAAAGAACATCGCATGACGATCGCGTGGGATCACCTGGGTCGAAATTGGTTCAGGGCTCAGGCCCAGCTCGGCGCAGACATGCTCCTCGATCGCGGGGTCAATATTGGCGAAGGTGCCAACCGCGCCAGAGATCGCACCGGTGGCGATTTCTTCCCGTGCCAGTTTCAGGCGCGCCATGTTGCGGTCCATTTCGGCGTAGAAACGCGCAAAAGTCAGGCCCATGGTTGTGGGTTCCGCGTGGATGCCGTGGGAGCGGCCAACACGTACGGTGTCCTTGTGCTCCAGCGCGCGCTTTTTCAATGCCGCCAGCAGGGCTTCCATGTCCTTGATCAGGATATCAGCCGAGCGCACCAGTTGCACGTTGAGGCAGGTGTCCAACACGTCAGATGAGGTCATGCCCTGGTGCACAAAGCGGGCCTCTTCCGAGCCGACATGTTCCGCCAGATGTGTCAGGAAGGCGATGACGTCATGTTTGGTGACGGCTTCGATCTCATCAATGCGCGCGACGTCAAATTCCACGTCCTTGGCTTTCCAGACCGCATCGGCGTTTTCGCGGGGGATGACGCCAATATTGGCCATGGCTTCGCAGGCATGGGCCTCGATCTCGTACCAGATCTTGAACTTGGTCTCGGGCGACCAAATGGCGACCATTTCGGGGCGGGAATAACGAGGGATCATTGGCGAAAGCACCTTTGTGGGATTGTCCAGTTGATAGGGCGCGTCATACGGGAGGCGCGCCCATTGGGCAAGTCCGGGCAGGGGGATATGGAAAATGTCGCAGCACCCGACTTGTCTGGTAGGGCAGTTTTCACAGTGCCACACCAAAACGGCGCCTGTCGCAGGGCGCCGTTTACAGTGTACTATACGAACCTGTGTTAGACCTTGGCGCGATGCGCCAACATGTCGTGGTTGCGGCAATAGCTTGGCGCTTCGTCCAGATGGCTGTTGGCCGCCTGCAGATCAGCGCAGCCCGCTTGATTGGTGCAATGGCTGCAATTCATCACGGCGCGTCTGAACTTGCGGCCCTCCGCTTCCGGGTCGGCAGCCATGTTCTGACCGAAGTCAACGCCCAGCCGGTCCGCCATGCCCTCAACCAGATCGGTGCTTTGCCCGAGTTTTGAAAATAGTCCCATGCGCGTCTCCTCAGTATGGACAAGGTCCAGTGTGTTGAGGTCACAATGACAGGGATCGTGATGGCGCACTTTGATATGTATCAATATCATTTCCTTTGAGGCTTGATAACCCGCCAAGGCCGCGCTCTCAGGCTCCGGGGCGGGATCTGAGAGCGGCAGGCAAGCACCTACATCATGGAGTGCTCTTCTTCCAATGTGGTCAGAACCTTGGAGCTGTGTTCGAGGGTGCGATGCACCGGGCATTTGTCAGCGATTTCCAGCAACTTGGTGCGCTGCTCCTCGCTCAGGTTGCCGCAGATCCGAATGGTGCGGATGAATTGGTCAATCTTGGCCGGGCCTGACGGGAGAGCATCCTGCGCATGAACCTTGTCATGCGAGACATCGACGCTGACGCTCTCCAATGGCCAGCCCTTTCGGCGCGCATACATACGGATGGTCATTGAGGTGCAGGCCCCCAGACCCGCGGAGACAAAGCCATAGGGGGACATGCCGCGATTGGTGCCACCATAGGCCAGGGGCTCATCCGCATAGGCGTGATGATGGGGACCGGATTGGATATCCTGCAAGAACCCCGCCGGATCGGCCTCGGTGATCCGCAACACGCCTTCGGGGGCGCCGGGGGGCGGGGCGGGGGGGGTCAGATCGATATAGCGCCCGGCCCAGGCGGCGATCACTTCGGCTGCATATTCTGCATCCCGCACCTTGCTGATCAGGTGATCCGCCTCATCCAGGGTGACAAAGCTCTTGGGGTGTTTGGCAGCGGTAAAGATCTCGGCCGCATTCTCGACGCTGACGGTGTCATCCAGCGGCGCATGCATCACCAAGAGCGCGGCATTCAGCTCTTTGATGGCGGGGCTTAGCACTTCGGCCTGGATGTCTTCCACAAAATCTCGGCCAATCACAAAGGGGCGTCCTCCCAGGCAAACCTCGGCCTGACCACTGGACTGGATCTCGGGAAGCGCGGCATCAAAATGATGCGAAACATGGCCCGGATCAAAGGGCGCCCCAAGGGTGACAACGCCCTTGATCGTTGGGATGCCGGCGCGTGCGCGCAAAACGGCAGCGCCCCCCAATGAGTGGCCAATCAGCAGCGAAGGCGACATGTCGCGCCCAGCAAGATATTGCGCAGCGGCGTTCAGGTCCGCGACATTGGAGCTGAAAGTGGTATTGGCAAACTCCCCCTCGGAATGACCAAGCCCGGTGAAATCAAACCGCAGCACGGCAATCCCCATCGAGGCAAGACGCCCGGCTATGCGTCGGGCAGCCGGGATATCCTTGGAACAGGTGAAGCAATGCGCAAAAAGCGCCGTTGCCAGCACCGGGCCTGTTGGCAGGTCCAGCCGGGCGGAGAGAGGTTCACCGGAATGGCCGGGAAAGGAAATACGTTCGGTTGCCATGAGCAGAGGCCTTGTTGCTAGGGGTTCCTTAGATTGCGCAGGAGGGGAGCCCAGGGCAAGGCAACAGGGGGAGACGTCACGGGAAGGTGAAGGAAAGAGATGAAAAAGGCCTCGGAGCTCCGCGCCCTGCCACCAGATGCGGTGCAAGTTCAGCGTGAACCTGCCGATTTTGCGGCGCTATCTGTGGTGGGGCAATTGCGGAGCCTGGTTTCTGCTCCTATGGTCCGGGGCATGCAACCTAAGCTTCTTCTTCCTGCCTTGATTTATGCCGCGATCACCCCGGTCACGGTCTCTGCGCATCCGCATGTCTTTGTGGACACTGGATTTGCTTTGGAGTTCGACAAAAACAATCAGCTGGTTCAGATCAAAGTAACCTGGCAATATGATGAATTCTATTCTCTTTTGATCACCGAAGACCTGTTTCTGGACAGTGATGGTGATGGCAAACTGACCCCGAGCGAAGCCGAGCGTCTGGTTGGATTTGACACCAATTGGGATGAGGGATTTAACGGCGATCTGGAAATCCGCGCGGGGGGGGATCTCCTGACGCTGTCTGGCCCGGTGAACCCGACCACGGACCTGGTTGAGGGGCGGATTGTCAGCACCCATATACGCCAGCTGGAGGCACCAATGGGCATGCAGGCGGGCCCGTTTTCGATCAAGGCCTTTGATCCGTCTTTTTACACGGCCTATGAAATCATACTGCCGGTGACGCTGTCGGACAATCTGCAGGGGCTGTGCCTGTTGGAACGGATCGAGCCGGATATTGTTGGTGGCTTGGCCATCATGCAGGCGCAACTGCTCAGGTTGGACGCCGATGCCGACCTGGAAGAAAATGACATTCCGCTGATGGGCGGTGAATTTGCCACCGAGATTCTGGTCACATGCCCCGCATCCTAAAAGCCCTGGCCCTGGCACTGGGCTGTATCGCGGTATGTCTGAGCATCTGGTGGCTGGCGCAAGGGTTTCTCGCGCCCCTGGGGGACTGGGCCGCCGGGCATCAGCGCAGTTTTCAAAACAAGATCGCCGGGTCGTTGCGGGCCCTGAGAGCCGGGGAGCCGGGGGCAATTATGGCCCTGATGCTGGTGTGTTTTGCCTATGGGTTTTTCCATGCCATCGGCCCAGGCCACGGCAAGGTTCTGGTTGGCGGCTACGGGTTGGCGCGCAAGACACCCTGGCTCCGTCTGAGCGGCGTGGCGCTTTTGTCCAGCCTTGGTCAAGCGGTTACGGCAGTTGTGCTGGTCTATGGCGCGATTACCCTGCTGCAGCTTGGCCGCGACAGTTTGATCGGGGTGGCTGAGAAAACAATGGCACCGATTAGCTATGGGGCCATTGGTGCCATTGGCCTTTGGTTGTTGCTGAGGGGGCTGCGCAAACTCTGGCGGAACGCGAGCGCCTTCTCGCAGGTATCCGATGGTCACGCGCACAGTCATGATCAAGGCCATAGTACAGCCTCTGCTCATGCGCAGGATCACGGTCACACCCATGCCCATGATCACGACCATGGCGCATCGGAGGTCTGTAGTGAGTGCGGTCATCGTCATGGCCCCAGCCTGGAAGAGGTCAGCGGCTTGCAAAACTGGAAGGAAGCCCTGGTCTTGATTGCAGGTATTGCCATAAGGCCCTGTACCGGCGCGCTTTTTGTTCTGGTGATCACATGGCAGATGGGCATTGCACTGGCCGGTATTGCCGGGGCCTTTGCCATGGCGCTTGGCACCGCACTGGTGACAATCACCGTGGGGCTCGCGGCGCTTGGGCTACGTGGCGGGGCCCTGGCTTTGTTTGCGCGTTCAGGGCGGGCCGTACAGTTTGTGCCTATTTTGGAGATCGGCGCCGGATTTTTGGTTGTGTTGGTCGCCTCAGGATTGCTGATCCGGAGCCTCTGAGAGAGGCTCTGGTTGTTCAGAATCCGCTGTTACTGCAGCCCCATCAAAGCCGCATCAAAGGGATATGTTGTCAGGTTTTCAAACCCATCCTCGGTGATCAGAACCTGATCCTCCAATTTGATCGAGAAATCTCCCCCGACCTCTCCCACACAGGCCTCGACACAAAGCACCATGCCCGGTTCCAGCGGATAGTCATAGGCACCAGCCACTGCCTTGTCCGGGTAGGCAACCAGCGGCCATTCATCACAAAGGCCAACACCATGCATCAAGCAGCCATATTTCTGCGCCTGGAATTTGTCATCCAGTACATGGGTATTGGCGGTCAATTCGGGGATCATGACGCCGGGCTTCAACATCTCCATGTTTTGCATGATGTGCTCATGGGCGTGTTGCATGGCATAGACCATATCTGGGCGGGGTTTTTGATCACCAATCCACCAGCTGCGCGAAATGTCGATACAGATGCCATAAGAGCCGATCAGATCGGTATCAAAGGAGATGATTTCGTTTTGTTGGGTGATGCGGGGCCCGCATTCCTGAAACCAGGGGTTGGTGCGCTGCCCTGATGCCAGTAGCCGGGTTTCGATCCATTCTCCGCCACGGCGAATGTTCTCCGCATGGAGCACCGCCCAGATATCGTCTTCGCTGGTCTTGCCGTCGCCGACATTGGCACGGGCAAAATCCTCCATCACCTGCACGGCGGTCTCACAGGCGTGATTGGCGCAGCGCATGGCGCGGATCTCGTCTTCGCCCTTGATGGCGCGGGTCTTTTCAGTGAGCTCTTCGCCCTCCATGATCTCAAAACCCTGCGCCTCGAGCGCGCGCAGCCCATGCAGCATGATCTTGTCGACCCCCAGCCGCCTATTGCCGCCGCCGTGTTCCTGGATCAGCTCTCGCACCTCGTTGGGCAGGGCGTCGGCGGCCACATCCACCTTGTCGCCACGGTCAAAGTAGAACAGATCGGCACCTGAGCGTTGCTCGCGGACAAGCGGGTTAAAGGTCGAAAGAAAGGGCGAGTTCTTGTAGTCCCAGAGCACCATATAGCCATCGGCGCAGACCAGCAGGGCGCGAAAGGGGTTATGGGTGTTCCACAGCTGCATATTGGTGCTGTCAGTCGCATAGCGGATGTTGAGCGGATCAAACAGCAGCACGCCACCATAGTCGCGGGCCTTGATCGCCTGCACCAGACGGTTCCAACGGAACTCCCGCATGCGCGCCAGATTGGGGAGGATCAGCCCGGCGGCTTGCCATTCCTGAAGTGCCAGCTGGGTGGGGCCGATTTCAATACGGTCATTATCATTGGGCGTGCCATCGCCCAAGGTCGCTCCGCGGCTGGGATCGATCTTGCGTTGGTCGCGATAGGGCTCGGTCATGCCTGGCTCCTCCTTCTGAACAGTTGTGTCCAGTCTGAGCGGATGCCCGGACTGTTTTCCGTTCTAAATGCGACCCAGAGATGGGCGTTTTTAAGCGAATTTCCGGCCATGTCTTGCTATTTCTTGATCAACTCGAACACGAAGGCCAATGATGATTCTGCAAAAATCTGTTCCGCATAACCCACTCGAGGTCGTCAAACTGCCGGGGATCAAGCCCCTGAATTTGGAAGATTGGTTGCTGCCTGATGATGCCTTTTCCGGTCAGATGGCCTGTCGGCAGTCGCTGCTGACAGAACGGTGCGAAGAGGTGTTGCAGATGGATCCAGGCGCGTTAGGGCCCGCGCAGGAATTGTTGCAACTGGTCCTTGATCACAGATATCAGGGGCAGCGCGATCAGGTCCAGCGGCCGGATGGCCTGTCGGTGGAAATCGATTGGCAGGACCCGCTGGCCACGCTTGGGCGCATTGCACAAGAGGACTTTTGCATTCTAGAACGCCGCAAGGGCAGCACTGAACATGTGCTGACTGGGGTGGTCTTGTGCTTTCCGGCCAGCTGGACCCTGTCAGAAAAGTTCATGCGTCCCTTGATTGCCATTCACGAGACGGTCGACAGCTATGATGGCAATATGGCGGCGCGGGTGCAGCGCCTGTTTGATGGGGTGCAGGTCGGGCGGCCCCTGTGGCGGTTCAATGCTCTGTGGTATCACGCGCCTGATCTTTATGCGCCACGCAGTGTGCATGATCGCCGTGACACCAGCCATGGCAGCGATGCCCCCTATATGCGCAGTGAAAAGCAATGCATTCTGCGCCTTCCGCGCAGCGGTGCCGTGGTTTTTTCCATTCACACCTTCATGGTGCACAAAGATGATGTCTTGGCCCAATGGGGAAAGCCCGCCGAAGCGGGCTAGGATCCTTTATGGGGCTGGTGATGTTCCCTGTGCCGCGCAAAGGAGGGCAGAGAACAGACGATTAATGCGGCAAGAGCACTTTGGCCGCCGCCTGCACCATGCCCGAGCCGTGTAGGAACAAAATCACCATGCCAGTCAGCAAAGCGCGCACGGACAAAACCAGATCCACGCTGCGGATGGAATTTGAGAGCATCTGCAGGGCGGCTCTCGGCAGCCCCAAGACCCAGTTCAGGCGGCTTTTGCCAAAGACGGTCTGATAGGAGGCATGGGGCACCGGTTGCAGGTTTTTACCTAGAGCCTTGCGACGAGGTTTAATGCGCCGGGGGGTGGTTTGGATCTCGTTGCAATGCTGCTCCAGAAGAGGGGTCGCCTCATCCGCAGAGCCAAACCGGGCCTGGCCGCGGGCGCGTTCTGCCTCGGCCTCGGCTCGGGCCTGATCGGCCATCCAAAGACGCTTCTCAGCGGCGGACATCGTGACAGCTGGCTCTTCGACCGCTTGCTTGTGGGGGGACTTTGCCTGTCCGCCTGAGGAACTGGCCGCCTGGACCATGGACATTGGCGCTTGCACAGGAGTTGCGATAGGCGCTTCGGTGCCCGTAGAGACATCGTTCATGGCCTGTTGCAACAGCGCATCCGCATCCTTGACGGCAGTTTCTGCATCTTGGATCACCATGGCGGGGGAGGCAAACAGCTCCTCCGTGCTGCGCTCTTCCATGGGCGCAAAGGCGCCAAGGAATTGCTTGGGTGTCAGCGGTTTGTTACTGTCCTGCCAGAATATGACCAGAGGATCCAACGCTTCTGCCAGGCGTTTCAGGATCATGGCGAGCAGGATCTCCGAAATCTCCTGATCGCAGGCGCCTGGAAAACAGGGGGTCATCGCCAGCTCGATATAGGCTGCAGGTGCAGGAACACCGGCTGGGCTGCGGACGCCAAGCCGCAAGGGGGTACGGCGCAGGCGCAGGCTGATCTTATACTGATCGCTGTCCAGGCCAATCCGATGCGGATCTCGGGCATTGATCTGAAGGGCGGGATGGCCGAATTCTTCCAGCGTATCCAACAGCTCGGTCAGGGCCAGTGCCAGTTTTTCTTCACTGCGGTGTTCAAACCCCAGCTTGCCTTTGTATTGCTCTACCTGTGCCACCGTCAGGGTCCTCCGTTCGGGTTGCTCTGCATCAACAATAGGAGGGGATCTGGCTCAAAAGTGAGGCGCGGAGAGACAATAGATGAAGAAAAATTCAGATTTTATTTTGGCATTGTGGTTTCTATACTATTCGAATTAATTCAATGTATTATCGGGTGATTTGTTGTGTTTTCTGGACGGAATAGGGCAACAACAGGGCACCGCGCGGCCACTTTGATGCCGCATACCCTACAATTGGCGCTAAAAGCGGGGATTGTTCGACCGCCGCGACCTTGCGGTAAAATCCGAGGCTTTCCTGATGGGCCGACCCGACACTCAGTGCACCCTATTGGCCGTCGATCTGGCTTCCCATGATCGCAAGAGACTGTTGATAGACCGTTGCCGCGTTCCACTGTTTCAGCACCCGATAATTGGGTTCGCCCTGCTGATAACCTTTGCCCCGCTTCCAGCCGTGTTTTTGCAAAAATCGCGCGGTCGATGCCAGGGCATCTTCCATATCATAGAAATTGACCTGCCCGTCACGATCCCAGTCGACACCGTATTTCAGGGCATTGCCGGGCAGAAACTGGGTATGGCCCAGTTCGCCATGTTTGGCCCCTAATGTGGCCCCGGTGATAGCCCCCCGGTCAACCAGCTTGAGCGCGCCCAGGGCATGGGGTTCAAAAAACTCCGAGCGGCGGCAATCATAAGTCAGGGTGACAATGGCCGAAACGATCCTGCTGTCCCCCATGTAATTGCCAAAGGCGGTTTCCATACCGTGAATTGCGATCAGGATACCTTCTGGCACGCCATACTTACGCTCAAGCGCCGCGTAGAAACTGGGATTGCGCGCAAGCCTTTTGCGACCCTGCGCAACGATAGTGGCCGCGCCGCGCACCTGCATGAATTTCTCCAGACTGTAGCGAAAACTCTTCTGATTACGATCTGCTGAGATGGTGCGGCTGGCATATTGCGCCTGCGCCAGCGCCTGAAGTCCGGCGGATTTTACACCTGCCCGGCGTGCAGTCTTTGCAAAATCGGCTTTCCAAGCATTAAACCCGGCAGAGCTGTTGCCGCAAGGAGCTGCTGCAGCGGGTAGGGTAAAGCTGCTGACGGCAAGGGCGATGGCAATGGAGGCTGGGGCAGAGAAGCGCATAAAATCAGATCCTGAAAGCAAGAGATGCAATTGCGATCAGAGTGTAACGAGACAAGTGGGGGAGTCTAACGGGAAAACTGTCCCCTGTTTCTCATTTCTGACGCGCGCCTTTAGGTAAAGGCATCAGCAGCCGAGAGCGCCAAACCGTCCGCAACGGCGGTCATGGCATTGCGGTTCTCGACCTCTGCATTGGGGCAGAGTTGGCGCAGGCTGGTTTCCAGCGCACTCAGCAAGGAAGAGCCCCCCACCATGACCAGCCGGTCGATCTGCCCTGGGGCGATTTCGGCCTGCGCCAGGGTTTCGGCGGCGCATTGCGCAATCTGTCCCATCATTTTGGCCAGGCTGTCCTGCATCAAGGCCGGAGACAGCGGCGACGACAAGCCCCGTTCCAGAATGCGCAGATCAATGCGAGGATCCGCCGCGGTCTCGACATTGGCCGTGATCTTGCCGCGCTCGACGGCAAAGGCAACATCATGGCCCAGCTCATCTTCCAGCACCGAAACAAGCCGGTTGAGCTTCTCCGGCTCTACCGCATACTTCGCCAGCTCGCGTGCGCCGCGCCGACTGTCGGCAGCATAGAGAAAGGGGATCATCTGCCAGGTGGCCAGATCGTTGAACAAACGGTTGGGGGCGGGCAGTGTCTCGGAGCCAAAGGCATTGCGGATCTGGCTGCCCCGGCCCAAGAGCGGCATCACATGGTCGATGCTGATCTGGCGGTCAAAATCAGTGCCCCCCAGTCGAACCCCATGGGAGCCGAGAATACGGGTGTCGCCAGAGCTATCTTGTTCAAACAGGGTGAAATCCGAGGTGCCGCCGCCGATATCAACGATCAGCCCCAGCCCTGCGGATGGCGCAGCGGAGCGCACGGCGGCTTCGGGTTCATAGAGAAAACGTACATCTTCGAAACCCGCAGCCAGGTAGCAATCGCGCAGATCCACCTCTGCCTGGGCGTCGCGGGCGGGATCTGCACTGTGGAAATGCACGGGGCGGCCCGACAGCGCATGGGTAAAGCTTTGATGCGTGGCCGCCTCGGCGCGGGATTTCACCTCTGCCAAAAAACGGGCGATGATTTTGATAAAGTCTGTGACCTCTCCGTTCAGCCGCCGCTCCTCGCGCAACAGCGGCGTGCCCAGCAGGCTTTTGAGCGCCCGCATAAAGCGGCCCTCATCCCCATTGATCAGGGCGCGGGTCGCCGCGCGCCCAATGCGCATGGGGCGTTTGGGTTCAAAGAACACCGCTGTGGGCAGGGTATTTTCTCCGGGCTCCATTTCCACCAGAAAGGGCTGATCACCAACCGCAATACCTGCCGCGGAATTCGAGGTGCCAAAATCGATACCCAGAGTGTTGGGCGAGATTGCTGGGGCGGTCATGGTGGCGGCTCCTGTTGGGCGTTGGAACGCGCCTTCCTATAGGAGCCGGCTTATGGCTTCAAGAGGAAGGTCGAGCATAGGATTCATTTGGATTGAATATGGGGATGCAAGCTCTTGCTATAGGTGATCCAATGGGTAAGGTGCCTCGAACAAAGGAGAAAACCCATGATCACAAAAACCGCCAAACTCTTGTTGTCTGTTGCATGCTGCGCGGTGCTTACGGCCTGTGGCGGCTTGCCTGCCAGCAATGAAATGCAACTCGACAAGGAAGCAAATGGCCGGTTCAGTGGCATTGCAGGTTCTGGTTTCACACCTCAGCAGATCAAAATGCATGTTGAAATCGACGCCTGCCCCGGTGGCACCATGGTGGACTTCTCCGTCAGGGTATTGCCCTCGGAGCCGGATTACAAAATTTTTTCAGGGCGCTGTGTCGGAGAGGTAGGGGCGGTGGCCAACCCGACGGGGGCAACGGTTCCAGTGCAGACAGCACCAGTACAGACAGTGCCTGTACAGCCTGTACCGATCACTACCGTTGGCAACAGTGCAGGCTGGGATGGCTCGACCCCATTTGTGGACTGAAGCAGCATAGCCCGCGTTGCACTGCGCGTCTTGGGTGCGGTCCGAGCTGAGAAAACCAAAACTCAAACGGAAAAAGGGCGCCCAGATGGGGCGCCCTTTCTATTTCAGTCTAATCGCTCGGGATTAGCAGCTGTAGTACATGCCATACTCAACAGGGTGTGGCGTGTGCTCATAGGTCTGAACTTCTTCCATTTTCAGAGCGATATAGCCTTCGATCTGGTCTTTGGTGAAGACGTCACCCTGCAGCAGGAAGTCGTGATCGGCTTCCAGGCATTCCAGCGCTTCGCGCAAGGAGCCCGCAACGGTTGGGATATCGGCCAGCTCTTCGGCAGGCAGGTCATAGAGGTTCTTGTCCATGGCTTCGCCGGGATCGATCTTGTTCTTGATGCCGTCCAGGCCAGCCATCAACAGGGCGGCAAAGCACAGGTAGGGGTTTGCGGCCGGATCGGGGAAACGGGCCTCAACGCGCTTGGCTTTGGGGCTTTCGGTCCATGGGATACGCACGCAGCCCGAGCGGTTACGGGCAGAGTAGGCGCGCAGAACGGGGGCTTCAAAACCAGGGATCAGGCGCTTGTAGCTGTTGGTCGCCGGGTTGGTGAAGGCGTTCAGGGTCTTGGAGTGCTTCAGGATGCCGCCGATGAAATACAGGGCCTCATCCGAGAGATCTGCGTATTTGTCGCCTGCAAAGAGCGGCTTGCCGTCTTTCCAGATCGACATGTTCACGTGCATGCCGGTGCCGTTGTCGCCGTAGATTGGCTTGGGCATGAAGGTGGCGGATTTACCATAGGCGTGGGCCACGTTGTGGATCACGTATTTGTATTTCTGCAGCTCGTCGGCCTGTTTGGTCAGGCTGTCAAAGATCAGACCCAGCTCGTGCTGGCAGGAGGCAACCTCGTGGTGGTGCTTGTCCACTTTCATGCCCAGACGCTTCATGGTCGAGAGCATTTCCGAACGCAGATCCTGGGATTCGTCGGTGGGGTTTACTGGGAAGTAACCACCTTTGAGACCTGGGCGGTGGCCCATGTTGCCCATTTCATACTCGGTGTCAGTGTTCCAGGAGGCGTCGCTTGCGTCGACTTCATAGGAAACCTTGTTGATCGAGTTGGAGAAACGCACATCGTCAAACAGGAAGAATTCCGCTTCGGGGCCCATGTAGGCCACATCACCGATGCCGGAAGCTTTCAGATAGGCTTCGGCCTTCTGGGCGGTGCCGCGTGGGTCACGCTCATAGGCTTCGCCAGTGTCGGGCTCGACGATGGAACAGTGAATGCAGACGGTTTTTTCAGCGTAGAAGGGATCTACATAGGCCGAAGTGGTGTCCGCCATCAGTTTCATGTCGGAGTTTTCGATCGACTTCCAGCCCGCGATCGAGGAGCCGTCGAACATGAAGCCTTCGTCGAGAAAGTCTTCGTCAACCATGTCCACGTCCACGGTGACGTGCTGCAGCTTGCCGCGCACATCGGTGAAGCGGATGTCGACATAGGCCGCTTCTTCGTCTTTGATCATCTGGAGAACTGCGTCTGTGCTCATTCCCTTGGTCCTTCTGATTTTGATGTCAGGTATTTCTGATGTTTACAGCGCGTCCGTGCCGGATTCGCCGGTACGGATACGAATGGCCTGTTCGACGGGGGAGACAAAAATCTTGCCGTCGCCGATCTTATCGGTCTTGGCAGCGTCGATGATGGCCTCAATGGCGGCTTCGACCTGGTCAGCTTCCAGGACAACTTCGATCTTCACTTTTGGCAGGAAGTCGACAACATATTCTGCGCCGCGATAAAGCTCGGTATGGCCCTTTTGGCGGCCAAAGCCCTTGACCTCGATGACGGAGAGGCCCTGCACGCCCACGTCTTGCAGCGCTTCCTTCACCTCATCCAGTTTGAATGGCTTGATGATGGCTTCGATCTTTTTCATCGCTTGGGCTCCTCACTACCTTGTCGAGGCCTCTCAGATCATTTCTTAATGGCGGCGACAATGCGCTGTGCTGTCTCAGGGGGGCGGAGGTGGTCTTTTTGAAAGCGTGTGATTAAAAAATAGGCGAAGCGATGCAAAAATGTGCAGAAGTGAATCGCGGTTGATGTGCAAGGGGAGAGCGTTCATGGCGGGGCTGCTGACATCGGAGCAAATGAGGGCCATCGAAGGGGCTGCCATCGAGTCAGGAGAGGTCACCGGCCTGGAGCTGATGGAGCGCGCCGGGCAGGGGGTGGTGGAAGCCATTTTTGAGGAATGGCCCGAGCTTGCCGGGCAGGGGGGGGACAAGGAGGGGGGCGCTGCCCCCGATCCTGCGGATCTCCCCCGGAATATTTCTGGAAAAGTGAATGAGGATGTATCGCCCAGGCGCGCCGTTGTCCTCTGCGGGCCGGGCAATAATGGCGGCGATGGATTTGTTGTGGCGCGGTTGTTGCTGGCAAAGGGCTGGGAAGTGGAGCTGTTTCTCTATGGTGATCGAGAAAAGCTGCCGCCGGATGCAAAACAGAACTGCAAGCGGTGGCTGGAGCTTGGGGTGGTTCTGCCTTTGGAAAACGACTTGGAGACCTCTACGATGGAGGCGGATCTGGTTGTGGATGCCCTGTTTGGCACTGGCTTGTCGCGCCCGCTTGAGGATCTGGGGCAGGTGTTGCTGGACATTTGCGAACAACGCGCCATTGGATTCTACAGCTGCGGGGCGCAGCGCCCGGGAGCAAGCGCGCGCGTGGTTGCGGTGGATCTGCCCAGCGGTGTCTGCAGCGACAGTGGAAAGGTTCTTTGTGAGGCAGGGTTCGAAGGGCTTGAACAGAGCACCGCGGCAACGAGAGCGGTTGAGGCTGATCTAACGGTCACCTTTCATGGCATGAAACTGGGGCATGTCCTTGGGGTGGGACCTCGGTATTGCGGAAAAACTGTGGTGAAACCCCTGGCGATTGAGAAATGCCACCCGACTGGCGGGCTTGTCACTCTGGCGCAGGGCGGGAGGGGGCAGTTCCTTGGGAAGACATCCCAAAATCACAAGTATTCCCACGGACATGCCCTTGTTCTCTCAGGTGGACATGGCAAGACGGGGGCGGCGCGCCTAGCGGCACGAGGCGCGCTGCGGATTGGGGCCGGGTTGGTGACTTTGGGCTCGCCGCGCTCGGCTATGTATGAAAATGCCGCTCAGCTAACGGCCGTTATGCTGCATCAGATTGATG
Organism: Phaeobacter sp. 11ANDIMAR09; assembly: GCF_001294455.1. Lineage (GTDB taxonomy): Bacteria > Pseudomonadota > Alphaproteobacteria > Rhodobacterales > Rhodobacteraceae > Pseudophaeobacter. Next base: position 89,483 of record NZ_LIKT01000020.1, read on the forward strand.
GCGCCCATGGGGTGTCTGAATTGCTGGAAGATGCACGGTTTAATGCCCTCTGTCTGGGGCCGGGACTTGGTCGGGGGCTGGACACTCAGGCGGTGGTGATTGCGGCCCTAAAGGCGCGGCGCGCAACGGTTCTGGATGCGGATGCGCTCACCCGATTTGAGCGCGACCCAAGGGTCTTGTTTGATTTGTTGCATGAAGACTGTGTGCTGACGCCCCATGGTGGCGAGTTTGCCAAACTGTTTCCGGATCTCGCCGCGCGTTTGGCGGCACCGACAGAAACGGGTCCCGCCTTTTCCAAGGTCGATGCCACACGAGAGGCTGCCGCGCGTGCGGGCTGTATCGTGTTGTTCAAGGGGGCGGATACGGTGATTGCAACCCCCGATGGGGGCTGCGCGGTGAACTCGGCTCAGTATGAGCGCGCAGCTCCATGGTTGGCGACCGCCGGATCGGGGGATGTTTTGGCCGGGTTTATCGCCGGACTTTTGGCGCGGGGATTTTCGGCTGTGGAGGCGGCAAAATTGGGAGCCTGGCTGCATGTGGAATGTGCCCGTGCCTTTGGTCCAGGGCTTATCTCCGAAGATTTGCCAGAACAGCTCCCGGCTGTGTTGCGCGCGTTGGAGGGGGAAGGCTAACTTAATTTGCAAGCGCTGTGGTCGCGATCCTTCGGTGCTGACATCACCTCTATTTCGCTGAAAGGCAAAGGAAATTTTCGCTTGTCTGAAACGCAATTTGGTCAATTTCAGATTGCGGACCAGGGGCGTGGATACATGCGCTGACCGCCGGAACGTCTGCCTAGAACGCTATCGCCAAGCCCCCCCCCCTGTGGCAAACCAATTGCTCTGACTGTTGCTGTTGCGGCGCTCTCTCTGTTGACAGGTCTGCAGCTCGTAGTCCCCTGTGAGGAACCGCCATTGGCTCAAAAGGTCTCGACCCTGCGCCGCCCTCGCCGCCTTTGCAGCGGATGGCGGGCAGTAAGACGGCGGGGGAATCTTGGAAGTTGCTTGCCAAAGGCGGGAATGATCGATCTGGAGGCGTCTTTACCTGGGCAGGCTCTGGGGAGGTGGGTGGAACGGTTTTGCTCTATTGTCCTCTGTTTTCCCCGGGCGAGTGTACAGGCGCGCGCTTGTCCCATCCTTTTTCGCCGGGTGGGAGAGAAGGGGGCATACACTTACAATTATTGCGTTATTGTATTGTTTCGTTTTGTTGAAATTAGCACTCGCATCCGGTTTCATCCTTTGCTATCCACCGGCTCACGCAACAGATGATTTGCGAAATGTGCGGGTGTGGCGGAATTGGTAGACGCACCAGATTTAGGTTCTGGCGCCGCGAGGCGTGGGGGTTCGAGTCCCTTCACCCGCACCATTACTCTTCTCACTATACTGAAACACCCTTAACGCCTTGAATGGTATGGCTAATTCTGGTGTTCTAGCTCCCTCAATCCGATGGTACGCAAAACGGTCCACAAAGGCCAATCGGAGCAGTATTCTTCGTGCAACTATGTTCCCGCTATCCCAAAGTTTCCAAGGGTTTGCGAGGAACTGAAGTGAGTGTTCTAGCATCTCTTCCAGTCTCCCTTGTTTTGGAGCCTGATGGATCAGAGAATCTTGCAATCTGACCTTGGATTTCTCCAGATCTGGCGATCTTTTCCTCATAGGCACTGATCACAGAGTCATTGGTCGCGTTGATGATCCGCGATAGCAGTGAATCGATCTGCTTTTCAGCCTCGGTAATTTGCCGTTTGACGGAGGCCTTCGCATCTTTGATCTGCTCTGACCTGCCGTCCCAAGCTGCATGGAACATGGTTTTCGCCAGTGCAAGCATTGTCGAGCTGGGTTCCAGCGATTTGATGACCTCGCCAAATGCTCCTTCAACTTTGTCACGAGGGATAGATTTACCGTAGCTAGCGCACCCCTTGGTCTGACACAGATAGTACGGATAGAGCTTATATTTGCCTTTGGACCGGCTCTGTTGCACAAATCCTTTGAGGGATTCATCTCGTGCATCCAGCGTGGTAGCTGGGCTGCATGAGCAGACCGACACCCCCAAA
>NZ_LIKT01000021.1 GCF_001294455.1 Phaeobacter sp. 11ANDIMAR09
GGAACGAACGAGAACACAAATCGATTGCTGAGACAGTACTACCCAAAGGGCACAGATTTGTCGATACATAGTCAGGCAAAGCTCAGCGCAGTCGCAAGACAACTGAATGAACGACCTCGAAAAACGCTGGGATACGAAACTCCAGCAGAACGGTTTAACGCATGTCTTGCGTCGACCCGTTGAATCCACCGCTGATAGCTGACGTTCATGGGCCGTTGAAATCTACTGTTTCGCCAATTGCCAAAGCGCCGCTTTGGCAGCGCCCGAACCGTCCCTATGGGGCGGGCGCTTCGCGTCCCACCCCTCGGTTCGGACGCGCTAGCTGTCAGCCCGGATCAATGGCAGCTCTGTCTCGCCCAGCCGCAAAGAGCAGGCGTTTTCTTCTGCCACCAGATAACGTAGCTTGGCGTCATGATCCTGTCGCGCGGCCGTAAATATCTGTTCATACATATCCCCAAAACCGGCGGCACCGCGCTGGCGCTGGCGCTGGAGACGCGGGCCATGCGCGACGATATGATGCTGGGGGATACCCCAAAGGCCAAGAACCGCCGTCGCCGTTTGCAGGGCATCAAGACCGCAGGCCGCTTGTGGAAACACTCCACCCTGGCGGACCTCTCTGGGCTGATCCCCGAGGATGAATTGAGCGCACTGTTCACCTTTACCCTGGTGCGCAACCCCTGGGACCGGGCGGTGAGCTACTATCACTGGCTGCGCGAACAGGGATTTGATCACCCGGCAGTGCATCTATCCAAATCATTGGAGTTCAAAGAGTTTATCCTGCACCCCGTAGTCCTGCGCAGCTTTGAGACCAGTAGCGCACCCAGCTATATGCGCCATGCGGATGGGACAGAGCAATGCCAGCTCTATATCCGGCTCGAACACTTTGCCAGCGATGCCGCGCCGCTGTTTCACCACCTCGGTTTTGACCTGGATTTGCCTGTCGAGAATGCCTCCAACCGGCAACGGGACTGGCGCGATTACTATGACGATCAGACGCAGGCCGCACTTGCCCAGGCCTGCCACGAAGAAATAACGCGATTTGAATATTCTTTTAACGATTTCGACCTAGCCTTGGATCAAAGGGGCCGCGCAGCCGGGTGAGATCACAGCAGAGATTCTCTCCGGCCTGGCTGAGCCCAGACAAGGATAGCAGCGCCACAACCCAAGGGGATGCAGGTGCCGCCGCAGAGGAGAGATCGAAATGCTGGATTGGTTTCAAAAACGCCTGAGCTTTGGAGCAGAATTGTCGGTTCCGCCGGTATCTGTCGGGCAGGGCGGTTTTCTGTCAGGCACCCATGTGGCCTCCAATATGGGCTGGCGCCCGGTCGAGGCGCTCTGTGCCGGTGACAAGGTGCTGACCTTTGATCATGGCATGCAGACCGTGGTCGAAATGGTGCGTGAGACGGTGCAGCTTCAGGCCGGTGAGATCGACCCAACGCGCTGCCCCATGCATATCCCCCGCGACGCGCTGAACAACCGGGTGCCCATGTGGCTGATGCCTGATCAGGGCGTGTTGATGGAAAGCGACCTGATTGAGGACCACCAGGGCGATCCCTTTGCCGTGGTGCCTGCCTCGACGCTGGATGGCTACCGGGGCATCTGCCGCTTGCACCCGGACAATGAGCTGCAACTGATCACCCCGCGTTTTGAGCAGGACGAAGTCATCTATCTTGAAGCGGGCCTCTTGGGCTATTGCCCGGCGCCACGGGATTTGCTGACCATTGGGGTGGAGCTACAAGAGGATATCTACAAGGTCCTGCCCATTGAGGAGGCCTGCGAGTTGATCGAGGCAATGACCACTTCTGAGACCATGATGATGGGCAGCGCCCTGCCGATGATGCCTTCGGGCGCCTTTCAGATGTAGATCAGGTTTCAAGGCCCAAACAGGCCGCTTGGCCTGTTGCTAAGCTGCCCAAAGCCTGCTCGCTTTGGGCAGTTTTTGTTTGTGGCGTGTAGCTTTCCAAGAACTTTTGATTTTGCCTTTGGGGAACGGCCTCAGAGGCTGTCGTCTAGGGGAAGCGCAGCGAAGCTCTGGAATGAGCCCGGAGTGACCAATGCTGCAGTTTGCTTGAATGTCTGCTAAGGTTACTTCGGCTTACGCAAGTTGCGCTGAAAAGTCAGTCGCGAACCAGCCGTCATCGTTGATGACATGCATCCAAGCCCCTCTTCCGGCAAGCTGGCATCTGTCGATCCAATTTCGATCTGGAAGTCTCCCAATAACACTCTGCGGCCGTCCTAGGCTCTGGCCGTTTCGCTGCAATAGGTGGAACGTATTTGTAGGCTCTCTGTATTGACTTGAAAACAAGAACCCTTGGTCAGCAACAGCAAAGGCGCTTGATCCGGAAACAGAAACACCAGACAGGATCTCGGAGCGGAAGTTCCCATCAACAGAGCACAAATCGAAGTCGCTATAAACGTATGCCCAGCGTTCTTCGCGTTGAGCATTGAATGCATAGCAGTCGCCGATGAAGGCAGAGTTTTCTGGGCCGTTAAATGCCCATAGTTCTTTGCCGTCATCGGCAAAGCAAACTAGGCCGCCCGCGCCGGGGCCGGGCGGTCCTGGATGGTTCCAGCCAAAGTTTCCAAATACACCCTCATCGAAATACGACACCCAAATCCGGTCGTTCTCATCGATACTTAGGTTGGCAATTCCGTCGCCAAGTAATATCCGGCTTATCTGTCCTGTTGCTGGGTCAAAGATGACACCGTTCCTGTCGAAGTCATCAGTGCCGCGCCAGCGACAACGTGCACCTGCGAGTAATATCCGTCCGTCACAAAACAAGTCACAAATTGGAAAGGTGATATCTAGCGGAGGAAGGTCTATCTCCGTTGCGGTGCCATTATACAAAACGATTAGTTTAAATCTGGCTTCAGCGTTCATGCTCGTGTTGGGAAATATTGCACCGCCCGCATTCCTGAATGCTCCCAAGACCCGATCTTTTAGGAGCTTCTGAGTAAACAGAAAGAGGCCCTTTCCATCGGTAGAGATCGATGTGGAAACGTATTCGTACCCCGCAGGAGCTATGGGTCGCCCAGCGATAAATTCAAAATCAAAAGTAACAGTACGTGGCAATTCTAGGAACCTTGAGTAATTCAAACCGCGGAAAATTGAAGCGCCACCATTGGCTAATATCGGTCCATTGTCGAGAGTGACAAAGCGGTCGTTGGTGCAAGAGCTGCGAAAGCTCACTTCGTCCGCTCAGCCGACCTTGACCTCCTGCCTCAGTACCGATTTGGTGTGCTGGTGCGGAGAACGGCGGCAGTGAGCCCGCTTTGCCATATTTCCACCGCGCAGCGAATGTCAGCTCGCACAGATGTGTATATGATTTCCCAATAACCAATAGGTTCAGAAAGAGTTTTCGGCAGCGCAAATGAGGGTGTTCTGAGGCCGCTCCAAAAACGGTTCTTCTGCGGAGATGTTAAAAAGCTCTGCTTTCTTGAGTGAAATCAGTTATTTTCTCATGCTACCTTTCTCTAAGACTTCTTCTAAGAAAGCTCCGCCATACATTTGATAGACATTTAGGTAGGAGATTTCAGCATCATAATCACCAAATTTATAGGACCGGATATGTTCTGCCGATTCAAACATTTTTTCAGGATAATTTTTGAGGGCTTGAACGCACAAAATATCTGGCAGTTTTGCATTGAGCTTGTCGCGCTGTTGCGTTGCGCAAACCTCCTCAATTTTTTGAAGCCAAGAATAGTATCTAGGATCTTCAGCCTCTTTAAGTGCCTGCTCAAAAAGGTGATCGTGCTGCCTGCATATGGAGTATAGTTCCCAAAACTTCATATACTCTTCCTAAAACTTAGCTGCAGATAAAACCATCTTCGTGTGCTTGTACTGAAAATGGTCGTTTTTGGAAAGTCACCAAACCGGACATTGGCGCATCTGCAGCGAAATGGCGCTTTGTCCGCAGAGCCGACCTTGACCTGTTAAAGTCTGGATGTCTGTATCTGCCGATGTTCTTGGAAAGTCCCCCAAAAAAACCGCCCCCAAATATATCGGAGGCGGTGTTAGTTCTGTCAGACCAGTTGCAGATCTTACGCAGCAGATGCAGCGTCCGGGTTGAAGCGGCCGTAGAAGGTCTGGCCCTTGGCAGCCATTTCGCGCAGCAGCTCTGGGCAGGCGAAACGTTCGCCGTAGGCTGCGGTCAGCTGATCACAGCGCTCGGCCGCATAGGGCGTGCCGATGATGTCGAGCCAGCTGAGCGGGCCGCCGGACCAGGGGGCAAAGCCCCAGGCCAGAACCGCGCCCACATCGCCTTCGCGGATGTCTTCCAACACGCCTTCTTCCAGCGCCCGTACCGCTTCCAGAACCTGGGCAAACATCAGACGTTCCTGCACCTCGATAAGGTCAGGCTGATCTTCGGCCAGCGGGTATTTGTCCTGCATGCCTTTCCAATAGCCTGTGCGCTTGCCCTTCTCATCATAGTCAAAGAAGCCCGCGTTTGATTTGCGCCCCAGGCGGCCCAGATCTTCCATCCAGAAGATCATGTCATCCGCTGGGCTGTCGGGGTATTCATTGCCCATGGCGGCCTTGGTGGCGCGGGCGATTTTGGCGCCCAGATCAATCGAGGTCTCATCAGTGAGCTGAATGGGGCCAACAGGGAAACCTAGCTGACGCGCCGCATTGTCGATCAGCACCGGCGAGACACCTTCGGTGATCATCCGTGCGCCCTCATTCACGTAAGGAATGATGCAGCGGTTGGCATAGAAGAAGCGCGCGTCATTGACGACAATCGGCGTCTTCTTGATCTGGCGCACATAGTCCAGTGCCTTGGCGACGGCGCGCGGGCCAGTCTCTTTGCCCTTGATGATCTCCACCAGGAACATCTTCTCAACCGGCGAGAAGAAGTGGATGCCGATGAACTGCTCGGGGCGGCTTGACGCCTCGGCCAGGCCGGTGATCGGCAGGGTCGAGGTGTTGGAGGCAAAGATGCAGTCTTCGGGGATGACGGCTTCGACCTTCTTGGTCATCTCTGCCTTCACGGCAGGATCCTCAAAGACCGCCTCGATGATCAGATCGCAGCCTTTCAGCGCGTCCAGATCAGGGGTGGCGGTGATACGGGCCAGCATCGCGTCTTTCTTGTCCTGAGTGACCTTGCCGCGCTTCATCCCCTTGTCGAGGTAGCTCTCGGTATAGGCCTTGCCCTTGTCGGCAGCTTCCTGGTCGCGGTCGATCAGAACCACTTCCATACCGGCCTGGGCCGAGACCAGCGCGATGCCAGCGCCCATCATGCCCGCGCCCAGCACGCCGAGCTTTTGCACGCGCTGATCGGGGATGTCCTTGGGCCGCACCGCGCCTTTTTCCAGCGCTTCCTTGTTGATGAACAATGAACGGATCATCGCACCAGATGAAGGGTTCATCAGCACAGAGGTGAACCAGCGCGCCTCGATCTTGAGCGCGGTGTCAAAGTCCACCAGCGCGCCCTCATAGACGGCGCTCAGCAGCGCCTTGGCGGCTGGGAAGGCACCCTGGGTCTTGCCGTGCACCATGGCCGATGCACCAACAAAGTTCATGAAGCCAGCGGGATGGTAGGGGGCGCCACCGGGCATCTTGTAGCCCTTGGCATCCCAAGGCTTTACCAGATCCGCGCCAGAAGCATTCAGCACCCATTCCTTGGCGGCGGCAACGGGATCAGCGGCGATCTCGTCAACATAACCGGCACCCTTGGCCTTTTTCACGTCCAGCATCTTGCCTTCCAGCAAGAGCGGAGCGGCGGCAATGGCGCCAACCTTGCGCACCATGCGGGTGGTGCCGCCGGCACCAGGGAAGATGCCAACCATGATTTCCGGCAGGCCATACTTGGCCTTTGGGTTCTCGGCTGCAAAAATCCGGTGGGTCGACAGCGGCAGCTCCATGCCGATGCCTGCTGCGGTGCCGGGCAGGGCGGTGGCGATTGGCTTGCCGCCTTTTTTGGTTTTCAGATCCATGCCGGCCAGCTCGATCTTGCGCAGCAGGGCATGCATTTTCATGGTGCCTTCAAAGACACCGCGGGCAGGATCGTCGCCGGCCTCTTCCTTCATCACCGCCAGCAGGTTCAGGTCCATGCCCCCAGCAAAAGAGCCTTCTTTGCCAGAGGTGATCACCACGCCTTTGATCTCGTCATCCGCCAGGGCCTGATCGATGCAGGCCTCAAGCTGTGACAACCCGTCAAAGGACATCACGTTCATGGTTTTGCCGGGAACATCCCAGGTGATTGTTGCGACGCCATCTGCGTCCTTGGAAAGCGTAAACTCACTCATGTCTCGTCTCCGATTTGGTCAGCCGTCAGCGGGCTGCCGTCTTTGCGGGTAAAGCTGGCGCCCGTTGCGTCCATTTCTACCTTCATGTCCATATCGCTGTAATAAGCGGTCTCTGTCGGGGTCCGGGTGCCCACCACCAGAAAGCTGGCCGGCGCCTCGGTATTGTTCTTCAGGTGATGGCCATTGGCCTCACCGGCTGGAAAGCTGGCGCAATCGCCGGGCAGCATCTCGTGCTCCCCGTCGTCATCGATCAGGGTCAGCGCGCCGCTCAGCATCACCAGGAATTCATCCTGTTGCATGTGGTAGTGGCGCAGTGACGACAGCCCGCCGGGTTCAAGCCGCACGATATTGATGCCCGATTGGGTCAACCCGCTGGCGTCGCCTATGCGCTGCACAAAGCGGCCCGCAGTTGCCTCGGCCAGCTTACCCGGGTAGCTAGAGCCCCCCTGAAAGGGGATTTGTGCCAGATCCAGCTTGGGCATCAGACGCGCTCGATGATGGTGGCAGCACCCATGCCCGAGGCAATGCAAAGCGTGGCCAGGCCCATTTCTTTGTCTTGGCGTTCCAGCTCATCCAGCAATGTGCCAATGATCATGGCACCAGTTGCGCCCAGCGGGTGGCCCATAGCGATGGAGCCGCCATTGGGGTTGACCACGGCTGGATCTACATCAAAGGCCTGCTGGAAGCGCATGACAACAGAGGCAAAGGCCTCGTTGACTTCAAAGAGATCCAGATCAGAGATCACCATACCGTTGTCGGCCAGGATTTTCTGGGTCACAGGCACTGGGCCGGTCAGCATGATGGTGGGATCGGTGCCGATCTTGGCAGTGGCCTTGATGCGCGCACGGGGCTTCAACCCATATTGCTCACCAAATTCCTTGTTGCCGATCAGCACAGCCGCCGCACCATCGACGATACCAGAGGAGTTCCCAGCGTGGTGGATGTGGTTGATCCGCTCAAGGTGGGGGTATTTCAGCATCGCCACCTTGTCGAAACCGGGCATCTGCTCGCCCATCATCTGGAACGAGGCATTCAGCGCGCCAAGCGATTGCATATCGGTGCCGGGGCGCATGTATTCGTCGTGGTCCAGAATGGCGATGCCGTTCTGGTCGCGCACGGTGATCACCGATTTTGAAAACCGGTTGTCGTCCCAGGCCGCTTTGGCGCGGCGCTGGCTCTCTACGGCCAGAGCATCGGCCTGCTCGCGGGTGAAACCGTACTCAGTGGCGATAATATCGGCCGAGATGCCCTGGGGCACAAAATAGGTCTCCATCGCCAGGCTGGGATCAACCGCAATGGCCGCCCCATCCGAGCCCATGGCAACGCGGCCCATCATCTCGACACCACCAGCGATATAGGCCTGGCCAGCGCCGCCCTTGACCTGGTTGGCGGCCAGGTTCACGGCCTCCATCCCAGAGGCGCAGAACCGGTTGATGGCGAGGCCAGGAATGCTTTGATCCAGATCAGAGGCCAACACGGCAGAGCGCGCCAGACAGCCGCCCTGTTCCATCACCTGGGTCACATTGCCCCAGATCACATCCTCAACGGCATGGCCTTCCAGGTTGTTACGCTCTTTCATCGCATTCAGCGTCAGCGCAGAAAGGCGCACCGAGGTCACCTCGTGCAAGGACCCGTCCTTGCGGCCCTTGCCCCGTGGGGTGCGGATGGCATCGTAAATATAAGCTTCGGTCATGAGTGTCTCCTCAAGCGCGGTCCGACGGATTGCCGGGCATTAGATCATAGGGGTGTTTCCAGCCGGGCGTTGCGCTGATGCGCGACAGCCAAGCGTCGATATTGGGGTAGTCTTTGCGGTCAAAGCCAAAGGGCTCATCGTAAAACAGGTAGCCGCAACAGGTGAGATCGGCATTGGTCATACTGTCGCCCACCAACCAGTCGCGGCCTTCAAGTTGGTTCTCCAGGGTGGCAAAGGCCGCTTTCAGGCGCCCCTGCATAAAGCTGATCACCTCTTGCGGGCGTTTGTCTTTGGGCAGAAAGTTCATCAAAAATCGGGTCATTCCAACCTGGCTCGAAAGTTTGTGGTTGTCCCACAGCACCCAGCGCAGGACTTCGTATTTGTCCTCAGATTTGCCGCCAAATTTTCCGGTCTTGTCCGTAATATACTGTTGTATCACCCCGGATTGTGACAGCTGCACATCGCCATCTATCAATACCGGCGCTTCAGCCATGACATTGAGATCACGATAATCTGCGCCGCGATGCTGTCCTGCGAAAAAGTCGACGAAAACTGGTTCCCAGGCCTGCCCTGACAGTTCCAGTGCCAGGGCTGCCTTGTAGGAATGCCCGGATTCGCCAAAACAATGTAGTTTGATTGTCATGTGTCTCTCCCCCTCAACTGTTGCCCGTTGGGGGTTTCACACCCCCAAACCCCCGTGGAATATTTGTGGAAAGATGATGGGGGTTTTGCATCTTTTGGTTGAATATGTGCTATATTTGGCAGGCGGTACAGGCTGGAAAGCCGATGACCGCGAAAGGTGATGTCGTCCCTGCCCATTTGGCGAAGGCTTGGGGGTGGGGACGCATTTTCAATATCATCTTTCTCCAAATATTCCCGCCGGAGGCATCCCACGGTTGCCCTATGTGATACGGGGGGCTGGGTCACAGGGACCTCCCGATCAATTCTTTCATGATCTCATTGGTGCCGCCATAGATGCGTTGCACGCGGGCGTCAGTCCACATTTCCGCGACCGCATATTCCTGCATGAATCCATAGCCACCGTGCATCTGCAGGCATTCGTCCAGCACCTCGCCCTGGGTGTCGGTGGTCCAGTATTTTGCCATCGCGGCTTTCTCGACGGTCAGTTCCCCTCTCAGGTGCTCCACCATGCATTCGTCAAGAAAGGCGCGGGCGACCTTGGTTTTGGTCAGGCATTCCACCAGTTTGAAGCGGGTGTTCTGAAACTGGGTCAGAGGGCCGCCAAAGGCCTCGCGCTCTTTGCAATAGTCTATTGTACGTGCAACGGCGCCTTCCATGGCGCCAACCGCGCCACAGGCGATGATCAGACGTTCCTGCGGCAGTTGCTGCATCATCTGATAAAAACCCTTGCCTTCTTCCTGGCCCAGGATGTTTTCCGGCGGGATCTCGACATTGTCAAAGAACAGCTCCGAGGTATCTGCTGCGTGCAAGCCGATCTTGTCTAGGTTACGCCCGCGCGAAAACCCTGCCGCCCCATCGGTTTCCAACGCAACCAGGGACACGCCTTTGGAGCCGAGGCTGGGGTCGGTCTTGGCTGCCACTAGGATCAGATTGGCGTGCTGGCCATTGGTGATGAAAGTCTTTTGGCCGGACAGACGATAGGCATTGCCTTCGCGGACCGCCTTGGTCTTGATCCGCTGCACGTCCGAGCCTGTGGAGGGTTCGGTCATCGCCAGGGCACCGACCAACTCCCCCGTGATCATCTTGGGCAGCCAGCGAATTTTCTGCTCTTCGGTGCCGTATTGCAGGATGTAATGGGCAACGATGCCGGAATGGATGCCATGGCCCCAGCTGGCGAGATTGGCGCGGCTGGCCTCGATCAGGATCGCCGCCTCATGGCCGAAATCACCGCCGACGCCGCCGTATTCCTCGGGGATGGAGGGGCAGAGCAGGCCCAATGCGCCCGCTTCAGTCCAGGTTTCGCGCTCCATCATGCCCTGTTTGCGCCAGGTCTCGTATTTGGGCATCCATTCGTTGGTGATGAACTGCGCCGTCATATCGGCCAGCATCTGGTGCTCGTCAGTCATCCAGGCGGAACGCGTTTGGCTCGTCATATCTCTCCCATTGCCCGTCTTGGCATACGCGCCTTTCGGGCCCTTATTTCTTGCGGTTCTCCAGCGCGCTGTTGAACAGGCGCAGCCGGTGGCCGAGGTTGTCTTGGTCCGTCACGCTGTCGAAATTCTCAAACAGAAATGACAGAGCTTCGCCTTCGTCCAATCCGGCCTCATGGGCAAAGCGCTTAAGCCTGCGATAGCCGTCTTCTGTCATCGCGACCGGAAAGCGGCGGGTGAGGCGGAAACGTTTTGGCATGGGTTCTCCTTTGGCATTGCCTGTGAGCCCCCGGACCGGATAAGGCACCCCCTGTTTCCAGGGGAGGCCTTGTGGTTTTCCCAAATGGATCAGAAGCTTGCCGCATCCAGAGCCATGACTGTATCCGCCCCTGTTTCAATCCGGGCCAGATGCAGTTTGGTGGCGGGCAGCCTCCGCGCCATATAGTACCGGCCGGTGGCAATCTTTGTCTCATAGAACGCCGCGTCAGAGGCCCCTGCGTCAAGCGCTTCGATGGCGGCTTTGCCCATCTTGGCCCACATCAGGCCCAAGCAGACATGACCAAACATATGCATGAAGTCATAGGAACCGGACAGGGCGTTGTTTGGATTTTTCATGCCATTTTGCATGAAATACATCGAGGCCGCCTGCAGATCCTTGGAGGCTGCTTTCAGGGGCTCGAGAAAGCCTTTGGCGTAATCTTCGCTCAGCTCGGCATTGTCCTTGCAGAAGGATTTAACCAGCTCAAAGAAGCCCATCAGATGCTTGCCGCCGTCCACGGCCAGCTTGCGACCCACCAGATCCAGGGCCTGAACGCCATTGGCGCCTTCATAGATCTGGGCGATACGCGCGTCGCGGGTGTACTGGCTCATACCGTGCTCTTCGATATAGCCGTGACCACCAAAGACCTGCTGGGCCTTGACGGTCATGTCGTAGCCCTCATCCGAGAGGAAGCCTTTGATCACCGGGGTCAGCAGGGAGATCAGGCCGTCGGCGTCTTTGTTGCTGTCGCGATGCGCCTGGTCGATCATGGTGGAGCCCCAGAGCAGGAAGGCACGGCCACCTTCGACAAAGCTCTTTTGATCCATCAGCGAGCGGCGAATGTCAGGATGCACGATCAGCGGATCGGCGGGGCCGTCGGGGTTTTTCACGCCAGTCACGTCGCGGCCCTGCAGCCGGTCCTTGGCGTATTCCACCGCGTTCTGATAGGCGGCTTCGGCCTGGCTCACGCCCTGCATGCCGACCCCCAGACGGGCCTCATTCATCATGGTGAACATGGCGCGCATGCCCTTGTGGGCATCGCCCAGCAGGTAGCCAGTGGCCTCGTCATAGTTCATCACACAGGTGGAATTGCCGTGGATGCCCATCTTTTTCTCGATATTGCCCACCGAGACACCATTGCGCGCGCCGGGGGTGCCATCCTCGTTGAGGGCGAATTTGGGTACGATAAAGAGCGAGACACCTTTGATGCCATCGGGGCCGCCAGGGATCTTGGCCAGCACCAGATGGATCACATTGTCAGACATGTCGTGGTCCCCGGCCGAGATAAAGATCTTCTGGCCCGAAACCTTGTAGCTGCCATCGTCCTGCGGCTCTGCTTTGGTGCGCATCAGACCCAGGTCGGTGCCGCAATGGGGCTCGGTCAGGTTCATGGTGCCGGTCCACTCGCAAGAGACCATTTTGGGAAGATAGGTGTCCTTCTGCTCATCGGTACCATGGGCCAGGATGGCCGCCGCCGCGCCATGGGTCAGGCCCTGATACATCACAAAGGCCTGGTTCGCCGAAGAGAACATCTCGCCCACTGCAGTGCCCAGCACATAGGGCATGTTCTGACCACCGTATTGCTCGGGCATGTCGAGACCGGTCCAGCCGCCTTCCTTGACCTGCTCAAAAGCCGCTTTGAAACCGGTGGGGGTATAGACCACTCCGTTTTCCAGACGGCAGCCTTCCTGATCACCCACCACGTTCAGCGGGTGCAAAACCTCGGAGCTGATCTTACCGGCCTCTTCCAGAATGGCGGCGGTGAAGTCGCGCTCCAGATCTGCGTAGCCGGGGGTGGCGGCATCCGAGACTTTCAACACGTCATGCAGGATAAACTGGCTGTCTTTGGTGGGGGCTGTATAGACTGGCATCGGGGTCCTCGTTGGTAAAGACATCTTGTCTAGGTTGGTGCGCTGCCCAATCGGGCAGGGTCATTCGCAGGGCGGCAAGGGCGCTATTCGGCGGCCTTTTGTTCTGATTTCATCGAGGCGATGACTTTCTCGCCCCAGTTCAACTGGTCTTGAAGCTCTTCAATGGCTTCATTCAGCTCGTCCCGCTGGCGCACCATATCGGCCAGCCGGTCGCAGGCGATTTCATAGGTGCGCGACAGCTGGGTCACCTGCTGGTCACCGATATGATAGAGATCCAGAAGCTGACGGATCTCTTCCAGGCTGAAGCCAAAGCGCTTGCCGCGCAGGATCAGCTTGAGCCTGGCGCTGTCACGTTTGGTGAACAGGCGTTTCTGGCCATCGCGATGCGGAAACAACAGCTCCTTTGCCTCGTAAAAGCGCAGGGTGCGGGGCGTGACGCCAAAGGCATCACACATTTCGCGGATCGATCTTGTCTCTTCTTCTGTCATTTCTGTCATCGTCGTCACTCTTTGTCGGCCATGGGTCAGCAGTGTTCAGGTTGTGAACCCAAGCTGGGACGGTCTGGATGGTTTTACAACAGCATCTTGACGTTGACGTAAGCGGAACGCGGCGTCACTTTTGAAAGTGACGTAGCTGCCGGCGGTTTTTCCCCGGATTTACGGGCAACGGACCTTGGGGGTGGCAGGGGGGCTCTGCGATTAATAGAGCAGCGGCCGGGTGCAGTTTCGGATGTAGACTTTGAAGGTTCCGGCCGTGACAAGCTGGCCGAAGGACAGCAAAATGAGGGGCGAGACAAAAGGAAATGGCCCATCCTGCGCAGGCAGAATGGGCCATTTTAAATGTCTTGTTGGGTATTTTGTCTACTTCAAAAGGCTCTGTGTCGTTGCGCGCAGGCTGCCCAGTTCATCCAGTGCTTCGTCCAATTGTTCGCGCTGCTGCTGCAGCTCTCCCATCTGACGATCGGCCATCTCAATAAAGGCCTGCATCTGGGCCTGGTTGCCCTCGTTTTCGTAAATTAACAGCCACTGCCGAATTTCTTCCAGCTGAAAGCCGAATCTGCGGCCCCGCAGAATCAGCTTCATTCGCGCCCGTTCCCGAGCGCCGTAAAACCGGGACCGCCCTTCGCGGTCAGGTTTCAGCAGTTCGATATACTCATAATAACGCAAGGTTCGCGGCGTCACGTCGAACGCCGAACACATTTCCTTGAATGACAATCTTGCTTCGGTCATCCATCATCTCCCTCGCGCGCAACCTATGCACTTGAATTGGCCAGTGCAACCACCCAGCGTGTTGTGGGCTTGCTCTTTGTTCCGGGCGGGGCCACAAATAGGCCCAGGTCACAACAGGACACAGCCATATGGCAGATAAGACAAAACTCGCCCGCCAGTTCATTCAGGCCATTCCCCATGCCAATGAGCTGGGACTGGTACTGGAAGAGATCGGCGATGGGGTCGCCCGTATTTCAATGCCTTACGACAAAAAGCTCGTTGGGGATCCGAAAAGCGGCGTTGTTGCCGGCGGGGCGGTCTCTGCCTTGATGGATACCTGCTGCGGCGCGGCTGTGATGTGTCACCCGGATGCCCCCGGCGGGACCGCGACAATTGATCTGCGGATTGATTACATGCGCGCGGCCACCCCGGGCCAGACCATCACCACCCGCGCCACCTGCCATCACATCACCCGCAATGTCGCCTTTGTGCGCGCGGTTGCGATGGATGATGATACCGACCGGCCCGTGGCTACGGCCTCCGGCGCCTTTACAGTGGAGAATGGATTTTGAGCCGTCCCCGTCCAGAACATATCCAGGTGGTGAAACAGCGCCGTGATGCGGCGCTGAATGCGCTGCTCGATTCGGTGCCTTACATCCAATTCCTGAATGTCACCTTTGACCGGCGCGGCGATGAGCTGACGGCGCAGCTGAATTTCAGCGAAAAACACATCGGCAACCCCTTTCTGCCCGCCATCCATGGCGGGGTCACAGCGGCCTTTCTGGAGATCACCGCAATGATCTCGCTGAACTGGTCGCATCTGTGGGAACGCATTGAGAGCGGTGCGCTGGACCCGGAGGAAATGGCCAAGGGCATTCTGCCACGTCAGCCCAAGACCATCGACTTTACCGTCGATTACCTGCGTTCCGGCCTGCCGCGCGATGCCTATGCCCGCGCCACCATCAGCCGCGCCGGACGGCGCTATGCGTCGGTCCATGTCGAGGCCTGGCAGGATCACAAGGACAAGCTTTTTGCCCAGGGATCAGGCCATTTCCTGATGCCGCAGGATGACGACAAGAGCTGAGCCGGCCTAAATCCCTGACCCCCTGGATCCTTAAGGGGCAGGGGGGAAACAGAAAGAGACGCGCCCATGGCCGAGATGCAGGCAGAGATCACCCATGCGCGGGTGCTCAAGATCGCTGTGCCGATTGTGCTGTCCAATGCGACCGTGCCGATCTTGGGGGCGGTGGATACGGGCGTCGTAGGGCAGATGGGCACCGCTGCGCCGATTGGCGCCGTTGGCATCGGCGCGGTGATCCTGGCGACGATCTATTTTATCTTTGGCTTTCTGCGCATGGGCACCACCGGGCTGGTGGCGCAGGCCCGCGGCGCCGGGGAGGTGGCTGAAACCGGCGCATTGCTGATGCGGGGCATTCTGCTGGCTGCGGCTGCGGGCGTCACGTTTATCCTGTTGCAGGGGCTGTTGTTCTGGGGCGCTTTTCAATTGGCCCCCACCAGCGCCGAGGTGGAAACTCTGGCGCGCAGCTACCTGCAGATCCGGATCTGGGGCGCCCCTGCCACCATTGCGCTTTATGCGGTGACGGGCTGGCTGATCGCGGTGGAAAACACCCGTGGCGTTTTTGTGCTGCAGATCTGGATGAATGGGCTCAATATCATTCTGGATCTGTGGTTTGTGCTGGGGCTTGGTTGGGGCGTCGAGGGCGTCGCCATTGCCACCCTGATCGCAGAGTGGAGCGGCGTGTTGTTGGGGCTCTGGCTGTGTCGCGCCGCTTTTGCGGGCAGGCAGTGGTGCGATTGGCCTCGGGTCTTTGATCCGGTGCGCATTCGCCGTACGGCGCAGGTCAATGGCGATATCATGGTGCGCTCGGTTCTGCTGACGGGTTCCTTCACCACCTTTCTCTTTATCGGCGCTAAGTTTGGCGATGTCACTCTGGCGGCCAATCAGGTGCTGTTGCAATTTGTCGAGATCACCGCCTTTGCGCTGGATGGGTTTGCCTTTTCGGCGGAGGCGCTGGTGGGCGCCGCGATCGGCGCCAAGAACCGGGCTAACCTGCGTCGCGCCGCCTGGATATCCGCGCAATGGGGCCTGGGCTGTGCGGTGCTTCTGGCCGCAGGATTTGCCCTTGGCGGCCCCTACCTGATTGATCTGATGGCCAAATCACCCGAGGTCAGGCTAGAGGCTCGCGACTATCTGATCTGGGCGGCGGCGCTGCCGATTATCTCATTGGCGAGCTATATGTATGATGGCATCTATATCGGCGCCACCTGGACCCGCGACATGCGGATGGCGATGATGCAATCAGTGGCGATCTACGTGCTGGCGCTGGTGGCCTTGGTGCCGCTTATGGGCAATCACGGGCTCTGGGTGGCGCTGGTTGTGCTGAATGTGGCGCGCGGCGTGACGCTGGGGCTGCGTTACCCACGGCTGGAAGCCGGGATAGCGCACTAGTTTGCTTTCACAGCAGCGCTGCAAACGCCTCGGTTGGGCGGCCAATCACGACCCTGTCGCCTTTGATGGCGAGGGGGCGCTCAATCAAGATGGGATGCGCCACCATAGCCGCCAGCAGATCCGCCTCAAGGCTGTCTTTTTGCAGACCGAGCTCCGTAAAGATCTTTTCGCCGCTGCGCATCATCTGGATCACCGGCAGGCCAAGGGCGGCCTGTAGGGTTTGCAACTCCTCCAGGCTGGGGGTGTCTTGCAGATAGAGCCGGAGCTCTGGCGTGACGCCCTTTTCCTCAAACAGCGCCAGCCCGGCGCGGGATTTGGAGCAGCGCGGATTGTGCCAATAGGTGATCATAGCCAGTCCCCACGTTTGGAGCCGACGGCGGCGGCAACCGTGTCAAAACCGTCGCGGGCCAGCAAGCCGTCCAGCTCCTGCGCGATCTCAGCCCCCAGCGACAGACCGCCATAGACCATGGCGGTATAAAGCTGCACCGCCGAGGCCCCGGCGCAGATCTTGGCATAGGCCTGTTTTGCATCTGAGATGCCGCCAACGCCGACCAGCGGCACCTTGCCGTCCAACAGTTCGGAGAGCTGCGCAAGCACGCGGGTGGATTTTTCAAACAGCGGTGCACCCGACAGCCCACCAGTCTCGTCACGGTGGGCGCTTTGCAGCCCGTCCCGCGACAGGGTGGTATTGGTAGCAATCACCGCATCAATGCCGGTTTCCAGCGTTACGGCGGCGATGTCTTCGATGCCTGCCCGATCCAGATCAGGAGCGATCTTTAGGAAAACCGGCACGCGTTTTGCCAGACCATCACGGGTCTCGATGACGCCACTCAGCAGCGCCGACAGCGCCGCCTTTCCCTGCAGATCCCGCAGTTTTTCGGTATTGGGCGATGATACATTGACGGTGGCAAAATCCAAATGCGCGCCGCAATGGGCCAGTACGCGGGCAAAATCCGCCGCGCGGTCGTCGCTGTCCTTATTGGCGCCAAGGTTCAACCCGATGACCGCATCCTTGGGACGCTGTGCCAGACGAGCGGCAATGACCTCCATGCCCTCATTGTTAAAGCCAAACCGGTTGATTGCCGCCTTGTCTTCGCTCAGGCGGAACAGACGCGGTTTTGGGTTTCCGGGCTGCGGGCGCGGCGTGGCAGCGCCCACCTCGATAAAGCCAAAGCCGGCCTGCGACAGCGGGTGCAGCGCTTCGGCATTCTTGTCAAAGCCCGCCGCCAGACCAACCGGGTTGGGCAATTGTATGCCTGCAATCTCGCAGCGCAGTCGCGGCGATGTCACCGGGCCGGGTGTCGGCGCCAGACCCGAGGTCAGCGCCTTGATCGACAGGCCGTGGGCCAGTTCGGGATCTACTTGGTGTAGCGCCTTGAGCGCCAGTTTTTCGGTTAGTTTCATCCGAATGTTGCTCCGGTATCGCTGGGTTTGGTGCGGATCAGCCGCGAGGTTTCCACCGCCGCCTGCCGGTGCACCACGGCTCTTTGGTAGTCAGGGTTGGTGACCATGGCCATAAAGGCATGGGCATCCGGGTAGCGCGCCACAAAGACCTCGTCCCAGGTCTCATCTTTGGGGCCGATCAATGTGCATTCAAAGCCGCCGCGCCAGATGATCTTGCCCCCCAATCCGGCAAAAATCGGTCCGCTTTCGCGCCCGTAGGTCTTGTAGGCCTCGGCGCCGCTCAGCCCTTGATCGGCCAGGGAATGACCGTCGGGGTAGCTGGCACTCTCGCGGAATTTCACCAGGTTGAGCATCTCGATGGGGTGACCGCGCTCCAGCGCCTTGAAAGCCTCAAACTGGGCGCGGGTCGGGTCGATGTGGGCGCTCATGTCATCTCTGCCGGAAACTGATGTGCGCCCTCCACGAGCGGCAGCTCCTTGGCCCAGAGCATCTCTGACAAAGCCAGTTTGCGATAGAGATGCGGGAATTCGGCCCCGCCGCGCGAGACCTCCCATTTTAGCGCCTCCCCCATGGTACTGCCGTCAAAAGCCAGGAGCCACAGCCCCTCGGCGCCGGCAAAATGCTTGGCCGCAGTTTCGGCGGCCTGGGGAGCGGTCGAGAAGTGAATGAAACCATCGCTCAGGTCGATGGGCGCGCCAAGGGTCTCGCCTTGGGACTGGAAGGCCGACCATTCATCGGCGCGGAGGATTTTATAGATCAGCATGAGGGTCTGATGCCCCGTTGCAGGTCGGGAATCAAGCCCGAAGCCATTTCCACCAGGCTTGCTTGCCCTAGCATTTGCTTTGGTGGGGGCGCGAAACCGCTAAAATAAGCGCAATTCCATGCTCATTTCCCCAAAGGAACCCGGTTAGGTTGTTTTTCCCCTTTGACTGGCCCCCCATATGGTCGCAACATTGCGGGCAAAGAACAGAAAATGGGAGTGATTATGATGTTTACGCGTTTCCTGAGTTCAGTCGCGGCCTTGGGGCTGACCGCGGGCATGGCCGCAGCAGACTATAAGCTTACAATCCTGCATACCAATGACATTCACAGCCGCATTGAATCGATCAACAAATATGATTCAACCTGCGACGCTGAAGGTGAGGCCGAGGGCAAGTGCTTTGGCGGGGTTGCCCGGATCAAGGCCATGGTTGATGCCCGCCGTGCCGCGCTGACGGGGCAGAATGTGATCTTGTTAGATGCTGGCGATCCTTTCCAGGGCTCGCTGTTTTACACCACCTACAAAGGTGCTGCCGAGGCCGAGTTCATGCAGGCCATCGGCTATGACGTGATGGCGGTGGGCAACCACGAGTTTGATGACGGTCCGCAGGGGCTGCGCGACTTTATCGATGTGGTCGATTTTCCGGTGATCTCCGGCAATCTGGATCTCTCTGCCTCGAACATCTTGCAGGGGCATGTGGGCAACCATGTGGTTTTGGAGGTCGGCGGGGAGAAAATCGGCATTATCTCGGTGCTGGCCACGGATACGGTGGAGACCTCTTCGCCCGGCCCCAATGTGCTGTTTCAGGACGAAATCAAGAGCCTGAAGGCCGATGTTGCTGCGCTGGAAAGCGAAGGTGTGAGCAAGATCATCGCGCTGACCCATGTGGGCCTGCCGCTGGATCTCAAGATTGCCGAAATGGTGCCAGGGATCGACGTCGTGGTCGGGGGGCATTCCCATACGCTTTTGTCCAATACTGATGACAAGGCGGCAGGCGCCTATCCGGTGATGGTGGGCGATGTGCCGGTGGTGCAGGCCTATGCCTATAGCAAATACCTCGGCGAGCTGAGTGTCAGCTTTGACGATACAGGCGCTGTGACTGCGGCGGCGGGTGAGCCGATCCTGCTGGATGCCAGCGTTACCCCGGATGCGGCGATTGCGGCCCGCGTGGCCGAAATGGGCGCACCAATTGAAGAGATGAAACAGCGCGTTGTTGCCGCCACCTCGGAGGCGGTTGAGGGCGCGCGTGATGTCTGCCGCGCCACCGAATGCGCCATGGGCAATCTGGTTGCTGATGCCATGTTGGACCGGGTCAAGGATCAGGGTATTTCCATCGCCATCCAGAATGGCGGCGGTCTGCGCGCCTCGATTGATGCCGGCGCGGTCACCATGGGCGAGGTGCTGACGGTGCTGCCGTTCCAGAACACGCTCTCGACCTTTGAGGCCACAGGCGCCGATGTGATCACCGCGCTGGAGAATGGCGTCAGCCAGGTCGAAGATGGCAAGGGTCGCTTTCCGCAGGTCGCGGGGTTGAAATACACCTTTGACATTTCTGTGGCGCCAAACGCGGGTCGGATCAGCGATGTGCAGGTGATGCAGGGCGGCGCCTGGGAGCTGATCGACCCGGCCAAGACCTATGGCGTGGTCACCAACAACTATGTGCGCAATGGCGGCGACGGCTACAAGATCTTTGCCGGAGACGACAAGAACGCCTATGACTTTGGCCCCGATTTGGCGGATGTTACCGCCGAATTCCTGGCCAAGAACCAGCCCTACAGCCCCTATGTGGATGGCCGGATCAGCCGCAAAGAGTGAGGGCCGAGTTTGTTTCGCATGCGAAACAGATGACCAGCGCCTGAAAGCCCCGCCCGCAGTGGCGGGGCTTTTTCTTTGCCTGAGAATCTGACAGGCTTGGGGCATGGATCACCCGCTGGAAGCTCTTATCAATGCCCGCATCAAAGCCGCTCAGGAAGAGGGTGACTTTGACAATCTGCGAGGTGCAGGCGCGCCTTTGCCCCAGATCGAAGACCCGGAGGGTACAGTGTTTCACCGGATGCTGCGGGACGCAGGAGCGGTGCCTGAATTTGTGGCGCTGGCCCGTGAGCTGGCGCATCTGCGGTCCGAGCTGCAAGAAACCAGCGATCGTACCCGCCGAAAGGACATTCTGCGAGAAATGTCGATGATGGAGGTTCGTATCGAACTCGCCCGTCAGGACTACAAGAAATGATCCCGCCAGCCTGGCCCAATGGGCTGGCCCGCAGGGCAGGGAGGCGCTAGCCTGCAGCCATGTGTGGACGTTTTTCCCTGACGCGGCCGGATGACGCCATGGCGCAGCTCTTTGCCGCCAGCCCTGCCAATAATCTGCCGGGTCTGCCCAATTATAATATCTGCCCCACCAACCCGGTGCATGTGGTGACCGCCGCCGAGGGCGCGCGCCATCTGGTGTCGATGCGCTGGGGGTTCTTGCCGCATTGGTATGACAGCGAGACATCGGGGCCGCTCCTGATCAATGCCCGCGCTGAAACCCTGGCGCAAAAACCAGCCTTTGCCGAGGCCTGCCGCCAGCGTCGCTGCCTGATCCCGGCCACTGGGTTTTATGAATGGACCAAGGATGCGCAGGGCAATCGTTTGCCCTGGTACATCCATGCCACTGATGACACACCGCTGGCCGTTGCCGGGATCTGGCAAAGCTGGGGGCGCCAGGAGTCGCAAAAGACCTGCGCCATTGTCACGACAGCAGCCAATCAGAGCCTGGGGGTGATCCATCACCGGATGCCTCTGGTTCTGGAGCCGCAGGACTGGCCGCTCTGGTTGGGGGAGGCGGGTCGGGGAGCGGCCAGCCTGATGCAGCCGGGCGTGGAGGGCAAGCTGTCCTTTCACCGGGTGGCGCCAGAGGTGAACAGCAACCGTGCCTCAGGACCGGAGCTGATCGAGCCTTTCTTTGAGGCGGGGGATGTTCCCGCAGCGGATCAGAGCGCCGAGACACTGTCGCGTGATGAGGACACAGGCAGAGCAGAACCACGCCTGCTGTGATTTGGCAGCCTCGCAGCCTGGCTGCAGGGATCGCGGCAAATGCATCTTTTATTCGGGCTCGGCGCGGGGTAAGTCAAAACCATGCCCAATCGCTATGAAACTCTGCAAGACATGATGGCCCATGGCTATGACACGGTCATTGATGTGCGCAGCCCCGCTGAATTTGCCGAAGACCATATTCCCGGTGCCATCAACCTACCGGTGCTGAGCAACGAAGAGCGGGCTGAGGTCGGCACCATTTATGTACAGGACAGCCCTTTTAAAGCGCGCAAACTGGGCGCGGCTCTGGTGTTTCGCAATGCCGCCAACAATATCGAGACCAGCCTCAGCCATCATGACGGCGGCTGGCGCCCATTGGTCTATTGCTGGCGCGGCGGCCAACGCTCGGGCAGCTTTTCCTGGATGCTGCAACAGATCGGCTGGCGTGCAGGTCTGATTGAGGGCGGGTATCAAAGCTATCGCCGTTTGGTCTATGGTTATCTCTATGATCAAAGTCTGCCGTTTCGCCTGATCGCGCTGGATGGCTATACCGGCAGCGCCAAGACCGCGCTGTTGCAGCGGGTGCGCGCCTTGGGCGGGCAGGTGCTGGATCTGGAGGGGCTGGCCAATCACCGGGGCTCTTTGCTGGGGGGGATGGCGCAGCCGCAGCCCAGCCAAAAGGGCTTCGAGAGCGCGCTGGCGCAGCAGCTGTTGCAGATGGACCCGGCCCGCCCGGTTCTGGTCGAGGCCGAATCGAGCAAGGTGGGCGCGCGCATTATCCCCCCGAGCCTGTGGCGGGCAATGAAACAGGCCCCCCGGATCGAGGTGCAGGCCCCGGTAGAGGCGCGCTGCCGCTATCTGACCCAAGCCTATGACGATATCCTGTCAGATGGCGAGATGCTGCGCGAGAAGCTGGACTGCCTGCGCGGTCATCGCCCTAACGCGGTGATTGATCACTGGTTTGATCTGATCGCAACAGGCGACAAACCGGCGCTGACGCTTGCCTTGATGCAGGATCACTATGATCCGTCGTACCGCAAATCCCGCAAGATCAACGGCGCGGGCACAATTACTGATGTGGATCTGGGTCAGATGACAGAGGTTGATCTAGAGCAGGCAGCACAGCAGATCTGTGAGCACATGCAAAGCCAGTAAGCCCCGGACTGCTAGGCCAGCGTCAGGCCCGGGGCACCAGCCGCGAGGCTGCCGATCTTGGCAGCCGGATAGCCGGCGGATCTGAGCTGCGCCAGCAGGGCATCCGCCGCATCGGCGCTGACAGCGGCCAGCAAACCGCCAGCGGTTTGTGGGTCAAACAGCAGATCCGCCTTTGCGCCACCGGGCAGTTCCGGCGCAATGGCGCGGTTTTCCGCAAACAAGGACGAGCGGATGCCGCCGCCGCTCAGCTCGGCGGCGCCCTGCATCACTGGCACCTGCGAGAGCTCAAGCCTGGCGGCCAGCCCGGAGGCCTCGCATATCCCCAGCAGGTGCCCGGCCAGACCAAAGCCGGTGACATCGGTCATCGCATGGGCGCCAGATAGAATGCGCGCGGCCTCCCCCTGGGGCTGGCACATCAGGGTCAGTGCTGCAGCCACCCATTCGCCACGGGCTTCACCAGACATGTCCGCTGCCATGATGACGCCGGAACCAATAGGTTTGGTCAAGATCAGCACATCCCCCGGCTGCGCTCCCGCCAGGGTTACTGGCGCGTCAGGGCAGAGCCCGGTGACGGTAAAGCCAATAGACAGCTCATCCCCCACAGAGGTATGGCCGCCGACGATATCAGCGCCCGCCTGCTGGAAGACCGCTCCGGCGGCGGCCATGATTTCGCTCAGCGTGCGCTCTTGCAGCGCTGGCGATAGGCGCGGCAGGATCAGGTTTGCCGTGGCCACCTGCGGTTCGGCCCCCATGGCCCAGATGTCCCCCAGAGCATGCAGGGCAGCGATCCGGGCCATCATCACCGGATCCTGCACAAAGGCACGCAGATGATCGGTCGAGATCACCTGCCGGGCGGCCCCTATTTGCACCAGGGCAGCATCGTCGCCGGGCAGAGGCGTAACGTCGGGGCGCTGGGCTGGGGCTAGGGCCCCAAGGGAGGCGCGCAAAGCCCCGCGTCCGGTCTTGGCGCCACAGCCACCGCACATCGGCTTTTCCCCCAACACCTGCGGCAGATCATGGGTGTGTTCGGCGGGCAGCTTGGCCGCATCCATCGCAGGCAAACGGCGGAACTGTTCCATAAAGTTTTGGTCGATCCGGTCTTTCCAGCCCCAGACCAGTGGCCCAGAGAATTGCAGACCAAAGCGATCACCCAGGGCTTCCTTGCGGCCCAGCGAGATCAGTTTCAGATAGTCCCTTTGTGGCTTGTAGCGGCGCAAAGGGTCCTGGGTCAGCCGAGCGCGCAGGTTGTGATAGAGGATCGGCGCCTGACGCACGGCATAGACCCCGGCCTTGGGGCGGGGGGAAAACCCCAGATGGGCGCAGTCGCCCACCGCATAGACATCCGGGTCCGAGCTTTGCAGGGTCTCGTCCACGGTGACAAAACCCTGATGCAGCTCTAACCCGCACTCGGCAATCCAGTCATGTGGGCGGGCGCCGGCGGCCCCGGTGGTGAAATCCGACAGGACAAGGCGACCATCCGCAAGATGAACCGCGTCGGGCGCGACCCGCTCAACTGCGGTATTCTCCACCACAGAAACCCGCAGTTCAGTGAACGCGCGGCGCAGGCGTTTGGCGACCTCGGGGCTGGCCTGACCCAATACCGGGCCGCTGTCGATCAAACTGGCCTGTCCCAAACGGCCGCGTTGCGCCAAGGCATGGGCCATGGCCAAGACCAGCTCGGCCCCAGCAACGCCGCCGCCGATGACGGCGATATTGGCCGGGCCGCTGGCATGGCGAAACTGATCCCAGCTCTGGGCAAAGGCCCCCAGGGGTTTGGCAGGTATCCCATGCGCAGCAAACCCCGGCAGGTCTGGCATCTCTGAAGTGATGCCAACATCCAACGAGGCCAGATCATAGGCGATCGGCGGGCGTCCGGGCACAGAGATCAAATGTGCCTGCGGGTCCAGTCCCGTCGCCGCACCGAGGATGACCCGGGCCCCGGCAAATCGCGCCAGTTTCACCAGATCAATATCCAGATCATCTCGCTGGTAATGCCCGGCGACAAAGCCCGGCAACATGCCGGAATAGGGGGCGGTGGGACCGGGATTGATCACCGTAAGCCGGGCGCCCGCCAGCGGCCGCATCCCCCATTTCAACAACAAGAGCGCGTGGGCGTGGCCGCCGCCAATCAGAACCACATCTTTGGTTGCCGGAAGAGGAGCGCTGTGCATGGGGCTTTTGCCTTTGTATCTTTCAGTCAGGGGCCTGTTTTAGGCTGGGCGAAGCGCCTGCGCTTTGAGCCAGGACAAGTGAAGAGATCTAAGCGCGCCTTAGAGCGCCGATCTGAATACGCGCGCAGTGACAGACGGGGCTGTCTCAGCCCTGCTGCTGATCCTCTGCCGGGGCTTCTTTGGTCTCTGTCACATTGTGGGTGGCCCAAATGCCATCTTCGCCGGCCTTTGGCAGGCTGGTCTTTGTCTCATGCCGATGAATGTGGACCTTGGCAATAAACAGTGCTGTGACTGGCGCTGTGAGAAACAAAAACAGGGTGATCATCAACTCATGCAGGGACAGATGGCCCTCGACCACCACCCCGTGCAGCATCGAGGCCAGCAGGACGCCGCCAACACCCAGGGTGGTTGCCTTGGTCGGGGCATGTAGCCGCGACATCGGGTCGTTGAGCTTCAAAAGTCCAAAGGAGCCGACAAAGCCAAAGAGCCCGGCCATGACCAGAAAACCAGCGATCAGATATTCAAAGAACATGCCAGATACCTTTCATCACTCGATAATATTGCCGCGCAGGATAAAGCGCGCATAGGCCACGGTGGAAACAAAGCCGAGCATGGCGATGATCAGCGAGGCCTCGAAATAGATCTCGCTGCCCAGGGCAATGCCATAGAGCACCATCAGTGCCAGAGCGTTGATGAACATGGAATCCAATGCCAGGATGCGGTCGGCGATTTCAGCGGCCGAGATGATCTTCCACAGGTTCATCAGGATGGCCAGGGCAAAGCAGACAAAGGCAAAGAGCGTGGCATAGGTAATAATCATTCAAAGATCTCCTTCAGGCGGCGCTCGTAACGCTGTTTGATCTCGTCGCGTACCGCATTCGGGTCGGGGGCATCCAGACAATGCACCAAGAGCGCATGCCCCTCTGCTGAGACATCCGCCGAGACGGTTCCGGGTGTCATGGTGATGGTGCCGGCCAGTACGGTGATGGCTTCGGGCGTCAGCAAATCCAGCGGCACGGCCACCCAGGCCGGCTGGCGCTTGGCGTTGGGTTTGAACACCACGATGCGCGCCACCACCAGATTGGCAACCACAATATCATAGAGCACGATCAGGATGTATTCGATGATCATCAGCGGATTTTTCAGCCGCATTTGCTGCGGCCAATAGGGCTGGGTCAAAAAGGGGATCAGCAGCCCCAGCAAAAAGCCAAAGACCAGGGAGTTCAACGTCCAGGTGCTGGTCAACAGCACCCAGGTTAGTGTCAGCAGCAGTGTCAGGATTGGATGCGGCAGCAGCCGTCTGAACAGTCTCATGGGGTGACCTTTCCAAGCACGGCTTTGATATAGATCTCAGGCGCAAAGAGCTGCGCGGCTGTTGCCTCGGCGTAATGGCTGGCCGGGCCAGCAAAGACGGTGAGCAGGATCAAGCCGCTCAACAGGGCAAAACAGGCGACAAAGGGCAGGGCGGCAGGGCGCGGTCTTTGCTGAAGCTCGTCCTGCTCGTTCGCCTCTTCCTCATAGGGCTGGGTCTCCTGTGGGCCGTCCGTTTCGCGGATGCTATGGCTCTTCCAGAACAGGAGGCTACCCGCCCGCGCCATGCCTAGGATGGTGATCAAGGAGCCAATCAGGATCGTGCCCCAGATCCACCAGACCAGATCATGGTCACGCGCCGCATCCAGCACCAGTAGTTTGCCGAGGAAACCAGAGAGCGGCGGCATACCTGCCATGGCGATTGCGCCGGTAAAAAACAGCACTGCGATCAACCCGCTTTGCGGCATCAGGCGCTGTGCGGTGATCTCGATCCCCTGCCGTTCGGACACCAGATCCGCGACCAGAAACAGAAAGGCCGCCGCCAGGGTGGAATGCAGGGTATAGTAAAGCGCCGCCGCCACGCCCTCGGGCGAGAACAGTGCGATGGCGGTGAGCAGGGTGCCCATCGAGGTGATCGCACCAAAGGCCACCAGGCGGCCGACACGGTAAGAGCCAAGCACGCCAATAGCCCCGATCATCAGGGTGACCAGGGCGGCCGGCATCAGCCAGGCGCCTGCCAGCCCCTCGGTGCTGGCGACATCCGGGCCAAAGACCAATGTATACATCCGCAGGATGGCATAGGCCCCGACCTTGGTCATGATGGCAAACAGTGCTGCAATGGGCAGCGGTGCATTTGCATAAGAGGCCGGAAGCCAGAAATGCAGCGGAATGACCGCGGCCTTGATGGCAAAGACCAAGAGCAACATCACGGCACCAACGCGCAACAGGGCGGTGTCCTCAGCCGGGATTTCCGCCACCCGTACGGCCAGATCGGCCATGTTCAGGGTTCCCGTCACCGAATAGAGCGTGCCAAGAGCAAAGAGAAACAGGGTTGAGCCCAGGAGGTTGTAGACCACATATTGCACCCCTGCCTGAAACCGTCGGGTGCCGCCCGAGTGGATCATCAGCCCATAGGAGGCGATCAGAAGAACTTCGAAGAAAACAAAGAGGTTAAAGGCGTCTCCTGTCAGGAAAGCGCCGATGATACCCATCAGCTGAAACTGAAACAGCGCGTGGAAATTGGCGCCGCGTTTGTCCCAGCCCGAGCCAATCACATAGAGATTGATGATGAGCGCCAACACAGAGGTCAGTAGGACCATCAGGGCCGAGAGGCGATCCAGCACCAGCACGATGCCAAAGGGCGCCGACCAATTGCCCAGCTCATAGACCTGTACCTCACCAGTGGAGGCCTGCGCCGCCAGCACCAGCGAGATCGCCACCAGCAAGACGGTGCTGGCCAGCGAGAAAATCCGCGTCAGATCCATATGGTGGCGTACCACCATGATGATGAAAGGCGCCACCAGTGCGGGCAGAACCACCGGGGCAATCAGGAAATGGTTCATGCGTCTTCCCCTTCGTCTTCGGGATGATGGGGCATATCAATCTTGTCATCACGGGCCGACAGATAGGCGGCCAGGGCGATCATCACCACCACGGCCGTCATGCCAAAGGAGATCACGATCGCGGTCAACACCAGCGCCTGGGGCAGCGGATCGGTATAGGGGACTTCTGCGTATTTGTTCAAAATAGGGGGTGCATCCACCATCAACCGGCCGGTGGCAAATAGGAAAATGTTCACCCCATAGGTCAGCAGTGACAGGCCGAGGATCACCGGAAAGGTGCGCCGTCGCAGGATCAGATAGATCCCCGCCGCCGTTAGCAGCCCAACGGCTGAAGCCACAAGGAATTCGATATTCAGGAAACCCATGCTCATGCCTCGCCCTTCGCTTCAGCTGCCTCTGCCGCGTCATCGCGGGCCGGGTTGATATCCATGGCATGCTCGCTCGACATGCCCGGTTGCCAGGCAAAACGCGCCAGACTTTCCAGCGCCAGGAGTACCGCACCGACAACGGCCAAGAAGACACCTAGATCAAACAGCGCCGCCGTGGCCCATTCGAACTCCTCCAGGGGGGACCAATGCAGGTAGCCAAAAGCGCTGGTCAGGAAGGGGCTGCCGCTGAACCAGGAGCCCAGTCCGGTGGCGGCTGCAATCAGCACGCCAGAGCCGATGGTGCCGTGATAGAACATCCGCTGGCGCTCGGAGGCCCAGCTAAAGCCAGAGGCCATATATTGCATCAACAGGGCGATGGCCGCGATCAGACCTGCGATAAAGCCGCCGCCGGGCAGATTGTGACCCCGAAAGAAGATATAGGCCGCCACCATCAGCGCCAGCGGCATCATCACCCGGGTGGCCACAACCATCATCATCGGGTGCGCATCGCCATCCTGGGGCATATCGGGCTTGCGGTTGAGCAGATAGGCCCGCACCCGGGAGCCCAGAACCGCCTCGGTCAGGGCATAGATCACCAGGGCTGCAATGCCCAGAACGATGATCTCGCCAAAGGTGTCATAGCCCCTGAAGTCCACCAGGATCACGTTGACCACATTGGTGCCGCCGCCGCCCTTATAGGAATTGGCCAGATGGAATTCGGAAATGCTGGGCAGGGCAAAGTCCCGCAGCATCAGCGCATAGATCAGCGCCGCAGCTCCCAAGCCGCCGACCACCGCAATGCCGCCATCGCGCAGGCGCACCCACATGGGCGCCTCGATGGGGCTGTCCTTGGGCATGAAGTTCAGCGCCAGCAGCAAGAGCACCATGGTGACCACTTCGACCGAGAGCTGCGTCAGCGCCAGATCCGGGGCGGAAAGGTAGTTAAAGCCCAGCGAGACCACCAGGCCAACCACGCCGATCAGCACCAGCGATAGCTGTCGTTGACGGTGCTTGGCGACCACAGCCAGAGTGGCAACGATCAGGCAGAACCAGGCGATCACGGTAATCGGCCCGACGCTCTGCACCTCGCGGGTGGGGGCCGTGATGGTGCCACTGGCATAGGCGTAATAGCTGATGCCGATGATAAAGAGCATCATCACAAAGGCATAGCGGGTGATGGCACCGTTGTGCAGCCCGTCGGTGATGAGCTGCGATAGCTTGGTCAGCCCGCGCATCAAGGCGTCAAAGATTTGCTTGGCCTCTGGGCGGGGCGCGGCGTTCCAGGCCCGTATCAGCGGCGCGTGTAGCTTGACCAGCAGCAGGCCGCCAACAACCGCCACGCCGGACATATAGAGCGCCGGGGTCAACCCATGCCAGAGTTTCAGCGAATAGTAGGGCAGCTCAGCGCCGCCGATCACAGCCCCTGCAGCAACGGCGACCAGCGGGCCCGCCAGTTTGGCTGAGAACAGTCCAATCAGAACCACCAGAGTGACCAAGAAGGCCGGGCCTGCCCACATGCCAAAGCCCGGATCATGGGGCTTTGCCGGATAGTCGTTGCGGATGGGGCCCAGAAAGACATGGCCGATAAAGCGGAAGGAATAGGCCGCCGAGAACAGCGCGGCCAGCAGCGCCAGCCCGGGCACCACATAGTGTGAGCCGCCCCAGAGCGTATGCACGGTCTCTTCCAGCATCATTTCCTTGGAAAGGAAACCGTTGAAGGGCGGGACTCCCGCCATGGAGAGCGCGGCCACGATGGCGATGGTCGCCGTCACCGGCATCAGATGACGCAGGCCTCCTAGTCGTTTGATGTCGCGGGTATGGGCCTCGTGATCGACAATGCCGGCCGACATAAACAGCGCCGCCTTAAAGGTGGCGTGGTTGATGATGTGAAACACCGCTGTCACGGCGGCGATCTTGGTGCCAAAACCCAAAAGCATGGTGATCAGCCCCAGATGGCTGACGGTGGAAAAGGCCAAGAGTGATTTGAGGTCATCTTTGAACAGGGCGATCACCGCGCCCAGGGTCATTGTTACCAGTCCGGTTGTGGCGACGATATAGAACCATTCGGGTGTGCCCGCCAGCACCGGCCAGAGCCGCGCCATCAGGAACAGGCCTGCCTTTACCATGGTGGCCGAATGCAGATAGGCCGAGACAGGCGTTGGCGCCGCCATGGCATGGGGCAGCCAGAAGTGAAACGGGAACTGGGCGGACTTGGTGAAACAGCCCAGGAGGATCAGGATCAGCGCAGGCAGATAGAGCGGCGAGGCCTGGATCAGATCCTTGTTTTGCAGGATCACGCTCAGGTCATAAGACCCGGCGATATTGCCCAGGATCATCATTCCCCCAATCATCGCCAAGCCGCCCGACCCGGTCACCGCCAGCGCCATGCGCGCGCCTTGTCGGCCTTCGGGCAGGTGCTTCCAATAGCCGATCAGCAAAAAGGAGGAAAGCGAGGTGAGCTCCCAGAAAACCAGTAAAAGCAAAATGTTGTCGGACAGAACGATGCCAACCATGGCCCCCTGAAACAGCAGCAGATAGGTATAGAACTGCCCCATGGGATCTTCGCGCGACAGGTAGAACCGCGCATAAAGAATGATCAGCAACCCAATGCCGAGGATCATCGAGGCAAAGAGAAAGCCAAGCCCATCGAGGAAGAAATTGGCGTTGAGGCCAAGTGCGGGCAGCCAATCGACCCCGACTTGGATCACCTCGCCGCGAAATATCGCTGGCGCGTGTAGCATCAGGCCAACAAAGGCCAGAAAGCTGGTCAAACCTGCGGCAGAGGCCGAGGCATTGCGTCCGGCGCGGATAAGCAGAGCGGGAAACACCGCTCCGAGAAACGGCAGGGCCGCAATCAAAAACAGGGACACGTGCAGTTCTCCTGGCTGGGCTTTAGGCACTAGGCAAAGGCTTAGGCAATTTTTTGCAACTGTTCCAGCCCTGCGACCCGGTAACTGGCTCAGGAAGGAGGTTTTGTCGCCGTTCAGCCCGCCATCTAGGTTTCAGGCAGCGGTTTTTGTAGTCAGTTTGGTAAAGTTTTTGACCGCCAAAGCGGATTTCTTCACGGCAGATTTGCAAAACCGCGCTGCGGGCGCGGCCTCGGCTCTGACGAGAAGTTGAAGAGGCGACAAAAACCCGGTGCTGATTGCCACAGAAAAAACTGCTAAGAGCGTGCAGGGCTTTTGCAATACCGCGCGAGAGCAGGGATTGGGATCACCACAGGGCTGCAGGGCAAAATGGCACGAGACAACCAGAGTGAGGGAGGCGAGCCCGCGGCAGAGCGCGCCGCAGGGCTGACCCGGCGCCAGCTGCTGTTGGCTTTTGGGGGGCTGGGGCTGACCACGGCGGGAATGACCAATTGGTGGCGCAGTCAGCCTGTGGCGCATGATCATCAGCGTCTGACACCGGTTGAGGCCTTTACGGCGGCCGGGGCTGGGGAGATCACCTTGATTGATATCAGAACGCCACGGGAATGGCGCCAGACCGGGGTGCCGGTGGGGGCGGTTGCAATAGACATGCGGCGCCAAGACTTCTTGCAGGCGCTGAATGCCGCCGTTGCCGGGGATCTTACGGCTCCTGTTGCACTGATCTGTGCCCGTGGGGTCCGCTCGGCCCGGTTGACGCGGGCTCTGGTCGAGGCAGGATATAGCAGAATCATTGATGTCCCCGAAGGCATGCTGGGCTCGGCCAGCGGTCCTGGCTGGTTGGCGGGCAACCTGCCCGTGGCGCGATGGCAGGGCTAGGGCGCGGTCTGGCAGGCCGAGCCCTCTCCGGGGCTGCGCTGGCGGCTCTGGCTTCGCTGTCTCTGCTGGCGGGGGGGGGCGCTGCTGCAGCGGGCTGTGGTCCAGAGCCTGGGGAGGCCTGCAATCTCACGGGGGGCAGCTATCACATCGTCCTGCCTGAGGTGGCGGAAGCGGCGCAGCCTGGGCCGGCGGTTTTGTTTCTGCATGGCTATGGCGGCTCCGGGGCTGGATCTTTGGCCAATCAGGCTATGGTCAAGGGCTTGACCGCGCGGGGCTATGCGGTGATTGCGCCGGATGCCTTGCCCCGGCGCGGCGGTCCGCGATCCTGGACTTTCTTTCCGGGCTGGCAGGGCCGTGATGAGATCGCCTTTTTGCAGGAGGTCGCCGCAGATGCGGCAGTCCGTTTTGATCTGGACCGTGACAGCATGATCCTGGCCGGGTTTTCCGCCGGAGGCTTTATGGTCAACTATCTGGCCTGTGCAGCGCCAACGGCCTTTGCCGGCTATGCGCCGATTGCCGGGGGATTCTGGCGGCCACAACCTGCGGATTGCGCCGGAGAGATCCGGTTGTTCCATAGCCACGGCTGGATGGATTCCGTGGTGCCCTTGGAAGGGCGCTACTTGAACGGCGGGCAGTTTCAGCAGGGCGATATCTTTGCCGGGCTGGAGTTGTGGCGCGATACCAATGGCTGCGATGACCACGCGCCGGATCAACGCTGGCGGGCGGGGGATGTTCTGCGGCGGCGCTGGGACTGTGGTGCTGGTGCGGATATTGAGTTTTTGCTGTTTCCCGGCGGCCATCAGGTGCCGCGTTGGTGGTCGGACCAGCTGCTGGACTGGTTTGAGGCGCTGCCGCCCAAGGCAGGATAGTCCCAACAGAACAGACCGGCAAAAAGGGGGGCTCCCGCGCCTTTCCCTCTCATCACAGATGAGTGGCAAAGCCTTGGGCCGCGCATCCGCCGCCCAGGGGGCAGCGGATGCGGTTGCGCCTGATTGCAATGGAAGCCCATGACGACAGGTTGTGCTTTTGCGCAGCTTCTATTCCGCCGGGTGCTGACCTGCGATATCCAGGTAGCGTTTCAACCGAGCGCGGTATTCACCGGCAGCCCGGGTGACTGCCGGTTCGGCAAAGACCACGGGGCTGGCCATCCAGCCGGGTTTGCCCTGGTGGCCTGCGCGCCGCCCGGAGAGCGCCGAGAGCGGCACCGCCAGCACCAGTGACAGGGCGATGGGCACCAGCCAGAGCGAGACCATGCCGCTGGCTATCCCGCCCCAGAGCACCAGGCCGCTAAGTGTTTCCAGCGCGTGGCAGGTGAGCAGGGTCATGAGCCCATAGCGCCCGCCGGCCCGCGCCTGGGGAGACCAGCCGCGCTGCAGGCCAAAGAGGGTCCGAAACACCGCAATCATCTGCTGAACCATGAGGATCGGCGCATAGAGCACCGCCAGCAGGATCTCGGACAGCACGGAAGCCGCAAAGCGACGCGGGCCGCCATAGTCAGAGAGCTGTCCATTGGAGACCGCCAGAGCCAAAACCGCCAGCAGCTTTGGCGCCAGCAGCATGGCGTAGATCAGCAGGATCACCAGCACATGGCGGGGTTCTGACATATCCGGCCAGGAGGGGCGCGACGGATTGGCGGCGCTGAAATAGTGAATGACGGAGTTTTCCTCGCCCCGGCCAATCAGCGCCCAGATCACCAGAAGGGCAAACCAGATGGGTGCCATCAGATAGCCAATAGCCCCATGCAGCAGGTGAAACCGCGAGATGGTGCGGAAACCGCGCGCTCCCAGCAGGTTCAGGTGCTGCAGATTGCCCTGGCACCAGCGTCGGTCCCGCAGGATATGGTCGATGAGAGTCGGCGGCGTTTCCTCGTAAGAGCCCCCCAGCCGTGGCAAAAACCGCACCCGCCAGCCCGCCCGGCGCAGCAGACCTGCCTCGACAAAATCATGGCTCATGATCAGCTTGTCGCGCCCCGTCAGGCGCGAGCGCAGCAGCGGCAGCCCGGCACAGGCCGCAAAAGCCTGTGTGCGCATGATGGCATTATGGCCCCAGTAGTTGCCCTCATAGCCGGTCCAGCGGGCCAGGCCCTCGGCCAGGGCCAGACCGTAGACACCATTGGCGAATTGCTGCATGCGGCCAAAAACGGATTGTGCACCAATGAGTTGCGGGAAGCTTTGAATGAGACCGGCGCTGGGGTCTCGTGACAGGGCATTGGCCAGCCGAGCAATGGCCCGCCCGGTCATCAGACTGTCCGCATCCAGCACCAGCATGGCTTCGTAGCCCGCGCCCCAGCGGCGCAGCCAGTCGCTGATATTGCCAACCTTGCGATGGGTGTTCTGTTCCCGGCGGCGATAATAGAGCCCGGTGCCTGCAGGCAGGTCGGCCCGCAGGGCTTGGACGCTCAGACGTTCCTGCTCGGCTAGTGCCGCATCCCGGGTATCGGAGAGCACGAAGATATCATAGCTGTGTTGGCCGCCGCGTTGGTGCAGCTCTTGCAACATGGATTGCACATTGCCCAGCACATACCAGGGGGTCTCGTTGTAGACGGGCACCAGCAGAGCAACCCGCAGCGGCGCAGGCTTGCCTTGCGGGCGTGTACGGTCGCGTCTGGACAAGGAAAACAACCCCAGAACCACGGTGGAGACCGAGAAGCAGATCCAGAAGAAATTGAAAGCAATCAGCGCCAGAAGGACCAGTTCCAGCGCCATGAAACCGCCCTTGGCAAACCAGCCCTGCATCACCCAGGTGAGGGCCAGGGTGCCCAGCATGGCAGGGGAAAAGGCCAAGAAGCGCCAGAGAGCCAGCTGTTTTGGCGGCTCAAAGGCGGGAGCATTGTGATCGTGAAACGGCGCAGAGAAATCCTGCTCGGGCATCGCCAGCGGCTGCAGCGGTGGCATCAGCGGCTCCATGGCGCGGGCAGGTGGAGATTGGGAGGCTGCGGTCATCCGGTCCACCGATAGAGCCAGACTTCACTGGCCGCCTGGCTCTCGCGGCGCAGCTGCAGGCGCAGCTCGACATGGTTTTCGGCATTGGGCACAAAACTGAAGGCCAGCCGCAGCCCGCCAGTGGCGGGGTTGCGCTGCAAGACACCCTCGCTGGTCTCCACATGGGGCGAGGACAGATGCACCTCGATCTCTTCCGGGTCGCCGGCCAGCAGCGGGTGGGCCTCGAAATCCACGGTTATCAGGCGGCCGGGATCGCCAAAGATCTTGGCGCCTGCTGCTGTATCAATCACCCGCGCCAGATCCATTTTGGGATCGTCTCCCCAGCTCAGCCGATAGGAAATCGGCCAGTCTGACCCAGCCGGGATGGGCGCGCGGGGGCGCCAATAGGCAACGATGTTGTCGTAGATTTCTTTATCGGCAGGAATCTCGACCAGGGTCACGGCGCCCTTGCCCCAATCGCCTTTGGGCTCCACCCAGAGACTAGGGCGGCGGTGGTAATGGGCCTCGAAGTCTTCGAAATCCTGCAAAGCGCGCGACCGCTGCATCAGACCAAAGCCACGGGGGGCTTCATCTATGAAAGAGGAAATCTGCAGATGCGTCGGATTGGCCAGCGGGCGCCACAGCACCTCGCCGTTGCCATTGGCCATCAGGAGCCCGTCGCTGTCGTGCACATTGGGGCGGAAATCATCAAAGCGATTGCGGTTGGTGCGGTCAAACAGGAACATCGAGGTGAGTGGCGCCAGACCGGCATGGTCCAGATCCTCGCGCGGGAACAGGCGCGCCTCGACATCCATCACCGTGGGGGTGCCGGGGGTGACGGTAAAGCGATATGCCCCAGTCACCGATGGGGAATCCATCAGGGCATGGACCACCATGCTGTGTTGCTCAGCCCCGGGGGCCTCCAGCCAGAACTCGATGAAATCGGGAAACTCCTCGCCCATGGGATCGCCAGTCTTCAGCGCCAACCCGCGGGCAGACAGACCATAGGCTTGACCCACCCCGATGGCGCGGAAATAGCTGGCGCCCTGAAAGACGCAGAACTCGGTCTTTTTGCCGGGCTGGTCCAGCTGGGTACGCAGCCGCAAGCCGCTGTAGCCAAGCGCGCCTGTGGTGCTGAGCTCTGGGGCAATCTCGCCACGATCAAACAGCGACATGTCAAAGCCAAAGGGCCGCGTCATGCCCGCCTGCACGGTGTTCACCTGTACCGCATGGCGAAAATACAGCCCCGGCAGGAAGAGATCGACATTGTAGCTGCTGTCACTCTTGGACCAGATCGCATCTTTGGTGCGGAACCGATGGGCCTTGTACTGATCATAAGAAAGATCGAGCCAGTCCTGTGGTACTTCTTCACGCGGGACGTAGTCTTCGGCGGCCAAAGCACGGGCGCGCGCCACCACTTGATCGTGGCTAAAGGGCTCGGGTTTTGCGGCATCCGTTGCAAAGGCGGGTAGGCTGCTGAGCATCGTGGAGGAGAGTGCAGCAGTGAGGAAGGCGCGGCGATTCATCGTTTCGCCCTCCAGGGGTGGGATTTGAACCAGCCCGCCGCATAGGCGCAGGTGATGATCAGGGCAAAGCCTGCCAGATTGGCGAGGGCGGTGATTGCAATGCCCCGCTCTGTCTGGTCCAGGGCAAAGCCAATGAGCCGCGCCAGGGCCATGGAAAACACAAAGACCGCAAGGCTTTGCTGGCCGACCTTGGTGATGATCTTGAGCAGGCGCGCCCAGACCCGTGCGCCCAGAGAGTGCCCCGAGGCGATCAGGCGCTTGCCGCCGGTCCCGGCGATCAGCCAGCCCAGATAGGCCAGCGCCAGGAAATGGGCATAGCGCAACAGGCCAAAATCTGTCTTTTCGCGCCACTGCGCAGTGGTCTTCCACCAGGGGCGGATCATATCGCCCAGATCGCCATTGGCCGCATCAACCCAGAGAAAGACTTTCCACGAGCCAAAGGGGGCCGACAGGATCAGAAAGGCGGCAGCGGCGAGGCCCAGGAGGGCAGAGACCGGCGGCTTGGGCAGCCAGCCCTTCATGAAGGCAAAGCCGGTAAAGAACAAAAGCTGCCAGCCAAAGGGGTTAAAGAACCACTCGCGCTCCGACCAGGGCTCAGCCGGGAGGGAGGCGCCATCGGGCCCCAGCCCGATCAGATAGGGGTTAGCGGCAAGCCAAATCAACGCCGAGGTCAGTGCCACGGCCCAGACACCAATGCGTTCAACGCCCATCATCAGGGGCATCAAGGCCAGTACCACCAGGTACATCGGCAGGATGTCAAAATAGTTCGGCACATAGGTGAGGGTAAACAGCCCCACCAGATTGGGCGCGGGGTTGTTGAAAAAGTGC
This sequence comes from Phaeobacter sp. 11ANDIMAR09, assembly GCF_001294455.1. Classification (GTDB taxonomy): domain Bacteria; phylum Pseudomonadota; class Alphaproteobacteria; order Rhodobacterales; family Rhodobacteraceae; genus Pseudophaeobacter. The sequence goes on from NZ_LIKT01000021.1 coordinate 36,581, forward strand.
TGCAAGTTCAGCGAATTGATATAGGTCTTGTCAAAGGCACCATAGGTATCCAGCGCTGCCATGGTCATGGCGACAAAGAAGAACAGGCCGATATGAGCCCAAAAGACTTGCCAGCAGCGAAACACCACCCGCGCCGAGCCCAGGGCCCAGCCCTGTTTTGCGTAAGAACCGCCAAAGGCAATGGCCGAGGCCATGCCGGAGCAGAAGACAAAGATCTCGGTCGCATCCGAGAAGCCAAAGCGCGCCGGGATCCAGCCGGTCCAGCGATTGCCGGGGATATGGGCCACCAGAATGATAAACATGGCGATGCCACGGTAAAAATCGAGCCGCGGATCACGCACCCGCGGAGCTGTGGTCTTGATGTGGTCCATATCACCAGGAGAAACCGTCCGGTTGGCCGCAGGCCCCGGATCTTGTTTTGGGGATGGAAAGGGCGAAACGTCCGCCATGGGTGGTTTATCCTTACAGATCTATCTTGAAATGACTGGGCGCATTCGCGCAGGGCACTATGCGCACCCCATTGAGTTTGCGGCTTATTCTGCTGGCATGCTGTGAACGTCAAGCCCTTGGCGACCGGCTGCGATCAAAGTCCGCCGCGCCAGGGCATAGTTATCTTCGCCGCCGGCGCGTTTGGCACGACGATCATCCAGGATCACCTCGACCGCGTCGAATTCTCCGGCCCGCAGCCCCGCATCAATTGTCATGCGCTCAAAGACATCGCGTTGTGCATGGCTGCCCCCGGCCAATTGCATGGTGCCTCTGGCGCGACACAGGTGGGTAAAGGCCAGGGCGTAATTCCCCTCGCCAAAGGCCTCTAGCCCATTGGCGGCATCACAGCCCGGTGTTGCCATGCGCTCCTGGGCTTCGGTGTCACGTTTCTGGGCATCGGCGTGAATGCGGCGGACCAGGCGTTTGGTTTCGGCTTGGCGGTTGCGTCCGGACAGGGCCAGCAGATAGTGCAGATCGGCAAAGATCAGGCTGCCGTCTTCGGTGCGATTGGCGCAGAGTTCCGACAGTTCTTCCCAGCGGTTGCCCACTGCGACGCCTTCGAGCTCCAGCCGCATCAGCAGCGAGGTGGCATTGGAGATATCGCGGTAGTCATCGGTTTTATCCTTCCGGACTTCGGTATCATAGAGCGTGAGGGCCTGATCGGCCTGACCCAGATCCAAATGCATCAGCGCCTTGTGCCACCAGACGTGATAGCGAAAGTTGTTGCAATGGGACCAGGCGGCTTCGCGCCCTTCCAGCCAGTTCAATCCGGCGGCGGCATCGCCCATCATCTCGTGCACATGGGCCACGGCATGTAAGCCCCAGGCATCATCCGGGGCCATCCACAGCGCCTGGCGCCCGGCGATGCCGGCCTTCTCATAGGATCCGGTCTCTTCAAGCGCAAAGGCGTGACAGCCCAGCAAATAGCCGCGGGCTGCGTGATCCGGGGCATAGGCTGGCATGACGCGCTCGACCGAGGCGCGCATCCCGGTGCAATCGCCAAGGATAAAGCGAATCCCATGGCTGAGCTTCATGGCCAGCGCATCACAGGGATCGACGTCCAACACCTGTTCCATCAGCACAACTGCGCGTGACGGGCGCCCGGCCAACCAGGCTTCAAGAGCGTCGACGTATTTGCGTTCGCGCGGTAGGGCGGCACTGTAGCCTGCTCTGGCGGCTTTCAGGGCGTCCTGGGCCATGGGCAGGAGTTCAGAGCGTCCCAGCATGAGAACCGAGAGCCCCTTGATGGCCTGGGCCAGGGCAAAGTCCGGCGCGGCCGTGAGCACAGCGCCCAGGTGATCTGCGGTGGCAGCGGCATGGGCCAGCACCCCCATCTGTGCCGCATCCCAGCTTGCGAGGGTCGTGGCACAGCTGAGGCTGGTGTCTTGTCCAAACTTGTCTTGCGTCATTGGGAGTCCAATCTCTGCCTATGGTCTTAAATTCTCTGTTCTTCAAAGAGTAAACCAGCGGGGAGGTCGGCGCGACGCTGCTCGCGTTTTGGTGATTGGATGTGTGTGGCCAAAGGCGGCAAAGGCCGAAATTCACCACTATGTCAGGCGGTTTTCTGCGCCTTTTGGGCTTTGCGGCTGCAAAAGCAAGCAAGCACCCGCCAAGGGAGCGGATGCTTGAGGCGTTTTGTAACATTCGCCGGGGCAGCTCGGAGGTATGCCCCCCACCAGCGCTGCTCAGCTATCGGCAAAGGGATCTTCGGCCTGCAGAATCTCTGTTGTAGAGGCACCGCATTGGGGCGGCGCATGGCGGTAGGTTACGGGAGTGCGCGAGAAATTCAGAGGGTTGCCCAGGAGCTGCACCGGGCCGACACCTGATTGCATTTCAATGGCCATCTCCCGCGCGGCCACCTGATCACTGGCAAATACCCGATCCAGGCTCTGCACCGGGCCTGCGGGCACTTTGCGGGCCTCCATGCCTGCGATCACTGCATCCATGGTAAAGCGTTTGAGCGCCGGGATCAGGATATCGTTCAAGGCATCGCGATGTTCCAGCCGGGCGGGGTTGCTGGCAAAGCGGGGGTCTTCTGCCAGGCCTTCCAATCCCAGAAACTCCATGAAGCGGCGGAACTGGCTGTCATTGCCCACTGCCAGGATCACATGGGCATCCGAGGTCTCATAAAGCCCATAGGGCACGATGCTGGGGTGTTCATTGCCCCGGCGCTGCGGCACCTGTTTGGTGTTGAGATAGGCGACTCCTTCGTTGATCAGCCAGGCCACCTGAGCATCCACCAGCGCCAGATCAATCTGCTGGCCTTCGTCAGTCTGGCTCTTGTGGTGCAGCGCGGCGAGAATGCCGATGGTTGCATACATGCCGCACATGACATCAGCGATGCCAACGCCTGCTTTCACGGGCTGACCCTGAGGCTCGCCAGTCAGGGACATGATGCCACCATAGCCCTGGGCCATCAGATCATAGCCGGGTTTGGAGCTGTTGGGGCCGGTCTGGCCATAGCCGGAGATCGAGCAATAGATCAGATGAGGGAACTCCGCCCGCAGGCTGGCATAGTCGAGGCCATATTTTGCCAGCCCGCCGGGTTTGAAATTCTCCACCAGAATATCGGCCTGAGCCGCCAAGCGGCGGATCTGAGCCTGGCCTTCGGGACTGGCGATATCCAGCGCGATAGAGCGTTTGTTGCGGTTGGCAGCCATGAAATAGGCCGACAGATCCGAGCGGTTCCCATCGGCATCGGCAACATAGGGCGGACCCCATTGGCGGGTGTCATCGCCGCCCGACTTGGGGTTTTCCACTTTCACCACTGTGGCGCCTAGGTCGCCCAGCAACTGGGTGCAGGTCGGGCCTGCCAGAATGCGCGACAGATCCAGAACCTTGACACCTTTGAGAGCGCCATGGCCGAGGCTGTCGGCCGGGGTCCAGCCCCTGGGGCTTGTACTGTCTGTGTGATCAGATGCGGCCATCATATCCTCCGGCTTCGATTTCCGCAGAGATGACAGTGAAGCGGTCAGAGGCCAAGGCCTCTTGCAGGGCTTTGTTCAGCTGGGTGCGGTTACGTACCGTTACCCCATTGCCGCCAAAGGCGCGGCCCATGGCTGCAAAGTCATGGCGCCCCAGGTCAACTCCGGCATTGGCCATCTGGCGACCGCGTTGCTTGAGCTCGATGAGGGCGAGGCTGGCATCGGCAAAGACCACAAAGATCGGCGCCACATTCAGCTCGGCGGCGGTGGCCAGATCACCTGCAACCATCAAAAAGCCGGCATCCCCGGAAAAGCTCACCACCGGGCGGCCGGGTTCGGCGAGTTTGCGGCCAATTGCCATGGGCACAGCACAGCCCATGGTGCACAGGCCGGACGACTGGATGAGATCCCGCGGGCTGTGGCAAGGCCACATCTGGCTGAGCAGAATGCGATGCGCGCCGCTGTCTGCGGTGGCGAGGGTTTCCGGCGGCAGGCTGGCGCGGCATTCGGCGATCACTCCGGCCGGCCCCCAGTCATCGGTTGTGGGGAAGGCACGGGCCAGGTCGGCCCGGACCTGCTCAGGTCTGCCGCAGGGCCATTTGGGCAGTTCAACCCGTTCTGCCGAGGGGGCAAGCGCCTGCAGGGTCGGCTTGAGCGAGGCGACCAGCGCCAGGCTGGCCTGATGCATGTAATGGGTGTTGGCCTCGGGGGTGATGTCGATCATGCGCTGCTGGCTCGGATCCCAGACATTGCGCCAGCCGGGGCGCATCTCAATCGGGTCATAGCCCAGGGACAGGATCAGATCGGCCTTTTGCACCAGGGGCAGCAGGGATTTGTCCGCCAGCGGGGACAGCCCCGCTGCGCCAAGGCAGAGCGGGTGGGTTTCCGCCAGCAGGCCCTTGGCCTTGTAGCTGGTAACAAAGTGGATCTGGTGTTGTTCGAGGAAGTACTGGATCTCTGGGGCGGCCTCTTCCTGCAGGGCATCCAGACCGATGATGGCCAAGGGGCGCTGGGCCTCGCTGAGCCAGGAAAGCGCCTGCGCCAGGGTCGCATCCTCTGGCTGGGTCAGCGCGGCAGGCGCGCGGCGCAGACCGCGATCTCTGGCCGGGGCATCCGCCACCGAGATCGGTACGTCGATATGCACCGGCCCGTTTCTCGGTTCCGTTGCGATGGCGACGGCCTTGTCGGCGATCAGATCTGCGGCCTCTGCATCGAGCCGGAATGTGGCCTTGGTGATGGGGGAGAACACCGCGCGGTGGTCCAGCACCTGATGGGTGTAGCTTTGCTCTTCGGCGGCATCGACGCAGCCGGTAAGCACCAGCATCGGCACCCGGTCCTGATGGGCATTGGCCACCACATTGACCCCGTTGAGCGCGCCGGGTCCAAGCGTGGCCACCAGGATCACCGGGGCACCATCGCTGTGATGCACCCCTTCACCCATAAAGCCTGCTGCATTTTCATGCTTGGCCAGGTGAAACTTGATGCCTGCCTTGACCAGCGCGTCGACCAAGGTCAGCACTTCGCCGCCCGGCATTCCAAAGGCGTGACGGCAGCCGGCCTCGTAGAGGCGGCGAGCCAGAACGTCGGCGGCGCGAAGGGTCTGTGTCATGTCTTCCGTATCCCACTGTTTCCAGTGGCTAGAATTCGCGGGTTATGGGGATAGGCGCAAGCCGTATCACAGCTCTGTGACCTGCTGTGACGATGAGGTGCGTTGGACCTGGGAGCGCGGGGCAATGGTCGCACCAGGGCGCGCGGGATCACGGAGTCAATGCTGCCTCGGCAATGGCGGCAAAGCGGCGATCCAGCTCGGCGGAAATCCGCACCAGCTGGCTGCCGCCTTCCTGGAGGTAGGGCGCGAAGACAAAGCTGGGCCGCTTATAGGCAAGGTGGGTATGCGCGGCGTCGACTTCGGTGACGTAGAAGCGGATCGGGGCCTCGATCATTGCGGCGGTAGAGAGGGCCAGAACCTGTACAGCGTAGTCATTGTTGAACACCCCAATGACCCGGTTGCCGGGAATGGTGATGCCACGTGCGGCAGCGGCCTGGGTGGGGCCTGCCTGGGTAACCACAACAAGCCCTTCCGCTTTGACTGCAGAACGGAGGTCCTTCAACAGCTGATCATAGGGTTTCTGGCTTTCAAAAACCACCCAGCCTTCGCGCTTGGACAGTTCGGCGGCTTGCAGAGGCAGGGCAAGTGATAGCCCCAAGAGAGCCAAGGACAGGGCGAAGGCACGCGTCAAGAACATGATCTGCGCCCCAAGGGGCCGCAGAGGCTGAAACAATCGCAAAAGAACGATATTTGTTTGGGACAGGACCTGCATGAAAAAAGCCAACTCGTTAAATTTGACGCAAGGTTAGCAGAAATGCACTTGGCGAGGCTTCACTTTGCCGTGACACTTGGCCGTAGCGCAACAGCGCGGGCGAAAGGGGTCGAGCCCAGGGCGAGAGGCCCGGGCTCGACCAATTTCCGACGGGTCCTTGGGACGGGCGAGCTTGCCCTGGGCCCAAGGCACGAAAAGGTCAGGAGGCGATGCGACCGCCCCCGGTTTTGGTCACCACCACCACCGAGGGGCGCGGCGGCATCTTTGGGTCAAAATCGGGCCAGCGGGTGGCTGGGTCTTCAAAGGTCGAAGCGCGCTCGAACCCTTTGAGCGCCTTGGTGCCATCGGTGCCCGGGTGCTGGACCGCGAGGAAAAGGGTCTCGTTGTCTGCTGTGAAGTAAGGACCACAAAGTTCTCCTCCTACGGGGCAACGGAAGAAGAGCTTGGAATGCCCCCGCAACTCCCCTTCGGTTTCCAGCGCATAGAGCCCGTCGGATTTTCCGGTCTTGCCCCATTTGCTACCCTGATCGGTGGAGATCCAAAGGCGGCCGTCGGCGTCAAAGGCACAGTTGTCCGGCGAGCCGAACCAGCCGTTTTCACTGGTTTCCGGGTTCCACTGAGCACCGACCTCTGCCAGCTCGGGGTCCCCGCATTTCACCAGAATGGACCATGTGCCCGTCGTGGCGGCGTGATCGCCGGCGGCTTCCTTGATCTCGATGATATGGCCAAAATTGGATTTGGCGCGGGGGTTTGCGGCGTTGACCTGCGCGTCCTTGCGCTTGGAGTTATTGGTGAGCATGATATAGGCGGTGCCGTCGCCGCGCGGTTGGGCATCCTCGGGGCGGTCCATGGGGGTGGCCCCCAGGGCATCTGCTGCCAACCGGGTGTCAATCAGCACATCCGCTTGGCTGGCAAAGCCGTTCTCGGCCGTCAAAGGCCCCTGGCCATGCACCAAGGGTAGCCAATGCAGGCTGCCATCGGCATCAAAGCGGGCCACGTAGAGCGTGCCGTCGCTCAGCAGGCTCCCATTGGCATCGTCAATGTGGGATACAGATCCGTTGGAGACATATTTGTACTGATAATCAAAGCGATTGTCATCGCCCATATAGACAACCAGCTTGCCCTCAGAAGAGATGGTGGTCTCGCAGCCTTCATGGCGGAACCGCCCCAGCGCGGTGTGTTTGATCGGCTTGGCCTCGGGATTGCGCGGGTCGACCTCGACCACCCAGCCAAATCGGTTTGGCTCATTGGGTTCCTTGTCGATGTTGAACCGGTCGTAGAACTTGCCCCAGGCGTACCAGCGGCCAGGCACGCCATAGCGCTTCATGGATTTTGCTTCGCGCTGGGCCGAGATGTCGGGCTTGCTGTCGCTGTTTACCACATCGGTCCAAAAATAGCCGTGGAAGTTCTCTTCGGCCATCAGATAGGTGCCCCAGGGGGTCATGCCGCCAGCGCAGTTGTTGAGCGTGCCGATGACCGACAGGCCGCTGGGATCGGCATTGGTCTGCATCCGGTCGTGACCGGCGGCAGGGCCGTCGAGAGTCATCTCGGTGTTCAGCGGGGTGATGCGGCGGTTCATCTTGCCATCGCGCACCACCGACCATTTGCCCTCGGTGCTCTTGGCGATTTCCACCACGGTGCCGCCATGGGCAGCCATCTCAATATCGACCAGCTCTTTGGTCATATCGGCAAAACCCGCCTTGTCCTGGCGGCCCAGACCCGGGAACATGACCTCTTCGTTGGTGTATTCATGGTTCACACAGAGCAGGCCACGGGTGCCGTCGCCGTTCAGAGGGGTAAAGCCAACATAGTCGTTGTTATACCCAAACTGCTGCAACTGCGCTTCGGCGCTTTGGTTCATGACGTCAAAATCAGGGGCCTCGGCGGTGATCGGATCGCCCCAACGCAGTAGCACATCGGCCTCATAACCCTTGGCGATGTGGTGGGTCTCATCATTGCCCCAGCTCAGCTCGTCAAAGCGATAGCGGCTGTCGCTAGCCGTCGCGGCAGTGGCGCGGTTGGGCGCGATCAGGGCGGAGGTGCCAAACAGCGTTGCCGCTGCCGAGACCCCCAGCATGCCGCGCAGCATGTCACGACGACCATAGCGGGCGTTGATCACGTCGCCGATGGTGGCCTCCAGATTGGGATTGGTGGGGATATCGTCAAAGGCCTCATAGGCTTCTGCCTTGTTGCCGATCTCAGGGTCATTGATGATTTGCTTGCGGTCCATGGCGGGCTCTCTGTGTCAATCTGTCAAGACGCGTGCCGGGGGGGATCCCGGCAGCTGGCTAATGATCTGAGGGGTGTTTGTAACAGCGGTGTTATAGGCGCGGAGAGATAATCAAAACGTCATGAAACCCTCGTGTCTGGCACGGCGCCTGCCTGAGTTATGGGCTAGGCGGCGCTGCGGAAACCTTCGATCAGCTGGCGCAGGCCCAGGGCGGCCCCGGCAAAGATCGCCACAAAGGTCACCGGCGCAGAAAGCGAGAGCAGGGAAAAGGCGCTAAGCCCCTGGCCCACGGTGCAGCCCATGGCGATGACGGCGCCTGCGCCCATGATGGCGGCACCAAAGATCTGGCGGCGCAGCTCGCGCGGGTCATCGCAGGCTTCCCAGCGGAAATGGCCTTTGATCAGGGAGCCGATAAAGGCCCCCAGCCAGACCCCGGTGATGGAGCCCACAGCAAAGGAGAGCGGACGCAGGCTGCCGGTCATGGTCCACAGAATGGTTTCCCCCAGGGGGGCCGAGAAGGAATGGGAGACAACCGGTAGGGCCTCGAACCCCTGCGTGTTGACATAGGCCGTGCCTGCCCAGCCCAAGATCACTGCCAACCCGACCACGACCGACCAGAACAGGCTGGTGCTGTCGCGGCGGAACTCGGCATCACAGAGGCAGATGATCAGCAATATAGCGCCAAAGCATATGCCAATGCCTGCCAGCGGCAGCTGGGTCAGCGCCGCGAGGTGATGGGCCAGTCCCGGCGGGAGGTCGCTGGTGACATCTTGTTGTTCAAACAACAGGTTGCGCAGCGGCGCCAAGGGGCCCGAAAGCACCACATATGTGGAGACCCCCATCACCAGCACAATAACAAAACTGCGCAGATCTCCACCGCCGAGCCGTGCAATCGCGCCATAGCCGCAGTTCCCGCTCAGCGCCATGCCATAGCCAAACATCAGCCCTCCCACGATCGAGGCGGCGGGCATCCAGCGCACCGAAAGATAAAAGGAGAGGGAGGCATCCAGCAGACCCAATCCAATGAGGGAGAAACTGCCAATAACGGCAGTGGCAATGGCCAGCCCCCACATGCGCATCCGATGCGAGGAACCGCCATAGAGCAGGTCTTCGATGGCGCCCAGGGTGCAGAACCGGCCTAGGCGGGCAGCCAACCCCAAGAGAATGCCCCCCAACAGGCCAATGGCCGTAACCAGCTGGTGATCGCTGAACAGATCAAACATGGGCGAACTCTCCTCCTGGACCTGGCAATTGGGCCTGGCCTCCAACACAGATGCCGCTGAGACCCGCCAATGCGATAGGCGGTCTTGGTTCAGGGACTGTGCGTCGTCTCCAGTGAAGCGTTTTTGAGGGCCTCAATGCAATGAATTTTTCTGCCCAATACAGCGCGCTGGGCTGCAGATTTTGGTGGTTTGGCTCTATTTGGTGTCGTCTGCGCAGAACAGCTCGTAGACCACTTCGAGGATACGGCGCGGGCGATCATCTGCCAGACGGTAGTAGATTGCTTTGCCATCTCGGCGGGGCACCACCAGCCCTTCCAGCCGCAGGCGCGACAGTTGCTGCGAGACAGCGGCCTGACGCGCGGCCAGCAGATCTTCGAGTTCGGTCACCGATTTTTCGCCCGTGACCAGGTGGCACAGGATCATCAGACGCCCCTCATGGCTGATTGCCTTGAGAAAGTTCGAAGCGGTGGTGGCATTGTCCACCATGTTGTCCAGCTCTTCCGGGGCCATATCGGCCGAGAATTGCGGTAGTGCCATTGTGTCGTCTCCTGTGGCGGCGGCGCGTTCATAGCGCCACTGCTCCTAATGCGGTCGTTTGCGGCTAGCTTTCCGGGCTTTCTGCCCCGTCGAGCGGGAACTCGAGATGCTTGCTCATCAGTTTGGCGATCAGAGGCCAGAAAAAATCTTCTCCCGGATAGCCTTCCAGCCGGGCCATCTCAAGACCGTCTTTGACGATCAGGAAGGTCGGGGTAAAACTGACCCGACGTTGCACCTGCAGATCCTGTGGTATCGCATGCAGATCCACCCGCCGCAGCGGGGCAAAAGCGCCTTCGCGTGTTTTGGGATAGATGGGGCCGATTTCTTCGTTCCAGCGTTTGCACCATTCGCAGCCCGCCTGTTCGACCATGATCAGCTCAGGCCCCGAAGCTACATCCGATGTGACCTCCTGCGCCTGCGCATTCAGGGGCAACGCGAGCGACAAGGCCGTAGCCATCGAAAAGGCCAAAGCTGCAAAGCTGCGGCGCGTTACACTTGGGGGAACTTGATTACTCATGATAGCTATTCATGACCTCAACCGTTGACGGCCTGCGCAATTTGCGGCTTGATACTACATAATTTGAATATGTGAATAACACAAGTCTTGTGCCAACAGAGCCCAAGGCGCGGAGGATCAATTAGGCGTGATGCTGGAAATTTCATACCTGGGTGCCGCCTTTGCCGGGCTGTTGAGCTTCTTTACACCCTGCATCCTGCCGATGGTGCCCTTTTACCTGTCCTACCTCGGGGGGCTGTCGATGGCTGAGCTGCGCAGTGATGGCGAGATCGCGCCTGGCGCGCAGCGGCGCATGGTGCTGGCGGCCCTGTGCTTTGCGGCCGGGGTCACCTCGGTCTTTATGCTGATGGGCATGGGGGCCACGGCTTTGGGGCAGCTGTTTGGGCAATATATGGATGTCCTCGCCTATGCTGCGGCTGCGGTCCTTGTGGTTTTTGGTCTGCATTTTCTGGGCGTAATCCGCATTGGCTTGCTTTACCGCGAAGCGCGGATGGAAAGCGCGGCAGATCCGTCGAGCCTGGTTGGCGCCTTTCTCATGGGGCTGGCCTTTGGCTTTGGCTGGACGCCCTGTGTGGGGCCGGCGCTGGCCTCGATCCTGATGGTGGCCTCGGGGTTGGGCGAGGTCTGGCGTGGTGGCGCGCTGCTCTTTGTCTATGGTGCTGCAATGACGGCGCCCTTTGTGGTGGCTGCGCTCTTTGCCAAGCCGTTTCTGGCCTGGGTGGCGCGGCACCGGGCGGTGTTTCACTGGGTGGAAAAGATCATGGGGGTCATGCTGATCCTGTTTGCCCTGCTGATCGTTACCGGCGGGGTGCGCTGGATTGCCGATCTGATGATCCGCTGGATGCCGGGGTTTGCCACTTTGGGCTAAGGGCAGGCGGCTCTACTGTAGTTTTTGTAACGCGTAATTTTGATGGTGTAACCGGAGGGGAAAAGATGAAGCATTGGATGATGAAACTGGCGGCCCTGACCTTGGCGCTGCCACTGATCAGCACGGAGGCCGCGGCGATCGAACTGGGCGATGACGGGCTGCACAAGACCTCCTGGATGCGCGACACCTTCAAGGATCTGCGCGAAGACCTGGAAGAGGCCAATGCCGAGGGCAAACGTCTGGCTCTGTTCTTTGAACAGCGTGGCTGCATTTATTGCACCAAGATGCACACCGAGATTTTCCCCCGCCCGGAGATCGGAGGTTATATTGAAGAGCATTATTTTGTGGTGCAGATGAACCTCTATGGAGATGTAGAGGTCACCGATTTTGACGGCGAGACCCTGTCGGAAAAGGACATGGCGCGCAAATGGGGCGTGATGTTCACCCCGACGATTCTGTTTCTGCCGGAGGAGGTGGCCGAGGAGCAGACCGCCGCACAGGCTGCAGTGGCCATCATGCCTGGAGCCTTTGGTGGGGGAACGACAATTGACATGTTCACCTGGGTGGCCGAAAAGCGGTATCTTCTTGACAACGGAGAAGATTTTCAACGCTACCATGCGCGCCGCATCTCGGAGCGCAACAATGGGTCGGCGGATTGAGTGCAAACGAACAAATATAATAATTCACACTATTGAATTTGTTGTTGCGTTATCGGGGCCGGGTGCCCTACGGTATACAACAGCTAAGCTCGCTAGGAGGCGAGTGGCAGCCAACGGGAGGAATCATGAAGAGACTATCTCTGACACTGGCCCTGTGCCTGACCGGGAGTGCAACCCTGGCGGCAGAGGTCGCGCCTAAGGATGTGCAGTATAACGAGGATGGCGCCGTAGCAGCCTCCTTGACCGGACAGCCGGGCGATGCGGCAAGCGGTGCCGTTATCGCGGGCACCAAATCGCTGGGCAACTGTGTTGCCTGTCACCAGGTGACAGCCCTGGCAGATGTGCCGTTTCACGGTGAAATCGGCCCTTCGCTGGATGGCGCCGGGGATCGCTGGACCGAGGCAGAGCTGCGCGGGTTGATGACCAATGCCAAGATGACCTTTGAGGGCACCATGATGCCTGCATTCTACAAGGTTGAAGGCTTTATTCGTCCAGGTGCCGCCTATACTGGTAAAGCCCCCACCGAGGCGCTGACACCAATCCTGACGGCCCAGGAAATTGAAGATGTGATCGCATTTATTGCGACCCTAAAAGAAGAGTAAAGCGCGGGCGAAACCCCCTGTCGCTCTGCGAAACGTCAAAGGAGACATATGATGGAGTTCTCACGCCGTGAGACCCTGGGCCTGGCCCTGGGTGCTGCTGTGATGACGGTCCTGCCACTGCGCGTCAGTGCCAGCATCGTTGATGATCGGATTGCCGAGTTTACTGGTGGTGCCGACATGGCCGACACCGGAATTGAACTGACTGCGCCCGAGATTGCTGAAAACGGCAATACCGTGCCAATCTCGGTCGATGCGCCTGGCGCCACCGCGATCATGGTTCTGGCCACCGGCAACCCAACCCCCGGTGTTGCAACCTTCAACTTTGGCCCGCTGGCTGGCAGCCAGTCTGCCTCCACCCGGATCCGTCTTGCGGGCACCCAGGATGTGGTGGCGATCGCCAAGCTGGCCGACGGCAGCTTTGCCAAGGCAAGCGCAGCTGTGAAAGTGACCATCGGCGGTTGCGGCGGCTGATCCATTCAGCCCCGTTGATACCCGATTACGGCCTGCAATATGGCCTGAATACGAAGGAGTTTAAGACATGGCATCCGGTGTAAAACCCCGCGTCAAAGTCCCCAAGAAGGCAACCCCTGGTGAGGCGATCACCATCAAGACCCTGATCAGCCACCAGATGGAAAGCGGCCAGCGCAAGGATAAAGAGGGCAATATCATCCCGCGCTCGATCATCAATCGCTTTACCTGCGAATTCAACGGCCAGCTGGTGACCGACATCACCATCGAGCCTGCGGTTTCGACCAACCCCTATTTCCAGTTCGAGGCCATCGTGCCCGAAGCCGGTGATTTCAAATTCACCTGGTATGACGATGACGGGTCGGTCTACGACGCGACCAAATCGATCGCTATGGCCTGATCCCTTCCGGATCTCAAAGGCACGGCACCCTGGCCGCATCTGTGGCCCGGGTGGATACCCAAGGGAGGACAAGGAATGAACTATAAGGCGCTTACCGCCATTGCTGTCGCACTGAGCCTGCCGCTGTCTGCCTATGCAGATGCGGATGACGACACGCTGGTACTCAACGAAGAAGAAACCCTGGTGACCAAGACCGCCGCTCCTGCGCATCTGTCGGATGTCATGGATGAGGTGATGTCGGGCTGGCATTTCCGCTCGGATGAGACCCAGGCTCTGCAGATGGATGATTTTGAAAACCCCGCCATGGTCTTTGTCGACAAGGCCTTTGATGCTTGGGAGACTGTTGAGGGCACTGAAGAAAAATCCTGCGCCTCCTGTCATGATGACGTCGAGGAGAGCATGGCAGGTGTGCGCGCTGTTTATCCAAAGTGGAATGAACAGGCCGGCGAAGTCCGTACTCTGGCGATGCAGGTCAATGATTGCCGCGAGAACCAGATGGGCGCCAAGCCCTGGAAATACACTGGCGGCGACATGACCGCGATGGAAGCGCTGATCTCGGTGCAGTCACGCGGCATGCCGGTCAATGTGGCTATCGACGGTCCCGTTCAGTCGATGTGGGAGCAGGGCAAGGAAATGTATTATGCTCGCACCGGCCAGCTGGAGCTTTCCTGCGCCAATTGTCACGAGGACAGCTATGGTCTGATGATCCGCGCGGATCACCTGAGCCAGGGCCAGATCAACGGTTTCCCAACCTACCGTCTGAAAAACGCCAAGCTCAACAACGTGCATGCCCGCTTCAAGGGCTGCGTGCGGGACACCCGCGCCGAGACCTACAAGCCAGGCTCCTCCGACTTTGTCGCGCTTGAGCTCTATGTCGCCTCGCGCGGCAATGGTCTGGCGGTCGAAGGTCCTTCGGTCCGCAACTAAACACACCAACACCCCGCGTCTCTACAGGCGCGGGGTGTCTCGCTTTCAACGAATTCATAGATGCGAATATGAATCATATTTGTTGCTATGATCGCACAGGATGACAGATAGATATGATCTCGCGCCGTGATTTTTTGCAGGTATCGATGGCCGCCTCCGCTCTGGTTGGCGCGTCCGGTTTTGGCAACTGGGGCCGTCTGGCCGCGCAGCAGAGCCTGACCCAAGATCAGCTGCTGCAGTTTGACACCTTTGGCAATATCAGCCTGATCCACATCACCGATATTCACGCGCAGCTGAAACCGATCTATTTCCGCGAGCCCTCGATCAACCTGGGCGTCGGCGGCAACAAAGGGCATGTGCCACATATCACCGGAGCCGATTTCCGCAAGGCCTATGGCATCGCCGATGGCAGTGCCTCTGCCTATGCATTGACCCATGATGATTTCTCATCTCTGGCGCAGGGCTATGGCCGGGTCGGCGGCATGGACCGTGTCGCAACCGTGATCAACGCCATCCGTGCAGATCGCCCAGATGCGCTGCTCTTGGATGGTGGCGACACCTGGCATGGCTCCTATACCTGCCACCAGACCGCCGGGCAGGATATGGTCAATGTGATGAACGCGTTGAAACCCGATGCGATGACCTTCCACTGGGAGTTCACCCTGGGATCCGAGCGGGTGAATGAGATCGTCGAGGGCCTTCCCTTTGCCGCGCTGGGGCAGAATATCTTTGACAGCGAGTGGGACGAGCCCGCCGAGCTGTTCAAACCCTATAAGTTCTTTGACCGGGGTGGCGCCAAGGTGGCCGTCATCGGTCAGGCCTTCCCCTATATGCCCATCGCCAACCCCGGCTGGATGTTCCCGGAATACTCCTTTGGTATTCGGGATGAGCACATGCAGGAGATGGTCGATGAGGTCCGCGCCGCCGGGGCCGATGTGGTTGTGGTGCTGAGCCACAATGGCTTTGACGTCGATAAGAAAATGGCGGGCGTTGTCACTGGCATCGACGTGATCCTGTCGGGCCACACCCATGATGCACTGCCCGAGCCGGTTCTGGTGGGGCAGACCCATATCATTGCCTCCGGCTCCAACGGCAAATTTGTCAGCCGTGTGGATCTGGATGTGCGCGACGGTCAGATGATGGGCATCCGCCATAAGCTGATCCCGATCTTCGCGGATGTGATTGCACCAGATCCGGTGATCTCGAAACTGATCGACGAGCAGCGCGCGCCCTATGCGGACCAGCTGTCCGAGGTGATCGGCAAGACCGACTCTCTGCTCTATCGTCGTGGCAATTTCAACGGCACCTGGGATGATCTGATCTGCGACGCCTTGCTGAGCGAGCGCGAGGCAGACATTGCCATGTCCCCCGGCGTGCGCTGGGGGCCTTCGCTGAACCCGGGCGATGACATCACCCGTGAAGACATCTGGAACGTCACTTCGATGAGCTATGGCGCGGCCTATCGCTCTGAAATGACTGGTGAATTCATCAAGGTGATCCTGGAGGATGTGGCTGATAATATCTTCAACCCAGATCCCTATTACCAGCAGGGCGGCGATATGGTCCGCATTGGTGGCATGGGCTACCGGATTGATATCACCAAGCCACAGGGCGAACGCATCAGTGAAATGACCCTGCTGAAAACCGGTGAGAAAATCGACGCCAGCAAATCTTATGTGGTTTCTGGCTGGGCCAGCGTCAACGAGGGTACCGAGGGTCCAATGATCTGGGATGTGGTCGAGGACCACATTCGCAAACAGGGGACGGTTTCCGTCACCCCCAATACATCGGTCAACGTGGTCGGCGCCTAAGCCCCGCCACAGGTGCCTAGCCAATGACCCTATTGGCTAGGCGTTTTCTGACCAAAATTTTTTGCGCTGATGAATTCACAATGATGAATTTATCGATGTAAGGAGACAAGAGATGAGCGATAAAGCAGATGATTTTGCCCCCTCACGCCGCCGATTTCTGGCGGGTGCGGCGGCGACCGGAGTAGGGGCCGCCGCCGTTGGCGCAGGCCAGGCTGCACAGGCCGCCACGCCGGACCCCCTGATCACCGAGGTGCAGGACTGGGCCAGTGGATTGGGTGATGGCGTTGACGCCACCCCCTACGGGTTGCCGATCCAGTTTGAACAGGATGTGGTGCGCCGCAATGTGGAATGGCTGACAGCGGATACGATTTCCTCGATCAACTTCACGCCGATCCACGCGCTCGACGGCACCATCACCCCGCAGGGCTGCGCCTTTGAGCGTCACCATTCGGGTGCGATCGAGCTGCGCAAAGAAGACTATCGTCTCATGATCAACGGCTTGGTCGATACGCCTCTGGTGTTCTCCTATGCCGATCTGGAGCGTTTCCCGCGCGAAAACAGAGTGTATTTCTGCGAGTGCGCCGCGAATTCGGGCATGGAATGGGCAGGGGCCCAGCTGAATGGCGCCCAGTTCACCCATGGCATGATCCACAATATGGAATATTCTGGCGTCTCACTGCGCACCCTGCTGGAAGAGGCCGGTCTGGCGGCCGCGGGTGATTTCAAGGATAAATGGGTCTATGCCGAGGGCGCGGATGCCTCGTCTAACGGGCGTTCCATCCCGCTGGAAAAGGCGCTGGACGATGTGCTGGTGGCCTTTAAGGCCAATGGCGAGGCCCTGCGCAAGGAGCACGGCTATCCGGTGCGCTTGGTTGTGCCCGGTTGGGAAGGCAATATGTGGGTCAAATGGCTGCGCCGCATCGAGGTCATGGATGGCCCGGTGGAAAGCCGCGAGGAGACCTCAAAATACACCGACACCATGGAAGATGGCTCAGCCCGCAAATGGACCTGGGAGATGGATGCAAAATCCGTTGTCACCAGCCCCAGCCCGCAGGCCCCAATCACCCATGGCAAAGGCCCGCTGGTGATCACGGGGCTGGCCTGGTCGGGGCGCGGTGCAATCACCGGCGTTGATGTGTCGATTGATGGCGGCAAGACCTGGACCCAGGCCCGTTTGGGGGCGCCGGGAACAGACAAGGCGCTGACGCGGTTCTACCTGGATACCAACTGGGACGGCTCGGAAATGCTGCTGCAAAGCCGGGCGCGCGACAGCTCCGGCTATGTGCAGCCCACAAAAGCAGAGCTGCGCGAAGTGCGCGGACTGAATTCGATCTATCACAACAACGCCATCCAGACCTGGTGGGTCAAAGCCGATGGGGAGGCAGAAAATGTCGAAGTTTCCTAAAGTTATCGCCGGAGCCGCTGTCTCGCTGGCGCTTGGCCTGCCTGCCTTTGCCGGCGAATATGGCCTGGGCCGTCCCGCCCTGCCAGAAGAGATCGCCGCCTGGGATATTGATGTCTCGCCTGATGGCACCGGCCTGCCTGCAGGCTCTGGCGATGTCTTCACCGGAGAAGAGGTCTTTGCCGAGAAATGCGCCGTCTGCCACGGCGACTTTGCCGAAGGCGTCGACAATTGGCCAAAACTGGCGGGTGGCCAGGGCACGCTCGACCGTGAAGATCCGCTGAAAACCGTGGGTTCCTACTGGCCCTATCTCTCCACCACCTGGGACTATGTGAACCGCTCGATGCCCTTTGGCGCTGCGCAGACGCTGGAAGCGGATGAGGTCTATGCCATCGTGGCCTATATCCTCTATTCCAACGATCTGGTGGATGATGAATTTGTGCTCTCGAACGAGACATTTACCGATGTAGAGCTGCCCAATGCCGAAGGGTTCTTTGTCGATGACCGACTGGAAAGCGAAGCGCATTTTTGGAAGGCTGAGCCCTGCATGTCCGATTGTAAGGACAGCGTTGAAATCACCATGCGTGCGCGGGTGCTGGATGTGACACCAGAAGAAGAGACCAGCGAGGCTGCGGTTCAAGAGGCCTCAGCCGAAGCACCCGCCGCGGAAGAAGCCGCAGTTGAAGCGGCAGCAGAACCAGTGGTCGAAGTCGTGGCCCTGGATCCGGAACTGGTCGCCAAAGGCGCTAAGGTGTTCAAGAAGTGCAAGGCCTGTCACAAGGTGGGTGAGGGTGCCAAGAACAGCACAGGTCCTATTCTGAACGGCATCTTTGGCGCAACGGCCGGTGAGGTCGCTGGCTTTAAATACTCCAAGCCGATGTTGGCGGCGGGCGAAGATGGACTGGTCTGGAATGACGAAGCTCTGGCGGCCTTCCTGGCCAAGCCTCGCAAGTTTATGAAAGGCACCAAGATGTCTTTTGCCGGGCTGCGTAAGGAACGCGATATTGAGGCCGTTATTGCCTATCTTAGAAGCTTCGACTGATTTTCTCTGGAGTTGCAAAATAAACGAGGGGCGGATTTGATCCGCCCCTTTGCTGTTTGGAAGCCCCAACGCTAAATTGGTGCAATGTTTGCCCCGGGGGCGTCAGGTCCCACCTGCATCAGGCTTGTCTGCACCAGGTTTGTCTGTAGCATCTTTGGCCCGGTTCAAGGCGTTTGGAACAAACTGTTGAAAGAAACCCGCGATGAAGCTCCAGACCAGGAGTTTGCTGAGGTCTGCATTGGGGACAAGTGTCCCAAGCGGGTTTGGCTGGTTGGGTTGGGTTTCGCTGATGGCTTTTGTGACGGTTTCTATCAGTTGCGGGCTGACGTTTGAGTTGCCTGCATCTGCGACCAGGGACTTGAGGGGGCTGTTACTGTCGACCTGCATGGCTGCAATCACTTTGAAAGCTTCCGCCACATCCACCTTTGGTGGGCTGACCTCACTGAGCGTGGCAAAGCCAAGAGCCTCCAGATTTGGGAAAAGCAGGCCATCAAGCAATCCGGCGTTGAAGAAGAAATACAGGATGGCCGCGCTGATGCCGCCGATGCCAATCCGCAAATAGACATTGGGTAAACCGGTCTGCAGCAGTGTTTCCTCGATAGAGCTGCCCTCAAGCTGTGCGCGGTCGCGGTTCAGCACGCTAAAGCTCGCGCCCAAAAGTCCGGCCACGACGGCGAGGAAAAACCCCGCAAAGGACCAGTTCATGAACATGGGGGAGTCTTTTTCGATGACTCCAGTGGCAAACAGAGTTCCAAAGAACAAAAGCGCTAACAGTGCCCCAGTGATGAAGACAAAAATGGAAAAACGATCAACAATCAAACGGTTGAAATAGCGTTGCGAATACTTCCAATGCACATCGTTGAGCACCCGTTCCAGCAAGTGCCGCAGGGCCAAAGTACTGGTCCTCTCGCCGATTTGGGCTTGGCTGTTTGATTTCCCCGCGCCTGCGGTCTTTGGGTCGGTTTCTTTTTTTGGGGGGTCCTGAGCAGGTGGGGTCTCAGAGGGGTCCTCCTTTTCAGGCTCTTCCTTGTTTTTGGGTTTTTTTGGCGCAGGGGCTGCCGCAGCTTCCGCGGCTGCCTTACCCGCCGTTGTGTCTGTGTCATCCTGAGGAGAGGTTAGATCTGCTGAAGCTGCGGCATCGGTCAGTTTTTCAAGTTCCTTGGTGAACAAGGCCGCAGCTGGCTGATCAACTTTTGCAAGGGCGGAAATCTGTTTGGTGATTTCAATTTCCAAAGACTCTTTGGGCCGGATATGGGCTAGGATCTTTTCGGCCTGATAGGCGGCCGCCCAGGTGAAGTCTGGGGCGTCAAGAACCTCCTGCATCTTTTTGCGCAAGGCGGCCAGGGTCGGGGACATACTGGTCACATCAGCTGGCACTGACAGAAGATTCGCCTGCAGGGTGTCGCGAAACTGATAGAGCATCTGCAGGTTAGAGCTCTTGCGTGGCGATTTTTTTAAATAATCTAACATTGTGACCTCTGCTAAAATGGGGGGGTCTTGAAAATTGCGGTTGAGATCTCCTGGGGTTTGGCTTTGGCACTGCCCAAAGGGCGTGTAAGAGGCAGCGTATTTTGTTGCATGAGAGCAATCAACCCTGAGCTGCATTTCTTGGGGTGTCAGGGGGGAGGTAGTGCTGTCGGGAGAGCAGTACGCGGGCAATGGTCGGTCGGGCCTGGCTTCTTCGTCTCCGGACTGATCTCGACAACTTGAAAAGAAATGTAGCGAGTTTAACCTCTTGATCACCAATATTTGTCAGGTTGCCATGAAGCGCCCTTTTTCAAACGAGACCAAGAGGTACTAGATGAGCGACTGGACTTCCGGCTATGTGGCTGAGGTTGACTATACCCATGATTTTTTTCACGAAATGACCCCGGCAGTTCTGGCCCTGACTGCAACATCCAAAGGGCAGAAACACGGTTTGAACCAGTCTGAGCTCAGCTATTGCGAGCTAGGCTGCGGGCAGGGGTTCACCTCCAATCTACTGGCTGCAGCCAATCCACATATCCAGTTTCATGCGATGGACTTCAATCCAGCCCATATTGCCGGCGCCCGCGAGCTGGCGGCTGAAGGGGGGCTGAACAACATTCAGTTCTACGAACGCTCCTTTGCCGATTTTGAGGAGGAGGGCGGTCTCCCCAAACAGTTCGACGTTATTGCCTTGCACGGGGTGATGAGCTGGGTTTCGGAGGAAAACCAACAGCTGATCGTTGATTTTATCGGCCGTCGGTTGAAATCTGGTGGCATAGTCTATGTCAGCTATAACTCCCTGTCCGCCTGGGCGGCGATAATGCCATTGCGGCGCATTCTGCTGGACCGCGCCGCGCAGGGCGCCGGGCCGCTGGAAGAGCGGATTGGTGAAGCCTTGAATTTTGCCAAGACCCTGGAAGGGGCGGGGGCGCAGTATTTTAAATCAAACCCCATGGCCAGTGCAGGGTTGAAGAGTGCTGGTAAGATGTCAGCAAACTATCTCGCGCATGAAATGTTCAACGCTGACTGGACACCCTTTCATTTTGCCGATCTCGCAGGTGATCTGTCAGAGGCCAAGTTGAACTTTCTGGGGCCGACCAGTTTGATGGACCACATCGACGATATTTGCCTGACCGCTGAGCAAATTGCCGTGCTTGACGGTGAAATCGATCCGGTGCGGCGTGAAAGCCTGCGGGATGTTTTGGTAAATGAGCAGTTTCGCTCGGATCTGTTTGTGAAGGGCGGTCGCCGCCATACCGAACGCGGGGCCATTGGGGCCTGGTTTGAAACTCCATTTGCATTGGTAAAACGCTTTGGCGGTGGGCCAATAAAGCTGACCTGGCGGCAGGGGGAGATTGCGCTGGATCAGGCGCAATACGGCCCTATCCTTCAGGCTCTTAGGTCGGGGCCAGCCACAGTGCGCAGCCTTTTGGATCAAGGTGCCTTTGGCCAGATGACCTGGGCGGAGATCTCCCGCCTGCTGACGATACTTGTCGGCTCGGGCACTCTGTCACCCTGTTTGCCCCTAGAGGGGCGCGCAGATCGCATTGAGGGCTGTCAGGCCTTTAATCTGGCGGTGTGCAAACGGGCTGAAGACAGCGAAACCCTGCGTTTCCTGGCCTCGCCGGTCACGGGGGGCGGGTTGGAGCTGGATCGCATTGAGCAGTTGTTCCTGCTGGCCTATAGCGAGGGCAAGACCGAGCCTTCGCAATGGGCGGATTTGGTCTGGGGCATCCTGTCAGCGCAGGGGCAACGCCTGCAGCATGAGGGGCAGGTGCTGGAGCGACCCGAAGAGAACCTAGCGCTTTTGCAGGCGCGCGCGACCGCCTTTGCGGCGCGTCGCCTGCCGCTGTGCCGATCCCTGGGGCTGATACCTGCTGCATCTGGGCAGCAGGCCGCGCTTGGCATCGCTGCACAGGAAGCCCGCGAGGAGGCCGCAGCCTAAGGTCGCTCTTAGCTCGCACGCCGACCGCACAGATTTAGACCGTAGCCCAAGTGCTGCGGTCTTTTTACATCCCGGTCCGTTTTGCGTAGGCCTAGTTCCAGCCCTTGCGGAAAAAATGGGGGGAGGCGCCGAATTTCCGTTTGAACTGGCGGGAGAAATGCGTCGAGCTGTTGAAACCTGAGGCGAGGGCGATTTCAGTGACGCTCATCGCGGTTTCATTCATCAAGGCAAAGGCATGAGCCAGGCGCATGTCAAAGTAGACATGCATTGGGCTTTGATCCAGATAGCGCGAGAACAGGCGCTCAAGTTGGCGACGCGAAATGTCGAGCTGGTCACAAAGTTCCCCGATCGTGAGCGGATCCTCAATGGCGGATTGCATCAGTTGCAGCGCGTTCAACAGCCGCTGATTGCGGCTGCCGATGGCGACGGCATAGTTGGATTTCTGAGGGGTGGCCTGCCCACCAGAGCGCACATGCAGACACATGTCGGCCACGATGATTGCCAGCTGCTTGCCATGGCGGGCTTCGATCAGGTTGAGCATCAGATCTGTCGCCGCATTGCCGCCACCACAGGTCATCAGGGGGCCGCTGATCTCAAAACTATTGGCCGAAGGCGCTAGCTCTGGGTAACTCTCTTGAAAACCGGGCTGGTTTTCCCAATGCAGCGTAAAGGCCTGATCGCGGATCAACCCCGCCTGGGCAAGGGCAAAGGCGCCGGTACAGATCCCACCAATCGAGCGGCCAAACCGGCTTTCGCGGCGCAGCCAGTTCAAAGTGGGATCCCCTGCAGTGGACTGTGGCTCGACCCCGGCGCAGACAAATCCCAAAGCATCGGTGGGCAGCGGTTGCAGTGCCATATCCGGTGTCACCATCATGCCGTTAGAACAGCGGATTGGTGCACCGTCCTCTGTCATGATGAACCAGCGGTAGAGTTTGGTGTTTGTCACCTGATTGGCAATGCGCAGCGGTTCGATCGCGGCGGCCACTGGCAGCATTGTCGCCTTGGGCAACAAAAGGAAATAAAAATCCTGTGGTGCGCCGGAATGGGGGACGGCCAGGGTGGCTGCGGCACCTTTTTGAACAAAATTGTCATCTGTCATGGCGATGTCCTGGTCCAAAGAGCGGGGGGTATCCGCTGAGGCAAGAGGGGGGCCAAGGTGTAAAGCTGCCGCCAGGGGTCGATTTGCGACATCACAATGCGGCCTTGTTTTGCACCTGTCCTGTTTAGCGTTTACTGTGCTTGCGCGGCCAGCAGCCCTGAAATAGCGACAGCGTTCAGACGATTTGCGACGCCTGTGCCACAGTTGGGAATTGCGGCAGTGCTGGATAGGGGACAGGGGCGTAAAAACAAAAGCCACCTCTTGCAGCCCCAAGGGGGCGATACTAAGACTCGGGTAACACTCTGTCTGGTATGGTGCCAGACATAACACAACGCAGGCAGGTTCGCATGATTGATCCCAGAGAAACTTACATGAATACCCTCGTCCCTATGGTGGTCGAACAGACCAGCCGCGGCGAACGGGCCTATGATATTTTTTCCCGCCTGCTGAAAGAGCGGATTATCTTCCTCAACGGTCCGGTACATGACGGCATGTCCTCGCTGATCGTGGCGCAGCTCTTGCATCTCGAGGCCGAGAACCCAAGCAAAGAGATCTCGATGTATATCAACTCCCCTGGTGGCGTTGTGACCTCGGGGCTGTCGATCTATGACACCATGCAGTACATCAAACCCAAGGTTTCGACCCTGGTGATTGGTCAGGCGGCTTCGATGGGTTCGCTGCTGCTGACGGCTGGTGAAAAAGGCATGCGGTTCTCGCTGCCCAATTCCCGGGTCATGGTGCACCAGCCCTCTGGCGGCTTCCAGGGCCAGGCCACCGACATCATGATCCACGCTGAAGAGACGCTGAAACTGAAGCGCCGCTTGAACGAGATCTATGTTAAGCACACCGGTCAGGAGTTGGAGAAGGTTGAAGCGGCGCTGGAACGGGATAACTTCATGGATCCTGAAGAGGCCAAAGCCTTTGGTCTGATTGACGAAATCGTTGAAAACCGCGCCAAAGGTGACGACGAGAAGAGCTAAGGCTCGCTGATAAGTTACACTATGTGCCCCGGTTCTGCGGGGCGCATATTTTGACATTGTGGCCGCCGCTGGGCTGTCATAAGCTGACTGATAGGCGCAGAGCCCGGAGAAGCCGGCACTGCGAGCGGACTGAAAGGTAGACCATGGCGACGAATTCGAGTGGCGACAGCAAGAACACGCTTTACTGCAGCTTTTGTGGCAAAAGCCAACATGAGGTGCGCAAACTGATTGCGGGCCCCACCGTGTTCATCTGCGACGAATGCGTTGAACTTTGCATGGATATCATCCGTGAAGAGACGAAAGCCTCTGGTTTGAAGGCCACCGATGGTGTGCCCAGCCCCAAAGATATCTGCGAAGTTCTGGATGACTATGTGATTGGTCAGGCCATGGCGAAGAAGGTTCTGTCTGTGGCGGTTCACAACCACTACAAACGTTTGAACCATGCGCAAAAGGCTGGCAATGATATTGAATTGGCAAAATCCAACATCCTGCTGATTGGCCCCACAGGCTGCGGTAAGACCCTGCTGGCCCAGACACTGGCCCGCATTCTGGATGTGCCCTTTACCATGGCGGATGCGACCACATTGACCGAAGCGGGTTACGTCGGTGAGGATGTCGAGAACATCATTCTGAAACTGCTTCAGGCCTCGGAATACAATGTTGAGCGCGCGCAGCGTGGTATCGTTTATATTGACGAAGTCGACAAGATCACCCGCAAGTCGGAAAACCCCTCGATCACCCGCGATGTGTCGGGCGAGGGTGTGCAGCAGGCGCTGCTGAAACTGATGGAAGGCACTGTTGCTTCGGTGCCGCCACAGGGCGGTCGCAAGCATCCCCAGCAGGAGTTCCTGCAGGTGGACACTACCAATATCCTGTTCATCTGCGGTGGCGCCTTTGCTGGTCTGGACCGGATCATTGCGCAGCGCGGCAAGGGCTCTGCCATGGGCTTTGGCGCTGATGTGCGCAACAATGATGACCGCGGTGTTGGGGAGATCTTCCAGGAGCTGGAGCCGGAAGATCTGCTGAAATTTGGTCTGATCCCGGAATTTGTTGGCCGTCTGCCGGTTCTGGCAACCTTGGAAGATCTGGATGAGGACGCGCTTGTCACCATTCTGACCAAGCCCAAGAACGCGCTGGTGAAACAGTATCAGCGCCTGTTCGAGCTGGAAGAGACCGAGCTGGACTTTACGCCCGAAGCGCTGAGCGCCATCGCCAAACGCGCGATTGAGCGTAAGACCGGCGCGCGGGGCCTGCGGTCGATCCTTGAGGATCTGCTGTTGGAGACCATGTTTGAGCTGCCGGGAATGGAAAGTGTTTCCAAGGTGGTGGTGAATGAAGAGGCTGTGACCTCGGATGCGCAGCCGCTGATGATCCATGAGGATGCGGAAAAAGAACCGGCTTCGGCAGGTTAAGAGATTTGAAATTGGGGTGTTAGATCAGCTCAGATGGGATGGCCGATGTTTTACGACATCGGCCATTTTGTTTTGCCTGCGGGGGGAGAAGGGGGCTTTGCCCCCTCGGGCCCTATGGACCCTCACCCCCAGGATATTTGTGGCCAAATGAAAGGGAAGACAGATGGCGAGGATTAGGCGAATTTCGTCCGGCGGTGAGTTTGAAAAGAAAGTCGGCTATTGCCGTGCGGTGGTGGCGGGCGGTTTTGTGCATGTTGCCGGCACCGTGGGGCAGGGGGAGGATGTTGTCAGCCAGTGTCGCTCGGCCCTGGAAATCATCGGCAAGGCTTTGGAAGAGGCCGGAGTCGGTTTTTCGGATGTGGTTCGGGTGCATTACTATCTGCCGGAGGCTGAGGAGTTTGAGGCTTGCTGGCCAATGCTGGCGGAGGTTTTTGGGGGTAATCCGCCTGCAGCGACTATGATAGAGACGGGACTGATTGATCCAAAGTACCGCATCGAGATTGAAGTGACGGCCCTGGCCTCAAAAACCACCTGATTTAGTAAACTTTTTGATTGTCCTGTCCGGGCATTGGATCTAAAACAGTGGCAGGCTGATATGGCCTGCCGCGTGCAGTCATAGTGACAGGGTGAACATATCAAAACTGCCAAGAACTTCGTCTTTTGCATAGGAAGGTCTTGAGGTAATGCGCGCGCTGACAACACGATCTTCCGTTGTTTAAGGACAGGCGCAATGCGCAACTTTACCGATGCCAAAGCCATGGCAAAATCTCTGCGGAGCTCTTTAGCAGAGCAGGGGCTGGAGCTTTCCCATTCGCAATCTCTGGAGCTGGTGGCGCGGCAGTTTGATCTGCCAGACTGGAATGTTCTGGCCTCCCAAATCAAAGCAAAATCAAAGGGTTCGCCGATGCCAACTGCGATCCCGATCAGCCCGGCGATCCCGATCATCCGCAGCTTTGACAGCGACAAAGCACAGGGTTTTTATGTCGGGTATCTGGGGTTTCGGGTCGATTGGGAGCATCGACATGCGGATCATCTGCCTCTCTATCAGCAGATTTCGCGCTCTGGCTGCCTGTTGCATGTGAGCGAGCATCATGGCGATGCCACGCCTGGTGGGCGCTGCTTTATTCCGATGCAACAGCTGAAGGCCTTGCATGCAGAGCTGCAGGCCAAGGATTACCCCAATCTGAACCCGGCTATTGAAACCGTGCCCTGGGGGCTGCAGATCACGCTGACTGATCCCTTTGGCAACCGGTTGACTTTCTGTGAACAGCTGACCGAGGCTACCGAAACTTAAGGCTCTCCAGATAGACTTGCCAAAACCCGCCAGGGCCCTTGGATGCTGGTGCAAGCCACTGGACCTTGGCGGGAATTTACGTCATACGGATAGGGAAATCTTCGGAGGCATTCATGGGAATCCTGAACACTCTTTTGCGCGCTGTGACCTGGTGGAATGGTCAGACGCTGAATACCCAGATCTTTACCGCCCGCAAGGGAATCAAGGTGGGAGAGGATGACCAGGGCAATGTGTTTTACCACACTGCAGATGACAGCCGTCGCTGGGTGATCTTTAACGGCGAAGTCGAGGCCTCGCGCATCGGCGCTGACTGGCACGGCTGGCTGCACCGCACCTTTGACGAGCTGCCCAGCAAGAAGCCGCTGGTGCATAAGGAATGGGAAAAGCCGCATCAGGAAAACCTGACTGGCACATTGAAGGCCTATGCCCCGGCCGGATCCATCCGCAGTGGCGCGCGCCCGGAAGCCCGCAACGACTATGAGGCCTGGGTGCCGGAATAAGCTCCGGCCTCGGGATTGCTTGCACATATCACTGGACCCAAGGGCGGAGCGGCTCTTTGGTCCTTTCCTCTTTTTGACCCATTGATTTAGGCAGAGACGCAATGTCGCACAACACAACAGAAGTTCTGACCGGCGGGCTGGTCCTGGCAGCAGCTATCGGGTTTGCCGTCTATGCAGGGCAGGTCGCGGGCCTGTCGGCAGGCAACAGCGGCTACGAGCTGAGCGCTTCCTTCCGTTCGCTGGAAGGCGTGGGCGTGGGCACTGATGTGCGGCTGGCCGGGGTCAAGATCGGCACTGTGACCGGGGTTGACCTGAATGCAGTAACCTTCCGGGCCGATACCCGGTTTTCGGTCCTCGAAGGCATCCAGGTGCCGGATGATAGCTCGGTCATCATCTCCTCCGAGGGGCTGTTGGGAGGGAATTTTGTGGAGATAATGCCGGGTGGTTCGCCTTTCAATTTTGAACCGGGCGACGAGGTTCTGGATACCCAGGGCGCTGTAAGCCTGATCTCACTCTTGGTGAAGTTTGTCTCTGGCAGCGGGGGCGACTCGTGATTTCTGCACTGTTTCGTAAGCTTGCGCTGGGAGGGGGCTGCGCACTGGCCCTGGCCGCACCGATTGCGGCCCAGGACCCAGCGGAGCGCGGTGTTTCAGCCGTTCTGCGGGGGCTGGATAAGGTCAACGGCCACACTCTGGATGTGGAAATCCAGATTGGGGGCAGTGCGGAACTCTACGGGCTGATCGTCACGCTGACGGAATGTCGCTACCCAGTGGCAAACCCAACGGGGGATGCCTATGCCTATTTGACCATACGCGACCCGCTAAAGGGTGAACTGTTCTTTGACGGCTGGATGATTGCCTCCAGCCCGGCTCTGTCGGCGCTGGATCATGCGCGCTATGATGTCTGGGTCATCCGCTGCAACAGCAGCCTCGGCGAGGGCAACTGAGGTGCGCTGAAATCGGCCTCGTGCTGCAGGGCTTGCTGTAGCCGGGCCTTATAGGCGGCGCGGCTGATCTCGATCGCCCCCAGTGAGGCCAGATGCGGCGTCAGAAACTGGGTATCGCAGAGTTGAAACCCAGCCTGGCGCAGCCGGTCGATCAGATAGGCGAGTGCGATTTTTGAGGTGTCACGCTGACGCGAAAACATGCTTTCGCCAAAGAACCCAGCGCCTAGTGAAACCCCATAGACACCGCCCACCAACCTGTTCTGATCCCAGACCTCCAGCGAGTGGGCATGGCCCAGGTCATGCAGCTCTTGATAGCCGGTATGGATGTCCTCATTGATCCAGGTTTCCTCGCGCTCGGCGCAGGCTTCCACCACCTCAGCAAAGGCGCGGTTCACCGTGATCTCATAGTTATCACGGCGGATGGTTTTGGCCAGAGAGCGGGAGATATGGAACTGATCGAGCGGGAAAATGCCACGGAGTTTGGGATCAACCCAAAAAACCTCATCGTCTTCGCGGTGCTCGGACATCGGGAATACACCGATGGAATAGGCGTGCAGCAAGAGATCCGGTGTGAGGGTCATCAATTTGCCTGAACAACAAAATGGGAAACTGCGGCAGAGGTGGGGGATGTGAAAGGGGCGCTCCGCAAAGAAGCGCCCCAGTTCAATAGGGACTTTTAGGCCCCGAGGTTTTCTTCCAGCCAGCGTTCCAGCCAGTGAATGCCGTAATCGCCGGACTGAACGTCAGGCTCTGCGAGAAGGGCGTGGAACAGCGGTACGGTGGTGTCGATCCCATCAACGATCAACTCGCCCAGGGCGCGGCTGAGACGCGCCAGCGCCTCGGGGCGGTCGCGGCCATGCACGATCAGCTTGCCAATCAGGCTGTCGTAATAGGGCGGGATCGAATAGCCGTCATACAGTGCCGAATCCATCCGCACGCCCAGGCCACCAGGGGCGTGGTAGGCGGTGATCTTGCCGGGGCAGGGCGCAAAGTTCGGCAGCTTTTCCGCGTTGATGCGCACCTCGATGGCATGACCGTTGATCTGCAGGTCTTCCTGGGTAAAGGACAGCGGCAGGCCGGCCGCAACGCGGATTTGTTCGCGCACCAGGTCGACACCAAAGATGGCCTCGGTCACCGGGTGTTCCACCTGTAGACGGGTGTTCATCTCGATGAAATAGAACTCGCCATCTTCATAGAGGAATTCAACCGTGCCCGCGCCTGAGTATTTCATCGCACCAACCGCGTCGGCGCAGATTTTACCAATACGTGCCCGCTCTTCGGGGGGGATGCAGGGGCCGGGGGCCTCTTCAAAGACCTTCTGGTGGCGGCGCTGCAGAGAGCAGTCGCGTTCGGCCAGATGCACACCATTGCCCTTGCCATCGCCAAAGACCTGCACTTCGATGTGACGCGGCTTCTGGAGGTATTTCTCCATATAGACTTCGTCATTGCCAAAGGCAGCTTTTGCTTCCGAACGTGCCGTGGAAAAGGCCACATCGATGTCAGCAGCCGAGGTGGCCACCTTCATGCCGCGCCCACCACCACCGGCGGTGGCCTTGATGATCACAGGGTACCCCATGTCGGCAGCGGCCTTGCGGGCGCTTTCCACAGTGGGAACGCCGCCTTCGGAACCGGGCACCACCGGGATACCCAGTTTCTGCGCGGTGTCCTTGGCGGTGATCTTGTCGCCCATGGTGCGGATATCTTGCGCCGAAGGGCCGATAAAGGTCAGCCCGTGGTCTTCGATGATCTGCACAAAATTGGCGTTCTCGGACAAAAAGCCATAGCCGGGATGCACCGCTTGGGCGCCGGTGATCTCGCAGGCCGAGATAATGGCCGGAATAGACAGGTAGCTCTGCGCGCCTGAAGGCGGACCAATGCAGACCGATTCATCGGCCATACGCACATGCATGGCATCGGCATCTGCGGTGGAATGCACCGCAACCGATTTGATGCCCATTTCGCGGCAGGCCCGGATCACGCGCAGGGCGATTTCTCCGCGGTTGGCAATCAGGATCTTGTCAAACATGGGCTGCCCTTACTCGATGATGGCCAGCGGAGATCCGAATTCGACGGCGGCACCATCTTCAACCAGGATGCGCTTGACGGTGCCGGATTTTGGCGCCGGGATGTGGTTCATGGTCTTCATCGCTTCGACGATCAACAGCGTGTCGCCCTCGTTGACCTGTTTGCCAACGGAGATAAAGGCGGGTGAGCCGGGCTCGGCCTGCAGATAGACCGTGCCCACCATGGGGGAGGTCACAGCACCAGGGTGACTGGCGGGATCATCCGAAGGCGCAGGGGCCGCTGCGGCAGCAGGCGCCGCTGCGGCGGGGACCGCGGCTGCAACGGGGGCCGCCATCTGAACCGGAGCAGGGGCTGCGGCAACAACTTGTGTCTGACGCGAGACCCGAACATTCAGGCTGTCGTCTTCGCTATAATCGCGCTTGACCTCCAGTTCGGTCAGGTCGTTCTCCTGCAGCAATTCGGCCAGAGCCTTGATGAATGCTACGTCCGCTTCGTGAGTTTTGTTGGTCATTGTATCCTCAGCGTGTCCTCTGCCGGTTCCGACAGGCCCACCAACACACGGCAGGCCGAAATTAAAGCGCTTATAGGGCAAGCTTTACCACAAGGAAAGCTCTGTCGGTTGGCAGTGATTTATGGCCCACAAGATGGGGAGAGTCGGCGGGATTCGCAATCGTTGCGCTGAATTTTTGCCGCCGGGCCGCTGATCTAGAGCGGCATGCCGCTGAGTTTGGCCACCAGTTCGGGCAGCTTTCGGGCGTTGAACTTCTGCAATAGATGGGCGCGATGGGTTTCAATCGTACGATAGGACAGATCCAGCTTCAGTCCGATTTCCTTTGCCGAAAGGCCCTTGCAAGTCAGGATCGCCACCTCGCGCTCACGCGGAGTGAGGCTGACAACGGGGCGATCCTCGGAAATATCAGCAAAGGACCAAACACCAGTGCGAAAGGGGGCCTCGGGGCTGATGGAGCGCCCCCGGACCCGGCACCAGAACAGCTCACCGGAGAGACGACGCATAATACGCTCATCATTATAGAGCCCGGTTTTAGCGCCTTCATCCTGCTGCAGCACCTGCGCAATGCGATGGTAATCTTCCTGGCTGGGGTACAGCTCGGCTATCAGCACATCGGCGTGATCCGCAGGTGTGCCACCAAAGGTGAGGGCAAACTGCTGATTGCATCGCTTGATGACGCGGTTTTCCAAAACGGCGAGGCCCACAGGGGCATGATCAAAGGCTATATCGCTCATGGCCTCTATTAACCGGGTATTTTTGCGGAATTGAAGGGAAAGCTGCACCATGGAAGGGTGTTTTTGACAGGCTCTTTGTCGC
This sequence comes from Phaeobacter sp. 11ANDIMAR09, assembly GCF_001294455.1. GTDB lineage: Bacteria > Pseudomonadota > Alphaproteobacteria > Rhodobacterales > Rhodobacteraceae > Pseudophaeobacter. The sequence goes on from NZ_LIKT01000021.1 coordinate 67,996, forward strand.
AACACTCCGGGGAGGGAGGACGGGAGCCGGAAGTTCAGGAGGAGATGAGGCGATGAATATCGCGCAATGGCTGCATCGGCAGGCGCAATCGGATGGCGCGCGTCCGGCCCTGTTTCTGGGGCTGGATTTGGTGGCCGATTATCAGGAATTTCATCAAAAAGCGGCCCGTCTGGCAGGCTGGCTGCTGGCGCAGGGCGTTGAGCCCGGCGATCGCATCGCCCTGTTCATGAAGAACTGCCCCGACTATCTGATCGCCCTCTACGGCATCTGGTACGCCGGGGCGGCGGCGGTGCCGATCAATGCCAAGCTGCATGGGCGCGAAGCCCAGTATATTTTGCAAGATTCCGGGGCCCGCATGGTCTTTGTCACCCCCGGTCTGGATCAGGCCCTGTCCGAGGTCGGGGTCAAGGCACAGGTCGTTTCGACCCAAACTGAGGCCTATGAGGCGCTGTTTCAGGCCGCTCCGGTGGCAGCTCCAGCTAGGCGTGACCCGCAGGATCTGGCCTGGCTGTTTTACACCTCGGGCACCACGGGTCAGCCAAAGGGGGTGCAGATCACCCATCGCATGCTGATGGCGGTTTCATTGAGCTATTTCGCGGATGTGGATGCGGCCACGGGCGCGGATCAGATCCTCTATGCCGCTCCGATGAGCCATGGGGCCGGGCTGTATAACATGCTGCATGTTCTGGTTGGTGCCGCCCATGTCTGCCCAGTTTCGGGCGGCTTTAACGAGATGGAGATCTTTGATCTGGCAGCGCATTTTACCCGGGTGCAGATCTTTGCCGCGCCCACCATGGTCACCCGCATGACGGCCGTGGCCAAAGCCCAGGGGCGCACCGGCGCGGGGCTGCGCAGCGTGATCTATGCAGGTGGGCCAATGTATTTGGCCGATATCATCGAGGCCGAAGCGCATTTTGGCCCCATCTTTATCCAGATCTATGGCCAGGGCGAATGCCCGATGGGTATCACAGCGCTTACGCGATCCGAGGTTTGCGACCGCAGCCATCCCGACTGGAAGGCACGTCTGGCCGGTGTGGGGCGGGCCCAAAGCGGGGTGGAGCTGCGGATCGGTTCGCCTGAGGGGAGGCCCCTGCCGGCAGGTGAGCTGGGCGAGATCATGGTGCGTGGCGATGCGGTGATGCCCGGCTATTGGAACAACCCCGAAGCGACCTCAGAAACCCTGAAAGAGGGCTGGCTTATGACTGGCGATATGGGGGTTCTGGATGCGGCGGGCTATCTGACCCTGCAGGACCGCTCCAAGGATCTGATCATCTCTGGCGGGTCCAATATCTACCCGCGCGAGGTAGAGGAGGTGCTGCTGATGCACCCTCTGGTGCAGGAGGTTTCGGTTGTGGGGCGCCCCCATGCGGATTGGGGCGAAGAGGTGGTGGCCTTTGTGGTTGGGCAGGCATCTGAGGCCGAGCTGGACGCGCTGTGTCGTGATCAGATTGCCCGCTTCAAGAGCCCCAAGGCCTTTGTCTTTGTTCAAGAGCTGCCCAAGAACAACTATGGCAAGGTCCTGAAGACCGAGCTGAGAGCGCGATTGGCGAAAGACGCTACCTCAGAACAATAGGGCCTTGGGGAGGCTGTGCGGAGCCAGGCTGACCTGGCTTGTATTAACGGCCAAGTTGGCTAGGGTCTTGGTGTGGTTGTTATGACTGCACTATTTTCACCTTAGGGGGTATTACCATGAAGCTACTTGTTGCGCTTTCCGTTTCCGCGGCGGTCTTGAGCACTGCCGCTTTGGCCGGGAGCTCATTTCAGAACACCTGCTCAAATTTCCAATTCTCGTATCTGGGCAGTGAGGCCGGGATTACGGCGACCTGCCTGCGTAGCGATGGCGAGGCCAATCAGACCAGCATCGTCATCCGTGGGATCTCTAATCAAAATGGCATCTTGACCCATGATGGCGCGCCAAGCTCGTTCCAGCAAAGCTGTGGCAACATCGCATTGTTGAGCGACCTCAGGTCCGTGACGCTGACGGCAAATTGCCGTGCCCCAAATGGCGAATTCCTCGAAACCTCGATCGAAATAGAAGGCATCTCCAATCAGAATGGGGTTCTGTCCTACTAGCGCTCGATATTGAGCCAAGCAAAACTGAGGCGGCACATTGTGTCGCCTTTTTCGTGGTCTGCAATGAAAAAAAAAAGACCGGCGTCCCAAAGGGAGGCCGGTCAGGGAGATGTTGCTTTAGGCTTTTGGCCCGCGCAACGGGGAGTGTTCTAAAATTCAGATCGCCAGGTATTCGGCGCGCAGCTCGGCATTTTCCAGAACCTCAGCTGCGGTGCCGTCAAAGACGATGCCGCCGGTGTCCAGGATCACAGCGCGATCGGCCAGCTCCAGTGCCCGGACTGCGTTCTGTTCCACCAGAATGGTGGTCATGCCCTGTTCTTTGACGTGCATGAGTGTCTTTTCGATCTCATCCACGATCACCGGCGCGAGGCCTTCATAGGGTTCATCCAGCAGCAGCACCTTGATATCGCGGGCCAGAGCGCGGGCGATGGCCAGCATTTGCTGTTCGCCACCTGACAGGGTCACGCCCTCTTGCTTGCGACGCTCGCCCAGACGCGGGAACAGGTCATACAGACGGTCGATCGACCAGCCGATGGGCGGGGCAATCTGGGCCAGCTGCAGGTTTTCTTCAACCGTGAGCCCGGCAATGATGCGGCGATCTTCGGGCACCAGCCCCAGACCGGCGGCGGCTGCCTCGTGGCTCTCCATCAGGTGCAGCGGCTGGTGATCCAGCCAGATCTCCCCCTGGGTCACCATTGGGGATCCTGTGCGGGCAATGGAGCGCAGGGTTGAGGTCTTGCCAGCGCCGTTGCGGCCCAGCAGTGCCAGGATTTCGCCCTCATGGACGTTAAAGTTGATGCCCTGCACGATATAGCTTTCGCCATAATAGGCATGCATGTCCCAGACCGACAGAAAGGCCGGCGCGGTGGTCGCCTGGTTGGCGTTCTTGGAGAAGTCGGGTTTGACGTTCATCTGTCTTGTCCTTTCTTGCCCTGACCCATCCCGATGCAGGTTTGCCGCCTGTCGGGATGGGCCGGGAATGTCCGTTTACGCCGACTCGCCGAGATAGGCTTCGCGTACTTTTGGATTGCCACGGATGTTTTGCGGATCATCCTCGACCAGAGGTGTGCCCTGGGCCAGAACGGTGATCCGATCCGCAAGAGAGAACACCACATGCATGTCGTGCTCGATGATAGCGATGGTGATGTCGCGCTGCTCCTTGATCTCCTTCAGCAGATCAATGGTGTTGTTGGTATCGGCCCGCGCCATACCGGCGGTGGGTTCATCCAACAAGAGCAGGCGCGGTTCCTGAGACAGGCACATGCCGATCTCAAGGCGCCGTTTATCCCCGCGCGACATGGAGGCCGCGTGCATGTGCCGCTTGTCCGCCATGTTCATCTCTTCCAGCATGGCTTCGGCCTTTTCCAGCACATCTTTTTCGCTGGGAACCGAGGTGATCGCATTCAGAGAGAACGCGCCATCCCGTTTGGCAAAGCAGGGGATCAGCATGTTTTCCAACACCGAGAGATCGCCAAAGATCTCAGGGGTTTGAAAGACGCGGCTGATGCCCATCTGGTTGATCTCATAGGGTTTGCGCCCCAGCACCGACTGCCCGTCGAACATTACTGATCCGGTATCCGGGATCAGCTTGCCCACGAGGCAGTTCAGCAGGGTTGATTTGCCCGCGCCATTGGGTCCGATAATGGCGTGGACGGTGTTTTCCTTGACGCTGAGATTGACATCTCCCAGCGCTTGCAGGCCACCAAAGCGTTTGCCTACGTTTTTGACTTCAAGAATACCCATCAATCCGTCTCCTTATTCCGCAGGGGTTTTTGTGGCAGAGGCGGAGTCGTCTTTGTTCTTGCGACCCTTCACCCATTTGGCGATGCGTTGACCACCTTCGACCAGACCACCCGGCAGGAAGACCACAACCAGCATGAACAGGATGCCCAGGGTCAGGTGCCAGCCCTTACCGATGAAGGGGTGAATGATGAAGACCACAAAGTCCTCGAGCCCGTCTGGCATAAAGCTGAACCAGCTGTGCAGAACGTGGTCGTTGATCTTGGAGAAGATGTTCTCGAAGTATTTGATGAAGCCAGCGCCCAGAACCGGACCAATCAGGGTGCCAGCACCGCCGAGAATGGTCATCAGAACCACTTCACCCGACGCGGTCCACTGCATACGCTCGGCGCCTGCAAGGGGGTCCATCGAGGCCATCAGACCACCCGCCAGACCCGCATACATGCCGGAAATCACAAAGGCCGCCAATGTGTAGGGCTTGGTGTTGAGGCCAGTATAGTTCATCCGTTGCTGGTTGGATTTAACAGCCCGCAGCATCATGCCAAAGGGCGAGCGGAAAATCCGGATCGACAGGTAAAAAGCCGCCAACAGGATCAAGGCACAAAGGTAGTAGCCGGCGTTGAACTGGAAGGCCCAGGGGCCAAGAGCCATTTCAAAGGTCGACCGCATTTCCATGCCAAACAGGTTGGTCACGGGGATTGAACCGTCAGCCGTGGCCGATACGCCCAGAACGCGTGGGTCGTCCAGGGTGAGCTGCAGGCCGGTTTCGCCATTGGTGATCGGGGTGAGAACCGAATAGGCGAGGTTAAAGGACATCTGCGCAAAGGCCAGTGTCAGGATCGAAAAGTAGATGCCAGAGCGACGCAGCGAGACAAAGCCGATGAGCAGCGCAAACAGGCCTGAGATCACCACCGAGAGCAGGATGGCAGGCACCACGTTCATGCTCAGAAGTTTGAACATCCAGACCGCAGAGTAGGACCCCACACCCAGGAAGGCGGCGTGACCAAAGGAGAGATAGCCGGTGAGGCCAAAGAGAATATTGAAACCGATGGCAAAGATGCCAAAGATCACAAAGCGTTGCATCAGATCCGGGTAGCCCGCGTTGAACTGCGCCATGGCGCTGTCGGTGGGGAAAGGATTGAGGATGAAGGGAGCGCAGAGCGTCAGTACAGCGACGACCAAGAGCAACCGAGTGTCTTTATTATCAAGTCCGAACATGTGTTATTCCTCCATCACACCTTTGCGGCCCATGAGACCCCGCGGACGGGTGAGCAGAATGATGATCGCAACGACGTAGATGATGATTTGGTCGATACCGGGAAGGATAGATTTGATCTCGTTCATCGAGGCAAAGGCCTCAAGAATTCCCAGCATGAAGCCGGCCAGAACGGCGCCGGGCAGGGAGCCCATACCGCCCACAACCACAACCACAAAGCTCAGCACCAGAAAGTCCATGCCCATGTGGTAATTGGGGGAGTTGATCGGCGTATACATGACCCCGGCAAGACCGGCGACGGCAGCGGCAATCCCAAACATGATGGTAAAGCGGCGGTCGATATTGATGCCCAGCAATCCGACGGTCTCACGATCTGCCATGCCTGCGCGAACAACCATGCCAAAGGTGGTGAACTGCAAGAAGGAGAAGATGCCGCCGATGATGACAACCGAGAAGAAGAAGTAGACGATCCGCCAGACCGGATAGAAAATCTCAGTCCCAAAGAGCGCGCCAACATTTGCAACGCCGCTCAAAGCCTCGGGGGAGGCGGTTTGAATTGGGTTGGCACCGTAGAAGTATTTGATCACTTCCTGCAAGACAATGGCGAGACCAAAGGTCACCAGGATCTGATCCGCGTGCTCACGCTTGTAAAAATGCTTGATCAGCCCGCGTTCCATGACAAATCCGATGAGGATCATGATCGGAATGGCAAAGAGGATGGCGATGGGCACTGCCCAGTCTATTATGGCGCCGCCCATTTCAGGACCGAACCAACTTTCCACATAGGATGTCTTTACTTTCAGCGGGTTGCCGAGGAAGTCCTTCTGGGTTTCGTCGACGACCTCGTAGCTGAGGTTGAGGATACGCTGCACGGTGACGGCACAGAAGGCGCCGATCATGAACAGGGCGCCATGCGCAAAGTTCACCACGCCCAGCGTGCCAAAAATGAGTGTCAGGCCTAGCGCGATCAGCGCATAGGCAGAGCCTTTGTCCAGCCCGTTTAAAATTTGCAATAGGATTGCGTCCATAGTCCCCACCCTTGGGTTCTTCGATGTGGAAGTGGTGGATTCCGACCCTGCGAGGCCTCATGCCCCGTCTTAACGGCACGCCCCTACGGCCAAGGCCGCGGCAGGTGAAACCGGGATGTCAGAATAAAGATTAAGTGCCGGGCGCTAAGCGAGAGCGCCCGGCTGAGGCGACCTGACTTAGGCGCCGGAGTTACAGCTGCCCAATGCACCACCGGCAAACATTGGGTGATCCGCAGGGTAAGTAACCTGTGCAGCAGGTGTGACTTCGACAACTTCAAGAAGGTCAAACTCGGACGTGGGGTTTTCTTTACCACGTACGACCAGAACGTCTTTGAAGCACTGGTGATCTTCGCCACGATACAGTGTCTTACCGTTGCCCAGACCGTCGAACTCATAATCTTCCAGAGCTTCGACAACCGCGCATGGGTTAAAGGAACCCGCGCGCTGAACCGCATCTGCATAGAGCAATGTCTGGCAGTAAACGGTGTGCGCAGCCTGGCTGGGTGGGAAGCCATATTTTGTACCAAAGGAGCGCACAAAGGCCTGGCTGCCTTCGTCCTGCAGGGACCAGTGCCAGTTGGTGGAACCGTGGATGCCCTTAACGTTGGCACCCGCACCTTTCGCCATCAGACGCGAATAGAGCGGAACAACGATTTCGAAGTTCTTGCCATTCACGACCTTCTCACGCAGGCCAAACTGAACCGCGTTGGTCAGCGAGTTCACCATGTTGCCGCCGTAGTGGTTCAGAACCAGCACGTCCGCGCCGGAGTTCAGAACGGGCGCGATGTAGGACGAGAAGTCAGTGGCAGCCAGTGGGGTGCGCACTTTTTCCACGGTGTTCCAGCCGAGCGCTTCGGTTGCGGCCGCGATGGATTCTTCCTGCGTCCAGCCCCAGGTGTAGTCGGCGGTCAGGTGGTAGGCGTTACGGTCGGTGCCATAGAGGTTCTTCAGCACGGGTGCCAGGGCAGCACCGGACATGTAACCGTTAAAGAAGTGACGGAATCCATTGGCTTTCTTATCTTTACCGGTGGTGTCGTTGGAGTGTGTCAGACCAGCCATGAAGATCACGCCAGCTTCCTGGCACAGACCCTGAACAGCGATTGCCACACCGGAGGACGAGCCACCAGTGATCATGACCGCGCCGTCTTTTTCGATCATCGACTTGGCCGAAGCGCGGGCCGCATCAGATTTGGTCTGGGTGTCGCCGGTGACGAACTTGACTTCTTTGCCCAGGATACCGTTGCCCTGCAACTCTTTGGACGAGAAGGTGTTCATCATGCCGCCGTCGCCGCCACCGTTCAGGTGCTCAACAGCCAGCTGATAGGCGCGCAGCTCGTCGGCGCCCTCATCGGCGTAGGGGCCGGTCTGGGGAACATTGAAACCCAGGGTTACCGAGCTGCCGGTTGGGTTATTGGTGAACGCGGCTGCGGAAGACGCGGTGAAAATCGTTGGAAGCGCAAGGCCAGTGCCTGCGAGAGCGCCTGATTTCAGGACCCCGCGACGCGAGAATGCTGACTTGGACATTTAATCCTCCCTTATGTGTAAAACGCTGAGCAGCTCCTCACTTCTGCCCAGGCGTCTGCACGTTTTGTGCAAAATCAGTATGGGAGGGACTTGTAAAATTGCGCAATAAAACCCTTGAAATGATCATCTATTCTGTAAACAAATGCACAGTATGCGATGGGGTTCTGTAAAGTTTCTTATGTTGCGGCGCAGAAAGTCTTTGAAAAGTTAGAGTTTTGACAGGGGGGCAACTCATGGCACGCGACACGTTGACAGGCAGCCGTATTCGGGAACGTCGTTTGATGCTTGGTATTCGCCAGGCGGAACTGGCGCGCAAGGCCGGTATCTCGGCCTCCTACCTCAATCTGATCGAACACAATCGCCGCAGAATCGGCGGCAAATTGCTTGTCGATCTGGCGCAGGTTCTGGGAGTGGAGCCCTCGATGCTGACCGAGGGGGCTGAGGCCGCCTTGATCGCGGCGCTGCGCGAGGCAGCAGCGGATGCGGGGCCAAAGGTGGCCGAGCTTGACCGTACCGATGAATTCGCCGGTCGTTTTCCCGGCTGGGCCGAGGTCCTGGCCAGCAATCATCAGCGCATCACCCGGTTGGAGCGCACGGTTGAAACCCTGTCGGACCGGCTGACCCATGACCCGCATCTTGCCGCCTCGTTGCACGAAGTGCTGTCCACCGCGGCTGCGATCCGATCCACGGCCTCGATCCTGGCGGAAACCGGCGAGCTGGAGGCGGAATGGCGCGATCGGTTTCACAATAACCTGAATGAAGACTCTTTACGGCTGGCCGAAAGCAGCCGCGCACTGGTGAATTTTCTTGATGAAAGTGATAGCAGCGCCGAACGGCGCGGGGTGCCGCAGGAAGAGGCCGAGGAGTTCTTTCTGTCGCACGGCTATCACTTTCCGGAACTGGAGCAGGGGAACACGGACCCCAAAACGCTGATAGCCGCAGCGCCGCAGCTGGTGAGCGAGGCCTCCCGCATGATTGCCCGCGGGGCGCTTGAGCAATATCAGAGCGACGCGCAGCAAATGCCGCTCAAAGAGGTGGCGCGGATCATACAGTCCGAAGGGGTGGATCCTTCGGCCTTGGCGCTGCGGTTTAGTGTCACGCTGCCTGTGGTTCTGCGTCGTCTGGGGGTTTTGCCCGTTGATATTCTGGGACAAGAGGCGGGGCTGGTTGTTTGTGATGTCTCGGGTTCGATCCTGTTTCGCAAACCCGTGGCCGGATTTGCCCTGCCGCGATTTGGCGCCTCCTGTCCGCTCTGGCCTGTCTACACGGCCCTGCAACGGCCTGACGTGCCATTGCGGCGCAATGTGGTGCAGCAGGGGCGCAGCGCTCTGGGGTTTGAATGCCTGGCAGTGGCATGGAACCAGGTGCCTGGCTCCTTTGAGCGAGATCCGCTTTATCACGCGGTCATGTTGATTTTGCCGCAGCGCGATGTCCCGGCAGAGGCGCAGCCGGTGGGGGCCAGCTGCCGGATCTGCCCCCGCAAGGCCTGTGAAGCGCGACGTGAGCCCTCGATCCTGAAGGAAGAGTTTTGACAGGTGCGGGCGCGCGAGGGTAGTCTGGGGCGGGATGAGAACGTGGCCACAGGCAAAACTGTCTGACGCAGCCGCGCTGGGAGGAATATCTGCCAATGAGCAGACATGTCGTTTTGATTGAAGATGAGCCAAATATCGCAGAGGCCATTCGGTTCCTGTTGACCCGCGACGGTTGGAGCGTGGATGTGCATGGAGACGGCAGCGACGCGGTTGAGGTGATTCAAACCGCGAACCCGGATCTGGTGATCCTGGATCTGATGTTGCCGGGAAAAAGCGGGCTGGAGGTCATTCAGGAACTGCGCCTTGTGGAGGAGATGCAGCCGCTGCCGGTTCTGATGTTGACCGCGCGCGGCCAGCTCAAAGATCGCGAGATGGCGGAAAAGGCCGGTGTGACGCGCTTCATGACCAAGCCCTTTTCCAATTCCGAAGTGCTGACGGCGGTGCGTGATCTCTATGCGCAGGCCTATCAGGATCTCCGCCCCGCGACAGCACAGGATGCGGCGCAGTGACCCTGCAGACCTGTGCAGATCGCGAGCCGGGGGGCGCACAGTATGCTGCGCAGCCGCGCTTGGAGAAGCGATAATGCGTGGTGACGGGGCAGGGCCGCAGGATGAGCCAAATAGCCCTTTTGTCGAGCGGCGCACCTATCGGCGTCGGCGGTTGATGGATATTGCCCGCCTTTTGCCGCTCATGGGCGCCTTGTTGTTTGCCGTTCCATTGATGTGGCCCAATCCAGACCCCTATCCAGCCCCTGACACGCATGGTGGCATGACCACCTCAGCGGCGATCACCTATATCTTTGTGGTCTGGGGCGGTTTGATCGCGGCCAGCCTTGCCTTTGGCGTCGCGGTCCGGCTTTGGGCCGGGCATTGGACCGGACACTGGACCGAAGGCGGCCCGCAGGACGAGCGCGACTGATGGCTTCGCTCAATGTTCTGGCTCTGGTCTGTCTGGGATATGTGGCGCTGCTGTTCTTTGTCGCCTTTTTGGCGGACCGTCGCGCCGCGCGTGGCCAAAGCGCGGCCTGGATGCGTTCGCCGCTCATCTACACCCTGTCGCTGTCAATCTATTGTACGGCCTGGACCTTTTACGGGGCGGTTGGATATGCGGCGCGATCCGGGCTGGAGTTTCTGACCATCTATCTGGGGCCCACCCTGGTAATGGTTGGATGGTGGTGGGGGCTGCGCAAGCTGGTCCGGGTGGGGCGCAGCCAGAGGGTGACCTCCATCGCGGATCTTCTGTCGGCACGCTATGGCAAGTCAAACGCCCTGGCTATTGGCGTTACTGTGCTCGCGGTGATTGGCATCACCCCATATATTTCTCTGCAATTGCAATCCATTACCCTGTCTTTTGCAATCTTTGCCGAAGCCGATCCTCTGCGCAGCTATCATGAAACCACGACAGTGTTCTGGGTGACGGCTGGCCTGGCGATCTTTGCCATTCTGTTTGGCACCCGCAATTTGAACGCCAATGAGCGGCATCATGGGGTGGTCACTGCCGTGGCTCTGGAAGCTGTGGTTAAGCTGGTAGCGCTGCTGGCGGTGGGTATCTTTGTGGTCTGGGGCCTGTCGGATGGGGTGAGTGAGACCCTGGCGCGGATTGACGCCTCGCGGATCGGGGATTGGCGGGTTGATGGTGGGCGTTGGGCCACCATTACCTTCCTCTCTGCTGCCGCCTTTGTCTGCCTGCCGCGGATGTTTCAGGTCATGGTGGTGGAAAACGAAGACGAGCGCCATCTGCGGGTCGCGGCCTGGGCCTTTCCGCTCTACCTTTTGCTGATCTCGATGTTTGTGGTGCCGATCGCTGCGATTGGGCTGGAGCTGCTGCCGGCAGGCTCCAACCCGGATCTCTTTGTTCTGACGGTGCCGCTGTCGCAGGGGCAGCAGGGGCTTGCGGTCTTGTCCTTTCTTGGCGGCTTTTCCTCGGCGACCTCGATGGTGATTGTGGCGGCCATGGCGTTGTCGACCATGGTGTCGAATCATATGGTTATGCCGATCTGGCTGCATCTGCAGGGCGGCGAGGGCGCCTCGGTTTCGGGGGATGTACGCAATGTCGTGCTCTTTGCTCGCCGGATCTCCATCGCGGTCATTTTGGGGCTGGGTTATTTCTACTACAAGCTCTCTGGTGGCGGCGCGGCGCTGGCGGCGGTGGGGCTGATCTCCTTTGCCGGGATTTCGCAGATGTTGCCGGCCCTTGTCGGAGGGCTGTTCTGGCGTGGCGCCACCCGTACGGGGGCGTTGAGCGGGCTGACCGTGGGTTTTGCCATCTGGGTCTATACCATGCTGCTGCCAGCACTCGGCGGCGGGCTGCTGCCGGATCATATCCTGGCCGAAGGGCTGTTTGGCCTGTCCTGGCTGCGCCCACAGGCGTTGTTTGGCATCGAGGGGCTGGATTCAACCGTGCATGCGGTGCTCTGGTCGATGAGCCTCAATGCTGTGGTGTTTTGTGTCGTCTCGCTGATGACTTTCCCCAGCCCAATCGAGCGGCTGCAGGGCGCGCAGTTTGTCAATGTGTTTGAACATTCCTCGGGTCCGCGCGGCTGGACTGGATCAGTGGCGCAGAGCGAAGACCTGATGGTGATGTCACAGCGCATTCTTGGCGCCACCGAGGCGCAGGCCTTCTTTCATCGCGAATTGGCCCGACAAGGGGGGCGTGGCACCCTGCCAGAGCCAACGCCTGCCTTTCTGCAGCGACTGGAGCGCGAGCTTGGCGCTTCCATTGGTGCGGCAGCCGCCCATGCGATGATCGGCCAGATTGTCGGCGGATCTTCGGTGTCGGTGCAGGATCTTCTGGCGGTGGCGGATGAAACGGCGCAGATGCTGGAATACTCCAACCAGTTGGAAGAACAATCCGCTGAGCTGTCCCGCACCGCGCGGCAGCTGCGGGTCTCGAATGAGAAGCTAACCCAGATTTCCCAACAAAAAGATGCCTTTCTCAGCCAGGTGAGCCACGAGTTGCGGACGCCTATGACCTCGATCCGGGCCTTTTCAGAGATCCTGCGGGACGACGGCGACATGCCTCTGGCCGAGAAAACACGCTATGCCACCATCATTCATGATGAGGCCCTGCGCCTGACCCGTCTATTGAATGATCTGTTGGACCTGAGCGTATTGGAAAGCGGTCAGGTGAGTTTGAACATGTCGGCGGGCACGCTGAAGGAGGTGATGGACCACGCGGTTTCAACAGCTCTGGCGGGATCTGATCATCCGATCGAGGTCATCCGGGATCGCAAAACCGAAGATATCCGCATCTCCTCTGACCTCGATCGCCTGGCGCAGGTCTTTATCAACCTGATCGCCAATGCGCAGAAGTATTGTGATGCAGACTCCGCGGAGTTAACCATTCGTGTGACCTGTGCCCTGGGGGAGATCTGGATAGATTTCACCGACAATGGCAGCGGGGTTCCGCTGGATCACCAGCAGTTAATTTTTGAGAAATTCTCGCGTGTTAGCCCAGAGAGGGCCGGGGGCGCAGGGCTTGGCTTGGCGATTTGTCGCGAGATCATGCAGCGCCTGGAGGGGGATATTTGCTACCTGCTTGGGCAAAAGGGAGGCAGTTTCAGAATTTCCTTGCCGATTGAGCGGAAAATCCTCTCTGGCACAGGGTTTTAAAGATCTTGGTAACGAACGGTCGTTAAGACAATTCAAAAGGGAGCGCAAAACGTGCAGGTTGATGGCTGATGTCTGAAGCGGAAAAACAGCAAGCTGGTAGCGGCGGGTCCAGTGGACTCGCGCGCAAACTTGCGGCGTCAAAGGACGGGGGAGCGGCACAAAAGGCCTCAATTACCCTCAAAGCCCTGCGCCGATCGCTTGCGCGCGCGGCCTCCGAGCAATGCGACCTACCGCTGGCGGTACTGGCGGCCCGCCAGGTGAACCGAGTTCCCGAAGATCTGGTCGACGACCTGTCCGACAAAGATCTGATTGTGGTTCTGGATGGTCCCAATGGCCGCCTTGGGGCGGCCACCATGGATGCCGCATTGGTGACGGCCCTGATCCAAAAGCAGACCATTGGCCAGATCATGGGCAAGGCGCCTTCTGAGCGCAACTATACCCCGACCGATGCGGCCATGACGGCGGAGTTCCTGGAGAAATCCTTTGGCAAGGTTCAGGCGCTGTTGCAGGGCGAGAAGGATCAGATGATCTTTTCCGGCTACCGCTATGGGGCCCAGGTGGAGAACGTGCGCTCGCTAATTCTGGGGCTGGAGGCCGAAGACTATCGCCTGATCAGCCTGACCGTTGATTTGGCCGTGGGAGCCATGCAGGGCGAGCTCAAGCTGATCTTGCCGGAACCGAGCCTGGAAGAGCTGGGCCTCAGCGGTGCCAAAACCGGGCCGTCTCTGGCGGGCGGTATGGGGGCCATGCGGGCGGAGCTCTCGGCGATTCTGTGTAAGGTGCGGGTGCCTCTGAATGAATTCTCGGCACTGAAAGTAGGGGAAATTCTGCCGCTGGATCAGGCTTTCCTGTATGAAACCGATTTGATCGATATTGGTGGGCAGCCGATTGCCAAGGGGCGTTTGGGGCAGCTGAACGGGGCACGGGCCATACGGGTCAGCACAGGGCGCGCGGTGGAAGTCGAGACCGGCCAGATGGGCGATGGCTTTGCGGATAGTATTGGATCGGAAGCGCCTGCGGCTCTGCCGATGATGGATGAACCTCCTGCGCTGGATCTGGGGATTGCGGCCCAGGATCTTCAGGATCCACTGGATGACCCTATGGGCTTTGCGGCTCCGGCAGGCGGGCTGGAGATGGACCCTATGTCTGACGATCTGGGCATGGAATTGGGCGGCGATCTGGGCGGTGGACTGGGCGGTGGACTGGGCGGCGACCTTGGTGCTGGCCTCGGGGGAGATTTGGGCGCTGACCTCGGTGCGGATCTGGGGGACCTGGGAGCCGGGCTCGGAAATGATCTGGCTGCGGCTCCGATGGGGGATCTTGCTGGGCTGGGCGATGGCATGGATCAATTCAACCCCGATGACGCGGCGGCTGAGATTTCCAAGCTTGCCGGCCTTGAAGGCGATGCCGCTCCCGGTCTTTAGGATCAAAAATCAGCTGAGATTTGGATTTGAAAATCCAAGGCAAAGGAAACGTCACTCTGTGGCGTTTTGCTGTTTGCGGGGGCTTTCCACTCCTGAGCCGGGGTTGAAGAAAAGGCTCTAGGGGGCACGGCCCTTTGCTATGCGCGGGCGCCCAAAGCCAAACCGGGCCCGATCCCTGTGGATCGAGCCCGGCATCAAGGGCAAAGCGCGCTGTCAGATTAGCCTCTGTTGCGGAGCGCGCAGGCTAAGCCTTATGTGGTTGCAATAGCTTCCAGCGCCGGGCGCAGCCCATCCAGCTGATAGCCAGCCGCGCTGGTCATGCGGAGTATTTCATCCGGGTTAATTTCAGAGGCAACGCCCAGGGACCAAATCACCGAACAGCGGGTCCCTGAGGCACAATAGGCCAGAACCGGGCCGGGGCATTCCTCGTAATAGGCGCGCTGTTGGGCAACATTTTCAGGTGTCATCGTCTGATGCGTGAGCGGCAATTCACGAAACTCGAGACCAGCGGCTTCGGCGGCGGCGCGGATTGCGGCGGCCTGATGACTGGGCGGAACTTCGGCATCGGGGCGATTACAAATCACCGTCTTAAAGCCCTCGGCGGCAATAGCAGGCATGTCTTCAACCGAGATCTGCGGCGAGACGGCGTAGCGGGGTGTGAGTACACGTGCATCCATGATGTGTCTTTAAACCTTTGCGGCCAGCCCGTCCAGTTGCCGCCCGAAAATCGGGGCTGCAACCATGCCCAGGAGCATCGTTCCCATAAAGATCAGCCCACCAGAGCCATTATAGCTGAGCGAGGCAATCGCCGGACCGGGGCATAGCCCCGCCAAGCCCCAGCCCATGCCAAAGAGCACCGAGCCAGTGATCAGCCGGTGATCCATCTCAGGGCGTGGTGGCGCCGGGAAGTCGCCGCCGACCAGCGGGCGACGCCCGGACGTCAGACGCCAGGCGATGAACATGGGCACAATGGCGCCGCCCATGACAAAGGCAAGGGTCGGATCCCAATTGCCAAAAACATCCAGCCAGCCCTGTACCTTGGTGGTGTCCGTCATGCCGGATACAAACAGACCAGCCCCAAATAATGCGCCGGAGAGCAGGGACAGAAACAAACGCTGCATCAGATTACTCCCAGGATGTGGCGGAACAGGGCGATGGTGAGCCCGCCTGCCAGAATGTAAAAGACAGTGGCGACGATGCCGCGCAGCGACAGGCGCGAGATGCCACAGACCCCATGGCCCGAGGTGCAGCCATTGGCAATTCGGGTGCCGATGCCCACCAAAAGACCTGCCGCGATGATCACGGCGATATTGCTGGTCATATGCGTGTCGACACCATCCTTGTAGAGCGGCAAAAGCAGCATCGGTGTGACCACCACGCCAAGTAGAAAGACCAACCGTTCGGTAAAGTTGCCGCGTCCGGTGCCGTCGACCAGGCCGCCCAGGATGCCACTGGCTCCCATGATGCGGCCATTGCCGAGCAGGAAGACTGCGCCTCCCAACCCGATGAGGCCGCCGCCAACGAGCCCCCAGATCCAATCCATTTCCATTTTCGCGCGTTTCCTTCGTCATGTGTGTCGAGTTCTCGGGCCCCAGGAGTACTGGCGAGAGTACTGGCGAGGCAGATCGTCCGGGGCTGCTAGGCTTTGCGACAGATCGTGCTCTCTGTCGCACGGTGCCCACCCCGTGGTAAGGTGGGCGGCCAGGGGCCGCCCGGTGATGAAGCCAGATGATCAGATCTTGTTGACTGGCAGTTTCAAAAAGACATCGCCCTGATCGTCGGGCTCTGGCATCTGGCCTGCCCGCATGTTGACCTGCAGCGAGGGCAGGATCAGCCGAGGCATCGCCAGGGTGGCATCGCGGGCGTCACGCATCGAAGTAAATTCCTCGATGGGGCGGCCTTCGCCGATATGAATGTTCAGCGCCTTTTGTTCGCCAACCGTGGTTTCCCAGGCATAATCGTCCCGACCGGGGGCCTTGTAGTCATGGCCGACAAAGATGCGCGTCTCATCCGGCAGCGCCAGAATTTTCTGAATCGATTGGTAGAGCTCAGCAGATGAGCCGCCCGGGAAATCGCACCGCGCGGTGCCAAAATCAGGCATGAACAATGTATCGCCCACAAAGGCAGCATCGCCGACCACATAGGTCAGGCAAGCCGGGGTATGACCGGGGGTGTGCAGCACCTCGCCGCGCAGCTGGCCGATCATAAAGCTGTCGCCTTCCTTGAACAGCGCATCAAATTGGCTGCCGTCGCGTTGAAAGGCGGTGCCTTCGTTGAAAACCTTGCCAAAGGTGTCCTGGACCACGGTGATGTTCTCGCCGATGCCGATCTTGCCGCCCAGCTGCTCCTGAAGATAGGGCGCCGCCGATAGGTGATCTGCGTGCACATGGCTTTCCAGAATCCATTCACAGCGCAGGCCTTCCCCTTTGATCCAGGCGATGATCTGATCCGCCGAGGCCGTATCAGTGCGGCCCGAGGCATGGTCAAAATCCAGAACGGAATCGACCACAGCACAGGCAGAGCCATCAGGATCCCGCAGGACATAGGAAACCGTGTTGGTTGCCTCGTCGAAAAAGGCTTTGACAGTGGGGTTCATTTTGGGCTCTCCCTTTCGTTTCATTTGATATATACAAAATAAAGAATATGTTTCAAGTGTTGCGGTAGCTTTGATCCGTGAATATTCTCAAAGTACTTGTGGCGCGGGGCGCTCAATAGGCAGCTTGGGCCCTGTTTTGTCGTGGTCTTGACCTGTCTCAAAGACGGCCTGCCTCACTGGGGTTAGGCAGTGTCTGTCCACAGGGCCTGGTAGGACATTGCCGCTGTTGCCCCAAGTGTGACAGCTGCTTTGACGGTTGTGAAGCCAGTCAGGCGCCTCAGTCCGGAGAGCGGATTTCTGCCCGCCCAGAGGGCTGTTACAGCCACTTGTGACAGCGGCTATGGCAGAGGGCAGGGCCATCAGGACTGCCGCTAGGGAGTGGTCTCGTGCACCAAGGCAGGTCCGGAAATTATTGGAGGAGAGTGAACATCATGAGTAGCGAGTTGCTGAATAGGGCCGAAAAGCTGGCTGAAAGAATTCGACAGGAATCGGCAGAGGGGCGTCTGAAGCTGCGGTCGGAATATGCACGCCTAATGAGCGATCTGAGAATCGAGGGTGTTACGGTGCCGCGTCGCTTGCATCAATTGGATGTAGATCTGTCCGAGGAAGAAGCGGAAAACCAATTCGACAATATGCCGGTCTAAAGGCAAATTGCATAAACCATTGGTCAGCCGGGTTCGGCTGACCCTGGACTGTACGGTGGAATTTTCGGGCTCAGCCCAGAAAAATGCCGACCATGACCAGCATCAAGCCAATCACCGACAGAAACAGGGCGCCCAGATTGTAGGGCAGGACTTTTTGCACTACCGCGCGCAGCGCGTCATCGCTCAGGTTTTTGCGCCGCGCCAGGATCACGTGCACGATGCACCACATCAGGCCGACCAGGCCTGCAATCGACAGGGCGGCTCCGGCCCAGACGAGAATTTCAAACATGCTGCGGCTCCTGCATCATTTGCACGCGCCTGCGATTAGCGGATTGTCGGCAGGGACACAAGCCACGGCACGTCGGCGCGGCGGCGGGAACCCTGAGGGGCGAAAGGCGAGAAATCGCGGCCAGTCCATTCCTGCCTTGCGATAGGGCAGGTCAACGGCTATCCCCTTGCCCCAAACCCTATCTCGTGACAGCAGTAATATGAGGCACCCATGACAGATTATGAAGAAGCGAGCGACTCCTACAAAGTGACGGCAGGAGAACTGCGACAGTTCGTCGAGCGTATTGAGCGTCTTGATCAGGAAAAGGCGGACATTGCAGAGCAGCAAAAAGAAGTCTTTGCGGAACTCAAAGGGCGTGGCTACGACGTAAAGGTGGTGCGAACCATTATCCGCCTGCGCAAACGTGACAAAGACGATATCGCTGAAGAAGAAGCGGTGCTTGAAATGTACAAAGAAGCCCTGGGCATGAATTAAAAGCGCTTACACGTGCGACGAGACCAGAAATTCTTGTTGTGTAGGAACTTCAGCTACTAGCTGGCCCGAAACAGCGTAACCCTCAAATAGTGAAGCTGTTTCGGGCCAGCGGGCGGTAGAGCCCGAAGGTTCCTTTGACTCACCGTTTCGGAGATATTTGGAAGCTTGAAACATCGCCTTTTCCACCCCGAGTTCATTTTTTAAATTTGCGGCTCTAAGCGTCATGTTTTTGAATCAAGGTTCGAGAGCGGGGCTTGTATTCGTCTAGATCATTCTGGTCTAGTTATTCACGAAGTTGATGTCTGTGGCTGTTGCTTGGAGGTTGGATTATTTACTATCGCTGGCCCAACATCGAGGCGCGATACTTTCTCTAGGTGCTGCTAATTTATGCCCTGTATAGGGCCAACTGGAGTTTTCATAGCCCGCTTCGAACAGCAAAGTTCCACCGCAGCTGAACTGCCGGGAGTAGATGCGTACATCGGATTGAAGGAATTGAGAAGATGGCTGAGAGAGGGGCTGGCGTTCTTCCGCGCGTCTGGCTAGCGCCCGTCGGTTCCGACGACTTCCTGGCCTTAAGGGTAAACAGCCCCTGTTGCTTCTGAGATGTTTGAAGATTCGGGGGCAAGCAGCTAGGTCGCCGAAAATTCCTTCTTCTCTCATGAAACCTGTGCATTTTGGACACAGTTTTTAAGATTCGGAGAGAAGGGTCCGTCAACCACGCGGTGGAAGCCTGGAAGTCACTTTGCCTTAGTTGACTGGGCGCTCTGTGTTCATTTGCACTGCTAGCTATCGCCTTGATGAGCAGGTTCGAAAAAAGTTTCGGACGTTCGGCAAAAGCGGCAAACCAACACCGGGCTAGTACAGATGGCACACATTGTAAGACCGAAGGATGAAGATCTCACCGAAGTTGTGACCTGCCCCCCGA